>NZ_JANFNG010000002.1 GCF_024436035.1 Streptomyces humicola
GTCAGGAACCGCGCTCCGCGCGGAGTTGAGTGCTTCGCACTCAAAAGGTTCACCGCTTCGCGGTGAACGACGCCGCCACAAGTCCGCCTTGCCCTGGCGGGCGGCCTCGGCGATCAACCCCTCCAGCAAGGCGGTGAAGACACCGGCGTTCCGCCAGACCCGGAAGCGTCCGTAGACGGTCGGCCAGGGACCGAACTCGCCCGGCATCTCACGCCACTGGGCACCCGCCCTGAACCGCCAGATCACACCCTCGAACTGATCCCGCAGCCGCTCGGGATACGGATCGTACTCGCCTATCGGCAGGTACGGCTCAATCAACGTCCACTGCTCGTCGGTGAGTTGCCTACGCGTCACGATCGACTTCCTACCGGATCCGCCTTCCACGCGGACCCGGATCGGCAAGATTGATCACGACTTCATACACGCCCTAAGGTAGCGGAGATGCGCCAGACCATCAATCTTCCTTGAAACAGGGTCTCATGGTCTTGGCTCTATGAATGCCAGGTGCCCCGGGCGGGGAGCCGTTACTCTCCCCGCCCGGGGCAGGGCTCTGTCGTTCTCGCGGTCGGCCCGACGTAGCCGTCACCGAGGCGATGTTGAACAGTCCGGCACCTTCCAGAACGATCTGCCGCCAGCCCATGGAGCCCTTGAACTGTCGGCGCAGAGCCGTCCACGTCATGCGTCGCCGATACGTGATCATGTTGACCACCGCCACCACACGAACGACCGCAAGGAGTTGGATGTGTGTTTGGCGACGGCGTGCTTGAAGTAGTTGGCCCAGCCGCGAAGGATCTGGTCGATCCTCACTAGGCGCTCGCCCTGTTCTTCCACGGCGACTGACGAGGACGGCCTCGTCGTCAGCTCTCGGTGCAGTAGTGGGCGGCGGTCCCCGTGGCGTGCGGGTTGAGTTCGGGGCGCAGGACCAGGTTCTCGTCGTAGTCGCCGCCGTTCTGGTGGCGGAACGGCAGCGGTCCGGTGTGCGGAAGGTCCTCGAGACGCTGGCGCAGGACGTTCGCGTGGAAGGCGTACGCGACCTCGTCCACGCGGTCGGCTCCGTGGACGAGCAGCGGGGGCAGGACCTCGATCCCCGCGTACCACAGCGTGCCGTGCTGGAGAGGGAAGAGCAGGTCGTTGAGCTCACCGTTGACGCCGCGGGGGCCGAGGCTCGCCTCCCGAGCACCGGCACTGACGACGACCATCGCGCGCTTACCCGCGAGCGCCCCCTCGCCGTAGCGCACTTGGCGCCCCCGGGCGTCGCGGACGCCGAAGGCGAACCCGCCGACGAAGACGCGGTCGAACCAGCCCTTGAGGATGGCCGGCATCCCGTACCACCACAAGGGGAACTGCACGACGAGCGTGTCCGCCCAGGACAACTTGTCGTGCTCGACGGAGATGTCAGGGGATAGCTCGCCCCGTTCGAAGGCCTGCTGGGCCGCGCTGCCGACGACGAGTCGCTCGCCGTCGGGGTGGGAGAAGTCACTGGCCCTGACGACCGGGTCGAACTTCATCGCGTACAGGTCGCTGGTGCGCACCTCGTGCCCTTGGTCCAGGAGGTGTTGGACACCATCGCGGTACAAGGAGCCGTTCAGGGAACGGGGTTCGGGGTGGGCGGTGAGCCACAGGACTTTCACTGTAGATTCCCTTCTGGCAGATCCAATCGTGCGCACCTACCCGGCCCGTCCTGGGGTAACCCGCCGCCGGGGCGTCCCGGACGCCGTGACGCCGAGTCCCCCCCATTGGCCTGGCGGGGACTCCGGGGATGCGCGGGGGATGCGGCGCGGCCTACTTGGCCTCCACCACTTCGTCCGTCAGCAGCGGATAGACCCCGTTCTCGTCGTGGTCCTCACGGCCAGTGAGGGCCGGGGTGAAGATGCACAGGAACGTGCTGTCCTCGATCGGCTTGATCGTGTGGTTGTCGGCGTCGTCCAGGATGTGGAGAGTGCCGGGCGTGATGACGTGTTCCTCGTTCTCGTCGCGGTCGACCAGAATCATCTTCCCGGAGATGCAGAAGACGGCTTCCACGTGGTTCGCGTAGCAGATGTCGGTCTCAGTTCCGGCGTACACGACGGTCTCGGAAACTGAGTACCCGAATCCATCCGAAGCCAGCAGGATGCGCTTGCTGCGCCACGCGCCGCTCGCCGCTGTGACATCGCGGTCAGTACCTTCGATCTCCGAAATCCTACGAACCTGCATGATATTCCTCCTGATCGTTCATGAATTCTTGGTGCTGTGACAAATGAGGTGAGCTCGATAGGGCTAGCGCGTTTTCAGCGACTTCAGGAGCTCGATGTAGAGGCGGTTGAACCGGGCCCCTCTGTCCAGGTAGGCCGCTCCGACGATCGCGCTCTCCCGCAGGTACGTGACGAGGACTCCGTCACCGGGGCGTTCGAGGTCGCCGTGAACGATCTCCATGGAGTTCGCGTTCCTGGGGTTCCCCGCGATCTGGATGCGAAGTCCGAATATTTCGGTGGCCATGCTGGGGAAGTATGCGATCCGGGACATCTTCGATCCGTATCCCAGAGACGACGCTAGCGCCTTCCCGGCGATATTGCCGGTGTCAATCGCATTTTTCCAGAATTCCATGCGGGTCAGGTTTTCCGCGCCCCACGGGTCGGGATAGCGGGCGATGTCACCGGCCGCGAAAACGCCCTCGCACCCCAGTACGCGCATGTATTCGTCGACCTGTACTCCGTCAGACAGGTCCAGGCCGTTCCCGTCCAGCCATTCCACGTTGGGAACGCTGCCGATGGCCTCGATGAAGAGCGGTCGTTCGGACGCCGCCCAGAGGGGCGGCGCCGAGTGTCCGCCTCCGGACAGCCTTCCCGAGCGGTCGCAGAGGAGCTCCTTCGCGGCCTCGCCCGTGAGCAGGGTGACGCCGTTCGCGGTGACCCACCGTCCGAGCGCTCGCGCGACGTCCTTGCCCAGGATGCTCTCGAAGGGCCCGTGCCTCATCGCTTCGAGCATGACCACGTCGCAGCCGTACTCCTTGGCCAACGAGGCCAGTTCGCACGCGACGAACCCGGCGCCCGCAATCGTCACCAGTTCTCTTTTATGGAGCTCCTGGTGGATGGAGTGCGCGTCGTCCAGGCCGCGCAGCGTCTTGTGCGTGTGCGAGGCGCACTCCTCGTCGTCGCCGGCGGCGGTCCGCGGGCGTACTCCCGAGGCGACTACCAGGCCGTCGTAGGCGAACGTTCCGCCGGTGCTCAGGTGCAGGACTCTGCCGCGCAGGTCCGCCGTCTCGACGCGGGTGCCGAGGTGCCAGTCGAGCGCGCTGGTCTCGGCCCCCCTGACTCTCAGGTCCTCGGTGATGGCCGCCTTGAGGTCGGCCGACGGCGGGTACCGCTTCTTCGTGAGTCCCGGCCGGTTGTACGTGCGGTGGGTCTCGTCCCCGAAGACGGTGATCTTGGCCCCGGTGTCGCAAGTGAGGACCGATTGGGCTGCCTGCAGGCCGGCTATGCCGGAGCCGACGATGCCGATGCGCGGCGCTGCGCCAGTCATGTGGCGTCACGGTCCATGACGATCGCCTGCAAGGGGCACGAGTCGATGGCGTCCTCGATCGCGTCGAGGTTCTCCTCGTCGAACGTCTCCTGGTACGTCAGCGTCCCGTCGGCGTCGAGCTCGAAGTGGTCCGGCGCCGAGATGGCGCACAGGCCGTGGTTCTGGCACTTGACCTCGTCAACGGTGATCTTCATGGTCTCCTCCGATCGGAAGCGCGGTTCAGGAACGCGAGGTGAACGTGATGGGCAGCGCGACCGCCCCCGTGTTGCCGGAGTCGGGTAGCCACTCGGCGTCCTCCTCCACGCGCAGGTCGGTCAGTCGCGTGGCCAGCGTCGAGAGGGCCACGCCGATGTCCGCACGGGCGACGAAGTGCCCCAGGCAGTGGTGCAGTCCGCCGCCGAACGCGAAGTGCGGGGAGCGCTCGGCGTCGAGGTCGATGCGGTCGGGGTCGTCGAACGCGGCCGGGTCAGTGGCCGACGTCATGGTGAAGAGGTGGAGCGTGGTCCCCTTCTCGATCGTGCGCTCCTTGTACTGGAACGTCTCCGCCGCTTCGCGCGAGATCCAGCGGCCGATCGGGTTGACGCGCAGCGCCTCCTCGACCGCCGCGGCGGAGTAGCGCTCGGGGTCCGATGCCAGCTTCTCCCACTGGTCGGGATGCTTGGAGAACGCTTCGACGCTCAGGGCCAGTTGGTTCCGGGTCGTGTCGATGCCCGCGAAGATCAACAGGATGATGAGGTTGATGAGCTCCTTGTCGGAAAGCTTGCCCGCGTCCTCGTCTCTCGTCTCCACGAGGGTGCTCAGGATGTCGCCCTTGGGGGACTCCCTGCGGCTGCGGACCAGGGACTCGGCGTACTCGGTTAGCTCGACGATGGCCTGGTCGATCCGGGCGATGTTCTCCTGGATGGTGATGCCGAGGCCGAGGCCGATGGTAGAGGCGAGTTCGTGGATCTTCTTCCAGTCGTTCTCGTTGATGCCCAGCATCACGCACAGAATCCTGGTCGCGTACGGTGCGGCGAACCGGCTTGCGAACTCGGTGCGCCCGTCCTCGATCCACTCATCCACCAGGCTGGCCGCCAGGGCCTGGAATTTCGCGTGCAGGGGCGCTATCCGGCGCGGCGAGAAGGCGGGGTTCACCAGGCGGCGAATTCTGGTGTGCTCGCCGCCCTCCAGCACCAGCAGGGTCTTCTGCCACCACTCGTCGAAGTGTCCTTCGACGACCCCGTGCTGGGCGGGCCACTTGGCCGATCCTTGCGTCAACAGGGGGCTCTTCAGGAGGGCGCTGCTGTCCTCGTAGCGCAGGACGGCGATGCCCCAGTCCGTACGTGCGTACCAGTGAGTGTCTCGTGCCTTCCGCACGTCCTCGGAGTCCATGCGGAAGTGGGCGTTGCTGATGTCGAGGTGCAGTGTCGTGGGTTGCGTGGCCATGGCGGTCGGCTCCCAGTCGTCGGATGCGGTGCTGCTCGGACCAGTGACGGGCGGCACGGTTCAGCCGGCGGTCAGCGGGCCGATGCGGTACAGGACCTCGTCGTGGTGGCCCTCGCTTTCGGCGAAGAGGGAGCTGGGGAAGAGCACGCGGGTCTCGACGGGGGCCGAGTGCTTCTTCGCGTACTGCTTCAGCACCATGATGATCGCCTTGTTCTCGGCGGAGACAGTGGCCTCGACGTACCGGGCGCCGTTGGCAACCTGCTGGTCGGCCGCCTCCTGGAAGAGCTTGACGCCGAGAAACGGGATGCCGTGGCGCGGGTTGACGGCGGTCTGCCACACGAAGTAGGTCTCGGGCTCCTCGGGGCGGCGGTAGCCCGTGAGGAAGCCGACGAGTTCGTCGTCCACGGTCGCGACCAGCGAGCCGTCGGCGAAGTCCCGGAACCACAGTGAGTAGTAGTAGAGGCTGTTGGAGTCCAGGCCGGGAGTGTCCTCGACCATCTTCCACACGGCGGGTCCGTCCTGTGGGATCGGTGCGCGGAAGACGGCCCGCTTCTTCCCGGCAGTGTTCGGCTCCGTGGCGGCGGGAGTGGGCATGGTGATCGTCATGTCGGGTCGGGGCCTTTCTTTCGGGTGTCTCTCATGTCGGTGGCGGGCGTGGTCACGCCGTTTCGTAGACCGCGCGCTGCACGGTGCGCAGTCCCTCGTCGAGGTCGTCGGTGGTGATGGTGAGCGGGGGCAGCAGCTTCAAGACCTCGTCGTGGGCCCCGGAGGTCTCCACGAGGAGCCCGAGTTCGAAGGCGCGGCGTGAGGCGCGCCCCGCGTGCCGAGGGTCGGCGAGCTCCAGGCCCCAGGCCATCCCACGGCCGCGGTAGGCCGATCCGCTGTGGTGTGCGGCGGTGTCGTGGAGCGCGGCCTCGATGGTCTGGGCGTGCGCGAGAGTCTGCCGCTCCAGCGTGTCGTCGCTCCAGTAGGTGTTGAGGGCGGCGGTCGCGGTGACGAAGGCCGGGTTGTTGCCGCGGAAGGTGCCGTTGTGCTCGCCCGGCTCCCACACGTCGAGCTCCGGCTTGAACAGGCAGAGCGACATGGGCAGTCCGTAGCCGCTGATCGACTTGGACAAGGTGACGACGTCAGGCGTGATGCCCGCCTCCTCGAAGGAGAAGAAGGCGCCAGTGCGGCCGCAGCCCATCTGGATGTCGTCGACAATCAGCAGCATGTCGTGCTGGCGGCAGAGCCGGGCGAGGGCTTGCAGCCACTCGGCGCGGGCGACGTTGATGCCGCCCTCGCCCTGGACCGTCTCGACGATGACGGCGGCAGGCCGGTTCAGGCCCGAGCCCTGGTCCTCCAGGAGCCGCTCGAACCAGATGAAGTCCGGGGTCTGCCCGTCCAGGTAGTTGTCGAACGGCATGGGGGTGCCGTGCACCAGCGGGATGCCGGCGCCGGCCCGCTTGAACGTGTTGCCGGTCACGGCGAGTGAGCCGAGCGACATGCCGTGGAAGGCGTTCGTGAACGACACGATCGACTCGCGGCCCTTGACCTTGCGGGCCAGCTTGAGGGCGGCCTCGACGGCGTTGGTGCCCGTCGGGCCCGGGAACATGACCTTGTAGGGCAGGTCCCGGGGGCGTAGCACCGTGTTCTGGAAGTACTCGAGGAACGCGCGCTTGGCCGTGGTGGACATGTCCAGGCCGTGGGTGACGCCGTCGTGCTCCAGGTAGTCGAGCAGGGTGCGCTTGAGCACGGGATTGTTGTGGCCGTAGTTGAGGGAACCGGCCCCGGCGAAGAAGTCGAGGTACTCGTGCCCGTCCTCGTCGTACATCCGGCTACCCTGCGCGCGGTTGAACACGGTGGGCCAGCTACGGCAGTAGCTGCGTACCTCGGACTCCAGGGTCGTGAAGACGCTGAGGTCGGGTTGGGTGAGCGTCATGCCGCGACCTGCTCGCCTTGTGTGGCGAGGACGAAGTCGGTGAAGGTGTCCACGGAGACGAAGTCGTCCGCGTCCAGCTCCTCCGGGTCGACGACCAGGCCGATGGAGTCCTCGAGGAACATGAGCATCTCGAGCATGGTGGTGGAGTCCAGGTGCAGGTCGGCGAAGAGCTTCACGTCGCCGGTGAGACCGGTGACGGGGCGCTCCAGGACGTCGGTGAGGGCGTTCTCGAGGGCGGTGACGACGTGCTGGCGGTCCATGGTCAGTTCCTCACGTGTATCGGGTGGTTGTCGTTCTCGGGCGTTGCTCTGGTGGGGCGTGCGAGGGTCAGTGGGCCAGGCGCGCTTGGAGGGCCTCTGTGGTGACCGAGGCGGGCGGGTCCTGTTCGATCAGGGCGGCCAGCTTCTTGCGGTCGACCTTGCCGTTGCCGTTGGTGGGCAGGGCGTCGAGGCGGACGCAGCGGCGCGGGATCTTGAAGGGTTCGATGTGGTCCCGCATGCCCTCGCGTACCTGGTCGGCGGTGACGTCCGCGACGACGGCGAGGAGCGCGGTCCGCTTGCCCTCGGGAGGCAGTACGGCGGCAGAGGTCACTCCGTCGACCCGGGTCGCGGCGGCCTCGACCTCGGTGGTGCTCAGGCGGAACCCGCGCTCCTTGTAGAGGTCGTCCCTGCGGCCGGAGAAGTAGAGGTAGCCGTCCTTGTCCTGCCAGCCGTAGTCGCCGGTGCGCAGCTCGGGGAACAGCCCCTCCGTGCGCGGGAAGCGCTCGGCGGTCAGCTCGGGGCGGCGCCAGTACCCAGCCATGACGTTGGGGCCGCGCACGACGATCTGGCCGATCTCTCCCGCGGGCAGCCGGTCTCCGTCGTCGTCGACGATGAAGACCTCGGTGCCCGGCAGCGGCAGCCCGCAGGAGCCCGGGTGGTCCAGGTCCCCATCGGGGGGCATGATCGCCGTGCGCTTGCACTCGGTGAGGCCGTACATCACCTGGATTCGCAGGTGGGGCAGGGCGGCGCGCAGCGCGGTCATGGTGGGCTCGGAGAGCGCCGCACCAGTGTTGGTGAGCAGGCGAAGGCGGCCCGGCCCGCCACTGCTGCGGCCGAGCAGCCAGGCGAGTCGGTCCGAGACGGAAGGCATGGAGGGCAGGACGGTGGCGCCCGCCTTTTCCAGGCTGCGCAGCAGCGGGGGGCCGACCTCGGCGACCGTGGCCAGATGGAGCCGGGCGCCGCTGAGGGCCGCGAGGTAGACCTGGTAGAGGCCGTAGTCGAAGGAGAGCGGGAGCGGGCAGTAGACGACGTCGTCGCTGCGGTACTCCAGGCACTCCTGGATAGCGATGACGGCGAATAGCACCTGCTGGTGGGTGCTGACCACGGCCTTGGGCAGGGAGGTGGTGCCCGAGGTGTAGATCAGGCTGACGGGGTCCACGCTTAGAGCGTTCGGGCCGGCGGGGGTAGCGGCCTCGGCGGTGTCCGCCTCGAGTGCCGTGCGCACGAGCTCGTCGAGCACGAGGGAGCGGATGCCGTGCTCGGCGGCGGTCCGTCCGGCGTCGAGGTCGTCGGAGACCAGCAGCGCGGGCTCGCAGTCGCGCAGGACGTGTTCCAGCGGCCCGCCGCGTACTTGCTCGTGGAGCACGCTGAAGACGGCGCCGACGCGCGAGGCGGCGTAGACCATGATGGCGATGCCGATGCCGTCGGAGGCGGTGACGATGATCCGGTCGCCGCGCCGCAGGCCCTCGCGTCGCAGGCGGGCGGCCATGGCGGTGGTGGCGGTGGCGAGTTCCCGGTAAGTGAGGGCGCGATCGCGCGAACTCAGTGCGGTCGAATCCGGATCGCGGTCGGCGGCTTGGTCCAGTATCTCGTGCAGGAGCTGCGGAGTGCGGGGCATCAGGCCTCCTCGGCCGTGGAGGTGCGGGCGGTCGACGTGTGCGCCCGGCGGTGGGGTACAACGGTGATGGCGGTCGCAGTGCACACGAGTTGAGGCTCGTCGAGGACCTCGCCGGCGCTGTCGGCCTCTTCGGGGCTGGCGCGGATGACCTTGTGCGCCTCCAGCTCGACCACGCGGCGCAGTCGAGTCTGGCGCACCAGCCGTGCGCGCGCCTCGATGTAGTCGCCAGGCCTCACGGGTGCGGTGAAGCGGATGTCGCTGTACTGGGCCAGCAGTCCTTCGTCGCCGTCCGTGCGGACGGTGATCTCGGTGACGAGGTCGCCGAACAGACGCAGGATGCGCGCACCGTCGACGAGGTTGCCCCCGTAGTGAGCCTCTTCCTGGCCGACGCGTACGCGGAGGAAGGCGGTGGTCTGCGCTTCTCGCTCGTCGCGGGTACTGGTCCCGATGGTCGCGGTCGCGGGAGTGTTCGGCGGCGGCAAGGCGTCAAGCTCCTTCGGTGCGGTGGGTTCGGTTCGTCCGTTTCCGGCGGCTTCGCCGGTGGGGTCGTCGGCGGTCGTACCAAGGGCCTCGGGGAGGCTGATGGCGACGGCGGCCACGACGTTCTGCTTATGAGTGATGGAGACTGAGACGGATGACGGGGGCAGTTGCGCGGCTCGTCCGCGGAGGTGGACGACAGGGGCGCCGTGCGTGGTGTGCTCCACGCAAATCTCCCGTGGCGTCACACCTTGGAGGAATCCGATTCCCAGGACTTTGAGGAGGGCCTCTTTGGCGGCGAACCGGCCGGCCAGGAATTCCAGGCGGCGGTCTTCGCCGAGGGTCTCGGCGTGGGCTATTTCCTCCGGTGCGAAACTGAAGCGCAAGAACCAGGGTCGTTCGATGAGGCGGCGGAGTTCGGAGCGGTCGAGTACGTCCAGTCCGACTCGCGCAGCTTGCTTCGCTGCGGTTCTCATTCGGATCAGGTGTCCGTACGGATCACGTGTTCAGGCGGACGCGGCGCGGAGATCGACGAGGTGCTGCTTCGCTAGCAGGTCCTCCGTCGTGTCGCGCTCCCGGATGAGGTGGGCGCGCCCGCCGTGGACGAGCACCTCGGCCGGGAAGCCGTGGCTCAGGAAGAGGCCGGGCGAGGCGGTCGGCCCGTAGGCTCCGGACCGCTCCACCGCGAGCAGGTCTCCCGGTCGCACTTCCGGCAGGTGGACCTTCTTGGCCACCACGTCGTTGGGCGTGCACAGGGGCCCGGTCACGCTGTAGGAGCGCGAGGCTCCCGCGGCCCGGTCCTCCAGGTGGCGGACCGGGAAATTGCGCTTGACGAAGCTGCCAACGCCGACGGCCGCCATGTGGTGGTTCGTGCCGCCGTCGGCCACCACGAAGCTCTCCCCCATGGACTCCTTCACGTAGCGGGCGCGGACGACGTACGTACCGGCCGTGGCGGTGAGGAAGCGGCCCAGTTCCATGATCATCCGGCAGTCTGGGTTGCGCACCGAGAAGGGAGTGATGACCTCCGCGAGGCCGGCGCCCAGCGCATCGAGGTCCAGGTCCTTCTCGTTGTCGAAGTAGGCGACGCCGAGTCCGCCGCCGAAGTCGACGGTCTCCAGGGGGAAACCGAGCTGTCCGGCCAGGTCCTCCGCGGTGGCGAGGATGCGCCGGGTGTTCTCGACGACGTCCTCGTGGTTAAGAAACCGCGTCCCCATGTACGCGTGCACGCCCTTCACTCGGACGTTACGGAGGGCCGCGAGGCGGTGCTTGGAACCGCGCAGTTCGGCTTCATCGATGCCGAACTGCCGGGGCTTACCGCCCATGGCCAGTCCGGACCCCTTGCTGTCGAAGGCCGGGTTCACCCGGAGGAGTACCGGGAAGTCGTCACGTTTTGCCGCTGCCAACAGCGAGTCGAGCAGGTCGAGTTCGTCCAGTGACTCGCAGACGATCGCGTGAATGTCGGCTTCGACGCACGCGGTGAGCTCCCTCTCGTCCTTGCCGGGGCCGAGGAAGATAATGTCGCCAGGGTCGACTCCCGCCCGCAGGGCGGTGGCCAGTTCGGCGTAGGAGGAGACCTCGGCTCCCGTACCGAACGAGTTCAGCAGGGCGCAGACGCTGATGTTCGGGTTCGCCTTGAGCGAGTAGAAGATGTCGGCGCCGGCGGGGAGCAGGCCGCGCAACGTGCGGTACGTGTTCGCGAGGACGTCCGCGTCGTAAACGAACAGCGGGGTGCCGTACTCCTCGGCGAGATCCGCCATCGAATTTCCCTGGACACTGTTCTTCGAGGTCGTCATACCGTCACTGCCACCCGCCGTCGTCTTCGGGTGAGAGGCAAGGAATTCCCTTCCTCACCGGTGAGCTATCGGAGATGAACATTCGCTCTTTCATGACTCGCCTCTCGCTGGTTTGCTGTTCGGCGATAACGAGTCTGCGATGTTCGCAGCGGCGAGGGAAGGACGAACGGTTGGCCTGAATGGGTCCTGACCTGTTCAGGACTGCGGTCGGATTAGTCATCCAGCCAAAGGGCCACGGCGATCAGGACATTCTCCAGGCTGGACCGTTTGGGACACGCAAAAATGTGCATGCAGGTCCCACGCACCGCCCGGGCACGGCAGCAGCGGCGCGTGGCACGGGCGTCGGGAGGAGTCGGGCTCACTCCACGTCGTAGGGGTGGAGGGGTACTTCGGCCCGCCGCAGGGACCAGGCGGCCAGAGGACTGCAGCTGGTGGTTGCATGCTGCCAGATCCGCTTCGCCGCCCTCTCGGCCTCGTCCAGGGAGGCGGCGCGGAGGAAGAGGCTGACGACAAGGTAGGGCCGCGTCTGTGTGTGAACGCTGACGTGCTCGACGACGTCCGGCGCCGCGTCGTGGAGCGCCTGCTTGAGCTCAGCGGGCGGGTGGGCATCGCCCGAGGGTGCGAGGGTGAGCTGTACGAGGTACATGAGTGGGGTGTCCTGTCCGAATGGTCATTCCCTTTCGACTGCTTGTCGATCGGCGACGTACGGGCCGTCACGGCCGGATGAGGCCCATAGCAGCCGCGTGCAGGCCGGCCTGGAACCGGCTTCGCGCGCCGAGGTGGCCCATGAGCTTCGTGGCGATCCGGCGTGCCGTCCGGCCTGACACGCCCAGCCGCGCCGCAACGTAGTCGTCGGTGTGCCCGAGGGACAACAGCCTCAGGGCTTCCAGTTGTTGCGGACTGAGGCCCTGTTCGTCACTCAACTGAGTGCTCTCCCCTATGGGGTGGGCGGCCTGCCAAATATTCTCGAAGAGGGCGTACAGGGACGACACTACTCCAGCCGTCCGGAGGACCACCGCCCCGGCCGAGGTGTCGTCTGCGTCGACGGCGACGATGGCGATCTTTTTGTCGCAGATGATCAGGCGGTTCGGCAGCGAGGGCGCGGTGCGTATGCGGCCGCCGCGTTCGGCGAGCCAGTCCGCGTGCGCGACCGTGAGGGGATCGTTGCGGACGCTGTCCAAGTACACCGTGCGCATCCGCACCCCTCGCGCGAGCAGGGCGTCCGCGATCGGGCGTGAGCTGCGCAGGTTGGCCTCCGTCTGCGCTCCGCCCGGGGCGAAGGTCAGCAGCTCGTCCTGGACCTTGTCGTGCAGCGCCGCCAGGTAGTCGCGTACGGAGTCGACCCCGGTCAGGCGGTGCACCTCGTCCTCGGGGCTCCCATGGGTGAACTCCGACTTGAGCTGTAGGGCGGCGGCCTGGACCTCCTGCACGCGCTGCTGCTGCGCCGCGAGTTCGGCCCGTTCCTTGGCGAGCAGGATCTCCGCGGCGAGGTGAGGTTCCACGACGTGGAAGCTCTGGGGGTCTTCGAGGGAGTGGCGCACCAGGGCCAGCTCGCCGAGGGTGTCGAGTGCCGCCCGTACTTCCTGCTCGGTCAGTTCGAGCCTGCGCACCAGCTCGGCCACGCCCTCCTGCGGATGCGCCAGCATCTCGCGGTAGACCATTTCCGCCGTGGCGTCGATCCTGAGAACGTCCAGCATGTGCTTCCCTCTCTGCATCTGCGTGCGGTGGCGGGACGAGGGGGCGCGGGAGCCTGGTGGCAACGACGCCCTGCTGTCGTCGTCAACAGCGCCCGACGGTTGTCGAGCGACAGCATTCCGAACTTGCGAGCAGCACTCCGCGGCGCGAGCCGCTTCCAACGCACCAGGCAAGTGCTGGCGTTGGATGCGGTCGCGATGAGCGACGACGGCGCGGCTACCTGCTCGCGACGGTCGAACACGAGGCGCTCCATCCACCGTGCGACTAGGTCGGGCGCCTCCCTGACGGGGAGGAACGGCCAGGAGGCTGGGGCGTCGGCGTAGAACCGCGTACGGTGCGGCTTCAGCCGGCGCGGCTCGAGTCCTAGCGCTTGTTGGCGAGGTAGCGCGCCTTCTTTTCGCGGTTCCCGCAGGTGTTCATCTCGCACCATCTGCGTGTGGCGCCCCGGCTGGTGTCGAAGAAGGCGGCCCGACACGTGGGGGACGCGCACAACGCCATCCTCCCCTCGCGCGCGCCCGAGATGATGTCGACCGCGTCGGCGGCGATCACGCTGAGAGCGTCCCCGACGGAGGCGGAACCCAGGTGCCACTCGTGTTCGCCCTGGGGCGAAAGGATCGCCGAGGCCTGGCCGCCCGTACTGCAGTCATTGATGACCTGGATGGCCGCGGCGGGAGGGGGGATCTGCGTCGCGACGGCGGTAGCGGCTTCGTGGATCGCTTCACGCAGTTGACGAGCATGCTCCAGCTGGGAATCGCTGCACGAGTCGACCTTGAGCCCGTTGACCGCCAACCAGTCGACCAGCCGCTCGGGGACGGGAACGCGTTCGACGGGTTCACCGCAGCGTTCTGTGAGGGTCGCCGTGAAGCTGGTCGCCAGCACCTTGCCAAGACGGAACTCGGGGAAACGCTTGACGGACATGGAACCACCTTAGCCGGTTACCATGTCGAGGACAAGCAAGAGAACCGATCCAGGCGGTTCCGCGCTGCTGGAGGGCACGGCACTCCGCGTCGGCGTCTCCGTGGGCGGACGGTGCACTTCGCGGTCCTGATTAGGCCAAGGACGATTCAGGACACTCGTAGACCCTTTTCTTTACTCTCTGAGAGCTTGCAGTATCGAAAGGACCGGAGAACGAACCAATGAGCCGCGAGAAAGAAAGGCCTTGGAATTCCGGCCCCGCGCCCTGCAAGCCGATGAATTGCGCTCCTGTACGGGCAGAAAAAGCCGCCGCTCCCCTGAAAAGGAGAACAGCACATGACTGTCGCTCAGCGTCCCGACCTGTATCCGACCCGGGTCCTCGGTGAGGCCGTTCCCAAGCCGCGGACGGACCCGTCGGTGTGGGGAGAGGCTCCGGGCCCGCTCGACGGCGAGCAGCTCAAGCAGTACGACTCCAACGGCTACCTGGTCCTCGACGACCTGCTCTCCGCGCAGGAGGTGGACCTCTACCTCTCCGAACTCCGGCGCCTCGGTGAGGACCCGGCACTGCTCGCGAGCGAGCGCGTCATCCTGGAACCGGAGTCCGACGAGGTCCGTTCCGTCTTCGAGGTCGAGAAGGTCAGCGAGATCTTCGCCGAGCTGCTCCGGTCGCCCAGGCTCATGGACATCGCCCGCCAGGTGCTCGACTCCGAGGTCTACATCCACCAGAGCCGGGTCAACTACAAGCCAGGGTTCGGCGGCGCCCCGTTCCACTGGCACTCCGACTTCGAGACCTGGCACTCCGAGGACGGCATGCCCCGGCCGCGCGCGTTCAGCGTCTCGATCTCCCTCACCGAGAACCACCCGTTCAACGGCCCGCTCATGGTCATGCCCGGCACCCACAAGACGTTCGTCCCCACGGTCGGGGCCACCCCGCAGAACTACCACAAGGAGTCGCTCCGCGTGGCCGCCCCCAGCGTCGGCTCCCCGGATCGCAAGCACCTGACGCGCATGGCGGAGGAGCACGGGATCGAACAGATCACGGGTCCCGCCGGCTCCGCGGTGATGTTCGACTCCAACCTGCTGCACGGCTCCAACGGAAACCTCTCGCCGTTCGCACGCTCGAACATCTTCATCGTCTACAACAGCGTGGAGAACACACTGGGGGCGCCCTACGCCGCGGACGCGCCGCGTCCGCAGTACCTCAGCAACCGCGAATTCCCCTCCCCGCGAGGCATGTAGGGCACCCGCGCCCGTCGCCGTACAGGTGAGGCCGTGCTGGCCCCGGCCGTGTCCGCGCCCCCTCTCCCGGCGCCGCACGGGCCGGGGCCCGGCTCGCGTAGTTCCGGCCGCCGGTCCGTCGCAGGGTCGGCCTCCGACACGTTACTCGCGCGGCGCCCCAGGCAGGAGCGTGGAACCGGCTTGGCCGGTTGCCGGAAGCATCACGGAATGGTAGAACCGCCTTAGATGGTTCACCTCCCGACTCGGAGACTTCATGGCGCCCTCGAAAACCAGCCCTGAGTGCCCTGCCGCCCACCGCGCAGCGCACGCACGTCCCACCGGGCTCGGAGAGAGAAGACCGACTGCGGATTTAGCAGTCCTGCCGGGCGTCGTCGCAAGGAGCCTCCTCCTGCTGCGCTCGCCGAAGAAAGCCAACTGAGACGAGGTCTGCCATGACCGGAACTGTCCTTGCTCCAGCGCGGTCCACCGCCGTGTCGAAGAAGGTCCTCTTCCCGCTGCTGCTGGTCCCCATGTTCCTGGGCGGTGTGGACTCCACGCTGTTCAACTCCATCGCCTACGACCTGCCAGTCCTGACCGACTCATGGCGCCTGTGGTTCATCGACGGGTACACGATCGCCCTCGCCTCCAGCGTCGTCCTCGGCTCGCGTCTGGGCGCACGCCTGGGTCCCGGCGTGACGCTGGCGACCGGCCTCTTCGTCTTCGCTCTCGCGGGGGCGAGTCCCGCACTGCTGGACTCGGCGACGACGTGGACGGCGAGCCGGTTCATCCAAGGCTTCGGCTACGCGCTGATCGTCTCCAGCGTCGCCTCGGTCATCGGCGGACTGCCCGAGACGTCGGAGCGCACCCTCGGCTACTCCCTGTGGATCACCACGTACGCCATCGGAGCCGGTACAGGACCCCTGATCGGCCGGGCGTTCGTCGGCATGGACGCCTACACGATGCTCTTCTGGCTGCCCGCCGCCGTCGCCCTGGTGTGCGGGGTGCTCGCCACCGCGCTGCTGCGCGGCATCACCCTGGGGCAGGCCTCGTCGACCAAGGTCGACGTCGCCTCCTCCGCCCTCGCCTTCGTGGGCTTCGGACTCTTCGTGGCCGGACTGCAGAGCCACGGCACCGCGTTCGGGCGCCTCCTCGCGACGGTCGCGGGCTGCCTGGTCCTGGCGGTCTTCTGCACGCGGCAGCTCCGCTCGCGCGACCCGCTCATCGACGTACGAATGCTCAGCTTCTCCCGGCTCGGCGCGCCCTCCCTCGCGCTCGTCGTGAGTTCCGCCAGCTACACGGGATCGGTCTTCCTGTTCAGCGCGGAGGCCGACTCGATCCTGTCGATCCTGCCGGTTTCGGTCCTGGCCCTGTGTGTCTCCCTCGGCGGGTTCGCGTTCCACAAGGTCCAGGCCCGCTTCACCGCGGTGCACATGCTCCAAGTCAGCCTGGCCACCTGCGCCGTCGGCCTCATCGTGGCCGCCTTCGTCGGCCTGTGGCCCGCCAGCTTCCTGATCGGCCTCGGCGTCGGCGTCTCCATGGCCTCCGGCGACGCCTACCTGCTGGGCAGCGTCCCGCCGAAGGACGTCGCGCGCGCCGCGGCCCTCCAGGAGACGGCCCTCGCGGTGGGTGCGGCGCTGGGCGTGGCCGGCTTCGGTGGCATCTTCGCCGCCACCGGCTCGGTCGTGGGGACGGCCGTCATCACGGCGGTCATCATCGCCGTCGTCGTGGCGGCGCTGCGCTGCAACCGGGGCGTCTTCAAGGCGTAGCCAGAGCGCCTCGCGGGTCACGCGGGTGGCCACCGGTCCGCCGGTGACCACCCGCGTTCCGCGATCTACCGGCTGGCCGACGGTGTCGGTGTAGCGGGCGGTCTGCGTGGTCGCGTCAAGCGTCACCGTCGCGTAGGACGGCGGGCCGACCGACAGCCGGTTGGTGACCAGCCGCATCGCCCACGGAGCCTCGGGTGCAAGCGTCGAGAAGGCCGCGCTGCCCGCGACGAAGGCGCTGGTCGCCTCGCAGACCGGGCGGGTACACGCAGCCCTCGGCGACGAGCGCCAGGCCGACCGGCACCTCGGCGACGCCGACAAGCTCCTGGCGGACGGGCTCGGCGACGATGTCCCCGAGTGGGTGGCGTACTTCGACGCGGCCGAGCACGCCGGGGCCCGGGCGGTCTCCGCCCGCGACCTCGCCGAACTCGGTCGCGGATTCTCGCGGTCGGGATGCTCGACTCGCCGACGCTGGTGCGGATGACGGTCGCTCCGGACGCTTTCCAGGATGAGGACTTGGCGCGGCGGCTCGTCAAGGACTTCTCGCTGCCTGAGCGCGGCGTGCTGCCGGAAGGAGCGGTGTCCATCGAGGCGCCGCTGGGCCTGCTGCTCCACGACCTGCTGAGCAAAGAGGGCTGGGGCGTCGACGAGCCGTGGACGCCGCTCTTCCGCGACCTCACCGAGCCGGTGGAGGACCCCGGCGTGCGGATCAAGTCGATCGGCCCGGAGCAGGCACAGGACTTCGCCGACGTCCTGCGGTCGGCGTTCAACACCTCGCGGCCTACGCGCGAGTACTGGCACGCGATGTCGGCGGGCCCGTTCTACGCCGACGCCCGCTGCCTGGGCGCCTATGACGACCAGGGCAGCGTGGCGGCGGTGGTGACGGTGTGGTCGGCCGGCCCGGAGAAGCCGGGGCTAGTCGAGCCAATGGGCGTCCACGAAAACCACCGTGGTCGCGGCTACGGCCGGGCGATCACCGTGGCCGGGGCGGCCGCGCTGCGGGAGATGGGCTCGTCGAGCGTACGTGTGTGCACGCCGAGTTCCAACGTCGGCGGCGTCGCCACGTACAAGGCGGCCGGGTTCAAGGTGCGGCCGGAGGTGCGAGACCGGATCCGGACGGCCTGACGCCAGGGCTGCTCGGTAAGGCGGCAGTCTGGGGCGTAGACAAGGCACTGTCAGCCGTCCGGGCCCTGCCCCTTCAGGGATGACCAGCGTCAACACGCCCCATGCTGTACCGAAAGGCACCCAACCGACCTACATCATCACCAAAAACGTCAGCACCAGATCGGCATACGTGTCACTACTCGAATCCCCGACCACAACACGCTGAACAGCATAAACCCCACACCCACAGCACTGACATCACCAAGCCGAACCACCACCGCCAAATGCCCGCAGATCATCAGGAGCTCACCGCTTCGCGGTGAACGACGCCGCTACGCGGCGAAACCGGCAAAGGAGGTGCAAAGCGGATGGTTGGTGGGACGTCAGGCCCCCGCGTGGAGACGTGGATTCCAACGGGGCGCCACCGGGCCCGGTTCGCAGTGTCGAACTGCTAGCCGAGCCAAGTCACATGACGGATCGTCGTCAGCCCCGTGCTGGCGTTGACGCCCGGGGCGCGTGTCGGTGGGGGGAGAGAGTATTACCGCTGTCCGAGGTTACCCGGATACTTCCGGACAATACCTGGCAGTGGCATGCTGGCGTGGCACATGCTGGTGCCTGACATCCTGCTGGCCAGCCTAGGGGGAATCATGAGCGAGGGACACAGTGCTGCAATCGTCGGCTTCGCGGCGATGGGCGTCACTTACCTGGTGGTCGAGAGCATCGTGACCTTCTTGGTACTGGGCCTGGCGTTCGGCGCCCTAGCGGTCATCGTGATGGCTGTGAGCATCATCGGCTACATCGCGAAGCACCCCATCCGAACAGCCCGCGGGTGGACGTTGTTCCTTGGCGGCAGCGGCACCGCACTGGTGCTGCCATTCCTGTTTATGTTCTTCGCGGTGATGCGCCGGCACACCGAGGTATCGTCGACGAACATGTCCGGGGCGCAGGACATCGGCAGTCTCGTCGCCTTCGGCTGGCTGCTTGCCACAATCTTCTGGGCAGTGCCGACACTCTATGAGCACTTCGAGCAGCAGGATCGGGGGCTGTAAGCCCGGGCGAGCTGAGGCTCCAGCTCGGAAACCCTGAAGGACACGGCTGCGACCAGCAGACGGCGCGGCGGGTCACACTCATGCCTGCATGACCGTGGCCCGCCTGGCCACCGAATGCTGGATGGCCGACGAGCAGGCTGACTTTGTCCGGGAGCTTTCGGCTGACACGGCGGAATAGCTCGCCGTCGCCGCCGGGGCGTCCAGCGAGCGGGGTATCCCTGTCCGTGACGGCTGTCTCAGCCAATCCAGTCCACCGAGGTCAGCGGCATCTGCGGCGACCAACTTCGCTGGGAAGAGAGACTGACCGCAGCCCCGGCGGTGTTGCTGAAACTCATCGACATTCCAGACGCCGACCCCACCCAGTCGTTGCTGGAACTCACCGACAGACGTCGCTGCCCGTCATCGACATACTCACCGTCCGCTCCTACAACTGCCTCAAACGCGAAGGCATCCACTCCATCGGCGAACTCGTAGGCCGCAGCGAGGCCGACCTGCTCGACATCCGCAACTTCGGATCGAAATCGATCGACGAGGTCAAAGCGAAACTGGCCGGCATGGGCCTGGCCTTCAAAGACAGCCCGCCCGGATTCGACCCCACCACCACCGCCTACGGCACCGACGACACCGGGTTCATCGAAACCGAGCAGTACTAAAACCGCACAGCGGCTCCGAGGGAAGCCCGGGGTCCGGCTGTCCACCACCGAAACCCGGCGCGCCGAACTCACCACCGACCGACTCGGGCGACACGTGAGCGGCCAGCACGCCAGGTGCTGACCGCTATCGTGGCCCGTCCTGCCGGGAGGGCGTGGCACCCGGACTCCCGGGCATCCGTAGGCTCAGTGTGCCTCCGCTCCGCAGGTAGCCGCGCGGTAAAGCTGCCATGCGGGTGACCCCTCCGGCATCCCCCGGGGCCCGTCCTGGGTCCTGGCGAGCGGAGTCAGGTGGGGAGTGCGTCGAGGGCGGCCTGCCACGGGTACGCGTCGAGTTCGGCAGGCGTCTGAGGCGCGCCGCTACCGATGCTGGAGCCCGGTGGCCTCTGCCGTCGACTGTGGGCCGGCTGCCGGCTTCGGCCAGCGGCTGGCCAGCAGGCCGTAGCCAATCCGGTCGATTGATCAGCAAGATCGTGTAGTGCTATCTCCGGCCGCCCCGGTGTCGCTGGGAGGACGGTCCGGGTCCGGCGAGCGCACCGGGGATGTAACGGCCTGGAACTGGATCAGGTGCTCGAAGACTTCGAAGTCGACGGCTGACCATCGGCCGAGGTCGCCGTGGGCTTTGCGGAACTGGTCGGGGGTGCAGGATATGGCCATGGGGATCGTTCCTCCTCGTTGAGTCGCGCCGTGGGGGCCTGTGGCGAGTCGGTCCGGGTCGGCTCGCTTTGTGCGATAGACGGAACGCTGCATCTGCACCGCTATCGCCCGCGGGCCGCCACCTGGACGCCGTGCTTGGCGGCGATCCGGCGCAGATCGTCCAGCTCGCCCTGCTCCACCTCGACGAGGAAGTCGTCACCGTCCTCGCGGGCCCGTTTCAGATCGTGTTCCGTGCTCCTTATGCGCTGCATGAGACCAGTGGTGAATGCATCCATCAGGCGGCCCCTCGGTGTCGTCGTTGGCACGTAGGTGGTCGTGGCAGGTAAGCCGGGTAAGGCCGTATAGGGCGGTGTCTCGGGCGGTGCAGTCAGCGGGATGATCACGCACAAACCATGCACAAACCATGCACGCCTAGAACCATCCGATCGTCTTGGACCCCGTGGAGCCGGTACCTCCGGAAGGCGCCCGGGCGCGGGGTGAATGCGACGATGCCCCGTCTGCCGGACAAACGCAGTTAAGTGTGAGGGATGTCACTATTGACATCGCCCGAGCCTGAAACTGCGACAGGTGCCGCCGCCGGGGCACCGTCGTCACCCGCCAAGGCCGTGACAAACGGTGCCCGGCCTGCCAGCCGCCAGCCCCCGGCGAGCGACCACCAGCCCAAGCGCGCCCCATGATCGCTACTGCGTCTCCCCTGTGCGACACTCCGCGAATCGGTGAGCGGCCTGCCGCACTCGACCCGGTATACCGATCGGGTGCGGCTCTGTTGGAGGGAACGATGACCAGGGACGATGCCTGGGTTCTGCCGATAGAGCAGGCTCCTTCTCGCTACGTTCGAGTTGCTGACACCTGAACGAGTAGAAGGAGCCTGGATGGAAGGCTACGCCGTCAGGCTCGAGGGCGGGGACTTCGCGCGATCGCGGGAGCGGCTCGAGGCGATAGTGGCCCAGTTGTCCGCTCCGCAGGTGCGGCAGAGCACGCACGCGGAGCTTGAGGAGCAGATCGGTGCAGCCGGGCGGGAGTTGATGCGCACGCTGCTGCAAGATCACCTCGACCTTCGGACCGTGCGGGAGAAGCGGCAGTCTGCGAGGACCGGTGCTGACCAGGTGGAACGCCGTTTCGTGGAGCGTTGCCACACCCGCCAGTTAGCGACGGTCTTCGGCGAGGTGACGGTGGAGCGGCTGGCCTACCGCGCCAAGGGAGCACGGAACCTGTATCCGGCTGATGAGGTGCTCAACTTGCCGGTGGGGCTGCACTCGCACGGGCTGCGCAAGCTGGCTGCGCTGGAGGCGGCGCGCGGATCGTTCACTGCGGCGAGCGCGGCGATCGCCCGTGCCACCGGATGTTCGCTGGGTAAACGGCAGGTCGAGCAGCTGGCGCAGGCCGCAGCCGTGGATATCGACGCCTTCTACGCTGCCGTCCGCCGCCCGCAGGCGAGCCTGGTGGCGGACGTGCTGGTCATGAGCAGGCCATAAGAAGGGTGGGTTGGTGGGTGGTCAGGCGAGGTGCGGTGGGCGGGATGCTCCGCACCCTTGCCGAGCGGCACCGGGGGCCAGCCTCCCTGACGAACCATCCGACACCCGAGTCGTAGGGGCCCGCGGCGCGGCGGGGTCGGGACGAGTGCTCCGACCCACACGAGCCGGGGCAGGCTCCTCGAACTTTGGCCGGGCTGTCAGTCAGGGGCGATCGGCGCCGGCCTGGAACTCAGGTCCGCCATCAGGGTGTTTTGCCGCCCAGGCCGATATCCGGGGCCGGTTACGTCATATGTATCACTGTGCCCCGTCCGTCTCTACTGCTGTCCTTCGCCGCAGGACGCGCCGTCCCAGTTGAAGGAGCCCGGTCACGATGTCCATAAACGCGCTTCGACGCGTCGCGGCGGCAACCTCCGTCGCCGCTCTGTTCGCCGTTCCCGCGACCGTGGTCGCGACACCGGCCGCCGCTGCTCCGTACCCGCCAGGGCCCGGATCTCTGTTCCTCAGTACCACGCGGCCGTTCGCCGGCCTCCCGCTGTACTTCCTCGGTACGCGTTTTACCGCAAGGGAAAAGGTCGCAGTCAGGCTCGACACAAGGCAGCTGAGAATTGTCCGAGCCGACCGGCGCGGCACTGCGTCGGGGGGCGTGATCATCCCTAGGAACACGACGCCCGGCCCGCATACCTTCTCCCTGACCGGGCTGTCATCCGGACACTATCTATCCAAGTCGGTCACCGTACGGAGACTGTTCCGCATCAGAGCGGCGGACACCACGTCCACGAGTATCAGCGCGGCACCGGTGGCCAGCCAGGTTACGCCGCGGGAAAGTGGTCCGAGCCGTACCACGATCGCGGCCGGCTTGGCCGCCGTGCTGGGTGCGTTCGGCGGTGGCTCGTACCTCATGCACCGGCGCCGTCGTCGCAGCCTGCACCGGTGATGGGTGGGCCTAGCCGCCGATGCGCTTCCTTCGGGGAACCCGCCACCAGATCGACAGCGAGAGCCGTGCCTGGCCACGTCTCGATGGCCGGGCACGGCCATTGCTATGGGGCGTCCTGGCCCTGCTGGCGGCCGGGGCGGCATGGGTCGCGGTCACCGGTGTGCTGGCGCGTGCCGAACTGCTGGCCGCCCAGCGCAGCCTGACGGCGATGGAAAGCCTCAAGACGGCGAATCCCGCGGGAGCCGGGGCGCGGGGCCTCGGCTCTCTGGCGCCCGAATTGCGCTCCGCCGCCGCCCACGCCGCCCGGGCCCACCACTACACCACTGGCCCGGCCTGGTATCTGGCCGCTCAGGTCCCCCTCCTGGGCGACCCTGTGCGTACCGTACGTGGAGCGGCCTGGGCCACCCATCGCGTCACAGCAGAGGTGCTACCCCCGCTGCTACGTCTCACGGACGGCCTCACGGGCGACGCGCGGGCGGGCGGAAGCCCCATCGACCTCGCTGCCCTGCGCCGCGAGGCTCCGTCCCTGAACCGCGCCGCGCAGGTGGCGTCCGACATTCGAACGCAGTCGGACGAGCTTCCGGGCAGCACCTGGCTCCCGTCCGCGGACCGGGCCCGTACGCAGCTCACCGGTCAGCTCGACCGGCTCGCGCCAGCGACGGCCGACGCCGCCGCGGCAGCGCGTGTGGTTCCCGCCATGATGGGCGGACAGGGTGAACGGCGATATCTGGTGATCTTCCAGAACACCGCCGAGTCCCGCGGTACCGGAGGACTGCCCGGTGCGTTCGCCGTACTGACGGCCATTCAGGGGAAACTGAAATTTGGGGACTTCGGCAATGACACGGTTATGGCTGGCTCCCGCGCGTCGGTGAATCTCGGCAAGGAGTTCGCCGCCGACTACGCACAGAACGCCCCAACCACCACCTGGGTTAATGCCAACCTCAGTCCGCACTTCCCGTACGCCGCGCAGATCTGGGCGGACTCCTGGTCGCGGCACAGCGGCAAGAAAGTCGACGGCGTCATCGCCCTCGACCCGAGGGCGATGGCCGGGCTGCTCGCGGTCACCGGTCCGGCGCGCCTGGCCGACGGCACCGCCGTGTCGGCCGGCAACGTGGTGGACCTGACCGAACGCTCCAGCTACGCGGCAATCGCGGACACCATGGAGCGCAAGAGCTTCTTCACCGACGTGGCCAAGGCCACCGCTGGAAAACTCCTCAGTGCCGACAGGCGGCACTACCCTGCCTTGCTGTCCGCTCTGCGGACAGAACTGAAAAGGGGGCGGGTCATGGCGTGGAGCGCTCATCCGTCCGAGCAACGGGAGCTCCAGCAGGAAAATTTCGCGGGCGCCCTGCCGGAAGGCCCTGAACCCTTCGCGGGGCTGGTGGTCAACAACGCGGCCGGGACGAAACTCGACTACTACCTCGACCGGAGGCTGGACTGGGAGGCGGGACGGTGCGGACGGGACGGGCGGGACGTCACCGTGACGGTGGCGCTCACTAACCGGGCCCCCGCCACCAGGCTCCCCGCGTACGTCACGCAGAGAGTGGACGCGCCGCCGTACACCACCCGGCCGGGCGACAACCGGCTGCTGGTCTCCTACTACGCGAGCACCGGAGCAGGCTTGGCCGAGGCTACGCTGGACGGCCGGATCGCGCTGGCGAACGTTACTACTGAGCGCGGGCATCCGGTGTTCACGCTGGACGTGGAGCTTCCCCGGCAATCGACTCGCACGCTCAGGCTGTACCTGGTGGAACCTCCTTCCACGCGGCCGCCGGTCCTCCTACTCCAGCGGCTGGTGCGGCCTTTCCGTTACGCGGTGCGGCCGAACCTCCGGTGCAATGGTTGACGTCCGCTCGCCTGCACAGGTCAGCCGCGTACCGCTTCGACAATCCGCTCGACCGACTCCGCGATCCGTCCTGCGCACGACCGCGCCACTTGATCGGGCGCGCCGTACGGGTCGGCCACGTCGTCGTCCTCGGCGCGGCCCTCCGCACCCCGCCGGGCCGATGCTCCCCGAACCAGCAGGGCAGTCCGGTCCGCAGGCCCCGCCACCCCGGCGGCATCATCGGCCCGCAGCAGCCGGGCGAACTCGCGCAAGGTGAAAGTCCGCCGCAGTGCCCACACGGGTGACAGCCTCACCGCTGCATCGCGGTGCTCCGTCGTAGCGCCCAGTACGAGATCGGCGTTCTCCACCAGTTCCGCGGTCAGCCGGCTGGCGACGGCACCGTGTGGGTCCCCGCCCAACTCGGCAAGGAGAGCCGCAGCCACCGGATCCATAGGGTCGCCCGGCCTGGCTGCTGTGCCGGCACTGGTCACCCGGAACATCCCCCGGGACGAGCCCAAGCGGGCCGTCAGCAGACGCTCGGCCAGCGGCGAGCGGTGCAGGTTGCCTGTGCAGACCATGAGCACCCGGAAAGGCGGATTTCGGTGTCCTCGGGCCGACGGGGCAGAGAGACCGGGCATGACAGGAGTATTGCAGCGAAGGTCGCGTCCGGTTGTCCGCCCTGCGGGTCGTCACTGCAAGGTGAGCGGGCTGACCGCACCACCTGGACAGCAGGATCGTTCGCGTTTTCGCAGGTCGTCGCGACGCTCGACGGGCCACGATGGCCGACGAAGCCTCAACGTTCGCCAGGACCACTGCGGAAGCCGGGGCAGAGCTGCTCGTTTCCTCAGTAGGCCCCCTCTCCCCGCAGCACCGCCCTCGGGGTGCGCGCGAGGATCATCAGGTCCAGGCGGAGCGACCATGTATCGACGTACATCAGGTCCAGCCGCAGGGTCTCCTCCCAGCTGAGGGTGGACCGGCCGCTGATCTGCCACGGCCCGGTGAGCCCGGGGCGGACCAGCAGCCTGCGGCTCGCCTGTTCGCTGAACGACGAGTCCTCCAGCGGCAGCGGCCGCGGTCCGACCAGCGACATGTGGCCCATCAAGACATTGAACAGCTGGGGCAGTTCATCCAGCGAGAAGCGGCGCAGCAGGCGACCCGCTCTGGTGACACGCGGATCTTCGCGGATCTTGAACAGGTGCCCGTCGGTCTCGTTGCGATCAGCCAAGGTGTGTCGCTGCCGCTCGGAACCGACCCGCATGGTACGCAGCTTCAATACCTGGAACCCCTCACCGCGCATGCCGGTTCTGCGCTGCCGGAAGAGCACGGGACCGGGACTGTCGATCTTGATGGCGACTGCCGCGGCGAGCAGGACGGGGGAAAGCAGCACGATCAGGACCGCGGCACCCAGGACGTCGATAGCCCGTTTGACTGCCTTGGCGGCTGATCCAGACATCTCGACCTCTCCTACTGCCTAGGCCGACCAGGGGGCGTGCGCCGCCCTGACGGCGGGTGGGGGTCGCCCGTTCGTCGCGGCGAAATTGCATATAATAGACATATCAATGTAAACATACGTCAGCCTGCATTCTGCTATTGACACTTCGGGCCGACTCGCTCACGGTGTCCGCGGCCCGTCAGCGAGAGGACTCCCATGCGTGCTGTGGTGACTGGCGGGGCCGGATTCATCGGCTCCCACCTGTGCGAACGATTGCTCGCCAGCGGCAGTGACGTCGTGTGTGTGGACAATTTCCTGACGTCCGGTCTGCACAACATCGATCATCTGATGGAGCATCCCCGTTTCCGGTTCCAATACCTGGACGTCTGTCAGGGCCTCCACGTGGACGGCTCGATTGACGCCCTATTCCACCTGGCCTCGCCCGCCTCGCCCGCGGACTACCTCAGGCTGCCCCTGGAGACGCTGCGGGTCGGGTCGACCGGCACCTGGCACGCCCTGGACCTAGCCGCTGAGAAGGACGCGCGGTTCCTGCTGACCTCCACCTCCGAGTCGTACGGCGACCCGCAGATCCACCCGCAGAGCGAGGACTACTGGGGCAATGTCAACCCGGTGGGACCGCGCTCGGTCTACGACGAGGCCAAGCGGTTCGGCGAGGCGCTGACCATGGCGTACCGCAGGAGCCACGGCGTGGACGCCAAGCTCGTCAGAATCTTCAACACTTTCGGCCCCCGCATGCGTCCCGACGACGGCCGGGCCATTCCCACTTTCGTCCGCCAGGCGCTGGAGGGGCAACCCCTGACCGTCACCGGTGACGGCACCCAGACCCGTTCCCTGTGCTACGTCGACGACCTGGTCGGCGGACTGGTGCAGATGATGGCCAGCCCCCACGGCGGCCCGATCAACCTGGGCACCCCGCACGAGGTCTCCATGCTCGACCTCGCTCGATGGATCATCGAGCTCACCGACTCCGGTTCGCAGATCCAGCTGGTGCCCCGGCCGCAGGACGACCCGGAGAAACGCCGCCCTGACATCACCCTTGCCCGCGAACTGCTGGGCTGGGAACCGACGACCGACGTGGAGCAGGGGCTGCGTGAGACCATCACCAGCTTGAGTAATCGCCTGAACCAGGACGCTCCGGCCGGGCGCGAGGCCGCACTCCCGGCGCCCGAATCGGCGCTCACGGCAGGAGCGGCCTCGTGACGGTCCTGGTGGCCGATGTGCCCGACCGCACGGTTCCCACCGTCAGCTGCCTCGGCGTACCCATCACCGCCCACACCCGCGAGAGCGCGGCCCGCGAGGTCGTCCGGCTTGCCCGGCACCACCGCGACACCCGCTCGGCCACCGACGCCTGCGGCAGTGACGTACACCTGTGCAACGCCCACACCCTCGCCCTCGCCGATCGCGATCCGCGACTCCACGGCATCCTGGGCAGCGCCGATCTGAACCTCCCCGACGGCCAATCGGTGGTCTGGGCCAACCAGTTGCTGCACCGCGGCTCGTCCCTGCCCGCCACCCGGGTGTATGGTCCCGACCTGTTTTTGGACGTATTCGCGCACGGACAGGACGCCGGACTCCGGCACTACCTGCTCGGTTCCACCCTTGAGGTTCTGGACGCGCTGCGGACAGAACTGCTCCAGCGCTTCCCCCGATCCCAGATCGTGGGCACCTGCTCGCCGCCGTTTCGGCCCCTGACCGCCGGAGAACTGCGCGCCGAGGAAGAGGCCATCGCCTCCGCCGGCGCGGACATCGTCTGGGTCGGCCTCGGAACCCCCAAGCAGGACATCCGGGCGGCGCACCTCGCGGCTGCGCTCCCGGTCGTGACCGTGGCGGTGGGCGCCGCCTTCGACTTCGTGGCCGGCCACAAACGCCAGGCCCCACGGTGGGTGCAACGCCGGGGACTGGAGTGGGCCTTCCGCCTCGGCTGCGAACCACGCCGGCTGTGGCGCCGCTATCTCTTCGGCAACGCCCGCTTCCTCGGCGGTGTCGCCCGGCAGGCGATGGGTGATGGCGTGTCGTGGACGGCCGCGCCCTCGGTGCGCTCGACGTCCCGCAACATCGGGTTCCTTGCTGGGCGGGAGGAGCGGACATGAAGGCAACAGGTAGTCACCCCCATCTGGTCCCGCCCCCCCGCCGCCTGCATGTCGCCCTGGTGCACAGCTTCTACCGCTCCGCGAGCCCCAGCGGGGAGAACCAGGCGGTCGTCGATCAAGCCAAGGCACTGCGTCAGACGGGACACCGCGTCTCCATTGTCGCCGCCCATACCGACGAGCTCCAGGCAACACCGTTCTACGCAGCGCGCGCGGGCCTGACCGTGGCAACCGGTCGTGGGCGATCTCCACTGGCCGAGCTGAAGCGCCTTCGCCCGGACGTGGTCCACGTGCACAACCTCTTTCCCAACCTCGGCACCGGCTGGCTGAAACACTGGCGCGGCCCGCTCGTCGCCACCCTGCACAATTACCGACCGGCCTGTGCCGCCGGGACGCTCTTCCGGGATGGCAAGATCTGCACGGCATGCCCTGATGGCGACCAGTGGGCAGGGGTACGGTATGGCTGCTACCGAGGCATGCGCAGCGCAACACTTCCCCTCGCATGGGCCGGTCGGGCAGGGACAGCAGCCCATCCCCTGCTGCGCCGCGCCGACCGATTGGTGACGCTCTCGGAGCGGAGCAGGGACCTCTATCTGCGGTTCGGGTTGCCAGCCGGGAAACTTGTCGTCGTACCGAACTCCGTCGACGTGCCAAGGGACCTTTCGGTGGAGAGCGCACCGGCTCTGTCCGGGACGGGTGCTCGTTGGCTGTTCGTGGGCCGGCTGACCGAGGAGAAGGGAATTGTGCAGCTGCTGAGAAGCTGGCCGCAAGGGGAATCCCTCGACGTGGTCGGTTCCGGACCGCTGGAATCGGCCTGCCGCGCCGTCGCTCCGATCGGGGTACGGATGCTGGGTGCGCTTCGGCGCGAGCAAGTACTCGCTGTACTCGCGCGCTACACCGGTCTCGTCTTCCCCAGCATCTGTTTCGAGGGCGCGCCTCTGGTCTGCCAGGAGGCGTTGGCGGCAGGGGTGCCTGTGCTGGCCCTGGCCGGAACGGGGGCGGCCGACAGTGTGGCCCGCGACGGTACGGGCGCTGTTTACCACAACGCTGATGATCTGCCACGGATCCTCACGGCGGCGGGCCGCACCTTCCCGGGTCTGCGTGAGCACTGTCGGCGGGTGCATGCCGAGCGCTACAGCGTCCGGTCGTGGACGCAAGCGATGGTCACCGTGTACTCACAGGCCATAGGGCATGCCGCAGGCCCTCGGGAAGCTGTCGCCGCCGGGGCGCCGACATGCTGAGTAAGTCCAGTCGGCGGCGCGTCGTTGTGGTACAGCCGTACGTTCCCGGCTACCGCACGCGTTTCTTCGACCTCGCGCAGGGCATTCTCAATGCCGAAGGCGTTGTGCTTGAGGTGCTGCACGGACCTCCTCCACCAGGCTTTACGGCGAGAGGTGACGCGTCTTCCTGCGCCTGCACGACGCAAGTGCCCATCGGGCGGATCGCCGTCCCGGGTGGCCGGCACCTGAATTGGCGCTGTGTGCAACGGCAAGCGGCTTGCGCTGATGCGGTCGTGCTGGAGCAGGCACTACACAACCTGGAGACGTACCCCCTTCTCCTGACGCAACTGATCGGGCGGGTGAGGTCGGGAGGTCCCCGCCTGGCCTTCTGGGGCCACGGCAGGACTTACACCAAGCCGGCCAGCCGACTCGAGTCTTTTGCCAAGGACACGCTGACACGGTGCGGCGCGTGGTTCTTCGCCTACACAGAGGGCGGAGCCGCACACGTCGCCTCGCGAGGCTTTCCCCGGGAACGCATCACCGTAGTGCGCAACTCCATCGACACCGCCGCGTTGTCCGCCACCGCCGACCGTGCCCGGCGACCGGGAACGGCAGAGTACGCCGATACGTTGGTGCTCCGCGAGAGGTATGGCCTGGTCACCGGACGTACGGCTCTGTTTCTGGGCGGACTGGACGCGCCCAAGCGGATTCCCTTCCTGCTGGAATCCGCCCGCCGGATCGCGAGTCGACTGCCCGGCTTCCGCCTTTTGGTAGCCGGGGACGGCACCGATCGGAATCTTGTGGAGGAGGCCGCTTCCCGCCCAGGCAGCCCGGTGGTCGCCGTGGGCCACACCACGGGCCGGCGCACCGCGCTGCTCGGCGCTGTCAGTGACGTGATGCTGATGCCCGGACGAGTCGGGCTGTGTGCGGTGGACTCCTTCACCCTGCGCACGCCCATCGTCACCACCGACTGGCCTTGGCACGCCCCTGAGTTCGAGTACTTGACCGACGGCTGCAACTCCCTGGTCACTGCAGACGACGTGACGTCGTACACGGGAGCGGTGGTCGACCTGCTCGGCAACCGCTCCCGACTCGAACAGATCCGTGCCGCCTGTTTAAGGGACTCCGCCGACTACACCGTCCAAGGGATGGCCACCCGATTCTGCGATGGGCTGCATCGGATGCTCGGCAACGGGTCACGACGGTGACCAACAACCACAATTCCCAGAAAGATGTACTACCGCATCGGTGTGAAATCTTGCGAAACGCAGAGCCGCGAGAAGGACAGGTCCGGGAAATCAGTTAACGTTTCTGAGTGGCTGTCATGAGAGAAATCGTCAAGTTCATGGTCGGCGGAGCGAACCGCCCGATTGCCCAGGCTCGTCTGAGACGTGCGCTGGCGGTGGTTACCAAACCGTACAAGATCGAAATTGGCGCACATCGCACCGGGCATCCCGGCTGGATCGGGACCGATATTTCATGGCGCACTCGATACTACATGGATGCCACCAAACCCTGGCCGGTCCCGGACGACTCGGCGAGCCATGTCTATGCCGACAACATGATCGAACATATCCGTATGGAGCCGAACCGGATAATGTTCAGAGAAGCGCGAAGGGCGCTGGCGCCAGGAGGGAAGATCAGGTTGGCGACCCCCGATGTAGAATACGCCGTCGAGCTCTATGTAAAGAATAACGAGGAAACAAGAGAAGCGATCGACAGGTCGGCTTGGGAAGCGCATCACCCGGTTGACCTGCTGCGTATCCCCTTCCAAGAATGCGGTCACCACCGAGGCTATCTCTGGGACTTTCAGTCGCTCAGTTCTGAACTAGAAGCGGCCGGGTTCACCGGTGTGCGCCGCTACGATCCAGGCCACAGCGACGATCCAAATTTCAGGAATCTGGAATCCCGAAAGAGCTGGGCGCTCATCGTGGAAGCAGAAGTCGACTGACAGCTCCCGGCCTGCGGTATCGGCCGATCATTGACCTATCAGCAGCTTGCGGTCCGATGTTTCGCAGCCGACACCACTACGGGGTCTTCGCATACTCGGGAAGAGATGAAGTGCCGTCAGGTCAAGGCATCTGTACGATGGCATTTCAGGTGCCCCCGCGTGGAGTCCCGCAGGCGGGCAAAGGCGTCGCAGACATCGGATGCAGCCGAGTCAATAATGGAGAGGGCAACTGAGGTGAGGCCGAGAGTCGCCTGGTACACACCACAAATCCTACCCTATTCCCAGACATTTGTCGCAAACCAACTTGCTGCATTGCGTGGAGTGGATGCTGCTTTGTTCGGTGTCGATGTCGTTCCGGACATCGAAGTCCGGGGAACCACATGGGCACTTGGATCCCATCGTCCGTTCGGACGATCTCAAGCGATTCTCCTCAAAGCGACTCGAAGGTCCCCTGCCCTGTGCGGCGCGCTTCGTACATTCGCCCCCGATGTTTTGATCGCCCACTTTCTGCAGTGCGCCTGGCGTATTGCGCACGTAACCAAAAATGCCGGAGTCCCACTGGTTGCGATGTGTCACGGATCAGATCTGCTGACGCTGCGCGGAAGCAAGCGCCGACAATCGAGAAGTACGCGTCAACTCGCGGCGAACTGGATGCGTTTCGTTGAGGACGTGCGGCTTTTCCTGCCGGTGTCCGAGTTCCTGGGAACTCGGCTTCTGGAATCCGGTGTGCCGCCCTCCCGGGTCGCTGTCCACTACCTGGGGGTACCGATTCCAAGCGGCGACGACCTCGGGAGCGCGGCGGAGTGCTCCGCAGTGTTGTTCGTCGGCCGACTTGTCGAGAGCAAAGGCTGCGACCTGCTGCTGCAGGCTGTGGGGGACATCGCTCGTGGTCGACGGGTCGACGTGACGGTGGTGGGGGACGGCCCGCAGCGGAGCGCCCTGCTGAAGCAGGCTGCAGGCCTGCCGCCCGGTGCCAGGGTTCGCTTCCCGGGGAGCCTGTCGCAGAGGGCGGTTTTTGCCCTGATGAGGCAGCACCGCATGCTGTGCGTGCCGAGCGTGGACGTCGCTTCGGGGGCCTCCGAAGGGCTTGGCCTGGTCGCCTGTGAGGCCGCAGCCCATGGCCGTCCTGTGATCGCATTCGACACGGGCGGGCTACGAGAAACCCTGATTCACGGGACGACCGGCCTATTGGTCCAACGACGAGACAGAAGAAATCTTGCCGAGGCTCTGGAAGCCATCCTTTCCGACGACGCCATGGCGGAGGCAATGGGTCACGCCGCCAGGCAGTTGGCGGTGGAGAAATTTGATCTCTCCCGACAAGGCCGTCGGCTCTTCGAGAAACTTCTGGCAAATGGCTTGATTTGTTCTGAGAGTGACCGGGAGATGCATCCGGAATGAAACCAAGGCCACCACGTGTTCGGCTGGCCGTCCCGACCACCGGCCATCGCCTCCCCTACCTTCAGCAGTGCTTGGAATCGATCAGTCGGCAGGACGAGTCCATCGAGATCGTGATGGTTGCTCCAGCCGCCGCGGCTCCAGGACTCCGTGCCCTCGCAGAAAATTACTCATGCCAGTTCATGGTCGAACACGACCACGGTATCAGCAATGCGATCAATCAGGCTTGGGAGGACGCGCGGACGGACTATGTCGCGTGGCTGGGTGATGACGACCTGCTTGCCGATGGTTCGATTTCGGCCGCTGTGGAAGAGCTCGACAGGAGTCCGGCCGCGGTTATGGTCTACGGCAGGGTCCGAGTCATCGACGCGCAAGGAGATCACGTTTACACCATGCGTCCTGGGAAGTTCGCAGCCAGCCTCATGAGGTACGGTCCCAACCTCGTCTGGCAGCCCGGTTCCCTGTACCGGAGAAGCGCTGTCCAGGAGGCCGGCATGCTGGATTCGTCGTTGCGCTACGCGATGGATTTCGACCTGCACCTCCGATTGCGTCAAAAGGGCGCCCTCATATATCTCCCCCAACTTCTCGCCTCCTTTCGTTATCATCCGACGTCTTTGACGGCCGACAACCCTGAGCCAACCCGTGAACCTCGGCTTGTCGTGCGCCGATACCTCGGACCTGTTGCGAGATCATGGGAAGGCTGTTGGTGGCCGGTCGTCAAGAACGCCGGCCGAGCCTGGGGGGCCATACAGATGCGAACAGGCCAGAGATGTGACCGGTAAGTAGGCCCCAATCGAGGGGAATTACGCTATGAGCCCGACAGGGAACGCAACCATGAGCACAGTGATCGACGAGGACCGGACGCGTGCGCTAAGGGCCCTCGACCGACAGTTCCGCGCCAGTCGGACCAGGCTCCGGTACCGCGTGCTGCGCCATCCTCTACGGCTCGCCTATCCCACACCGTCCCGGCTGCAAAAATGGAAACAGCATGGATTTAGCCTGCAGGTGAAGGCCCGTACGCCATGGGGACAGCGGATTGTTGTGACATTGCCCGACGACGTATCCATCTCATTGCGATGGAACGGGTTCTTCGAGTACGACCTGAGCGTGTTCTACCTCCGACACCTGCAGCGGGACATGACGTTCATCGATGTCGGCGCCCATGTCGGGTACTTCAGTATGCTGGCGAGTAGGGCAGTCGGTCCCGCCGGTCGAGTCTTCGCGTTCGAGCCGACTCCGTCGACGTTCAGCGTCCTCACGATGAATGCTGGTACGGAGCCAAATATCACACCGATCAACAAGGCGGTGTGGTCCGAAGCCTCAGTGATTGACTTGCATGATTACGGGCCGTGTTTCAGTGCGTTCAACTCCGCTTTTCGAGCCCGGCTCCCCGAATCGGTGAGAGCCGATCTCACCGAGCGTACATATTCTGTCCCGGCTGTGCGGCTCGACGATTTCGTGCGCGACCAGGGGTGCATTCCCGACGTGGTGAAAATCGACGTGGAGAGCGCCGAGATGCACGTGCTTCGCGGAATGAAGGACATGCTGAGCGGACCGCGGCCGATCGTGTCGCTGGAAGTGGGTGACATGGACGTGCCAGGTGCCGCACGCAGCCGGCTTCTGGTCGAGCACATCATGTCCTTCGGCTACCGCGCATTCGAACTACACAACGGCCGTGCGGCCCCGCACCAGTTGAGAGAGGAGTACGGATACGAAAACATCGTCTTCGCGCCCTCGGAAAGAGCCGACCAGCTCTGATCAGAAATCAAGATCAGCCAGGCGGGCGGCCGCATCCGCGCGGCATGAGCCGGACGAATGGGGTTGGTGCGGTCGGGTTGTCAGGCTGCGGTGCGGGCGGGGATGAGGGAGAGGCGTTCGAGTTCGCGGACGAGGTCACGGGTGCCGCGGACCGGATCGGCCAGGCGTTGGTGCCAGTCAGGGCCGACCTCTTGCTAGGTGGCGTCGATTGTTGACGAGGTGCCAGACGATGACCAGGATCGAACGGGCGACGGAGACCAGATCCTTGTTGTGGCCACCGCGTTTGACCAGGCGCCGGTAGCGCGTCCGAGGAGGGTGTCCGTCTTGGCGGCGGCCGTCGCGGCCTCGCCGAGCACGCCCCGCGGCCAGGGGTTGCCTCCCTTTGGTGGTGCTGCTGGTGTTCTTGCCGCCGGACCGCAGGGTGCGCGGGCCCAGCTTGGCCCAAGAGACCGGCTGGCAGCGGTGAGGCAGGCAGCCATGTCCATGATCCGCGGCCGATCAGCAACCGCCGGACGGCGGCGATCCGCGCTGCCCTTGCCCGGATCGCACCGGAGCAGGTGCGAGCCTTCCGTGCCCGCCATGGTCTGACTCCGGTCGCGTCCGCGGACGTGGTGTATCGCCGAGACTGAGGGGTGGTTGAGGCGGGGCACTCGATTGGCCTACCGGTCGAGTTCCCGGGGCGTCGGCGACGCCCCGGGGTTGGTACTGGTCTGGCCGCGGCATTCGGCGAGGATGTCGGGGCCGATGTAGCGGCCCTGCTCGGTCCACTCGTCGGTCTGCCCGGCCAGGACGGCGGAGACGCGGCGGAGGACCGCTTTGCGGTCGGGGACCTGCGTGCGCAGCCTGTCCCGGCGACTGGCTGGGGGCCATGGGGACGATCGCGGCGCAGGAACCTCGATCATCTCATCACAGGAAAGGCACTTATCTGTCCGTCGGCCTCCGCTCGCTTCGGCTACGTGCGGATTGGGCCCGGGTTCCGCAGCAGTAGGGCTGGCATAGTCCACGAAGACTACTGCCGACGTGCAGGAAGGTGTAAACGATCAGCGCGAAGGCGTGTTACGAGGGCCAGGTAGCCCTGGTCAGCGCCCTGCGACACTGGCGATCTGCCCTCGGAATAGGAGAGAACCGAGCGACTGATTGCCCACTTTGTCAGGATCTTGGAGTGGCTGATCCCCGGAAAGAGGCGAGGGAGGAGCGCTGGAGATCGAGTAGGCCGACGTCTCGCAACTCGGCTCCGAAATAACGGCCTTGACGAACCTAACGCGCTGAGCAGCAGGAATGCCAGCGCCCAGTCACACGCTCCGTCACCATGCCTTCGGACGTTCTCGCTGATCAGCCCGTGTTTTCGTGGACTATGGCGGCCCTACTGCTGCGGAACCCAGGTTGGGGTGTGAGTCGTGGCCGGCCGGACAATGCCCCGTCGGGTCGCGTTCGCAGCCGACCTCTCAGAGTCGTGTGGGCACATACGATCGTTGCTGATGGGCTAAGGGTTGTCCCGTAAGTAATCTTGATGTGGGATGATCTTGGGTGTGGCTGGTGTGATCACGGCGTCGGAGCCCTCCTGGATAGAGCCGTTCTCCGGACTGAGCCCGCGCGCCTTCGGGAAGTTGGTGACCGTGCTGCGGCGTGAAGGCGCCGATGCGCCGGGGCGAGGCCGGCCGTGGAGTCTTCCACTGGAAGACCGTGTGCTGCTGGTGGCGGCCTACTGGCGCACGAACCTGACCATGCGCCAACTCGCCCCGTTGTTCGGTGTGTCGAAGTCCGCCGCGGACCGGATCATCGATCACCTTGGCCCGCTGCTGGCGCTGCAGCCGCGTAAGCGGTTCCGCAAGGACGCGGTGCTCATCGTGGACGGCACCTTGGTCCCCACGCGCGACCACACGGTGGCCGAGCAGTCGAAGAACTACCGGTATTCGACCAACCACCAGGTCGTGATCGACGCCGACACCCGGTTGGTCGTCGTAGTCGGCCGGCCGCAGCCCGGCAACCGTAACGACTGCCGGGCCTGGAGCGAGTCCGGCGCGAAGGAGGCCGTGGGGAACACCACGACGATCGCCGACGGCGGGTACATCGGCACCGGCCTGGTCATCCCGCACCGGCGACGGAGGAAGGGCGAGGAATTGCCTGCGTGGAAGCAAGAACACAACAAGTCCCACAAACGGGTCCGCGCCCGCGTCGAGCATGTCTTCGCCCGCATGAAGGGCTGGAAGATATTGCGCGACTGCCGGCTCAAGGGCGACGGCGTGCACCACGCCATGCGCGGAATCGCCCACCTGCACAACCTCAACCTCGCCGGATAGGCGAAGCGCACCCACAGCCGACCACACCCACACTAGGCCGTAGATCATTTACGGGACAGCCCTTAGGTAGATCACCGCAGCCGCTGCAGCAGTCCCCAGGTACACACCCTGGAGCCGGGGCCACGGCGAAAAGAGGAGGTCCCAGCCCAATCGTCCCACGGCAAGGGAAAAGATCAGCGCAGCCGGCCCCGATCCCGCTCGTACCGCGGCGATCAGTGCCCACAGGACGAGCAGCACCGGGAAGAGCAGTCCGGGGAGTACGAGGATCCCGGTCTCGGCCCACAGTTGGAAAAGTACGGAGTGCAGAAAGAGACCCCGGCTGAAGTAATAGTGCGTGAGGCCCTCGTGGACTGTGACGCCGATGGCGTCCATCTTTTCCATGAATGCGGCCTGCGTCTCCCGGCTCACCTGCGGCGCCACACCGCGACCTGCCAGCGGCGAGTCCTCGATTACGGCGCTGGAGGCAACGAATGCCGGTCGGGCTCCCAACAGGGCGCCGCCCTCGATATGGCTCTGTGCGTCCCACTTCGCTTCTTGCTGCACGCCGAGCCGCCCGCTGCTGGCGATGTGCCCGTACGAGACGTAGATGACGCCTGCCAGCGCGCAGATACTGGCTCCGATCAGCATGCAGCGCTTCCACGCCGTACCCGAGCCGCCGCGGGAGGCAAGGACGCCGACCGCTCCGGCCAGGGAGTCGATCAAGAACTCTGAGCGGAACCCGAGTTCCACGTTCAGTAGGGCTACCGCCAGCATCACCGATGCTGCGAGGACACGTTTGCCCCGGCTTTGGAGCGTGGCCGACAGGAGGACCGCCCCCAGGCTTCCCACCGGACCGTATCCGTATTTCCACGGATCCGCTTCGAGTCCTGCGGTCGAAACGAACGCGATGCCTCCCACCAGCCCGACAGCAAGCGACACGATGTACGTGTTCTTAACCTTGTCGTGCTGTTGGAACGCCCACATTCCTGCGCAGAAGCTCAACGCCACGGTGAGGGGGCGGCACAGTGCGTAGACCATGTGTCCCAGAGGGTCGTGGACGATCACCTCGGTCAACGCCGCCGCAAGCAGCCACAGGGCGAGGAATGCCAGGCACATGCGCCCCTGCTTCCATCGCCGCGTGGCGGTCAGGACGACGGGTCCCATCGCCAAAGCGGTGGCGTGCCCGATCGTCACACCGCCATTGGGGTACAGGGACCATGCGGTTCCCAGGCCGAGCACCGCAGCAGCGATCGGGGTCAGCATGTCGTTTGTGGGCGGGGCGACATGTGCGTGGGGGGCAGGTGCGGGTGGTGGTGTGCCAACCGCTGCTTTCGCCGACCGCTGATGCATGGAGCGGATTTCGTGGCGCGGGGGTGTCGCGGTGGTGTCATGCATGGGACAGGGCCTTTCGCAGGCTGGGTACAAAGACGGCAGCGGTGAAGGCGACTACCGAGCCGATCACGGGGCCCGGTGCACCGATCAGGCGCGCGAGAGGGATGGACAGGGCGAGATTGGCGGCCGCCATGATGCTGACCCTGACCGCTTGGAAGCGGAGGCCTGCGGCATCGGTCAGCCACATGCTTACCGGGTAGTTGATGGCCTGGACGAACAGCAGGGCTGCGAATGCCGCCATGAGGTCTGCGCCCACTTGGATCCGGCCGTGCATCATCCACGTGCCGACCGTGGGACCGAGTAGGACGACGCTCACTGCGGCGACCAGTCCTCCTGCCGCGAAATGAGCGGTCAGCCTGAGAAGATCGCGCCGGGAAGGCTCGTCCTGTGACTCCCTTTGATGGGCGAAGAGCGTCCACAGCGGCATCCCCGCAACGCTGATCAGGCCGATCACCGGGGCGAACAGTTGCGCCCCGGCCGAGTAGACGGCGACGTTGGTGGGATCGGCAACGTGGCTGAGGACGAGCCGGTCGGTGGCGTAGGCCACCGCCGACCCGGCGTTGATGACGACCATCGGCACGGCGAGATGGCGGATGCGCGCTCGGGGCTGACGTCGCCGGACACTGTCCGCGATCAGGCGGAGCAACGGCATTCCCAGGAGCCGGCTCCCCAACACCAGGCAGAGTACGCCCACCGCGCACTGTGCCAGGAAGCCCGACGCGACGAAGGCCGCGGAGGGAGCGTGTACGGCTGCGGCAGTCAGCAGCAGCAGGAGGGCGAACACGCTTCCCGCCCCCTGCAGCATGAGGGCGACGTGAGCCCGGTTCAGTGCAATAAGGACAGATTTGCCCAGGCCGAGCGGGAGGCCGCAGCCGAACAACGCGAAGGCGACCGCGACGCATGAGTCGGCACCCGGTTGTCCGGTGTGGCCGAGAAGAGGAGTCCATACCCCCAGGCAGGCCGGAACGATACCCACGGCGGCGATGAGGGCGCCGGCGCACATCAGGGCGCGCGCACCCGAGGTGATCGCACGGCGCAAAGGCTCCCGGTCCCCGTCGCGGCTGCGTGCCATCGCGTTCACGACGGCAGCACCGGCTCCGAGGTCACCGAGAGGCAACAGCGCCGTCAGCGTGGTGGCCAGCGCAAAAAGGGCGTATCCGGGCACTCCCAGAGAGGACACTACGGTCCGAGTCGTGACCAGCATGGCGACTGCGGTGATGGGCAGGGTCACAGCTTTGACGCCTACCGAGCGGGCGGCGGCTCTCAGATGAGGTGCCGTCCTGCCGCCGGCCGGCGCGACAGGGAGCGTTTTGGCCTCCGGCGGGATCGGCGGAGCCGAGGGTACTGCCTGCGGCTCCGACTTCGGAGCGTCCGGTGTCCGATGGACCGGCTCTGTCGATGAGTCCGGTGGGTCTTCCGCTGACCTCTCGGACGGTCGAAAACCCGTCACCACTTAGCCAGGTGAGAGGGCCGGATGTCGAGGGGCATACGGCCTCCGTTGATGCGGCTTGGCGAGAAGGGTCATGCATGTATCACTGATAGTTTGTAAGTAGATGCGCATTATGTGCGAGTATTTTCGGAATTGCTATCCCCGCGTCGCCTCAGAGGAGCTTCTGAAGTGGAGATCGCTCTCACCGGCCTCTGCCGTCGCAAACGGACCATGCTCCGTGTGGCCGTACCCCCTGCTTACACACACCCATCGCACTACGCGGTCAGGGACCTCGTTGCCGAGTTGACCGCCCAGGGAGCGGTCCCCCAGCCGATCCCGGTGAGCCGGCGAATCGGCCGGGTCCTTGCCAAAGGCCACATCGCGCTCCCGTCCCCCCTGCGCCGTCGCAGGGGGCCGGTCCTCGTACCCCTGATGGGGGCACGATTCGCGGAGCTCTACGGGGCGGCCTTGACGGGTGACGTCGTCCCATACTGCTGGGACGTATGGGAGCCGCAATGGCGTAAGTACGTTCAAAGATTGCGACCGCTCCGGCCGCGCGTGGTGTTCGTGACCGCCGCACAGTCCGCGCAGTTCCTAGCGGGTGCGCTCCCGGACTCCAAGGTGGTCCACCTCCCGGAGGCCACGCGAATGTCCTGGTTCACTGCCCGGCGCCCGCTGGCCGACAGGTCAATCGGCGTCCTGGAGCTCGGGCGACGGTTCGAGGTGTGGCATGAGGCAGTGCGAGAGGCGGTGCGAGTGCGTGGGTGCCACCGCCACATCTATACAAGTTGGAGTGACCAGTTGGTGTTCCCGGACGAGCGGGCCTTGCGTGATGGCTTATCAGATACGGTGGTCTCTGTATGTTTCCCCTCCTCGATCACGCATCCGCGCCGGTCGGGACAGGTCGAGACCATGACGCACCGTTACCTGGAGAGCATCGCGTCAGGGTGCCTTGTCGTCGGGCATGCGCCATCGGAGCTCGTGGAGCTCATCGGATACAACCCGGTGGTCGAGGTCGACTGGAGTGCTCCAGCCGACCAGTTGCTGGACATCCTGGCCGCACCGGAGAAGTGGCAGTCTCACGTGGACAACGCGTTACGACGAATGCGTGAGGTGGGCGACTGGAGTGAGCGGGTAAGGAGAATCCGCGAAACGCTCGAGGCGAACGGGTTCGGAGCGACACTTTCGGGAGGGACGGTCCGGACAGCCGTCGGCCGTGCCCGGTAAGTCCTTTCGGATCGGCACGCCGTGAGCTTGATCCCGGCATCCTCGAGTTCTTTCTCCAGTCGCTGGGCCTCCCGGCTGAGCTCCGATCCCAGGGTCGAGCGGTAGCGGGTGAGGTCACGCAGATGCCGGATGGGCTCCGGGGCACGAAGGAGGCCTTCAACAGACCGCACTCGCCCAGCTGACACGGCCACGGCGCGTCCGCGACGTCGGTCTTGCGCCCGGGCAGGCCCTTGGCGTGCGCGGCGTTCTGTGATGCCTGTGAGCTCGTCGTGTCAGTTTGGCGTCGGGGATCGTCGACAGGATCGGTCGATTGTTGCTTGAGCACGTGGACCAGACTCTTCAGCCCTGTGGTCCCTCCGGACGGCACACCCGAGTACACCGCGACGGCCTTCGGAGGGGTTCATGGACGTGCAGCACGAGAGGTGCGCCGCACTCGACATCGGCAAGAAGGACCTCAAGGCATGCGTGCGCACCCCGAGCCCGAGTGGGCGCCGCAGCCGCCGGCAGGGCTGCACGAATACTATGTTGATCTAGGCGGAGGCGTGTCACTAGCACTAGGGACACGCGCAGTCAGCGCGTTGCCGCCATCGGCTCAGCGCATCGCTTTGGACGGTTCTCGGCAGGTGAATTGACCTGGCATGCAAGCATCTTGACTCAGTGAATGCTCGCAAAGACAGGCCCTGCGGTGCGCTCGGGACGGTAGCGTAGTGAGTTGCAACGCGACAGCCACGGAGTCGACTTGACGGGTCCAGGCCGCTGACCTGCACTAATGCCAACGCCTAGGGACACGCCCCTTCGTCATGTCGCAGCACATTCCCGCAGATCAGACCCCCTTTTCGTGGACTAGGACAGCCTCGCTTCTGCGGAGCCCCGGTCACCCGCTGAGTGCCTTTCTTGCAGGGACGATCAGGACTCGACGCCCTCGATCATCTCAACCCGAGGAACGCACTTGTTCGTCCATCAGCTCCCGAAGGCACCGGTTACCTGCGGATTCGGGTCTGAGGAGCACGCAGGCACCTCGCCGATCACGCCGTTACGGCACAGCCATGGCAGGGATGTCCGCTGTGGTGGTCTGCGGCAAAGCGGCCAGTTCCGCATCGACCATCAGGCCGGCCAGTTGCGGCGCTCGTACGGTCGGGCGCCAGCCGAGGATCCGCTCGGCCTTGGAAGCGTCGCCGACAAGGTCATCGACTTCCGACGGGCGCAGGTAGCGGTCGTCGAAGCGCACGTGGTCGCGCCAGTCGAGGCCCACATGGGCGAAACAGTGTTCGGCGAATTGCCGCACACTGTAGCTCGTGCCGGTGGCGATGACGAAGTCGTCCGGGTCGTCCTGCTGGAGCATGCGCCACATCGCGTCGACGTACTCCGGTGCGTAGCCCCAGTCGCGGCGGGCGTCGAGGTTGCCCAGGTACAACTCGTCCTGCAGACCCGCCTTGATCCGGGCGGCGGCCGTGGCCACCTTCCGGGTGACGAAGGTCGGTCCGCGGCGCGGTGACTCGTGGTTGAACAGGATGCCGTTGACCGTGTAGAGGCCGTATGCCTCCCGGTAATTCCGGGTGACCCAGTAGGCGTACACCTTGGCAACCCCGTAGGGCGAGCGGGGGTGGAAGGCAGTGCCCTCGTGCTGGGGTGGCGGTGTCGCGCCGAACATCTCGGAGCTGGACGCCTGGTAGAAGCGGCAGGGCAGGCCGATCGCCCGAATGGCTTCAAGTAGCCGTGTCGTGCTTAGCCCGGTGATGTTCCCGGTGAACTCGGGTTCGTCGAAGGAGACCCGGACATGTGACTGGGCGGCCAGGTGGTACACCTCGTGGGGCCGCACCTTCTCCAGCAGGCCTGCGACACGAGTGCCGTCGGTGAGGTCGCCGTAGTGGAGAAACAGGCGCGCCCCGGGGTCGTGCGGGTCGCTGTAGAGATGGTCGATGCGGTGCGTGTTGAAGGTGGAGGCTCGCCGGACGATTCCGTGTACCTGGTAGCCCTTCTGCAGCAGCAGCTCAGCAAGGTACGACCCGTCCTGGCCGGTGATGCCGGTGATGAGCGCTGTCTTGGCTGTCACACGCACTCCCTACTGGTGGGCTGTCAGATGGGATTCCGTCAGCGTACGGACCCGGCGACCAAAAATTAATCATTTGGTAGTCTTCTACCATCATTTATCCGATTCGGCCCATACAGTGGTGATTCACACCCACTGGCTCCGACCGGGGACGGACATCTTGGATCTGCGCGACTACCTACGGGTCCTCTCTCGCGGCTGGCGCCTCATCGCTGCACTGACGCTGCTGGGCGCGGGGCTCGGCGTACTGGCCACCTACTCCGCCACACCCGAGTACCGGGCCAGCACCACGCTCTTCGTGTCCATCCAGGCCGGGACCGACACATCCCAGCTCAATCAGGGCAACGACTTCACCCAGGCGCGGGTGCAGTCCTACGCCGAGATGGCGGCGAGCCCCCTGGTGACCCGGCCCGTCGTGAAGGCCCTGAAGCTCGACATGACCCCGGAGCAACTGGCCCGCAGGATCACAGCGACGGCCAAGCTCGACACCGTACTGCTCCGCATCACCGTCACCGACACCGCACCGCGTCGGGCGAGCCTGATCAGCAACGCTGTCGCCGAGCGTTTCGCCGAGATGGTCAGCGGGTTGGAGAGGCCGACCGGCGCAAAGGTCTCGCCGGTGAAACTGAGCGTCACGGAGCCCGCCTCCGCGCCTGCCGCGCCCATCTCCCCGCGACCTTTTCTCAATCTCGCGCTCGGTCTGCTGTCCGGACTCGCCCTCGGCGTCGGCTGCACGGTGCTGCGCGAGTCGCTCGACACCTCAGTGCGAACCAGCCAGAATCTGGCCGCCTTCCTGGCCGCGGCGGACGGTCCGCCCGTTCTCGGCGGAATCGTGCACGACTCGCGCAACTCCCGGCAGTTGGTGGCTGCACGGGACGACATGCACGGTCTGCGCGCCGAGGGCTTCCGGCAGTTGCGTACCAACCTCCGATTTGTGGAAGTCGACCGGCCACTCAAGGTAATCGCGGTGACCAGCGCGATTCCCGGCGAGGGCAAGACCAGCGTCGCGGTCAACCTGGCCGCCACGATGGCAGAATCCGGTGCCAAAGTGTGCCTGGTCGAGACGGACCTGCGCCGTCCCACCGCCTCCCGCGCTCTCGGTCTGGTCCCGGACGCCGGGCTGACAACCTGTCTGATCGGGCAGGCACATGTGCAGCAGGTGCTGCAGTCAGCCGGCACGTTCATGGTGTTGACCAGTGGGCCGGTGCCGCCCAATCCGACGGAACTGCTCGGCAGCGAGCAGTTCCGCACCATGCTCAGCACTCTCTCGGAGGAGTTCGACCACATCGTGATCGACACTTCCCCGGTGCTCCCTGTCGCGGACACAGCGGCGATGGCTCAGGTGGTGGACGGATACGTGCTGGTGGTCCGCGCTGCCCGCACCGGTCGTACCCAGGTCGTCGCTGCTCTGGACGCCCTTCGGCGTAGCGGCACTCCCGTCCTGGGCACGGTCTTGAACATGGCTTCAGTGAAAGGCGAGAGGAAAGTCTACGGATATGCATACGCTTACCGGCCACTGCGAAGCCGGCCGAATTCCCAGCCTTTCACGGTGCCGCAGTCATGCCGCAGAGGGAAATGGAAACGGTCCGCAACGATGAGCCCAGTCGGTCCGATCGGTGAACCCATCAGCGACCATCCCCTCGCCGGCGGTGGCGCCGACTCCGCAAGAGCGATCGGAGGCCACCACGACCACCGCCATGGCGGATGAGCCGGCCGTGGAGGCGACACCTGCAGCGGCGGTCGACGGGGCAGACGAGCAGGTCTGGCTGCCGTCGAGTGCCCGCATTTTCGTCGCCGGCCACCGTGGTCTGGTCGGGTCGGCGGTCACCCACCGGCTCATCGCCGACGGACATGAGGTGATCACCCGCGACCGCGGTCAGCTGGATCTGCGCGATGCCGAGAAGACCGGCAGGTTCCTGGCGGACATCCGCCCGCACGCGGTAGTGCTGGCCGCCGCGAGGGTCGGCGGCATCATGGCCAACAGCACCTTCCCCGTGCAGTTCATCGAGGACAACCTGCGCATCCAGCTTAGCGTGATCGCGGGTTCGTACGCCGCCGGAGTCGGCCGACTGCTCTTCCTCGGCTCGTCCTGCATCTACCCGAAGTTCGCCCCACAGCCGATCCGCGAGGAAATGCTACTCACCGGCCCGCTGGAGCCGACGAACGAAGCTTACGCGCTCGCCAAGATCGCCGGGATCGTCCAGATTCAGTCCTACCGTCGGCAGTACGGCGCCTCGTACATCTCGGCGATGCCCACCAACCTGTACGGTCCGGGCGACAACTTCGACCTCGCCACCTCGCACGTCCTGCCTGCCCTGATCCGCCGTTTCCACGAGGCGAAGCGCGACGGCGCGGCTGAGGTAACCCTGTGGGGCTCGGGCACCCCGCGCCGCGAATTCCTGCACGTCGACGACCTCGCCGCGGCCTGCGCAATCCTGCTACGGAGCTATGACGGCGACGAGCCGGTCAACGTCGGCTGCGGCGAGGATATCGCGATCCGTCAACTCGCCGAGACCGTACGGTCCGTCGTCGGATACGGCGGCCGCATCGCCTGGGACACATCCAAGCCCGACGGCACGCCCAGAAAACTCCTGGACATCTCCCGCCTCACCGGGCTCGGTTGGAAGCCAGCCGTCACATTGCGCGAGGGAATCGCCGCAGTATATGCGGACTGGCAGGCGTGACCGTTGAACAATCGTCCCCGCGCGTCCTGCCGGGCAGCTGCCGGTCCGACCTTGTCAAGTTGTCCAAGGGCTGGCCGGTTGAGGGCGTGTCGGGTCGTGGTGGGGTGGGTGGCGGGCTGTGGATCAGGCCGTGGCGGACATGGCGGTGGCGCCGTTGATCTGGTTCCAGGTGGTGAAGCGGTGCTGCATCTCGGTGCGGTAGTCGGGTGCGGTCATCAAGTGGCGGCGGGGCCGGAAATGCGGTGAGATCGCACTGAATACGGCGAGGAACCGTTGGGTTCTGCCGACGCAGCGGAAGCCCTTCATGCGCGTTCACGTTGCCGGATGGGCCGGTGGCTGTACTCCCCGGTCATGCACAGTCCCCGTTCACTGACCCGGGCGTTGAGGGCTGGGCCGCCCACCCGGAAGGGCTGGCCGCCGACGCAGCCACCCAGGATCATGGTCACCACGTGCCGTCCTGCAAGGGGAGGAACCCATGTCCCGAACGTCTCCGGCCCGCCGTCTTCGGTCCGGTCCCGAGCGTGACCGCGTCGCCGCCGAACTGAAGACGAAGTACGCGCAAGGTGCCTCGATCAGGGCCCTGGCCGAGCAGACCGATCGCTCCTACGGCGGCGTGCACCGCCTTCTCGCCGACGCTGGGGTGGTCTTCCGCCCGCGTGGCGGCGCGATCCGCAAGGCTGCGGAGCCGTCGTGATCCCACTGCCACCGCACCCGACCAAGGGGGCGGCGTCCTGCCCGGCATCACCCCTGGCGAGCACCGACCCGGCCGGTGCGGCGCGTACGAGCAGGAGCAGGGGCCAGAGTCCGAGGAAGACGCGGAGCCCGGCCCCCGCGAGCACCATGACGTGCGGGGACCGAGCCGCCTGCCCCCTCCCCGAGCCGAGGGCACCTGCTCAACGAACATGCCGCCAGCACGATACGCCTACGTCAATATGCCGGTGTGTCGATCATCACCCGCAAGAGTGACGGGGGATCGCGACGCTCCGGAACAGCGCCCCAACACCTCCCTGCACAACGCACACCATCACGTCAACCACTGGCCAACACTCTTCGCCGCACCCCTCGCAAAGGCGCAGCTCAAAGGCGCAACTCACCGTCAGCCCGGCGCGCCGAACCCGGCGCTCGTCCTACGAACGTCACGCAACCGGCGCCGCCCAAGGGCGGCCGAGCGCGCCTGTGACCGAGAACGCGCCATCGCGTCGCCCCGCACAAGGCCCTTACCTTTACCCCGTCATTCCCAAAAACCGGAAAACAGGCCAATGCGGAGCATTCCATGCCAACGTCAACAGATAGAGAACGACAGCAGGCAAACCGGGAGCAGCGCGCACGGGACGCCTTGAAGGCTGCCGAAGAAGCGGCGTGCAGGCTTCAGGCCGCCCTGGCCTTCGTGGGTGTGAAGCTTCCGTCTTTGCGTGCAGTCACCACCATCGACGGGCTAGGCCATGTCGAGTTGGGCGGTTGCCCGACCCGCACGGCAGCTCAGCTCGCAGACCTCCTCGGCGCTGCCGCCCCAGCCCTCCGCAAGCCCTTGCCTGCCCCTCGGTAGCCGCACCCACGGGTGCGCACTCAAGCAGCCCGGATCTTCGCGGTCGTCTTCGGGGGAGCGGTTCGCCACTGCGTGTGGCATATGCACACGAATAGTCGCAGGGGCCGTGCCGAAACGACCGCCGCGTCGTTGGCCAGCACCCCGGAGGCCGCCGGTTGTCCGGGGGTGCTGATCAGCATGTCGTCCGTCACGTGAAGGAGTCCACCCATGTCCCGTATCGCCACAGCGGTCGCCCTCACCACCGCCGCAGGTGCGGCCATATCGCCACCACAGGCACAGCCACCGCCAACGCCGGCACCGAAGGAGCCTCAGTCGGCTCACCCGGCGTCGCGTCGGGGAACCTCCTTCAAGAGCCGACCTACCTCCAGATCAACCTCCGCGGCAACACCCTCGATGAGACCGGCGTGCTCAACCCCGCCGCGGGCAACGCCTGCGTCAACCGCTGACGCGTCGAGAGGCTGCGCATTCCTCTCGTACCCGACCGGAGGACTGCGGCCAGCCGCGCCGTGGAGTCCTCCCACCACTGTGCCCCGCCGCCTGGTGCGTGCCCCAGGTGGCGGGGCACAGCCACCACCGTCGAGCCCGAGCCAGCGATCGCCCGTGCGGCACGCACCACGCTGCCCAACCCGGAGAACACCATGACGTCCATCGCCAAGATTCTCGGCGCCTTGGTGGACACGCTCCACCACCACATCCCAGACCTGCAAGAACTCCGCCTGGGCCGCCTCCCGAGCCAGATCAAAGCGCCCGATCAGTGATCCCGAACGAGCACCGCATGAAGGGCAACGCCCTGCTCCTGGGCGCCCGCCGGGACGAGGAGCTTGGGCCGTTCGGCCCGTACGGAAGCGGCAGCGAGCCCGACACCGGCCAGGACCAAGAGCCTAAGACCGAGCCGGAACCCTGATCAGCGCCGCCGCCAAAATCGCGTTCCGACACTCAAGGCCCATGTGCGAATCTGGCGACGACACCGTCCAACAGATCGCCGACGGGTTCGGCGTCACCCGCCCCATCATCTACCGCGGCCTCAGCAACGTCACCGCGCCCGGCGGCCCAAGCGCCCTCGCTACCGCCGACCTGTTCACCGTGCTGTAGCCACCCGCGTCGTCCGCAGCGCGCGGACTGGACTCGCCTCCGCTTTTCGAACACTTTCCACGAGCGCTCGCGGTACCAGGACGCAGCCCAACGGCATTGCCTGGCATGCGGCTTCAAAAGCACGCACTCAGCACATGACAGCGCCGTACCCGCCGATGCCAGGCGCGGCCGCATCACCGATGAGCCGTATAACCCAGACGATTCCCTGCCGAGGCGTAACGACCGCCAGGAGGCTCACCAGTGACGCGCGCGAAGTACGTGCGATCCGCCCGCTTGGCCAGCTCGGCGGCGTCGTTCGCCTCGATCACGTAGGTTCCGGGCAGGCACCCGCTCGCGAAACCCGCGAAGTTGAAGTTGCCGTTCAGGTCGGACGTCACCGTGTGGCTGCCGAACTTGTCCCCGCTGCACGCCGCATCCAGGCTCGGGCTTGTAAGAGTGAAGGGACCGATGAGAGTCACACCCACCTGGCCCCAAGCGGTGGCGGTGCCGGCGGGTGTTCGCTGTCCTGTGTGCTTCCATCTCGCCAGGAGGCTCACATGATGACTGAGGACCGACAGCAGGACACCCACCCGCGAGCGGGTGCGTCGCGGCGGCGGGTGCTGGCCACGGCCGCCCTGACGCCGATGCTGGCCGAGGGCGCCGGCCCCCGCTTGGGCCCTGGCCGACCAGGCGGCGAAGGAGACGAGGCGCGGGCCGGTCGAGCCGGTGCCCACCACCCCGTCGGGCTGGACGTGCGTGGCCGACGTGCTGGGCCGGACGGGCGACATGAAGCGGAACCTGATGTACCACACGGGTCTTCCGCGCCGGGACCTCGTGGCGGTCTCCCACGGCGTCGTCGTCGAACCGGCGCTCGCTCTCGGGTCGCACGTGGCCTTCGTCCGTTACGCCGACGGCGGCGCGCTGCTGATGGGCGATGTGGTGGTTACCGAGGGCGAACTGCAGCAGTTCACCGACGTCCTGCACGAGCACGGGATCGAGCAGACCGCGATCCACAAGCACCTGCTCGCCCAGATCCCCGACGTGTGGTGGGTCCACGTCCACGCGCACGGCCACGACCCGGTGGTGATCGCGCGCGGCCTGCGTGCGGCGTTCGACCGTACCGGCACACCGTCCCCGGCACCTTCCGGCCTGCCACGGCCCATCGACGTGGACACTACGGGCATCGATGCCGCGCTGGGCGTCAAGGGCAGCGCCGACGACGGGATCTACAAGAGCACCTTCGTCCGCCGTGAGACCGTCATCGACGGCGACCTGGTCCTGCCCTCGGGCCTGGGATCGACCACCGCGTTCAACTTCCAGCCGGTGGGCGGCGGCCGGGCCGCGATCAACGGCGACTGCGCCATGATCGCCGGAGAGGTCCAGGACGTCCTCATGGCTCTGCGGCGCGCCGGGGCCGAACTCGTCGAGCTGTACAGCCACGGACTTTGGGACGAACCCCGCCTGTTCTTCATCCACTTCTGGGCGGTCGGGGACGGCGTCGGGCTCGCCCGGGGCCTGCGCGCCGCGGTGGACGCCACCAACGTTGTACCGGTCGGGGGCTGACGAGCCGGGCGACGACAACGCATGGGCATGGAGCAGCGAAGGCGGCTGGAAAAAGGAGAACCGCGCGGTGACCCCTGGCAGAGAAGCAATCACGTGCCCGTTCGACTTCAGCAAGGGGCTGGAGTTCGATCCCTCGCTCGCGGCGCTCATGGCCCGCGATTCCCTCACCCGGATCCGTTTGCCGTACGGTGACGCCGACGCTTGGCTGGTCACCGGGTTCGACGGGGTACGCCAAGTGACCACCGACCAGCGGTTCAGCCGGGCGGGGATCATCGGGTCCGACTACCCGCGGCTGACGCCGGAGCCCATCGTCTCCCCGGAGTCGATCAATGTGATGGACCCTCCGCACAGCAGCCGTCTGCGGCACCTGGCGTCCCAGGCGTTCACCCAGCGGCACGTGGACCAGATGAGGCAGACGATCATTCGGCTCGCGGACACCCTGCTCGACGAGATGGCCGCGCAGGGGCAGCCGGCGGATCTGGTGCAGCATTTGTCGAACCCGCTTCCCCGGCAGACCATCTTCGACCTGCTCGGCATTCCCCGGGAGGACTGGCGCCGGATGCAGGAGTACGTGCACCAGCTGTTCTCCACTGGCCCGGACAGCCGCCATACCCGGCGAACCACGACCCGGAGCGCTACCTGGACCCGGACGTCATCGACCCCGACCGGCCCTGCGTGCCGCACATGACCTTCGGCTGGGGCGGACACCGCTGCATCGCCGTACCGCTGGCCATGGCGGAACTGGAGGTGGCCATCGGTCGGCTGCTGGAACGCTTCCCGGGGCTGAGGCTCGCGGTCCCACCGGAGGAGGTGCGCTGGGACACGGAGACGATCCGCCGCTTCCCGATCGAGCTGCCGGTGGCCTGGTAGGACCGGACCGGTGGCGGTCGGGTTGAAGGCGACGCGGAGCGCCCTTGAGGCGGGCCGTGGAAGCACGGGTAAGCCATCAGGTAGAACTGGGGGTCAGCCGAGATACGACCGGAAGGGATAGCGGGGGCACTGTCACGTTGTTCGGTGCGTGGGCGTCTGACGGTGCGTGGGGGCGTCGTGGGACCGGGTGCCGGGCCCTGTGCTCAGGCCGCGGCGGGTCGGCCGATAGCGCCAGCGACCTGGTCCCAGATGGTGAAGCGGATGGTCATCTCGAAGCGGTGTTCGGCGGCGGTGCGGAGATGCCGCCGGGTACGGAAGTGGGGTGAGATGCCGCTGAACGCGGACAGGAAGCGTTGTGCTCCGCCGGTGCTGCGGAAGCCTTTCATCGCACGCTCGCGTTGCCTCGTTGGCTGGTGGCTGTTCTCGGCCCGGTTGTTCAGGCCCTTGTGGGAGCGGTGCTCCACCGACGGCATGACCTCCCGGTGGGCGGCGCCGTAGGAGCGGAGCTTGTCGGTGACGATCACCGCGGCACCGCACCGTTCTTCTTCATCAGATGCCGGAAGGCCCGCCTGGCCGCGGCCTTGTCCCGCCGCCCCTGGACGAGGATGTCCAGCACGTTCCCGTCCTGGTCGACGGCCCGCCACAGGTACTTCCGCTCACCATTGATCTTCACGAAGACCTCGTCCAGATGCCACTTGTCGCCGGGCCGGGGACGGCGACGGCGCAGCCCGTCAGCGTACGCCTGCCCGAACTTGGCGCACCAGCGGCGGACCGTCACAATGGGGCCCGGCACGAGACGACCAGGCGCGTGCGGTGCCTCGACGTACGCGCGCCCAGCAGTGGGCAGCGAATCTGGCGGCCGCCCGCCAGTACCAGCAGCGGGAAGGCCACCTGGAGGTCCCCCACCGGCATACCGAAGAAGTCGAGGGGACCGGGTACACGCTCGGGGTGTTCATCGCCAACAGCCGGGCCCGCAAGGACCGACTGGCGCCGGAACGTGTCGAGGAGCTCTCGGCGCTGGGGATGCGATGGGAGTAAGGCCCTGGGTGCAGTGACGTCTGGGGCTGCGCCTCGTGGTTTGCGTTCGGACTGTTCGCAGCCGCCGGGCATGAGCCCAGGAGCAGCTCTGGCCAGGCCAGGGAGCAAGCCCAGGAACGTCAGCGATCGGCCGAGGAAGCTGCGGGCCGCCGCTGACACAAGAAGGGCCGCGGGTGGCCCGAGCTGCCGGGCATGGCTACATCCCACGCAGTGCCGGCGCGGGACTCAGCGTCGGTTGCTCACTTGGACTCGGCCCACGTCTTGTCGAACCAGTCCAGGAAGGGGACGACCCCGCCGACCTTGGCGATACGCTCGTGGATCGCCCTCTGGTCATGTCCGGCGACGAAGTTGCGCCCCGTCGGGGTCTCGGTTCCACACCCGCAGGCGCACACCGTCCGGTCGAAGGGCGCGTCGAAGTACCGGACCGGGTTCTGACTCTTGCCCACGGGCGCCTTGCCGCCCACGTACTTGTCGTAGACGGGGTGGCCGGGCTTGAGGATCGTGCCGTTGATGGTGCGCCGACCGTCGGGGTCGGTGTCGGAGATGCCATCGATCTCAACGGCCAGGACGACGATGCCCACAGCTGTGAACAGGACGAACCGCTCGCTGTCGGCGCGGATGCCGAGCTTCCAGCGGCCGCGAGCGGCCTCCCAGACCTCCTCGTCGGTCAGTCCAGGTCGCCAGCCGGCGGACGACTGCCCGTACTCGTTGGCCGGAAACGTACGGTAGGCGCTGAGCGTAATGGTGAGCATGACTGTCCCCTCCCTCACCTCCAAGATGCCGCATCCAGGGGTCGCGGAAAGAGGCTATGACCGTCTATCAGATCAACACAATCCCGGGACTCAAGATACTTTTCATGCCGATCTTCACATCGACTCGATCCCGGGACGAGAAGTATGAATGAATGCGCTGAAGCCGTGCCCCGCCAGGCTGGTTCTCCTCAGCGCTACACTCCGACGGAACCCGCTGCCCCCCAGCCCACACCCTCATATCCGCACGAAGTTCACCCCGCCGCGCTCTTCTGGGTCGGGCCAACACGCGTCGCAGCATCCACCAACACGCGATGCGCGCCTGCCGGATCGCCGACCAGGCCGGGGGTGAGCGCCGATGTGATGGGGACGGTATCCCGTACCCGGCCTGCGATCAGGTCGGCGAGGGGACGCCCGGCGGCCTCAGCTTGATCCTTAACCTCGGCCTCGATCGATAGCTGTCGTATGGTCACTCATTGGGGTGATCCCTGTGTACGAGGGCGGCCTTCCTCGTGATCCTGAACTCTGCGACGAATATAGGAGTTCACAAGGAAGGCCGTGGTGATGAGTGTGCTGGCGCAGGTCGGCGAACGGGACGTGTTCGCGGAACTGTCACGCTTTCGGACGGCCTTCTACGGGGCTCTGTCCGCGCGAGCAGATGCGTTCTTCGAGCTGACCGACGCGCTGCTGTGCGCGGACGGCCCGGTGAGGACCCCGGTCGAGTTGTCGCTGATCGCCGAGCACCAGCGCGGCTACGGTTCGCTGTACGGGGCCTTGAACCGTGGCCGACCCAACACTGACGCCCTACGTGACCTGCTGGTATCGCAGCCTCTGCCGCGCTTCGGCGGGCGGATCGTGCTCACCGTGGCTGCGATCGGACGCCGCCTGCTCGCCGGAGCGGCTGTTCTGCCACGTCCACGGCCGGTCCCGCGCGGCCGCGCAGATCATCCCTGGCTGGCCGTACTCCTTCGTCGCCGCGCTGACGCTGGACCGCACCTCGTGCCCATCCGAGGACGGAGCAGGCCCTGGAACCATGAGGTTCAGGGCCTGCTTCTCTGGGATGCAACAAGGAGAAATGCGCTTCGCTTCCCTGAGCACAACGATTCTCGGCCTTGACTAGTCACGCCGCAACCGCGTCCTGCTCCCACTCCAGGAGACGTCACTCGATTGTTCCATCCCTTTCACGGACGGAGCAGACCGGTTCTCGATCTTGTTGCTCGAGTGGCTCCGAAACCCCTGTCGAAAACAGTTCGGGGTCATGAGCAAGGCGGATGCCGCACTCGAGGAGAGTCCGTTGGCCCGTTGAGGGGGTCGTGCCTGACCGGCACGGAGTAGGGCACCTTCAAAGGAATGAGCTGGAGTGGTGGGGTGTGTGTCGATCCGCATCAGATTTCTCAGGGGCGGGGCGGCTCGACGACGACCCGCGCGAAGTACGTCCGCCCGACGGACGCTGCCAACATCGCAGCGGCGGACTTCGCTGCCACACGCGCAGCACCTTCGGTCGCTTCAATCATGTAGACCCCAGGTCGGCAGCCGCTGGCGAAGCCCGCGAAGTTGAAGCGGCCGTTGAGGTCGGACGGCACCTCGTGGTTTCCGAATTGCAGTCCGCTACATGCTGCATCAAGGCTTGGGCTTGAAAGGGAGAATTCCTGGGCCGGGGGGAGGTGACGGCCGAACACGGTGAACGAGACGTGGCCATCGATGCCGGACTCGATCGTATTTTGGGGATCCACGTAGATGAAGCCGGGTGTCCATGGCGGCGGGCGATGGTCGGCCGCGTCGCGATGATGTGCTGGATCCCTGTCCGGAAGGACGGGACCGTTGTTCGCTGCCGTGGCCGATGCCGGGAGTGTGGCGGCCAGAGGGGCTACGATCGCTGCAAGGGCGGCTACGAGCACGCCTTTTTTACGCTTCATACATCCTCCTTTATCGAAGAAACGTTCGACACGTTCACCGCTGTACGCGGCGCATGAGGGGCGACGGACTGCCGTCTTTCGGTTCCAGCAGACGGCCCGGTCGCGGCCAGGCTTGTTGAGCGCCGCTTTCGGGTGATCAGTCCGGCGCGGCGGCAGGCCAGTCGTAGATTGTCGCCAATAGCCGCAGTGTCCGGCCCGCTTGCCCGCACTCACGTGGATGCCGGTGCTGAATCGAGGAGTGGTTGACGATCTTCTGGTCGGCGAATGGCTTCTACGGAGTCGCGGTAGCTCTTCCGCGGAGGATGCAGGTCGCCGCCAGGATCTGTGGCGTTCCGGGGTTCCGTGGGGGCATTGGACCCACACAACCCCGGAACATCATGCCTTCTCCCACGTCAGCATGCACGTAACACCCTTGTCAGTGAGGCAATGGTCCTCCCTTGATGTCACCGCGTTGTCAGCGTCGCCAAGGGATTTTGACGAACTTGATCATTGTCCGCGCCGTTGAGGCCATTGTTTGCCTGCTTGACGGTACATGCAAGCAAATCGGCGACCTGTCCGAGATCCTTGTTGGTCTGCTGCGGTACGTCGTTGGCGATGTTTCCGTTGGTGTGCGCCGGAAGAGTGTCCGAGCAGGTAATGGTATCCGCTGCGGCGTTGCCGGCTCCCGCGAGGATTCCCGCTGCGGTCAGCGCCGCTGTTGCGGCGATGTACCCAACCTTCATTTTGGCGTTGAGCATTGAACTTCCACCTTTCCCGTTTACTTCCCGGTATGCGAGTTCGGCTGCGCGGATCAGGAGGGATGTCTGATGGTAGATTACGGGCGCACTGCTCAACTGCACACGAACATCGACCAAATAGGTGAATGCTGAAGTTCACTCATGACGGCTATCGAGGGCAAGGCGGCAGCCGACGCGACTCCAGGAATCGGTTCCGCTCGAAGATCATCAAATTCGGCAGCCAACTGCCACCACAACTACCAGCGCTCATGCGCCGACGGGGCCAGTTGCTGCCGAGGCGTCCCGGACCGCCCGCTGTGGGCCGCGCACCCTCAGCCGCGGTCCCGGGCATGGCACGGCGACCGCCAAGGCTGAGAACGGACGACACCGAGAGCGCGACGTACGCGGGGCCATCGACCGCATCCGCCGCACCCCACAACCGCCAGGCCTAGCTGATTGAGCCGACGGCGCCGTGCGGCCCTGAACCGGTGAAGCTCACACAGACGCACCGTAGGACGGTGCGCGCCGCTGCCGTGGCCATCATCCGCCGCGTGGCGACCGGTGAGAACACCAAGGCCGACCGCATCGCGTTCCTCGTGCGTGACCGCCTCGGTGCCGTCGGCATCGGATACCTCCTACTCGTGCTCGCCGAGCAGATCACCGACCACGCTCCGGCCGAGGTGCGCAACGTCTTGAGCAAGGTCTGCCCCGAACTGGCCTTGATTGGTGAGGAGTTTGACTCCATCGCGCGGCGAGCCCGCAGCTTCGTCCCGCATGCGCCCTGTCGCCGGCCGCCCACCGACAGGGCCGTGATCTCCGCGTACGTCGCCGACTACCTCAGCGCCGTACAACGCCAGGACATGGGCGCCATGGCACAGGTCATGCGCCGCATCGAGAGCGGGAATGTCGCCGACTGGGCGGTGACGTACGAGATCATCCTGGCACTCGCGGCGATGTACTCCCCCGCCTCCACCTGAGCGCCTCCGACCACCAGGCAAGGCAATGGTGTGCGGCCTATGGATGATCAGCTGTCGGTGTTGACCGTGATGTTGTGCTCCGACGATGGCGCGGCGCCCCAGGCCCCGCAGCGCCGCGATGGAGGCGATCCCCCACGCGATGTGCCGTACCTCGCCCGCCGGTCCCTGCTCGAGCAGCTCCGATGGGACGCCGACCGGATCCGCATCCCGCCGTACTGGCCCGGGCAAGTCCAGGAAGCGCTGGAGTGGACCCGCGAGCACCGCCTTGAGGGCAACATCGCCAAGCGACTCGTTTCGCGATACTCCCCGGGGAAACGCTCAGCGTCGTGGATCAAGGGCAAGCATCTGCAGACGGCGGGCGTCACGATCGTCGGCTGGTACCCGGCGGGCTCCGCGCCTCCACGGTGCGGTGCCTGCTCCTCGCCGTCCCCGATGCCGACACGTGGCGGTTCGTCGGCACCCGCCGACCAGGTAGCGCAAGCGCGGCTCACTACGGCATTGCGCGCCCCAGATGCACTCCCCGGCCCCCACCGTCCGGCACCCCACGGGCTGTCAAAGCGCCGCCCTGCTGCGGGGGAACGGGCGGAGAACCGACCACGCGAGCGGGCCATCGCCGAGGCGACGCAGGCCGACGGGCGGGCGGATCGGGCGGTGCGGGCCGCCGTGGCCGAGCTGGCGGCGTGCGAGGAGCGGCTGCGCGATGCACAGCAGCGCGCAGCCGAGTCCGCGCAGCAGGTCGAAGAGCTCGCGCTGCAGCTTGAGGCAGCTCGCCGCGGACAGCAGCGGGCTGGGGACCGTGTCGCACATGCTGAGCGGGACGGTGATGCCGCCGAGCGCCAGCTGTCGAAGCTCTCCGCAAACCGCCCGCCGCCCCTCGGTGGCCACAGGCCGGCAACACCCCGACGCCCAGCCGCCTCCGCCTTTCCCTCGCCTGCGGGAGAGCAGTACGCCACAACGAGTGGAATATGCCATACGAATAGCCGCAAGGTCGTATCGAAACGGCCGCCTCACGGTAGATCAGAATCCCCGAGACGTGTCAGGACCTGGGGATGCTGATCAGCATTCGCCTTACATGATGGAGTTCACAGATGTCCCGTATTGCCAAGGCGGTCGCCTTCGTCACCACCACAGGTGCGGTCGTCATCGCCGCCGCGGGTTCCGCCGCCGCCGACACCGGTACATGGGGAGCCGCGGTCTACTCGCCCGGCGTGTTGTCGGGAAATCTCTTCCAGCATCCGATCGACATGCCGATCAACATCTGCGGTAACAGCTTCAATACGGTTGGCCTGCTCAACCGAGCCTTCGGCAAGGTCTGCCTCAACCGCTAACAACAACGGCCGGGCCGAGGGCGCCTTCTTCTCCGCCCCCGCGCTCGCCCGGAGGACTGCGGACAACCGCGACGTGGAGTCCTCCGACCGCTGTGCCCTGTCGCCCGAGCGGCGGGGCGCAGCGCTGATTACGGTGGAGGCCATTCCATACAAGCAGGCCGCAACAGGTTCCAAGCCCGTCGAGCCACAGCGCGGCGACCCCACCACCAACCGGGCCTCGAACGTCCGTCCCGCCTGAGGCTGACACGCAGTGGCCTGGGCGGACGGCCTACGAGACTTGAGCCCCCGGTCCGGGTCCCGCGTCGGGCAAGTCCAGCGGCCAATCGGCCGGAGACGCGGGCAGGCAGCATGAAGCCCCGCCCACACGGCAGCCGCAACGGCGTATGGACGGTGCCGTTGAAGTCAACGCCGTGACTATGTTGATGATCTTCCTAAGTGCTGACGGCGGGTCTGGATGGTGGGCCTTCGCGTGTCGCTGCGACTGCGCCTGGGTTCCACGGCACGCGGAGGTGGTGCGGGTACTTCTTCCTGCGCCTTGTCGGGGATGTTGGGTCGGCCATCAGGTGACGGCCGGCAGGGCGGCCAGCCGCCTCCCCACTGTCTGGGTAATCTGCCCTCCAGCTCATGGGAGGTCAACCGCGGATGGGTGCTCGCCGCGAACCTTGCTGCCGATCTCGACGCGTGGCTGCGGCTGCTGGCCTTGCATGACATCGACGGCCTAGCCGGCGCCGAGCCGGACACCATGCGCTTCCGCCTCTACCACCTGCCCGCCCGCCTCGCCAATCACGCCCGCCGTCGCTGGCTGCGGATCGAGTCGACCTCACCCTTGCACCATCCACCCGGATGAGGATCTTCGCGGCCGACGAGCCCGGGATCTGTGCGAGCGCGTCGGTAAGCACGCGGATGTGGCCATCCACCCTGTTCGCTCCGCGGGAGGGTTGGCTGTGACCTCACAGCCCAGTTCGCGCAGTGTGGCGAGGTGATGGGCCGCCAGGCGTTCGGGTGAGTAGAGCTGAGTGAAGTAGGCGCCACCGAGGTCGCGGTAGGGCTGGCGGCTGTCGAGCATGTGGGAGATCGAGACGATGATGGAGTGCTGAACGGCCTTGATCGACTTCGCGTGACCGCGGCGCGGCTTGAGCCGCATGTACTGGGCGTGCAGGTATGTGTCCTTGGAGCGGATCGCGGCCATGGCGCATGCGTGCAGGCAGGCTCCCAGCCATTTCGGGCCCTTGCGGGAACGGCCGGCGCGGGACTTGCCGGCCGACTCCCAGTTGCCGGGGCAGACTCCGGCCCGCGAGGCGAACGCTTTGGCCGAGCCGAAGCGGCTCATGTCCGTCCCGATTTTCACCGGCCAGCATCTGCGCGCTGCGCAGACCGATCCCGGGGATCGTGACCAGCAGCTCGATCGGGGCCAGGTGCGTCGCCAGTGCTTGGCCGATCTGCTCGCTGAGGCTGACGATCACCTCGTCCAGGTACTCCAGCTTCGCTGGGGTCTCGGCGACCAGCACCGCGTGTACGTGGCCGAAACGTCCGTCCAGCGCCTTGCGCAGCAGCGGGATCTTGGAGCGAAGCTTGCCCTTGGCCAGGTCGGACAGAGCCTGGTCGTGCGCCAACTCTCGCTCTGGACAGAATCCGTGATCACCGCAGCGAAGAGAGATCTGGGGCCACGAGAAGGGACGCCAGAGGAACCCGCCCCTATGCGAAGCCTGGGGAACTTCCCAAGGACCCTCGTTCCATCCGGGGGGAGGCCTGTGAAGGCGGCGCGGGTGATGCCGTGGCTGGTTTGGAAGCGGCGGACGATGTCGCGCATCCGCTGCAGGTCGCCTCGGGAGCCGGTTGCGTCCGAAATTTTTTGCACGCCCCCGCGCATTAACGACAATAGCATTAACCCCTACTCGCGACCTGACAACCCATCAACTTTGAAACAACCCATTGCCTTTCGGTGGCGGCCGATTTTACTTTTAAATCAACGAGCCCCGGTCTGGGGAACCGTTCAGGCGATCCAGCACTCTGAAAGGGAATGTCATGGCGCCTATCCTTCTCGCGGATGTACCCGCACAGGGCCCAACCACTGGGGGCAACACCGTCACGCTCATCGGCTTTGGGCTTTCCGGTGCCACGTCGGTCCTCTTCGGCACTACACCGGCCACCACTTTCACCGTACAATTCGACGGTGCCATTCTGGCAACTGTCCCGGCAGGCACGGGCAGCGTCCCGGTGACGGTGACCACATCTTCGGGTGTGAGCAACTCGCTCACCTACACCTACCAGGCCCCATCGGCACCCGTCATCTTCGCCCTGGTGCCGCCGATTGGATTGGCATTGGGCGGCATTCCGGTGCTGATCGCCGGCAATCACCTGTCCGCTGCCACGTCAGTCCTCTTCGGCAGTAAGCCAGCGACCAGTTTCACCGTCCTCGGCGATGGTGCCATCCTGGCGACATCTCCGCCCGGAACGGGCACAGTCGAGGTCACCGTGGTCGCCCCCGCGGGCACCAGCAACGCCGCCGCTTTCACCTACCTCTAGGGAATCCGGCCTCCCGAATTCCACGGAGCCATGCATAGCGGGATTCGATGAGTGAGTGCCCACCGGGCGACACGCCGCCGCCTCGTGTCACCAACTGAGCTCCAATCGGTGCCTCACGCACCGGTTGGAGCTCAATGCGCGAGTAATCGCCATATCCACGTTTACATTTTAGTTCGAATCGCTGCTGCTCGCCGCATCAGTGTTCCTCATGCCAATTTGGCGCAGCGTCACGACGGCGGCCGAGACGGCGCCGGTCCCTGTCCGGTATGCCGGCAGAAAGGGGCATCCGCCACCGGGGGCCTTCACCAGCACTCATCCACCATCGCTGTGCCGGGTCCGGCTCCGCTGCACCTGAGGAACATCGCGGGCATCACGGCGGATCCGCTCATCATAGCCCGCACCCGCGGCTACGGCATCAACGTAGAATCGCTCGGGCTGCCGGGCCTGGCGATCGGTCCTCGCGCCAGCCTCTTCATCGCGGTCCTTGCCGCCGCATCCGACGCCCTTCCGCCGTTTCCCTCCCGATAAGTAGTCATCGCGTACACTACGTTTTGAGGATACGCATGGGGCCGGGGCTATGTGAATGCGGCCCCGGCCCCGAGGCGTTGGCGTTCGCAGGTGGACAGAATTCTGCAGCGCGTTGACGTTCAGCCCTGCGGTGGACGCCGAATCTGTGCGTGAACCGGATTCCTGCCCGGCCTGAGGTGCTCCACGGGGCGCCCTTGCTGAAGGCGGAGAACCTCACTGACCGGCAGGCCGCCGAGGCGGTGCGCACCAGTGCCATCCGAGACGCTGACTGATAAGGCCGGAGGCCACCGGCCCGAGGGCGAGTGCCGCTGCCGGCGCGATCGTCCAGACCGCAACACCGATGTTGCGGGTACGCGGTGGGACGTCATGGGTGAGCACAGCCAGCGAGGCGGGGAGGATCAGGGCAGCTCCGATGCCCTGGGGGGCCCGATAGAACGTCAGAGCTGTACCGCTGTGCGCGAGGCTGCACAGAAGCGAGGAGGCTGTGAAACCGCGAGGCCCGTCACCAGTGTCGGTCGGCGCTCCCCATGCATCCCCCAGTGGCCGCCCACCAACAGCAGGCTGGTAAAGGTGGGCGGGTAGACCACCGACCCATTCGAGGTCGGAAAGACCAAGCCCGAGGTCTCGTTGAATGCGGGGCACGTTGAGGACGATGCTGTCCAGCACAGTCATGAATGCAACCAGGGCGAGCGCCGTCAGGACACAAGGACCGCGCAGCTGACTCATGAGGTCCTGACTCTTGATTCGGGCGAGCACGTCTGCCGCAGGCTCGACAGCTCGGCGTACGCCGCTCGGGTACGTTGCGGCCCCGCTTCGCATGCTATCGACTGAATTACTTCGGCCCTGCCGTACGGCGTCCGGATGTAAATCCAGAGACTCCCTGGCATACCGGGTAGTTCACGCAGTGCCGACACATTTGGCGGGGCGCTGCCATGGGGCGTAGTACATTCAAGTGACTCTCTCCGCATCAGGAAGCAATGCGACACGCAGCAAACTCTCCAGTGGGGCATCCGGTTTCCCCTATACTCAGGATTCGCACGGTCCCGAACGGTAACGGGGTCCGCGTGTTATGCCCGGACGGCGGGATCGAAACCCTCTTCTCTGCATCTCATCCATGGCTCGTGCGGAGGGGGTTCCGAAGCCCCCGACCCAGTTGGAGGGATTGGCGTTGTCCAGCCTCGATGAACGTGACCATGGACGCATGAATGCGTCGGCGATGAAGCAGGACACCCTCATCGGCCATCTGGCCCGTTCCGCGGCGCAGACCCCGGACTTCCCCGCGTTCACCTTCGTGGATTTCGCCGTTGACGGCACCGGGCGACCTGCCGCGCACACCTGGGCGCGTCTCGACCGTGAGGTACGGGCGATGGCCGCGGCGCTTCGCCGTGCCGGTGCCGGAGCCGAGCCGGTGGCTGTCCTGGCCCCGCAAGGCCCTCACTACGTGATCGGTTTCCTCGCGGCCATGTGTGCCGGGGCGATCGCCGTGCCCTTGTTCCCCCCCGACCTTCCCGGCCATGCCGACAAGCTTGCCGCCGCATTGGATGATGCGCGTCCCACACATATCCTCACGACGCGTGCCCAGCGGCAGCTGGTGGTGGACTTCTGTGCTGCGAGAGCCGTTTGCGGCGGCCCACCTGTGCTCGCTGTTGACGATCTTGCACTGGATCGGGACCCCGGCGCTGAGGAGGAGCTTGCCGGTGTTCAGCCGGGGCCGCAGGACTGCGCCTACCTTCAGTACACCTCCGGGTCGACACGAAGCCCGTCCGGTGTTGAGATCACCCATGCCAACGTTGTCGCCAACGCCCGGCACATCGCAAAGGCGTACGACATCCGCCGGGACTGCAATCACGTGGTCGGTTGGCTGCCGCTGTACCACGACATGGGTCTGGTCCTGATGGTCGCGGTTCCGGTCGTCGGCGCCGTCCATTCGGTGATCACTGATCCGATGGCTTTTGTGCAGCAGCCGGTGCGGTGGCTGCGGCTGCTGTCCCAGTACGCGGGGGCTGTCACCGCCGCGCCGAACTTCGCATACGACTACTGCGCACGGCGCGTGGCTGATGTGGATCGGCGGGAACTTTCCCTGGACCGGACGTCGGTAATGATCAACGGTAGTGAGCCGGTCCGGGCTGTGACCTTGGACCGCTTCCAGGAGGCGTTCGAAAGCTGTGGTTTGCGCAGGGAGGTCATGCGTCCGTCGTACGGTCTGGCCGAGGCGACGGTGTTCGTCTCCGGCTCGCCGCACGGCCAGCGGCCACGGGTCACCGCCTTCGATCGGGACCTGCTGGCGGGAGGCGTCGCACGTGCCACCACAGCGGCCGATTGCGTACCCGTCACCGAACTTGTCGCGTGCGGCCGTCCCGTCGACCAGGAGGTCGCGGTCGTCGATGCGATGTCCTGTCGCCGGCAACCGGACGGAAGGGTGGGAGAGATCTGGGTCCGCGGTCCCAATGTCGCACGCGGGTACTGGCGGCAGGCGCAGGCCAGCATGGAGGCCTTCGGCGCGGAGTTGGACGACGGCCAGTCAGGTAGGGGCGGCGGGTGGCTGCGCACCGGCGACCTGGGGGTCTGGTACGACGGGCAGTTGTACATCACCGGGCGCATCAAGGATCTGGTCATCGTCGATGGGACCAACCACTATCCCCAGGACATCGAACTGACGGTGCAAAATGCGCACCCGGCTATTCGCTGCGATCATGTCGCGGCGTTCGCGGTGGCCACCGAGGGCGGCGAGGGACTCGTTGTTGTCGCCGAGCATGCCCGGCACATCACCGATCCGGAGGCTGTACGCGACACCGCCGCCCGAGCGGTGCGCGCCGCCGTCGCCACGGCCCACGCGGTGTCCGTCACGGACTTCGTGCTCGCTGCGCCGCACACCGTACCCCGCACTACCAGCGGCAAAGTCGCCCGTCGCGCCTGCCGGGAACGCTATCTGAGCGGGATGTGGAAGAGCGCCCAGGACGCGGAGCCGGCTGCTGAGGACAGGACGGCATGACGGGGGCTGGAGGCGCGGGCGAAAGGGGAGGACCGGGCAGCTCGGAGGCGGGCACGCCGGCGTCGGCAGATGACGCCGGGATTCGCGCACTTGTGCGGCGGCTGGTCGCCGAACTGTGTGACGTGGCTCCCGACGAGATCGACGCCGACCGCCCGCTCATCGAGTACGGTCTGACGTCCCGGGACGCCGTCGCGATCTCAGGACGGTTGGAGGAGACGCTCGGCACGAGCCTGCCGGCCACGCTGCTGTGGCAGAACCCCACCGTCGAGGACCTGGCACGCAGCCTGACCACCGGATCCAGGGGAAGTGGCGCAGGCGAGGAGTCGGCGCCTGTCCCGCACACGGAGGCGTACGCACCCCAGCCGGACACCAAGCAGCCCGGCGGACTTCTGGCCGTCGTCGGCATCGGCTGCCGCTTGCCCGGCGGAATCGAGGGACCGCAGGCTTTCTGGGATTACCTGATCGCCGGTGGCGACGCCGTGGGCGAGGTGCCCTCTGACCGCTGGCAGGATTTCGACGACGGGTCGCCCGGTACCGCGGCGGCACTCGCCCGTACGACGCGGTGGGGAGCGTTCCTGGAGGATGTCGCCGGGTTCGATGCGGACTTCTTCGGGATCACGCCCCGCGAAGCGGAACTGATGGACCCCCAGCAGCGTCTGCTGCTGGAGGTGGCGTGGGAGGCACTCGACCACGCCGCCGTGCCGCCGTCGTCCCTGCGCGGTACCTCGGCAGGAGTGTTCGTCGGCCTCAGCTCCGTGGACTACGGCCATCTGACCACGGCCGATGTGACCGGCGTGACCGCCTGGACCGCTACCGGCGCGGCCGCAAGCGTCGCCGCGAACCGCCTGTCCTACCTGCTCGATCTGCAGGGCCCCAGCATGACGATCGACACCGCCTGCTCGTCGTCGCTGGTCGCGGTGCACCAGGCGTGCCGAAGCCTGCGCAGTGGCGAATGCGACCTGGCGATGGCCGCAGGGGTCAACGTCCTTCTCTCCCCGGCGATCACCGCGAGCTTCGACCAGGCCGGTGGTCTTTCCCCGGACGGCCGGTGCAAGGCGTTCGACGCCGCCGCAGGCGGCATCGTCCGCGGCGAGGGATGCGGCGTGGTCGTGCTGAAGCGGCTGGAGGACGCGCGGCGCGCCGGTGACACGATTCTTGCCGTCATCCGCGGCACAGCAGTCAACTCCGACGGACATTCGGCCGGGATCATGGCGCCCAATCCCGCTGCGCAGGAGGCGCTGCTGCGCGCCGCGCTGCGCGACGCCGGTGCCGACCCGGCCGATGTCGACTATGTCGAGGCGCACGGTACAGGCACGCTGCTCGGCGACCCCATCGAGGCCGGGGCCCTGGGCACGGTGCTGGGTGCTGCGCGGCCGGCTGGGCGACCGCTGCTCATGGGATCGGTGAAGAGCAACCTGGGGCACCTGGAAGGCGCCGCGGGCATCGTGGGCCTGATCAAGACCGTCCTGTCCTTGCACCACCGCACCATCCCTGCCAGCCTTCACTTCCGCACCCCGAACCCGCACATCGATTTCGCGGCCCAGCACCTGCGGGTCGTCAGCGAGACCACTTCGTGGCCTGGTAGGCAGCACAGAGCGGGGCTGGCGGGCGTGTCGGCGTTCGGGTTCGGCGGTACCAACGCGCACGCCATCGTGCAGCAGTGGTCCCCCCCGGCAGAGGAGTCGTCAGCCGTCCGGCCGGAGGACGTCCCGGATGCCGCGGAGCAGGACGCCGGCCTTCCTGACATCCTGGTCGTCTCCGGGCGATCCGTGGACAGGGTCGGCGAAGCCGCACGGAGTCTTGCCCACTGGCTGACGGCCCCCGCCGGACGACAGACATCCCTTGAGGATGTGACGCACACTCTGGGGCACTACCACCGAGGCTCGGCAGCCGCGGCCGTCGTGGGACGCGGACGCCAAGCGCTCGCCGAGCAACTGCTGGCACTCGCGGACGACCGCCCCAAGCCCGGCATCGTCGGCCCCCATGAGACCGGGCGTGAGGAACAAGGCCCCGGCCGGGGGGCAGTGTTCGTCTTCTCTGGCTATGGCGCCCAGTGGCCGGGCATGGGCCGTCGCCTGCTGGCTGAAGATGCCGCATTCGCCGCAGCGGTGGAGGACCTCAACCCCGTCTTCGCCTCACAAGCGGGCACGCGGCTGAGTGACCTGATCACCCGCGGCGTATCCGACACCGCTGTGGACCGCATTCAGCCCCTGCTGTACGGGCTTCAACTGGCGTTCGCCCGCACGTGGCAGGCCTACGGCGTCGAGCCGGCGGCGGTCATCGGCCACTCCATGGGCGAGGTGGCTGCGGCTGTGGTCGCCGGGGCTCTTGACGCGGCGGACGGCTTGCGCGTGATGCTGCGCCGCTCCGCACTGCTCGCCACCGTCGATGGCGCCCACACCGGTGCCATGGCCTCCATCGAGCTGCCCGAGGAGCTGCGCGCTGAGACCCTGGCCCGGTTCCCCGGCGTGGAGGTTGCGGTATACGCCTCGCCACTGCGATGCACGGTCGCCGGTCCCGCGGAACCAGTCGGCCGCCTTGTCGCCGAACTGGAGCAGGCAGGCCGCTCTGCCCACGTGCTCGACGTGCACGGCGCTGGCCACTCGGCCGCCGTGGACCCCGTCCTGCCGGCCCTGCGCGACGCCCTTACGGGCATCCGCGGCGCAGCGGCCACCATCCGCTGGTACGGAACGGTAGATGAGGACCCGCACGCGACCGGCGCGCCCGACGCCGGCTACTGGTGCGCCAACGCCCGCCGACCGGTTCGGCTGCAGCATGCCGTGGCTGCCGCGGCGGCGGACGGCCACAGCATCTTCGTGGAGATCTCGCCCCACCCGATCGCCGCCCTGCCGGTACGCGAGACACTCGAGGAAGCCGCTGGCACGAAGACCCTCGTGGTGCCCACACTGCGCCGCGGCGACGACGAACCCTTGGCTCTGCGCGCCAGTCTGGCCGCGCTCCACCTGGCCGGCGCCCAACGCCGCCCCGACCTGCTGTGGCCGACCGGCCGCCGCACGGCCTTGCCGACCTGGCCCTGGCGCCACGTACGCCACTGGGTGGGCCGCGGGGCGGCTCGCAGGCCGCGCGCGGACGGACATCCGCTGCTCGGCCTGCGCGTGGACGTGCCCGGCACCAGTCGCATCCTGTGGCAGGGCGACGTCGGCACCGACGGATGGAACAGTATCCAGCGGCCCGTCCACGGCACGGCGGTCATGACGCTCGCGGCCTGCGCGCAGATCATTTTTGCCGCGGCGGGAGAAGCCACAGGGGTGTCCACGGACGGCGTCGTTGTCCAGGACCTGGCGCTGGACCACCTGCTGCCCCTGTCCGGTAGCACGCCCGTCACCGTCGTGTGGGATCCCCTCGACCGCCTGCGTGCCGCAGTCCGTCTTCACACACGGTCCGCGGCCGGCACCTGGCTATGTCACGCCTCGGCCGTGGTGGTGGCCGACTCGTCGCAGTCACCCGCCACCACCGGCCGCGCCGTCGCCTCCCGGCACGCCGCCGCGTCGCAGAGACCTCTGCTGGAGCGGGACGGAATCACGGCACTGTCCGAGCCGCTCGATGCCGGCCTGCACGCGCCCATCACCGCCGGGATGCCAGCCGGTGCGGGGCCACAGCAGCCGGAGGGCCAGTCCTCGGCAGCCGCCGTGCAGGAGATCATGCCTGTCTCGGTCGCCTCGCTGCGTGTAGGACGCCACGGGACGATGCGGGGCCCCAGCCGCCTGCGTCGACTTCCCCCCGAGGCGACCGGACCTTTGGCGCAGGACCGCGGGCAACTGCCGGTGCACAGCCGCTGGGATGTGGGTCTGGAGGACGGCGACGGCCACCCGGTGGTCGATGTGCGGGGCCTGACTCTGCGTGCCCTGGAGCCGAGCGAGGTACCGCTGCCGCTTCGGGAGACCACCTACGAAATCCTCTGGGACAAGGCTGCGGTACCCCCCGCGGCCGAACATCCTCCGGCCCAATGGCTCATCCTCACCACCGGACGCGACGAGGCATCCGGCACAACAGACCGCTACGTTGCCCCACTCGGCGCGGCGCTCGAGCGCCAGGGGGCCACGGTCACCGCCCGCCACTGCCACCAGGAAACCAGCGAACGTATCCTGCGCTCCTGGTGCGAGCAGACCGAGGGTGCACCGGCCGGTGTCGTCCTGCTCTTCACCGAGCCCGCCGGCCCCGCCGGCGCCCGGGGGACAGTCCTGGCCGCCGCCGACGTCGCCCGTCACCTCGCCGCCCGGTCCACGGCTGCCTCACCCCCCCGCCTATGGCTGGTGACCGAGCGGACGATGCAGGTGACAGCGGGAGAGATCGGCGACCCCGACCGAGCCTGTCTACGCGGACTGGTGCGCGTCCTGGCCCTGGAACATCCCCACCTGAGAACGTGCATGCTCGACGTCGACCGGGCTGCCGGTGTTGCCGACGACCTCGTTCGCGAGCTGCTCGCGGACAGCGCCGCAGACGAAGTCGCCTGGCGCGGCGGCACCCGGTTCGTCGCCCGCCTCACTCCAGCAGACCCGCAGCCCGACGCCACCGCGGCCGCCTTCGCCCGCCCGGACGGCGCCTACCTCATCACCGGCGGTCTCAGCGGACTTGGGCTGGCCACCGCCGAGCGGCTCGCCGAACGCGGCGCCGGCCGGCTCGTCCTGGGCGGGCGCCGCCCGCCCGCCCCGCGGACCCAGGACGTCCTCGACGGTTTGCGCGCCCGTGGCACCTCGGTAGAGGTCGTGCTCGGGGACGTCGCCGTCCCGGACGTCGCGGCGCGCATGGTCGCGACGGCGATGGCGGAGGGGCATGTCCTGCGTGGCGTCGCCCACGCTGCGGGAGTGCTGCATGACCGCCTCCTGACCGATCTGACCCCCGACGACATCGACACGGTGCTCCGGCCGAAGGTCGAGGGCGCCCTCCGGCTGGAGAGGGCCATCATGGGACACCACCTCGACTGGTGGCTGGCCTTCAGCTCCGCGGCTGCCCTCCTCGGCTCCCCCGGCCAGGCCGCTTACGCCGCGGCGAACGCCTGGCTTGACGCCCATGCTCTGCGCCGCCGCGCGCAAGGTATGCCCGCGACGTCCATCGCCTGGGGAGCCTGGGCCCAGATCGGCGCAGCGCCGAACACAGCAGCTTTGGCAATCCACCCCATCAGGCCGGACCAGGGGCTGGATGCGCTGCAGCTTCTGCTGGCGGGCGAACGCCCTCACACCGGGGTGTTGCGGCTGGATACGCGCCGGGCCGTGCAGGCATTTCCCGGCATGGAATCCCTCCCGTTCTTCACCGACCTGCTGCGCGGCGCCGTCAGCGACGACACCTGGGGCGGCCCCGAGGCGCTGTACGCCCTGGGCGCCGGGGCGGCAGACGCGGCCCGCCGACGCCTGCGCCAGCGCGCCGCGGCCGTTATGGGCTACGAGCCCGAGGGCATGGACAGCTCCGTGCCGCTCACCACACTCGGGCTCGATTCCCTCATGTCCGTGCGCATCCGCAATGCGGTGCAGCAGGACTTCGGCATCGTGATGCCGAGCACACTGCTGCTGCGCGGCGCCAGCCTGGAGGACCTGGGCGACGAACTACTTGCCGCCCTCGACCTGCACAGCATGGCGCAGACAGCCGACGTCGGCGGTCCTGGCTCGTCTGCTTCGCCGCGGGGCGAAGGCTGCGACTTCGGCGCAGCGGCTGCGGCGGCTATCTCCCCGGCTGACCGCGTGCGCCCCCTTCTGCCAACGACGCTCGCACCCCGTGACGCCTCCGAGCGACTGGTCGCGGGAGTGTGGGAGAAAACCCTGGGCCGGCGACCTGAAAGCCTCCACCAGGACCTGAGAGCCGCAGGCGGCGACGAGTCTGTCGCTGATGCACTGGCAGCCGGTATCCACCATCGGCTCGACGCCACGTCACCTGTTATCACCGGCCAGCAGATTCTCGCCCACCCCACCGTGGCAGCCATCGCCGATCTGATCCGTCCAGCGGTGAACGGCGAGGGCAGCGACACACTGCGTGTCCTGCGTTCTGCTGATCACGGGACCGGCACTGCCCCACTGTTCGTATTCCACCCTGCCGGCGGGCCGACCTCGGTGTACCGTCCGCTCGTCCACCTCCTGCCGGCACACCAGCCCGTATACGGATTCGAGCGGGTCGACACGCTGGCGTCGATGGAGGACAAAGCCCAGCACTACCTGGAGATGATGCGAGACATCCAGCCCTGCGGCCCCTACCGGCTGCTCGGCTGGTCCTTCGGCGGCTGCCTGGCATACGAGACGGCTTCGCGGCTGCACGACGCAGGCGAACCAGTGGACTACCTGGGCCTCATTGACACCATCTTGCCGGCAGCTCTGCCAGGCACGGATTCGAAGGAGATGGTGCTGGAACGCTTCAAACGGTTCGCGGAGTACATCGAAATCACCTACGGCCGCCCCTTGCGACTGCCCTACGAGGAGCTCGCACGCTCGGCCGAGGACGACCAGATCGAGATCGTCATGCGCCTGGTCGCCGAGACCGGACTCGACATGAGCCCAGGCATTCTGGAACACCAACGAACCTCCTACATCGATGCCCGGATCGGCGAGCACTACCAGCCGCAACCGTACGCAGGCCACGTCGTGCTCTACCGCGCGCAGGAGGCCCAAGTGCTGACCACGGCACTCGACCCGCGATACCTGCGATACGAAACCGACCTGGGTTGGGCACCGCTGTGCCCTTCTTTGGAAGTCGTCCCGGTGCCAGGCGATCACCTGACGATGATCGATCCGCCACACGTAACCGTCATCGCACGGCATCTTGTCACCAGCTTGCAGGAGCTCTCCTGAGGTCCCGACGGCCGTCTGGCGAACACACGCCGCGAGCCGCACCGGCATGACACGTCAGCGTGTACGGCCCGAGCAGGAACCGGGTCAAGCACAAACCGGTACGCCTGCATCGCGATCACCTGGCCAGACTCACCGGTCGTCACCGACAACGAACCACCTGCCGACAGGTGTTGGCAGTTACTGAAAGCCGCCGATGAACCACGCGGCGTCAGCAACCTGTGCCATGCCATTCCGGACTACTGTCGCCGCTTTCCGCCCCAGCCCCTTCTTCGGATGCAGCGATCGCCATGACCTCACCGATCCCACACCCGCTGCGCGCCCCTGCGTCAACGGCTCCGGCCCCCTCACGCGTTAGCGGCAACACCACACACGGGCCGCTGCTCCCTTGTCCGCCTGCCGCAGAAAGCGGGCGGCGGGGGCGCCGCTTCGCCGTAGAGGGTCGGCTTGCATGGGCCGGCCGGCAATCTGCCCGTGCCTTTCTCGTCGCCTGCCTGGCCATCGCCCCGGCCACAGCCTCGGCGATGGTTCCCGCGGCCGCAGGTTCACACAGAGCGCTCATGGCCGCGCGCACATTCCCCTCGGGAGAAGCCGACGACGGTGCCTTCGTCAGCGACGTCCGGCGGATCGACGCGCACACGATCGATCTGAGTGTCTACTCCCCGGCCATGGGCGAATCGGTCCCCGTCCGAGTACTTCTCCCCCGAAGCTGGCTGCGCGATCCGTACCGTTCCTTCCCTGTCCTGTATCTGCTGCAGGGCGCCATCGACGACTACACCTCCTGGACCCGTGAGACGGACGTCGAACGGCTCGCGGCGAAGTCCGATGTTTTGGTGGTGATGCCGGACGGCGGGCGCGCAGGTTTTTACACGGACTGGTGGAATTTCGGGCATCCAGGCGGCCCGAGATGGGAGACATTCCACACCGTTGAACTCCCGCAAATCCTGCGAGGCGGCAACCGTGTGACGGAAGCGCAGGCCGTTGTGGGCATCTCCGAGGGCGGCTTGGGCGCACTTGACTACGCGGCACGGCACCCAGGCGCCTATCGCTTCGCCGGATCCTTCAGCGGTGCTGTCGACGTCTCGGACCCGCTGACGCAATCCGCCATCACCCTCATCTGCCTACGCGAGGGTGTGGACCCGCGGCGGCTATGGGGCGACCCACAGGGCCAAAGAGCCATCTGGAACGCCCACAACCCCAGCCGGATGATCGACGAATTCCGCGGCACAAAGGTGTACCTGTCCGCCGCCAGAGGGAAACCCGGCCGCCTGGACAAGAACAGCCCCCCTCTGGCGGGGCTGTTGGAGGCGGCCCTCTACCAGCAGAACGCTGCCTTTGCCGAACGGCTCCGGGCGGCGGGCGTGGACGTCACCGCGCATCTGTACCGGACCGGCACCCACACCTGGCGCTATTGGCGACGGGAGTTGCACCGCGCATGGCCCTCCATCCTGGCCGCCCTGGGGAGTTGAGCGGACACGATATCTGACTGTTGCCTGTCAGACACAGAGGTGTGCGATACGATGAAGCAGCCTTCGGCCGAGGGCCGAGACCAAGAATGTGACAGTCCCGGGGACGACCTCGACGGCGGCACCGAGCCGGCGGCCGGTCACCTTGTGCGTACCGGCGCGGGCGACTGTGAGGAACTGCCCCCACTCCTGCAAAGCCGCGAGTTGCTCGACCGGATCTTCCGCGAGCTCCAAGCCTGTCGGATTCCCCATGGGCACCGCGGTGGGCGGTGAGGCCGATGCCCTTGCGTGCCAGCTCTCAAGTCCCCCCTTAACCGGTGTCTCCACGCTGCGTGACCGGGAGGAACACCGCACAGACCACACCTGAGCGGGGGATGCTCCTCGTTCTTCGCTACTCCGTTTGGGGGGCACGGGTCACGCCCTCGCCCGGTCCTTTCCGCTAGCCCATGACCTGGCCTTTCCCGAACGCGAGCGGAGGCGCGGCAACGATGCAGGGGCGAGATGCGTTTGCGCTCCGATGCGGCGGATGGCGTACTCGAACGCGAGCCTTCACTTGTTGCCCGCATAAGGCGCTGGGCACTTGCTGCAACTTCATACGGAGAACAAGCGCGGCATGCTCCCGATCCCCACGCCCTGCAACCGCCTGCGGCTTGCGGGACAAGGGAGCAAGCACACCTTCCCTCCTGCTTCATCACCGTGCACCGCCTGACTCGGCCAGCCGGGGGCCACTCGGCCGGCCACCGGTCACCACATCGTGATCCGGACAACGCGAGATCGGATTGTTTCATGAACATGACACTGTCTGAAGCCGTAGTCGCTGGCTGTGATGGTGAGCTACTGAGCAGCCTGCCACTGCCCGAACGGTTCCCCGCCGCGACGCTGCGTCTCAGCGACGTCGAGATGTTCCGCGGTGCGACAGACAAGGACGTACGCAAGTCGCTGCACATCGTCGACGTACCGATGCCCGCTCTGGCACCGGACGAAGTGGTGGTGGCAGTCATGGCCAGCGCCATCAACTACAACACCATCTGGTCGGCGATGTTCGAGCCCATCCCGACATTCCGCTTCCTGCAGCAGATGGGCAAGCTCGGCGGGTGGGAGGCCCGCCACGACCTCGAACACCACATCGTGGGATCCGATGCCGCCGGGGTGGTGGTACGCACCGGAGCGTCCGTACGCCGCTGGAACGTCGGCGACCGCGTAATCGTCACCCCCGCTTACGTCGACGAGCAGGATCCCGCAACCCATCACGACGGAATGATGGGTGAACAACAGCGCGCCTGGGGCTTCGAGACCAACTTCGGCGGTCTGGCCCACTACACCGTCGTGCGGGCCAGCCAACTGCTGCCCAAGCCTGCGCTGCTCACCTGGGAGGAAGCAGCCGTCAATTCGCTGTGTGCCGCCACCGCGTACCGGATGCTGGTCAGCGACCGCGGAGCCCGGATGAAGCAAGGGGATGTCGTACTGATCTGGGGCGCGACCGGCGGCCTGGGATCGTACGCAGTGCAGTTCGTGCAGAACGGCGGGGGCATCCCGGTGAGCGTAGTGAGCTCCGCGGAGAAAGCGGAAATCCTGCGAAAGCTCGGATGCGCTGCAGTGATCGACCGCTCGGAACTCGAGCAAGGAGACCGCACGCTGCTTCAGCGGCCGGAGGGCTGGAGAAAGCTAGGCACAGCGATACGCGCGGCGGTCGGCGAGGATCCGCACATCGTGTTCGAGCACGTAGGCAAAGCCACCTTCGCCGCATCAGTCTACGTCTGCCGCCGCGGCGGCACGGTAGTGACCTGCGGCTCCAGTTCCGGATACGAGCACGCCTTCGACAACCGCTACCTGTGGATGAAACTCAAGCGCATCATCGGCAGTCACGGAGCCAACCTGCACGAGCAGCGTGAAGTAAACCGGCTGATCAACCTCGGCCACGTGGTGCCAGTACTGTCGCGTACATACACCTTCGCCGAAGTCTCCCAGGCGGCCCGGAGTGTGCAGGTCAACGAGCACGTCGGGAAGGTAGGAGTGCTGTGCCTCGCTCCGGAGCCAGGGCTGGGCGTGACGGACCCGGCAGCCCGTTCGCGCGTGGGAGAGAGCCGATTCCACCTCTTCCAAAACTGAACCAATAGAACAAGGCCCACGTCCGGCCCCGGTATCCCCTCGAACGCGACGTGGCCACTGTCGAGCGCTGGCGCATCTTCCGCCATGCCCGCTGCAGCCCCAACTGCCAGACACTTGGCGTGCCCGTAGTGGAACAGGCTACCCGACGCCTCGTCAGGAACGCCGATTCCTGGGCCGATCGCCTCACCGACCGTTCCTCAAGTCGTTCCGCAACAACTGTTCCGAAAACCCCGTACGGAACCGACCGGTACGCCCTGCGGTTCGTGCTCGGGCTGCTGCTACTCGCACTCGGACTGCTGCTCGGATTCGGATACTCGCGGAAGCGGAGGTGGTGATGGTGGCCGAGGCGGAAACCTCGGAAGTCGCGGCAGTGGCGGATGGGGAAGAGGAAGAACCGCTTGTGCTTGTCGAAGTCCCTCACCACCAGGATCGGGTGAATCTTGAAGAAGTGTTCGATCTTGAACTGGGCGCTGCCGGTGGTCTCCGGGTTCCAGTTGACGTCCAAGAAGGTCTGTACCGAGTTGTCCTTGGCCGACCTGATGATCGCCGTCGGGCCGCGGCGGCCGTTGAACAGCTCCGCCTTGAGCCTATTGGCGACGATGAGGCGGCGCACGCGTGAACGGCAGTCGGGGTAGCCCCAGGGGTCGTAGTCGTCGCGGTGGCCCGAGCCCCGCACTTGGGCTGCGGAGGACGCGTGGTCGGTGGTGACGGACATGGGCGCGGCGTACGCCCCGGTCGGGGTGGCAGCGACGGCGAGCGCCGCCGTCGCCAGCGAAGCAGCGGCCCGCGTGCGAAGACTCACGGGAATGACCTCCTCGGGCGGCGGACGCAGACGAGAGCCTGCTGAACGTCGGAAGATCCGCGCCCAATAAGGGGCATAAGGGGCATTCGAATAATCTCATGACTCCACACGGCGGACGGCGATCCGCGTCACCCGGATGCAGGTTGTAGTGGCCGTAGTCGAGCCGGGAGAACCGGCCCTTCCGGCGGCCCTCGGACGCCCTCCCCTTGATCAGCACGCAGCCCAGGGTTTTGTGTTTAGCCCTTAGGCCCTGCTGTGCGCTTGTGGTTCTCCCGAGCCTGTGTCGGAACCTCGTTGTGAGGAGAGGTGCGTCTGCAGATGAGCATGCGTGATGCTGGGCTACGCCGGGCTGCCGTCGAGGGGGCTGCGGCCGCCCGGAAGGCCGCGAGTCGAGCGCCTGTCAGATACCCTGCTCGTGCTGGGCTGATCGGTGCCGGTGGGGCGGGCTGCGGTAGGGGCGGGATGCCGCAGGGTGTGGGGGTGGTGGCCGGGATGTGTGTGGTGCTGTCGGGTGTCCAGCTGGTGCCGGCGGCCGCCGCATCGGTGACACCCTTGGCGGCGCGGGCGGCGGCCCCACCGGTGACGCAGACGTTCTCCCTCACCGGTGGGTCGCAGACCTACAGACCTACACGGTTCCCGCGGGTGCGGTGGTGACGGTGCCACCGTTCATCCCCGAGTCGTTCTCGGATTCGACCACGCGGTGACCGGCCTTGGCCGCCCACTCCAGCAGCCGGGCGGTCTGCCGCTCAAGATCAGCCTCCTGATCGTGGGAGGACACCCGCGCATATAGCCCGATGCCCTCGATCTTCTACGGCTCGGTGTTCGCTTCGATGTTCACCGGGATCGTGCGCGGACCGACTCGTTCCGCAGGAACCGGCAATGCGCCCTCACGGAACCAGCGATACGCAATACGCGGCCCAACGCCCTGCGCCCTGCGCCCTGCGCCCTGGCCCATTCCGTCAGGTTCACGTCCGAGGTCAACTACCTGATGGTCACTCATGAACACTCAGATGCAAGCAGTTCCGCACCCCGCGAGCTCAAGGAGCGCTGGTGAGCGCTGAAGGACGTCACGCTCAGCCCCAGCCGGACCGGCGACATCGCACGCGCCGCCCTTGTCCTCAACGGGCACTGGAAATGATCCCGCTGAGAAAACCCCACTCAAAGAGTGTGTGCAGCGGATAGGTGACCGTCGAGGCTTCCCGGCGGGCGAGTTGAGATATCGACATCTCACTCAACAGCCCGGAAGCCTCGTTCGTTCTCGGTCATCCCCGTCACCCGATCAGCGGCCTCAAGCATGACCACTCCCCCAACGGACGTGGATCCAGGCCTCGCAATCAACGACTGAAGATAAGGCGGCCGTTGGCATTATTGTTGCTCTGAAACAAGTTTACACCGTTCTTCACGGCATTGACGTTGAAGAAATTAAAGGAATTGTTGGCAGGACCGGTCCGGAAACCGCCGCCCCCATCGACACCCTTGCCTCCCGAGCCGTCGGTACCCTTGCCTCCCGAGCCGTCGGTACCCTTGCCTCCCGGGCCAGTAGTCGCGGAAGTGACTCCACTGGCGGAATGCTGCTGGAGCGCCTGGGCTGCCGGAGGCCCCGCCGCCACCAGTGCCAGACCGCAAGCACCTGCCACAACCGCCGCGGTCCGCAAGAGTTGTTTCATCGTAGTCTCCTGATCTCGTGGTCCCTCTTTTTTCACGTAACACTGTGCATGCAAAGTCGGCGACTCGCACCGCCAAAATCACCCACCAGCCACTGCGGGCTGAGAACGCTCCCTGTCCGGCCCGATTCCTGGGCAACGTCTCCGACCGGACATGCACCGGCGGGGGCCACAGGAGTGATGCGCCCGGGCCGGGAACAGGCGCTCCGGACCGGCACAAAACCGCTCTCCAGGGCGATGCGCCGGACCCGTCGGAGGCTGCAGAGCCGACAGAGCAGAAATGTGCAGGCTGACCCGATCTTGATGCGACACGACGCGGCCTGGGTTATCGCCCAGGCGGATCAGTCCAGCGAAGAGGCGTTGTCCGGCTGACTTGGGCTCAACGACACGATATCAGTCCACGATCCACACTTTCCCGAAGAGGTTTTATTCCGATGCCGCTCGGGTACGAAGTGCTGTCGCCAGTGCATATGACGGCTGGCGGCGACACCGGCCGAGCACTCCGGCCGCACCGCAGGAGGGGGCCCGTCAGCCGGGGCCAGGGACAGAAAGGTGAGCAGGGTGACTAAGGCGGTCGGCTGCGTCATTGCCCTGATGGCCGGAGTCGGCGGCTTGCTGGGTGCGGCGTCCGGGACATCAGCCGCCCAGGAAGCCCCCGATGCAGTCCAGCATACTCAGCACGCCGCCACCGGGCGCCTGCCCGGCGAGAGCAGCGGCATCTGCCAAGAGCAGGGCCCGCACCAAGAGCCACTCACCAGCTTTCCAGCCTGCCTCAACGGAACTGTCAACAGCGGAAATAGTGTAGGCACGGGAAATTTCGCAAACCAGGGAAATCCCATTAACAGCGGGAACTTCATCAACGTCAACGGCTCCACCGACGCCGTGAACTTCTTCCAAAGCAACGACACCAGCAGCGGGGACCAGCATATCGGCGCCAGAGGTGCCAGCCAGCGCATTGACACTCCTGTGAGTAATGACCGGCCTTCTGCCGCCTCCACTGGCACGCAGACACCACGTCAGGTCAGGCCCGCAGACGCGCCCGCGCGCAGTCACCTTCACGCAGCGGCCGACCAGACCCACAGCGGGCACCACCCGGCACCCATGCCCCGGTCAGGAGTTCGCCCGTTGTGATCCGGGACGCCCGCTACCGCATACCCCCACGAGGCGATCCGGCCCTCGCGGGCACCAAGCGTGCGCGAACAGGGCCGCCCCTGTGCGGGCACCCTGAACGCACAGACGGGCAACAAGGCACAAGCGCGGGAATGCAGATCATCGCCTGAAGGGGTGATGACGGGGCACGGCGGTGAGAGCCGGGCGCCCGAGCAGTTGCTGTCACAACGCGCACCATCCACGTGGGCCGCTGGCCGATGCCTTGCACCGCACGTTACACAAAACACAGGTCACGGCCTGTCCAGCGCGCCTGACCCGCCGCTTGTCCTACCAACGGCGCGCATCCTGGCCGGGCCGGACCGCGACACGGTGGCGCTCCGGACCAGAACGCATCGTCACCTTGCCTCGCACAACGGGCCTATCTTGGCCGCCTTGGCCCATAACTACCAGACATATCTCAAGATGGCGTGCACTGTAGAGATTGGGGCAGAACGAGATCGGGCAGAGCCGGGGAAGCGGCGGCGGGACCCTCAAGGCTGCCGAGGTAATACCTGACCCCCGTCGACTCGGATTTGTGGAGGGGGGCTGGATGCTGCGACTGTAAGGTGGACCGGCTTGTGGGCCCCACACTCAACCCGGAGCGGTCATCCGTCCGAAAGCCGTGGAGCGCGGAAAGAGCGAAGCGGCCCGCGGTGCAGCGGCGTCGTGCGCCACCGCGCCCGGAACGTGCGGCGCGCGAGCGAGCACGTCACGTCCAAGTGGTGGGGCGTCTCAAGGAATGCCACGTCGACGATCAGCGTGTCCGGGGCCGTCCACCCACCGCTGACTGCCGTCGGGACGGGCGCGTCCGGCCGCGTGTCGATTGTCCACCCTGTCCCGTTGAACCGCAGGTCCAGCCGCGACTCCCCCTCGGTCAGGCAGACGGTCCAAGCAGCGCCGTCTTCCGCCGCAACCGCGACCGCGGTGAGGGTCGGCTGGTCAGTGCACGCGCCGCCCTCCGGGGCGAACTCAGCGCCCGACCAGAGGTCAGGATCCGCCAGCGGTACCGGCTTCGCCGCGAGGGGCGGGAGTTCAAGGCCGGAGAGGCGCTGCTGCAGTGCGACGTCCTCGTCTCTTCGGGCGTCGAGCGGCGCGCCAAACGCCGGCAGCAGGTGCTCCCACACCACGTCCAGCAGGGCCTGCATCTGCTCGGTCGCTGCGGTCGTCACGATTACCGCGTCGTATTCGGGCAGCACCAGGCAGAACTGTCCGTACGCCCCGTCACCTCGGTACCCATGCCGGGACATCCAGAACTGGAACCCATATCCCTGCTGCCAGTCGGACTTCGCCCCCTCGGCCGCGCCTTCCGCGTTCGAGATGTGCGAGCGCGTCGCCTCTGCGATCCATGAGGCCGGCAGCAGCCGTTTCCCCTCCCAGACGCCGTTTTGCAGGTAAAGCAAGCCAAGCCGGGCGATCGCATCGGTGGTGGCGTGCAGCCCGCTGAAGCCGAGATCGCGGCCGGCCGGGTACTGCAGCCAGGCCGCTTCGCCGATGCCCAGCGGGTCGAACAGCCGGGGCCGCAGATACTGCGTCAGCGACTGGCCGGTCACACGCTGGATGATCGTTGCGAGCGTGTAGCTGGCGGGCTGGTTGTAGGCGAAGACAGTGCCGGGTTCGCGATCCGGCGGGAGGAGGAGGAAGCCGCGGACGGGCTCGTTCCGGTCGAGGGTGAACGCCTTCTCGTAGGTCTCGCAGAGGTGGCCGCTGGCCATGGACGCGACATGCCGTACGAGCATGGCGCGGCTGCGAGGGTCGGTGATGTCGGAGTCGAACTCGGGGAAGTAGGAGACCACGGGGTCGTCAAGACGCAGCAGTCCCTCGGCCACTGCGAAGCCGGCGGCTGCGGAGGTGAAGCTTTTGCTGAGGGAGTAGAGCAGCTGGGGGGTATCGGGGGTGTAGGGCGCCCACCAGCCGGAGGCGACCAGGCTACCGTGACGCAGGATCATCAGGCTGTGCGGTTCGATGTCTGGTGCCGCTTCGACCGCGTCGAGGAACGCGTGGACGCCGCGCGCATCGACGCCCTGTGCAGCGGGACTACCAGCGGGCAGCGAGTGAGCACTCATCAGGCGGGTCCTTCGCAGGGGTGGGTGTCCGCGGGTCTGCACGCGACGGCCGTTGATGCAACGTGCCGTGTAGCATCCGTCCTTCCCAGGCGGGTCCACGGGTGTCCACAAGCCGCCCCGCGAGGGCGTTGAGGCGGTGACCAGGCCGACGTCGGCGGAACCAAGGAGCGGTGCTTCGCGTCCCCCGCGCCCGCGAGGCGGGGGCGGGCATGCGGCGGAAACATTTCCTCGCCCTTCTGATGCATTATCCCCGTCCGAAGGAGACGATCGTTCACTGTGCTGTCAAGTTGGTATCGAATGTAGGGCAATATTCCGAGAGTCCCCAAAATGCAGGAATCGAGAAGAATAATGTCGCTTATGATTAGCTGCTTGCGCCTTCTTCGAAGCGTAACTGTTCAGGGTCTCAGCCGGTTGCGGGCAGCATCCATGGCTGTCCGGCGCGTCTGCGGCGGCGTATGCGGCAGGTCGTCGCTGCTGGCCTCGCTCCATCGCCTCATGCTCGCACCGGCAGCACCGCCCTGCGGCGGTCCGGCACGACGAGCGAGCGGCCCTCGCCTGATTGGGGGGAACCGTCGGCGAGGACCACCCACACTCCACTGTCACAGGTGGTCCGGGCGATCGCTCGCTGAACGCGGCCTCATGGGTGGGCCCACCGATCATTTGACCTCTCTGCAGCATGAAGCCCAGGTGACGTACTTCGTGGTGGGGCACGGGGGGGGCGAGTCGATGTCGCCGGCGTAGTCCATCCACTCCTCCCTTCATCAAGGGCAGCGATGTCGCCGGTGGCCCAGGTGTCGACGAATGCCTCCCACCGGGCGTTGCTGGGCCGCATGGTCCGCTCCGGGGTGGTGTGGATGGCCGTCCGGCGGTGCACGGCCGACCGGAATGCCGCGATTTGCGCGCGTCACATGGCCCCGCATCACCGCCGGGGCATTAGCGTTCTGATGTCGTATCAGGGAAATCGGGGGGCAGCCCGGAGAGACAAGATGCTCAGGGGATTCAAGAACTTCCTGATGCGAAGTGACATCGTCGTCGTGGCGGTCGGGCTGATCGTCGCGCCGGCGTTCAGCACTCTCATCAAGTCGTTCACGGACAATGCGATCAACCTGATCAACGCGTGGGCGCAAGGGGGCCGGACGCTGGGGCTGGGGTGGCAGTTCGGACGGCTCGGGAACAAAGCGACCTTCCTCGACATCGGGTCGTTCATCTCGGCGCTCATCTACTTCATCATCTTCATGGCCGTCGTTTACTTCCTGATCGTCGTGCCGTACAAGAGGTTCCAGGCCCGGGGCGGCGTGGCGGCCTTCAAGGAGGCCGGCGCGGTCAAGACGTATCCTGCCTGCCTGTCCGAGGAGATTCCCGCCGCGGCTGGCAAGTGCCGGTCCTGCGGGACGGAGCAGCCTCCAGCAGGCGGAGCGCAGCACCCGTAAGAAAGCCGTCTTTGATACGGCCCGCCCCGCCTTGTCGGCTGTCGAGCCCGGCCCGTGTGCGCCGCAACGGGGGCGAGGTCCCAAGGATCATGCCCGTTGCAGAGTGCAGAGGAGCGGGCACGTCTACAAGCTGGATGAGTCCCGTCTGCTGTGCGGGGGCCGCGACGCCTCCTCCCTCCCCGTGCGGCTCGGGCGCTGTGCCGCACGGGGGCCAGGGGGAACCGGCGGACGCCACTCAGCATGCGTCCGGGATCGACGAACTGCACAGGGGCTGACCAGCAGAGCGCGGGGCGAGCCGGGGTCGCATATGCCCGTCGGTGCAACCGTTCGTGATTATTGACGCTGTTGACATTCCGACTACGACCCGTCCAACGTGGGCCCTGGGGAGAGTTCCGATGTCCGACTGACGCGTCGTAGAACTGTGCTGCGAGCCGGTGGCCCTCGATCGGGTGCTTTGCGTCGGTAGATCGTTTTCCTGCAGGTGTGGTCGGCGTTGGGGCTCGTGTGATGGTGATGGGTGTTCACAACGTGTCGGAGGTCCGGAGGCAGCTCTGCGGTCAGATGAGCCGATCTACGCGGAGCTGGGGATATGTACTGGCGGCAGGCGGGCCGGACAGTCCCCAGTCAGGCGGACCCGGTGTGGGCTCGTCTGGTGGAGAACGCGTCGACGGCGGTGTACGGCGTTTGGCCCCGGTTGACCGGCTGCGTGCCTTCGGTCCCCCCGCGGCGTTGGACGCCGCGGGAGGGGACCAGAGCCCTACCCCTGTTCGGGTGAACCAGGCGGGAGATGGGGCCGACCGCTTCGGCACGGGTAGACACCTGGAGTGAGCAGCACCGAAGAGCCGGAGGGTGAGGAGCAGCGGCCTGAGCTGTGCGACCTGTGCGGTGCGGTCATCTGCAACGACGCCCAGGTCTATGCGCTGGTCCCGGACTCCTCGGCGATTCACTCCGTGGACGCCAGGCTCGACGGCGTGCGCATGGTGACCGCATGTTCACCGGACCATCTGGCCGAGCTGCAAGAGAACTACCGGCTGCGGCCATTCGTGGATGAGGAACTGTGGGTCGGGAAGATCGCCCGCGCTCTCAACGAGCACGCCGCAGGGCTCACCTTGGAGCGACTGGCAGAGATGACTCGCCTGTCACTGGTGCAGATCGACCGGGCGGTCGTGTGGCAGAACCAGCGGTTCCGTCAGTGGCAAGAGCGCCTGCACTAACCTGTATCTGCTGGTCGGCCAGCGAACCGCCATCAGCGTCAGCGAAGGCATCCTGCGCCGCACCACGCGCCGCACGGGCCGTTTCGAGTACCAGGCACTGCTACCCACGGGGTGAAGGCCGAGGACGTCAGCGCGGCCCCCCAGCGACGGCGTGCTGACGGTGACCGTCCCCAAGGCACAAGCCGCCAATGATCTTGCTTCGGTTTGGTGGACACCTACCTGCTTGGGGACACTGGTCCCCGCAAGGAGGAGTTCATCGTGCCAAGGACGCGCCCGGACTATCCGCCGGAGTTCCGTCGCCAGATCATCGAGCTGGTCAGGGCCGGCCGTACGCCGGAGGAGCTGGCCAAGGAGTTCGAGCCGTCTGCTCAGACCATCCGTAACTGGGCGAACCAGGCCCAGGTGGATGCCAGCGAGCGGTCCGGTCTGACCAGTGACGAGAAGGAGGAACTCGCTCAACTGCGTTGCGAAGTCAAGCAGTTGCGCGAGCAGAAGGAGATCCTTCGCAAGACCGCGGCATGCAGGGCACCCTGGTCGCAGCGGGCGCTTGCGCCTGCTGCGACCAGGGTGTCACCCGGCTTGGGCGTCAGCCTGCCGGACGGCTGCCACCAGCTCGTCCACGCCTTCGGCGGTCAGGCCGATGCCGAAGGTGGTGAGCTTGGCCAGCGGGACGCCCCAGGCCAGCGCCGCAAGCGTGGGGTTGGCCTGAGTCAAGGCAGCCACGTGGGGGGACCTCTCGAGCACCGCGCTCAGGATCGTGTTGCCGACGGGGTGGTCCAGCCACTCGCCCAGGGTGGACATCGCGCTCAGCTCGTCGACTCGCCCGTCGCCTGCGCAGACCAGCTCGGCGCGGAGTCGGATGTCCCGTGAGGATGCCCCGACCTCCACCGCAAATGTTCCAGCGTCGGTGCGCCAGCGGCCCCGTCCGGTGGACCACTGGGCCAGGTCCCGCTCCCGAATGGTGAAGGCGACCGGCGTGGATTGCCCCGGCTCCAGCCGGACCTTGGCGAAGCCGCGCAACTCCCGGCGGGGCCGGGTGGGCTGAGGCTCGTCGAAGGCCACGTACAGCTGGACGACCTCGTCGGCGGTGCAATGGCCGACGTTTCGAACCGTCAGATTGACGCGCCACTCGTTGCGGCCGACTTCTGCGGCTGTGAGGTCGGTGTACTCGAACCGGGTGTAGTTCAGTCCGTGGCCGAAGGGGTAGGCCACGGGCCGGTCCAGCGTGTCGTAGTAGCGGTAGCCGACGTAGCGGCCCTCCCCGTAGTCCACATGGCCGTCCCGGCCGGGGAAGTGCAGGTGCGAGGGCACGTCGGCGAGCCGGAGCGGGATGGTCTCGGCGAGCCGTCCGGACGGGCTGGCCGCGCCGAGCAGCAGGTCGGCCAGGGCCTGGCCGCTGGCCTGGCCGCCGAGCCAGCCCTCCAGTATGGCGGCTGTATGGTCCTGCCACTCGGCCACGGAGACCACGCCACCGTTGGCGAGGACTACTGCGACCCGGGGGCAGGCGGCGGATACCTGGCGCAGCAGGGCGAGCTGGTCGCCGGGCAGATCCATGGTGGTGCGGTCGAAGCCTTCGGACTCGGCGGCGTCGGGCAGGCCGAGGAAGACCAGGGCGGTGTCGCATGCGGAGGCGGTGGCGACCGCCTCGGCGACGAGGGCGTCGTCGGGCGTGCCGTCGAGCCGGTAGCCAGGGGCGAAGTCCAGTTCGGTTTCGGGGCCGAATCCGGCTTGCAGTGCGTCCCAGGCGGTGTCCAACCGGGTCGGCACCACGTGCGAGCTCCCGCTGCCCTGGTAGCGCGGGGTGCGGACAAACTCGCCGATGACAGCGATACGCTGGCGGGCGGTTGGGTCCAGCGGAAGCAGGTCGCCGTCGTTCTTCAGCAGCACCGCGCCGGCGCGGGCGGCCTCGCGGGCCAGTTCGTGGTGGGCGTCCACGTCCCAGTCGGAGAAGGGCTGGGCCGATGCGGTGCGGGCGGCCAGAGCAGCGACCCGGGCGGCGGATGCGGCCACGGCCGCCGGGTCCAGTCGTCCCTCCTTTACCGCGTCGACGACCTGCTGGTCCGTGCCGGTCGGAGGCATTTCCAAGTCCAGTCCGGCGGCCAGTGCGGCGACGCGGTCGTTGACTGCGCCCCAGTCCGACATCACCAGTCCGTCGAAGCCCCACTCCTCGCGCAGCACCTTGGTCAGCAGCCACCGGTTCTGGCTGGCATAGACGCCGTTGATCTTGTTGTAGGAGCACATCACCGTGGAGGGCGTGGACTCGCGGATGATGTGCTCGAAAGCGGGCAGGTAGATCTCGCGGAGCGCCTGCTCGTCCACGTCCGCGCTGACGCGCATCCGGTCCGTCTCCTGGTTGTTGACCGCGAAGTGCTTGACGCAGGCGCCGATCCCGGTCGACTGGATGCCTGCGACCATGGCCGCGCCGATCGCCCCGGTCAAGTGCGGGTCCTCGGAGAAGTACTCGAAGTTGCGCCCGCACAGCGGATGCCGCTTGATGTTCACGCCAGGCCCCAGCACCACGTCCACGTCCAACGCGGACGCCTCGCGGCCGAGCGCGGCTCCGATGCGGCGGACCAGCTCCGGGTCCCAGGAGGAACCGAGCGACACGGCGGGCGGGAAGCAGGTGGCCGGGATGCTCTGGAAGACGCCGAGCGCGTCGCCGCCCTCCGGCTGGCGGCGGATGCCATGCGGGCCGTCGGCCAGAGTCACCGCGCGGACGATATCGGGCACCGGGGTGCTCTGGCAGGTGCTGCTGCCGGAGGTCAACGAGGCCTGCTGCTCCAGGCTGAGACCGGAAACGCCGTGATCAGTCATGTGCTGTCCCAGGATGTCGAGGTGCCTACGGGTGAGGGTGCTCGCCGGGTGGGGTGTCTACCGTCCCTGCTGCGGCTCGCCGGGCGCTACCAGCAGGGTCTGCGGGGCGATCCGGCCTGCTGTCCGCTGCCGCCTGCGTGGGCGATTCCGGGCCCCAAAGGCCGGCGCCGACCGGGAACAGCGGGGCCGAGCGGAGGTCCAGGCCGAGGCGGGCGAGGAAGTCCACGACCGCGGCCCGCATGCCGGCCGCCTCCGGCTCGAGCAGCCATTGCGTCTGCAACCCGTCCATGAGTGCCAGCAGTTGGCTGGCTACCTGGGCCGGGTCGTAGTCGAGCGGAGGGTCCTGCCGAGCCGCCAGGGAGTCGAGGGCGGTGGCCAGTCGCCCCCGCAGGACCCGGTAGCGGTTGACGAAGTACTGGTGCGCCGGGTGATCCGGATCGGCCGCCTCTCCCGAGATCTTGACGTACAGGCCGACCAGGCCGGGCGTGCGCATGTTCCGCTCCACAATCCCCACGATGTGGGTGAGCAGCTGCTCCGGTTCATCGGCTGGGTCGGAATCGAAGAGGACCTCGGCGTCATCCCGGTCGCGGCGGCTGAGCACCTCGATCAGGAGCGTCTCCTTGCCAGGGAAGTGATGCAGCAGTCCGGCGTGGGTCAGTCCCGCATGCGCGGCGATGTCCCGCAGCGAGACCGCGTAGAAGCCGGACTTGGAGAACAGCTCGGTCGCCGAGTCCAGGATCCGTGTCCGGGTGCGCTCCCCCTTGGACAGACGTGGAGCGGGCGGGTCTTCCGGTCGGCTCACGGTCGTTCTCCTGCCACTGAAGTGTGTCTGGCGGGCCGACTGCCTGGATGGGCGCGCGCAGCAACCGTAGGACCGCACACCGTTCTCCGGGCCACAGAAACCTACCATCTGGTTATTTCTTGGGTCCAAATTCTACCAGCCGGTTAGTTTCGTGGCTATGCTCATGCTGCATCCATGGCGCAGCCATCCCTTCCGCCCTCGCATCGGAGGGCCGACATGCAGCGATATGCCAGAGCCGTCACCGCCGCATCCGTCCTGACATCCACTGCGCTCGTCCTGACGAGCTGCACCGGCTCGTCAGGCACGACCAGCGCCAGCGGAACGAAAACCCTCAACATTGCCACCATGACGCTGCCGCAGAGCCTCGACCCGGAGGTGGCGACGGGCCGCGCGATGCCGTTCTTCCAGGCCGTGTACGACACGCTGATCAAGCGCAACGCCGACGCGGCTACAGCCCGATGCTGGCCACCGCCTGAAGCTACAACCGGACACTGAAGTCCGTGGACGTCATCGATCTCCGCCCATGTCCGCCTCGGCCTGGCCGAGGCGGACCCGTCGCTGCTGTCCGCCTCAGCGACTCGGCGGGGCTGATGGCCAGTCCGGCCGCGTTCAGCAAGGGCGACGCGCTCAAGACCATGCCGGACGGCACCGGCCCGTACCTCCTCCACGGGCAAGACCGCCTTCGGTACCAAGTGGGTCTACACCCGCAACACCAAGTACTGGGGACCAAGCCGCCCTTCGACACCGTAACGATGAGCGTCTTCAACAACGAGACGGCGATTCGTCAACGGCCTGAAGACCGGCCAGATCGACACCGCCCTGCTGCAGACCGCCACCAGTAGGCCACCGCCAAGGCCGACCCGTCACTCACCACCACCCCGAAGCAGTTCGACTTCCAGGGCCTGCTGCTGTTCGACCAGCAGGCCGGCTACGCGAAGGTTCACCCTCAAGTTCCCGCTGATACCGGCCATCGTCCCCGACGCCCTGGCCTCCTTCATCCAGTCCGACCTCGCAGCCGTCAGTATCAAGGTGGTCTGGGACCCGACCGACCCCTCCACGGTGGAGCAGAAGATCTTCGTGGATCGGGACTACTCCGGCATGGTCATGAACATCGGCCAGTCCTGCGACCCGTGGATCGTCGCGCAGACGCTCATCCTGCCCGGCCCGTTCAACATGTTCGGCTCGACCGACCCCACCGTGGTCGGCCTTCTCGCCAAGATCCAGAGCGAGCCCGAGCAGGCCGCGACGGCGGACCTCCAAGCGCTCAACACCCACCTGGTGCAGCAGGGCTGGTTCGCACCCCTCTACCGGATGACCTACCTGCTGGTGACCGACAAGAACGTCAAGGCCGCCCTCCAGTCCGGCATGGCCGTGTCGTCGATCTAGGACTACACCACCGCCCAGTAGCCCCTGGCCGCTACCCACCGACGATTGCCACCCCGATTCCATTTCATCGTGCGCAGGATCGCGGCAGGAGTGCTGCTCCTGTTCGTGATCTCGTTTCTCTCCTACGTCCTGTCCTCCCTTCCCCAGACCGACGTCGCCCGGCAACTGCTGGGCGAGGACGCCGCACCTGCGGCCATAGCGGCCCAGAACCACCAGTTGGGCCTGAACCGTCCGGTCACCGTGCAGTACCTCGACTGGCTCGGGCAGCGCTGCGCGGTGACTTCGGCACCTCGTGGTTCAGCGGTGAGGATGTGCTCCAGGCGATCGGCAACCGGCTTCCCGTCACCGTGAATCCTTTGTCCGCTGGTTGAGTGATCCTGTGCCTCAGTCAGGAAGGATGCCGCTTGGAGAGGCCGGTTTGACGCAGCGTTATGTAACGATGAGCCGCCCTGACCGCTGCACGGGACCCAGGAGGTGCGCTCGGGTTGCAGCAAGGGTTCCTCACATGCCCTTCGCACCTGTGTCGGGAGAGTGCGAGGCGACGTTGCGGCTTCCTCAGGAGGTCCTCAGACCATGCCATTCACCTTCAAGAAGGCGACCGGCCGAGCGGGACTGACCAGCGGTCTCTTCGTCTGCCTGGTCCTCCTCTCGCTGCTATGGGTACCAAAGACGGCGGCGTCGGCTTCCAGCCCGGCAGATGCCCGGATCACGGCCGTCAAGCGACTCGATGCCCGCATGCTCGATCTGACCATCCAGTCCCCGGCCATGCGCGGCTCCGTGCCGGTGCGTGTCATCCTCCCCGAGAGCTGGAACAGCGACAAGACGCGTACCTTCCCCGTGCTCTACATGCTCCACGGTGGAAACGACGACTACACCTCCTGGACCCGGGAGACGGACATCGAGGCGCTGGCACGAAATTCCGACGTGCTGATCGTGATGCCCGACGGCGGGGAAGCGGGCCAATACTCCGACTGGTTCGCCGGTTGGCCCAATTGGGAGACCTTTCATACCAGTGAACTTGTCCGCCTCATGGAGCAGAGATTCCGGGCGAATTCCCACCGGGCCATCATCGGCCTGTCGATGGGCGGACTCGGCGCTCTCAACTATGCGGCGCGCCATCGCGGTATGTACCGGTACGTAGCCGCCTTCAGCCCGACCGTCGACATCGACGACCCGTCGATCCGTGCTTACATCCTCCTGGGCAACGTGCTGGCCGGCAACGACGTCGACTACAGCCGGGTCTGGGGCGACCCGGCACAGCAAGCTGCCAACTGGGAGGCGCACAACCCGTCCGCCATGGCGTGGGCCTACCGCGGTATGAAAGTGCACCTGTCCGTCGGGAATGGCGGGCTGGGGCCACTGGACCAGAACCGTGATCCGGTCGCCCAGGCTGCCTCGACGTTGGAAGGCGTCCTTCTTCCCGATGTGGAGAAGTTCGCTGCCTCGCTCCGGGCGTCAGGTGTCGATGTCAGTACGCACATCTACAGCCCAGGGACACACTCGTGGCCCTACTGGGAACGCGAGCTCCATCTCATCTGGGGCACGGTGATGAGAGAACTCGAACACTAGATGTTCCGGGGCCAGAGTCCGGCGCGGAGGGGCCGCGTACCGCCCCTCCGCGCCGGGCATGACGAGCTACCGGGCGAGCATCCTGTTCAGGGCGCGGCAGGCGTGTGCGACTCCGCCCTCGGCGTTCAGCGCCAGACTCAGCCGACGGGCCGCCTCGGTGTGACCGCGCTCGGCGGTGACAGTGCGCAACCGGTCGGTGAGGGCTTCGACCGTGATGTGGCGGGCTGGCAGGGGCTTCGGACCTGCGCCCAGACGGTGCACGCGCTCGGCCCAGTAGGGCTGGTCGCCGAAGAAAGGGCAGACCAGCGACGGAACTCCGGCCCGCAGCGCCGTGGCGGTGGTGCCCGCCCCGCCGTGATGAACCACTGCGCCCATCCGGGGGAACAGCCAGTGGTGGGGGATTCCCTCGGCCACGAAGGTGTCGTCATCGCTCGTGGCAGGGTCTCCGGCCAGCACACCGCGCAGGCCGGCGCGTCGAAGCGCCATCCGTACGGCGCGGTCGGTGGCCTCGGGGTCACCGGTGCGCATGCTGCCGAACCCCACGTACACAGGCGGGGGTCCGGCGTCCAGGAAGTCGAGAAGCCGTTGCGGCGGTTTCCACCGGGACTGTTCGTGGAACCAGAAGCCGGTGAGGTGGACGTTCGGTCCCCAGTCTGCAGGCCGAGGTACGACGGCGGGGCTGAACGCGCACAGCACGGGCGCGCGACGCACCTGGGAGAACGGGGCGAGCGGGGACATGGAGGGAAGACCCAGGTTCTTGCGGCGCCAGGTGTTGACGATGCGACGGCTCACCATCCAGGAGCCCAGATCGACCGCCTCGAAGCTACAGCGGTTTCCCAGCGCCCCCAGGAACCGCGCGCCCGGGGCCAGGGGGTGCGGGAAGGCCCTGGTGGGCTGGCTCGGCTGGAGGTGCACAACCGCGTGCGGGACATGGAGGTATTGGCTCAAGTGAAGGCCCAGAAAGCTGAACGAAGGGGCCAGGACGAGATCTGCCTGCTCGGCACCCGCCTGAACCTCGGTGAGCATGGGTGCCAGCAATGGCCCCAGAACCCGGTGGAAACCGCGGATGAACGCGACTGGGTTGCGTCCGCCGGCCAGCAGTTCCTGTCCTTCGGGCGACGCGATGATCTCAGCGGGATCATGGGAGAGGGCGTGGAAATCCAAGTCCGCCTCAGTGATCAGGTCGTGGTAGCGGGGACTGGCGATCACCCGCACCGCGTGTCCCTGGGCGGTCAAGCCCGCGCCCAGCGCCAGACACGGCTGGACGTCCCCGCGGGACCCCGCGGCAATGATCACTACGGTTCGACCCATCTCCGCCTCGCTCTGTCGGGGGTGTGCCGCTTGCGCCTCACGGTATAAGCGACCCCGTACGGGCGCCACCCGCGCCGTAGGCGCATTACGGTGGCGCCTCGTGCCAGCTCCCGAAACATGGAGAACCCGCACAATCCCCCGGCATCGCCGGGCGACGCACGCAGTGCCCGCCGGCGAGCAAGGGCCCCGACCCCGTGCAAGGCTTGTGAGACCCCCGTGACCAGGCGTGGCCAACTCCCCACGCCGCCAAGTGAACAAGTATGTGCCGGCAGGGACCACATGACGCTTTCGCCACGGTCTCGACGCCAAGTTCTCCTGTTTTCCCCACGAAGGGAAACGAGCGATGACGCACGTGACGGCGGCCGTGGATCCCCGAGACGGGGATGTGGCCGCAGTTCGACTGGGGCGAGGGGCCCCGGATCGGCGGACGGTGGACCTGCCTGTTTTGCGCGTGGCTGTCCTGGTCCTGCTTCCGGGTCCTGATCTTGGTCTGGGACTGCACGCTCGGCACCCTGATCGCTTGCCTGGACACCGTGCTGCGCAGGATTGGTGGGGCGCCGAGCTATGTGCTGACCGACATCGCCCAGAAAGTGACCGTCGAGCACGTCGCCGGGATCCCGGTCCGCCACCCGCAGATGGTCGCCGCCGGACGTCACTACGGCTGTCAGGTGATGACGTATGTGCCTCCGACCCGCAGTCAAAGGGCGGCGCGGAGGCGACCGTGCGCATCGCCAAGCCGACCTGGTGCCGACGAGCGCGAACCTGCGCGAGCAGTACGAGACGTTTGCCGAGCTGGCCGATGCCTGCAGGTCAACTCCCGTCTGCACCGGGCGACCGGGCAGATACCCGCGAGCCCCCTCGATGTCGAACGCACCACGCTGCACGTGCTGCCCATCGAGCCGCTGGCGCTCGCGTTGGGTAAGGAGCGTGTGGTGCGCGAACGACCCGCACGATCAGCTTCGGTTTGGTGCGCTACTGACCCCGCCCGGCTATGCCGGCGCGCGAGTGTGGTGCCAGGTGGTCGGCGAGGAACAGTCCATCACCGCCTGCGGCGACCTGACCGAGATCTGGCGGCACCGCTTGTCCACCCCTGCCCCCAGATCCTCGACGAGCACTACCCCGACCACCCCGACGGCCGCAGCGTCCACCTGCCGAGGCTGCGTCCCCGCACTGATGCGGATATCGCGTTTGTCGGCCTGGGTCCCGGGGCACGGGCGCTGGCTGAAGGAAGCCGGACCCGCCGGTGTGAGCCGGATCCGGGCGAAGATGGCCCGCGCCGTCGAACTCGCCGCCGTCCTGGGCAGCGACGAGGTCGGCCAGGCGCTCGGGCTGGCAGCGGCAGCGGGACGGTTCGGCGATGAGGACCTGCCCTCGATCCTGGACCACCTGGCAGCCAACAAGCCCGCGGGCGAACTGGTCCGCGCGGACGAGGTGCACTCGGTGCAGCCCGGCACCAGCGGCTGGCAAGCCCTGGGCCAATGACCCCACCCGCCCCCTCCCTGGCACTGACACCCAATCAGACCAGGAACTGCACCCCACGTCTTGACCCGCGCCGCCGACGACCTGATCCACGGCCGCCTCTGCCCCCGGCTCCTGCACGATCTGTTCCTGAATACCGCCCGGCTCGAACTCGGCCTGGAAGGCGCCCAGTGCGGCCACCACGACAGATTAGAAGCTGTTGTCTTTCCGGACGTGAGGGCTGCGTTTTCGCTGGTGGGGCATAGGGGTGGTGATCTGGTGGGAGTGACGGTGTGTCATGTCGTTGCTGCTGTGGGGGTCGTGGATGCCGTCGGTGGTTAGGCTGTTGGAACAGCGTGAGCTGGGTGCTCGCCGTCGGGTGGATGAGCTGCGGGAGGAGGCCGACCGGATCCAGGCCGAGCTGGCCGTGGCCGAGCGGGAATGGAAGGAATGGGCCATTGCCCGCTCGCGGGTCTGCGAGGTGCTGGCCCCGGCGGGCGAAACCGGGCAGGACCACGCCCGGGCCGACCAGAGCGTGCCGGCCGCCGAGGAGCAGACCGGAAAGACGCCGCAGGTGCCGGAGGCGGCGAAGGCGAAGTCGCAGGTGCCCATGTGGCGCGAGGGGCTGGCCTGGTCGGCGTTGTCGGTGGACTACCAGCGCATTCTGCAGGTGACAGCTGATCGGGCCCGGCTCGGTCAGGGGCCGGTGACCTGCCAGGAGATGGCCGCCTTGTTCGGCATGGACGTGGTGCCGGCGCGGGTGGAGGCACTGCGGTCGAAGGCGAAACGCCTGGTGGCGCGTGGCTGGCTGGCCGAGCCGGCTGCGGGCCGGTTCACGCCCGCCCGCGGTGTGAACCCGCCAGGCGGTGGGTCATGACCATGGTCATCGACCCGTAGACCATCGCCTCGGCACTGGCGGTGCGGCGTTCGACATCGCGGACCAGGCGGCGGGTGCGCGTCAGGTGGGCGAAGAGACGCTCGACGATCCACCGCTTGGGCAGGACCACGAAGCCTTTGTGGTCGTCGCTGCGCTTGACGATCGCCAGCACCAGCGCGAGCGCGGCCAGGCAGTGCTCGACGAGGCTGCCGGTGTAGCCGCCGTCGGCCCAGATCAGCGCGAGGCGGTGGTGCGCGGCGGCCACGCTCTCGGGTGGCCGAGTTGGACTGCCCGGGCACCGGCACGGAAGACTGCTCCACCGGGACCTCCTGATGCTGCTCGGTGATTAGACACCAACGAGCTGTTCAGGAGGTCCTGCTCGTATGCGCCGAGCGCCCCGCGACCACCCGATCGAGACTCCCGTTCGACCGCCACCGCTCAAGATCGAAAAGACAACAGCTTCTTAAGAACCCCACCTGTGACCTGTCCCGCCGCCCCGCCCTGTCCGAGGAGCTCGACTGGCTGCTGCGACGGATGCGCCTGCCCTACCCGCGCAAGGCCGCACCCGACGTGTTCGCTACCGCCCGCGCGCCTGGAGGAGAAGCACATAGGTCAGCGCTGCCGCCACTCACCGTTTTCTTCATGGCGACCGGCAATACTCAACCAAACACGGAGTCGTGCCGGGCTTCCAGTGACACGCCGAGGGCGTACCACGCAGTCCGCAAGGAGAGGCAGACAAAGGGCCGCGCATCGCGACGGCCGGATGCTCTCGGCGTCGGGCTCAGCGTATGGTGCGGTGGGATGCCAGTCCCTGTGTATGCACGATGAAGAGGCAGAAACGTCGCCGAGAACCAGATCCCTTTCCAGCACCCGGCAGCCCGAAGCAGGTTCCATGAGTCGAATGCGTAGCGTCGCCATCCTCGTAGCTGCCCTAGTGCCGACATTTATGACGGCACTGGATGGCGCCATCGTCAATGTGGCCCTGCCTCAAATCCGCAACGAACTCGCACTGGACGGAACCGATTTCAAGTGGGTCGCAGCCGTTTACCCTCTCACGCTCGCCAGCGTTCTCCTGCTGGGCGGACGCCTGGCTGACACCATCGGGCGGCGCGCGACCCTGTTGCTGGGCGTCGCCCTCTTCACCATGTCGTCGGTGGGCTGCAGCACCGCAACCCAGGGGGGGACGCTGATCGTCTTCCGGGGACTGCAGGGATCGGGCGCAGCACTCATCATGCCCGCGTCCCTGGCAGTCCTGTCGCACGATCTCCCGCCCCGCGCACGAAATACGGGTTTCAGCGCCACGACCGCCATTATGGCCACAGCGCTCGCCTGCGGGCCAGTGCTCTCCGGTGTCATCACCCAGCACCTGGGCTGGTCGTGGCTCTTCGCCATGAACGCACCCCTGGGGTTCACGAGTCTGCTCGTCATTGCGCTTGCAGTCCCCCGCCATGCCCGCGGGTCCCGTGCTTCCCAGACGTTGTCGTCTACAGTGTCGATCCGCGCCGTCGTGCTGGCATGTCTCTCCCTGGCGGCCGTCGCCTATTGCCTGATCGAAGGACCCGAGATCGGGTTCGCCAGCCTTCCTGTCTTAATCTCTGGTGTGTTTGCTGTGATGTCAGCCGGAGGCTTGTGGTGCGAAATGAAGCTGCATCGGAGCGTGGCGCTGGGGATACTGTTTCGTCAGCGTCCTTTCACGGGCGGGATCATCACTCAGCTCCTGTGGGGCTTGGGTGTGAGCGGTGTCTATTTCTTCACCTCCCAGTTCCTGCAGAACAATCTCGGCCTCCGTCCGACGTCCGCCGGGCTGGCCTTCGCCCCTGTGGCCTTGTCCGTTCTGGCCGCCGCGCCATTCATCGCCCGCATGGCGCGACGTTGGGGGGACGGGCGAATCTCTGCCACAGGTCTGCTCCTGGTGGCCCTCGGTCTGCTACTGGTTGCGCTGGGGAGCACCAGTGGAAGCTTCGTCCATATCCTGCCGGGCCTGTCGGCCGTGGGCTTCGGCTCGGCTTTGGCTATCCCACTCACCACCCGGGCACTGGAATCGTCTCCGCGTCATATGTCCGGCATCGCCGCCGGCTTGTTCAGCGCCGCTCGTGAGGCATCCGGAGTCTTCGGCATCGCGTTCGTCGGTGCGATTGTGACGTTCGTGCAGCATGCAGCAGCGTCGGCGGGAGCCGGTCCCGCAGGCGCCTTCCTTTCCGGCTATCAGGCCGGCCTTTGTGTCGCGTCCGCCCTCGTTGCCGCTGGGGCACCCGTTGCGGTGTGGGCCCTGCGCTGTCTCCCGAACGCCGAGGACGGCGACGATCCGTCTTTGGTCTGGTTCGGCGAGGACAGGCAGTGAGCGGGCACCGCGCAAGTGGTATGTGCTGCAGATGCTCGAGCTGGCCGGGGACGGCTTCATCGAGCCACCTCCAGAAGCTGCTACATCACGCCTCCTTCAGCGTTTGTGGCACACGATCTGCGGTTTTTCGTCCACCGCGAAGACCACCGCCGGCACCAGCAACGCCGTGGCATACCTCTATGTCGCGGCCCCGGTCGTCACCGGGGTCGATCCCGGCATGGGCCCGACAGCCGGCGAAAACACCGTCACCATCAACGGCACCAACCTGTCGACGGCCAGCGCCGTGTCGTTCGGTCCCAACCCGGCCACGAACATCACCGTGGTCTCGAACAGCCAGCTCACCGTCACCGCTCCGGGCGGCACCGCCTCGCTGGTCGGAGTTCGCACCGGCAACCGCGCCCACATCGCCCCCGTGTGCGTTGGCAGGGCGCACATCGTGGCGGCGTCGGCACAGGGGCCGATGGCGCTCGGATCGGGTCTGGTTGGCCCTATCGCGTCGGCCGCCAGCTCGCTCGTGGCCGCCTTCGGCGACCCGGACCGGCGCATCGTCGGCAGCCTGACCATCTGCGGCAGCCGGGTCGCTCCCGGCAGCGGACAAGTGGTCCTGTGCGGCCTCACCGAAGCACAGCAGCACCTCATCCGCGCGGCCCACGCCGCCGTGTCGCAAGAAGCCGAAAATAGCCCGTAGCCATGAGGAAGGACCCGTGCCGAGAGCTCGGTGACGCCTGGGCGGCACTCGGGAGCCCGGGCGGCGGGCCCGCACCGACCGGCCGCCCGGGCCCATCGTTGTCACGCGGCCTTAGTAGCCAGGGTCGTCGGGATGATCTTGTGGCGAGTCGTGTGGGGCGGTGTGTGCGGGAGCCACCTCGGTCTGTTCGGGTGCGGCATGCCGCTTTTGGTGTAATGGGTTGGTTGGGCTGTTCGGTCGTGTCACGCTGTCGTGTTGGATCACGGCCGCTCCCCATTGGAGGCCGGAAGGTGTGCCGCTCGCGTGAGGAGCTGTACGAGCGGATCCGCCATGACTGCCATCGGCGCAAGGCCGCCGAAGAACGCCAGGCCCGCCCGTGACGGACTCACAAGAGCCGCCCCGGACACCGCGCTTTCCTGATCTGCGCCAGCGACTGGATACCGAGCTGGACCAGATCGCCGAACAACTGCAGGTGATGGGCCAGACCCAGAACCGGCTGCAGGACCTTCTGGACGCCGCACTGTCCTTCGGCCGCGAGCTGGACCTGGACGCGGTGCTCCACCGCCTCATGATCACCTCCATGGAGCTGGTCGGGGCCCGCTACGGGGCGCTGGGAGTACTGGATGAGTCCGGGCAGTATCTGAAGCAGTTCCTCACCGCCGGCCTATCCGAACAGGAGCGGGCCGCACTCGACGGGCTGGAATTCCCCCGCGGCCGGGGCCTGCTGGGACATCTGATGCGCGATCCTGCCCCGCTGCGGGTCGATGACATCGCCTCCCACCCCGATTCCATCGGCTTCCCACCCGGCCACCCTCACCTGCGCACCCTGCTCGGGGTCGCGATCGGCTTCCGCGGCGAGATCTACGGCGACCTGTACCTGTCCGAGCGCTACGACGGGCAGCCCTTCGACGCCACCGACGAGCACACGGTGATCACCCTGGCCACCGCCGCCGGCATCGCAATCGAAAACGCCCACCTATTCCGCCAGCTCCGCGAAAGCGCCGAACACTTCCAGCGGCTGCTGCTGCCCACCCTGCCGGACCTGCACCCGTTCGAGGCCGCCGCCATCTACCAGCCAGCCGCCGAACCGGGCACCCTCGGCGGAGATCGACCTCGGCCGGCGCGTCAGGCCCGTCATCACCCCCGACGAGCCGGAACGCCTCGTCCAGGAGCTCGCCGCTGACCGGCTCCTGCACCGGGCCGCCGTGGTCGGCATCGACGGCCCCTCCTACCGGCTCCGCCACCACCAGAACCGCGCCGACAGCCTTCGCCAGGGAGTGAACGCCCGTGTCTCATGAACTCGACACCACCAGCGGCGAGTTGGACCGCAACTGCCCCGAGTGCCAGACCGGGTTCAGGGTCGATTCCGTGACCAGCCGGCGCAAGTACTGCTCGCCGACCTGCCGGGAAAAGGCCCGCTCGCACCTGCCCACGCAGCGGACCTGCCCCCAGTGCGAGCGGGAGTTCACCACCACCCTCAGTCCGAAGCGCATGCTCTGCTCGCCCGACTGCCGCACCGCCGCCCGCGAGGCCCAGACGGAAACCCGAACCTGCCCGGTCTGCGAGAACCCCTTCCAGGCCGGGCGAACGGTCCGCACCCGCTACTGCTCGGCGGTCTGCCGCCGCGAAGCCGAGCACCGCCGCGACCGGGCCCTGGACGAGGATCGGGCCCGCCGCCTCGGCCAGGCACCACCCGCGCTGCCGGCCCGGATCGAGCTCCCTCCGCCGCCACCGGTCCGCACCACCTCCCGGCAGCCCGCGGCCGTCCGTGACCCGCTGGAGCCGACCGCGACCCGGAACTGCCCCCCACTGCCAGCAGCCCGTCACAATCGTCGCCCTGCTGGCCACCCCGGAGGCCGCCCGTCCGACGATGCCGCACCACCGCACCGACGTCGTCCCGCTGCGGCGGACCCCATGACCGGCCCCTTCACGCTCGCGCAGGTCGACGAGTTGGTCACCCGCAGCCACGGCGACGGCATCACCGACCTCGCCGCGGCCGCGCTGATCGAGCACGACGCCAAGTTCCTGCTCGTCCGCACGGTGATCCGGGATCTGGACACGCTACCGGCTTGGGGCCTTCCGGCCGGCCCGGTCCTGCCAGGGGAAACCGTGGTCGACGGCCTGCACCGCATCCTCGCGCAGACCCTCGGCTACTCGGGCATCGAGATCACCGGCTTCCTCGGCCTCGTCGACGCCGACAACGGCACCCGCACCTTCGTCTTCTCGACCACCATGGACCAGCCCGACAGCCTCTGCTGGACCGGCGACATCCCGCACCGCTGGATCGACACCATCACCATCAGCGACCTGATCCCCGAGCTCAACCACTCCTTCGCGCCTACCACGCGCTCGACTTCAGCTGACCCTCACCCATCACCAGGGCCCGGCGACCTTCGGTCGCCGGGCCGAAAGCGGCGTCGTCAGGCGGGTGATGCATCCGCGACGGGGAGCCGTTCCGTTCCGCCGCCGAAGGGAAGGAAGACAGTGCGGCTGGCGAGGAACCAGGCGCCGTCGATCTTGCGGAAGATGTCCTCGTAGTGGCCAACGTTCGCCGGGAGCCTGGGCTCGATCATTCCACCTGGGTAGCCATCGACCCGATATGTCGTCAGATACGAGATCGCCCGCGCTGTCGCCTCGGACTCCACCGTGACCAGGATGTTCGTCATCAGACGGCGCGACAGCCTGTCCGCCGGGCGAGAGGCGAAATAGCCGCGCAGGGCCTCGCGCCCCTCGATGCGCCGGTCCCCGAAAGGCCAGTGCCAGACACCATCGGGCGTGAACAACTCGGCCACCGAACTCGGGTCGCCGAGGTCAAGGCGGTGGATGAAGTCCACAATGATGCGCTCGCAGGCGCGTTCCGCGAGCATCCGCTCGACCGGGGGCATGACCTTGTCGTCCATACCCCTGTCTATCAGCCCTAACAGGTTCCAGAGCAACGGCTTTTCCGCACCAGCGAGGACGGGTAGTGAGCGGGCACCGCGCAAGTGGTATGTGCCGCAGATGCTCGAGCTGGCCCGGGACGGCTTCATCGAGCCACCTCCAGAAGCTGCTACATCACGCCTCCTTCAGCGTTCGTGGCACACGATCTGCGGTTTTTCGTCCACCGCGTTCGCCAGCGGCGTCAGGTACAACCCCACCACGTCCCGGATCTTGTCGATCAGCAGCGGATCCGGGGAGATCTTGAAGGTCTCGGTCCGCCATGGCTCGAGGCCGAACGCCCGCCAGATGCGCAACACACTGCTCGGTGAGATCCCCACCCGCTTGGCCAGCTCCCGCTTCGACCAGTGCGTCGCACCTCCGGCACCTCTTCCACGGTGCGTACCACTCCCGGCCCCGGGCGCCGTTCCCGCGCCCGGTGCCCACCGATCATCCGGGTCAGACCATGAATCCGACGTGACGTACCTCGAAGTAGGGCTCTGGGGGCGAGTCGATGTCGCCGGCGTAGTCCATCCACTCCACGTCCATGGCCTCGACGTCGCCGGTGGCCCAGGTGTCGATGAACGCCTCCCACCGTGCGGCGCTGGGCCGCATGGTGCGTTCCGAGGCGGTGTGGTGCTTGTCGGCGGCGACCTGCTGGGCACCTTGGGCCTGCGGGTGGACTTGCTCGCCAGTGATGGGGATGACGGTGATGGACCGGCCGCGCATCCGTGTCCGTACCTGGGGGGCGACGGCCCCTCGGACCTCGGCCGACAGCGGGCGGCCGCGGGAGAAGCGGAGGTTGGAGCCGCGCAGCTGCCAGTAGGCGCGGTTGACGCGCTCCAGGTTGGCGCCGGACGGGCGGCTGCCTTCGCGGTGCCAGCGGCGCAGGGTGCTCTTCGGTACGCCTGCCGCGAGCAACGCCTCGTCACCGCCGGTGCGGGTGCCCAGGTACTTCAGCTGGCGGATGACGGAGGGTGAGTCGGCGCGGTCGGGGACGAGGCGTCCGGAGGCGAGTGCCTCGCGGACCTGCGCGTCGAGGTTGGCGGCGAACTTCCTTCCGCCGCTGTCGGCGCCTCGGCCCCAGTTGCCCAGGTCTCCGCCGCTGCGTGGTGGGCGTGGCATCAGTTACGCACCGCCCTTCCGCTCCACTCGTACGGCTCGCCCTTGACCTTGATCTCATTCAGGCTCGTGCCCTGGACGAAGACCGGCTTGCCGTCCAGGCGCGTGCCGAAGACGTCCTCGACGCCTCCGGCCAGGTGGAGTTCGTCGGTGCCCCCGGCGTAGGCAACGATCAGCCCTGCCCTGTGTGCCCGGATCGCCTTGCGCCACAGATTGGCAAACGCGTGGCCGCGGATGATGTGCTCCCAATCGGGACGCTTGATGTGGTGGTTGGCGCCCGAGTCGCCGATCGTCGAGACGAGGACCGCGTACATTTTCGCGACGTAGGTTTTGGTGAGCGCGTCGCCGTCGGCGATGGCCCGCGAGCGGGCGTCCCGCAGGATACCCACAAGGATCTTGAACAGGTTGTCCGTTCCCTTCGCCACATACGCCTCACGGATGCGCGGCAGCTCCTCGAGCAGGCCGGCGTTCTTGGCGTCCTTCAATTTGGCATACACCGAGGTGGGCACCCAGAGTCGTCCTGCGGTCTCCCGGTCGTCGCCGAGCGGGTGCGGCAGATGCGCGTGCGGCCACTTGGGTTGGTCGATCAGCACGATGCCGGCGAGGTTGACCCCGCGGCCGTAAGCGTCGGGGTTCTCCCACGACCACTCGCGGCCCTTGGGATCGGTGACGACCGGATTGTGGGTGATCGAGCGCACCGGCAGGGCTGCGGCGCCGAGGGCGGACAGGTAGGCGCCGTTCACGTCGAGCGGCGTCACGGTCTGCCTGATCAGTTCCTTGGCGGGGTTGGTGTACTTCGGGCGTGCTTCCCACACCTCGTCAGCGTTGCCGCGGCGCTTGCGGATCAGCGGGTCGGGAAGCTCTGGGTAGGCGGTGGGTTCATAGCGGCCGCCGACACGGGTTGCATCCCACAGCTCCATCACGTCCTCAATCGACTGCCCCGCCTTGTTGGGCTCACCAGCGAGGTAGACAAGGGCCGCGTCCCGATCGCCGCCATGCGACTCCAGGGCGCTGGCGACGCGGTCGGGGATGAAGGAGACCAGGTCGGGCCGCTCGGCTGTGTTGCGGCGCGGGGGCCTTGCCGGCGGCGTCGACGCGGCGGGGGGCTCGTCCGGTTCGGCGGGAGGGTTGCCTGGTAGCGGGGGTGCAGGGGCGGGCGTGTGGGCAGCAGTGGTGGTGGTGCTGGAGGGCGGCTGTTCGCCGGGGTCGGCGAACCGGGCGTGGGCCAAGTCGGCGCGCAGCATGATCGTCGCCACCTGGCCGAAGTCGCGTTCGGCGATGGTGACTTCGGCCACCTGATCGCTGCGGACCAGGGTCAAGGTCACGTCAGCATTGAGTGTGCCAATCACGTTCGGGTCGTCGGTGTCCACGGCGGCCAGGACGGGCACCTGCTGGGTGCGGGCGAGGTGTGCCAGAGTACGGGCGGCTGCGGGCAGGACGGGGCCGGACAGGGGGACTTGGGGGTCATGGAGGTGTTGGAGGCGGTCCACCACGATCAGCGCCAGGTGCTCCACGTCCGGGGCGGTAGCGGCGATCGCCTCGGCGGTCAGGTCGCCTCCGTCATCGATGTGCAGCGCAGCCTGGGACAGGCGAGCGGTCGCCTCGGCGACCGCCACGTGCTCGCTCGCCGTCAAGGCACCGGCGCGTAGGCGACGGTAATCGGCACCCGCCTCAGCGGCGATCACTCTGGCCGCGACGTCGGCGCGGGTCAGTCCCGAGGCCGCGTACAGCACCGGCTTACCGTCCTCGAGCGCTACCTGGCGGGCCGCTGCCGCGGCAAGCAAGCTTCCTCCGGCCCCTGGCGCAGCGGCGATCAACACCAACCGGCCAGGCAACAGCCCTCCGGTGGCGGCATCCAGCCCATCCAGGCCGAAACTGACGCCGACCGTGGTGTCCGGGCCGAGGAAGTCGCCCATCACGTCGCTGAGTGTGGCCAGCGCCCGCCCAGAGGCGGCCGGGGATGCGGCGGCGGGGGCAGGCGTGCTGTGGTCTGTCTCGATGGCCGTGGCGGGAAGCAGGACCGCGACCGGAGTCCGGCGGCGTCGCAGGACTTGCGGTTCCCCCCCGGCTGCAGCATCGACCAGCTCCCCCAGCTTCTTTCGTGCCTCAGTCACCGGCAACGACGGCAGCGCTGCTACGTGTTGTTCTCCCAAGCGGACCAGCGGCGCCAGTACGGCGGTGCGGGAGCCTCGCGCGATCAGCGTGACCGTGCCCGTCTCCGCGGCCCCCACCAGCTGGTACAGCGCCTTACGCGCATCCTCGATCAGCAACACTTCTGCGGCCCGTGACGCCTGGCCCGGCTCCTGCTCAGACAATCCGTCACTCCCCTATCCCACAAAGACACGTAAGGGCGTGCGAGCTATTCGTCAGGACTCTAGCATGCAATACGTAAGGATGGAGGGTACGTCGCCGCGCGATACGTAAGGGCCAGGTGCGGCGGCAGAGCACGCGAGCTGGCCCGCGAACCGCGAGAGGCGACACCACCTGGTTGTCGGCTCACGTCCAGCTCGGACGGGCCCACTCACATCAGCTGCCAGGCCATGCGTACCTCGCCGATGAGGAGATGCGCGCTGTGTGCAGACACGGCGAGTTCCTGCCGAGCGCGGGCCCGGCGGTCCAGGTCACCGCCGCGCGCCCGGGACTGCTCGTTGCGCGGGGTGAAGTCGTCTCCCCGAAGATGTCCAACGAGTGAAAAGGCCGGTGGTCTTCATGCATGAGAAGCCGTTGTCGTACCGAACGTGATCGTTGCGTTTCTGCTGGTCAGGCATGAACTCGGTGATTTCGCGGGAGAGATGACGCGTGGCGTCGTCTCGTCCGTGGAGGTTGCGGGTGCCGTCGGTGGTTGGACTGCTGGAGGAGCGCGAGCTGGTTGCCCGCCAGCGGGTGGAGGAACTGCGCGAGGAAGCGGACCGGATCCAGGCCGCGCTTCAGGAGGCGGAGACCGACTGGGAGCGGTGGGTGATCGCCCGGGAGCGGGTCGATCAGGTCCTGGCCGCGCCGTGTGAGGTGGGGCCTGGGCAGGCGACCGGGGCCGCGACGACGGCTGCGCCAAAGTCGCGCACTGGTGCTGTACCCGGGTCGGTGGTGCCGGTGCGGCGCGAAGGGCTCGAGGTAGCCGTGCTGGCCGTGGACTACCAGCGGATCACGAACATCGTGGCCGACCACGAACGGACCGCTGCTGGTCCGGTCAGCTGCCAGCAGATCGCCGACGCACTGGGGCTCGATCCGGTCCCGGCGAAGGTCGAAGGGGTGCGGTCGAAGGCGAAACGCCTGGTGCAGCGGGGGTGGTTCCGCGATCACTCGATCGGGACTCCCGTTCGATCAACAAGCCCCGTGATCGGTACGACAACGGCTTCTCAGATCGCTCATCACTCCCCCTCCCCCACACATGATCAGCGGCAGCAGGCTAACAGCCCAAGCACCACCAACCCACCCCGGTCGGCGGGCTTCGGCGTCGTCGATCGGGCCGGGCCTCTGTTCACCGGCGTCATCTTCCTTGCCGATCGGCTTGGGTTCGGTGAAGTCGTCGATGCGCGCCGCCGGACTACCTCAATGCGATGGGAGCGGGTGTGAGGAAGAGTTCGGAAAGCAGCTCGTACGAGCGCAGTCGGTCAGTGGGGTGGTGGGTGATGGTATTGATCACGAGTTCGTCCACACCGTAGGTTTGCGCAAGGGTGTTGAGGGCGGTGTGAACCTGTTCCGGCTCTCCGACGATGACGGCTCGTCGATTGTGGGCGGCCCGTTGCGCTTCGTCGCCTGTCCAGCGGTGGGCACGGGCGGCCGAGGGAGAGGGAATTGGCTCGTCGTGCCCCAGATCCTTGCGGCTGCGCCATAGCAGGTAGGAAGTGGCTAGCTCGGCAGCTTTGGCCTCGGTGTCGGCGGTGATGACGCGGACGGCCAGGGAGGCACCGATGGGGTCGTTGCTGCGAGCACCTCGTCGCAAGGCGTCGAAGGCGGCGCCGCCCAGACGCGGGTTGAGGAAGTGGGCGTAAGAGAAGTGCGTGCCGAGTTCGGCCGCCAGTCCGGCGGAGCTGGTACCTGCGCCGAGCAGCCACACAGGGGGCGGCGTGTATCCGTCGCAGGGTTTGGCCAAGTGGTGTAGGAGGTCCCGCACCTGTTCGGGGAAGTGGTCGGCGATGCCGCCCGCACGACCGATACCGAGATCGACGCGACCTGGGTGCAGGTAGGTAAGGAGCCGGAAGTCCTCGGCAACTTTGAGGGCCGAATAGCGAGGCAGCAATACCCCGCCAGTGCCGACACGCAGGTTCTGAGTGCGATCAAGGAGGGTGGCGGCGAGTATCTCGGGCGATGTTCCGGCAAAGCTGGGTGAGTTGTGGTGCTCGGCGACCCAGTAACGGTGGTACCCGAGAGTGTCTGCGACGCGGGCGAGGTCGAGGGTGGCGGCGAGGGCGTGGGCTGGTGTCGCACCTGCGGGGATCGGCGACTGGTCCAGGATCGAAAGCCGCAGGTTCATCGGTCGGCTCCTCGCACGGTAGCGGGGATGATGCGATAGTCGCGCTGGAAGACCAGGTTGTGCAGGTCGGCAGCGGCGATGGCACGCAGGGTGGGCAGTTCGGCGGCTGCCTGCTCGGGGGTGGAGACGTTCAGGGGCCATTGGCCGACGGTCGCGCCCTGCAAGTGGGGGTGGTGAAAGCCGGCTCCGTAGAAGGCGTGGATGGTGATCGGCGCGATGCCGGTGTTGCGCTGCTCGGGCCAGGTGAGTGCCCAGATCGCGTCGAGTCCGCCATCGCGCGAGCGGCGAACGCCTGTGGCGGTGATCTCGCCACTGCCCAGCAGGAGATGGCTGCCGATATCCTCCAGGGCTTCGCGGGCGTACGGGTCAAGGAGCGGGACAGTGTCGCGGAATGCGCGCTCCTTGCCCTGTCGGGAGGCGGAGCCGCCGTGGGTGCCGTCGCGAAGGTCGGCGAAGTGCCGCAGGAGTGCTTCGGTGCTGGTCGGGGCGGTGGAGGCAGACAGGCCTGTGTGACCGTAGTTGCTCATGTGTTTTTCCTGGTGAGGCAGCTGGGGATTCAGCGGTGTGAGGTGATGGCGAGCAGGTGATGCCGCAAGGTGGTGCCGAGCCAGCGGTGAAGCGGGCTGGCTTGCGGCTGACCGCTCGTGGCGTCCGAGTTGTTGGGGTGGAGGAAGGCTCCGTGTTGCAGTTCCGGGAACACGCGTAGTTCGACGTGATTGCCGTCCGCTCGCAGGCGTCGTGCGTAGAGGCGAACATCATCCGAGACGGGATCAAGCTTTCCGACGGCGAGGATCGCGGGGGCCATGCCGGTGAGATCTTCGGCGTGAAGTGGTGTGCTGTACAGGCCGGAGGCAGTGCCCGGCGGGATCTGTGCGAGGTAGTCCTGCCATGCGGCGATCATCCATGCCCGTGTGGGGAAGCTGTCCGGGGTACGGGTGTAGGACGGTGCCTGGCACTGCGGGTCCAGCGGTGGGTAGGCGAGCACCTGGGCCGCGAGCGGCCGCTGCTGATCACGCCATGCCAACGCGGCGCATGCGGCGAGGGTCCCTCCCGCGCTGTCGCCGCCGACGGCAACCGGGGTGTGTGGATTTTCGCAGGCAGCCTGGGTCTGTGCCCATTCCAAGGCGGCTATGACATCGGCGAGGGCAGCCGGATGACGGTGTCGCGGAGCCAGGCGGTAGTCGACGCTGACCAGGGTGCATGAGGCGGCCAGGGCAAGGGCCGCGCACGCCTGATGCCAGTCAGCAGCCGAACCTGCACGCCAGCTTCCGCCGTGTGCCCATACCAACCAGCCGTAGTTCTTGGAGTCCGGGTGGTAGATGCGGACGGGCACGCGATGCTGGCCGGGCACAGTGGTGGACTCCCACCGCACGGTATCTGTGTGTCTGAACTCGGGCATCACTGTTCCTTGCTGTCGGCGCTGCGGGCGTCGGCGGGGCAGTCGGGGCACGGCAAAGTCCCGCTTGGCAGGAGCGGTCAGCGAGCAGTTCCTGAGCATCGCCATTGGCTGCGCGGCATGAACGCGGAGCAGGCTCCGGTGAAGGCTCTGACTGAGAATGCGCGGTTGCGACCTGTGATGGTGCGCCCGCCGCCCTCAGGTCTTGTGTACGGTCACAGGGAGAGGCCGGTGTGCCGCTCGCTGTCGTATGAGCTCGTGTTTTCAGACAGTCGGCGGTTGCTGATCTCAGCTGCCAGAAGCCCCAGGGCTGCTTCGGAAGGAGATCCGGGCTCGGCGCTGTACATCAGAGCACGGTGGCCGGATTCGTCGGGTACGTGCATGACTTCGAAGGACAGCTCCATCGAGCCCACGATCGGGTGGTGGAACTGCTTCACCCCCGACAGGCAGTTGTGCACGGGATGGCGTGACCACAAGGCGGCGAACTCGCTGCTCTTCATCGACAGCTCCCCGATCAGACTGGCCAGCCGCCGGTCATCAGGGAAGCGGCCGGCCACCAGACGCAATGACGCGACCGTGCGGCGGGCTTCCTCATCCCAATCGGTGAACAGCTCGCGTGTGTGCGGATCCAAAAAAAGCATCTGCGGCAAGTTCGGCCGCTCGGACGGGCGATCCGGACTGTCCAGCGCAAGATGACCGGCGAGCAGCGCATGCGCCAGCGGATTCCAGGCGAGCACATCGCTGCGTCGGTCTACGACGAGGGCCGGTACGCCCTCCACGGCGCTGATCAACTGTTGCATCCCCGGCCTGGCGTACTCGGCGCGTGGCGCAGTGCGCCGGGGCCGGCGCGCTGGGTGGGCGAGGTTGCGAAGGTGGGCGTGCTCGTCTTCGCTCAGCTGCAGTGCGCGGGCGAGTGCGTCCAGGACTGCCTCTGAGGCGTTGGTGCTTTGCCCCTGCTCCAGGCGTGTGTAGTAGGTGAGGCTCATGCCTGCGAGCTGAGCGAGCTCTTCGCGGCGCAGACCCGGCACGCGCCGCCGCCCGCCGTAGGCAGGCAGTCCTGCGTCTTCGGGTTGCAGGCGCGCGCGGCGGCTGCGGAGGAAGTCTCCCAACTCGGTAGGTGCGTCCATGAGCACTAGTGTCCCTTGCCTGAAGCCGTTGTGGGAGCGGTGAGCCTGACCCTGTCGGTGACAGGATGCGCGCCGTTGAAGAATGCGTGGACAACCGCTGTGTGGCCCGGGTCCGCTGCATCCTCCGGGCAGCGCCGCGCGTGATTGGTTTTCCGAGAGTTCTGCGTGATGGTGGAGGCGCGCTTGTTATCTTCAGGGAAATTATCGTCAGTTGTCGACGGGCAGCGGCTGGTTGGCACTGTCCTTGAATTCCACGGTGGTGAATACCAGGGTGGTGGCTCCTATGTTCTCCAGATCATGGAGCAGGAATTCTCCGGGACCGAATGTGTAATGCCGGGTCTCGCCTGGGGCGTAGCTGACTTCCCGCGTGGTTCCGTCGAATGTGTGCTGGCGGCTTTTTCCTGCTGTCGCTGCGGTCCAGAAATAGTCCAGGACGTGCCGGTGGGCGGCCACGCGCTCCCCTGGCGCAAGTCGGATTTCCCACACCCGGACGCGGTCGGTCTCGCTGAGAAGGCGCTGGCCGACCGAGCCGCTGAAGGCGTTTTCTTCGAATTCCTGGAGGATGTGCGGGGGCCAGCCCTCGAAATCCTCGGCGATCAGCACGCCGGCCAGGGGTAGGTCAGTCAGGTACTCGGTGCTCATGATTGGTCTCCTTCTCTCCGGCCTGGTGGGTGGCCGGGCTTTTGGTTGCGGGTGGTGCAGGAGCTGGTGGTGGGCGGCTGTCACCTGCGGTCAGGGGCGAATGTCGACGGGCCGGACTCGACCGGGGTGTAGGCCGCTGGGTGGGTGGGGGTCTGCGGGGCAGGCGGAACCTGCGGCCGGGACTTTCGACTGCGGCTCCAGCGGCGCATGGCTGGCTGCTCCACGAAGGTGTGCAGGAGCCAGCCGCCGAGCAGTGCCGTGCAGAAGAAGCCGATGACGACGGCTATGCCCGCCGGGATGCCGAACTGGGCATCTCCCATGAGCTTGCGCAGGTAGAAGATCATGATGCCTTGGCAGAGGTAGAACCCGAAGGAAACCTCTCCGAGCCAGACCATGACCCGGCTGCGCAGCCGGGTCCGGCGCCCTTCCGCGTCGGCCTGTGCCACGGCGCCGATGAGTGCGCTGACCGGGATGATGGTGGCGACGTTGAAGCCGTACTGGAACGGCAGGACCAGGGCCAGTGCGTAGCCGAGGACCATCAAGATGGTCGAAGGGATGATGCCGAGGGTCCGTGGCCATTGTCCGGTCATGACGATGCGAGCCAGAAGGATGCCCAGGGCGAACTCGAAGATGCGGGAGGGAGGGAAGAGGTAGCCGAACCAGAATTGGAGGTCGGAGATGGGGGTGATGGCCGACTTGGGGGTGGCGGGGATGCAGAACTGTGCGAGGAGCTGGATGCCGACCATGCCGGCCACCATGACCGCCGACCAGGCCCACAGCCGTTTGCCGGCCGTGCGATGGAACAGCCGGATCAGCAGGGGGAAGGAGAGGTAGAACAGCAGTTCGCTGCACAGGGACCAGGTGGGCGGGCTGACGCTGAGGTTGATCGCGGGCTGCGGGAAGAACGTGTGGATCAGGAAGAGGTTGGGCAGCCATGCGGACGGCTCGGTAACTGCGCCGGCGAAGAGGACCATGGCTACGGCCCACACGGCCAGGTGGTTGGGGAAGATCTTCACCAGTCGGCGGCGGAGGAAGGCTGTCGCCGGCTCATTCGGTTTGGATGCCCAGGTGAGGACGAAGCCGCTGAGGACGAAGAAGAAGGAGACTCCGACGTAGCCTGCCTTGCTGAAGACCAGTTCGTCCCAGGCTGCCAGGCTGCGATTTGCGAACGGGTTGATCGGCGCGTTGGGCGGTATCGGGGAGTTGGCCAGCGAGGTGTGGAAGAAGAACACCAGCAACGCGGCCAGGAACCGCAGGCCGGTCAGGGATGGCAGGGGTGGCCGGCGGGCCGGCGCGCTGGGCGCTGCTGTGGGGATGGTTGAGGACACGGCGCGAAGACCTTCCAGGGGTTCGGGATGCCGGGGACGAGGGCCGGGCCGCAGCGCGGAGCCAAGGCTGCGGCCCGGGGCAAAGCCGGGAGTGCGCGCGGCCGATCAGCTGTCGATCTGGTTGCGGTAGAGCATCAGCTTGGCGTCCTTGGCGACGTAGTAGTTGTCGACCGAGTAGGCGATCGTGGCGAAGTCGAGGCGACCGTCGCCGTTGAAGTCGGCGGTGGCGATGCGGGCCACGGATTCATCGGAGACCCGCCATTTGGTGAACACGCCGTTTTCGATGTCGATGGCCTTGTAGTACATGACGCCCTGCCAGGGCCATGGACCGCGCAGGGCGACGAGGAATTCGTCGTCGCCGTCGCCGTCGAAGTCCGCGCACACGATCTGGTGTCCGGGGCCTTCGCCGTTTTCGTTGGGGTCGCCGTACACGTCGAGGAGTATGCGCTTCCACTGAGCCTCGGCTGCGGGCAGGTTGTCCTGCTTGATGTACACGGCAACGGTGTTGCCGTGGAAGGGCTCGATTGCCGTGACGTATGCCATCGGGTCGTCGCCGATGCGGCCGGCGTTGAGGTCTCCGCTGCCACGGAAGCCTGTCTGCTCGAACTGGGTGAGCTCGCCGGCTCCGATCAGCTTCCGCACCCAGGCCCGCGTGTTCGGGTCGTAGTAGAGCCAGGTGACGCCTTCGTCCGACGCGAGCAGAAGGGAGTCGAGGTCGGAGCCGGGGATCAGGCCGCTCTTCTTCTCTGCTCCGTGGATCATGCGGAAGTGGGTGTCGTCGATGATGGTCATCGGCCACTCGTCGGCGTTGTGCACGTCGTCGGGCTGGGTGAACATCACCACGGGCAGGACGGCGTGCACGTCTTCCTTGGCGACGATGGGGAGGCCGATGACCTCAAGTCGGTCGGTCCGGGTGAAGTGGCCGACGCGCAGGCGGTGCATGCCGGTTGCCCGCCCGATGTAGTGGCGCTTCCATCGGGACTCGTCCTTGTCGGGGCTGCCGGGATTCTCCAGCCAGTCGATCTTGCCGCCGGAGGTGTCGGGGTCATGAATCGTGCCGATCGGGCCGTACAGCTCGTAGCACACGACGATGTCTGGGTGGCCGTTGCCGCTGATGTCGGCGTAGTCGGCACCGACGGGCATCTTGATCTTGTCGGCGACGAGGCGTCGAGTCCAGTTCTCGTTGTTTTGGTACCAGTAGATTTCGCCGAGCCTGAGTCCGTACCCGAAGAGGTCCGGCCTGGAGTCGTTGTCGATGTCCGGGGCCTCCAGCCAGTAACCGTCGCGCAACTGATCGGAGACGATCTCGGGGGCGAACTTCGGGACACGCAGGCACGCTGCACGCTTGTCGGACACTGCAGATTCCTTTCCCAGAAAGGTAGTGGGGCGTATGCGCCGGGTCGCTGCCGGGACAGGTGGCCGGAGCATGGAGCTTTCAGGAGGCTTGTGCGTGGTATTCGACGGCAAGCCAGACGCAGTCGGTGTCGGCGTGGTACTGGTGCCAGGGGTAGATGAACGTCCCGTCAGGTCCGGTCGAGCAGAAGGGATCCGGGGTGGTGTACCCGGGGCTCATCAGAATGTCCTCATAGTGCGTGCTCGGGTCCTGGGCCCGGAATTTCTGCATCCGGCCTGTTCCGTGCACCTGGGTGTGGACTTCGATGAAGTCGTGCTGGTTATGGATGGCGCAGTCGGTTCCGGCGGGCGCGAACCACAGGTTGACCTTGATCTGGAATTCTTGCGGCTGTTCGGGTGCGGTGGCTTCCTCCAGGACTACAGCAGGGTCAAAGGTGATGCGCCCTGCGTCGTCCTGTGGGCTCTTCCAGAGCGGGATGTCCTTGGGAAACGGGGTTGCCTTTGAGCCAGGAGGGAGATCGGCGAGCAGGCTCCAACCGGGCTCCCCTGTGATGACGCTGATGCTGTCCGGCTTTGTCCGAAGGAGGACCAGGGAATCCGCCTGTTCGATGGTGGTGTCGACGAGGATGGTGGACGAAAGAGGCGGGATCGCTTTCCCGGGAGCTTCCCCGATGGGGATGCCGCTCATCCCCAGGTTGATGACGATGTTCCGCCCCTGGACGCGGAAATCTGTAGCGTTCTGGACGAGCTCTGCTTCAACGCTCTTCCCGGAAAAATTGAGGGGCGTGACGATGTTCCCTGTGTTGGCCACGGGGCAGGTGTCCTTCCGTTGAAGATCCAGAGGTCAGACGTTCATGTACGCGGGCAGGTCTGCCAGTTCCGCAGAAAGCTGATCGATCGCACTGCCCGGGACGAACGGCATGACCGCTGGCCCCTCGTCGAAGAAATGCGCGAGCGCTGCGACGGAGCGTTCCGTCGCCTTCCCGTCGCCGTAGGGGTTCGCCGCAGTCGCCATACGGCGGTACGCCTCAGCGTCGCTCAGCAGTCGGATGACCTCTGCCGTAATGCCCTCCGTGGTCCGCCCGACGAGTCGGGCAGTTCCGGCGATGACCGCCTCAGGACGCTCGGTGATGTCACGCAGCACCAGCGTCGGCTTGCCCAGGGCAGGCCCTTCCTCTTCGGAGCCACTGCTGTCGGAGACGATGATGTCCGAGCGTTGCATGAGGCGGCAGAAGGGCAGGTATGGCAGGGGATCGACAACCGTGATGTTCGGGTGGTTGCCGATGACGGGCAGCATGGCTTCCCTGACGACCGGATTTCGGTGCAACGGTGTGACGACGCGGATACCCGGTTCGGTAGCAATGCGGGCCAGGGCATGTGCTATCTCGGGCAGGTTGTTCCAGGATTCTCGCCGGTGGGCGGAGGCCAGCACGATCCGGCGAGGGTCGCGGTCCAGGTCCTCCAGCGCCGGATGGCCGTAGTCGTTGGCTGTCTGACTGGCCCAGCGCAGGGCGTCGATCACGGTGTTTCCGGTGACGACGATGCGGTGCGGGCTGATGCCTTCACGGATCAAGTTGGCGCTGTTGCCCGGTGTCGGTGCAAGGTGCAGGTCCGCTATCTGCCCGACCAGGCGGCGGTTCGCCTCCTCGGGGAACGGCGAGTGCAGGTTGCCGCTGCGCAGTCCGGCCTCGACGTGCACGACCGGGATCCGGTGATGGAATGCAGACAGCCCGCCGGCAAGGGTGGTGGCGGTGTCGCCGTGCACCAGCACTGCCTCGGCGCCCAGCGGTCCGAGCTTTTCCGACAGCCCGCGGATGGCGCGGTACGTGACTTGGGACAATGTCTGCCTGGGCGCCATGATTCCCAGATCGATGTCGGGCTTGAGATTGAATGCGTGCAATGCCTCGTCGAGCATCTGTCGGTGCTGTCCGGTCGATATGACGACGGGGTCGAAGCGGGGATCTTCCTTGAGCGCCCGGATGACCGGCGCGAACTTGATAGCCTCCGGCCTGGTTCCGAGAACGACAGCAATGGTTCGCATGACCCTCTCCCCTGGTTCATGTAATAGCTGCTCTGTTTGAGTATCGGCTGGCAAGCAGTCGCGGGTGACGCGCTCAGTTGATCGGGTATCAGCCGTCGGTGTCTTGTCGACTGAAGAAGCCGGGCGGGCCCGGTCTACTCATCCGGGCTTGCTCACCTATCGCTCATCGGACAGCTTTCCTGTCCCCAATTCCCGGTGTCAACGTTGCTACTTGCACACTGACGAGAACCAAGGTCGAGTTCGCCGGCCCAGGCAACAGAACGCGCCTGCCCACACCGAAAGTGTGGGCAGGCGCGTTCGTGGGCAGCCGGGGAACCCGCTGCGGGGAGATGGGAGACGGGGGAATTGGCCCATCCTCCCCGCAGCGGGAGTTTGGTTCCCTAGTGGGCGGCCGGCTCGATGGACAGCGAGTGGCGGAAGAAGTTGCCGGGGTCCCACTGCCGCTTGACCTGCTGCAGCCTGGCGTAATTTCCCTTGTAGTAAAGGGTGGACCAAGGGACGCCGGACTTGTTGTAGTGAGGGTCGGCGACGTCCTTGTCCGGATAGTTGATGTAGCAGCCGTCGGTGGCGTCGTTGGGGACCGGGACTCCGCCGGTAGTGGAGAAGAAGTCCTCGTAAATGCTGCGTGCCCAGCCGAGGTTGGCGTCGTCCCCGGCTTCGTCGGGCCAGAACGTCTGGAAGCACATCTTGAAGACGGACTCCCGCTGGGAGTTTGCGGTCGCATCGTCCGCGGCTGCGTTGACCTGTCCGCCGAAAGAGAACAGTACGATCATCGTGTTCGGGTTCTCGAACGATGGGTCGCTCATGTGCCGGTACATCGCGGACACCTGATGGTCGGAGAAGTTCTTCCGCATGTACGCGGATTTGTGGGCACCGCGTGAGGTCGGATTGGTGATCGTGGGATTGTTGGTACCGACGAGGCGGGTGGCCTGCAGCCAGGGCATGCGGCGGGGGCTGGCCAGGAACGGCATGGCGGTCAGCTCGCCCGAAGGGTTGGTCATGGCCACGGTCTTGATGCCGGTACCTGCGGTCATCGCGGTGAGATAGTCATCGAGCAGCTTCTCGGCGCCGGGAACGGTCGCGTCCACCTGGGTGAACATGTCGAGGGTTCCATGCGCCTTGTGGCAGACGTTGAACAGGCTGCTCAGCTTGGTGTATGGGGAGTCGGGGGCGCTGTTGGCCTCGTGCCAGGCTCCGAAGTTCTTCAGCAGCCGGCTGAAGGACTTCTGCGTGAGCTGGTCCCACGGGACGGAGATGGCGCTGACCAGCACTTCCGAGGGCGGTTGGACCAGCAGTTGGGTCGGGTTACTGCCGGTTGCATGCGGTGAGCGGAACCAGTACCGAGTGACGAGGCCGAAGTTTCCCCCTCCGCCGCCGGTGTGGGCCCACCACAGGTCGCGGTTAGGGTCGTCGGCTTCGCGGGTGGCGGTCACGGTGCGGACACGGCCTGCCTCGTCGACGACGACGACCTCGACGGCGTACAGGTGGTCGACGACCAGGCCGTGCGCGCGAGACAGGAGGCCGTAGCCCCCGCCGGCTATGTGGCCTCCGGCTCCGACGCTGTAGCAGATTCCCCCGGGGATGGTCACTCCCCAGCCCTTGTACAGGGCCTCGTACACATTCATCAGGCGGGCGCCTGGTTCCACGGCGAAGGCCCGTCGGCCGGGATCGTAGGAGACGTCGGTCATCTCGGAGAAGTCGAGGATGACCTCGACTTCGGGGTTGCAGACGAAGTCGGAGAAGCAATGGCCTCCGCTGCGGACCGAGATCCGTTTGCCGGCCCGGACCGCTTCAATCAGGGCTTGCTCGGCATCAGCGGTCGACCTGATCATCTTGATGTAGTCGGGCTGGGCCACGAAGCGCTGATTATTACCGGTCGTCAGCAGCGGATACCGCGGGTCACCAGGTTGTATGGTCGCCCCGGTCTGCTCTGCGGGACTGCGGTGCCCAGGGGCAGCAGCGAGTGCGGGACCTGCCATCGTGCCTGCCATCGCCGTTCCGCCGAGCAGTACCGCGGAACGGGTCAGCATCGTCCGGCGGTTGACGCCTCTCATGGTCATGCACCTCGGATTCTGGAGTGTGGGTTCATCGTTTACACACCTCCGCCGACGGAGGTATGCGTGGCCGCGACGTCGGTCATGGCCTGCCGTGAGGCGTTGCGGCGCCTTGTATGCCGGCGGTCGAGAAGTCCGGAAGAGGCCGCAACGGCTAGTCCCGCGACTGCGAGCAGTGCCCCGACCCAGTTCGGGGCGGTGTAGCCGAGGCGTGCTCCGATGGCCAGGCCACCGAGCCAGGCCCCGCAGGCGTTGCCGAGATTGAAGGCTCCGATGTTGGCGGCTGACGCCAAAGCGGCTGCCCCTTCGGCCTTGCTCATCACCCGCGCCTGCAGCGGCGGTACGGTCGCGAAGCCCACCACACCGAAGACCGCGATGGTGAGACCGGCGGCGATCCGCGAGTGCGCCGTGAAGACGAATACCGTCAATACCGCTGCGAGCAGCGCCAGGACGACGTACAAGCTGGGCATCAGACGCCGGTCGGCGGCGCGACCGCCCAAGACGTTGCCGATGCACAGTCCCGCGCCGAACAGAATGAGCAACCAGGTCACTGCTGACGGTCCGAACCCGGCTACCTGGGTCATCATCGGTGCGATGTAGGTGAAGGAAGCGAAGACGCCGCCGAAGCCGAGGGTGGTTGTCGCCAGTGCCAGCCACACTTGCGGGCGTTTGAAGACTGCCAGCTCGCTGCGGAGTCCTCCGGGTGCGGGGCGTGGCTGCCTGGGTACGAGGGCAAGGATGCCGACCATACCGATGATCCCGAAGCCGGTCACCGCCCAGAACGTGGACCGCCAGCCGAAGTGCTGGCCCAATGCGGTACCCATCGGAACGCCGAGGACGTTGGCGATAGTCAGTCCGGTGAACATCATGGCGATTGCGCTTGCTCGCCTGGCCGGTGCGACCAGGTCGGCTGCCACCACTGAACCGATGCCGAAGAAGGCGCCGTGGCAAAGGGCCGCCACCGCGCGGCCGGTCATCAACAGCCAGTAGCTGCTCGCGACTGCGCAGAGCAGGTTGCCGATGGTGAAGACGCCCATCAGGACTACGAGCATCGTCTTGCGGGGCAGCCGGGAGCCGGCGGCGGTCATCAGCGGGGCCCCGACCACCACGCTGAGCGCGTACCCGGACACCAGCAGGCCGGCGGTCGGGATCGAGACCGTCAGGTCTGCGGCGATCTGCGGCAGCAGGCCCACGATGACGAACTCGGTGGTGCCGATGCCGAAGGCACCGATGGCCAAAGCAAGCAGGGCAAGGGGCATCGTGCGGTCCTTCTCACGCAGGGGGCCAAGTTGAGCTCCGGCTGTCTGCAGCGCGGCCCGATCGGGTTTTACAGCTGGCGCAGTGCGCCGCCGTCGATGGCCCACTCCGCTCCGGTGACCTGGCGGGCCAGCGGTGAGAGCAGGTAGGCGACGACGCGGGCGACGTCGTCGGGTGTGCCGATGCGGCCGGCGGGAAGGCGGCGGACCTGCTGAACGAAGTGGTCGATGGCTTCCTCGACCGGAAGTTGGAACTGCGCAGCCAGTTGTTCGGCGAAACCGCCCGGGGCGTCCCACAGCGCGGTGCGTGTGGGGCCGGGCGAGACGACGTTGGAGCGGAGGCCGCGTGTGCCGAATTCGGCCGCCAGGGTTTTGGAGACCGACAGCATGGCGGACTTCGCGGCAGCGTAGTCGACCAGGGGGACGTCGGGGAAGCGGGCGGCCTCACTGGCGATGTGCACCACGCTGGCCTCCCCGCCCCGCATCAGCGCAGGCAGTGCGGCGCGAGTGATGCGGACCGCGGAGAAGAAGTTGAGCTCGAAGGTCGCCTTCCACTCCTCGTCGGCGACGTCCAGGAAACTCGTGCGGGACTCGAGACCGCCGACGTTGTTGACCAGGCCGTCCAGTCGGCCGTGCCGTTCCAGCGTCGCCTCGACGATCCGCTGCGCGCTATCCGGGTCGGTGATGTCGGCCGCGATACCGCTGGCCGCCGGGTGGAGGGCATCGATGACGTCGGCCTTGCGGGCGACGCCGACCACCGATGCTCCCTCGGCCGCGAGCAGCCGGACGGTTGCCGCTCCGATGCCGGCCGACGCACCGGTCACGAGGAACACTTTGCCAGCGAGCTTCAGATCCATGGATGGACTTCCCTTGTGGTGATGAGGACCGGGGGGCGGTGCCCCCGGCTGGGGCACCGCCACATGAGCATGCGGTCGATCAGGCGGCCTGCTTGCTGCGCAGGAAGATTCCGGACAACAGCGCACCTGCCAGCACGATGAACGCGTTGACGGCGACGGCAGTGGAAATGCCGCCCAGCACGGCGGACGTCCCGGATGCCGCAGTGACCCCGGCCGTGGCGATAGCGCTCATGACCGGTGTGCCCATAGTGATGCCGACCTGCTGGGTCATCGTCGCAAGACCGGTCGCCATGCCCTGTTCGGCATCGGGCAGACCGGAGGTCGCGGTCACCATGAAGCCCACGATCACAAGCATGTTGCCGACACCGCCGATGAAGGTGGCCACCAGCAGCAGGGCCATGGAACTGCGGTGCTCGCCGAGGGTCACCAGCGCCAGTGTGGCAATGAACTGGATGAGCCCACCGGTCACCAGCGTCGCCTTGGTGCCGATCTTGCCGATCACCCGCGGCGCCATCACACCACCCGATACCGTTCCCAGCCCCAGCACCCCGAAGGACAAGCCGGCCGCCAGAGGCGAGAATCCGAGCACCTTTTGCAGGTACAAAGTCATCAAGAAGACCAGTGAGGTCTCGGTCACGAAGGCGATCAGTCCGGCGAGGTTGCCCCAGATCACCGTTCGCCGCTTGAGGACCCTCACCGGTACCAGCGGCGCAGCCGCGCCCCGTTCGATGGCGTAGAACACGATGAGCAAGATCGCGCCTACGGCCAGAGAACCCAGCGCCAGCGGGTTTCCCCAGCCCTGCTCGCCCGCCCTGGTCAATCCGTAGACCAGCGCCAGCAGACCTGCGGTGACGAAGATCGCACCCGGTACATCCAGTTTCGGCCTCTCGTCGGGGCGGCTCTCCTTGATCACCGTGGGCGCGATGAGGAGCACGATGCACGCCACCGGGACATTGATGAAGAACGACCACCGCCACGACAGCAGGTCGGTGAGCACGCCTCCGAGGATCGCACCGGTGGTGAACCCGGCCGACATCAAAGCGCCGTTGAGCCCAAGGGCCTTCTCCCGCAGCGGGCCTTCGGGAAAGGACGAGGTCAGCAGTGACAGCCCGGCAGGCGTCACTGCCGCAGTCGCCAGACCCTGCGCCACCCGGGCGGCCAGCAGCATCGGCGGGTTGACCGCCAGTCCGCCCACGAGCGAGGCGGCCCCCAAGACCGCCAGCCCGACCAGGAACAGCCGGCGGCGTCCCACCACGTCGGCAATTCGCCCGAACAGCAGCGTGAACCCGGCCGCACACAGCGCAAACGCGGTGGCGATCCATTGCAGGTTCGCCAGCGAGAACTTCAGTCCCTTGCCGATGGTCGGCAAGGCGACATTGAGAATGGAGAAGTCCACGGCGAGCATGAACTGCGCCACCAGGAGCACGACCAGGACCAACCGCAGCTTCCCGGTCAACTGGTGGGAGGCCTTTGCCTGCTGCCGAGTGGCAGACGCCTCATCCAGCGTCGACATCGTCACGCTTCCTTCCCGCTTCGCCATTCATGAAAAATTTTCCTTCCAGTTCTGTTATTTGCCTGCCGGAAGGAAGTCTGTTTCTGTCCCGGAAGGTCAGCCAGTCCCCTGCCGTGCGTAGGCGGGCCGTGCCTAGCCTTGCGGTGCCCATCACTGGCGGGGACAGGATCGACTCGCCCAAACTGTCCGTTCGCCAGGCACACTGGCCCGCATGGACGGATCAGCCGAGTTGGGAGAGTTCCTGCGCGCCCGGCGCGCCCTGCTAAGGCCGCAGGACGTCGGCCTTTCCTTGCGCGACGACCGCCGTGACGCGCCTGGGCTACGCCGAGAGGAACTGGCACAACTCGCTGGGATCAGCACCGCGTACTACACACGCCTGGAACAAGGACGCAGCCGACAGGCCTCGCAGGGCGTGCTGGATGCGATCGCCCGTGCGCTGCAGCTCAGCGACGCCGACACGGCACACCTGCGCCGCCTGGCCCGGCCTCGGCGTGCCGCACGACGCACCCTTGAGCATCCCGAGTCCGCCCGGGACACCTCCCGCCGGCTGGTCGCCGCGATGGAGCATGTGCCTGCTGTGATCGTTGACAGGCGGAGCACGGTGTTGGTCTGGAATCCTCTCGGCCATGCGCTGCTGGCCGGGCACGTCGATGCGGACCGCCCGGACAATCTGGAGGCGCGCCCCAACCTGGCGCGGATTCTGTTCCTTGACACCTGCGCCCGTAAGCTCTACCCCCGGTGGGAGACCGAGGCCCGGCGCTGTGTGGCGTCCTTGCGACTTGCGTCGCGGAACCACCCCACTGATCGGCTGCTCGCCGATCTCGTCGGTGAACTGTCCATGAAATCCAGAGAATTTGCCGGACTTTGGACGCAACGTCCACTGCTCAACTGCTCGTTCGGAACTGTCTACGTGCACCATCCCCTGACCGGAGGGATGGAGCTCAGCTTCCAGACACTGCAAATCCTGGACACCTCCGGTCACCGGCTGATTACGTACCACGCACGGCCGTGCTCTGAATCGGAGGCCAGCTTGCGTTCGCTGGAGAAGCTTATCTGACGTGCCACCACACGTGCCCGCCGCATCATGCACATTGTGGGGGAGCCGGGAGCCGACGAAGACATCTGTTATGCGCATTTCCGACTCACCATCTCTGCAGCAAGATTCTGCCAGGCTTCGGCGCATTCGGCGGCTGCCGCCGACACCGCGTCTGCACAATGCGCAGGGACGGATTCGGTCACCCGCTTCCAGTGCGGGAGCACAAAGGTGTGAACCTCCAACATGCGCAGCAGCAGACGCCCTGTGTCAGTGAGTCGAAGGGAAGGATCGCGGCACAGGCAGTGAAAGATCGCTGCGAGATCCTCTTGCTGTTTGCGGAAGACGGTAGTTCGTGTTATATCGGCTGTCGTGGGCGCCGCCGCCCGCGTGGGCCGAGCGGCACCGGACTTGCCGGTGCTGCCACGTCGGGCTGGTACCGGGTCCTCACCGCGATGCAGGCGATCGCGCACGTCCCGCACCGTTCCGGGAGATACCCCGGCTATTCGCGCAATCTCGCGCAGCGATGCTCCCGGTCGGTCGGTCAGCAGGCGGCCGACCGACCGGCGCTTCTGCGATGTGTCCAGCGACCGGATCCGACCGTCGCGCCCGACGCGGAGGGGCGGTTGGGGGATGTGGTCCGCCTCTCGGCGGCGCAACGAGCCCACGGTCTTGGCGGAAAGCCCGGTGACGAAGGCGACAGCCCGGTCTGACCACTGGGGGTGGGATACCAGGATGCGCACGGCAGCGGATCTGCGTTCCGCCAACGACAGCACCCTGCCCTGCCCGGTGTTGGCTTCAACCGCGAGGACGAAGGCGTCCTCGTCCGTCCCCTCGAAGAGCCGGGCTTCGATGTGCGACTGACCGAGCATCACTGCGGCGCGCAAGCGGTGCATTCCATCGATGACACGAAGCGAGGGCTGATGCACGATGATCGGCGGCCAGGCGAGCCCCGAGACTGCGATTTTCTGCGCATGCTCCAGGCTCACCCCATCTGCCCGGGGAGAGTCCGCCGGCAGAAGGAGATCAACTGGAACCGGCCGGACGGGGAGTAAGGAGGCCCGCCACTCCCGTTCCGGGGCGTGCGTGCCCGGTTCGCAGGCTGTGGCCGCGGGGCGTTCGACGGTTTCCATGTCTGTATCTGCTTCCTCGTGCTCGCGTGTACGCTCACATCGCGCCACAGTGGGCAAATGGCTGTGTGTTCAACTGGGGAGATTCCGCGGTTGAACGCTGTGCTGGCGGATCGGCTCGATCCACTGAGGCTTGTCTGAATGAATCGGTCAGCTGACGGCAGCGCTCACCGGATGGTGTGACGCAGATGGAATGCGGCCGTCGGCCAGTTCCTGGTCAACGAATGCCCGCAGCCATCCCTGGAATTCATCTCCGAGATCCTTGTGCTCGCAGGCGAGTCGGACCGTGGCTCGAAGGTAGTCGGCCCGGTCGCCAGTGTCATACCGACGCCCTCCGAAGACGACCCCGTGCACGGGCCGACCTTGCTGGATCAGTTCTTGCAAGGCATCGGTGAGCTGGATCTCACCGCCGCGTCCAGGCGCGGTGCGTCCCAGGACATCGAAGACCGCCGGTTCGAGTACGTACCGGCCGATCACCGCGTAGTTGCTGGGAGCTGATCCCGGGTCGGGCTTTTCTACCAGTTCGGTCACCTGCACCACATCGTTCTCCGCAGTCACCCGGGTGGCGGCGCAGCCGTACAAGTGGACCTGCCGCGACGGCACTTCCATCAATGCAACAACGCTTCCACCCAAGCGGTCACGCACCTCGGCCATGCGCGACAACAACGGATCACGGGGGTCGATCAGGTCGTCACCGAGGAGGACGGCGAAGGGCTCGGCGCCGACGTGCGGGGCCGCGCACAGCACGGCGTGGCCCAGACCACGGGGGTCACCCTGTCGCACGTAGTGGATCGCAGCCAGGTCGGAGAGTCCGCACACACGCGACAGTTTCTCCGTGTCCCCCTTCCTCAGCAGCGCCTCCTCCAGTTCGTGGTTTCGATCGAAGTGGTCCTCGAGCGGCCGCTTATTGCGGCCCGTCACCATCAGGACGTCGGTCAGCCCGGCAGCCACAGCCTCTTCGACTACATACTGAATGGCAGGCTTATCGACGACTGGCAACATTTCTTTAGGTGTCGCCTTCGTGGCCGGAAGGAAACGTGTTCCAAGACCTGCAACCGGCATGACCGCCTTACGCACGCCAGCTCGGTGGACGTTCATCTCCAACCCCCTGCTGCAGATAGTTGTGCTGCTAGGAATATCTGGGCCGACCGGCCTGAGTTGAGGCCGACCGTTCATGATGACCGGCCGCGGGTGCGGCATTGGATTACTTGTCCGTACATGATCCCAACGGCATGCCGCATGGTCCGGAACTGGCTTGGGACACCGTGCGGCGGCTCGGTGCACGGCACCAAGCCGCGCCGTTACACAGACCGCCCCGCCTCACCGGTGAGCAGGCACTGGCCGACTCATCCCGACCCGCGGAGCACACCGTTTCACGTGCCACCGCAGATCACACTGTGTCGCCGTTCGCATCGGGCGACTCGCTGCGACAATCATTCCACCCCCGCCTATGCATTCACCTGAATACATTCAAGAGCTTAGACACAAAGATGTACTCGAGTACATATATTGTGACGCAGGTCACATTCACCGAGGATGACCCCAGAGATTTTTGGTGAAAAACGTGATGAATCATCCCAGAACGACGCGCGGCGAGTCTAAACCACTCGCGATCAAAGTTGTTCTGGGGCATATTTTTGTTTCGCACTAACGTCTGGCCTCCTCCACTCGCTCCGGGGGGGTGCGGGTGGCCTCCAGTCGTTCCGAAGGCGGACATTTGCATACGAAGCACTCAGGTGAGAACGGGTCGTTCCCGATCGCCATCATCGGCATGGGGTGCAGGTTTCCTGGGGCTGATGGGCCCGGGAGTTTCTGGAATCTGCTCCGGGAGAACATCGACGCTGTCAGCCCCGTCCCGCCCGACCGTTACGACGTTTCTGCTGTCTACGACCCCACTCCCGCAACCGCGGGGAGGACCGTCTCGCGACACGGAGGGTTCCTCGAGGATCCCTACGGATTCGATGCGGCGTTCTTCGGGATCTCGCCGGTCGAAGCGAAGTCCATGGACCCCCAGCAGCGTCTTCTCCTCCATGTCACGTGGGAGGCCCTTGAGGCAGCCGGGATACCGCCGTCGAGTCTCGCGGGCACCCGGACCGGAGTCTTCATCGGGCAGGCGACATCGGAGTACGCGGAGGTCACCCGGCCGGCAGCCGGCTCAAGCGTGTGGGAGGCAACAGGCAGCCGCATCAGAGCCATCACGGCTGGTCGGATCAGCTACACGCTCGACCTGCGCGGCCCCAGCATGGTGGTCGACACTGCCTGTTCGTCGTCGCTGGTGGCTCTTCACGCCGCCCGGCAGAGTCTGCTGACGGGCGACAGCGAACTGGCCATCGCCGGCGGCGTCAACATCGTTCTGTCCCCCGAGGACTCCATTGCCTACTCCCAGGGCGGGATGCTCTCCCCTCAAGGTCGCTGCCGATTCGGTAGCGCGGAGGCCGACGGATTCGTGCGCAGCGACGGCGTGGGCGTCGTGGTCCTCAAGCCGCTCCACGAAGCGCTGCGTGGCGGTGATCCGGTCCTTGCAGTGCTGCTCGGCAGTGTTGTCACCAACGATGGACGAGGCAGTGGTCTGCTGTTGAAGCCGTCGGCGGAAGGGCAGGCCGATATGCTGCGTCAGGCGTGCCGGAGCGCGGGAATCGAACCCTGGCAGCTCGACTACGTGGAGGCCCACGGCACTGGCACCCCGGTAGGAGATGGTGTCGAACTGCAGGCCCTGTCCGAGGCGGCACTTCCAGGGCGACCTGCTGGCCGCCCGCTCAAGGTCGGCTCGGTCAAGACGAACATCGGGCACGCAGAGGCGGCCGCAGGGATGGCTGGCCTGATCAAGGCGGTCTTGATCGCCCGACACGGAATCATTCCCGCATCGCTGCACCAGGGCACTCCTCACCCGCTGCTCGCCGACGGCACGTCACCCATCGAAGTGGTAACGGCCAACGAGCCTGTGGAGAAGGCCGGGAGGCAAGCGCTGCTGGGCATCAGCTCTTTCGGCTTGTCCGGCACCAACGCCCACGCTGTGATCGGCGAATACCTCCCCGCTCCCGACCGGCCTGCCGACAACCAGCGGCAGATGCAAGACGGCAGTCCGCACCTGCTGGTCCTGAGCGCACGCTCCGACACGGCTTTGCGCAAGCTGGCCAAATCCTTTGCTGAGTATCTGAGCCCTGAAGGAAACGGCCGTGCCTACGCGTTGCGAGACGTCTGTGCCGCCGCGGCCACTCGGCGGGATGCGCATCCGTACCGGTTGTGGGTGACTGGCGACTCCCGCGCCGATGTCAGCGCCAAGCTCCGCTCTCTCGCCTCAGGCGAGTCGATCGAGGACGGCGGCATCGCTCAGGCCGGCTTCAACGGCGTCAGACGCGCGGTCTTCGTCTTCCCCGGACAAGGGTCGCAGTGGCTCGGCATGGGGCGCGACCTGATGGCCTCCTCCCCTGCGTTCCACACCGCGCTCGAACGCTGTGACCGCGCGATCCGCGCCGAGCTGGGCTGGTCGGTCATCGGTCTTTTCACCAGTGATGCCGAGGAGTTCCCCGCCGAGGTGGAACTCGTGCAGCCCGCCTTGTGGGCGATGCAGGTGGCGTTGGCAGCCGCTTGGCAGGAGAAGGGCATTGATCCGGACGTATGCGTCGGGCACAGCATGGGAGAAGTAGCAGCGGCCCACGTGGCCGGCGCGCTCTCCTTGGAGGATGCGGCAGCGGTCATTTGCCGACGCAGTCAGTTGATGAAGCGTGCGGCGGGTCGAGGCGCGATGCTCGCCGTGGAGCTGTCCGCGGATGAGGCCCGGCTCGCCATCTCCAGGCATGCGGATAACGTCTGCATAGCGGCCGAGAATGCGCCCACCAGCACCATCATCGCCGGCGACCGCACTGCACTGGCCCAGATCGAAGCCGAGCTGCGGAGCCGAGGCGTGTTGTGCCAGCTGGTCAAGGTCAACGTTGCCTCCCACTCACCCCATATGGACGCGCTGCGCGAGCACCTCCTCGACCAGCTCGCCGATCTGGAGCCGACCGCGTCGACTACCGACATGATCTCCACTGTGCACGATAGGCGTGTTCGAGGCCCCGAGCTCGACGGCAGATACTGGGCCGACAATCTTCGTCGCCCGGTGCGCTTTGCAACTGCCGTGAAAACACTAGGTATTGAGGCGGAGAGCGTGTTCCTGGAGGTCAGCCCACATCCTGTGCTGGTGACCTCTGTCGAAGAGACTCTGAGCGCCTGGGCCATCACCGGGGCAGCCATGCCCTCGCTTCGGCGGGACCGAGACGAGCGTGTACAACTGATGCAAGCTGTCGGCCGGCTCTTTGCACACGGTGGACACGTGGCCTGGGACCGATGGTACGGGGAGGCTGTCCGCCCGGTCGCCTTGCCCCCATATCCATGGGACTCCAAGCAGTTCCGCCCGGACGCCGTCTCGACCACCGGCGGCAAGACCTGCGTCCGGGAGGTCAGCCTCGCAGCCCTGACCGCCACCGGCTGGGACGACGCCGTCCAACTGCGCGGCATCAGACCCATCCCTGCCGCCGTCTACCTCGCAACGTTGCTTAACACGGCGAGCGAGGCCATGCCCGGCGCAATGCTCGCGCTTGAGGATATGGAGCTCGGCGATGAGCTTGTCGACGCACACGATGCCGACCGGATCTCGTTGCGCATCACCCTCAAAGAGGCGGACGGCCGCTCGTCCCGACCTGCTTTGGTGGAAGCCGTCCACAACGCAGGTCCTGGTCCCATTCGGTGCGCGACCGGGCTGCTCCGCACCGTCGACGGGGCTGACACACGCGAGGCACACGGCGCACTGGACGCCGCTCTGGCCCGGTGCCGGCACTATCTGCCTGCTTCCGGTTTCCGGACGCTGGCGCGTAGGAGAGGGCTGGAGATCGGTGAGGCCTTCGAGGGAGTGGAACAGCTCTGGCGCCGTGACGGCGAGGCGGTGGCCCGCCTCCGACTGCCGAAGGCAGGCCTGCCGGCCGCATGGGAGACCGGGCTGCATCCGCTGGTGGCGGCTTGGCCACTGACCGGGGCGCAAGACGCGGATAGCTGCACATACGTTGCGACCGGTTTTGACCGCGTGCAACTCTTCGGCGACCTGACCGAGGAATTCTGGAGCATCAGCAGCTTCACCCCTGCGAGCGGGACCGATCCGGCGCGAGGCAATGTCGTGCTGCTCACCCGCGAAGGTCGCGTTCTCGCCGAGTTGACCGGTATCCGCTTGCGTCGCCTGGCTGGAGAAGCCGTCCGCGAAGCATCTGTCCTTTCCGCCGTGATCTCACGGCTCTCCCGGCTCACACTGCCTGTTGGTGCCTCACCGGGCAACAGCATGGCGTCGCTGCTGGGGCGGCTGATCAGCCGCCCCGATCGCAGCGCGGACGGTGCCGCGCCGCCCCGGGCCAGGCACGTGCGTGCGGCATCACCGGTGTCATGCGAGCGTTCCCAAATCCGTGCCACTCGGACAGGCACGGGCCGTGGAGCGCGCACCGAACCTCCGCAATCATCGCGCAGCGCCGATGCCGACACTCTCCTCAGGAACGCCGCCGCCGTACTCGGGATGGCCGTCACGGACATCGACCTGCGCCGCCCCTTCCGCGACTACGGGCTCGACTCGCTGATGGCGGCCCAGCTCAGACAGCGGTTGCGCAAAGAGACCGGTCTTGAGGTGACCGCCGGACGTCTGCTCGGAGCCGACAGCATCGGCAGCATCGCCCGAAGCCTGGCAGACGACCTTCTCGTATAGACATCAATGCCGGTGTGACGGGGCCTGCCCTCCTTCCCTGGTGCGGCAGGCCCCTCACCGTCGTGAGCCTCAGCCCGCGTGAGCAGCCGCGCCCGTTCGGTTGACCAGACAACATTCATAGACTGTGGTATAAGTTTTCTCTAACGGGGGCGCACAACGGGTCATCACGCTGGCACCCCGCCCGACACCCGTCGTACCGGGGACGTCACGAACCCTGATCTCGGTGACTCGCGTGCGCCGCACAGGCGGCAGGACGGCGGATCAGCGGCACCACTCCGCCGGGGCTGCTGCCCGAGACATGGGGAAGAAGGATTCATGGACTCCAACGCGTCGAAGGCGACGCAGACGCTCGGCCGACGTGAGCGCAACAAGCAAAGGGTGAAAGAACGCCTCTACACCTCGGCGCTGACGTTGTTCACCGAGCATGGCTACGACCAGACTTCCATCGACGAGATCGCGGAGCTGGCAGACGTGGCGCGCGGGACATTCTTCAACTACTTCCAGCGTAAAGAAGATCTCATCAGCGCCTGGGGGGAACAACGCCGTGCCAGGCTTGCGGCCTGTCTGAAGGAACACGAGCCGGCCTCCGGCTCTGGGTGCTCCGCTCGACTAGAGCAATGTATGTGCGCACTGGCGCGCATCAACGAGGAGGAAGCCGATCTGACGGCCGCCATGCTGACGGCCTGGGTCAAGGCAGGCCGGCCTTTGCTCGAGGAGCCGTACGTCACTGAGATTTTCGCGGATATCGTCAAGACCGGACGCGAGCAAGGCGAGATCGTCCCGGAAGCGGACCCCGAGCACGTCGGCAACATCCTGCGTGACATCTATCTCGGTGCGCTCTTCCGCTGGTCACGCCAACAGCCTGAGGTGCGACCGGGAGCCCTGGACCGGGAGCTCCGCACGGCTTTGAAGCTCCTCATACACGGCATCTCTACGCAGCCTCAGCCCGAGTTGCGCAGAACCTGAGCCGGAAAGATCTCACCTCCCTGCACGGCTTCGCTCTGCGATGTGCGACCCGCCGAAGTCGGGAACCGGTCAGAGCCACAAGCGGCAACCGCGGCGACGGCCGTTCTGCCAGGAAGCAATGCACGCATCCCACGGTCTCAAGCCACAGTCAGACAGTGCCTCTCTGAGAACGGTTCCACTTCGACTGAGTGTACGTCAAGCCGCTCGCTGTAAAGGGAGCATTAACGCCTCGTAACCGCCAGCCGATGATACGGGCTGTCTCAAGGCTTCCGGCCTCCGTTCCTTCCACGTTGAGCAGACCGGATCCTGTGGCGTCGGCGAATGTGGTGCACAGGGTCTCGACGGGCAGCATGCCTCCGATTCGTTTCCGGGCGGTGTGCAGGGCGCGGCGCGGGTTCTTGGCCGGGGCCAGGGTGAGCAGTTGGGTGCGGTGGGCTGGGCTGGAATGCAGGTTTGCGGCATCGGGCGACATCGGTGCGTTCTCCCCCGCGGAGCACACCACATGACGTCCGATCAGCAGACCGACACGTTGGGCGAATCGACGGCTTCGAGCACCTCCTCCCCCGGCCGGCCCGACAGGCTGAACGCTTGCGCCCTCCCACACGGCCACCCCATGCGCGAAGCGTCCAATATATTGGCAGTCGACGGCTCACGGGGTCAAGTAATCTTGGGTATGGTCCGACGGACTGCACAGTGTGCTGATCTAAGGGATGGGCGAGTGGGATCCGGCTGAGGGGCGTGGTCACGGTGGCGGATGGCCAGGGTCATGGACGGTCGCTGGCCGAGCGATTGAACGCGCTGTTCGCGATGGTCCGATGGGTCGACGACCACGGGCGGCATCGCGAGTACTCAACCGCCGAGGTGGCCGAGGCGGTCAGTGCCGATTCGGACCACCCCGCGACGCTGTCGCGCAGCTATCTGGCCATGCTGCGCAACGGGTCGCACACCAACCCGACGTTGAGCGTGCTGGAGGGGCTCGCAAAGTTCTTCAGCGACCACCGCGAACCAGGTTCGCCACCGATCACGGTTCACTGGCTGGTCGCGGAGGAGGACCCGGAGGACGAGCTGCTGCGCCGGCAACTTGCCAGCCGTCAGGTTCGCAAGATCGCGATGAGGGCGGGCGCGATGACGCCGGCCATGCGCGAACAGCTGCTCAAGATGATCGAGATTTTCGACCAGACCGGTCCCGCCGATCCCGGCACAGAGGCGACAGAAGCCTAGGAAAGGACGTCGTGGCCGTACGCGAACGGGAACTGCGCCGCCATTGCAAGCGCCTGTTGCGCCAACTCGACATTCAACCGCCACTGCGCGTTGACGAACTGTGCCGCAAGCTGGGTGAACACCGCGGCAAGCCGATCCGCCTCGTTCCCTGGTCGCTGCCCATTCCCGGGCCGTTCGGGCTGTGGATGTCGCGTCCGGACGAGGAGGCCATCTTCTACCAGAAGGAAACGACCCGGGTACACCAAGACCACATCATCCTGCATGAGATCGGCCATATCCTCGCCGATCACCAGGACGACGAGAACGCGGGAGACGAGTTCCCCGGTCTTGGCCCGGATGACCCTCACGACCTGGTCGCACGAGGCTTTCGTCGCACCTGCTACACCGATGACTACGAACGCGAAGCGGAACTGGTCGCGACCATCATCCAGGAGTGGGCGGTGGTCATCGACTACGCCACCCCTCGCGCCACCGAGGACGCGGCACTCGGCCCGCTGCGCACCGCTTTGAATCCGCGCTGGGGGTGGACGTAGTGTTCCAAGAACCCGTAACCGTCATGTTGGTCATCGGTTCGATATGGAAGATCATCGACCTGGTGCGTGCCCCGCACGATCGGGTACTGCGCCTTCTGGTCGCCTGCCTGCTCCTGCTGGCGGCCGGAGAAATCCTCAGCTATCCCCAGGCCAACAGCGCAGTCGACTCGCTCACGGCGCTCGGGGTCGGCAAGATCGCCTTCAATGCGATCTACATGTCCGGCCTGGCCGCGCTCATCTTGTTCTTCGTATCGTCCACACGCCGCTCACGCGCCCGGTACCGGCGGCACCTGCGGATCCACACCAGCCTGCTGGCGGGTGTGGTGATCGCCCTGGTCGTTTCCATGACCGCCACGCCTCCTGCCATGCGCGGTCACACGCTGACCACCGCGCACATGGCGCAACCCGGCATCGCCTCGTTCTATCTCATCGGCAACGCCTACTTCCTGTACGCCTATGCCACATCGGGGTCGTGGGCGCTGCGCTACGCGCGCATGGCCGGCCGGCATCTGGCGCTCGGTCTGCGCACGACAGCACTCGGGCTGTTCGGACTGGCGATCACCTCGGTCAACCGAATGATCTGGGTGTTCCTGCGCATCAACCACCCTGTATCGCACCAGGCGTTCAACACGGTGAACTGGTCGCTGAACGACTGGTCCATGGGCGTCGTCCTGATCGGTATCAGCTACTCCGCCTCGGTGCAGCTGATCGCGCACCTGCGATCAGTGGTTCGCCACCGTCGTATGTACCACGAGCTCACCCCACTGTGGACCGCTCTCGCCGGCGCCTACCCCGAGCTCATCCTGAAGCGGGAACCGGCCCGTTCGAGGTGGAGCCGCTTGCGGGTCCGCCGCACGCACGAGCGGTTCTACCGTCGGCTCATCGAATGCCGCGACGGACTGGTGCGGCTCAGCCCCTACGTTGCGCGGGTCGCGCCCGACGCGGACCTCGCACGCGGCCGGGCCGAGCATCTCGCTCGATACATCTGCCAGGCGCTGGCGCTCAAACCGTCGGCGGAGGACCCCGATACCGCATTTTCGGCGGCACGCGTCGCACTCCCCACCGAGAACGACCTGGGTGCCGACGCCCGTGAACTCATCGCTATATCCCACGCCTACGCGGAAAGGCAGTCGTGAACAAGGTTCTCATCATCGCTGATCGCGTCATCACCGGGCCCAAGGCCCAGGTGACCGACGATGATGCCGTGCTCGTGGACGCCGGTGTGATCAGCGCCGTCGGCACCGCAGCCGAGTTGGACGCGTCGGTGGACGGGGCGGTGCCCCGGCTGCGCTGTCCTGGAACGACGGTGATGCCCGGCTTGATCGATTGCCATGTCCACCTGGCCTTTGACGCCGGGCCAGACCCGATCACCGCCGTGGCCCAGGCCGACTTGGAGGACCTCGGCGCAGCCATGGCCGAACGCGCAGAGCGGTTCCTGGCCTCCGGTGTGACAACCGTACGGGATCTCGGCGACCGCGACGGGCTCGCCGTGGCACTGCGTACATCCATCGAACGCGGAGCGGCGGCCGGGCCGCGTATTCTCTCCGCGACCGCACCGCTGACCTCGCACGGTGGCCACTGCGGCTTCCTCGGCGGTGAGGTGACCACGGACGACGACATCCGGACACAGATCGCACGCAACGCCGCGAACGGCGCCGATCTGATCAAGGTCATGGCGTCAGGCGGCGCCCTGACACCGAGCGGACCACGCATGTGGGAGTCGCAGTTCAGCCCCCGCCAACTGCGCCTGATCGTCGACGAAGCCGCCCGTCACGGCCTGGGAGTGGCCGCGCACGCGCACGGCACGGACGCCATCACCCACTGCGTGGCCGCCGGCGTGCGCACCATCGAACACTGCTCCTGGCGTACCGCCGAAGGCGTCACCTACGACCCCGAGATCACCCATCGGATGGTCGAGGACGGCATAGCGGTCTGCCGCTGTATCTCCGGGGACTGGCGACTGTTCCTGAGGCAGTTGGGCCCTGAACGCGCCGACGCGATGGTCGACGTCATCCAGCAGATGCGGGAGGCCGGTGTCCGGTTCATCGCCGGAACGGACGCCGGGGTGCCCGGAGCCCGGTTCGGTGACTACGTCGGCATGCTCGAGTTCTTCCAGTCCCTGGGCTTCAGCCACGCCGAGATCATCGACATGGCAACCACCAACTCCGCCTACGCACTCGGACTGAACGACACCGGATCCCTCTCCCCCGGCAAGCGCGCCGACCTCATCGTCATCGACGGCGACCCCCTCCGCCACCTCGACGCTCTGCGCCGGGTCCGTCACGTCTTCACGGCGGGCCGCCCTGTCTGCGTCGGGGAACCACACGAATCCGCTGCCAGGGCCGGTGCCCGAGTTGGGGAATAAGTCGTCGTTTCCTTTGGTGAGGCTGAAGACAACTGCTGGGATCAGTGTTGCCGTGAGGCGAGTGCCGACAGGCCAACGCGGACAGCGGCAGCGTTTTGTCTAGGGCCTGTCCGGCGGATCATTGCCCCACGGCAGGTGAGCTATGGGCAATGATCCGCCGGACGCGACTGGGAACGGGTCGTCAGGCCATCGAGAACTTGGCAACGTACTCGTCGAAGGGCTCGATGCCGACTTCCGCACGGAGTTCGTCCATGCGCTCGGGCTGCTCACAGGGCCACGGAACCGGTGACCCGTCCTTCACGCCAGCGATCTGAGTGCCGTAGACCTGCATGCGGCCCTCATTGACCAGCGTGCGGTCGCGCAGAAAAGCCAGCTCCCGTGGGCCGGCCGAGCCTGCCGACACCGCCTGCTGCATCAGCTGGAGGGCGCGACGCTGAACGTCGAGCTGCCGGTCGGCGTGCTGGGCGATCAGCCACGCCGCGCGTGCGGCCTCCTCGCCGACCAGTTCTGCCGTCGGCCAGCCGTACTCATCCATGATCTCGCCGAGTCGGTCACCGTGCCGTGCGGTCAGCCGGCGCCACACCAGCTGCTCGGCCGGGTCATCGCTGTTCGCGCGGATTGAGGACTGGTGATCGGCCGCAGCCATGTCCGCGAGTTCCACCGCCAGCGCGGCAACGTCGTGCGCCACTCTCAACTCCCAGGTCAGATCGGTGCGTTGCGCTCGCTGCCTGCAACCCTAAAGGCGCATATCAGGCGTAAAGATCATTCCGGAGAACGGTGACAAGCGCCTTCACGCACCGGGATAATGGATCTACGCCCGGAGCCAGAGCCGGATCGCCATGACGGTCACGGTGCCGTGGAAGACGTAGGCACGCTTGTCATATCGCGTGGCCACCGCCCGGAAACCCTTGAGGGCATTGATCGTCCGCTCGACTTCGTTGCGGCGCTTGTAGATCTCCTTGTCGAAGGCGGCAGGACGACCGCCCTTGCTGCCCCGGCTCCGACGGTTGGCCCGCTGATTCCTCGGTTCGGGGATGGTGTGCTTGATCTGGCGTCGGCGCAGGTAGCGGCGGTTGCGCCGGGGTCTGTGGCCCCGTACCGCCCGGCCGTCGTACCGGTTGGGGGAGCGGGTTTCTTGCGGGCGGTACGGGAGCTGTTCAGGTGCCGTCCGGCGCCGACGTCGGTCGGGCACGTTTACGGTTTGGGTGCTCGCCGGGTTCGGCGTGCTGCGCATCCTGGACGGCGATGCCGAGCAGCAGCACGGGGGGCGGCTTGCGCCGAAAGCCGTAAGGCCGTGAAGGGCGCGCCGTCCGCGTGCGGCATCCGGTGACGGCAGCTCACGGGATCGTCTCCCGGTTCGCCGGGGCGAGATCCCGCTGCGGCGCTTCCCAGCCGATGCCGCCGCCCGGGTAGGGGATGAGGAAGGCCGTGTCCGATCCGCTTTCGAGGTAGCCGCGCTGGTCGTACGGGCGGCCGGCCGCGGCGATCGGCCCGAACCTATCGTGGGCGCAGTCGTAGACGACCCGTCCGGCCATCAGCCATCCCCGGGCGCCGGCCTGGCTCACTGCGCACGGCCGCGCTCGCCGCCTCTTCTTTGTCCGGTGCGGCGTCGGGTTGCCCGACATGATGGCTATGGCGACCGCGCACGGCCACGGGCCGGGGGTCCGGCGGCGCACGTGCCGCCGTGGCAGCGGTGCGCACCGAAGACGGTCCCGGGGTCCCTCTGCGCCGTCTTGGGGTGCTCGCGGGCCGGTTGGCCGTGCACGGCCGCGCTCGCCTCACGGCCCCTTCGGCGGGGCTATCGGGGTGCCGGCCCTGCGTCGGCGCCGGGCGGCTCGTGGCGGCGCCGGGCGGCGGGAGTGTGATGCTGGTCGGGCAGGCATCCGTCCGAGGCGATGCCAAGGAACGTGCCGCTGTGGGCGATCAGGGCGGCAAGGGCGGCGCAGGTATCTGGCGCCGGTCCATTGATCGTGGCTTCGCCGATGCGAGTGACCAGGCTTGATGAACGGCCTTGTGGTGTGTGCGGCGTCACATGATGCCGATGACAAGGTTCTCGGGCGGCTTCGACGACTTCCCCGGTGACGGTGGTGCGTCCCGTGCGGACGTCATCGTCCCGTTCACACTGGCAGCTCACGGCCTTGACGTCCCGAGATCTCGTCAGCGCCGTGATCTTCGTGGATCTGAGGACCGCCGGTGTGCAAACGTGCCCGTGCGCCGGCCACACACCTGTGTCGTCCGGGCGCGCATGCACTTCCATCCACTCAACCTGCAAAGGATGAGCCGCACATGGGCTGCAAGATCCGCACTGTCTCCGCCGCGCTCATGCTGTCCGCGGTTGCGCTGTCGGCTGCGGCCGGCGCGGCCCGGGCTGAAGTCGGCGCGCCGCAGATCGTCGAGGGCGACCAGGGGTTCGGCGTCTACTGCGTCCAGGTCGCCGCGGACTACTTCCTCGACGACTCCAACTACTACGCCACCCCGGACGGCTCGTTCGGACCGCAGACGCTGCGGGTGGTGGAGCGGTTCCAGCAGCAGAACAGCCTGGTGCAGGACGGCGGTGTCGGCCCGCTGACCGGAACCCGGATCTGGGGCTCGGTCCAGAACCACATCAGCCATGTCGAGGCCGGCGGTGGGTCCGTCCGGACGCCGTGGGGCGTGCCGCTGACCGACTGCTGCCAGGTCCTGCCGACCACCAGCTGAATCCTGGCGTGGCCGCTTGGCTGAAGCGGCCACGCGCTCCAGGCCCCGTTGCCCATGACCTGTGCAACGGTCACTCCACCAACACGAAAGGGACATCGATGTTCATCCAGCACCTGATGAAGCGCCGCCGCCTGGTTCACAGCGCCCTGGCGCTCGGCGTGCTCGGCAGCGCGGTGTTCGGCCTCGCCGGCACCGCGCAGGCCGTCACCCCGGTCAACTACTGGAGCTCGTCCTGCCCGACCCCGAACCTGCATGAGGGCGAGGGCGACGGCTGCGTCGCCTACCTCCAGGAGCAGCTCAACCGGTCCCAGGTCACTCCCCAGATCGCCGTCGACGGCGACTTCGGCCCCAACACTGAAGCAGCGGTGATCGCGTTCCAAAAGTATGTCGACAACAACTACACCGGGCTGCCCTACTCCCCTCTTTCCGTGGACGGCGTCGCCGGTGTGCAGACCAGGACCGACCTCGACACCTGGGACAACCACCTCGGACAGTGACGCGGGCTCGGCGGCCCGGTGAGGTGTCCGGAGGTCCTTCATGGCCGCCACGCCGCATTCCCGACACTCGCGGCGGACCAGGCGTGCCCGCTCGCTCCCCCCTTGGACACGTTTCAAGAAGGAAGTCGTGGCACCGATAAAGAAGCGCGGCCTGACGCTGGCTGCCACGCTCGCCCTCACCGCCGGGCCCTCGCGGCCACCGCCGGCACCGTCCAGGCCCAGGTCGGCGCCCCTCAGATCGTCGAGGGTGACAGCGGCTTCGGTGTCTACTGCGTTCAGGTTGCAGTGAACTGGCTTTACGACGACCAGACCCCGCCGTACCAGACCATCTGCGAGGACGGCTCCGTCGGCCCGCAGACGCTGAAGTACGTCATCTGGTACCAGAAGGCACTGAACCTATCGCCGGATGGGCAGGTGGGTCCGGATACCGGCTCTTCCATGTGGTCCGACATCAGCTCCATCGTCTTCGGCGGCGGCAACTACATCACCCCCTGGGGTGTGCCGCTGCGCAACTGCTACCAGGTCCCGCCCACCCACGACCGACCCAGGTCCGGTGCCGCGTCCCCAGCCGCGGCACCGGACGCCGCTTTGCCGGGCTCCATTCGGCTCAATGCGCCAAACACCGCCGAGTGGCGCCATCAGCCGAAAAAAGTCACAGCCCTGGGACCAGCGAGGACTTCACCTTCGGTCGGATCGACCGTCAGCTCGGCCTGCCACAGGGCCCGGTCGGCGGGCTGGTCAAGACGGGGACTGGTCGGGGAAGGTGCGGACACGAGCGCGACTCCTGCGACGGTCTTTTGGCCTGAAGATCTCAAAGGTCAACAGAGGTCGTGCTCGCCGGCCATCTCACTGCGAGCCAAACGACTGCAGCCGACATACAACACCAGGCCGGAACAGCGCCGGGGCCGTGGTCCCTGGAGCACGCGTTCGAGCATGGGCATGTCCGGCTTTCCGTCGGGGTGCCCCGCCGTCGGGCTTGTGGACGACGAGCATGCCGGCTGCGGCCACGTCGGCCACTCGAAGGCGGGCGGCGCCGAGCGGGATCGCCAGAAGTGCTGGGACCTGTGCGACCGACGTGATGTCCCGGCACAGGTGGCAAATCCTGTGGTGCTCGGGAAGCTGCCCGGTAGGCATCCGGTTCGACGACCGTTTCAACCAACGCCTCGACCGGGTTGCGTGGGTTTGGTCTTTTGGCCGAGCCGTCGCCGGCGCGTACCGCGTACCCGGGGCAAGCCGCCGGGGGCCTCGGCGTGCCCGGCTACGATGTCACCCTCGAGCGGCGAGACGCTGCACAACCAGCCCGCTCACGTGATTTCCGAAAGGGCCCTCCCGGTTCCGGGGCTCATGACACGTTCGTTAAGGGCACCCGTGGATGGACAGTTCCGCAGCCGCTACGATCAGGGCCGGGGCTGGGGTGCCCCATGGGGGATGTGACAGGGGGCTGGATATGGCGCGCTGGAAGGCGCTGCCCGGGGGGCTTGACCCGGCGGTCGTGGAGTTCGTGACGCAGCTGCGCCGGCTGAAGGACAGCAGCGCACTGAGTCTGCGGGACCTCGCGGCCGGTACCGGCTATAGCGCCTCGTCGTGGGAGCGTTACCTGGCAGGCCGGTTGTTGCCGCCGCGCGCGGCGGTGCAAGCGCTGGCGACGATGGTGGGGGCGGACTCGGTACGGCTGCTGGCGCAGTATGAGATGGCGCAGGAGACATGGCGGCGCCAGCACCCCGCTGACAGGCCGGCGAGCCTGGAGGGCACGGCCGGTTCGGAGGATGCGGCTGGCCGCGACCCGCAAGCATCGGCCGAGGACCGCTATACGGCCGCCGTGGCGGCTGGCCCAACCCCTGACCGGCGCTCTCGGACACCTGCGCACTTCACGGTGACCGCGCTGGTGTCGGCTGCGCTGGGTGCGGCGGTCGCAGCACTCATACTGCGTCCGGCAGGCCCCGCCCGCCCGACGGCGGCCGTCGCCCACCCCGTCTCCTACGCCTGCACCTACCTCCGCCGGGGCGGACAGTGGTATGCCGGTAACAGCACCACCCTTACCGACCAGCTCGAAGTCGACATCTCCGGCCCCGATGTGGCCGAGCTGCAGTGCCTCCTGCAGCACGCGGGGATCTCTCCCGGTGGCGTCGACGGCAACTTCGGTCCGCTCACCGAGGCGGCGGTCATCCAGGCACAAAAAAGGTACCACCTGGATATCGACGGACAGGTGGGACCGAAAACGTGGGCGGCATTGCGCCGATGACCGAGACACGGCCGGAGTGCGCACGCCTGGCCGCGGAACTGCGGCTGCTGCGTGACCGCTCGGGACTGAGCCTGGCTGCGCTGGCCATCGAGTCGGCCTACAGCAAGTCATCCTGGCAGCGCTATCTCGCCGGGCGCGCTTTGCCCCCGTGGCTGGCCGTGCGGGCGCTGTGTCACCTGGCGAACGAGCCCGAACCGCCTGTTCGGGCCTTGTGGGAACTTGCAGAGGCCACCTGGAGCCGGCGCAGCGCCGTCGCCGCGCCGGCCGTGGCAGTAGGGGCTACAGCCACCGCAGAGAGCCTGGCCCCTTCCACCGACGCCGGCTTCGAAGGTCCCGCCTGCCCAGCCGCAGTCGTGACACCCACCGAGCCCGCCCCTCACCCCCGAAGACGGTGGCGGCCCGCCCTGGCCCTCGCCGCTGTCGTGGCGCTGCTGGGCATCGGTCTCGCCGCGGGGGCGGGAAACGGAGGCAGGCAAGCACACGCCACGCCCTCGGTCAGCGGCTTCCACGTCGCCTGCACGGGGATGTCCTGCAACGGGCGCGACCCGGGGACGGCATTGTGCGGGGTGGAACCACAGACACTGCTTCACGTGCAGACCCCCGCCGGTGCCGGCCTCGAAATCCGCTACAACCCTGTGTGCCGGGCCGCCTGGGCCCGCGTCTGGAACGCCCCCACGGGAGACGTACTCGCCATCACCGTTCCCGGCCAGCCCCCCCAGCGCGTCACCGTCGCCCACGGACGCAACCTCGATCCCTTCGTCTACACACCACTGATCGCCGTACTCAGCAGCGAATCGCAACTGAGGGCCTGCCTGACGGCCACGCTCGACAAACCCAGCGCCTGCTACTCCACAGCGTCGCCTTGAGAAGCTGTCCTACCTTCTCGGCGCATCTCAGGCCGTCACGCGCAGGATCGCCTGATCCAAGGGTTCCGGTATGGCTCAGAAGCTGTAGCCGTCCGATGGCTCTTGGCACTTGGCCGCCCCAAGCCCCCACACGACTCGACCGCCAATGGCAAGACGCGACGTGATCGCTGCAGTAGGACAACGCCGGCGAGGGGGTCTGCGGTACCGGTGTACGACGAACTGGCGGAGGTGACCGTGCCCCAGGTCTGGGCAGGAATGAACACCGGCACGACGCATCACCACTGGAGTCTCCCCGGTCCGGACGACACCGGTGAGCTTGGGAGCTACGCGGCAGCGCAGGCGCGGCTACCTGACGTTTTTGCCGTGTACCGGCGCTGGTATTGGACGGCACTGAGTCGGCCGCCGTCCGAGTGCCGGCGCCAGGGGTTGCAGAACCATTCGATGTAGCTGAAGACTTCCCGCCCGGCGTCGCGGCGGGTGCGCAAGACGGTGCGGTCGAGCAGCTCCGTCTCCGGTGAGGCGAAGAAGCTCTCGGTGACGGCGTGGTCGAAGCATCATCCGGTGCGGCCGGTGAACGGCCGGATACCTGCCTCCCCGATAACATGGGCCCGGGCTCGGCTGGGGTAGGACACCGGGGATCGGCATCCCACCCCACCGGAGCGTTCACGGCTGCCAGGGGCCTCATCAAAGGAAGCTGACGCCCTGGGCGAGGGCGAGTTCGCTGGAGTAGTTGATGGTATTGGTGGCCGAGCGCATGTAGGACTTCCAGGCGTCGGAGCCGGACTCCCGGCCGCCGCCGGTCTCCTTCTCGCCACCGAAGGCGCCGCCGATTTCGGCGCCGGAGGTGCCGATGTTGACGTTGGCGATGCCGCAGTCGGAGCCGGCGGCGGACAGGAAGATCTCGGCTTCCTGCTGGTCGCGGGTGAAGATGCTGGACGACAGGCCCTGGGGGACGTCGTTGTGCAGTGCGATCGCCTCGTGGAGTGTGTCGTAGGTCAGTACGTACAGGATCGGTGCGAAGGTCTCCTCCCGTACGACGTCGCTCTGTTCATCGACACAGACCAGGACCGGCTCGGTGTAGGCCGCCGCAGGCGCGGCCTCGGCCAGGCGTCGGTTTCCGCCGGCCAGGATTGTGCCGCCCCGGGCCTGGACGCGGGTAAGGGCGTGGTACATGGCATCGAGCGCTGTGGTGGAGATAAGCGGGCCGACGAGCGTGGCGTCGTCGAACGGATTACCGATGGGGAGCTTGGTGTAAGCGGCGGTCAGCCGCTCGATGAGCGTGCCGGCGATGTCGCGGTGGACGATCAGGCGGCGCAGCGTCGTACAGCGCTGGCCGGCGGTGCCGACCGCGGCGAAGACGATGGCCTGGACGGCGAGGTCCAAGTCAGCCGACGGAGCGACGATCGCGGCGTTGTTACCGCCGAGTTCCAGCAGGCTGCGGCCGAAGCGGGCCGCGACACGGGGGCCGACCTCGCGCCCCATACGGGTGGAGCCGGTGGCGCTGACGAGAGCGACGCGGGGATCGTCGACAAGCCTCTCACCGGCCGCACGGTCACCGAGCAGGAGGCGGTGCACATCACGGGGCGCGCCGACCTCGTTCGCGGCCCGGCACAACAGATGATCGCAGGCCAGGGAGACCAGCGGGGTGAGCTCCGAAGGCTTCCAGATCACGGTGTCGCCGCAGACGAGGGCGACAGCGGTGTTCCACGACCACACCGCCGCGGGAAAGTTGAAGGCAGAGATTACCGCGACCACGCCGAGCGGGTGCCAGGTCTCAGCCAAACGGTGGCCGGGGCGTTCAGAGGCGATCGTGCGGCCGTACAGCTGTCGAGACAAGCCGACCGCGAAGTCACAGATATCGATCATCTCCCGGACCTCGCCGAGCGCCTCGGAACGGATCTTGCCTGCTTCGATGGTGACGAGGTCAGCCAGGTCGCTGCTGTGTTCACGCAGCAGCACACCAAGGCGGCGCACGAGTTCACCGCGGCGCGGCGCGGGCATGGCCCGCCAGGTAAGAAAGGCCGCACGGGCGGCCGCAACGGCCTGTTCGCTGTCAGCATCGGTGGCAGCCGCCACTCCGAACAGGCTCTCGCCGGTGATGGGTGTGCGGGCCTCGAAATCGTTCCCGCCGGGGACGCAGACTCCGATGTGCTCCAAGGCCGTGCGGGCGCGGGCGCGCAGGTCGTCCGTGGTGGGCAGTGCAGTACTGGTCATGGTGGTCCTTGACGGTGTCAGGGGTCAGCCGAGGGCGCCGGTGAGGTCCAACTCGTGGGCGATGTGTGCGATGGAGCGGCTCTGCTGCAGCTCGTAGAGGGCGAAGGGGTCAAGGACGTCGCGTCCGATGGCGCCGCAGAGCCAGGCGGCGTCGTAGGCGGCGCCTGGCTGGTCGTTGTCGCGGGTGCCCTCGCCGCTCAGATTGGACTGGAAGATGCCGGCGGCGGAGCGGGGCAGGAAGTCCTCGTAGACGATGGGCTCGGCGCGCACCCAGCCCCGCTGCACCAGCGCGCTGATGCTGGTGGGCGGCCGGCTGCCGTCGCGCGGCCGGCCGGGACTGAGCTGGTAGGTGAAGTAGGCCAATCCCCCAGCGGCGAGCTCCTGTTCGCTGCCGGGCATGTGCCGCTCCCACACGGCGCGCGCGATGTCGCCTCGGGCTTCGGCGGGATTTTGTGACGCCTGGTCGTCGATGTGGCCGAGGAGTGTGTCGTAGAGGGCGCGGCCCTTACGGGTGAGGGCGATGCCGCGGGCTTCGACCTCACCGAAGCGGACCCGCAGGGCACCGCTGACGACGCTGCCATCCGGGGTACGCATCGCACGGGGCTCGGCCAGGGCCCGGAAGGACGTCTGCCGCAGCAGGACGTCGGGGCCCTTCCAGGCCGGCGGACCCTGGATGGTGTCGATCATCTCGATACCGCGCTCGGTCATGCACCGGTACAGCTCATCGATGTCGAGGACGCGCGGCGTGAGGTGGTTGATATGCGTGCTGCGCACGCCGCCGATGTCCGCGGCAACAGCGGAGATCCGCTCCAGGGTCTCGTACCAGGTCTTGTCGACCGGCTCAGCGGACAGTTCGAATGCCTGGACGGCGAGCTGCAGGAACCGCTCGGCCTCCTGCCGGGGCAGTTCCTGCTCGGTGGCGGCACGGTCGGCCAGCCCGATCAGCTCGGGGGCAAAGAGTTCACGGCCGGCGAGGAAGGTCTCCAGGCGCGAGCGCAGATCGGCGTCGAAGAAGCGGGGATCGGCCACGGTGAGCATGGAGGTGAACACCCGGAAGGGGTTGCGTGCCAGCTCCCCCCCATCGACCGGCCGGAAGGCGGTGGAGATGACCGGCACGGCGCTGGTCACGGCCTCCCGCAAGTCGTAGAAGCCGACCGGGTGCATGCCGAAGGCCGCGAAGATGCGGGCGACTTGCTGCAGTTCATGCGGCGTGCCGACACGGATGGCTCCGTGCCGCTCGGCGGTCACCCGGCTGATGGACCCCAGGCGTTCGGCATCGGCTCCCTGCGCGCGCAGAACGTCCTCGTTGACCTCGCGCGAGACGTCCACGAGCGTGGTGTAGGCGGGAACCTCCTGCCCGTACATCTGCGACAGCCGCACTGCAAATGCCGCCCTCAGCTGCCACTGACTGACCGTTGACACGGCTCTGCCTTTCGATCGGGTACACCACGTGAGCTTCGGGGCGGATCTCGGCGCCCAGACGGAACCGGAGCTCGACGCCGTAGCCCGCCCGGTCGGCGCCGAGCGGGCAGATGTCGGTGAACGACTCGCGCTCCAGGTACAGCTCGCGCATAACTTCGCCGACCGCGGACGCCGCAAGGAAGCCATGACCGGAAAACCCGGCTGCATACAAGAAGCTGGGCAGCTCGCCGCAGCCGCCGATCAGCGCGTTGCGGCCCGGCGTGACCCCGTACAGGCCCGCCCAGCCACTGACGGTCTCCACGCCGGCCAGAGCCGGGGCAAGGTAGCAGACCACAGCGCAGAACAGCTCCAGCCACTGCGGAGTCCAAGTGGTCTCCAAGCCGCCCTCCTGACCGCAGCCGGCCAGCCCGAACAGCAACCCGTCCTCGCTGTTACGGAAGCAGGCAGTCCAGGAGAAGCCGACGGCGAATGAGACACGCAACGCAGGAGGCACGAGCGCAGCGGCCAACGCCGGCTGCCGCCGCAACGGCCGCACCGGCAGATCGATGCCGGCCATGCCGCCGATCCGCGCCGAGCGGGCACCCGCCGCACAGATGACAGTGGAGCACGCAATACAGCCGCGGCCGGTGTGCACACCGGCCACCCGGCCCCCGACAACACCGATACCGCAGACCGCGGCACGCGTGACGATGACGACACCGACCCACCCCGCGGCCGGCGCACACCCCTTGACGACCCATGCGAGGCGAGCGTGTCCGTCAGCCGCGCAATACACGGCCGCCACAAGGCCACCAGTACTGACACAAGCACACAGACACTGCGCCTCCACAGAGCTGACCACGCCGCTCGGCACCTGCAGGCTGTCCCGGAAGCCGACGCCGACCTCCAACCCGCTCACCTGCTGTTCGCTGCTGAGCAGGAAGAAGTAGCCGACAACATCGAGCCCGAAACCGGCGCCGGGCCGGTCACGGAACTCCCAACAGGCACACACACCACGGCCGCCCAGCTCGATATTGAGCGGACCACAGAACCGAACGCGCACACCGCCGATCGGCTCGCCCGAACTGCCACAACCCAGGCCACCGCACCCCACGACAAAGCTCCGCACCCCCGCCCCGACGAGGTGAAACACAGCACTCACACCCATCACACCGCCACCAACGATCAGACAACAGCCCAGATCGGAACCGCACGCAAGACACAGGAAGGCAACAGATCACCCCCTTCCACACCCCACCCCACCACAACAAAAAGCAGACCCCACCTCCACAAGACGACACGCCGTCAGCACAAAGCGAAGCCGATCGCTGTCAATGAGCCATCCTGCAACACCCCAACCAACGACGTCCACCAACGACCAAAACTCCCGACCCCCTCACCCCTACCCGCCGCTCCGGTCCGCCCTACACCCTCAGCACCCGCAAGCTCGCCCAGCGGACGCTGGTAACCCCCGGAGCGATCTCACAGCGCGTCCCCAACCCCGCGGCGCAGTGGGGGCACTTCGGGTAGCAGCCCGGCGCCGAGTTGGGGTCCTGCCGCGCACGGCGGCAATACGGGGAACGGCAGGGCAGCCACTATCGACTGCCCTGCCGTTCCTCCAAGCCGATGTCAGCGCCGCCGATTCCGGCAGACAGCAGCTGCCGTCCACGCGATGATCAGCACGATCACGGCGATGGTGAGCCGGGTGGCCTGCGTGAGCACCCCGGACAATGAGTCGTGGTTGATCACGCAGCAAACGAGCAACGCTGCCATGATCTAGGGACGGGGATGGTTGAACCGCCCTCCAACTGGCATGTGCACGGCTAGAGTTGGGGTGCTGGCGCTGCATCCGGGACGCAGGGGGTGTCCGGGGGGAATCGCGTCAGGGGAGGGCACACATCGTGCAACGACACACGTTCACGCAGGCCGCAGCCGCAGGGGTTGCGGCGCTCGCGTTGGTAGGGGGTAGCGCGGGAGTCGCTTCGGCGAGCACCGCGCACTCGGTGAAGCGCGAACTGTCCGTCCACGTGCGCAAGATCGCGCCGAAGTGGAACGGCGCCATTCCGAAGGGGGCGACGAAGGCCGACGCGCGACCCGCATACACGGACCCCACCGGCTGCGGCGACCCGTGATGGATCTTCGAATCCAACCAGACGATCCGCACCACGAGCTGTTTCGCCGAGCAGATGGAAGTCGACCTGATCGTGATCGAGGACGGCGTCTCGGAGCAGGTCGGTCAGGCGAACTTCACCGCCGAGCACATCATGACGCTGAACACCACGTCGCTGACGTGGAGCGAGCAGGTCACCCTCTCCCCGGCGCAGCTGTCCGGCGCCGCGGAGACGAGCCCGATCACGCTGACCCTGCTGACCTTCACCAAGCAGAACACCGTCACGAAGGCGACCGGCCAGCTCGCCGGCGCATTCACGTTGTCCGGCTCCTCGCCGGAGACCGGCACCATCGACTACTCCTCGCGGGTCAACAAGATGCAGGACGTCACGGACGCGACGCACTACATCTACGAAGGCGAAGCCGCCGGCTTCACCACCCCGATCACGCTGGGGTACGACGGGCCGACGTGGCGGTGCGACGACATGTTCTGGAACAAGGCCCAGACCAAGCGCAACAAGGTGCCCGGCTGCGTCCTGCCGCAGCAGGCGGCGACCGACACCAGCATGCTGATCCCCTCCGCGATGTACTCGCTGCCGGGGATCAAGGAGAACATCCAAACGGTGCAGGAGAACGGGGTGCACGTGGGCAGGCCGTTCTCCGGCGAGCCGCTGCACCGCACCACGGAAGCCCAGAAAGACAAGAACCGCGGCGCGGTGTGCGACGGGCTGAAGCCGCCAACGCCGGGCCTGTCGTGCGACGAGTACCCGTTCGCGTCCACCGCGGAGGGCGGCACGTTCTTCGCGCCGCCCAACCGGGGGATCGCGTGGGTACCCATCGCGGAGCAGCGCAAGCAGGGCGGCATCTTGAAGAGCTTCTACAGTCAGAACCGCATCCTGCCCGGTGACCCGTTCTACTTCAACGTCTGGGCCTAGCAGGCGCTCGTACGCCGAGGCGCCCGTTCCCCTGGGGTGGGGGGCGGGCGCCTCAGGGGAGGGTGATGACTGCGCGGACTTCGACGAGTTGGAGTGCCCCGGCGGTGTGGACACCTGGTGGCGACTGCGCGTGCACCGGCGGGTCAGCAGTGCCGGCGAGGAGCATCTGATCCAAGCGTGGATCGCCGATCAGCAGCCGGTGGCCCAGCTAAAGACCGTGCCGGAATGAGCCCCGCCTCCTGCAACGAGCCGGCGCACCCGACCCTTGGGACGTCGACCAGTACCACGCCATCCCACGCCATCCCCCGGGCCGACGTCGGGCAGGGCCTCGGGCGCCAGTGGTCGCAGGAACGCCTCGGCTGCGCCCGGGGCGGCCGCGGCTCACTCGACCCGGTCAACCGGTGCGAGCGGCAGTCAGAGCGTGCAATCCCTGGGAGTGAATGAAGCGTAGTCAAACGCAGTAACCATCCAGCCAGAGGGATGTCAGCGGCGGCGTGGGGGTACTGCCTCCCCGTCCGGCTTGATGGTGGTGAAGGGCGGTTGAACATTCATATGCGCGCGAACGTTGGGGACCAGATCTTGGTTCATTCACGAGCGGTAGGGATTCCGGAACAAACTGGCGAGATCGTTGAGGTGCGCGGCGCGGACGGCGCACCGCCGTACGTGGTCAGGTTTGACGACGGCCATGAATCACTGGTCTTTCCGGGGCCGGACTGTGTCGTCAGGCCCCACTGACCAACCTCCCCAGGATGCCGCAGCAGGCCCGCCAGATCCGTTCGCGCTAGCGTCGCCGTGACCGTTCCCCGAGGCAGTCATTGCAGTCCCTGCTGTGATGCCGGACCGGAACCTGCACCACTTGCGGCCGTCCCCTCGCCAGATCAAGAGCCCGAATCCAACGAAGCACTCCTAGTCCGCCCAGGTGGCGGCGAGGTGGGCCTCCACGGCGACGACACCGTCGACGCCCTGGCAAAGGCCCACGACCACCGGGACGAGACGCGATTCCGGGACGTGGCCCCGCAGGGTGACGGCACCGTCCCGGACATCGACCGCGACGGTGCCCTCTTCCAGGCCGAGGATGCGCCCCAGGACGTCCCCCTCGACCTCGCCGCGGATCTCGATGTCGGAGCGGATGAAGGTGTCCAGCAGGTCGCTGCGGCTGACGATGCCGGTAAGGCACCCGTCGTCCCCGACCACCGGCAGCTGCTTGACGTGCCGCCTTCGGAGTTCCCGCGCGGCTCGTGGGATCGTCCAGTCGGCGCGGGCGGCGAAGACGGGGCTGCTCATGAGCGCGCCCGCGGTCCGGGCCCGGGCCTTGCCCCAGGCGCGCTCGTCGTTCCCGTCCTGTCCCTGCGGATCGGGCATACCAGTCTCGTGCCGCAGCACGTCAGACGCGGACACCACGCCGATCGGGGCCCCGTCGTCGTCAACGACCGGGGCCGCGGCGATGTCGTTCGCATCCAGCAGGGCGGCGATCTCGTGGAACGGTGTGTTGGGGCGGAGTGTGACGACCTCCTCGGTCATCACGTCACCGACCGTGCGGCGGTGCAGCATGGCATCGGCCCTCCTCCACTTCGCGACAGGGGCGCCGCGCCGACCTCCCCTACCCATCACAGCACCGCACCCCTCCATCGACCAGTGGCATTCGGCCTGGCTGGAAGGGCCGGCGGTCCCTCGGCCAGGAGTGCAGCCAAGCGCGCGGTAGATGCTGGCGACGCTGGGCGCCTGGTCCTTGCTGCCGGTGGAGATGATCACGTCGAGCCCCGCTGACCGCTCACTCAGCGTCATTGCGCTGCGGCCCTCGGCCGCGAACACGTGACACCTCAACATGCGACCTCACCAGTCTCGCGCCCGGACAGGCCGCGGTGCGCCGTCGTGCACATTCATGCAGGGCAGAGGCGCAGGGCTGGGTGTACTTCGGGGAAGACCGGCCAAAAGGCGATGCAACACCTGGGCGTCGTCGTCGTGCGGTTCGATCTTCTCGTCCGCCGCCCGACGCAGGGCTTCCGCCAGCACGTCGCTGTATGGCGTCGACAGGGTCTCTCGCTGTACCTGCGGCTCATGGCGGTTGTATGCCTCCACCAGCCGAGGCCCCTCGCCCGGTGCCACCAACTCGGCCGCCGTGGCGCCCATCCACGAGGGCTCCGAAGCAGTCAATCGTCACCCACCACAGCTCGCTCATCGCGCGCGCCCTCCACGTCCGGGCCGGCCCCGGGCAGCGTGGTGTCCTCACTGGCAGCCTCGAGTCAGCGCCACACCTCACGCGTTCTCGATGTACGCGGCGGAGTGCAGGCCCAACAGGTCGACGGCCTGTTCGCGCATCTCCACCTTGCGGATCTTGCCGGTGACGGTCATCGGGAAACCGTCGACGACGTGCACGTAGCGAGGGACCTTGTAGTGCGCCAAGTTGCCCGCGCAAAACTCACGGACCCGCTCGGCTGTGAGCGTCTCGGCCCCGGGCCGCATCACGATCCAGGCCATCAGCTCCTCGCCGTATGCGGCGTCGGGGACGCCGATCACCTGGACGTCGGCGATGTCGGGATGGGTGTACAGGTACTCCTCAATCTCCCGCGGGTAGATGTTCTCGCCGCCCCTGATCACCATGTCCTTGATTCGGCCGACGATGTTGAGGTAGCCCTCGGCGTCCATGGTCGCCAGGTCACCGGTGTGCATCCAGCGGCCCGCGTCCACCACCTCGGCGGTCTTCGCCGGCTCGTCCCAGTAGCCGAGCATCACCGAGTAGCCGCGGGTGCACAGCTCGCCGGGCTCGCCACGGCGCACCACAAGGCCGGTGTCCGGGTCGACGATCTTCACTTCCAGGTGCGGCATCACCCGGCCGACCGTCTCGGTGCGCCGCGCCAGGACGTCGTCCCGGCGGGTCATGGTGGAGACCGGTGAGGTCTCGGTCATCCCGTAGCAGATCGCCACCTCGCCCATGTGCATCTCGCTGACCACCCGCTTCATCACTGTCGGCCGGTACCTCGGTCCCCGAGCGGGGTGTCTCGCTGCGCACGTCCCTGGGCGTCGAGATGTTCGAGGACTACTACGGTCAGGTCACCGAACCGGCGGCGCGCGCCGCGGTCAAACTCCTCCACGCCCAGGGCAAGACACCGAGCACCGAAGTGGGCGGCATGCCCCGGGACGTGACCGTCCACCCGCTGCCGAGTCGCTGACCAGTACCTAGGACATCCCTGCGTCGGCTGGGGCGGGGCCTGCAGGTTCGGCTCGTCGTGCTTCCTCAGGTGCTCTGCGGCCGGGCGTGCACGTTCTCGCCGATCTGAGGGAGACGTGCACCTGCGGGTTTGCCGCCGTACCGCGCCGTGTAGGACGGCGGCGTCGGCTGGAGCTGCGGCCCTTATCCACTGTGTGCTGCTGCGATGAGTTGGGCGAAGGCTGGAACGGAGCCCGTGGTGACTCTGCCGTAGGGGGCGTCGAAGTCCCAGATGAAGCAGAGCAGGAAGGCGATCAGAACGCTGAAGACGCCGGCTACCAGCAGTTCGCGTGATGAGCGGCGGATCTGGAGGGTGAAGATCAGACCGACGGTAATCACGGCCCCGGTGAGCAGGCCGAGCCAGACCACGCCCGGCAGGGTGGGGGTGGCGGCCTGTTCGCGGGCGCTGCGTGCTGCGTCAACTGCTGCGACCTGGTCGACCAGCGGCTGATACGCCTGCATTTCGTGGTCGTTTGCGGGGGTGTAGCTGGACACATCGCTCCGCATCGTCTCCAGGAGTGTTGTGCCGCGGCCGGTCAGCGTACCGGTGCGGACCATGTGGGGCCATTCACTTGCGGTCACGTACTGCACATAGCGGTCGACGTCGCCGCGGATACGGTCCCGGACCGGTGCCGGCCACACCGCGACGCGTTCGCGGACCTCGTGGAGCGCCTGGGCCTCCTGATTGACCGCGTCGTCGGCTGCGTTACGGGCCTCCCATACTCCGGCGATCGCCAGGCCGAGCACGATCGCGTAGACGACGCCCACCATCATGGTCATGTACTCGATGACGTCAGGCGTCTCGTCCGGATTGCTGTGGGGAGCGTTGCGGCGGTCGCGGATGACCACGATGCCGAGGACGATCAGGCATGCGGCAGCCATCGTGATGGTGAAGACGAGCCATTGGGACATGGCAACCTACCTCCGGCGCGGGCGGAGCACGGCGGCCGCCAGTACCGCCGGTGCCGTGATCAGCAGAGTCAGGGTGACGGGCGAGAGTGGGCGCGGGGCCTGGTGGTGCGGCGGGCCGGCGTAGGCGGTGACCTGGTGTGGCACAGATGGCCGCGGCGGCGGGTCCACCACCGTTGTTGTGGGGTCAGGGCTGTGAGACGGGGCGGGACTGGCCGGCACGGCTGAGTGCGGGCGCATGGCCATGTGCCTGGGGCGTGGCCGGGGGGATGGGAAGGGCGAGGCGGGCGGCGTAGTGGGCGGGGAAGGTGAGGGCGACGGTGGAGGAGGCGGTGACGGCACGTCCGTCGGCCGACAGGGTTCCGGCAGCGCGAGGCGCAACCCGATACCGACAACGGGCAGTTGCACGACCACCTCCACACAGATCGTGCCCCGCACCGTCACGGCGGCACCACTGCCGGGCTCTGCCGCGACGACAGGAGCGGCGCAGGCGACGATGGCTGCCGCCGCACTGGCCAGAGCTTGCCCACAGCGTCGGTTGAAGTGCCCCCAGTCCATGGGGGGAAGACTGCGCCGGTCGGAGGGACATCACCCATCCAGCAGCAGCATTCACCCCATCGGATGAATGCCGCTGGGAGGTCCGTGCACGCCACATGGTCCGGCGCGGGGTGGGGTAGTGAGGCGCTGACCGTTTCACTCAAACTGCCCTGAATTCAGAGGCGTTTCGGCAACGAGAACGGATGCCCGATGACGCAGACTTCGCCCTCGGCGCAAGAGGCAGCGGCCCAGAACGGGCAGCTGACCAGCCTGAGCACCGAGGCAGCAAGGAATCTGGCCCACACGACCAAGTCCGTCCCGCAGATGCAGGGGATCAGCTCCCGCTGGCTGCTGAAGGTCCTGCCCTGGGTGCAGGTATCGGGCGGTACCTACCGGGTCAACCGTCGGCTCTCCTACACGGTGGGAGACGGCCGGATCGACTTCGAGGCCACCGGCGCGCAAGTGCGCGTCATCCCCGACGAGCTGCGTGAGATCCCGTTGCTGCGGGAGTTCACCGACACCGAGACACTCACCGCCCTGGCGGGCAGGTTCGAGCAGCGCGAGGTCGTTGCAGGGGGTGTCATCGCGGAGGCAGGGCGACCGGCCGACCAGCTGGTGCTGATCGCCCACGGCAAGGTCCGCAAGATCGGCGCCGGGAAGTACGACACCGGGACAGTCCTGGGCACCCTCGCGGACGGCGACTACTTCGGCGATCGTGCCCTGGCGGCGTCCGACGGTGCCTGGGAGTTCACTGCCACAGCAGCCACCGCGTGCACCTTGATGATCCTGCCGCGCCCGGAGTACCTGCAGATCATGGAGCGCTTTCCGCACCTACGTCAGCACCTGCAGGAGTACTCCTCCCGGCCGGAGAAGCCGGTGAACCGAAAAGGTGAGGCCGCCATCGAGCTGGCCTCGGGACACGTCGGCGAACCGATGCTGCCGCAGACGTTCGTCGACTACGAGTCGCAGCCGCGCGAGTACCCGCTCAGCGTCGCCCAAACCCAGCTGCGCGTCCACAGCCGCGTCGCCGACCTGTACAACGAGCCGATGAACCAGCTCGAACAGCAGCTGAAGCTGACCATCGAGGCACTGCGCGAGCGCCAAGAGCACGAACTGGTCAACAACCGGGAGTTCGGCCTGTTGCACAACGCCGAGTTCAAGCAACGCATCCACACGCGCGGCGGCCCGCCCACCCCGGACGACATGGACGAGCTGCTGTCCTTGCGGCGCAAGACGCGCTGCTTCCTCGCGCACCCGAAGGCGATCGCCGCGTTCATGCGGGAGTGCTCCCGCCGCGGGATCTACCCCATCGGCATCGAGTTCAACGACCACCACGTGCCCGCCTGGCGCGGCGTTCCGCTGCTGCCGTGCAACAAGATCCCGGTCTCCGACTCGCTCACCACCTCGATCATCGCGATGCGTACCGGCGAGGAGGACCAGGGCGTCATCGGCCTGCACCAGACCGGCATCCCGGACGAGTACGAACCCAGCCTCAACGTCCGTTTCATGGGCATCGACGAGAAGGCGATCATCTCCTACCTGGTCAGCGCCTACTACTCCCAAGCGGTCCTGGTTCCCGACGCCCTCGGCATTCTGGAGAACGTCGAGCTCGGCCACTACGAGACCAACCACGCCCCTCCCACGGCGAGCTGAGAGCAAGACGCCATCAAGGCCACAGACACCGTAAGGACACCCTCCATGACCATGACCACGACCACGACCCTGCCCGCACCCGCTGCCGCTGACGTGCTGCGCACCGACTACCAGCGGTCCGTCGCCGCCTACTGGAACACTGAGCAGTCCCCGGTCAACCTGCGGCTCGGCGACGTCGACGGCCTCTACCACCACCACTACGGCATCGGAGAGGTCGACCCGTCCGTCCTCAAGGGGCCGCGGGACACGCGCGATGAACGCATCATCACCGAGCTGCATCGGTTGGAGACCGCCCAGGCCGACCTGCTCTTGGACCACCTCGGCGACATCGCCTCCACCGACCGGCTGTTGGACGCCGGATCCGGCCGCGGCGGCACCAGTTTCATGGCCCACCAGCGTTTCGGATGTCGAGTGGACGGAGTGAGCATCTCCGAATCCCAGGTCGCGTTCGCCAACGACCAGGCCACCGAACGCGGCGTCACCGACCAGGTGCGGTTCCACTTTCGCAACATGCTCGACACCGGCCTCGAGACCGGGTCCCGCCGCGGCATCTGGACCAACGAGACGACCATGTACGTCGACCTGTTCCAGCTCTTCGGCGAGTTCTCCCGGCTGCTTCCGTTCGGTGGCCGCTACGTGTGCATCACCGGCTGCTACAACGACGTCACCGGCGGCCGTTCCAAGGCCGTCGCCCGCATCGACGAGCATTACACCTGCAACATCCACTCCCGCAGCGCCTACTTCAAGGCGATGGCGGACAACAACCTCATCCCCATCAATGTCATCGACCTGACACCAGCGACCATTCCCTACTGGGAACTGCGCGCGAAGTCCCCGGTCGCCACCGGCATCGAGGAACCCTTCCTCACCGCATACCGCGAAGGCAGCTTCCACTACCTGCTCATCGCCGCCGACCGTATCTGAACGCCTCGGACGGGCCTGCCGCCGCTGCCGGCAGCGGCGGCAGGCCCGTAGCGGCGCAGCGGGCCATTCGGCCGCTGAATGCGGCCGGCGACGGCACCCCGACCGCCATCGCCGTGCCCAGGGGACAGAACGAAGAAGAAGGAGTGGCCGGTGGGCACCGGTCCGGCATCCGCGACGAAGGCGAGTCCAGCGTGAACGTTCGCTTCATGGGTTTCATGTGTACTGACGACAGCGCGATCACGCGCTGCCCGGCTACGGCCTCCTGCCCGGCGGCCGGTCACCTCCCCGGCGCCGTCGGGCTGCCGGGGCGCGTCCGAGCCGGTGCCGAGGGGAGCTGACGGCCATGGTCTCCCGCATCCCCCAGGGGCCGACCGGCCTGGGCACCTCCGGCCTGATCATCACCGGGGGCCAGCGCCCGGCGCACGCCGCGGAGCAGCCGGTACGGCCCATCCCCGGCCTCCACTACCATCCCGCCGTCCAGCCGGACCCCGCTGTGGTGGCGGAGGTGGACCGGCGCGCCAACCAGTGGGCCCAGCAGCTCGACCTGGTCCCGCCCGAGTGGGAGGACCAGTTCGAAGGATTCGGCTTCGGCCGCGCGGTGTGCCTGTGCCACCCCGACCACGCCGACCTCGAACGCCTGATGGTCGCCGCCCGGCTGCTCGTGGCGGAGAACGTCGTGGACGACTGCTACTGCGAAGACCACGGCGGCTCCCCCGAGGGCCTGGGCGCCCGCCTGGTGATCGCCCACTCCGCACTCGACCCGTTCCACTCCGCCCCCGAATGCGAGACCGCCTGGCGTGAGGGCCTCGACGCGGACGCGCCGCTGCGCGGCTACCGCTCCGCCATGGAGCACGCCCTGCCGTGCGCCACTGACGCCCAGGCCGACCGACTCCGCCACGACCTCGCCCGGCTCCACCTCGGCTACCTGGGCGAAGCAGCCTGGAGCCTGGACGGCGTCACCCCGGCCGTGTGGGAATACCTGGTGATGCGTCAGTTCAACAACTTCCGCCCCTGCCTGACCCTCACCGACCTGGTCGCCGGCTACGAGCTGCCGGCCCCCCTGCAGACCCTCCCCGCCGTGCAGCGCCTCACCGCCCTCGCCGGCAACGCTGCCACCCTGGTCAACGACCTGTACTCATACACCAAGGAACGGCGCGCCAAGCGCCCGCACCTGAACCTGCCGACCGTCCTCGCACGCCGCGAAGGACTGACCGAGCGCGACGCCTACCTGAAAGCCGTCGAGGTCCACAACACGATCATGCATGCCTTCGAAACCGAAGGCGAACGCCTGCAGTCCCAAATCCCCGACCCCATCCTGGCCCGCTACCTGACCGGCCTGGCCTCCTGGGTCTCCGGCAACCACGAGTGGCACGCCACCAACACCTACCGCTACACCCTGCCCGACTACTGGCTCTCACAGACAGCATCATGAGTGACAGCGGCCGGGTGGAATTCCAGGGACGGCCAGTTATTGCTCCCCGCCGGTGGCCAGTCATGGCTGTCGCCCGCCCCGTGCGTGGGGGCCTTGGGTCAGGTGCAGCAGTCGCAGCCGGGTTGGCAGCCGCACGCATCGGCGGCGGCGTCCGTTCCGGTCGCCGCGGGCGGGATGGTGCAGCAGGTGTCCCCGCGCCAGGCATTGCGGCCTTCCTTTACGGCGACGGCGGCGATGGCCAAGGCCGCAATGGGATCGGCCCAGGACCAGCCCAGCAGCAGGTTGGCGAGCAACCCGGCCAGGAGCACGGCCGACAGGTAGGTGCACAGCAGGGTCTGCCTGGAGTCGGCCACGGCAGACGCGGAACCGAGGTCGCGGCCGTCACGGCGCTGTGCGGCAGACAGCACCGGCATGACGGCTAGGGAGAGGGTGGCTAGGACGATGCCCGGCAGCGAGTGCCCGGCCTCGCCGGTCCCCGCGAGGACACGGACGGCGTCGATAGCGACGTAGGCGGCGAGCGCGAAGAACGAGAAGGCGACGATCCGTAGCGCGGTCTTCTCCCGGGCATCCCGAACGGCATGGTCGGTCGCGGAGAACTGCCAGGCGACAGCGGCGGCGGAGGCGACCTCGATGACGGAGTCGAGGCCGAAGCCGATCAAGGCGGTGGAGGAGGAGGCGGTGCCCGCCGCTATGGCGACGACCGCCTCGATAACGTTGTAGGTGATGGTGGCGGCCACCAGCAGTCGTATGCGCCGGGTGAGGGCGTCCCGGCGGGCAGCAACCCGGTCGAGGGACATGGAGGCGGCCATCAGCAGCAGTCCTTGTCATCGGCGTCGGCACAGGTGCGGTCCGTCTCGACGGCAACCACCGCGGCGCGAAGGTCATCCAAAGCGTGCCCGAGGCGCGGGTCGGCGAGTTCATAGCGGGTGCGGCGCCCGACCGGCACAGCCACGACCAGGCCGCAGTCGCGAAGGCACGCCAGGTGGTTCGACAGCCTCGTCCGGGAGACACCGAGCTGTTCGGCCAGGTCGGAGGGGTGGGACGGAGCCTTGCGCAGTGACAGGAGCAGTCGACAGCGGATCGGGTCGGCGAGAGCGCGGCCGAACCGCGCCAGCACCTCGACCTCAGAAGCAAGAGTCAGCACAACGCGACGATACAAGAAACCCTGAATTCAGGAGGTTGTGTCGCACCATCGAGCCGCTGGAGGGACCCAGTACGAGCCACGCCGGCAGCTACCTTGCCCGATGGATCCGGCGGCCATTTGACGATCTATCAAGTGGCGGCCACTGGGGGGGAGTGCGCCGAGCGGCCCCGATGCTCGGCTGAGCCGCGGAGTCCCAGACCAGCACGCGAACCTCCCGCTGCTGCGTCCCATCGGCGCGGGACCCCGCGGCGACGCGCCGCCCGAGAGGCGTCAGGCCACGGACTCCTGCGGACCGGCCGGTTCGGGCAGCAGTCGAGCGCTGAGACGATCCGCGCTCGGCCAGCGCACGTCATGGACCCAGCCCAGCTTCTCGAATACCCAGATCAGGCGTGCCGCCGGGTCGATCTGACCCGGCAGCACGCCGTGCCGCGCGCCCGTGGGGTCGGCGTGATGCGAGTTGTGCCAGCTCTCGCCGAAAGACAGCAGCGCGAGCGGCCAGAAGTTGGTGGCCTTGTCCCGACTGGCGAACGGGCGCCTGCCCGCGACGTGGCAGACCGAGTTCACCGACCAGGTGACATGGTGCAGCAGCGCCATCCGGATCACGCCGGCCCAGAAGAACCCGGACAGCGCGCCGCTCCAGGTACCGGTGGCGAGCCCGCCGACCAGCGCCGGGGCCAGCAGCGAGACGGCGGTCAGCGGCCCGAAGAGCCGACCGACGAGCCGCAGGTCGCCATCGGCGGCAATGTCGGGCGCGAACCTGGCCCGGTTACTCAGCTCACGCTTCAGCATCCACCCCATGTGCGCGTGGACAAGGCCCTTGAGCAGCGCACGAATGTCGGTTCCGTAGCGCCAGGGCGAGTGCGGGTCACCCTCGCGGTCCGCGAAGGCGTGGTGGCGACGGTGGTTCGCCACCCACTGGACCGGCGAGCCCTCGACCGCCAGCGAGCCCGCGACGGCCAGGGCGATCCGCAGGCCCCGCCGCGCCTTGAACGAGCGATGCGTGAACAGGCGGTGATAGCCCGCCGCAAGGCCGAAGCCGGACACGAGGTAGGCGACCACGGCCATGCCGACGTCCAGCGCGGACAAGCCCCACCCCCACACGAACGGCACCACCACGATCAGGCAGATCAGCGGGCCCACGACGAAGGTCCACATCGCCACCGCCGCCACGACCGTCTGCGGGGCGTCGAGCAGCGGCTTGGCGGCCGCGGTGTCGGCATCGTGTTCGGGGGCGGCCTGTGCACAACGGTCGGCGTCAATCGGGTTCATCGGTTCCTCACCATCGCTCAAGCCTTCTCGGACGCCATGCCGGACCAACCGGGACCACGCGCGCGTCCACACGCTTTCAACCGCGCCCGGCGGCCCTGGGCACACCATCGCACCGGACGGCATCCACGCAGGCCATCGCTGATGTCCAGGGTGTGAACGTCGCGGGACCGAATCTCCTTCGCCACCGGCGTAAGCCTCAGTCCCCCTCCGGTCCGGCACCAACGAGAATGGCCACCGACCCGACTCCGGGCACAACACCGGATGACACGGCGCCGAATGACGAGCCGCTCCGCACGTGGCCGTGGCCGGGGAGCGACTATGTCGCCCAACCGGTGGACGTTCACCGAGCTCCACGCCCGGCGTGCACGGGACGGGCGCAAGGCAGCCGAGGAGGAGCGGCTATCAGCTCTCACCGGCGCGGCAGCGCCCGAACCGCTCCGCCCGCTCCCGGATCGACAGCCTCCCGGTCAGCATCTACAACCAGCGCGCCAGCCGTCAGCCTCCACCGTGCCAGTCCTCGGCCTGCGCGGCCACGCTGATGGCCGGCGAGGCGGGGTAGCTGCGCGTCACGGCCGATCATGTCCACGGGGCAGCCGACGCCTCTGCACCTGACACGGGCCCCGTCATCGCGTTCGATCACGAGCACCCCGGCTCAAAGGGAAAGCACCACACCGCAACCGGCCCGGCTGTGCACCGTTATGACGTGCATGAAGATCGACACACGAGCCGGGTTGCTGCTGGCCTGCAGCCTCGCGGCGGCCGGCGCAGCGTTGACCCCCGTCGTCGTGGCCGCCGATGCTCCCGGCGCAGCCCGCGACGCCTACACCGAAACCACGCTGTTCTTCGGGACCCAACGGCCCGACGGCGGCCCGGCGGTGACCGAGGCGGAGTTCCAGCGATTCCTCGACACTCAGGTCACACCGCGCTTCCCCGAAGGACTGACAGTGGATGAAGGACGCGGCCAGTACCGCGACCGGTACGGCGTGATCGAAAAGGAACGCTCCTACCAGGTGATCGTTGTCTACCCGACCAGTGCCACCTCATCTGCCAACGACAATCTCGACAGCATTCGACACCTGTACGACAAGAGCTTCCGGCAGGAGTCGGTCGGCCGCATCGACGAGGCAGTCCACGCCTCTTTCGGCTGACAGGGCTCGGCCTGTCAGCTACCCGGCCGCGACAGGGCGATGCCCAGACGCCTTCCGCCTCCACGGCCTTGGAAGCTATCGATTGTCACCTACGTTCGCCGGTGCGGCTCCTGGCACATTCGGAACGTTCATCGCCCGCGAACGCGCTCTGGTCCACCGGTAGGCGGTGGTATCCGTTCCTGGCGGTTCACGGGGGGGGCGGATCGGCGGCACCTGCGCACCGATCTCGGCAAAAGTGGCAAGGGCGGCGGCATCGCCGCCGCCCGAAGGATCTCCCCGGTCGCCCATCGTGCGCAGACATAAACCGACAGCTTCGACCGGGACGCGCACGGGATGCCTCGCCGCGTCTGAGACGCGCAGGCCTGAGCAGTTGCCGGGGACCTCCCAGCCGATCCGCCGGGCAGTATCAGCAGCGTCGCGGTGAACGGCGCCACGGCTTCTCGGGGCGTGCGCCCCCTGCCCACCGATTCACTTCCGCGCACCATCCGTTCGTGAGAAATCGGACAGAACCGGGTGGGGATCCGTCGCGCCCCGGGCAGGTAAATCCGCTGGAGCTCACCCTGGTCTAGCCGGCCGTCCGCTACATGGCACCGGTCTTCCACACCCCTAACCTCAGCTTGGTGCTGACCATCGTCAGCCTCACCGGCGTGATCGCGGAGTCGCCCGTCGGCAAACTCGCCGACCTGCACGGCAAGAAGCGGGTGACGCTCGTCGTCAGCTCCTTGTTCGCCCTCGGCTCACTGCTGTGCGCGCTCGCACCCGACTTCCCGATGCTGCTCGCCGGGCGGGTCCTGCAGGACGTCTCGCTCGCCGTGATCGCAGTGCTCTACGGACTGCTGCGGGACATCCTGCCCGCACCCCTGGTCCCGTTCGGCTTCGGCGTGATCTCCGTCGGCCTCGGCGCTTCGGCGATCCTGGGGCCGTTCGTCGGCGGCGCGCTCATCGATCACTACGGCTTCCGCAGCGTGTTCTGGTTCAGCTTCACCGCCGTGACCGTCCTGGCCACGCTCTTCTGGGCCATCGTCCCGGAGTCGCCGGTGCGCCTTCCCCAGCGGCTCGACCTGACCGGCAGCGCGCTGCTCGGCGGCGGCACCGGCCTTCTGCTGCTCGCCACCACCGAGGGCGCCGCATGGGGCTGGACCTCGGCCGCCACCCTCACCTGCTGCACCGCAGGCGCCGCGGCCGTCCTGCGCTTCGTCCCGCACGCGCTGCGCAGCGACCATCCGCTGGTGGAGGTGCGTACCATCGCCGGGCCGCAGATGCGACTGCCCGTCCTCGCCACCGTATTGTGCGCCTTCGCTGTCTCCGGCTTCGCCTTCCTCGTCCCGCAGATGCTGCAGACGCCTCGCGCGGCGGGGGTGCACTACGGTTTCGGACTCGACGCGATGGGTGTCGCCCGTTACCAACTCCCCTACGGGATCACCGCGATCCTCGCCGGACTGTCGGGCGGCGCCCTCACCCGCAGGCGGGGTTCGCGCGCCACGCTCCTGGCCGCGACCGAACCGCTGACCGCGGCGCTGCTGCTGCTCGCCCTCGCGCACAGTGCGGCGTGGCAGGTGCTGGCCTGGACCGCGCCCTGCGATGGCAACGCCACCTCGCGCGAGAGCATCGTCCTCGCGCGGTCCTCGCGGCCTGGACCGACCATCACGGCGCTCGATGTCAGTGCAGGGTGCGCACGATCCGGGCCGGGTTGCCGACGGCGAGGACGCCGGCGGGCAGGTCCTTGATGACGACAGCTCCGGCGCCGACCACCGTGTTCTCGCCGATGGTCACCCCCCGGACAGACGATCACGCCGCCGCCGAGCCAGACATTGTCGCCGATGGTGACGGGCTCTCCCCGCTCCCAGCCGGAGCGCCGCCGCTCCGTGTCGAGCTCGTGGTTGGGTGTCAGCAACTGCGCGTTCGGCCCTATCTGCACATCCGTGCCGATGCTGATGGGCGCCGCGTCCAGAAAGACAGCGCCGAAATTGATGAACGTCCGCGCGCCGATGGTGATGTGGTAACCGAAGTCGCAGTGGAACGGGGCGCGTATCCGCACCCCCTCGCCCACGGAGGCGAGCAGCTGCTCGAGGATCTTCCGCCGCTCGTGCGGCGTGGCCAGACCTGCAGCGTTGTACGCCTCGCACAGCTCGAGCCGTCGCTGCGACTCCGCCGCCAGCTCGGGATCGTCGGGGATGTACCAGTCGCCGGCCAGCATGCGCCGCTTGTTCTCACCCATGGTGCCCCTCCCGTCCGCCACCCCGTCCCGGCGCGGCGTCGACGGGACGTCGCTCCCGGTAGAGGTTCTCCTCGTAGTGGCGCCCCGATTCCCTGAACGGGTGGCCCGGCCGTACCAACTCTGCCGTACGGGTCGCCCCGGCCTCACGCAGAAGACGACAGCATGTCGACAGCCGGCTCACCCGACCGCCGGTCACTCGGCGAGGGACCGCGTAGCCGGCACCGCCGACGGGGTGACAGTACCAATTCGGGGCGCCGGGCTGCGGCAGGCGTTCCATAATGGCCGTCCGGTGCCTGATCGGATGAATCGCATGATGAGGGTGGAGGTGTTTGTGAGCGGCACGGACCAGCCATGGGACATCGTCTCGGGGGTCGGCATCACGGCTCTGGCGGTGGCGTCCGCCAGAGCCGTCGAGACCAGCCGCCCCGACGCTTTGGTCGAGGACCCCTACGCGGCTCGCTTCGTCGAGGAGGCCCGGCCTCCTGTGCCACTGCCCACTTCGATCGACGACGTGACGGCGGCCGGGTCGCGGGGCGAAATGTGGTTGGCGATGTCCGCCTACATGGCCGTACGCACCCGCGCCTTCGACGACTACTTCGACCGGGCCGTCGGCGCCGGGGTCGAGCAAGTGGTGCTGCTGGCCGCGGGGCTGGACGTACGGGCGTTCCGGCTGCACTGGCCGCGGCAGCTGACGTGGTACGAGATCGACCAGCCCGCCGTGCTCGACTTCAAGCTGCGGGTGCTGCGCGACAGCGGCGCCACCCCGACCTGCGACCACCACGTTGTGGCGGTCGACCTGCGGCAGGACTGGGCGGCGGCCCTCGAAGCGGCGGGTTTCGACCGTTCGCGCCCCACCGCCTGGCTTGCCGAGGGGCTGCTTCCGTATCTACCCGCCGAGGCCGAGGACCGCCTGTTCCACGAGATCCACCGGCTGTCCGCCCGCGGCAGCCGGCTTGCCGTCGAGCACCTCGACGACATCTCGGAGGCGTTGAACGATACTGCGATGAAGGACAGTGCCGAGGCCATGGGCATCGACATCGCCGACCTGGTCCACACCGACCCGCGCCCTACCCCGAGCCAACGCCTGTCGGAACTGGGGTGGCAGAGCAGGAATGTCTCCGCCACGCAGACAGCCGCCGCTTACGGCCGCCCGCTGGAGCCGCCGTCATTCATGCAGCACGCCGTCCACGTCTTCGCGTATCTGCCTTAGCCCAGGCCGTCCTCGGTCGGCCCGCAGGCCCTCGACGTCGCACTCTGCTACGGCTGGATCGACGGGCAGAAGGGCACGTTCGACGACACGTTCTGGCTGCGGCGGTTCACTCCGCGCAAGGTCAAGAGCCAGTGGTCCAAGATCAACCGCGACAAGGCGATGGCGCTGATCGAGCGGGGCCGGATGCAGCGCTCGGGGCTGGCCGAGGTGGAAAGCGCCAAGGCCGACAGCCGATAGGAGGCTGCGTACGACGGGGCGAAGTCCGCCACGGTTCCGGACGATCCGACCCAGGCCCTCGCGGCAAACCCCGCCGCAGCCGAGTTCTTCGAGACCCTTGACCGACGGAACCGCTACGCGATCTTGTACCGCCTCCAGGACGCGAAGAAAGCCGAGACCAGGATGCGGCGGATCGAGAAGTTCATCACGATGCTGGTTCAGAAGCAGAGTTCTGCCCCTGATCACCCGGCCGGCGCCACACCTCCTCTCACGTCACTGCTGTGATGAGGAACGGCAGTTGGCCCGCCAGAGGCGTGCCCCGCCGAGCCGACCGGGACAGCGGCTACCTGCCGCAGGCCAGAAACGGTTCGACGAGACGGCCGATCACGCCGCCGACCAAGTGACCCTGACCAGTGAAGATCCGCACCGGTCCTTTAGGGTCAGGGACGCACCAGCAAGACACACCCATCAGCACACCACAGAAAACCGCGTACCAACACGCCGCGACCAGGACACCGCCGGACTTCATGCGGCGAACCGGTTCTGCGGTCCAGCCCGTTGACGTTCGGTCGCGGTATCGATAGGTTCCTGCCGTAGCTCGCTTCTGACAACGTTGTCGAAACCCCGTCATGTCACCTGGTCGAGGGGAGAGTTCATGCGTTCTGACGGTCTTCGCAGACAGCATCTCAGCCGCCGAGGGATGCTGGCAGCACTGGGGCTGGCCGGTGGGCTGAGCCTCACCGGCGGCCCGGGCGGGATCCTGCGGGCGACAGCGGCCACACGCGCCGACGTCGCCGGGAGCATGCCATCAGCGAGCGCGGCGGCCGAGGAGATCAAGACGGAATTCCTCCACGCCTGGAACGGGTACAAGCAATTCGCATGGGGTCATGACGAAGTGCACCCGCTGTCCGGGACATACAGCGAATTCTTCGTCCCCGGCCAGCCGATCGGACTGTCCATCATCGAGGCGCTGGACACGCTCTACGTCATGGAACTCGACCAGGAGCTGGCGGCCGGCGTCCAGTGGATCGAGGGCAATCTCAGCTTCGACATCGACGGCGACTTCCACGTGTTCGAGGCCATCATCCGGGTGGTCGGCGGCCTGTTGGCCGGTTATCTGGCGACCGGCAGCCATTCGCTGCTGGCCCTCACCGTCGACATCACCGACCGCCTGATGCCGGCGTTCGCCAAGTCCCCGACCGGTATGCCCTACCAGTACGTCAACCTGCGCACCGGCGAGGTGAGCGGCAACACCCCGCCGCTGGCGGAGATCGGCACCAACATCCTGGAATTCGGGCTGCTGTCGAGACTCACCGGTGACCGGAAGTACTACGACGCGGCGAAGACGGCATACCGGGCGGCCATCGCCAAGAGATCGTCGATCAACTTGATGGCCACGTCCTTGAACGTGGAGACCGGACAATGGGCCGACACCACCGATCAGGCTCCGAACCCGCCCTCCGACTCGTTCTACGAGTATCTGTGGGGAGGCTGGGCGCTGCTCGGCGACAGGCAATGCCGGGACTGGTTCGTGATGCTCAACGACGCGCTGACCACATATGCGTCGGAGACCTACGACGGTAACGTCTGGTACAAGCAGGTCGACTTCCAGACCGGCGCCTTGGTCGGCCGGAACCAGTCCGAGCTGGCCTCCTTCTATGCGGAGGTGCTGGGTCACGCGGGCGACCTGCCGCTCGGCGCCGCGTATTACCGTTCGTGGACGGCTGTGCTGGATAAGTTCCCGGTACTGCCCGAAGAGATCGACTACACCACCATCACGGCCACCTCGAAGGGCAACCAGTTCCGTCCCGAGTACGCCAACGCCTCCTTCGACCTGTACTTCCAGACCATGGACCCGTACTACGCCAGTACTGCCTACCAGTACTTCCAGGGCATGAAGGCCAATGCCAGGACGGCGAACGGGTACACGGTCCTCGACGACGTGACGACTACTCCGATGCAACAAGGCGACCTGTTCCCTGCCTACGGCTTCGCGGAGAACTTCAAGTACCTGTACCTGATTTTCGGTGGTTCTCCGCGGTTCAACAGCAAGAACTTCTACCTGTCCACCGAAGGCAAGATTCTTCGCGGGCTGCTCCCCGCCCGTTGACCGGTCCCTTCTCCCGTCCGGCGGCAGGCTGAGCCGGCGCGTTCCCGACAAGCACGTCACCGACGGAGACGGCCCACCCGGCCGGCCAGACCACGTCACCAGTCAGCACCTGCGGCGCCGGTGAGCCCCAGTGGCCGACACCAGCGACTGCTCGCTGACGGCGGACGAACTGGCCGGCCGCGGACCGGAGGGTTTCGTGGTTCGTCGCTGCGCCGAGGAATCGAACGGATGATGCAGCGGCCACCCGTGGACATGCCCTGGTTCAGCAGCGGATCCGAGCCGCCGACGTGCCTAGTCCCGTGAGGCCACGGAACGCCTGCTCAGGTGCGACGCGGCGGTACAGCTCGGCCTCCTCATAGCGATGGCAGCCCCGGTGCCAGGTGAGGATCCCGGCCATCCAGTCCTGCAGCTCCTGTACGTACCCGTCCAGCTCCCCGCGGGCTGCAGGATCGAGCGCGAAGTCTTCGTAGAGGACGGGGAGTTCGTGGGCGGCCACATGCTGGAACTGGCGCATCCGCGAGGACATCAAGTCGTTGACGATGGCCAGTCCCGTCGGATAGTCGCAGTCGAAGAAGTTCTGGACGACGAGGATCCCATTGTGAAGCTCCCCTTCGACCTCGATCTCCTTCTGGTAGGAGAAGACGTCGTTGAGCAGGGTCGCGTAGTCGACGGCGGAGTTCTCCAGCGACCGCATCGGACCGCTGCGATAGACGTCGGGCGGTAGCTGCCGAGCATGTGCGATCCGGCACAGGCTCATCGTCAGGTCCGCGCCGAAGGTGCTGCGTCGCATCTCGATGTAGTCGACCGGATCGGGGATGCGATGGTGGGCCTCATTGGCGAGCTCCCACAGCCAGCTGGAGATCATGGACTCGACGGCCGCGCGGAAGGTACGACGTGCGTCCTCGGCCATCGGGCCCGCGGTACGGGCCCACAGATCGGCGAGGCCGCGTTCGAGGGCATTCTCGGGCGCGGGAGCGGGCGCGGGAGCGGGCGCGGGAGCGGGCGCGGGAGCGGGCGCGGGAGCGGGCGCGCTGTCGGTGATGGGCATGAACTCCGTCAGGCGCCTGTTGCATGCCTCGGCGCCCGCAAGGTTCCGGGAACGTCCGAAGACGGCCGGGTAGTAGTCGTCCGCGTAGGTGCCCCAGGTCAGCCACTGCGAGGTCAGGTCGAGTTGCTCGGGTGAGGCGTCGGGGTGGATTCCCGCGGCGCACAGCGGGAAGTCGAAGCCGATGAGCTTGTGCTCGTCCCAGATATGGGAGCCGGGGACGCCGGGTTGCGGCTCCAACATCCCCATCCGCTGCGCCCACTCGGTGACGTGGCGGCGGGCCTCGTCCAGGTGCGGGCTGAGCGTGGTGGTGAACGGCATGAAGAAGTCGGGCAGCCGGGACGGGCCGACCCTGTTGTGCGGGACGTGGCAGAAGCCACGGGCGCGGTTCCGGGCGATCGTGGCCGCCGAGGTGCCCAGACCGCGCGGACCGAGACTGCTCGTGGGCCCGAGGATCGGCCAGGGAGCTGCGGACGCGGCGGTGCACGCGGCCCCGCCCGCACCGCCGTTCATGTAACGGCTGGACCGCATGTGCCATTCGTGGCCGCCCGCCTGCCAGTCCTGCAGCCCCTTGACGTACGCCAGAACGTCCGCGCAGGAGGCGGCATCGAGGCCCTTGTCGGCGAGGAGCGGTGCGAGTTCGGTCAAAGCCGTGTGCTCGAACTGCTGCAGCCTGGAGGTGAGCAGATCGTTGACGGCATCCGCGGCCTGCTGCGTGGAACAGTCCAGGAACCGCTCCAGAACCAGGACGCCATTGCTCAGTTCGCCCTCCTCCTCGGTCTCGCGCTGATAGGAGAACAGGTCGTTGCGCAGGTGCACGCCGTCGGAGAAGGCGTCCTTGAGCACCCGCATCGGCCGGGACTCGGCCACGGCGGGAGGGACCTCGGCCCCCGTCGCATACTCGACCAGCCCTGCCGACCAGGGAGCACCGCCGACCTTGCGGCGCATCTCGATGTACTCCACGGGGTTGGGGATCCGGTCGGCATTGATGTTGGACAGTTCCCACAGCGACTCGTTGAGGAGATTGCGGGTGCTCTGCGCGAACCGCGCCCGCCACTGCGAGGACATCGCAGGCACCGTGCGGGCCCACAGGTCCGCAAGTCCTGCCTCCACGGCATTGCCCGGCTCGGGAACCCCAGCGGAGGACTCCATCGGCATGAACGCCGGCAGCCGGTCGAGATAGGCCTTGCCACCGTCGCGGTCCTGCGACCGCTTGAAGGTCTCCAGGAAGTGGTCGTCGAAGAAGAACACCCACACGTACCACTCGGTCACCAGCGACAATGCCGCCGCCGATGCGTCGGGGTGGGTGTAGGAGCACAGCAGAGCGTAGTCGTGGGCGTCCAGGTCGTCGGCGTCCCAGATACCGGATCCCTCGAGCATTCCCATCGCGCGCGCCCAGGTCGTGGACGCCTTGCGTGCCTGTTCGAGGTGAGGATTGAGGCGTGCGGGATACGGCATGTAGAAGTCGGGGAGCTCAAAGGGCTGTTGCTTCATGTGACACCGGCCTTCCTGACAGCGACCGGCCAAGCTCTACCCCCGGCGCGGGCCGGTTATGACCCGACACGCATCAATGTGATCGTCACACGATGACGGGAAATCGGCGGAGGGCGGCAATGACAGCCGCCATCACCGCCGTGGTCGACCGCGAGCGAGCAGTCCTGCGCCAGGCCGGCGACGACTTGACCGGCACCGAAGTCGCCGCCTGCTTCCGCGTGCTGTCCCCGCCTCCTTCAACTCCTCGGCCAGGTCGACATGGACGAGCACCAGCCGGTGCCGCCCACCGGCGGATCCTCTGGTGTGGCATGCCCCGCACCGCCCTGCCGCCACCGCCGAAACCCGCCCCGGCCTGCGTAATCTTGGACCGCCCGCCTCACCGGCACGACGCCGGGAGGCTGCCGAACCATCAAGGGGAACATCCGTGGACCAGAGCATCGTTCACAAGGCGGTCTTTCTGCTGCGCGACTGCCACGAGCCGGAGCAGCAGGTCATCGAGCGGCTCAAGGACTACTTTCCGACGCTGACACTGGACGAGCGCGAGCGCTACACCAGCGAGGCGTGGGACATGGTGCACGGAAACCACTCCGCGATCTGACCCTCCGGGTCCCGGCCGAGGCCCGTACCGGCCCGGCGGCAAGGCCCTGAAGCGGCCACCCCGGGACCACTGTCACGCTACGAAGCGAACCGCCATGAGTCCAACGACAGTTGGACATACGCTCCATGCGAGAACGTCATGCGGCGCCCCGGTCCCGGCGCAGCCCCCGTACGGGCCGCGCGGTCGGCGGCCCCGCGTCACGGATCCAAGACGGTGTCGGTTCCGAGGGCCGCGGCCCGCAACGCGGCCGCGAGCCGGACGACCGGCTCGGCCGGCTGTTGCGGGAGCCGGGCCAGGAGCAAGCGCCGCGTTTCCTGCGGGCCGCCGCGCACCGGCAGGATGCGCACGCCGGGCGGTGCGGCGGGGGCCAGTGCGGAGGGCACGGTGGTGATGCCGCAGCCGGCGGCGACGAGATGCAGCTTCGCCAGCCAGTCCCGGGCCGTGTGCGCGACCTCGGGCCGCTCGTCCAGGCCCGGCCACACCCCCATGAGCCGCTCCGCGCCGAACGATGAACCGGCGATCCACCGCTGTCCGCGCAGCTCGGCCACGTCGACGAAATCCCCGCGGGCCAGCGGGTGCGCCGCGGGCACGGCCAGGCACAGGGCGCGCTCGGTGAGCGTCTGCACCACCAAGGGCGGCGACTCGGCGTCCGGTGCGCGAAACGGCGGTGCCGACGACAGCAGGGCGAGGTCGATGCTGCCCGCCCGCAGGGCGCGCACCAGCGCCGGGGTGCCACCCTCGCGGCTGACGACGTGCACGCCCGGATCGCTGCTCCGCAGCGCGGCAAGGGCTCGCGGAACCAAGGTCGTGCCGGCGCTGGGCACCCAGCCGAGGCGTACGGTGCCGCCCTCCTGCGGAAGGCCGGACAGCTCACGCGCGGTGGCCTCGATCTCGTCGAGCACGGTCGTGGCGCGGCGCATGACGACCTCGATGCGCGCCTGCACCACCTCTTCGACGGTGCGAGCCTCGACCAGGTCGGGTACGCCGTCGAGTCGTGGCGCAGCGCCATCCACCACCGGACCGCGCAGGAGGCGGGCTGGCCCATCTGGCTGAACGTGCCCTCGAAGGTCGCCCAGGTCGCCGCCGTCCGCGCGCTCGCCTCCGAACGCCGCGAACATGACCTCGCCACCGACACGCTGATCGCGGCCGTGTGCCCCGGCATGGTCGACACCGCCACCTCGCGCCCCTGGTTCAGCGACTACAGCCAGGCCCAGTCGCCGCCCCAGGCCGCCGAAGCCGTACTCGACCTGGTCTTCTCCGACCACGTCGATCCCGCCCTCTACGGCCAACTCGTCCGGGCAGGCAAAGCCCTGGACTGGCACGACGGCACGCCCCCGGTGGAGCAGGACCGCCTGGTCACGCCCTGAACGCCCAGAGCCGGCCGCCACACCCAGCTCAGTACGCAACGCAGTACACGGCAAGGAGTTCACTCATGAGCACCATCACCACCCCCTTAGGCTTCTCCAGCACGGCCACCGAGGTGGCGGAAGGGATCGACCTCGCCGGCCGCCAGGCGGTGGTCACCGGCGCCTCGTCCGGCCTCGGCGCCGAGACGGCCCGCGCCTTGGCCGGGACCGGCGCAAGCGTCACCCTCGCCGTCCGTGACATGGCGGCGGGTGAACGCGTCGCCAAGGGCATCACCGCATCGACCGGCAACCAGGACGTGCGGGTCGCACAGCTCGACCTCGCCGATCCGGGATCCGTCGCCGCCTTCACCCCCTCCTGGCAGGGTCCGCTGCACGTACTGGTGAACAATGCGGGCGTCATGGCCTGCCCCGAGCAGTACACCGAACAGGGCTGGGAGCAGCAGTTCGCCACCAACCACCTGGGCCACTTCGCCCTCGCCACCGCACTGCACGACGCACTGGCCGCCGACGGCAACGCCCGTGTCGTCGTGGTGAGTTCCACCGGCCACCAGCAGTCACCCGTCGTATGGGACGACGTCAACTTCGCCTTCCGTCCCTACGACCCGTGGCTGGCCTACGGCCAGTCCAAGACCGCGAACGTCCTCTTCGCGGTCGAGGCGACCCGCCGCTGGGCTGAGGACAACATCACTGCCAACGCCCTGATGCCCGGCGCCATCTACACGAACCTGCAGCGCCACACCGGCGGCCGAGGCAGCGGCCGGGTGCCCGCCGAGCTGATCAAGAGCATCGAGCAGGGCGCCGCGACCTCCGTCCTCCTCGCCACCTCGCCCCACCTCGAAGGCGTCGGCGGCCGGTACTTCGTCGACTGCAACGAGACCGAGGTCGTCGACCGGCGCTCCGGCACGCTGCACGGCGTCGCCCGCTACGCCGTCGACCCGGACAACGCCCGGCGCCTGTGGGACTTGTCGCAGGACCTGCTCACCCGGGCGAAGTCCTCGTAGAAGAAGGGCACGTCGGCCACTGGTCACGGCAATCCGTACCTGGTCCGGGGCCTGGGCAATGCAACCGTCGCGGCTGGCAAGACCGAGACACCTTCCTTGGGGAAGCTACCGCCGTATCGCCCGGCACCGGGGACGCAAAAAGACCGTCGTCCCGGTCGCCCGGCCGCTGCTGGTCACCATCTGGCACCTGCTCGCCGATCCGGAAGCCCGGTTCCACGACCTGGGTGCCGTCACCGCCGTCACCTTCTCCTCGGACGGCCTGGGTAGAGCGTGTCCGAAAGATCGTTCAGGGCCGCTTCGAGGACGGGCGAGAGCGTTCCTCTGACCGAGACGACGCCGGAGGGATACAGGGCGCGGCCGGAGGCGGCCACTGACGACACGGCCCTGGCGGTCATCCGCCTATGACGTGCATCGCCTCGCGTACACCGCGCTCCTACCCGGCGGTGACCAGCAGACACCGGCCGGGCCGGACACCGTCGTCCAACTCCACGGCGTCCACCGCGTGTTCCACGCTCCATCCGGCGCGCGTGAACAACTCGAGATGGGCATCGGCCGGCAGAATCGTCCGCCACGGCTCGCGCGCGCCGGAACGGCGCCTCGCGTTCGCGGCGGCGGCGACTTCGGCGGAGTCCAGCCCGTCCTCGTGGACGGCGAGGCTCGCGGCCAGGACGGAGCCGGAGGGGGCGCAGGCGCGCAGGCCCGTCAACAACCGGACGATGACCGGCTGTTCGAGGTAGACCAGCAGCCCCTCGCAGATGAACAGCGACCGCTCACCCGGATCGTGCCCGCAGGCCCCGAGGACCGTGGGGACATCGTCCTCACGGAAGTCCGCCGCGGCCAACACCGGTTCGTCCGCACGGGCACGCAGTGCACGCAGCCGCCGCGCCTTGTCGGTCTGCGTGGCCGGGTGGTCCACCTCGAAGAACCGCACGCCGGTGGTACGGAAACGCAGGGACCGGTCGTCGTAGCCGGCGCCCAGGACGACGATCTGGCGGATCCCGCCCCCCATTCCCGCCGTCACGTGTTCGTCGAAGAAGCGTGTACGGGCGGCGAGCTGCGGTCGCAGCCAGGGCGGCGGCGCGGAGCGCATTCCCGCGCACAGGTGTCGTTGGGCGTCGGGGTCGCCGTCGGGGCTGTGTGGCCGGGACAGTTCGGCCCGGGTCAGTGCGACGGCCTGGCTCGTCCGCGAGGGGCGGACGGCCGTGGGGCCGGGGCGGCGGGCCAGCCACCGCTCGGCGAAGGCGCTCAGTATGGAATTCATACGGCGTAGCGTACATATTTGTTGGCATGAGGGCAGGAATCCTCGGGCAATTTAGCACGTGTTAGCGTATGAACTGTGAACCATGGTGAGGATGGTGGCGAGGCGCTGGGTGCGGCCGCCGCGCTGCGCAGGGGTGCCACGCGGCTGGCGCGGCGGCTGCGCATGGAGCGGCCGGATCGGGGCGAGACGCTGCTCCAGCTGAGCGTGCTCGGCCACCTGAGCCGACGCGGAGCCATGAGTCCGGGTGATCTCGCCGCGATCGAGCGTGTTCAACCGCAGTCCCTCACCCGTACCCTCACGGGCCTGGAGGAGCGGCGGCTGATCACCCGTGGGCCCGATCCCTCCGACGGGCGGCGTTCACTTCTCACCATCACCGATGCGGGGCGGTGCGCCCTCCGCGACGACATGCGGCAACGGGACACCTGGCTGGCCGCCGCCATGGCCGCGCAGCTCACGACAGCCGAGAGGGAGCTGCTGCGGATCGCCGCCGGGCTCATGGAACGGCTGGCGGAGACCGACGAGCTCCCCCGCGATCCGAACACTCGTGTGGCGCTCCCCCGGATGGTGGACAACCATGGGTGAGAAAGGGTGCGACCACGCGCCTGTTCGGTGCGGGAACGGGAGCCGGGATGCCTCTGATCGACTATTCCGTGTTGCGCGATCTGCTTGCCGAGTTCGATGCCCTGACCGGTGCCCATAACGATGCGGCACCGGACACCGAGCAGCGGCTGGAGGACGTGAAGTACACGCTGTGCGTCTACACCGGTGTCCGAGATCCCGGCCAGGCCGTCGCCCGCGCGCGCAGTCTGCTGCGGCGGGTCGAGGCCACAGGCCGGGCGTAGCAGACGCCGGCACGGAAGTCCCCAATCCCGGCGCCCGGCGCAGGCATGACTGAGCCGGGCTCGGGTACGGCGTTCCAGCGTGACGGCACCCGCGGCGGCCGACTGGCCGCGGGCGCGAACTCTTGCATGCGCGAATTCACGCATGCGAGGAGCCGCGACGGACCTGAGGAGAATCATGACTGCCGCTCCCACGAACGCTCTCATCGGTCCCCGTTCCGATCTGGCGGACGTCTTCGAGCTCGCCCAGCAGTTGCGGGTCGACTCGATACGGGCCAGCACCAGCGCCGGTTCCGGCCATCCGACATCGAGCATGTCGGCCGCGGATCTGATGGCGGTGCTCCTCGCCCGGCATCTGCACTACGACTGGCATCACCCGGAGGACCCCGGCAACGATCACCTCGTCTTCTCCAAGGGCCACGCCTCGCCGCTGCTGTATGCCATGTTCACGGCGGCCGGCGTGGTCAGCGAGGAGGAGCTGCTGACCACCTACCGCCGCACGGGGTCGCGGCTGCAGGGGCATCCGACGCCGGTACTCCCATGGGTCGATGTGGCCACCGGCTCGCTCGGCCAGGGTCTGCCGTACGGCGTGGGGATGGCTCTGGCGGGGCGCAGGCTGGACCACGCGCCCTACAGGGTCTGGGTACTGTGCGGTGACAGCGAGATGACCGAGGGTTCGATGTGGGAGGCGCTGGACAAGGCCGGCCGCTACGGGCTGGCCAACCTCACGGCGATCGTCGACGTCAACCGTCTCGGTCAGCGCGGGCCCACCGAGCTGGGCTGGGATCTGGAGGCGTACGCCAACCGCGTGGAGGCTTTCGGGTGCGCGGCGCTGACGGTCGAGGGGCATGACGTGGCGGCGGTGGACAAGGCCTTCGAGGTGGCCTGCCGCGCCGAGCGCCCCACGGTCGTCCTGGCCAGGACCATCAAGGGGCGTGGGTTCGCTGAGGTGGAGGACGCCGAGGGATGGCACGGCAAGCCGCTGCCGCGGGAGATGGCCGACCGGGCGGTCGCCGCACTCGGCGGGGTGCGCCATCTGACCGTGCGTGGTCCCGGCCCGCACTCCGTCGCCGCTCGTCAGCCGTCCCACCCGGCAGCGGTGGAGCTGCCGCGCTTCAAGCAAGGTGAGAAGGTGGCGACCCGCTCCGCCTACGGCAAGGCTCTGGCGGCGTTGGGTGCGCGGCCCGAGGTGGTGGCGCTGGACGCGGAGGTCGGCAACTCCACGCACGCCGAGGACTTCGGGGAGGTGTATCCGGGGCGCTATGTGCAGACGTTCATCGCGGAGCAGCAGATGCTCGCCAGCGCGGTGGGGCTTGCGGTGCGCGGTCGCCGACCGTACGCGGCGACGTTCGCGGCGTTCCTCACACGTGCCCACGACTTCATCCGGATGGCTTCGGTCTCCGGGGTGTCCATCGCCCTGTGCGGTTCGCACTGCGGTGTGGAGATCGGCGCCGACGGGCCGTCCCAGATGGGCCTGGAGGACATCGCGATGATGCGGTCCGTGCACGGTTCGACGGTGCTGTATCCGAGCGACGCCATGTCGGCTGCCGCTCTCACGGCGGCGATGGCCGATCTGGAGGGGATCTCGTATCTGCGGACGACCCGCGGGGCGTACCCCGTGCTGTATCCGCCGCAGGAGCCGTTCCCTGTGGGCGGGTCCAAGACGCTGCGTTCCGGCGCGGAGGACCGGGTCACGCTGGTGGGAGCGGGTGTGACGCTCCACGAGTGCCTGGCTGCGGCGGACGAGCTCGCGGCGGAGGGCGTCCATGCGCGGGTGATCGACCTGTACTCGGTCAAGCCGGTGGACGGCGACACGCTGTGCAGGGCCGCGCGTGAGACGGGGGCGGTGGTGGTCGCCGAGGACCACCGGCCCGAGGGGGGCATCGGCGAGGCCGTGCTCCACGCTCTCGCCGGGCACGGCACCGTGCCGCGCTTCGCGGCTCTGGCCGTCGAGCAGATGCCCGGGTCGGGACCGTCCGGCGAACTGCTCGACGCGGCGGGGATCTCACGCGGGCACATCGCCGAGGCCGCGCGTCGGCTGCTCGCCGGCTGAGCGGGTGCGCAGCGCCGCGCGCGGTTCGCGTTGCGGCGTGGCGCCCCTGGAGCGAAGATTACATATCGTGTCCGTCCGGGTACTTGCCGCAACCGGCCCCCTCGGACCGGTACCGGTGCCCGTGCATGCCTGAATCGCAGTGGAGGGCTCATGTCCGTGACCCGATGCGGCGCCGTCTGCGCCGTGCTGTGCCTTTCGGGCGCGGGAGCCCTGCAGGCCCCGGCCTCGGCGGCCTCCCGGCCGGAGGTGTCTTCGTCGCGTATGTCCCCGTCGCAGATGTCCGCGGTGGACACCCAGCTGCTCACCGCGGCTCATCAGGGCAATCTCTGGGAGATCGCGACCGGGCAGGATGCCCGGACCGATGCGACGACCTCGTGTGTCAAGGAGGTCTCGGCGGTCTTCGTCCGCGACCACCGCACGCTCGACGCGGGGGTCGCCGAGGCCGCGAAACAGGTGGGGCTGGCGCTGCCCGCTCTCCAGAGCCCGGGCCAGGCGCAGCAGCGCGCCGCTCTCCGCACGGTGGCCGGGAAGCGCTCGTACGACACGCAGTGGCTGCGGGCGCAGTACACGGCGCATGTCCAGACCCTGGCGCTGATCGACAAGGAGCTCGCCTCCGGGACCAGCCCGGTGGTCAAGGCGCTGGCCAAGGGGGCCCGGCCGGTGGTCGTGCAGCACACGCAGATGGTGCTCGGCGGCGTGTGCCACGGGAAGGCGCCGGCCGGCAGTGTCAACGCGGGTGCGGCCGGCAGCCGGCTGGCCGCCGCGGCATACGGGCCACAGGACTCCACGGCGGCCGCAGCCTTCGCCGGCGTGCTGCTCGGCGGGTCGGGTGTGGCGTGGGTGGCCCGTCGGCGGCGGTCCTCGCGACGGTGACGGAGGCAAGCGGGGGCGTTGAGGAGCGGGGCGGTACGAGGAGGGGGAGGTGTCCGAGCGGTTCGACCGGCCGGTGCGCTGTTCGTCCGGGCACGTCTTCACGACGATCCGGTTGCCGTTGGTTTCGCTGAAGGCCGTCCGGGTCGGCCCGTGGCGCCTCCAGCGCTGCCCGGTCGGAGTTCACTGGGCGCAGGCCGCCCCGCTGGATCCGGCGGAGCCGGTGAGCCCGGAGGAGTGCGCCGCTGCTCGTTCGGTGCACGACGGCCGCATCCCCTGAGCGGGCGTCAGGGCCCCGCCTCATGCCGACGCGGGGTATTCGCGGATCACCTCCGCGGCTTTCTTGTCGTCGCGCAGGCCGACGAAGCGCGGATGGCGCAGCCGGCCGTCGGCCGTCCACTCGGTGAAGTCGATCCGGGCGACGAGTTCGGGCCTGACCCAGTGCGCCGTCCGCTCCGCGACGGGTTCGTCGAATGCGGGGTGCGGCTGTTCGAGGGTATCCAGGCGCCGGCGCAGCCCCACCAGGGTGGCGTCGTCGTATCCGGTGCCGGCCTTGCCTGCGTAACGCAGTCGTCCGCCCTCGTAGTAGCCGAGCAACAGGGCGCCGAAGCCGAGGCGGCTGCCGGAGGGTTCGGTGAAGCCCGCGATCACCAGCTCCTGGGCCGCGGTGCATTTGAGCTTGACCCAGTCCGGTGAGCGGCGCTGCTGGTAGCGGCTGTCGGCTCGTTTGGCGACGAGGCCTTCCCAGCCGCGGCGGCAGGCGTCGTCGAGCAGATCCCGTGCTCCGGGGTCCGCGTTGCGGTGGGCGTTGTAGCGCAGCGGCCCGGTGAACTCCACGGCTCGGCGCAGCAGGCTCTTGCGGGAGCGCAGTGGCAGGACGGTGGTGTCGTAGCCGCCCAGGTGGAGGAGGTCGAAAAGGTAGTAGGTGACTCGGATGCTGCTGAGTCCGGCGGCCACGGGGTCGGTGATGTGCATGCGCCGCTGGAGGCGGGCGAAGTCGGTGCGGCCGCGGTTCATGGCGACGATCTCGCCGTCGACGACGAAGTGTTCCAGGGGCTGGCGTGCGAGTGCTTGGACGATTTCGGGATAGGTGCGCTCCAGCGGCCTTCCGGTGCGCGAGGTGAGCCGGATGTCGTCACCGTCACGGAAGGCGATGGCCCGCACACCGTCGAGTTTGCGCTCGAACACCCATTCCGTCCCGAAGGAACGCCGTCGGCCGGGCACGGCGAGCATGGGCTTGATCCGCTCGGGGACGGGCTGGACGGCGGGGCCGGGTGCGGCCCGGTCCGTCGTGCCGTCTTCGCCGGGTCTCCTCATGGTGCCTGTCTACCCGCTGCTGCGCCCGTTCGCCGCACCGCTCGCGGCCGCCGGAAGTCATGCCGGGGCTCGCCGGCGCAGCAGGAATGCCAGGGTGATCAGGAGCACGGGCAGTCCGGTGAGGTGGTAGGCGATGTCCACCGGCGAGCCACCGCGGAGGGTGAAGCTCAGCCCGACGAGGAACCCGGCGATCGCGAAGCCTGTTGCCCCGAGCGCAAGGCGCCGGGCCCGGCCAGGAGCCCGCCGCAGCGCGAAGGCCCCGGTCGCGAGAACCACGGCGATCACCGCCTCGGCGATTCCCGCGCCGCCGGGCCGGTACGGCTTGGAGCCGCCCTGGATGACGCCGCTCAGGTGCAGGACGGACATCACCACGAGGGAGGCCGCGACGGCTCCCATCAGGGCGACGGTCTTCGTTGTGTCTGTAGGCGTGGCTGTCGACGCGGCTGCGTCGTGGTCGTCGTGGAGTGGATCGGCGGGCTGCGGCATCGGCATGGTGTCATCGTGACGAACCAGCCGGCTCGGCGTCGTCCTGCGCCGGGAGACGGCCGGTCTACGCCCCTCGGAGTACGTGGGGAAGCAGGGAATGCGTGCGCCGCCCCCGTCCTGCTGCGTCGGAGGACGGGGGCGGCGAGGGCCGGCATGGCAGCGGGCCGGGTCAGCGCCAGGTGTCGTTGATGGTGACGGATCCCGATGCCGGGGTGGTGTAGGAGTTGTTGGGGTCGGATTCCCAGGTGATCGAACCGTCCGGGTTCTTCTTTATGTACTTGTACTGGAAGGACGTGTTCGCGGGGATGGCGACGGTGTCGGACCAGATCGGGTAGGTGGCCGCGGAAAGCGGTACGGCCTGGTTGGTGTTCCAGTCGCCGAGGGCCGGGATCGAGCCCACCACGTACACGTTCTGTCCGTAGTAGGTGGTGGCGTTGACGTCGAAGGTGGTCTGGACCTGGGTCACGTCGGCGTAGCGCTGCGCGACGATGTCGGGTGTGTCGACGGTCTTGCCCGCGGAGATGTCGATGGCGAGGCGGACGTACTGCGCCATGGCCCACATCAGCGGGGTGGAGGAGTTGTCGGGCTGGCCCTGGGTGAAGCCGTCGGCGCTCGCGGTAGGCCAGATCTGCTCGGAGATCTGGTAGCCGGCGTTGGCGGCGTTGGCCATTGAGGTGAGCATCGACTGGGCGTCGGTGGCGTCACCGTTCTGGACGTCGTACTCGCCGCGTTCGCCGGAGAGTACCGGCCAGGGGCGGCCGATTCCGGCCCCGGTGTAGTCGCCTCCCGTGGTGGTCTCGCCGTAGCCGTCGTGGTTGTAGCGGCCCCAGTAGGTGCCGTATCCGGGGATGGTCGTCTTGATGGCGGAGTCGACCGCGGCGAGCGATTTGGTGATCTGCGGGGAGGCCGGGGCCTTGATGCCGAGCCGGGTCAGCTCGAGGAAGCCCTGGTCGACGATGGCGCGTTCGTCGTACGTTCCGCCGCCGTTGGAGATGTTGACGGTGTCGCCGTTGTTGGGGTTGCCGTTCGGGGTGATGCGGACGTAGTACGAGCCGCCGGCTATGGAACCGGTGGTGGTGAAGGTGTCGGTGTCGATCGCTGCCTCGAAGGAGTCGGCGGTCGACAGATAGGTGTTGGCGTCGGTGGTGTCACCGTTGGCGTTGGCGATGTTCGCCGCGCAGACCAGTCCGGCCACCTCGGCGGCCATGGTCGAGGGCGAGTAGCCGCCGTTCTCCTCCCAGCGTTCCTCCCCGGTCTTCGGTCCGTTGCTGACGAGGTAGTTGGCGAGCAGCTGAAGCTTCGACCAGGTGGCCGAATCCTTTCTGCCGAGCTGGTAGGCGAGGATGATCGGAAAGGCGACCTCGTCCATCTGGGTGCCGCCCCAGACCTGATTGCCGTTGAGCCAGCTGTTCTGCTTGACGTAACCGCTGGAGGTCTCCTCGTAGTTGAGGATGTAGCTCAGCGCGTCGTTGGCGTCGGCCTTGTCGCCTGCGGCGAGCAGGGCGGTCGCCATCTGGTACTCGTCCCGCGTCCAGACCAGGTGGTAGCCGTGCTGGCCGGCGCTGTCGGCACTGACGCTCGCGCCCCACGGAACGGTGGGCGCGGCGATGAAGCCGCCGGCGTAGTTCTTGTCCTCGTCGGCCTTCACTTCCATCAGCGAGACGTTGTACTGCGCCTTGAGCTTGGAGTCGCCCGTCACCGAGGACGGGGCCGCGTTCAGGCCGGACATCCAGGAGTGCCAGCCGGATTGGAAGGAGCTCTCGGCCGAGGAGAAGCCGCTGCTCAGCGAGGCGGAGGCGTCCGAGACCGCGGCGGCGGCACTGGAGTCGAAGGCAAGCGCCAAGGTGAACGTGGTCGAACCGCCGGCCGCGACGGGGATCTGGGCGGTCTGGGAGATGTGGCCGGCTGTGTCGGCGGTCTGGCCATCGGTGGTGAGGGTGTGGCTGGTGGTGAGCTCCGATGCGCCGTCACTGGAGGTGCCCGCGTAGCCGCTTGACGTCCGGGTGAATCCGGTGGACGCGGCGAGCGCGCTGGAGACCGAGCCGTTGGTCGCCGTCAGGTCACCGCTGACGGTGTCGGTGGTGCCGGTGTTGCCCATGCCGTCGTTGCCGAGTGCGGGGTTGTACTGCGCGTACAGCGACAGTGGCGTGGAGGAGAGGTTGTCGAACGTCGTCTGCACCAACACGACGGAGCGGGCCGGGTCGGCGATGTAGGTCTTGGTGATTTTGTACTTGCCGTTGGTGGCGATGTTGGTCTGCCGCCACTCCAGCGACGTGGGGTCCGTCAGGGAGATGGCGTGGCTGGTATTCGCCACTTCGTTGTCGGTGAACGACGAGCCGTCGGTGACGTAGTACTGCAGGCCGAAGGTGTCGGGGGTGTCGGTCTGAGGGTAAAAGACGTTCTGCAACTCACCGTTGCCAACGGTGTACCAGACTTTGGAGGACGACGACAAGGCGTCCGCGAAGCCTTGTACGGTCGGCTCGTTCCAGTAGGCATCGGCGCCCGGCGCACCCGGGGCCGTGGCCGCGGCGGCGGGTCCGCCGACCGCGGTGAGCACGGCAGCGGCCATGGTGATCGCCGCGGTGAAGAGCGAAGTTCTCTGCAGCCATGGTCGTTCTTCGGAACTCGGCATATCGCCACCCGTCCCTTGGTAGCGGTCGGTTGAGGGGGAACCGACGTGGGTGGCGAGAGCTTCCTCCTGGCCCGATGAGGCTGTCAATACTTCAAGCGGCTACGAGCTGATGTGAGTTCATGGCTTCAGAAGGTGAAGGAGTCAGGGCTGGCTGTCCGACGGCGGTGGGGCGGTGTCTGCCATGCGGGCGCGGATGAGCGCACCGGCGAGCACCGCGGCGGCCGCCGGGCCGAAGACCGAGACCTGGACGGTGAAGGAGTTCCAGTGCAGGGCGTCGCCCACGTACAGCACTGTGCCGGCGGCGGGGACGGTGAGCCATTCCCAGCGGCCGTCGAGGGCGACCAGCGCGACGACGAGCAACGCGTACCAGTAGTACGCGGGCGAGGTCAGCAGCAGCGCGGTCCCGGTGACCAGCAGCGCCCCGCGCCACGGCTGCCCTGGGTCGCCGCGCCGCAGCACGTACAGCGCGGTCAGCGCGATCAGCACCGCGGCGACGGGACCCGCCCACGCCGACGGCAGGACGAGCCGCAGCAGCGCGAACCGCCCGACGCCGCTGTCGTCGTACCCCTCCTCCTGCAGATAGCCGGGGAGGTAGCCGATGACCGAGGAGCCGGAGGCGATCAGGTACGGCAGATAGACGAGGACGATGACAAGGGCCGCGGGCAGCAGGATGCGCACGGTGTCGCGCAGCCCGTCGCGCGGGCGGCGTCCCGGCGCGAGAACGCCCGACAGCGCGCCAGGAAGGGCGAGCGCGGGCAGCAGTTTGACGGCGATCGCGCCGCCGAGCAGGGCACCGCGGCGCGCACCGGTGGCAGCGCCGAGCGCGACCACCGTGAGCAGCGCACCGAGGGTGTCGACATGGGCGTCGTTGACCGCGGCGAACGGCACCGCGGGGCACCACGCCCACAGCGCCGCCTGCCGCGGATCACCGCCCTGCCGCCGCCGCAGGACGAGCAGCAGCACCGCCGTGGTAGCGACGGCGAGCACCGCACCCGCCAGCTGCAGCGGCTTGTGGCGCGTGGCGTCCGGGGAGAGCACGTGGACGAGGAGGAACCAGCCCTCGGCGACGGGCGGGTAGATCGTGTGCACGGACGGCCTGTTGATGTGGGTGCACACCCCGGCCGCTGTGTGCAGGTCCCAAGCCCGGCAGCTGCCGGTGTCCGGGAAGAGCCAGGCGTCGCGCAGTCGGGCCAGCCGCGCTGCGTCCGGCGCATAGGCGTACGGGGAGATCCCCGCGGCCTGCACCCGGCCGTCCCACGCGTAGCGGTACATGTCGTCGCTGGTGCGCGGCGGCGCCGACAGCGCCGCGGCGGCCGACGCCACCGACCCGGCGAGGACGAACGCGGCGGCGGTGCGCACTGGCACCGTCCGCACGGACCACACGGCGGCGGCGAACAGCACCCATGCGGCGGCGTACCAGGGCAGCAGGGCCGCCGGGTGGCCGAGGTCGCCGCCGGCGCGGACGGTCACGGCGACGACGGCGGTCAGGGCGGCGAGCAGGGCCGCGGTGCGGACGGTAGGGAGTCTCACGTGTGCCACGGTGGCAGCTGCGGGCGCCGGAGGCGATCTTGCGGGGCTCGGTGTCCGCAATCCGTAAGGAGTTCAGCGGCCTGAGGCAGGCCTCGGCGAGATCTCATGGAGCCATGAGATTCCGTCCCGTTCTTCCCCGGCTTCCGGATCCCGTCTTCAGGGGGCGGCTGCACGACGCGCGGACCGCCACCGTGGTCGGACGGGCTCTGGGCGCCGCCGTCGCGGTGTGCTTCGTCACCGGCGTCATCAGCCACTACTTGCAGCAACCGCCCGGCTGGGCGGTGAACCTGCTGCCGAGCAGGCCGGTGTGGGGGTACCGGTTGACGCAGGGGCTGCATGTAGCGAGCGGTCTGGCGGCAATTCCCTTGGTGCTGGCCAAGCTGTGGACGGTGTATCCGCGGCTGTTCGTACGGCCGGTGGTGCGGTCGGTGCTGCACGCACTGGAGCGTCTGTCGATCGCGGTGCTGGTGGGCGCGGTGCTGCTCGAGCTGTTCACCGGGCTGCTCGACACGGTGGAGTGGTATCCGTGGCCCTTCCCGTTCCGGCAGGTGCACTGGGCGCTGGCCTGGGTGGTGACGGGTTCTCTGCTGCTGCACATCGCGGTCAAGGCACCGGTCATCGCGGCGAACTGGTGGCGGACGGTGGCCATGGACGCCCTGGAGGGCCCGGACCGGCGGTCCTTCCTCGCGGCCGTGAGCGCGGCGGTCGGTGCGGTGACGCTGGCGACGGTCGGCCAGTCGTTCGGCCCGCTGGAGGACGTGGCCCTGCTGGCGCCGCGCCACCCGGACCACGGGCCGCAGGGGCTGCCGGTCCGCCAGACAGCTGCGGAGGCGGGGGTGACCCGGGAGCGGCTGTCGGGGTGGAGGCTGCAGGTCGCCGGGCCGAACGCCTACGAGCTGACACTTCCTCAACTACGGGCGATGAAGCAGCACTCGGTGGTGCTGCCCATTGCATGCGTCGAGGGATGGAGCAAGAACGCGCACTGGACGGGCGTGCGGGTCCGGGATCTGCTGGACCGGGCGGGTGCCCCGCACGGCGCGCGGATCCGCGTGGTGTCGCTCGAACGCGGCGGGAATTACGGGGTGAGCGTGATGGGTGCGTCGTATGCCAGGGACCCGCTGACGCTGCTCGCGCTGGCGCTGGGCGGCGAGCCGCTCGCGCCCGACCACGGTGCGCCGGCCCGGATCATCGCCCCCGACCGGCCCGGGGTGCTGCAGACCAAGTGGGTCACGCGACTGGAGGTGCTGCAGTGACGGGGCGGGTGGTGGCGGGCGCCCTGGGGCTGGCCGGGATCGGGACCGGTCTTGCGGTACTGCTGACCGATCCGCATGTCCGCGATCCTCTGGATGTCGCGGTGTGGCTGGTGGCTGCGCTGTTGCTGCACGACGCGGTGCTGGTGCCGCTTGTGCTGCTCGTCGGCGCGGCGTTGCGGGCGCGGGGGCCGTTGCGCGGCGGACTGATCGTCGGCGGGTGTCTGACGGCGGTGGCGTTGCCCGCCGTACTGCGTCCCGGTCCTGTGCCGGTCTCCCTCCTGCCGCTGGACTATGTGCGCAACTGGTTGTTCGCGCTGGGCGCGGTGGCCGTGGTGACGGCGCTCGCGGCCGGCTGGGCCTTGCTGCGGTCCCGGTGGGGGCGGCGTGCGCGGCGGTGAGCGGCAGGCCGTCCTCAGCGGGTGAATTCCGCGAAGTGGCGGCCGCCCGACTCCCACGCATCGACGGGGGTCCAGCCGGCGGCCGTCGCGGCGGCGCCCAGCGCTGTCGGGCCGAGCCGGGCCCAGGGGAAGTCGCGGCCGTGACGTCCGCGAGCGTCCTCGACCCGTACGGTCAGCCGCTCGTCCACGTCGTGGGCGGCGGCCTCGGCGAGCAACCGGCCGCCGGGGGCTGTCAGTTGTCGCAGCCTGCCCAGCAGGGCGCGCGGGTCGCCGCCGATGCCGATGTTGCCGTCGACCAGCAGCACGGTGGACCAGCGGCCTTCGGCGGGCAGGCGGTCGAAGACCGAGCGGTGCAGCACGGCCGCGCCCGCGCCGCGGGTGCGGGCCACCGCGGCCGGGCTGACGTCAATGCCGAGGGCCGGCAGCCCGTGGGCGGTGAGCGCGGCCACCAGGCGCCCGGGTCCGCAGCCGATGTCGAGCACGGGGCCGCGGCAACGGCTCAGCAGGGAGGTGTCGGCGGCGTCCGGTCCGGCGCACCAGCGCTCGACGTCGAGCGGCAGCAGCCAGCCGTCGGGGCGGCGCAGGAAGAGCGGTCCGCGTCCGGTGCGCAGGGCGCGGGCGTACGGGTCGTCGGTCCACGGCTGTGGTTGGCGCGGCGTCAGCTCGGCTGCCCCGGGCGGCTGTGGTGCCTGCGGTGTGTCCTGCGCCGTGTTCATGACGCGAACCGGGACAGGAGGGCGGCGAAGCGCGATGCGGGGGCTGTGGCGGCGACGGCTGCCGCGTCCGGTGCGGTGTCGACGTCCCGCAGCCGGGCCAGGTCGCGTACGCGCAGTCCCGCCGAGCACAGGCGTGCGCGCTGCAGCGCTCCGGTGCGGGCGGTGGACATCGGGATGCCCCGCAGCAGCGCGGGGTCGGGTTCGGCGAGCCCGAGCGCCCAGAATCCGCCGTCCTCGGCCGGGCCGAACCAGGCGTCGCAGCCGCTCCAGGCGTCGGGCGCGAGCGCGGGGACGAGGAGCCGTGGGGTGAGCTGCGGGGTGTCCATGCCCACCAGCAGGGCCGGCCCGTCGGCGCAGCCTGCGAAGGCGGCGGCGAGTCGTTCGTCGAGGCCGCCGGGGGCCTGCTCTACCACGTCGATGCCCGGCGGAAGCCAACGGCCGGGCGTGCCGTCGAGGACGAGGACCCGGCGGCGGGCCGGCGCGCACAGCACCGCGTCGAGGGTGTCTGCGAGGGCGGCCTCGGCGAGGGCGGCGGCCTGTTCGGGGGTGAACGGTGGCGTGAGCCGGGTCTTGACCCGTCCGGGCAGGGGTTCCTTGGCGATGACGAGCACGGTGGTGGGCCCGCCGGGCCCGGCGGCCGTGACCGGGCGCGTCATGGGGGCGGTCATCGGACCGCTCCTGCGGAGGTGTGCAGCACGGCGCGCATGTCCTGCACGGCGTGCCAGGTGCCGCGCCAGGTGCCGGTGACCTTGGAGCGCCCGGTGCGCGGCCGGTAGGGCACATCGGTCTCGCGTACCCGCCAGCCGGCGTCGGCGGCTCGGACCACCATCTGCAGCGGGTACCCCGAGCGGCGGTCGGTGAGCCCCAGGGCCAGCAGGGGTTCGCGGCGAGCGGCGCGCATCGGGCCGAGGTCGCCGAGACGCAGCCCGGTGCGCCGGCGGATGAGCCGGCTCAGCTCGCGGTTGGCGAGCCTGGCATGCAGGGGCCAGGCGCCGCGTGTGACGGGCCTGCGGCGCCCGAGGACGAGGTCGGCCCGCCCGTCGAGCACGGGCCGCACGACGGTGGGCAGCGAGGTGGGATCGAGGGAGGCGTCGCAGTCGCAGAAGCAGACGATGTCGGCGGTGGCGGCTTGCAGGCCGGCGTGGCAGGCGGCGCCGAAGCCGCGTACGGGTTCCCGGACCACGTACGCGCCCAGGGAAGCGGCGAGTTCCGCGGAGCCGTCGGTCGAGCCGTTGTCGACGACGACGGCTCGCCAGCCGGGCGGTATGCGCTCCAGCACCCAGGGCAGGGCGGCCGCTTCGTCGAGGCACGGCAGGACGACGTCGACGCGGGCGGGTGCGTCGCCGGGACACGCACCGGCGTCGTTGGGTGGCGGGGGATTCTCGGTCACACCTCCACCCTACGAAGACAAAGCGGGGCATTCAGGATTCTGGTTTCTTACGAAACACGGACGTCGGAGGGTGGGGGCCTGCCCGGCGGGGCGCTGTTGACGGAGGTGGGTGCCAGACTCGGAAACGTGAGCAGAGCCACCGTCGCCGGTAACCCCGCAGCCGCCCCACGCCGCGTCCTGGTCGTGGACGACGACCCGACCGTCGCCGAGATCGTCGCGGGCTACCTCGACCGCGCCGGATTCACCGTGGACCGGGCCGCCGACGGCCCGGAGGCGATGGCCCGGGCGACGGCCGTCCGGCCCGACCTCGTCGTGCTCGACCTGATGCTGCCGGGCATCGACGGCCTCGAGGTCTGCCGGCGGCTTCGCCGGCAAGGGCCGCTGCCGGTCGTCATGCTCACCGCGCGCGGCGACGAGGACGACCGGATTCTCGGGCTCGAAGTCGGCGCCGACGACTACGTCACCAAGCCGTTCAGCCCGCGCGAGCTGGTGCTGCGCGTCGAGTCCGTGCTGCGCCGCGCGGGGACGCGGGCGCATGACCCCGGGCCGTGGCTGCGCGCCGGGCCTCTCGCGGTGGACCCGGCCGCCCGCAGGGCCACCCGGGACGGCGCCGAACTCGCCCTGACCATCAGGGAGTTCGACCTGCTCGCCTTCTTCCTGCGTAATCCGGAGCGGGCGTGGAGCCGCGAGGAGCTCATGCACCAGGTGTGGGAGTGGGAGTTCGGGGACCTGTCGACGGTGACCGTCCATGTGCGGCGGCTGCGGGAGAAGATCGAGGACGATCCGGCTCACCCCCGGCTGATCAGCACGGTGTGGGGCGTCGGCTACCGCTTCAATGCGCCCGGGACCGGTGCCGGTCCCGGGCCCGGACCGGGTCCCGGTGCGGCCGGAAGCGAGGAGCCCTCCCATGCATGATCTATTGGTCATCGCCGCCTACGCGGCCGCCGGGGCGGCCGCGGCCGGCCTGCTCGGCGCGCTGGTACTGCGGACGCTGCGGCACCGCTCGCTTTCGCTGTCGCTCGCCGTCATCGCGGCGGTGGCGGTCGCCGCCATGCTCGCCGGGACGGTCTCGGTGGCGTGGGCGATGTTCCTGTCCTCGCACGATGTGCGGGTCGTCATCCTGGTGTGCGCCATCGCCGGTGTCGTCTCGCTCGCCGTCACCCTGCTGCTCGGCCGGCAGGTGGTGGCCGGGAGCCGGGCACTCGCCGCGGCCACCCGGGCGCTCGGCGACGGCGGCGGATTCTCCCCGCCCGCCGGCCCTCCGACGGCCGAACTCGCCGAGCTCGGCCGTGAGTTGGCGGTCACCAGCGCCAAACTCGCCGCGTCCAGGGAGCGGGAGCGCGCCCTGGAGGCGTCCCGGCGCGAGCTGGTGGCGTGGATCTCGCACGATCTGCGCACCCCGCTGGCGGGGCTGCGGGCGATGGCCGAGGCGCTCGAGGACGGCATGGTGTACGACCCGGCCGCCTATCACGCCCGAATACGCGCTGAGGTCGAGCGACTGAGCGCCATGGTCGGCGATCTGTTCGAACTCTCCCGTATCCAGGCGGGCGTGCTGCCGCTCGCCCTGTCCCGGATGTCGGTCTACGACCTGGTGGGTGATGCGCTCGCGGGCGCGGATCCGCTCGCGCGCGAGCACGGTGTGCGGCTCGTCGGTGACGTGGTGGAGCCGGTGCCGATCGAGGTGGACGGACGGGAGATGACGCGCGTCCTGGCCAATCTGCTGGTCAACGCGATCCACCGGACGCCGGCCGACGGCACGGTGGCGGTGGCGGCGCACCGCCAGGCGGACACGGTGGTGCTGTCGGTGACCGACGGGTGCGGCGGGATCCCGGCCGAGGACCTGCCACGCGTCTTCGACACCGGCTGGCGTGGCACGGGGGCGCGCACCCCTCCGGCCGGGGCGGGGCTCGGGCTCGCCATCGTCCGCGGCATCGTCGAGGCGCACTCCGGGCGCGCGGCGGTGCGCAATGTGCCGGGCGGCTGCCGCTTCGAGGTCGTCCTTCCGGCGGCGCCCAACTGACGTCCGCTGTCTGTCATTCCGCACCGGTCTCCGAGGCCGGCCGCAGCGGTGCCTTGGCGAACTCGGCCATCCCGTCCACGAAGCCGGTCCATGGACGCCAGCCGAGCTCGTCGCGCAGCCGCTGGGAGGAGGCGGTGATGTGGCGGACGTCGCCGAGCCGGTACTCGCCGGTGACGACGGGCGCGGGACCACCGTATGCCGCGGCGAGCGCGGCGGCCATCTCACCGACGGTGTGCGGCGTTCCGCTTCCGACGTTGTAGGCGCGCAGCGTGCCGGGTTCCGGTTCCGCCGCGAGCGCCGCGAGGTTGGCGGCCGCCACGTCCCGTGCGTGGACGAAGTCGCGGCGCTGGCCGCCGTCTTCGAAGACGCGCGGCGCCTCGCCGCGGGCGAGCGCGGAGCGGAAGATCGAGGCGACCCCCGCATAGGGGGTGTCGCGGGGCATCCCCGGACCGTAGACGTTGTGGTAGCGCAGCGCTACGGCCCGGCCCTGGACGGCGCGGGCCCAGCAGGCGGCGAGGTGTTCCTGCGTCACTTTGGTCACCGCGTACACGTTGCGCGGGTCGAGGGGCGCGTCCTCGGTGACGAGGCCGGGAGCGAGCGGCTGCCCGCAGTGCGGGCACGGTGGCTCGAAACGGCCGTGGTCGAGGTCGGCGACGCGCCGCGGACCGGGCCGTACGGTGCCGTGCCGCGCGCAGTCGTAGCGTCCTTCGCCGTAGACCACCATGGACCCGGCGACCACCAGACGGCTCACGCGGGTCTCGGCCATCGCCGCAAGCAGTACAGCGGTGCCGAGGTCGTTGCGGCTCACGTAGTCGGGCGCGTCGGCGAACTCCTTGCCGAGGCCGACCATGGCGGCCTGGTGGCACACGACGTCCACGCCGCGCAACGCGTCCGTCACGGCCGCCCGGTCGCGTACGTCGGCATGGACGACCGTGACGCCGGCGGGCGGCCCGGCAGGGGTGTGCGTGTCGAGGATCCGGACGTCGTGTCCTGCGTCGACGAGCGCGGTGACGATGTGCGAGCCGATGAAGCCCGCGCCACCGGTGACGAGTACCAGCATGCGGGCGACGTTACGGGCCGGAAGGCGCCCATGGGGCGGACACGAGGCCGCCGTCAGCGAAACGTAAGAAGAGCCGTCAGGAGTGGTCGCGGTAGCGTCCGGACCACTGGGGCTCGATCCACTCCCACTCCTTGTCCCACCGGGCGGCACGCATCCGGTCGAGCACCCGCCGCAGCGCCAGCCACAGGCCCAGGGCGGCGAGCGGTAGCGCGGGCACGACCATGGCGGCGGCGAGGCCGGCGTCGTGCGAGGCCTGGGAGGCGGTGAGCGGCGCGGAGACGATGGCGCCGGTCCGCTTGTCCACCCACACGCTGAGGATGGTGCCGGCGACGGTTCCCGGGGTGACGGAGGCGGTGGCGACGTACGGCGCGCGGCCCGCTCCGGTGACCCGCGCTGCGGCCGCGACCGTGGTCTGCGAGGGCACCATGGGGGCGTTCCGCAGCACCTGGGCGGTGGCGGGGCGGCGGGTGGCGGCCTGGACGCGCACCGTGTGCATCGACAGGTGGTAGACGTACGCGTCCGTACCGATGACGGCCGCGGGAAGGGCCAGCAGGATCAGTACGACGAGGATCTTGCCGGCCCAGCTCTGGATGCGGTCCGAGGTGCGTTCGAGCGGGCTGTGGGCGGTGTGCCGGTCGGTACCCAGCACGCCCAGTGCCCGGCCGGGGCGGCGGTGGCGTCCGTGCGGTGTACGGAGCGACATAGCTCTCCTCCCTTCCCGCAGTGCACATACCCGCGTCGTGCCGCTTCAGTGGGGCAGCCGGGGCTGCCGGGTAAACATCCGCCCATGACACAGTGCTCGTCCGGTACGCACCGGCGACAGGGCCTGGTGGGCCGGTGATGGTACCGTGCGGCCGCATCGGCGTGGGCCGACCGGCCCCATGAACGGGCGATGGGCGGGCCGCTCCCATCCGTGGGATGGGGCGGGCCGCCCGGCACCGGATGTCATCCGTCCCGGCGCGTCGATCCCGCCTCTTCGAGCCCCGCGGAGGCCTCGACGACATGCAGCTCGGAGGCTGCCGGTGCGGTGTGCCGGCGGCGGAGTGTGGAGGGCCACCAGTTCCAGCGTCCGAGGAGGTGGCAGGCTCTCACCATCGCCCGGGCCCCCTGGCCGACCCCCTCTCACGTCCTCCGGCGGACGGTTCCTCGCCGTACTGCGCTCGCAGTAGATCCGGACCGCGGTACTGCGACCGCGGTGACGGGCTGTGGTGTCGGGGGACGATGACCTCGGCTTGCGGGGCCGTTTAGCGTTGTGGGCATGTACGGCATCGTCCCCTGGGTGCGGGCGCGACCAGCCCGGCTGCTCGCCGTGGACATCTGCGTCGCGGCCGCGGTGTTCGCCTGCGCGCTGGCCGGCAGCCAGGCCGGCCGGCCGGAACAGGGCGTGCAGGTGACCATCGGGGCACCCGGCCCCGGTCACCCTGCGCACCTCACGGTCTGGCTGGTCCTGGTGATGTTGGTCACATGTGCGGCGCTGCCGTTCCGGCGCCGCCGGCCGCTGCCCACGCTCGCGGTGACCACCGCGGGGGCGGCCTGCTACCTGGCCACCGTCGGCTCGCACCCGGCGCTGCTGATTGCCCCCATGATCGTGCTGCACTACACGGCCGAGACCACCGACCGCCGTACCGCGCTGCTGCGCGGCCTGCCCGTGGTCGCCGTCCTGGTCGGCACCCTTGGGCTGACCCGGCCCACCGACTGGCTCAGCGCCGAGACGCTCGCCGTGAGCGCCCTCACCCTGCTGGCCCTGGCCGCCGGGGACGCGGCCCGCAGCCGGCGCGCCATCCTCGCCGAGGCCGAGGAGCGGGCCCGCAGGGCCGAGCACGACCGCGAGAACGAGGCCAGGCGCCGGGTCACCGAGGAGCGGCTGCGCATCGCGCGGGACCTGCACGATCAGGTGGGTCATCATCTGGCCTTGATCAACGTGCAGGCCGGGGTGGCCGATTACGTCCTGGACGAGCAGCCGGCGCAGGTCAGGGAGTCGCTCGCGCACATCCGGCAGGCGAGCCGGGCCGCGCTCGACGAGCTGAAGGACACCGTCGGCCTGCTGCGTGAGGCAGGCGACGCCGCCGCGCCGACCGAGCCGACGGTAGGGCTGTCGGGCCTGGGTGAGCTCGTCGAGTCGTTCCGCAAGTCGGGACTGAGCATCGAGCACGAGGTGGACGGCACGGTGCGTGCGCTCGCCCCGGCGGCGGACCTGACGGCGTTCCGGGTCGTGCAGGAGTCGCTCACCAACGTCTGCAAGCACGCCGCCGGTGCAAGGACCTGCCTGCGCCTCAGTTACCGCCCCGCCGGCCTGCGCATCGTGGTGGAGAACGAGGGGGACGGCTCCCGGCCTGCTCGTGCTGTCCCCGCCGGTGGTTGCGGGCACGGCATCCGCGGGATGCGCGAGCGGGTCGCGATCGTCGGCGGAAGCCTGAGCGCGGGCCCTCGGCCGGGCGGGGGCTTCCGGGTCAGTGCGATGCTTCCGCTCGCGCCGGAGCCGGAGGTCGTCTCGTGACGATCCGTGTGCTGCTCGCCGACGACCAGGCGTTGCTGCGCGCGGGCTTCAAGGTGCTGATCGACTCCACGCCGGGGATGGAGGTGGTGGGCGAGGCCTCCACCGGGCGCGAGGCCGTGCGGCTCGCCCGTGAACTGCGCGCCGACATCGTGCTGATGGACATCCGGATGCCGGACATGGACGGTCTGGTGGCCACGCGGATGATTACCGAGGACGAGGACCTCGCCGGGGTGCGGGTTCTGGTGCTGACGACGTTCGAGATCGACGCGTACGTCTTCCAGGCGCTGCGCGCCGGGGCCAGCGGCTTCCTCGGCAAGGGCGCCGACCCCAAGGAGCTGATCGAGGCGATCCGCACGGTGGCGGCGGGTGATGCGCTGCTGTCGCCGATGGCGCTGAAGGCCATGATCGGGCGCTTTCTCGCCCAGCCCGACCGCGGCCCGGTCGACCAGCCGGCGCCGGGGCTGCTCGATGTGCTGACCGGCCGTGAGCGGGAGATCCTCGTCCACGTCGCGGGCGGTCTGTCCAACGAGGAGATCGCCGGCCGGCTCGCGCTCAGTCCGCACACCGTCAAGACGCATGTGAACCGCGCGATGACCAAGCTGAAGGCTCACGACCGTGCGCAGCTCGTGGTGATCGCCTATGAGACGGGGCTGGTCAAGCCTGCCGTCCAGTGACCGCAGCGCGCGGCCGGCAGCCGCCGCAGCACATGAGCAAACCTGTCAAAACGGTCATGCAGAATCTACGCTGATGTCACAAGCGCACCGTCACGGAGGTGGGCCATGAGCCGCCGTCGCCACTTCCATATGGACCAGGCCGGCCATTCCATCACGGTGAACGTGCGCTCCGGCCATACGGCCGAGGCGGAGGTGCTGGTGGACGGCAAGGAGGTCGCCGTCAAGCAGCTGCACGGCTCGGGAACGAGCCTGCTCTGCGCCGAGCTGCCGGAGGAGCCGGTCCGCCCGTTCCAGGTCCGCATACGGCTTCCGAGGATGGGGTCCGGCACCCCCTCATGTGTGCTGCAACTCGACGGGGTCGAGCAGGCGATGCCGGAGCGGGCAGGCCCGTAGCGGCGCCGATCAGTGGCGGAGCACGCCCTGGGCGGGCAGGCCGGGTGCGGCACCGGTCCGGGCGGGGTCGCGGTGGCGCGTGGGCCAGTCGCCGGGCTGCAGCGGTGCGGGGTGGCGTGTGCCGGAGGCCACTGTGAGGGGTGTGGCCGGTGTGCCCGAGGAGGGCGGGGAGGCACGGCCTGAGGAGCAGGTGGCGACCGCGACGAGCACGGCCGCCACCACGGTCCGCAGCAGCGCCCGAGGCGTCGTACCGCCATCATCCGGTCCTCGCTCCCCCACCTCCCTCTACGGTGCATCCGGAAGGCGCAGAACGCGGGCCGGCCCATCAACCCCGAGATCCTCTTTCGTATCGTGGATGATACTTTCCATCTAGCGGAGGGCAGTTGTAGCTTCCGCCAATGCCGGGTCCGGCGAGCGAAGCGGAGGGGAAGGCACGTGACATACAGCTGCCGGCGGACGGCGGGCCGAGGCCGCCTGCTGCGCGAGCCGAACGATCCGCTCGCCCCCGCCTACGGACGGCTGCTGACCGACGACGAACTCCTCGACGTGGGACGGCACCTGCGCCGTGAGATCGACACCACCGCCTCGTACACGCAGCGTGCCGCCGCCGTCCTGGGGTCCGTGCCACGGCCCGCCCGGACCGGCATGGTCGCGCGCGTCTGGGACGACGACCGCGCCGCCGTCGCCGCCCTGCTCGACGGGCTCGGGGAGCTGCCGAGACAGCTTGCGCCGCCGCTGGTCGTCGACCTGTTCCGCGGGCCCGGCACGGTCGGGTTCCACCTCGGGCGGCGCCTGGGCGGGACGGTGTTCGCCGCCGAACCCGACACCGTCGTCCACGAGGTGACCAGCCATCAGCTCGCACAGGCCGGCGCGCGGGTGAGCCTGCACAACATCGGCTGCCGCGAGCTGCCGCAGATCCTCGCTCCCCGCGGCCCGCGCGACGTGTACCTGGTGGAGCCGCCGTGGCGCGGGCCCGAACCGGGCCGCGACATCGACCTGCGCCGCACCGAGCCGCCGATCCAGGTCATCGTGCGGGACATCGGCCGAGCCCGGCACGGCAGGCCCTACATCCTTGTGCTGAAGACGCACGAGCGCATCAGCGTGGAGTCGGCGGAGCGTGCGCTCGGCGGCGCGCGGCACCTGCGCTCCTACGTACCGCCGCCGCTGCGGGAGGGCGGGCTGCCGCGGGCCTTCTACGGCCTGTTCGCGATGCCGGGCTGAGCGGTGGCGTCGACGGCGGCACCGGGCGGGGTACACGCCTGGAACCAATGCAAGTACGTTCGGATAGGTTCGCACCCGTAATCCGCACACCGTGGAGGGATCCGAGGACCCATGGAAACCGTGCTGCGACCGCTGACCGTGGCCGGCAGCGCCGTTGCCGTCACCCTGGCCGTCGGGTGGACGGCCGATCGCATGCTGCGACGCGCCGACGCCCGCCATCCGGAGACCCCGCTGTGGCAGCTGCTGCGCCGCTGCCGGCTTCCGCTGCAGGTGGCGCTCTGCGCGGGCCTGTTGCTCGGCGGCTACCGCGCCGCCCACGTGGGGCGCGGCCATGAGGAAGCCATCGAGCAGGTGCTCGTCCTGGTGCTGATCGCCGCCATGGCATGGCTGGTGATGCACGGAGTCGGGGCCGTCGTCGAGACCGGGTACGCGCGGTACGCCGCTGCCTCCCACGACCCGGCCCGGCTGCGCCGGGTACGCACTCAGGTGACGCTCATCCAGCGCGTTGTCACCGCGGCCGTCGGGATCGTCGCGGCCGCCGTGATGCTGATGCAGTTCCCGGCGATGCGGGCGGTGGGTACGTCGGTGCTGGCGTCGGCCGGGGTCATCGCCGCCGTCGCCGGCATCGCGGCCCAGTCCACGCTCGGCAACCTCTTTGCCGGTCTGCAGATCGCCTTCGGCGACATGGTGCGCATCGGCGACACGGTCGTCGTCCAGGGCGAGTGGGGCACCGTCGAGGAGATCACCCTGACCTATCTGGTCGTCAGCACGTGGGACGAGCGCCGTATCACGATGCCCGTCTCGTACTTCACCAGCAGGCCGTTCGAGAACTGGTCGCGCGGCAGCGCCCAGATGACGGGGACGGTCTTCTTCCACCTCGACCACGCCGTGCCGGTCGACCTCATGCGCGAGCGCCTCCACCAGGAGCTCAAGGAGTGCGAGGCATGGGACGGCCGTGCCTGGAGCCTGGTGGTCACCGACACCACCCCGACGACGATCCAGGTGCGCGCGCTCGCCACCGCCAAGGACTCCGCCGACCTGTGGACGCTTCGGTGCACCATCCGCGAGCGGCTCATCGACTGGCTGCGCTGCGAGCATCCGTACGCCCTGCCGCGGGTGAACACCGCTCCCGCTCCGGGACACGATGCCGCCCCCGACCGCGGCGCGGCCGCGGGCCCGCGCCCGGGCGACATCGGCCCCGGGCCCGGGACGGCTCCGCCGCCGAGCTGAGCTCCTGCCGCGCGCAGCGCCTCACCTGCCGCGCAGCCGCTCCAGATCGCGGCGTTCACGCTTGGTGGGTCGGCCCGTGCCGCGGTCGCGAAGGGGGACGGTCACGGCCTCCTCGCGCGGTGGCGGCGGCGGACTGTTGTCGACGTAGCACTCCGCGGCGACGGCCGCGCCGACCCGTTTGCGCACGATGCGGGAGACGACGACGATCCGCTCACGCCCGACGTGGTAGAGCCGCACCTCGTCGCCGGAGCGCACCGGGTGGGCCGGCTTGACCCGCTCGCCGTTGACGCGCACATGGCCGCCACGGCAGGCGGACGCGGCCAGCGACCGGGTCTTGGTGAGCCGCACCGACCAGATCCAGCTGTCGACCCGCACGGTCCCCTCGTCTGAAGCCATGCACCCGACTCTACGACCGCGCCGTACCCTGATCGCCGTGCACATCTGTTTCGTCTGTACCGGGAACATCTGCCGCTCCCCCACTGCCGCGCTCGTCTTCGCCGAACAGCTGCGCCGCGCCGGGCTCGACGACGTCGTCGAGGTGAGCAGCGCGGGCCTGGGACCGTGGCACGTCGGGGAGTCGATGGACGAGCGGGCGGCGGCGGTGCTGGCCCGGCGCGGCTATCCGACCGGGCACGTCGCGGCCCAGGTGGACTCCGGGCATCTCGACGCCGACCTGCTGCTGGCAATGGACTGCGGTCACGACAAGGCTCTGCGCCGGCGCCTGGACGATCCCGACCGGGTCAGGCTGCTGCGCTCCTTCGATCCCGGCGCGGGCGAGGATCTGGACGTGCCCGATCCGTACTACGGCGGTCCTGACGGGTTCGACGAAGTGCTCGCCATGATCGAGGCGGCGATGCCCGGGCTGCTCGCCTGGGTGCGCGACCGGCTCGCCGCACACGGCCACGACGCCCACGACGCCCACGAGGCATGAACGGCACGGACGCGGGTGGGCCCGGGGGCGCGGCGGCGCGACTGACCGGACGCAGCGCACAGTCGGTGCGCCGGCTGTCGCCGACGATGGCGCAGGTCACGCTCGACGGCGGGGACGTCGTGGTGGTCAAGCGCGGGCACGGGCCCGGTGCGACACGTGCGGAGGCGGCCGGGCTGCGCTGGCTGGCCGCGGCCGGCGCGGTGCCCCTTCCCGCGGTGCGAGGCGTGGACGACCAGTGGCTGGTGATCGACCGCGTCGCGACGGGGCGGCCGACCGCGGCGGCGGCCGAGCGGCTGGGGCGCGAGCTGGCGGTGCTGCACGCCGAAGGCGCCCCGGCATTCGGCGCCCCTCCGCCCGGTGGGCCGGCCGACGCGTGGATCGGCCTGGCGCCCATGGCCGACGTCCCCGGTGAGAGCTGGCCGCAGTGGTATGCAGAGCGGCGCGTGCTGCCGTATCTGCGCAGGGCGGTCGACGCGGGGATCATGACGCACGAGGAGGCGGCGGTCGTCGAGCGGGTGTGCGAGCGGCTCGACGAGCGTGCGGGACCTCCCGAGCCGCCCGCCCGCCTGCACGGCGATCTGTGGAGCGGGAACGTGCTGTGGGGCGGCGACGGACAGGCGTGGCTGATCGATCCGGCGGCGCACGGCGGGCACCGGGAGACGGATCTGGCGATGCTGCAGCTGTTCGGCTGCCCGCATCTTGAGCACGTGCTCGCCGGCTACCAGGAGATGGCGCCGCTCGCCGGCGGCTGGGCCGGCCGCGTCGGCGTGCACCAGCTGTTTCCGCTGCTCGTGCATGCCGTGCTGTTCGGACGCGGGTATGCCGGACAGGCCGTGGCCGCGGCCAGGTCGGCCGGTTGACCGCGGCCGGGCGGCCGGGCGGCCGGCACAGGAAATGCACATTTTTCCAGAGACACCTTGAATTGAAGCAAACAAACCACGTATAGCTGGAAAAACCATGACAAGGTGCGCCGGATGCAGGAGACACCGGACTGTGGCGTCCCCCCGCCCTCGACCGAGGAGTTCCTGCGCATGGTGCACGGAGCCGACCCCGCTCCCCACCCCGTTCCCGAACCGACGCCCCACGCCGACCCCGGGCCGGCCCTCGACTGCGACGAGTGCCGTGGTGGGGGCACCGTGATCACCGCGCAGGGCCGTCACGAGCTGTGCCCCGCCTGCCAGTCGGCCGCCCCGCGCCAGGGGCACGACACCCCCCTCACCCGGACAGCCGCGCATGTGGGCACAGCGCCGCGGGAAGAATCTGGCAGGAGGGCAGTGATCGGCTGTCCCGTGAGATCGGAGCCCCCCTGAGCAGCGAGTTCCGCGCAGCGGCCCTGGACGTGCCCACGTTCGGCGTTGAGGAGGAGTTCCTTCTCGTCGACCGCGAAACGTGCGTCCCCTCACCGTGCGCGTCCATGGTCCTCAAGAACGCTGGGGACGTGCTCGGCGACCAGGTCCAGGCCGAGCTGTTTCCCACCCAGGTGGAGACGTGTACCCGTCCGGTCCGCACTCTCGACGAACTGCGGAAGGATCTGGTGCGGCTACGCTCGGCCGTTGCCGCCGCCGCGGCGGAGTCCGGGTGCCTGGTGGTCGCCTCCGGCACCGCGGTGGTGCCGGCGTCCGGTCCGTTCGAGGTCACCGGCTCCTCGCGGTATCTGCGGATGGCGGCCGAGTTCGGCGCCGTCACCGATGAGCTGGGCAGTGGGGTGTGCGGCTGCCACGTGCACGTCGCGGTGAGCTGCCGCGACGAGGCCGTGCGGCTGGGCAACCACGTACGGCTCTGGCTTCCCACAGTCGGCGCGCTCGCCGCCAACTCGCCGTTCCGCAACGGCTCGGACAGTGGGTACGCCAGCTGGCGGGCGATGAGCTGGTCGCAGTGGCCGGGCGTGGGCCCGGCGCCGATGCTGCCGGACGCCGCGGCCTACGACGCGCTGGTCGATTCCCTCATCGCCTCGGGGTTCATGCTCGACCGGGGAGGGATCTACTGGTACGCCCGGCCGTCCGAGCACTGCCCGACGCTGGAGGTCAGGGTCGCGGACGTCAACTGCGATCTCGACATCGTGGTGCTCGTCGCGGCTCTCGTACGTGGGCTCGTGGCCGTACTGCTGGCCGCGGTGCGCATGGAGGAGTCCGCCCCCGCTGTCCCCGACCGGCTGCTGCAGGCCGCGCACTGGCGGGCCGCCCGCGACGGGCTCGCGGGCCTCGGCGTCGATCTCGCCACCGGCCGGACCCGGCCCGCCGTGGAACTGGTCGAGGCGCTGATCGACCGGGCCGCGCCGGGGCTGGAGGCGGCGGGCGACTTGGACACGGTGCGGGGGCTGTGGCAGCGGGTGCGCGCCCAGCGGGGCGGTGCGGCACGGCAGCGCGCGGTGTACCGCAGGCGCGGCGATCTGCGCGACGTGGTGGACGCTGTGACCGTGCGGTGAGCGACGCCTGCGCGGCCGCCGGGCCGCAGACGACAACGACACGACAACGACGGCCGTACCACTGCGCCGGGCTGGCGGATAAGCGAACAAGGGCAGGGAAGCACTGCGTGACCGGTCGGCGATCTCCGGGTGCGGGGCGTCCGGCGGGCCCGCATCCTGAAGGCATGAGCGAGCACGCAGCCAAGGGCGAGCCGCCCCGGCCCCGTGTGGAGGTCGCCGAGTTCGCCAAGGACACCAGGTACCGCCTGGTCCGCATCGGCGAGGCATCGTGGGAGCCGCTGGAGCGCGAGGAGTTCGAGGTGGAGGTGCGGCGCGCGTACCCGGACATCGACCTGCACGACGCGAAGCAGGTGCACTGGGCGGACCGGCCGTGGGAGTGGCCCGCGTGGCATCAGGGCGAGGCCTGACGGCGGCGTCTTGCCGGGGCCCTGCCGGTCCGGCAGGATGCGGGGCCAGACGGTGGCAACCACGGTGACAGGGGATCACGTTGAGCGTCCGCGTCGAACGGAGCGGTCCCGTCACCACCGTCGTGCTCTCCCGTCCCGGGAGCCGTAACGCGGTCGACGGCGCGACGGCGGCCGCGCTGGCAGACGCCTTCCGCGCCTTCGACGCCGACGAGAGTGCACGGGTGGCGGTGCTGTGGGGCGAGGGCGGGACGTTCTGCGCAGGGGCCGACCTGAAGGCCGCGGGAACCGAGCACGGCAACCGCGTCGCGCCCGACGGCGACGGGCCGATGGGGCCCACCCGGCTGAGGCTGTCCAAGCCCGTGATCGCCGCGGTGAGCGGGTACGCCGTCGCGGGCGGTCTCGAACTCGCCCTGTGGTGCGACCTGCGGGTCGCGGAGGAGGACGCCGTCTTCGGCGTCTTCTGCCGCCGCTGGGGTGTCCCCCTGATCGACGGCGGGACGGTGCGGCTGCCCCGGCTGATCGGCACCAGCAGAGCGCTCGACCTCGTTCTGACCGGTCGGCCGGTACCGGCGCCGGAGGCCCATGCGATGGGTCTGGTCAACCGGCTGGTCCCGGCCGGGCAGGCGCGCGCAGCGGCCGAGGCGCTGGCGGCGGACATCGCCCGCTTCCCCCAGGCGTGCCTGCGCAGCGACCGCGCGTCCGTGCTGGAGCAGCACGGGCTGACCGAGGCCGAGGCGATGGCGCGGGAGTTCTCACACGGGCAGGCGGTGCTGGGCGAAGCGCTCGCCGGAGCGGCCCGGTTCGCCGAAGGCGCGGGCCGCCACGGCGACTTCGGCTCGCTCTGACGCCTTCGACGAGGCGGGGCGGCGCGCGGGGGTGCAGTGCGCAGTCAGCGCACCGCGCCGTAGGAATGCATGTCCAACAGGCGGGTACGGGCGGTCTCCAGGCGGTGTGCGAGCACTTCGGCGACGGCCCGGACGAGGGCGAGACCGAGGGCGGGCTCCTCGTCGCACAGCGCGCGCACCTCGGCGCCGTCGAACTCATAGGCGCGCACCGGGCTGAGCGCTTCGGCCCCGAAGTCCCAGGTGTACGGCGCGAACATCCAGGACCAGCCGAGCAGGTCGCCGGGGCCGAGGGTGTCGACCGTCACGGGCCGCTTGCCGGGGACCTTCAGGTCGAGGGTGACGGCGCCGGAGCGGATGACCCAGAACCGGTCCGCGGTGCCCCGCTCCTCGAAGATCCGGGCGTCCTGGGGGAAGGACACCTCGCGGGCGAGCTCCATCAGGCGCTCCCGGTGCTGGGCGGGCAGGGCCCGGAGCAGTCGCGTGGCAGCTGTCATACCCAACCCTCCTCGCTGCCCCTCCTCGCCGCGCGTTTGCTGCGGGCATGTCCTCTTCAGACCACACCAGGCGGGCGGTCCCGGCAACTCGATCAGCGGCCGGAAGCGGTGCCGACGCGGCACCCACACGACACCGGTACCGCACCGGCGCGGTACCGACCGGTAACCGTCCGTGATGCGGACATGCTTGACGGTAGTCGGCGCCCGTGGTTTAACTGCAAATCCGCTACCCCTCACCCAAGCCGTCCGACTCGGCACCCGACGGGAGAGCACACTCTGTGGGCGATGACCTGCTGGCACCGCTGGATCTCGCTTTCTGGCACCTGGAGTCCCCCGACCACCCCATGCACCTCGGCGCGTTGGCGACGTTCGAGCCGACCGCGGGCACCGGCCCGGAGCGGGCCGCCGAGTTGCTCGTGGCGAGGGCATCCGCGATCCCGCGGCTGCGGATGCGGGTGCGCGGCGTCCTGCTGCCACCGGGCGGCGCGATGTGGTCCAAGCAGCGGAGCTTCGACGTCTCCCGCCATGTGCATCCGGTGTGGCTCACCGGTGAACAGGGGCCGGCCGAACTGCACGGCCTCGTCGGCGAACTGATGGAGCGGCCGCTCGACCGGGCACGGCCGCCCTGGGAGATCTACGTCATCGCGCACCCGGACGGCGGGCCGTTCTCCGTGCTCGTCAAGCTGCACCACGCACTCGCCGACGGTTTGCGCGCGGTCGCCATCGGGGCAGCCCTGCTCGACCAGGGAATGCGGCAGCTCCCCTCCTCCGCAGCCACGAAGGCGCCGGCCGGTCCGCGGCTGGTGATACCGGACCCGCGCCGACTTGCCACCAGTCTCCGCTCCCGCCTGGACGACGCCGAGCAGGTCGTGGGCATCGGCACGGCGGTGATGCGGGCGACCTTGGACTCGCGCCGCTCCGCCGCGCTGGCGACGGCGCCGAGTGCGACGCGGCGGGTGGCCACCGCCGTGCTGGACCTCGACGACCTGCACAGGATCCGCAGGACCGGCGGTGGCACGGTCAACGACGTCCTGCTGACGCTGGTCGCCGGGATGCTGCGCCGCTGGGCCCTGGAACGCGGAGAGGAACTGAGCGGCGGTGATCCGCGGGCGCTGGTCCCCGTATCGCGCCGCCGTCCCGGCACCGTCGTGCGGGCCGGCAACACCCTCTCCGGCTTCCTCGTCCGCCTCCCGGTCGGCGAGGCCGATCCGCTCGAGCGACTGCGCGCGGTGCGGACGGTCATGGACCGCAACAAGGCGGCCGGCCCGGGGCGGGGACCGGGCGCGGTGGCGATGCTCGCCGACTACGTGCCGCCGCTGGGCCACCGGCTGGGCGCCCCCCTCGCCGGGTTCGCGGCGCGGCTCCTCTACGACGTCCTCGTCACCAACGTGCCGCTGCCCGGCTCCGAACTCTCCCTGGGCGGCTGCCCGCTGACGTCGCTGTACCCGCTGGCGCCGCTGGCCCGCGGCCAGTCGGTGTCGGTCGCGATGTCCACGTACCGCAGGCGTGTCCACTTCGGGCTGCTCGGCGACGGCCGGGCCGTTCCCGACCTCGACCGGCTCGCGGCGAGCGCCCACGACGCGCTGGCCGAGCTCGCCGACGCGTGCGCGGTCCGTCCGGTCTGATCCCTCACGGCAAGGGGGCCTCGGGCGGGCCGCCGAGCCAGGCGCGCAGTGCTTCCCCGTGCTCGTCGAGCCGGGGCGGCGCGGACGGCTCCGCGACGCCGGTCGCGGACAGCCGCAGCGGGCTCCGCATCTGCGGCACCCGGCCCTCCCCCACCTCGACGACGGGGTCGAGCCCGAGCTGCCGCGCCAACTCCACGGCGTCACCGAGATCGTTGACGGGCCCGCAGGGCACCGACGCCGCCGTGAGCCTTTCGGTCCAGCCACGCGCGGTGTCACCGGCGAGCCGCTCTTCGAGAGCGGCGGCCAGCTCGTCCCGGTGGCGCACCCGGTCGCGATTGCGCACGAAGCGGGGGTCGTCGGCGAGTTCCGGCGCCGCCAACGCCTCGGCAAGGGCCCGGAATTGCCGGTCGTTGCCGACGGCGACGGCCAGCAGCCCGTCCCGGCAGGCGAGCGTCTCGTAAGGGGCGATGCTCGGATGCCGGTTGCCCATGCGGCCGGGGCTGCGCCCGGTGGCGAGATAGCCGGACGCCTGGTTGACGAGGGAGGCGAGGAGCGAGGAGAGCAGGTTGACCTCGACGAGCTGTCCGCGCCCGGAGCGGTCGCGGTGGCGCAGCGCGGCCAGTACGGCGGTCGTCGCGTCCTTCGCGGTGAGGACGTCGACGAGGGCCACGCCGGCTTTCAGCGGTTCGCCGTGAGGTTCTCCCGTGATACTCATCAGCCCGCCGACGGCCTGGACGACGAAGTCGTAGCCGGGCAGATGCGCGCCGCCCCCGGAGCCGAAGCCGCTGATGGAGCAGTAGATCAGGCCGGGGTTGGCGGCGAGCGAGCTGTCGTGGTCGAGGCCGTACTTGGCGAGCGCGCCGGGCCGGAAGTTCTCGATGAGCACGTCGGCCCGGCGGGCGAGTTCGCGTGCGGCCGCGGCGTCGTCGGGGTCGGCGAGGTCGAGGGCGATGCCGCGCTTGCCCCGGTTGGCGCTGTCGAAGTACGCGGCCGTGCCGTCGGCTGCGAACGGTGGGCCCCACGCACGCGTGTCGTCCCCGCCGCCGGGCCGCTCGACCTTGACGACGTGAGCGCCGAGGTCGCCGAGCGTGGCGGCGGCGAGCGGTCCGGCCAGCACCCGGCTGAAGTCGGCGACGAGAATGCCGTCGAGCGGCAGCGACACGGTCGTTCTCCCTTCGCGGGACGGTGAGCTCAGCGTGGCGCCCATCCTCGCCTCTCCTCCCCTCGTGCAGAACCCGCCGCCGCGTCCAACGGGCGCGTGTGTTCCGCGCCACCGCGGCCAGTTACATGATCACGGCGTTGGCCAGCACGATGAGCAGCCCCACGGCGGCGTCGCCCGCCCCGATGAGCAGCACCGTCTGGCGCCGGTACCCGGCACGGTGCGCCGCGAACCCGCCCCAGACGAAGAGCACGACGGTGTTGCGCCACCGTCGGCAGGCAGGCGACGAGGACCGGCCATTAGCGGGCCCCGGCCGTGGCGAGCCTGCGCCAGCGGTCGGCGCCGCTCGCCTGCTCGCGCGCGGATATGTGGTACGCGTAGGCGTGCGCCAGGGGGCCGCGGCCAAGGTGAACAGGATCCAGCAGGCGTCGTACAGCGGTGTGCAGCACGAACCCTGCCGTTGCAGCGCGCCGAGCAGGGCACTGGTGAGGACGGTCCCGTAGACGCCGCCGAAGAGCATGCGCGAGCGTCCGGGGTCCGGGGTCCGAGGTGCGGCGGTGTCTGCGGGGTAATCAGCAATTCGCATGAACCGCACCGGCCGAACAGCCGATACGGCCGGGTGCGAGCGCCGCGGGCCCGGCCCCCCTTGAGGGAGCCGGGCCCGCGGTGCGTGCGAATGCTGCCGCTGTCTCAGTCGTGCGCGCGGCTCGCCTGCGCGAGGGCGGGGACGAACCTGGCCGCGTCCACGGTGCCGACGCCGGTCGCCATGTCGTAGCCGTCGACCGCGGTGTAGCCGGTGACGCCCTGGTAGCTGTTGTTGGTGCCGTCGTTGACGTCGACGATGCCGGTCATCGGGTTGTCCGCGGACTCCTTGTCGAGCGCGTAGAGCGCGTCGTGGATGTCGCCGAGGCGGTGGCCGGCGTACTGGTCGGCAAGGGCGATGATCCCCGAGAAGAGCGGGCTGGCCTCACTGGTGCCGCCCGCTATGCCCCAGCCAGTGGCGGACGGATCGAAGCTGGAGTAGGTCCACGCCCCGCCGTTGACTGCCGCGGACATCGACACATCGGGGGTGCCACGGCGGCTGCCGACCACGTCCCGCACGCCGTCCTGGAAGGCCGGGCGGCTGAAGACGTGGGACTGGCCTCCCCCTCCGGCGCCGTTGTCGTTGTAGACGCTGTCCGGGCGCGTGCGCCGTCCCTCGTCGTCCAGGTGCAGCTGGGTGCCTCCGACGGAGGTGACGAGCGGGTCGGAGGAGGGCCAGGAGTTGACGCGGTACTTGTAGAAGCCGGTGCCGTCGGCCGTGCTGTCGGTGGCTCCGCCGTCGCCGGACGAGGCGAGCACGGTCACATGGTGCCTGGCCGCGTCCTTGAAGGCGAAGCGCAGGTTGTCGATGCTGGAGAAGTCGCCCTTGTCGAAGCCCGGGAAGGTGTTCTCCGTCGCTCCGAAGCTCTGGGATATCACGTCACCGACACCGTGGTCGATCATCGACTTCTCGGCGGCCATCATCTGGGGCAGACCGGTGACCCCCTCGGTCTCGGCGACCGCGGTCTCCACCAGGACGATCCTCGCGCCGGGCGCGACGGCGTGAGCCATCTCGACATCGAGGGTCGTCTCGCCCGCCCATCCGGCCATGGTCGAGTCCTTCGGGTTCCACGGCGGGACGTTCCCCCACTTGACGATGTCGATCTTCGTGGTCGGGATGCCGAACTGCTTGCTGTAGACGTCGAGGTCGTGCTGGGCTGTCGGCGAGCCGAACGAGTCGACGATGACGATGGTGCGTCCCTTGCCCGTGATCCCGGCCCGGTACAGGGGGCCGAGGTCGTAGGCCTGCCGGTACTGCAGCGGGTTGTAGCAGGCTATCTTCCACTTGGATTCGCACTGCTCGATGGTGAGCGGGCTGCTCACGTTGCGGGCGAGCATGTTCCCGGCGATCGCGGGGACCGCCTGGGTCGCCGGCGCTGAAGTGGCCGCCGCGGCAGAGGCGGGCCCGGCCAGGGGCGCTGCGAACGCCGCAACGGCGGCCAGGGCGGTGGCCCCGGTGGCTGCGACCGCTGCTCTTGGCCGGGTTCTGGCTATGCGCATGAAATCTCCTTGTATGGAGGGACGGCGCGCAGGACGGATGCCGCGATCCCACCGGGCGGATCATGGACAGGACAAGAGTGTTTAATTTCTACTATCAAATGCTTTACCTGTGGGTCATTTTCTTTGCACGCCCATGGGCCGTCAGGGGTGTCATTCGTCGACGAAGACGGACATACAACCCTTCGGAGTGATCGGGAGTCAGCCGTTCGTCACGTGTCGCCCGTCGCCGTCCGCCCGGTTGTCTCATCCGTATGCCGGACTCCGCGGTGCGGCGGTACGCCGGGATGTCAGTGGCCCGCGGGAAGCGGGACCACCTCGGCCGGCGCCTCCTCCTCAGACGCCGCGACCGCTCCGCGCAGCGGCACGTGACGGATGAACCAGGCGATGACGAACCCGGCCGCCGCGACCACCGCCGCCCAGAAGAAGATCGCACCGATGCCGCTGGCCACCGCCTCCTGGAACAGATGCCGGGCGGCCTCGGGCAGCGACTTGAGCACCTGTGGCGTCATCCGGGCGCTCGACCCGCCACTGGCGCCTGCATGTCCGGCACCGTGCGAGGTCAGATATTCCGTCAGCCGGCTGGTGTAGATCGCGCCGAGCACGGAGACACCGAGCGAACCGCCCATGTTGCGCAGGAAGGTGGACGCTCCGGTGGCGGCGCCCATGTCGCGCACCGGCACGCTGTTCTGGGCGATGAGCGTGGTGGTCTCAATCAGCCCGCCCACGCCCGCGCCGAGGACGACCATGTAGAGCGAGGTGGTCAGGCTGGAGGTGCCGGTGCCCATGGTGGCGAACAGGCCGAGGCCCACGGCCATCAGGGCGCCGCCCGCGATCGGCAAGGGCCCGGTAGCGTCCGGTCCGGGTGATGTAGGCGCCGCCGGCCATGCCGCTCATCGCGACCAGAATCTGGCGCCTGCTGAAGCGCGGCGGCTGCGCCACCGCGGAGCCGGCCCCGGCGGCCGGGGGACGAGTGGCCATGGCGAATCATTCCTTACTTACCGGTCGGCAAGGTTCATCGCTCATGAGGGCAGACTGCTTACCGGTCGGTTAGCAAGTTGGCCGGACTGCCATGCGCCGGCCGTGATGCGGGAGGATCGGATCAGGCAGCTCGGGGGACGAGAAGAAGGACGGGAAAAACGGAGCATGAGCACGGCACACCGGCGCAAGGGCAGTGACACCAAGGCCGAGATCCAGGACGTGGCGCTCGCGCTGTTCACCGAGAGGGGATACGACGCCACCTCGATGCGCGAGATCGCCGAGCACCTGGGGATCACCAAGGCGGCGCTGTACTACCACTTCGCCGGAAAGGAAGAGATCGTCCGTGCCCTGATCGAGGAGCTCTTCACCGGGCTGGACGAGCTCACCGCCTGGGCCCGCGAACAGCCGCCGACGCCCGCCGTGCGCGGCGAGGTGCTCATCCGCTGGGCGAAGCTCTCCGGCCGGCGCGGCCTGCAGATGTCCCGCTTCGCCGCCGCCAACCAGCAGGTGCTCCACGATCTGGCGCCCGATCGCGGCGGCATGGTCGGACGCGTCGGTGAGCTCGTCACCGCACTGCTCGGTCCCGATGCGACAGTGCGCGACCAGGTGCGGGCGCGCGTGGCCCTGTTCAGCATCAGCGTGGCGGCGGTGGCCGGGCAGGGTCTGGACATCGACGACTCCGAGCTGCTCGGCATCATCCTGGACACGGCCTTCGATCTGATGCCGGATGCGCAGCGCCCGGCCGCCACCGGTGCGGGTACCGGCACCGGTCCGCAGTCCACGGGTCCGCGGAGCTGAGACAGGGCCGGGCCCCGGCGGCGCGATGCGGCCGGGGCCCGGTGTCGCTCCCGGAAGCCCGGGTGGTGCAGGTGGTCCAGGTGGTGCGGGTCGGTCAGCCCTTGAACGCCGTCGTGCCGTTCGGCGTGCCGAGACCGGTCGGGCCATCAAAGCCCTGTCCTGCGTTGCACAGGTAGCTGGGCGAGCAGCTGCCGTTGGAGCCGGAGGTGACGTCGTTCAGCGCCGAGGCGTTCTTGTACGGGAACGAAGCCGGGTTGCTGCCCGAGGACGGCTTGCCTGCATCGGCGTAGACGCTGGCGATGATCGGCGACGAGGCGCTGGTGCCGCCGTACACATTCCAGCCGCTCGCCTGGTAGCTGTCGTAGACCGCGACGCCGGTGCTGGGGTCGGCGACCGCGGAGACATCGGCGACGGTGCGCTTGGAGCAGCCGCTGTCCGTCTGCCAGCTGGGCTTGGACTCGTACTGCGAGCACCCGGAACCGGTGCCCTCCCCTCCTGAGCTGGAGCCCCACACCGTCTCCGACCAGCCGCGCGAGCTGGAGTCCTTCTTGAGCGAGGTACCGCCGACGGCAGTGACACCCGGCGAGGCCGCCGGGTACTCCACGCCGTAGCCGGAGTCACCGGCGGATGCGGTGATCACGACGCCCGGGTGGTTGAAGTAGCTGCTGTCGGCGGAGGTGTCCGAGGAGTCCTCGGAGCCGCCGTAGCTGTTGGAGACGAAGCCGGCGCCCTGCTTGACAGCCTGGTTCACCGCAGCGCCGAGATCGCTCATATTGGCCGAGTTGGCCTCGACGAGGACGATGTGGGCGTTGGGCGCGATCGCCGAGACCATGTCCAGGTCGAGGGAGATCTCACCGGCCCAGCCGGAGTCGGCGCTCGGGTAGGTCGTGCCGCCGTTCTGGTCGATCTTCTTGAAGCAGCCGTTCGCGGTCGAGCAGGCCGGCAGGCCGTACTGCGAACGGTACGTCGCCAGGTCCGACTCGGCGTTGGGGTCGTCCTGCGCGTCCACGATCGCGACGGTCTGGCCCGATCCGCCGTCAGAGGGCAGGTTGTATGCGCCCTGCAGGTCCTTCGGGCCGAACCCGGAGGGCGTGGCGTTGGGCGACAGCGAGAGTTTCTGGGCGACGTCGGTGCGCTCCAGGGCGTTGCACGCCATCTCGCCGACGCTCTTCGGCACCGAGCACAGACGCTTGACGTCGTTCTGCGGATGGGCGGTGGGGGTGGTGGACGCGCCTGCGGGCGCCGCGATGGTCATGGCTCCGCCGGCGAGGACGGCCGCCGAGGCGCTTGCGAGTAGGATGTTGCGGCGCTTGCGGTGCCGCCTGGCGGAACTCCTGGAACCAGAAGTCTCGGGTGTATCGGATATGGCCAACGAACGGCCCTCCCTGGGGGGATGGGGACAGCGCACGGCCGAGCCCTCGTGAGGCCTCCGCTCCGTGCACGGTCCCGGGATATGGGTACTCGTGCGTTTGGTGCTGCCCCGCGGCGGTAGGGCACCGCGGGGGTGGGGGGTGAGCGGGGAGAACGGCGGCAGCCATGTGCATGACACCAAGTAACCGACTGCCACCCCGCCCAGTGGTGTCTCGCGTGCTCAGGAAGCTAGCGGAACCCGTAGCTCCCGACAAGGGCAAAGTTCCGCGGGAAACACGGATGTTCGCATCCCAGCGAGATCGAAAGCCCTTACCCGAACGGCCTCCGACAACATCTCGTTCCCGCAAAATGGGCTTGGATCAAGGGTCATGACGGCGGTTACTGCCACTGAGGGACCGGACACCGCCCGGGCGGCGTATGCCACAGTCCTGTCACAGCTTCGGCGGCACGCTCCGACGAGAACAGGACATATATGTTCATGTCCCTCTAAAAGCCCTCTTGCTCCGCCAGAGTTACGCCGCATCAGGCCTTCCTCACCCGATCGGGTAGAGCGAGCCGCGGGCACGGGGAGCGCGGGCAGCGCCCGTGACGTGCGCCGTTGCGCTTGCGCGCGCTCTGATGTCCGTTCACGCTCTTCGGCAACCGGCGGTTCTCGCGCTGAGCCCGCCCTCGATTGCCGCCCACGATTCCGGAATGAGCATCGAATCCCTGCAACCGGCGCCGGAGCCGGCGCCGGAGCCCGTCGAGGCCGCGCGTGTGCGCGGTCTCGACGGGCTGCGGGCGCCGGCCGTCGCCTCGGTGGTCGTGTACCACCTGGGTGCGCCCTGGCTGCCGGGCGGATTCCTCGGGGTCGATCTCTTCTTCGTGATCAGCGGATATCTGATCACCAGTCTGCTCACCGCCGAGTGCCGCAGGTCGGGACGGTTCCGAATGCGGGCCTTCTGGGTGCGACGCGCCCGGCGGCTGCTGCCCGCCCTGTGGGCGATGCTCACGGCGGCCGCGTGCGCGGCCACGCTGACCGGCGGTGACGCCTGGGCCGGGCTGCGCGGGAACGCGGTGGCCGCACTGACGTACAGCAGCAACTGGTGGCAGATCGCCCAGCATGACACATACTTCGCGCAGTTCGGCGCCAAGCCCGTGCTCCAGCACCTGTGGTCGCTCGCTGTGGAGGAGCAGTTCTACCTGCTGTGGCCGCTTCTGCTGTGGGTCGTGATGGCAGCGGTGCGCAGGCAACGGCATCAGGCGGTGTGCGCCGCCGCCCTCGCGGCCGTCTCGTTCACGGCGATGGGCCTGTTGTACACGCCGGACGCCGATCCCTCCCGTGTCTACTACGGCACCGACACGCACGGCGGCGCGCTGCTGCTCGGTGCAGCCGCCGCGCTGCTGCTGCCGCTGGGACGCGCCGCGACGCTGCGCGGAACGGACCGCCTGCGCACGATGGATCTGCTCGGCGCGGCAGGGCTCGTGGTGCTCGCGTGCGCCGCGGCGCTCTTCGACGGCACCGGAGCCGTGGCGTTCCGCGGCGGTCTGGTGGTGGCGTGTCTGGCGTCCGTCGCGCTGACCGTGGCCGCTGCGGGACCGGGGCTGCTCGGCCGGGCGCTGTCGTGGGGACCGCTGGTGTGGGTGGGACGCCGTTCCTACGGGATCTATCTGTGGCACTGGCCGGTGATCGCCACCTTGGCCAACACCCTGCCGGACGCCGCCACGACCGCTCCCGTGCGGATCGCCGCGCTCGCGGTGACCGCCGTCCTGGCCACGGCTTCGTACCGGTGGCTCGAAGAGCCGGTGATCCGGCTCGGCATGCGCGGATACCTGCGCGTGCTCCGCGCTCGCCACCGTGCGCTCGCCGCCGTGCGCCCGCGACAAGCGCACGCAGTGGCGCTCACGGGCGTGGGCGTCGTGGGGGTGGCTCTCGTGGGCGTGGCGCGCGCGCCGTCCGACAGCGGACTCCAGGCGCAGATCGAGGCGGGCGCACGCGCCGCTGCCGCTGCGGGCGGCGCTCCGCACGGTGAGGGTGCGCCGCCCCGGGGAGCCGCACCCGTCACGACGGACATGCACCCCCGCGCCGCGGACGATCCGGATGAGCAGGACCGGCCGGATCAGGACGACGCGTCAGCGACGTTCGACGGCAAGGACATCACCGCAGTCGGCGACTCCGTGATGCTGGCTTCGGCGGGCGCCCTGGAGAAGCAGTTCCCGGGCGCCGAGGTGGACGCCGAGGTGGGACGGCAGATGGCGGCGGCGCCCGGTCTCCTCGGACAACTGCTCGCCCAGGGGCGGCTGCGCCGCACGGTGGTGATCGGCCTCGGCGCCAACGGCCCGTTCCCTGACTCCGTCCTCGACCGCATCGTGCGGATCGCCGGCCCTGCCCGCACCGTCGCCTTCGTCAACGTCCATCTCCCCAGACCCTGGCAGAACGAGGTGAACGCCGCGCTCGCCCGTGCCGCCCGGACCCACCCGACGGTGCTCGTCGTCGACTGGAACGGTACCGTCGCCGGCCGTGACGACCAGCTGTGGTCCGATCACACCCATCCCCGCCCGTCCGGCGCGGCGCTGTATGCAGGCGCCGTCGACTCGGCCCTGCGGGCCAGGCAGCGATGACCGCCGATGTGTGACGACGTCCTGCGCACCGCACGAGCCCGACCGGGATCACAGAAGTCCGGCACGGGCGGCCTGGATGCCCGCCTGGAAACGGGTGCGCGCGCCCAGGGCGTCCATCACCTCACGTACCCAGCGCTGCACCGTGCGCGTCGAGACGCCGAGTTGGCGGGCGATGCTGTCGTCGGTGAACCCGGCGGAGAGCAGGGTGAGCAGCTCCGCCCGGCGGTCAGCGGCCGCACGCTCCGGCGGCGGCGCCCCGGGCACCCGTACGGCCCGGTGCCAGTACGCCTCGAACATCCCGGTCAGCGCGTCGAGCAGCGACGAGGCCCGGACCAGGAGTGCCGCGCGCAGTTCGGAGCCGGCCGCGACCGGCAGCATGGCCCACCGGTCGTCCACCACGGCGAGTTTGCAGGGAAGTTCCGGCAGCAGCCGCGCCTCCTCCCCCGCCCCTACGACGTCGCGGATCTCCGCGAGGCGTCCGGGAGCCCCGACCGATCCCGCCTCGTACACCGCTCTGATGCGCACTCCGCGTGCGATCAACGACCGCTCCAGGTCCACGTCCGCACGGGCGATATGCGGTGGTTTGTCGAAAAGCAGCAGCTGACGCCGCGCCCCGTCCTGCAACTGCCTCCAGCGGTCGGCTATCGCGGCCTGGCCAGTCACCACCTCCACCAGGTCGTCCGCCTGCGGCTGTTGCACACGGCGGTAGGCGCGCATCAGCTCGCCGACCCGGCCCCGGGTGCGGCACAGCTCCTCCTCGCGCCGCAGCAGCAGCGCTTCGACGGCGACGTCGGGAGCCGCGGCCGACCAGCGGACGGGATCACGTCCCGCCCGGTGGACCAGGCCGTACGAGGCGAGTGCGACGAGAATCCGTTCGGCGCGGCGCTCGGTGACAGACAGTTGGTCCGCGAGCTGCGCCGGTGTGCAGTGGGGGGCGGCGAGCACGCGCAGATATGCGCTCTGCTCCGCCTCGGGCAGGCCGAGGCCGTCGAGCAGGCCGCCGGGGGCTGTACGGAATGCGTGGGGGGTCACCGTTTGCGCCCTTCGGTTACCGGATCGTCCTCCCCCGCAAGGGGAAGACAGGTCCTGCGCCAGGCATCATGTCATGTTCTGGCCATGACGTGTTCCGGACGCCGTCGGGCTCTTGAGCGCCGTGACAGGCCGCGGTCACCATGAGCCCGGTCCGAATCGGCCCGACCTTTCCTCCACCCCCCACAGGAGACCGGTAGATGGGCACGCAATCAGGCACCAGACAGAACATCACCTTCGGCCCCCGCAGGAGCCGGATGACCGCGGCCGCGATGCTGCTCGCGGCGGTGACGCTCGCCCCGGCGAGCGCCGGACAGGCGGCGGCATCGGCTGCGGGCTTCGGCCCCCTCGCGGCTCCCTTCCAGGACAGCAACTGGGGCGGCTACGTGGCCACGGGCAGCTTCAGCTCGATCAGCGGCTCGTGGACCGAGCCCCAGGTCACGTGCAACTCCTCCAACGACCTGTTCGCCCCCTGGGTGGGCCTCGACGGTTACGGCTCGCAGACCGTCGAGCAGACCGGGGTGCAGACCGACTGCTCCAGCGGGCAGCCGGTGCTCTCCGCCTGGTACGAGATGTACCCGGCCTCCCCCGTCTACTGGAGCGATCCGGTCTCCGAAGGAGACAGCCTCAGCGCATCGGTGGTCTCCAACGGCGGTGGCAACTACACCCTGACCCTCACCGACAACACCAAGGGATGGAGCGAGCACACCACCCAGAACCTCAGCGCCCAGAACGCCAGTGCCGAGGCGGTCATAGAGTCCCCGACCTCGAGCTACCCGTCGTTCAGCCGGCTGGACTTCAGCGGTGTCACCGTGGACGGGCAGGCGTTCGACGCCGCGAATCCGCAGGCTCTCGACAGCGGTGGTTATGTACCGGGTCCGTTGTCCAGCGGTTCGTTCTCCATGATGCCGGGCGGCGCCGTGGCACGCACTCACGTCCAGCACGGCACCAGGCCGAGGGTCATCCGCTACTGAGTACCCGCACCCGCCGGTACAGCGTGCGGCGGCCCGTCGTGAGGACGGGCCGCCGCACGGTCACTTCAGGATGCCGACCGCCCGGGAGATCACCAGCACCATCGTGAGCAGCGAGACCGCCGATTGCGCGAGCATCAGTATCTTCGCCCACCGGGAGAGCGGCATCACATCGGTCGGGCTGAACGCGGTCGCGTTGGTGAACGCCATGTACAGGTAGTCCAGGAACCCCGGCTCCCAGTCGCGGGGAGCCAGATGGGAGTCCTGCATCTGCGGGAAGAGGAAGTCCGGGAACTCGTTGTGGCCGGCGGCACGGGCGGCGGGCCCGCCACGGTCCCACTCCCAGTACCAGAGCGCGAAGGCGATGACGTTGGTGATCCAGATCCCGGCGCCCGTCATGAGCAGCGGCCCGGCGTCCTGGCCCTCGGTGCCCGCCACCAGGCCGCGCACCAGCGCCACCGCCGACCAGCCGTTGGCCAGGCTGACCAGCGCCGCGAGCAGCAGACTCGCGGAGCGCAGGGCCCTGGAGTGGCGCTCGATACGGACGGGATTGGCCACGACCAGCCCGATGAGCAGAACGACCTCGAGCAGCGGCAGCAGCCAGTGCGGGCGGAACGACAGTCCGGCGGGCAGCGCCCACTGCACGGCCAGGGCGACGAGGACCGCGATCCCCACCGCCCAGCGCTGCTCGCCGCGGGTCGCGCGCCGCCACGCCGGCAACGCCCCTGCCGATGCGGCGTGCCCGGAGCGCCCCTCGAACCCCTGCACGCCGCCTTCCAGCAGCTTCTCCATACGGTCGAGCCGGGCGTGCAGTTGTCCGGTCACCTGCCGGAGCTCCTCCGCCGCGCCGACCGGTTCCTTGCCGTTCCCCTCCGCGTTACGCATGCGCCCATTGTGCTCACCTGCGCCGCCTTCGCCCAATCGGGTGCCGGCGAGCCCTGCGGGCTACGGCAGCGCGGGGGCCACACGGCCCGACACCTCGCCGAAGCCGACGCGCGTGCCGCCGGGCCCCGGCGCCCATGCCGTGATCGACACCTCGTCGCCGTCGTGCAGGTACTCGAGCGCCGATCCGTCGGGGAGCTTCAGCGGCTCCCGGCCGCCCCAGGTCAGCTCCAGCAGGCAGCCGCGCTGGCCGGGTTCGGGGCCGCTGACCGTGCCGGAGGCGAACAGGTCGCCGGTGCGCAGGGTGGCGCCGTTCACCGTCATATGGGCGAGCTGCTGGGCGGCGGTCCAGTACATCGCGGCAAACGGCGGCCGGGAGATCACCTCGCCGTTCACCGCGACGTCCAGCCGCAGGTCCAGCCCCCACGGCTGATGGCCGGCGTCGTCGAGGTACGGAAGGAGCGGGGTGTCGCGCGGGGGCGGCGCGACACGGGCGTGCTCCAGCGCGTCGAGCGGGACGATCCACGGCGACACGGACGTGGCGAACGACTTGCCGAGGAAGGGGCCGAGCGGCACGTACTCCCATGCCTGGATGTCGCGCGCCGACCAGTCGTTGACGAGGCAGACGCCGAAGACGTGGTCGGGCAGGGCGTCCAGCGGCACGCGCTCGCCCGGACGGGTAGGGGTGCCCACCACGAAGCCCACCTCTGCCTCGAAGTCCAGGCGCACCGAGGGCCCGAAGACCGGGGACGGGTCGTCGGGGCCCTTGCGCTGACCGGCGGGCCGGACGATCTCGGTGCCGGAGACGACGACCGTGCCCGCCCGGCCGTGGTAACCGATCGGCAGGTGCTTCCAGTTGGGCGTCAGTGCGGCACCGTCCGGACGGAAGATGCGTCCGACGTTGCCGGCGTGGTGCTCGCTCGCGTAGAAGTCAACGTAGTCGGCGACCTCGAACGGCAGCCGCAGCGTGACCTCGGGGAGCGGGTGCAGATGCGGCTCGATGTCGAGGCGGTACGCCGGATCGGTGAGCCACGCCGTCAGTGTCCGGCGCACGCGCCGCCACACCGGCCGTCCGGCCGCCATCAGCGGCCCGAGGTGCGGCGCGCAGAGCAGGTCGGCGTCGGCCGAGGCCAGCGCACGGGCTGCGGCTCCGGCGTCGAGCACGTGGTCGCCGATGCGGACGCCGATCCTTGCGCGGCCCGGATCGCCGGCGGTGGTGAAGACTCCGTAGGGGAGGTTGTGCGGGCCGAACGGGCCGTCGGCGGCCGCATCCAGCGGGCTGGTGTGTGGCATGGGTGATGCCTCGCCTTCCACGTCGCGGGTGAACGCGGTGATCAGGCTACGGGCATCGGCGCCCGGGTGGGCAGGCGGCGTGGCCCCTGTCGGTCAGGGGCCACGCCGGCCCGCGTCAATCGCCGTCGGCGGGCGCGTACTTGTAGCCGACACGGCGGACGGTGATGATCCCGTCGCGGTGCCGGGGACCGAGCTTGCGGCGCAGCCGGGCGATGTGGACGTCGACGGTGCGCCCGTCACCGACGTGGCCGTACCCCCACACGGTGTTCACCAGCTGGTCGCGGGTGTGCACCCGGTGGGGATGGGCCACCAGATGGGCCAGCAGCTCGAATTCGAGGTACGTCAGGTCGAGCGTGCGGCCGTCGACGGTGGCCGTCCGCCGCTCGGGATCGATGCGGATCGCACCGTGCGGCGCCTCCCGGACGGCAGTCGCCGCCGGTGGTGCGGTGCGGCCGTCCGCCGCCTCGGCCTGCCGTTCGGCGGGGACGAGCACCAGATAGCCGACCATCGGCGGCTGTCCGGCACCGGCGGGCACGGTGTGCCCGGGAGCAGGCATCCAGGTGGCGCCCGGTGGCAGGAAGTCCGGGACGGGGACGGATTCGATGCCGTCGTCGGGCCGTACCGCGCGCAGGCGCTGGCGGGCAGGGAGCGGGGCATGCAGGGACTGGGTGTTCGACATGGGCTTTCGGCTCTCTCGCGCGTAGGGGCGTCGGTGGACGTCGTGCGCGGGGCCGGGCGCCTGCGGCTGTGCCAGGGAGGTGCCGGTGCCGGTTCAGCCGTGGGTCCGGGGCCGCGCGAAGACCGCGCGACAACACAGCCGGTCGAAGTGGTGCGCCTGCCGGGACGGCCAGAACGGCTCAAGGTCGGTGCGACCTGTCGCGGTGTCAGTGAGGCTGGCCATGACCCCATTGAATCAGATGCGGCGGGTGCGGCGCCGCCCCGGTTGCCATACGCACCCGCCGACGGGGTCGGCTGATGTCAGCGGCCGCGTCCGGTGCCGGCGCTTGCGGCGGCACCGGGGCTCACGGCGCGGGGCCACCGCCATGTCCGGCAGGCGCTGCTCGACGCGCGGTCGGCGCGGCGGCGTGGGAGCAGGCGGCGGCCGCGACGGCGCACGGCACGATGGTGATGGAGGCACACCTGCCGGGGAGTGAGGCGACCGCCGTCCCGGAGGCGGGCGGCCTTGCGACCGCCCTGCGGGAGGCGATCGCATCGGGCGCGCGGGCGGCACGGGAGGGCCGGGTACCGCGGTGGACGGGCGTGGCGGAGGCCATGACCGCGGTGGAGGCGCGAGGGGGCGAGGGGAATGCGTACGACGTGCTGGTACGGGGCGCTGAGCTCGTCACGGAGTCGCTCGACGACCTGGCGAGGGCCGGTGCGCCGGCACGGTTCGGGCCGCGCGCCGGATGACGCGCGGCCCGAGCCGTGTGCAGGTCAGCGCAGCGGAAGCACCTGGGTGTGCTCGCGCTGGACGGCCTGCAACTGCTGCGGGTCCAGGCCGAGCAGCGACAGGATGGTCGGGGCGATCTGGGCGGTCTGGACGTCGCCGGACTTGGTCTTGCCGGAGGCGACACCGGCTCCGCAGACCACGAGCGGGACATTCAGGTCGTCCGAGTGGGCACCGCCGTGCTCGGCGATCTTCGACTTGCCGCCGGTGTAGACGACGCCGTACTTGGCGATGCCGAAGAGGTCGGGGACACGGGGGTCACCGGGCTTGACGCCGAAGTAGTGGGCGGCGTCAGCGCCCGCGTAGACCTTGCTGAGGCCGCTGTTGGTGAAGGCCTTGGGGTTGCCGTTGATGTCGTTGCCCTGGCCGCTCTGCGCCAGCAGGTACTGCTTGGCGAACGCGGTGGCCGCGGCGGTGCGGTCGTTGAGCCACAGCAGCATGCCGTCGTCGTCCACCGAGTGGGCGACGAGGTCCCCGGTGCCCGGGTGCGCCTTCTTCCAGGCGGCGTTGAGGCCGTCGAGGAGGGGGCCGTCGTCGATGCGGGTCAGCGCGTTGGGGTCGGTCGGCGACTGGCCGTGCTTGGCGGAGAGGATGATGTCGGTGCTGGAGGCGAGGCCCTTGGCCTGGATCTCCTTCACCATCGCGCCGACCTCGGTGTTGATGTAGTCGAGGTTCTTCTGCAGCAGCGGGCCGGGGACGCCCTTGGAGACGTAGCCGCCCTTGAGGCCTTCGGATGTGGGCAGTTTCTGCGCGGTGGACACCGACTGGAAGTTCATGCCGAAGATGCCCGGGGTACCGACCTTGTGGCTGCCGCTGTGGTCGTAGCCGTCGATCTCGTTGAGGACGGCCTTGACCTTGTAGCTGTCGTACTGCTCGGTGGCCTTGTTGTCGGTCGTCCAGTCACCGCCGGCGGGGTAGCCGGGGGCGTTGCTGTTGATCTCCGGGGAGAACTGGTCCTGGATGCCGTTGCCGGACAGTCCGTTGAGGATGTCGTACGCGATGTGCTTGTCCGACCAAGCGGTGCGCAGACCGGCGCTGCGGGCCACGTTGAAGACGGTGTTCACCTGCAGGTAGGAGTGCGGGTAGACCGGCTTGCAGGTGGTGGGGTCGACCGGCAGCTTGCTCGGGTCGATGAGGTCCGCCGGGGTGCCGGTCATCTGCAGGATGCTGTTCGGCAGGCCCGACAGGCCCTGGCCGGCGTCGATGCTGGCCTTGTTCTTGTCGATGTCCTCGGTGAGGTCCACCTCGGCGCCGGGCTTGACGCCCTTGCAGTTGGTGGTGCCCGCGGGGAGCAGGACGTGGTTGTACGTGTCGTCGTAGTACACGCCGGTGGTGCCCGGGCCGCCGCCGGTGACCTGGGCGACCATGCCGGGGAAGGAGTCGGAGGGCGTGGTGGTGTGCGCGTTGGTGTACTGCACGCCGCCGTTCACCAGCTTGGCCAGCGCCGAGCCGGGATGCTTGGCGACGTACCAGGCCAGGTCCGACTGGTGCAGGCCATCGACGGAGAGCAGCAGGACGTGCTTGGCGGCTGCGGCCTTCTGCGGCCCGGCGGCGGGGCCGGTGAGCTGTGAAGCCGCAGCCAGGGAACCCCCGGCGAGAGTCGCAGCGACTCCGAGGATGGCGGCCAGTCGTATCGAACGGCGGGTCACAAATGTCTCCCGATATCTCATGGCGCAAGCGGCGATGCTCGGCTCGCGACATGAGTAGTCGCCGGGTTTGTACGGACGACGGCCGGAAGTTGAACGCTCAGCAAACCTGGCAAGTCAGCGTCGCCGCATGACGGCGGGTTCGTGGCGCCTGAGCATGCTGGTGACGAGGACCACTCCGGCGAGACCGAGCGCGACGAGAACGCCGACGTCCAGGCCCCATTGGGTGGTGGTGTGCGCCCACAGCGGATCGGAGAGGTCGGGATGCCTGGTGTCCGCCGGGGGGCCGATGCGGTTGAGGCTGATGGTGGCGGCCTGGGCGGCGACAGCCCACCGGGAGGGGGCGAGCCAGGAGAGCTGTGCCAGGCCGGTCTGGTTGAACAGCGGGAAGACGGCGCCGGTGGACATCACCTGGATGAGCGTTGCCAGCACCAGCAGCGGCATGGTCTTCTCGGCGGTGCGCACCAGGGCGGAGATGATGAGGCCGAGCATCATCGAGGTGACGGCGAGCAGCACCACGACGAGGACGAGTTCGACGGCTGACGGGGAGAGCAACAGTCCCGACGTCGGCAACCGCCGTCCCCACAGCCCGATTCCGGCCACCGCAAAGCCCTGCACACCGGTGATCACGCCGAGGACGATGACCTTCGAGACCGCGTAGGCGGATCTGGACAGGCCGGTGGCGCGTTCACGTTGGTAGATCACGCGTTCCTGGACGAGTTCGCGCACCGAGTTGGCGGTGCCCGTCAGGCAGGCGCCGATCGCCAGGACCAGCAGCACGACCTGTGCGTCGACGTTGAAGTTGGGCGCACAGGCCCTCAGGTCGACGCCTGCCTGGCTCGCCGCCATGAGCCCGTAGGCGGCGGGCGTCGCGTAGCTGAGCACCCCCATGATCAGCGGCAGGACGACGAGGAGGAAGACGTGCCCGCGGTCGGAGGCGATCACCGAGCAGTTGCGCCGAACCAGCGTCACCAGCTGGGAGGACCAGCGTTGCGGGTCGCGCGGCTTCTTGGCGCCGGCGCCGGCGTTGCGCCCGGCCTTCCCTGCCTCCTTCCGGTCCTCGGGGGGAGCCGGCCGCTGCGCGTCGGCCGAGTACCGCTCGTACACGGCCGATTCGCGGTACTCACGCGACCACGCGCGGTCGGGGTGCTGGTCGAAGTCCTGGAAGACGTCGGCCCAGTCCTGGTACCCGAAGAATTCCAGAGCCTCCTTGGGCGGTCCGAAGTAGGCCGCCTGCCCGCCCGGTGCCAGTACCAGCAGCCGGTCGCACAGCTCCAGATTGGCGACGCTGTGTGTGGAGACCACCACCGTGCGCCCGTCGTCGGCCAGATCACGCAGCATCTGCATCACCTGCCGGTCGAGCCCCGGGTCGAGACCGGAGGTCGGTTCGTCGAGAAACAGCAGCGACGGTTTGGTGAGGAGTTCCAGAGCGACCGAGACCCGCTTGCGCTGGCCGCCCGACAGCGCGGTGATGCGGTTGTCCGCGCGGTGTGCAAGCCCCAGCTCGTCCAGCACCTCGTCGACGCGCCGGTCCCGCTCGGCCTGTGAGGTGTCGCGGGGGAAGCGCAGCTTCGCCGCGTAACGCAGCGCGGTGCGCACCGTCAGCTGGGTGTGCAGGATGTCGTCCTGCGGCACCAGGCCGATGCGCTGGCGCAGTTCGGCGAAGTGTTCGTACAGATTGCGGCCGTCGTAGAGGACCTCGCCCTCGTCGGCCGGCTGATAGCCCGTCAGAGCACGCAGGAGTGTCGACTTGCCCGACCCGGAGGGGCCGACAACGGCGACCAGAGAGTTCGACTCCAGGCTCAGGCTGATGTCGTCGAGCAACGTCTTCATGCTGCCCTTGTGCTTGACCCTGGTCGTCAGCGCCCGGGCGGAGAAGGATATTTCACGGCTGTCGGTGAATTCCTCCAGCCGGTCGCCGACGAGACGGAACTTGCAGTGGCCGATCTCCACCGTGTTCTCGGGGCCGAGCGTGCGGCGGGTGACCGCCAGACCATCGACGTATGTGCCGCCGAAGCTGTTGAGGTCGACTATCTCGTATCCGCCGCCGGAAGCCGGTCGCAGCTCCGCGTGGTACCGCGACACCCACAGGGTGGTTACGACCAGGTCGTTGTCCGGAGCCCGACCGATCCTGACAACCCGCCCGGTGGTGGACGGCCGTTCGTCTGCCATTGTTCCTCATGACTCGATAGCGCTCGTCTGTGCCCCGGGGCCGTCCGACCGGTATGCGCGCACGTCGAAGCGCCGGCTGCGCACCGGCGAGCCCCCCAGGCGCGCACAGGTTATCCGTCGAACCTGAGAGCGGACGCACAGGCTGGGCAGAGATCCGTCATATACGGGTCAATGGCGGTTGATCAGGACAGAAGGCAGCCCGTAGACGCGGCAGGCGGTCTCCCCGTACACCGCGGCCTGCTCGGAGGCGGTCAGGCCGGCGGTCAGCATCCGGGCGGCGGCGAGCACCTCGGCGTAGGACGCGGCGAGCCGGCAGACCGGCCAGTCAGAGCCGAACATCAGCCGCCGGGGACCGAAGGCGTCGAGCACGATGTCGGCGTACGGGCTCAGGTCCTGCACCGTCCAGCTGTCCCAGGCCGCCTCGGTCACCATTCCCGACAGCTTGCAGACCGTGTTGGGCAGCGCCGCAAGCGCCCGCACGAGGTGGGCCCACGGGTGCAGCTCCCCCGAGGCGATCGGCGGCTTGCCCAAATGGTCGAGTACGAAGGTGAGTTCCGGTAGTCCGGCGGCGGCGCTGAACGCGGCGGCGAGCTGGTGCGGCTGGACGACGAGGTCGTAGACGAGTCCCGCGTCGGCGACCGCGGCCAGACCGCGCCGCACGTCGGGGCGGAGCAGCCACTGCGGGTCGGGTTCGCTCTGCACCTGGTGGCGGATCCCCACCAGGTGGTCGCCGCCGGGCAGTTGGCGCAGCCGGGCGAGGGCGCCGGCGACCTCGGGTGCGGTCAGATCGGTCCAGCCGACGACGCCGGCGACGAGCTCGCTCTCGTCCGCGATCCGCAGGAACTCCGGGGTCTCCTCGGCCACGGTGACGGTCTGCACGAGGACGGTCGCGGTGACGCCCGCGGCACGGGCCTCGGGTTCGAGGTCACGGAGTGAGAAGTCGCGGCGCAGCGGGGCGAGGGCGTCGCCGGTGATCCAGTCCTGGTCACGGACGGACAGGTCCCACACGTGATGGTGCGCGTCGACGAGCGGCATCTCCCTCACAACTCCCACACCACGGGAAGCGGCGCGTGCGCGCCGTCCGACGAGTAGTCGTGGGCGACGTCGAGCAGTTCGCCCATGCGCGCCTGCCAGGCCACATTCACCGGCAGCTCCCGCAGCCGCGCTATCAACCCGGCGTAGTCGTCGACCTCCAGGAGGTGGAAGAGGTCGGTGCCGCTGCGCCAGATCGTCCACGAGCGGGCGCCCGCGGCGCGGATGGCCGCGACGAGCTCCGCGGGCACCTCGCGGTGCGCAGCCTCGTACTCCTCGATCCGGTCGGCACGGACCTTCGTGTGCAGGGCGATTCGCATGGCTATGTCTCCTCCGGGGTGGGCACGTCGTCCGGCAGCAGGCCCGCGGCGCGCAGTGCGCGCCACAGCGCGGAGGGGACCGGCCGGCTCAGCATCGATGCCGCGTCGTCCGCCTCGGCGGCCGTGCGCATCCCGACCAGGACGCTGGCGACCGCCGGATGGCCGAACGGGAAGCGCAGGGCCGCGGCGCGCAGCGGCACGCCATGGCGTTGTGCGATGTCCCGGATGCGCAGGGCCCGCTCCAGCAGGGCGTTGGGGGCGGCGGTGTAGTCGTAGGTGGCGCCGGGCCTGGGGTCGGCGAGCAGGCCGGAGTTGAAGACGCCGCCGATGACGACCTTCTTGCCGCGGTGTTCGGCCTCGGGGAGGAGCTCGGCGAGTGCGCTCTGGTCCAGCAGGGTGTAGCGGCCGGCGAGCAGGACGACGTCGATGTCGGTCTCGCGCAGGAATCGCGCGGGCACCGCGGCCTGGTTCATGCCGATGCCGATGGCACCGACGACGCCTTCGTCCCGCATCCGTTCGAGCGCGGGGTAGGCCTCGTCGAGTGCCTGGCGTACGTGGTCGTCGGGATCGTGCAGGTACAGCAGGTCGACGCGGTCGAGGCCGAGCCGGGTCAGACTCGCCTCGACGCTGCGCCGTATACCGTCGGCGGTGAAGTCCCAGACCCTGCGGTGGGTGGCTGGCACCGCGAAACCGTGCGCCATGTCGTCCCCGCCCGCCGTGTCGGCGGGTTCGAGCAGTCGTCCGACCTTCGTGGAGACGATGTACTCGTCGCGGGGGCGGCTGCGCAGGGCGGCGCCGAGCCGTCGTTCGGACAGGCCGAGGCCGTAGTGCGGTGCGGTGTCGAAGTAGCGGACTCCGGCGCGCCAGGCGGCGTCGACGGCTCCGGCCGCCTCCTCGTCGCCGACGGGGGTGAACAGGTTGCCGATCGCCGCGCCCCCGAAGGAGACACCTGTCAGCTCGACACCGCCGGTCATGCCGTCATCCCCTGCTGCTCCTGCCGGGTGGCAAGGTCGGCGGCCCAGAACGCGCCGCCGGGATAGGTGTACGTGGCGATGGCCTCCGGCCGCATGGCCGCGGAGAATCCGGGGGCGGTCGGTGCGGTGTAGTGGCCGTCCCGGATGCGCACTGGATCCACGAAATGCCCATGCAGATGATCCACGTACTCGATCACCCGGTCCCGCGTCGTCCCCGACACGGCCACGAAATCGAACATCGACAAATGCTGCACCAGCTCGCACAGCCCCACTCCACCCGCGTGCGGGCACACCGGCACCCCGAACTTCGCCGCCAGCAGCAGAATTGCCAGGTTCTCGTTGACCCCGCCGACCCGGGCCGCGTCGATCTGCAGCACATCGATCGCCTCCGCCTGCAACAGCTGCTTGAACACGATGCGGTTGTGCGCGTGCTCACCAGTCGCCACCTTCACCGGAGCCACCGCCCTGCGGATCGCCGCATGGCCCAGGATGTCGTCCGGGCTCGTCGGCTCCTCGATCCAGTACGGGTCCGACTCCGCCAACGCCCCCACCCATTCGACGGCTTCGCGTACTCCCCAGCGCTGATTGGCATCGATCGCGATCCGCACTCCGGGCCCCACCGCCTCCCGCGCCAGCCGGCACCGCCGCACGTCGTCGGCCAGATCCGCCCCCACCTTCAACTTGATCTGCCCGAACCCCTGCCCCACCGCCTCCCGCGCCAACCGCACGAGCTTGTCGTCTGCATAGCCCAGCCACCCCGGCGAGGTCGTGTACGCCGGGTAGCCCCGCTCCAGCAGCACCCGCTCCCCCTCCACACGCCCGTCCGCCCGCGCCCGCAGCAACGCCAGTGCGTCGTCCGGGCTGATCGCATCGTCGATGTAGCGGAAGTCCACCTGCGAGACCAACCACTCGGGGGAGGCATCCGCGAGCAACTTCCACAACGGCTTCCCCGCCCGCTTGGCGGCCAGGTCCCACACGGCGTTGACCACGGCGCCGATCGCCATGTGCATCACGCCCTTCTCGGGGCCCAGCCACCGCAGCTGACTGTCGCCCACGAGGTCCCGGTGGAGCGATCCGGGGTCGCCGCACACCTCCTCGACGCGGCGGCCCACGACATGCCGGCGCAGGGCGTCGATCGCCGCGACCTGCACGTCGTTCCCGCGACCGATGGTGAAGGTGAACCCATGCCCTTCGACGCCGTCACCCGCGTCCGTCCGCAGCACCAGATACGCCGCCGAGTAATCGGGATCGGGGTTCATCGCATCGGAACCGTCGTGCTCCCGCGAGGTGGGGAAGCGGATGTCGTAGGTGTGGACTCCGGTGATCCGGGAGGAGGTCGCGGACAAGGGGACGCCTTTCACTCACGGGCGCCAGACATCGGATGTCTGCCGATGACTCTGGACTCTACGATCCCGCACCTTGGAAGGCAAGGGCGCCAATGACGTCAAGTCATCCGATGTCCGCGGAGGTCGCAGCCCTGCGCATGCCGATTTCACCCCGGTGGCGGGGGCGCCCTGCCGCGTCCCAGCCGCACCACCGGGGGAGAGTGGCACCGTGCGTGCCATCCCCGCCCCGCTGGTCGGCCTCATCAAACGGCGCAACGAGCCCGTCGTGGTGCAGATGGCGCGCTCGACCCTGGCTGCGGTCCTCTCGTACGTAGCCGCGCTGCGGCTCTCCCCCAACCCCATCCCGCTCACCGCTCCGCTGACGGCGCTGCTCGTCGTCCAGGTCACCCTCTACACCACACTCACGACGGGGGTGCGCAGGGTGCTGAGCGTGGTCGCGGGCGTGCTGATCGCCGTGGCGTTCAGTGAACTCGTGGGCCTGAGATGGTGGAGTCTCGGGCTGATCATTCTCGCCTCGCTGCTCGTCGGCCACATGATCCGCGTCGATGAGTTCGTGGCGGAGGTGGCGATCAGCAGCATGCTCATCCTCGGCGTCTCCACCCCCTCGAGCCAGGCACTCGACCGGGTGATCGAAACGGTGATCGGGGCCGTGGTCGGGGTACTCGTCAACGCCGTGATCGCACCTCCGGTCTTCGTGCAGCCCGCGGGCGAGGCCGTCCAGGAACTCTCCGGCACGATGGGACGGCTGCTGCTGCGCATCGGCGAAGAACTGCGGCACGGCGCATCGGCCGACCAGGCAGCCGCCTGGCTCCACGAGGCGCGCAGGCTCGACAACGAGATCGCGAGGTTCGACGAGTCGCTGCGCCGAGCGGAGGAGAGCACCAAGCTCAACCCTCGCGTGCGGCAGGGCGCCATGGCACGGTTGATCCTGCGCAGCGGCCTCGACACCCTCGAAGTGTGCGCCGTGCTGCTGCGCACGCTGTGCAGGGTGCTGACGGACCTCGCCCGCACCCACCACGAATCGGTGTACGGGGCCGAGATCGCCGCAGGCCTGGACGATCTGTTCACGCACCTCGCCGTCGCGGTGCAGAGCTTCGGCCGTCTGATCACCGCCCAGGTCACCGAGGGCGCCGAGCGCGCGGAGTCGGAGCTGGCACGCGCGCTTGAGGCCGCCCGCGAGGACCGGGAGCGGATCGCGGCCCTGCTGCGCTACGAGACGGAACAGTGGCAGAGCTGGGAGCTGCACGGTGCCCTGCTCGCCAACATCGACCGGCTGCTGGACGAGCTCGACGTCGAGAAGCGTGCACGATGGCTGGAGGGGCAGTACGCCGACAGACCGGTCAGGCACCGCGGCATGCTGGCCCGCCTGCGCAGGCTGCGCCTCCCGTTCTCCTCCTGACCGCTGAGACGATGTGCGTATCCGTATCCGTATCCGTATCCGGCCGGCGCTCACCGCCGCGGGCAGGGTGAGGATGCGGCTCAGTCCGACGACGGTGGCGGCCGCCACCTGCTGCCATCCGGAACCGTCCGGGATGTCGACGGCGAACTGCTCGACGCGCTGGCCGTGGTGGCCGTCCTCGCCGAGCCGGATGCGGCCGAAGGTGACGGTCCCGGGCAGCTCGGCGGCAAAGGTGCCGGTGGTTGCCGCGTCCGGCGGTGACCAGATGGTGGTGACGGGAGCGTGCATCAGCCTGTCGTGCCCGTACGTGGCGTCGACCGCGGCACGGAAGGCGGCACGGAAGGCGGTGAGCGAGGCCACGTCGGTGTCGTCGATGCGGCCGTTCACGGCCGGGGGCACGTTGACGAGGAGCACGGCGTTGCGGCCGACGGGCTGCTCATAGAGCGCGACGAGCTGCGCGGGCGTCTTCGGCTGCTCTCAAGCGTTCCTCCAACTCCGCGAGCGCCGCGGCCTCCACCGGCGTCACGTACTACGTGGACTGCGTCCACGGGGTGCGCCCGTGCTCTCGCGCACGACGAGCTCGGGCAGCGGGACCTGGACCGTGCGGGCGGGGACGCCGTCCAGCAGATCGGTCAGCTGCTGGGCCGCGGCCTGTCCGAAGGCGATCGTGTCCCGGGCGAGCGCGGTGAGCCAGGGGTGCGTCATCCGGCACAGCACGGAGTCCTCCCAGGCCACGACGGACAGGTCGCGCGGGATGGACAGGCCGCGGGCGGCGGCGACGGAGGCTCCGGCCGCCGCCATCACGTCGTTGTCGTAGATGATCGCGGTGGGCGGGGTCTCGTCGTCGAGCACCCGGCGGGTGGCGGCGGCGCCCTCGGTGTCGGAGTAGTCGGTGGTCACCGACCGGACGCCGGTGAGCCCGAGGCGGCCGGCCTCGTCACGCAGCGAGCGGATGCGCCGCTCGGTGTGGGCGAGGCCGGGCAGACCCGCGATGTGCACGATCCTGCGATGGCCGAGCGAGTGCAGGTGATCGGCGATGAGCGCCATGGCGCCCGCGTCGTCGGCCCACAGGGTGGACAACGACGCGTACTGCTCCCCGGACGGGCCGCCGTGCTCCCCCGAGCCCATCCCGCCGATGACGACGGTCGGCAGTCCCAGCGAGTCCAGCAGACCGGGGCGCGGGTCGAACGAGCGCGGGTCCACCACCAGGACGCCGTCGACCCTCCGCTCGGCCCACCAGCGCCGGTATGTCGCGCACTCGGCGTCGATGTCCTCCACCACCTGGAAGAGCAGACCGAGTTGACGCTGGGCGAGCACCTGCTGGATCCCGGAGATCAGCTGCAGAAAGAACGACTCGACGCCGAGGGTGCGGGCGGGACGCGCCAGGACGAGGCCGACGGTGCCCGCGCCCTCACCGGACAGCGCCCGGGCCGCGGAACTCGGCCGCCAGCCGAGCTGTTCGGCGACACGCCGCACCCGGTCCCGGGTCACTTCGGAGACGCCGGGCCGGTCGTTGAGGGCGAAGGAGACTGCGCTCTCGGAGACGCCGGCGCGCCGGGCGATGTCCTTCATCGTCGGGCGGCGTGCGGGAGTCCGGCGGGCCGGACGCGCCGGGGCGGAGGACGGCTCCTCGGCCGGTTGTTGGGGATGTGATGTCATACGTACCCCTCTCCCCGTTCCGCGTCTGCGACGTCCAACCTGACGGGCCGTCATGGACTAATGCGCTTGAGTGCGGTGACTATAAAGCGCATTAGCCATAGGCCGCAACTCACCCCTTCCACCGCATCTGACCTGTGGGTTTAACACTGCCGTCGAATTCCTGTCGATGAATGTGTTGACAATCCCGCGAGCAGCAATGCAGGTTGTGCTGGCGTGTCCGCCACCGCCCGTCCGAGCGAAGGAGTCCCCCGTGCGACCGGCTGATGGAGCAGGGCCGACGTGACAGAGGTGACTGAGGTGACAACGATGCCATCCGTGCGCGGCCTGCGCAGACAACTGCCGACCAGCCCCTGGCTGTTCTTGGCGCCCGGGCTGCTGGTGATCACCGCCTTCAGCCTCTACCCGTTCGTCAACACGCTGGCGCAGTCCTTCACCAACGACCACACGCTGGTCACCGGGCAGTTCGTGGGGCTGGCCAACTACGACCAGCTCCTTCACGACCCGCAGTTCTGGACGGGTCTGCGCAACAGCAGTCTGTACGTGGTGTGCGTCGTGCCGTTCACCGTCGTCCTGCCGCTGCTGCTGGCGATGCTCGTGCAACGGCAGATACCCGGCATCGGCTTCTTCCGCGCCGCCTTCTACACGCCGGTGGTGGCCTCCGTCGTCGTGGTCGGCCTGATCTGGGTGTGGATGCTCGACGACCGAGGCCTGATCAACGGCATCCTGCAGGCGCTCGGCGCGGGCAAGGTGAACTTCCTCAGCGACCCGTGGCTGATCCTCTTCAGCGCCATGACAGTCACGGTCTGGAAGGGCCTCGGCTACTACATGATCATCTACATGGCGGCCCTGGCCAACATCCCGATCGAGCTGCACGAGGCTGCAGAGGTCGACGGCGCCGGCGCGGTCCGGCGGTTCTTCTCCGTCACCGTGCCCGCCGTGCGCCCGACGATGGTGCTGGTCGCCGCGCTCTCCGCCGTCTTCGCCTTCAAGGTCTTCTCCGAGGTCTATCTGATGGCCGGACCCAATGGCGGGCCGGCGGGCGAGGACACCACGCTCGTCATGCTGATCACCCAGGTCGGCCAGGGCCTGACCGGTCAGGTCGGCTACGCCTCCGCCATCTCCGTCGTGCTGTTCGTGGTCACCCTCGGCCTGATGCTGCTGGTGCTCCGCACCGACCGCAGGGAGGAGTCATGAGCGCCGCACTCACCACCGCTCCGCAGAGCGCTGCAGCCGAGGAGACATCGACGCGGCTACGCAGGCGACGCCGCAACGCCCTCGCAGGACGGCGGCTTCCCGCCCGGCAGTTGGTGCTGCGTTATGTACTGCTGCTGGCGGTGCTCGCGATCTCGGTCGGACCGTTCCTGTGGGAGCTGTCCACCGCGCTCAAGGGCCCGCACGAGGACATCTACAGCTACCCGCCGAAGCTGTTGCCGTCCTCCCCCACGCTGCAGAACTTCTCCGGCGTCGGGAGGATCATTCCGGTCTGGGACTACGCGTTGAACTCCCTGAAGGTGGCCTCGGCCAATGTGGTGACCAACCTCGTCGGCGCCTCGATGGCCGGTTTCGCCCTCGCCCGGCTGCGGTTCCGCGGCCGGCGGACGGCGACGGTGCTGTTCATCGTGGCGATGCTGGTGCCGCAGGAGAGCACGCTGATCGCTCAGTTCCTGACGATGCGCCAGCTGAACCTGAACAACACACTGATCGCGGTGGTGCTGCCGGGCTGCATCAACGCGATGAACGTCCTGCTGATGCGCAACGCCTTCGCGAAGTTGCCGTACGAGATCGAGGAGGCGGCCGTCGTCGACGGCGCCAACGTGTGGGAGCGCTTCTTCCGGATCGCGCTGCCCTCGGTGAAGGGCACCCTCGCCGTGGTGGCGATCTTCGCCTTCATGGGGTCGTGGGACGACTTCCTGTGGCCGTTGATCGTGCTCAGCAATCCCGGCAACTACACGCTCACCATCGGGCTGAACTATCTGCACGGCACGTTCTCCGACGACCAGCGGATGGTCGCGGCGGGCACGATCATCGCCGTGGCCCCGCTGATGGTGATGTTCGCCTGCCTGCAGCGCTACTTCTTCAAGGGCGTTGGCGAGGGAGCCGTCAAGGGCTGACCGCCCCCGCCCCTTGCCCGTACTCCCGCGCCGCCCAGCCCGCCCAGCTCACCTCACCAAGGACTCACCCCGAGCATGACCGCTCACGACAGCACTTCCCGAGCCACACCCACTCCCCGGTTCGGCGTCAACTACACGCCCACCACGGGCTGGTTCCACCACTGGCTCGACTTCGACCTCGACGCCGTCCGCGCCGACCTCGACTCCATCGCCGCGCTCGGCCTGGACCACATCCGGGTCTTCCCGCTGTGGCCGCTCTTCCAGCCGAACCGCACGCTCATCCGGCCAGGCGCCGTCGAACAGCTGGTCCAGCTGGTGGACGCGGCGGGCGAACGCGGCCTCGACGTGAACGTGGACGGGCTCCAGGGCCACCTGTCCAGCTTCGACTTCCAGCCGTCGTGGACCGTCACCTGGCACCGCCGCAACATCTTCACCGACCCCGACGTCGTCGCGGCGCAGGAGGAGTACCTGCGCACCCTCGCCGCCGCGCTCGCCGACCGCCCCAACTTCCTCGGCATGACGATCGGCAACGAGATCAACCAGTTCTCTTCCGGCCCGCATCCCGACCCCGACCGCATCACCCCGGGGCAGGCGGCGGCCTGGCTGCGGCGCGTGCTCGACGCCTGTGAACGCGGCGCGCCGGGCGGCTTCCATCTGCATGCGGAGTACGACGCGGCCTGGTACCAGGACGACCACCCCTTCACGCCGGCGCACGCGGCCTGCCTCGGCGCCGCCACCGCGGTCCACTCATGGGTGTTCAACGGCACCGCGCAGCAGTACGGCCCGCGCTCCGCCGCAACCGTCCACCACGCCGCATACATGATCGAACTGTCGAAGGCCTGGGCCGACGATCCGCACCGCCCGGTCTGGTTGCAGGAGGTCGGCGCGCCGCATCCGCACATCGCCACGGCGGATGCCGCCCGGTTCACCGACTCGACCGTCGCCGCCGCCCTCGACTGCCCCGATCTGTGGGGCGTCACCTGGTGGTGCTCGCACGACGTGGACCGCGCCCTCGCCGACTTCCCGGAGCTCGAATACAGCCTCGGGCTGCTCACCAACGACCGCCGAGTCAAACCGGCAGGGCGCAGCATCGCCCGTATTGTCGGGGCATGGCGGGACGACCAGCACGCGCACCATGCGGCGCCCAGGACCACCGCGCTGATCGTCGACGCCGGGGACGAGGACACCGCGCCGCACCGCTCGGTGTGCGGTCCCGGCGGCAAGGTCTTCGACGCGTTCATGCGGCTGGCGGAGGCGGGCGCGCGGCCCACGACGGTGCTCGCGGCACGGGCCGACGACCGCAAGCACCTCGCAGCCCGTGGCATCACCGAGGTCGTCGCACCGGGAGACGTCCGCTGAAGGCCCACGGAACTGTGCACCCGGAACCCGGAACCCCCACCTCCCAGTACCCCTGGAGCAGCTGATATGCACGACGACCGCAGCCTGGTCGAGTCCCGTCTCAAGCGCGTCCTCGACGAGCGGATCCGCCCCGCCCTGTATCCGCGGTCCGTTCCGCTCGACGTCGGCATCTGGCACGCGCCCGGCGAACCCGTGCCGGTCGCCGAGGGCCTGGCCGCTCCCCGTACCCCCATCGCGCCGGGCACGGCGTGGGGAGCGCCGTGGGGCACCAGCTGGCTGACGGTGTCGGGCACGGTGCCGGCCGAGTGGGCGGGGCGGGCGGTGGAGGCGCTGCTGGACCTCGGGTTCGACGAGAACATGCCGGGGTTCCAGTGCGAGGGCCTGGTCTACCGGGCCGACGGCACACCGGTGAAGGGCCTCAACCCGCGCAACCAGTGGGTGCGCATCGGTGCGCCGGTGGCCGGCGGGGAGAAGGTGCTGCTGCACATCGAGGCCGCGTCGAATCCCGTGATCCTCGACTACCACCCCTTCCTCCCCACCGGTCTGGGCGACAAGGAGACCGCGGGCGACGAGCCGCAGTACCGCATCGCACGGATGGACCTGGCCGTCTTCGACGAGACGGTGTGGGAGCTCGTCCAGGACCTGGAGGTGCTCGGCGAGCTCATGCAGGAGCTGCCGGTGGAGGGTGCGCGCCGCTGGCAGATCCTGCGCGCGATCGACCGGGCGCTCGACGCGATCGACCTGCAGGACGTGGGCGGCACGGCCGCTGCCGCGCGCGAGCGGCTCGCCGGTGTGCTCAGCGCGCCCGCCGAGCCCTCCGCGCACCGCATCAGCGCCGTCGGCCACGCGCACATCGACTCCGCCTGGCTGTGGCCGCTGCGCGAGACCGTGCGCAAGGTGGCGCGGACGACGGCGAACATGACGGCGCTGCTCGATGACGAGCCGGAGTTCGTCTACGCGATGTCGCAGGCCCAGCAGTACGCATGGATCAAGGAGCACCGGCCCGAGGTTTACGCGAAGGTGAAGAAGGCGGTCGCCGAGGGCCGGTTCGTCCCGGCCGGCGGCATGTGGGTGGAGTCCGACACCAACATGCCCGGCTCCGAGGCGATGGCCCGTCAGTTCGTGCACGGCAAGCGCTTCTTCCTCGACGAGTTCGGCATCGAGAACGAGGAGGCGTGGCTCCCCGACACCTTCGGCTTCGCCGCGGGACTGCCGCAGATCATCAAGGCGGCGGGTTCCAAGTGGCTGCTGACGCAGAAGATCTCGTGGAGCCAGGTCAACAAGTTCCCGCACCACACCTTCTGGTGGGAGGGGATCGACGGAACCCGGATCTTCACGCACTTCCCGCCCGTCGACACCTACAACTGCTCGATGAAAGGGCAGGAGATCGCCCACGCCGTACGCAACTTCAAGGACAAGGGCGCAGCAGGCCGCTCCCTCGCGCCCACCGGCTACGGCGACGGCGGTGGCGGCACGACACGCGAGATGATCGCGAAGGCGGCGCGGATGCGCAGCCTGGAGGGGTCGGCGCGGATCGAATGGGAAAAGCCGGCGGCATTCTTCGCCAAGGCTCAGGCCGAGTACCCCGCCCCGCCGGTGTGGGTGGGCGAGCTGTATCTGGAGCTGCACCGCGCGACGCTCACCAGCCAGGCGAAGACCAAACAGGGCAACCGGCGCAGCGAACACTTGCTGCGCGAGGCGGAGTTGTGGGCGGCCACGGCAGCGGTGCGGGCCGGCTCCCCGTACCCGTACGAGCGGTTGGACAGGGTGTGGAAGACCGTTCTGCTCCACCAGTTCCACGACATTCTGCCGGGCTCGTCGATCGCGTGGGTGCACCGCGAGGCGAAGAAGACGTACGCGGCGGTGGCCGAGGAGCTGGAGTCGGTCATCGCGGACGCACAGCGGGCGCTCGCCGGTGACCCGGCGTCGGGTTCCGTGCTCGTCTTCAACGGCGCGCCGCACAGGCGCGGCGGGGTGCCCGCGGGCGGTGCGCGGCCCGCAGCGCCGGCCGAGGGCCGGTGCACCGTCTCCGAGCGGCCGGGCGGCGGCTTCCTGCTCGACAACGGGCTGCTGCGGGTCGGGATCGACGAGCGGGGCCTGGTGGTCTCCGCGTACGACGTGGCGGCCGGGCGCGAGACGGTCGCCCCCGGCCGGGCGGCCAATCTGCTGCAGATCCACCCCGACTTCCCCAACATGTGGGACGCCTGGGACGTCGACGCGTTCTACCGCAACACGGTCACCGATCTGACGGACGCCGACGAGGTCGCGGTGGCGGACGACGGCCCGGATGCGGTGTCGGTGCGCGTGGCGCGCTCCTTCGGCGGCTCGCGCGTGACCCAGGTGCTCACGCTCACGGCCGGCGAGAAGCGTCTCGACATCGACACGGAGGTGGACTGGCACGAGACCGAGAAGTTCCTCAAGGCCGCGTTCCCCGTCGATATCCATGCCGACCGGTACGCCTCCGAGACGCAGTTCGGGCACCTGTACCGTCCGACGCACACCAACACCAGTTGGGAAGCGGCGAAGTTCGAGGCGTGCAACCACCGCTTCGTCCACCTGGAGGAGCCCGGCTGGGGGGTCGCGATCGTCAACGACTCGACGTACGGGCACGACGTGACCCGTACCGTCCGCGCGGAGGACTCGGGCACGACCACGACCGTGCGGGTCTCGCTGCTGCGCGCCCCGCGCTTCCCCGACCCGCACACCGACCAGGGCGTGCACCGCTTCCGCCACGCGTTCCTTCCCGGTGCGGGAATCGCCGACGCCGTCCGCGAGGGCTACCGCATCAACCTGCCCGAGCGCCGCGTCCCCGGTAACGCCGAGGTCGCTCCGCTGGTGGCGGTGGACGACGACGCGGTGGTGGTCTCGGCCGTCAAGCTCGCCGACGACGCGAGCGGGGACGTGATCGTACGGCTCTACGAGTCACGCGGCGGAAGGGCGCGCACCCGCCTGACCGCCGGTTTCGACGCCGACGGCGTCACGGCCTGCGACCTGCTGGAGCGTCCGCTGCGGGACGTATCCACTCGCCCGGTACTCGAAGACGACGGCGTGGAGCTGCGGTTGCGCCCGTTCGAGATCGTCACCCTGCGGCTGTCCCGGCACGGACACTGAGCGGAAGGCAACGCCCATGGACATCCGACGTCCCGGCGCTGAGCCACCAGCCGTCGTACTCGATGCTCGACCGGTCGCTGGAGGTCGGCGCACCGCCGCTCACCGAAGACGAATTCACCGCGATCGACGCGCCGGCGAAGCCCTCGGGGAGCTGAGGGCGTGCCGGACGGCGCCGGTCCCTGCCGGTGCGGTGCGAGGGACCGGCGCCGTCCGGCGTCTATGCGCCGTGTGAGTCGTCGACCAGCTGTGCCGCGTACAGGCGGCTGGCGTGCTCGACGAGAGCGGTCAGCACCTCCTTGCCGGAGGCGCGCTCCCGTGCGTCGCACAGCACGACGGGCGTCCCCGGATCCAGGTCGAGCGCCGAGCCCACCTCCTCGGCACGGTAGTGGCGGGCGCCGTCGAAGCAGTTGACCGCGACGATGAACGGGATGCCCCGATGCTCGAAGTAGTCGACGGCCGGGAAGCAGTCGCGCAGCCGCCGGGTGTCGGCGAGCACGACGGCACCGAGCGCGCCCTGGGCCAACTCGTCCCACATGAACCAGAACCGGTCCTGCCCGGGGGTGCCGAACAGGTAGAGCGCCAGGTCCTCGTGGATGGTGATCCGGTCGAAGTCCATGGCCACCGTGGTGGTGGCCTTGTCCTCGACGCCGTCGAGGCTGTCGACCGGACGTCCGGCCTCGGTCAGCCGCTCCTCGGTGCGCAGCGGGCGGATCTCGCTGACCGAGCCGACCAACGTGGTCTTGCCCGCACCGAAGCCTCCGGCGACCATGATCTTCAGCGCCATGAAGTTACTGGACGGCGCGGACCTGGCGGGGTTCGGTGCGTCAGAGCGCTCGGAGACCATCGATCACTTTCTTGAGAAGCCGTGCGTCCGGCAATCGGGCAGGGGGTACAGGGCGGCTGACCTGGATCAGCCCGGCGGCGAGCAGGTCGCTGAGCAGTACGCGCACGACTCCGAGGGGCAGACCCGCGTCGGAGGCGATGTCCGCCACCGGCCGGGCCCGCTGCGCGCACAACTGCAGGATCGCGTTCTGCTCGGGTGAAAGCATCGTCGCGTGCTCGTCCGGTTCCACGGCCTGGACGACCGCCATGAGGTCGAACACCTCGCTGCCCGGTCTGGCGCGCCCCGCCGTCATCGCGTACAGCCGTACCAGCGGCCCCGCTTCGTCGTCGTACCAGTGCGGCGTGGAGGAGTCGATCATGAAGAATCCTTTATTCCGGTTCCGCGAAGCCGCTCGCCGCTCCGGCCCGGGTGGGCGTCTCCAGATGCTCGCCGACCCGCCTGACCAGTCGGGCCATCTCGTAGGCGACGAGACCCACGTCGGCGGAGGCGTCGGTGAAGACCGACAGGCACGATCCGTCCCCGGCGGCGACGACGAAGAGGAAGCCGCCCTCCAGCTCGACCATGGTCTGGATCACCGAGCCGGCACCGAAGTGCCGCCCGGACCCCTTGGCGAGGCTGTGGAAGCCCGACGCGATCGCGGCGAACCGCTCGCCGTCGTCACGCGTCATGTCCGCCGAGGCACCGACCGGCAGGCCGTCCCCGGAGAGCACCACCGCCTGCGTGATCTCCGCGACCCGGGAGAACCAACTCGTCAAGAAGCCAGTTGAGTTCGGCGGACTGCCGGATGTCGCCGGTCATCGTGATTCATCTCCTCGGGGCGGGATCTCGCTCGACTCGTGCTCCTCCGGGGCCGCCTCCGGGGGCCGCTGCGCACCGGTGCCGCGGCCGCGCGCCCAACCGGCGCGCAGCGACGCCATCGTGGCCCGCGCCTGCTCCGGGGAGCGGCGGGACGGACCGGACGCGGTGGCATCGCGCGGTACGAACCGGGGCGGGGTCTCCGGGCGGCCGCGCAGCGGAGGCGCGAGGCTCGCCTGCCGGGTGCGGCGCGGCAGCGGTTCCGCGGGACCGTCGGCCGCCGCCTTGCCCGCTCCTTCGCCCATGCCGTGTCCGCTTCCTCGGCCGCTCCCGTGGCCGTTGCCGTTGCCGTTCTGCGAGGGAGCGCCGCCGTCCCGGGCTGGGCCTGCGGCGGGAGCCGGCGTCGTGTGGGGCACGGGGATGCTCCCTCCGGGCGTCCGCGGCCGGGCGGGGCCCGCGGGCTCGCTCTCCGGGGCGCGGCGCTGGGCGGGGAACGGCACGGCGTCGCCCTGGCGGTCGGCGGCGCGCAGCTGCGCCGGGCGGGGGCGGTCCTCGGACCGGTCGTCCTGGCCGGCCCGGGCGTGGGTGCCGGCCGTGGACGCGACCTCGGCTGGTACCTGTTCGGCGGGCTCGGCCTCCAGCAGGGCTTCGGGCAGCAGGACGACGGCGGTCACGCCGCCGTACGCGGAGCGCTGCAGCGACACCGACACGCCCTGCCGGTGGGCGAGCCGGTTGACGACGAACAGGCCGAGCTGTTCGGTGTCGAGCAGGTCGATCCGTCTTACGTCGGCGATGCGCTGGTTGGCCTCTTCGAGCGCCTCCTTGCCCATGCCCAGACCGCGGTCCTCGATCTCCACCACGACGCCGGAGCCGACCTGCTGGCCCCGGGCGAGGACCCGGGTGTGCGGGGGCGAGAACGAAGTGGCGTTCTCGACGAGTTCGGCGACCAGGTGGGTGAGGTCGGCGACGGCGGCACCGGTGAGGTGGACGTCGGGAATCTGCGTGACGTCGACCCGCGGGAAGTCCTCGACCTCCGAGACCGCTGAGCGCACGACGTCGAGCAGCGGCACTGGCCTGCGCCAGCCGCGGCCGGGCGCCGCGCCGGAGAGGATGATCAGGGACTCCGCATGGCGGCGCATGCGCGTGGTCAGGTGGTCGAGCCGGAAGAGGTCCTCGAGCTCCGCCGGGTCCTCGTTGCGGCGCTCCATGTGCAGCGCAGTCCGAGGGCCGACCCGACACACGCCATGACGTATGCGAGGACAGGCGAAACCCATCCGGCGCCGCTGAAATCGTGCATGCCACCCACGGCGATTCCCTTCACAAATCGGCGTCGCGCCGTGGGACGCTAACACAGAATACACACGTTGCGTTCACACATAATCACGTTGACAGGAAACAGGTGCGGGCACGTCTTCGACGCAGCGTCGGGTTACCTGTGAGTCAGGTGGCCATTAGGGCCACCTGAGGCACCGTCGCATGGCTTCCTGCAAGTACAACGCTTCACGCCAACTTCCTTTCAAGGAAGGCAATTTGATGACCGTTCCTGAACGCCGTCGACCACCTGTGACCCACGGAACGCGCAACCGCAGACTGTTCCCGTATATCGCGAAGCACGGATGAGAAAGATCATCGTTCAGCAGTTCCGAAATAGACGATAAAGAGGGGCGCACAACACCCACTCGACCATCCAGAAAACGACACAGAAATCGGACAATGCACCATGGAGCACATAAGCGGCCCGCCACCGCCCACATCGCAAGGATTCACAGGAACCCAACAACGAGACAGTGGCTGGGTTACTCTTCAGCTGTCCATATTCCGTCTATATCCGAGGCCGCCGTGCTCGATCTACGCCATCTCCAGGTGCTCCGCGCGATCGCGCGGCACGGCTCCCTCGCCGCCGCCGCACGCGCGCTCCACTACAGCCAGCCGACCGTCACGCATCACCTCGCCTCGCTCGAATCGCACTTCGACGCCCAGTTGGTGCGGCGCGGTCCGCGCGGCGCCGAGCTCACCGAGATCGGCGAGGTGCTGCTGCCGCACGCGGAGGCCGTGCTGCAACGTGTCGAACTGGGCGAGCAGGAGGTGCGCGGCATGGTCGAGCGGGGCGCCGCGACCCTGCGCGTGGGCACCTTCCCCACCGCGGGTGCGCTGCTCCTCCCGCCCGCCGTCCGCACCCTGCACGACCAGGGAGTGCACGTCTCGCTCATCGAGGGCGAGCTGCCCACTCTCCTCGACGCGTTGCGCGCCCGCGAACTCCAGCTCTCCCTGGTCTTCTCGCAGCCCGGCGACCGGCTCGACCTGCAGGAGGACTTCGCGCTGTTCCCGCTGCTCGACGATCCGCTGCTGCTCGTGCTGCCCGCGGGCCACCCCTGCGCCGCAATGGACCGGGTGCCGCTCGCGGCGCTCAAGGACGACGGCTGGATCGTCGGGACGACCGACTGGGACCCGTGCGACCGGCTGCTGTCGTGGGCGTGCGAGCGCGAGGGGTTCGAGCCGGTCCATGTGCTGCGCACCGACGACTACGGCGTGATCCAGGGGTTTGTGGCCGCCGGCACGGGCGTGGCGCTCCTGCCGCGGCTCGCCCTCGGCCCGCACCGCGACGACCTCGCCGTACGACAGGTCGACGGCCCGCCGTTGGCGCGCCAGATCGGCGTCGCCATGCTCCGCACGACGACCGCGGCCAGCGCCCGCCTGCTCCTCGACGCGCTGCGGACGCAGGCGGCCAGGCTCTGCGCGGGACGGGACGAGGTCTAGGCCCAGGGCCCGGCGCGGGATCCCCCCGACCTCCCGCGCCAGAGGGATCCCGCCATTCACCGCGGACGGCGCGCTCAACCGTCCCCGGTGAAGTGCGCGCCCAGGCCGGAGAGTTGGCAGCAGGCGCCTCCCCCCACACTTCCCGATAGTTGAAGGCTCATGCAACCCCTCCAGAAAGCGCTTGCCCTCACTGCGCGGAACCTTCACCCCGTCTGCAGGAGTCGGACGGTCACGCCTGCGGCGGACTGGCGAGCAGGTCGTAGAGCGCCAGCGGCGTCACATACCCGGGCCACCGGCCGTCGGCGAACAGGTGCACCCCACCGTCGAGGTAGGTCCGGTCCACCAGTTGGGAGCAGATCATGTGCCGGGACGAGGCGACGTAGCGGCGCAGCCCGGGGGCGGGGATGTGGAAGCGGTGCACCGCGATGGCCAGGTAGTCGGCGAACGAGTAGGGCACCCCGACGTAGCGGTGCGCCGCCGCGCAGATCGCCTCCCGCTGGTTCTCGGTGAGCGTCGCGGGGCAGACGTAGACCACGTTGCGCTGCTCGTACTCCGACAACGGTGCGATGCGGGCACCCCCGGGCTCGGCCTCGATCAGCTGCTCGTCGGGCAGGACGAGGAACGCGTGCTCGTAGTTTTTGAAGCCGTTCCCGTTGATCCACTGTCCGAATTCGATGAACTTGCCTACGGGGCCGGGGATCTGGGTGAGCCCGATGTCCCCGGGCACGGGTTCGGTGTGGATCACGGCTGCGCCTCCTCCCGGCCGGCGGATGACGCCGGCCGCCCGCAACGCGATCCGCTCGCCGGCAACCGTACCGCTGCCGCAAGCGGATCCTGACGGCCCGTCGGCGAAGGGTTGTCCCGTCAACCGGCCCTGTTTTCCGTATAGCGACGCCCGACGCACTGGGTCAATGACGCTGCGGCGAACCTCCCCCGATCGTGACCTGCCCGGTCCACCGCTCGTAGCCCCGTCCAGGACGTAGGGCATGTTCGTGTACGGGACCGTGCCGTTGAAGTCGTGCCAGGCGCAGAGCCCCGAGTTGGGGAAGCCGTCGGGCGAGTTGCCGCTCGGGCTCAGCACGACACGGCCATGTCGACGTCGCTGCCCGAGATCAAGACGCAGTTACGCACCAATTCCGCCCGCCTGCCGCACAGTTCGGCGCCCCTCCCGCAGAAGAGGGGCGCCGGCGGCGTACGAGGAGTGGAAGCGGTGGGAGCGGCGTCAGCGGATGGGCAGACCTGAGATGGTGCGGGCGATCACCAGGCGCTGGATCTCGCTGGTGCCCTCGAAGATGGTGTAGATGGCGGCGTCACGGTGCATCCGTTCGACCGGGTACTCGCGGGTGAACCCGTTTCCGCCGAGGATCTGCATCGCGTTGGCCGTCACCCACTTCGCGGTCTCGCCCGCGTAGAGCTTGGACATCGACCCCTCGGCGGCCGTGAACGGCTTGCCCGCGGTCGCCATCCAGGAGGCCCGCCACACCAGCAGCCGCGCGGCGTCGATGCGAGTGCGCATGTCGGCCAGGGTGAAGGCGATGCCCTGGTTGTCGATGATCGGGCGGCCGAACTGAACGCGGGTCTTGGCGTAGTCGAGCGCCACCTCGTAGGCGGCGCGGGCGATGCCCACCGCCTGGGCGCCGACAGCGGGGCGGGAGGCCTCGAAGGTGGCCATCGCCGCGTTCTTGATCCGCTCGCCGCCGTTGCGCTGCTTCTCCCGTGCCCGCGCGAGCCGCTCGTCGAGCCTCTCCTTGCCGCCGAGCAGGCAGGAGCCAGGGACGCGCACGTCCTCCAGGACCACTTCCGCCGTGTGGGAGGCGCGGATGCCGTGCTTCTTGAACTTCTGGCCCTGGGAGAGCCCGGGGGTGCCCGGCGGGACGATGAAGGAGGCCTGGCCGCGAGCGCCGAGCTCGGGGTCGACGACAGCGACGACGATGTGGACATTGGCGATGCCGCCGTTGGTCGCCCAGGTCTTGGTGCCGTTGATCACCCACTCGTCCTTGGCCTCGTCGTAGACGGCGCGCGTGCGCATCGCCGAGACGTCGGAGCCGGCGTCCGGCTCGGAGGAGCAGAAGGCGGCGACCTTGACGTCGTCGGGCGTGCCGAACATCTGCGGGACCCAGGTGCCGATCTGCTCCTCGGTGCCGTTGGCGAGCACGCCGACGGCGGCGAGTGTGGTGCCGACGATCGACAGGCCGATGCCCGCATCACCCCAGAAGAGCTCCTCCATCGCCACCGGGATACCGAGTCCGGTCGGGTCGAAGAAGGCCTGGGCGTAGAAGTCCATCGAGTACAGGCCGATCTTCGCGGCCTCCTGGATCACCGGCCAGGGCGTCTCCTCGCGCTCGTCCCACTCGGCGGCGGCCGGGCGCATGACGTCGGCGGCGAATCCGTGGATCCAGTCGCGCACGCCCTTCTGGTCGTCGTTGAGCTCGAGTGTGAAGTCGCCCATCGTTTTCCTCCACGCAGTTCCCACTGCACCTTGGTCGCTCACCGCGCCGTGATGTGCTGACGGCACTGTGGTATGCCGACGGTGCTATGCTCCGCCGACACGGTGTTACTAACGGTAACACCAGTCTGTTACCGACCGGTAGCCCTGTCAAGTCGCGACTCCAGCGCAGGTCATCCGGTCCGGGGGTGTTACGTTGCGCTGCGTAGGAGCAAACAGCAGAGGCGATCCGGATACCGGACGGGCGGGGAGGCTCGGGTGCAGACCAGCCAACGACTGGACCAGCAGCAGGCGGCGGAGCGCCGTCGCCGGGAACTGCTCGAAGCTGCCGACCGGGTAGTGCTCCGGGACGGGCCCGAGGCATCGATGAATGCCATCGCCGCCGAGGCCGGAATCACCAAGCCGATCCTCTACCGCCACTTCGGCGACAAGAACGGGCTGTACCGGGCCCTCGCACAGCGCCACACCGACGCGCTGCTCGTCACCCTGCGGACCGCCCTCGACACCCCCGGCGCGCGGCGCGAGCGCGTCGAGGCCACACTCGACGCCTATCTCGCGGCGATCGAGGCGCGCCCCCAGGTATACCGCTTCCTGATGCACCCCACCGAGGCCGAGACCGCCCCGGACAGCGAGAAGGGGTTCGACGTCGGACGCCACACCGCGCCGCTGCTGCGCCGGCTGGGCGAGGAGCTGGCGAAGATCATCGCCGAGCGCCTCGACCTCGGCCCCAACAGCGAGGAGCTTGCGCGGGTGTGGGGCCACGGCATCGTCGGCATGATGCACGCCGCCGGCGACTGGTGGCTGGGCGAACGCCCCTGCTCCCGCGCCCAGTTGGTGCGGCACCTCGCCGATCTGCTGTGGGGACGTCTCGCGGCCGCGGGCGACATCCCCGGCGGGCCGGGGCTCTGAGCGGCCTCGCCGATGCCACGGCTGCAGGGGCGGTTCACCGCGCCCAGGGCGCACGCCGCGCGGCCCGCAGTGCGCGGCGCCTGCGCAGCCCCGCGAGCCGGTCGGTGAACAGCCCGCCGTCGAGGTGGTCGCACTCGTGCTGGAGGCAGCGGGCGAAGAACCCCGTCCCGGTGACGAGCAGCGGCCTGCCGTGCCGGTCGCTTCCTTCGACCACAGTGCGGTCGAAGCGCGTCGTGGGGGCATACACCCCCGGCAGTGAAAGGCAGCCCTCGGACCCGGCGACGGTGACCCCGTCAGCGGTGGCCACCCGCGGGTTGATCACGTGCCCGAGGTGGCGCCGCTCCTCGTCGTCCGGGCAGTCGTAGACGAACACCCGTAGCGGCACGCCGATCTGAGGCGCCGCAAGACCCACGCCGTCGTAGGCGTACATCGTGGCGAACATGTCCTCGATCAGCCGGGCCAGCTCGTCGCCGAAGTCGGTCACCTCGGCGCTCGCGGCACGCAGTCCGGGGTCGCCGAGGAGCCTGACCGGCCGGACGGTTCCGCTGGATCCGGGGATGGTGCCGCGTCGCATGGCGGCAAGGGTACGGCGCCGCGGACGCCGCGGTGCAGAGCGGGCGCCGGGACTCGATAGGCTGATCCGTGACCGAAGCCTCCCGCCCGGCGGAACGGCGCGGACCGCGGGAGTTTCCCGGCCGCGGCGCAGCGCCGACGACCGCGGGCTTCCTCCCCCTCACGGCGGCGGAAGCCGCCGTGGGCGGGTGGCCCGGTGCCGGACGCGAGGAGGATCGAAGGACGATGGCAGGCAACACGGAGCCGCTGTCGACGCGGGCCAAACTGGCCGTGACGGCGGGGAAGGCCGCAGCAGCGGTGTCGCGCGCCGCGGGCCGCGGCAGCGGATCGGTGATCGGCGGCCGGGTCGCACTCAAGCTCGACCCCGAACTGCTGGCCCGGCTCGCGCACCACCTGGATGTGGTGCTGGTGTCGGCGACCAACGGCAAGACCACCACCACCCGGCTGATCGCCGAGGCACTGCGCGCCGGCGGCGAGGTGGTCTCCAACGCCCTGGGCGCCAACATGCCGGCCGGCATCACCTCCGCGCTCGCCGGCGGCTCCTCTGCCCGCTACGGCGTGATCGAGGTCGACGAGAAGTACCTCGCGGGCGTCGCCCGCGACGTCTCCCCCAAGGCCATCGCCCTGCTCAACCTCTCCCGCGACCAGCTCGACCGCGCCTCCGAGACCCGGATGCTCGCCGAGAAGTGGCGCGAGGGCCTGTCCGGCACCGATGCGGTGGTGGTCGCCAACGCCGACGACCCGCTGGTCGCCTGGGCCGCCTCCTCGTGCCCGACCGTGGTCTGGGTCGCCGCAGGCCAGGAGTGGAAGGACGACGCCTGGTCGTGCCCGTCGTGCGGTGGCGTGCTGCAGCGCCCCGGCGACGACTGGTTCTGCGGCGACTGCGGCTTCCGCCGCCCCGTCGCCACCTGGGCGCTGTCCGGGGACTACGTCGTCGCGCCGGACGGTGTCGCCTGGCCGATCCAGCTGCAGCTGCCCGGCCGCGCCAACAAGGCCAACGCCGCGACGTCGGCCGCCGTCGCCGCGATCTTCGGGATCGCCCCCAAGAACGCGCTCGACCGCATGTACCACGTCCAGGCGGTCGCCGGGCGCTACGACGTCGTCCAGTACCAGGGCCGTGACCTGCGGCTGCTGCTCGCGAAGAACCCAGCGGGCTGGCTGGAGACCTTCTCGCTCATCGACGGCCCGCCCGCGCCGGTGATCTTGTCGGTGAACGCCCGCAGCGCCGACGGCACCGACACCTCCTGGCTGTGGGACGTGGACTACACCCGGCTCGCCGGGCACCCGATCTTCGTCCTCGGCGACCGCAAGCTGGACCTGGCGGTACGGCTCGAAGTCGCCGGTCTCGACTTCCACGTCTGCACGGATCTCGCGGAGGCCGCGCGCTCCGCGCCCCCCGGTCGGATCGAAGCCATCGCCAACTACACCGCGTTCCAGGACCTCCGCCGCCTGATCGGCAACTGACCCCCGGAAAGGTTTGCGAGCATGAGCGATTCCAGCCTGCGCCTGGTGTGGGTCTACCCCGACCTGCTCAGCACCTACGGCGACCAGGGCAACGCCCTCGTCGTCGAGCGGCGCGCGAGGCAGCGCGGCCTCGACGTCACCCGTATCGACGTGCGCTCCGACCAGCAGGTCCCCACCTCGGGTGACATCTATCTGATCGGCGGCGGCGAGGACCGTCCGCAGCGGCTCGCCGCCGAGCGGCTGCGTCGCGACGGGGGCATCAACCGGGCTGTCGCCAACGGCGCCATCGTCTTCGCCGTCTGCGCCGGATACCAGATCATCGGCAACGAGTTCATCAACGACCTGGGCCGCGTCGAGCCGGGGCTCGGCGTCCTCGACGTCCGCAGCGTGCGCAACGAGGGCGCCCGGCACGTCGGCGACGTCCTCGCCGACGTCGACGAACGGCTCGGTCTGCCGCCGCTGACCGGCTTCGAGAACCATCAGGGCAACACGGTGATCGGCCCCAGCGCCCGGCCGTTCGCCCGGCTGCGCTACGGCGGCGGGAACGGCACCGGCGACGGCACCGAGGGCGCATGGTGCGACACCGTCTTCGGTACCTACATGCACGGCCCGGTCATGGCACGGAACCCGCAGATCGCGGACATGCTGCTGAAGCTGGCACTGGACGTGAACGCGCTGCCGCCGGTGGACGAGCGGTGGTACGAGGCACTGCGCGCCGAGCGCATCGCAGCGGCGAGCCAGCCGGCCTGACGATCACCGCCCGCGGCGCCGTCGCACGGCGGCGCCGCCAACTTCCCGGCAACCGGAACGAAACCGGCAAGTCGGGTCGCATTTCCCTCGCCCCGGTAGGGTGGCGGGGTACCTCTCCGGACGACGGGGTCCGGCCGACCGGTCATCTGCAGGTGCAGGAGTAGCGAGAGCAATGCGTATTGGTGTGCTGACCAGCGGCGGCGACTGCCCCGGACTGAACGCCGTCATCCGGTCCGTCGTGCACCGGGCCGTAGCCGACCACGGCGACGAGGTCATCGGCTTCCACGACGGGTGGAAGGGCCTGCTCGAATGTGACTACCGCAAGCTCGATCTCGATGCGGTCGGCGGTATCCTGGCCCGGGGCGGCACCATCCTCGGCTCCTCCCGGGTACAGCCCGCCCATCTGCGCGACGGCGTGGAGCGGGCCAAGGGCCATGTGCAGGACCTCGGCCTCGACGCCGTCATCCCGATCGGCGGCGAGGGCACCCTCAAGGCGGCCCGCCTTCTCTCCGACGCCGGGCTGCCGATCGTGGGCGTGCCCAAGACGATCGACAACGACATCGCCTCGACCGACGTCACGTTCGGCTTCGACACCGCGGTGATGGTGGCGACCGAGGCACTCGACCGGCTCAAGACCACCGCCGAGTCCCACCAGCGGGTGCTCATCGTCGAGGTGATGGGCCGCCACACCGGCTGGATCGCCCTGCACTCGGGCATGGCCGCGGGTGCGCACGCCATCGTCGTCCCCGAGCGGCCGTTCGACATAGACGAACTGACGCGGATGGTCGCCAAGCGGTTCGAGGCGGGCAAGAAGTTCGCCATCGTGGTGGCCTCCGAAGGCGCCAAGCCCCGTGAGGGCACGATGGAGTTCGACACCGGTGGCACCGACGTCTACGGCCACGAGCGGTTCGCGGGAGTCGCCCGGCAGCTCTCGGTGGAGCTGGAGCAGCGGCTGCAGAAGGAGGCCCGCCCGGTGATCCTCGGCCATGTGCAGCGCGGCGGCACGCCCACGGCGTACGACAGGGTGCTCGCCACCCGCTTCGGCTGGCACGCCGTGGAGGCCGCGCACAACAGCGAGTTCGGGATGATGACGGCACTGCGCGGCACCGACATCACGCTGGTGCCGCTGGCCGAAGCGGTCGAGCACCTCAAGACGGTTCCGGCCGAGCGCTACATCGAGGCCGAGTGCGTCCTGTGACGCGCTGACCGGCCGACAGCAGCACAGTCAGCCACGAGCCGCCCCCGCCCGGACCGCCGGACGGGGGCGGCTCTACTCTGGAGCGGGCGCACCGGTCCGAATCGGCACAATGTCGTGCACACCACGGCATGGCCGTGGCGGGGACGAGGCACGAGCGCCGCCGCAGGCGTCAGGAGAGAGCGGATGGATCACAGCGGGCACGGCATGGTCGGGCAGGGCATGGCGGGCATGCAGATGGACCTGCCCCCGTTCACGCTCGGGCGGGGCCTGGAGTACAGCAACGACCCGTTCTTCCTGATCGGCTGCCTGCTCGCGCTGGGTCTCTACGGCTGGGGCGTGGTACGGCTGCGCCGCCGCGGTGACGCCTGGTCGGCGGGGCGCGTCGTCGCGTTCACCCTGGGCGTGGTGACCGTGGCGCTGACCATGTGCACCCGGCTCAACGACTACGGCATGGTGATGTTCAGCGTGCACATGGTGCAGCACATGATCATCAGCATGCTCTCCCCCATCCTGCTGCTGCTCGGCGCGCCGGTGACGCTCACCCTGCGGGTACTGCCGACGGCAGGGCGGGGCCGCAGGGGGCCGCGCGAGCTGCTCGTCGCACTGCTGCACAGCCGCTACCTGCGGATCATCACCCACCCGGCGTTCACGATCCCGCTGTTCATCGCAAGCCTGTACGCCCTGTACTTCACGTCGCTCTTCGACTTCCTGATGGGCAGCAGGGCCGGACACATCGCGATGATGATGCACTTCCTCGCGGTCGGCCTGGTGTTCTTCTGGCCGATCATGGGTGTCGACCCGGGACCGCACCGGCCCGGGTACGTGATGCGGATCCTGGAGCTGTTCATGGGGATGCCGTTCCACGCGTTCTTCGGCATCGCCCTGATGATGGCCACCGCCCCGATGGTGAAGACCTTCGAGAACCCGCCTGCCTCGCTCGGGGTGAACGCCCTGGCCGACCAGCACGCCGCCGGCGGTATCGCCTGGGCCTTCAGCGAGATCCCCTCGGTGCTCGTGCTGCTCGCGCTCGTCTTCCAGTGGTACGTCTCCGAGCAGCGCCAGTCCCGGCGCAAGGACCGGGCGGCCGACCGGGACGGCGACCGGGAGCTGGCGGCGTACAACGCCTACCTGGCCTCGCTGCAGGGGAACGGCCGAGGCTGAGCCCGGCGATATGGGGCGAACCCGTGGCGCACGGCGCTGCCCGGAGCGAGGATGGATCCACGGGACGCGACCGCAGCCGGTGCGGGCGGCCCGGTGGGGAGGTGGGTCTTCGATGCCGGGATCCGCGCGGGCGACGGCAGTGCTCACCGTGGTGGCCCTCGTTGCGGCGTGCGCCTACTCGGTGACGCTCGGAGGGAACGGGTGGCTGTGGTCCGGCTGGGTGCTCCTCCTGCTGCTCACCGCCGGCTCGTTGGCGACCAGGGACGACTGAGCGAAAGGCGCCTGCAATGTTCTACTGCGTGCTCAAGTACGTACTGCTCGGCCCGCTGCTCAGACTGCTGTTCCGCCCGCAGATCGAGGGATTGGAGAACATCCCGGAGGAAGGCCCGGCGATCGTTGCCGGCAACCATCTCTCCTTCTCCGACCACTTCCTGATGCCGGCGATCCTTCCCCGCAGGATCACCTTCCTCGCCAAGCAGGAGTACTTCACCGGGCCCGGCCTGAAGGGAAGGCTGATCGCGTCGTTCTTCCGCAGCGCCGGGCAGATCCCGGTCGACCGCACCGGCGGGACGGCGGCGCAGTCCGCGGTGCGCGAGGGGCTCGCGGTGCTGGGGCGCGGTGAGCTGATGGGCATCTACCCGGAGGGGACCCGCTCCCACGACGGCCGGCTGTACAAGGGGCGTACGGGGGTGGCGGCGATGGCCATCGTCTCCCGGGCACCGGTGATCCCGTGCGCGATGGTCGGCACGTTCGAGATCCAGCCGCCGGGAAGGATCGTCCCGAAGATCCGCCGGGTGCGGATCCGCTTCGGCAAGCCGATGGACTTCTCCCGGTTCGCGGGGATGGAGGGCGAGCGGTACGTGCTGCGGTCGGTCACCGACGAGATCATGTACGCGATCATGAACCTCTCGCGCCAGGAGTACGTCGACCGCTACGCCAGCGAGGTCAAGGCTGAGCTCCAAGCGAACACGACCTCCTCCCAGCTGCGCAGGATCGCCTGATCCCCGTAGCCTCCGGGCCATGACGAGAACAGCTGTGGTGATCGGGGCCGCAGGTCAGATCGGACGGCCCGTGGTCCGCGCGCTCGCCGAGGACGGCTGGCGCGTGCGGGCCGCCTCGCTCGGCGGTCACCGGGACGGGACGTGGCCGGACGAGGTCGAGGCGATCGCGATGGACCGCGAGGACACCGCCGCGCTCACTCAGGCGCTCGGCGACGGCTGCAACGTCCTGGTGGACTGCGTCGCCTACGGCGAGGAACACGCGGCCCAGCTGATCGGCCTTGCGGGGCGGATCGGTTCTGCGGTGGTGATCTCCAGCGCCGCGGTGTACGAGGACGAGCGCGGGCGCAGTCTGGACACCCAGAGCGAGCCGGACGGATTCCCCGAGCTGCCGGTCCCGGTGCCGGAAGCGCAGCCGACGGTCTCACCCGGCGGGGAGAGCTACGCCTCCCGGAAGGCGGCGCTGGAGCGGGAGTTGCTCGCGGCGGAGGACCGGCTGCCGTGCACGCTGCTGCGCGCGGGCACCGTCCATGGCCCCTTCAACCGGCGGCCGCGCGAGCTGTACTTCGTCAAACGGGCGCTGGACCGGCGGCCCGTGCGGATGCTCGCCTACCGCGGCGAGAGCCGTTTCCACCCGGTCCACACGGCGAACATCGCCGAGCTGGTGCGGCTGGCCGCGCTGAAGCCCGGATCGCGGGTGCTCAATGCCGGTGACCCGCAGGCGCCGACGGTGGCGGAGATCGGCTCGGCCATCGACGCGGTGATGGGGCATCGCTCACGGACCGTGCTCCTGGACGGGCCGCCGCAGGCGGGCACCGTGGGTGCCACTCCGTGGTCGGTGCCCCGGCCGATGGTGCTCGACATGTCCGCGGCCGAGCGCGAGTTGGGGTACCGGCCGGCGACGGGATACGAGGAGTCGCTGCCCGCCACCGTGGAGTGGATGGTCGCCGAACTCGACGGCCGGGACTGGCGCGAGGCCTTCCCGTTGATGGCCGAGACCTACGACCCGCACGGCGACCTGTTCGGCTACGCGGCCGAGGACGCGTGGCTCGCGGCACACGGCGGGTGACCGGCGGGCGTGCCGGTCACCGGGCGGGTGTCTCAGTGCCAGTCGCCCCAGCCCCAGTTGCCCCAGAGCCAGCCGGTGCGCCCGCGGCACACCCGCACATGCCCGAAGAGCGAACGCCCGGTGATCCGGATGACCGGGCCGCCGTCCTCCTTGGGGCCGCTGCGACCGCGCTGGGAGCGCTTGCCGAACACGGCGGTGCCGGTGTCGTACACCTGGGCGTTCTCCGGCACATAGATCTCGATCTTGCCGCAGAAGGATCCCGCCTCGATGACGACCTCGCGGCGGGTGAAGATCGCGTGACGCAGGTCGAGCACGACGGCGCCGAAGCGGGAGCGTACGACGGTGTGCGGCGGCACCGGCCACTGACCGCCGCGCCTGATCTTGCTGAACAGCGCCGTGACTCGCGCGTCGTCGAGGTGTACGGGCAGAGCGGCGGGCTCGGACGGCTCGGGCAAGTCGGCGGTGAGCGGGGCGAGTTCTTCCCGGGTACGGGCGGCATAGACCGCTTCGAGGCGTTCGGCGTGTTCGTCCGCGGCCAGCCGTCCGGTCGCCAGCGCGTCGGCGAGCACCGCCGCCACCCGGTCGCGCTCCTCGTCCGAGGCGCGCATCGCGGGTGCGGAGCCGGGCAGCTTGGCGAGACGGCCGCGCTCCGGCGCGGGTTCGGAGGCTGCTGCGGGCATGGCTGCTCCCTCGGCTCTCGACGGCGGGCTTCCGCAGTGGTCCGCGGACGCGACTGCAGTCAAGCTATATCGCGATAGGCCGCCTTGGCAACAGGGCGGACCGGCGCAGTCACCCTTCCAGTGCCCGGCGGCAGCGTTCGAAGAAATCGCGCTCGGCCGCATTCCTGGTACGGGCGATCGCCACCACGTAGGCCCGTGCCGCTTCGGTCGTGCGGCCCAGGCGCCGGGGCAGATCGGAGCAGATCGGCGTGGATGGCGTGGAAGAGGTGGTAGCCGTCGAGGTCAAGGCCGTCGACGCGGGCGAGCGCTGCCTGTGCTCCCTCGACCTCGGCGACCGCTACCGCTCGGTTGAGTGCCACACAGGGCTCGGGGTGAGTGGGCCGGGTCAGTGGCGGCTACGTTGCGCCGAAGCCGTGAGACAAAAGCCGCACCCGGCGAAGGACAATGCCGCCTCGCGGCGCGCCACCGTCGCCGCGAGGCCGCACGACCGTGAGAGGCTGAATCACGGCGGACATGCCCGCGGGCCTGGCAGGAAAGGATTACCGGTGAAGAGCTCGGATCTGCTGGCCGATGCGTTCAGCCGCATCCAGGAGACGGTGTACGAGGCCGTCGAAGACCTCGGCGCCGACGAGCTGTCGGCGCGGATCGACGGCCGGGGCAACTCCATCGCCTGGCTCGTCTGGCACCTGACACGCATTCAGGACGACCACATCGCCGACGTCGCGGGCACTGAGCAGATCTGGACCGCCCAGGGCTGGGCGAACCGCTTCGCCCTGCCCTTCCCCGCCGCGTCAACCGGCTACGGCCACACCCCGGCCGACGTGGCCAAGGTGCGTGTGGACTCCCCGTCACTGCTCACCGGCTACTACGACGCGGTGCACGAGCACACCGTGCGGTACGTCCACGGCGTCAGCGCCGCCGCGCTCGACCGCATCGTCGACGAAAGCTGGACCCCGCCCGTGACACTGGGCGTCCGGCTGGTGAGCGTCATCGCCGACGACCTGCAGCACGCGGGCCAGGCCGCCTTCATCCGCGGTGTGCTGCGACGCATGTGACCGCACGGTCGAGGAGCTGCCGCACGCGAAGCGCGTCCGGGGCGATCGCAGTGGCGAGAACGGCCGGGCCGGCGAGCGGCGCCAGCACCGCGTCGCCGTCACCCGACGTGTCACCGAGCAGGCGCGGCTCGGGCGAGGTGTCGTCGAACCCGAGGCCGGCGACGAGGAGTTGCCCGGCCGCGTGGTACTCCCCGAGGACGGCCGGCCCCGCCCAGCCCGGCACATCAGGTCCGAAGGCGAGCTCCTGGTCGAGGAGCGGACGTCCGTCGTGACGGACGAGCAGCCTGCTGACGAGGCGTCCGGTCTCCTCCCGTGCACGCCCCAGCACCTGCTCCTCGCGGAGCACGAGGCGTGCGCCCGGGGCGAGTTCGACACGCGTGGTCATGATGAGATCGCTGCCTGCCGCGGCGATCACCGGCTCGGGCAGCCAGTGCAGTTCCGCGCCCTCACCGACGGTGAGCCGTAGGTCGTACGAGGCGCGTCCGCCCGTACGCCCCGGCAGCGACACCGTGGCGGCCGACGCCCCGACGGTCAGCCGTGCTTCGGCGCCCACCGTCACCTCCACGACGATCCGGTCGCCTCCCAGCGGCGCGCTCATCGCGCCGACCACCGTCACGTGTGTGTCCGGCCCGGACGCCCGCGTCCGGCGCAGCGCGAGCGGCCCCTCCCCTGCGAGCACGGGCAGCGCGGTGCCACCGCGCCCATCGGCCACGGCGACGATGCGCGCGGTGGCCCGGACGCCCGCACGCGGGACGCTGCCGGCAAGGGCGGTGGTCATGCCGCGTCCGGTGCCGAGGTCCAGGCCGCGAGCTGCTCGTGCACCCAGTACGCCACCGGCGCGACGCCGTCCTCGGCGACGAGGGAGGTGAACTCGACCGGCAGGTCGCCGCGCTGAGCCTTCGCGTCCCGGGCCATGACGCCGAGGTCGGCGCCGACGAGCGGAGCGAGGTCGGTCTTGTTGATCACGAGCAGGTCGGCCGTGGTGACGCCGGGGCCCCCCTTCCGGGGGATCTTGTCGCCGCCCGCGACGTCGATGACGAAGATCTGGGCGTCCACAAGCCCCTTGGAGAAGGTCGCGGTCAGGTTGTCGCCGCCGGACTCGACGAGCACGAGGTCGAGCGGTCCGAGCTTCTCCTCCAGCTCCTCGATCGCTTCGAGGTTGGCGGAGATGTCGTCGCGGATCGCGGTGTGGGGGCATGCGCCGGTCTCGACGGCGCTGATCCGCTCCGGCGGCAGCACGGCGTTGCGGAGCAGGAACTCCGCGTCCTCGCGGGTGTAGATGTCGTTGGTGACGACGGCTATGGACAGTTCGTCGCGCAGCGTGCGGCACAGTGCGGCGACGGTCGCGGTCTTGCCGGAGCCGACCGGTCCGCCGAGCCCTATGCGCAGGGCGCGGCGGGTGCCGTCGGGGCGGGCGGCGGTTGCGCTGTACGTGTGGCGCTGCGGGTAGGTCTCAGTGTGATCGAGGTGCATGGTGTGCTCCGGGTGCTGCGTGCGGTGCGGGGAGGCTAGGAGGCGAAGAGCCGTACGGGCCAGGCGGCGTGCTGTTCGGCGGCGATGTCGAGCAGCGGGGCCGATGCGGAGGGCAGGGCGTCGGTGCCGTCTTCGAGCGCGCGGCGGGCCGCGTCGGCGGCGGCCGCGGCGGTGGCGTCGAGTTCCGGGGCGAGCCGCGCCAGGACCGCTGTGGCGTCGAACGGGTCGAGGCTGAGGAGGCGTACCGCGGCAGTGGACGGTCCGCTGACGGATTCGTACGCGGCGACGTGCGCGGCGTCCAGGGATCCGAGGCCGGCGGCGGCCGCGGCCAGGCCGAGCACCACGGGCTGGTGGGCGCCGCGGGGGCGTGCCTTCGCCAGCGTGTCGAGTGCGGGCGACGGCCATGTGGCCCTGGCGGCGCGCATCATCTGACGTCCGAGCTTGCGGGCGGTGGCGCGCAGCGCGGGCGAGGGGGTGCGGGCGTCGGCGGCCTCGTCGAGGAGGACGGGGTCGAGCCCGGCAGCGGCCGCGGCGGCGAGGGCCGCGGCCACCAGACCCACCGTGTGCAGACGGCCGCGGCAGAACGATTCGAGTGTTGCCGCGTCACGCAGGCGGCCCGACTTCACGGCGGCTTCGGCCCCGCCGGAGTGCGCGTGCCCGCCCGCCGGGAACCGTCCGTCGGCGAGCACCAGCAGCGCGCCCCTGGCGGCGTCGGCGTGCGATGCGGTTCTCATCAGGTACTCACAGGTGCTCGTCAGAAGAGGAAGTAGCGCTGGGCCATCGGGAGTTCAATGGCGGGTTCCGGGTCGACGACGTCCCCGTCGATGCGGACGGTGAAGGTGTCGGCGTCGACCTCGACGCGCGGCAGCGCGTCGTTCTCCCGCATGTCGGCCTTGGTGACCGCGCGGGTGGAACCGATCGCGCAGAATCGCTTGTCCAGGCCCAGTCGTTCGGCGAGGCCGTCATCGAGGGCGGACTGCGTCACGAAGTTGACCGAGTTGGCGGCCGGTGCCCGTCCGGTGGCCCCGAACATCGGCCTGGGCAGCACGGGCTGCGGCGTCGGGATCGAGGCGTTGGCGTCGCCCATCTGTGCGTAGGCGATCTGGCCGCCCTTGATCACCAACTGCGGCTTGACGCCGAAGAACGCAGCTTCCCACAGCACCAGGTCGGCGAGCTTGCCCTCCTCGACCGAGCCGATCTCGGGGTCGAGCCCCTGGGCGACGGCCGGGTTGATGGTGTATTTGGCGACATATCGACGAGCCCGATGGTTGTCGGCCCGCCCGTCGCCCGGGAGCGCGCCGCGCCGTCGCTTCATTACATGCGCGGTCTGCCAGGTGCGCAGCACGACCTCGCCGATCCGTCCCATCGCCTGGGAGTCGGAGGAGATCATCGAGATCGCGCCCAGGTCGTGCAGGACGTCCTCGGCGGCAATGGTCGAGGGCCGGATCCGGGACTCGGCGAAGGCCAGGTCCTCCGGCACCGCAGGGTTGAGGTGGTGGCAGACCATCAGCATGTCGAGGTGTTCCTCGACGGTGTTGACGGTGTGCGGGCGCGTCGGGTTCGTCGAGGACGGCAGCACGTTGGACCGGGAGACGACCGTGATGATATCGGGCGCGTGGCCTCCGCCGGCACCTTCGGTGTGGTAAGCGTGGATGCCCCGGCCGGCGATCGCCGCGAGGGTGTCCTCGACGAAGCCGGCTTCGTTCAGGGTGTCGGTGTGGATGGCGACCTGTGCGCCGCTCTCCTCGCACACCGTCAGACAGGCGTCGATGGCGGCCGGAGTCGCACCCCAGTCCTCGTGGATCTTGAAGCCGACGGCTCCGGCCCGCAGTTGGTCGCGCATCGACTCGGCGCTGACGGTGTTGCCCTTGCCGAGCAGGCCGATGTTGACCGGCGACGACTCCAACGCCTCGAAGACACGGGCGAGATGCCAGGCGCCGGGGGTGATGGTGGTCGCCTTGCTGCCCTCCGCGGGGCCGGTGCCGCCGCCGACCAGCGTGGTGATCCCCGAGGCGAGCGCCTCGTCGACGAGCTGCGGGCAGATGAAGTGGACGTGGGCGTCGATGGCGCCCGCGGTGAGTATCTTGCCGTTGCCGGCGACGATCTCGGTCTCCGGGCCGATGACGAGGGCGGGGTGGACGCCGTCCATCGTCTCGGGGTTGCCGGCCTTCCCGACGGCGACGATGCGCCCGTCCCGGATGCCGACATCGGCCTTGACGATGCCCCAGTGGTCGAGCACCACGGCGCCGGTGATGACGGTGTCCGGCGCGCCCTGGGCGCGGGTGACCCGGGACTGGCCCATCGACTCGCGGATCACCTTGCCGCCGCCGAAGACGGCTTCGTCGCCCGCGAGTCCGGGACCGCCGGACAGGTCGCGCTCGATCTCGATCAGCAGGTCGGTGTCGGCGAGACGTATGCGGTCGCCGGTCGTCGGGCCGAACAGATCGGCATAGGCGGCACGGGTCAGCTCGGTCATGCGTCCTCACCGGTCGTTTCCAGGGGTCCTGCGGTCTCGCCGCGCAGGCCGGCGACGACGCGGTCGCCCGCGATGGCGACCAGTTCGACCTCGACGGGGATGCCGGGCTCGAAGCGCACCGCCGTGCCGGCGGCGATCGCGAGGCGGCGGCCCCGAGAAGCGGCACGGTCGAAGTCGAGGCCCGGGTTGGCCTCGGCGAAGTGGTAGTGGGAGCCGACCTGGATGGGCCGGTCGGCGGTGTTGAGCACGGTCAGCCGGGTCACCGGCTTGCCCTCGTTGAGGGCCACCGGCGTGCCCGCGTACAGGATCTCTCCGGGGATCATGGTGCGGCCCGTCCCGTCAGATGATGGGGTCGTGGACGGTGACGAGCTTGGTGCCGTCCGGGAAGGTGGCCTCGACCTGCACGTCGTGCAGCATCTCCGGGATGCCCTCCATGACCTCGTCCCGGCTGAGGACCTTCCGGCCGGAGGACATCAGTTCGGCGACGGTCCGGCCGTCGCGGGCGCCTTCAAGGATGTGTGAGGTGATGAGCGCGACCGCCTCCGGGTGGTTGAGCCGAAGCCCTCGCGCGCGTCGCTTTTCGGCCACGTCGGCCGCCACATGGATGAGCAGTCGCTCTTGCTCGTGCGGGCTCAGTTGCACGCGTACCACCTCACGATCACTTGCCCGGGATGCGGATTAGTCATACCGGGATGCGGAAGGCACCGTACCCCCGGTCTTCACGCTCTTGACCAGCCACATCCGAGCATTTTGCATCGTGATTACATCACCGTGTCAGCGGTGTTTCATCCGTATGAGACCTCGTATCGAGGTCCTTCCCGGCCGGGCGCGATCAGTCGCGGCGGGCCCGCGATGGGTCGCCGTGCTGGGCCGCGATGCCGAAGCGGTGGCGTTCACCCGTGGCCGGAACGCTCTGCCGGACGGTGGAGACGGTGCTGACCACCTGCTCCTCCGCGACCTCCGCCGCCGCCTCGCCCTCCTCCAGTCGCCGCAGGTCGGCGGCGGTGACCAGGGCCACGAGAGGCTTGCCGTGACGGGTGACGACGACGCGCTCCCCGCCGTAGACCACTCGGTTGATCAGCTCGGCGAACTCGGCGCGGGCTTGTGTCACCGGGACTTCATGGGTCATGCTCCCCATCATAACGGGATGTACGTCCTGTACATTTTGACGTGAAGCAGGTTCACCCCGCGGAGGTGGAAGGTGCCAGTGACGAACCCGCCGACCGGCCGCTACGTCGTGCCGGAGTTCACCGAGCGCACGTCGCAGGGCGTGCACACCATGGACCCCTACTCCAAGCTGCTCTCCGAGCGCGTCGTCATGCTCGGCGCCCCGATCGACGACACGTCGTCCAACGACGTGATGGCGCAGCTGATCCATCTGGAGCACTCCGCGCCCGGCCAGGACATCCAGCTCTACATCAACTCGCCCGGCGGCTCGTTCACGGCCGCCTCGGCGATCTACGACACGATGCAGTTCCTCTCGTGCGACATCCAGACGGTGTGCCTGGGCCAGGCCGCCGGGTGCGCAGTGCTGCTGCTGGCCGCCGGGACACCCGGCAAGCGGCTGGCGACGCCCGGTTCACGCGTGGTGCTGCAGCAGCCCTTCATCGCCGAGCCGACGCGTGGCCAGCCGTCGGACCTGGAGATCCAGGCGGCGGAGGTCGGGCGGCAGCGCGAGACATTGGAGCGGATGCTCGCCCGTCACACGGGACGCGACATCGAAGGCGTCCACGCCGACATGGAACGGGACACGGTGCTCGACGGCCAAGGGGCGCAGGAGTACGGAATCGTGGATCACCTCACGCGCAGCCGCAAGGCCTCGCAGCCGCGCGGCAAGGGGTGAGCGGGGGTGCTGCCGGAGCTGCCGAGGATGCCCGCGCTCACCCGGGCGGAGGGCGAGCTCGTCGACTGCTACCTGGAGGTGGCCGACCTGCTCGGCCGGGTCAACCCCGCCCGGTGCGGGGACACCTACTCGGCGCTGCGGGCGGCGCAGGCCCTGGTGGGCCGGGCCGAGGCGCTGCGGGCGGCGCTGGAGCGGATGTACGAACGCGGCGAGCGCGAGATGCACGGCGCTCCACTGCTGCGTGCGCTGCGCGTGCTCGACGGTGAGCGGCGCACCCGGCTGCCCGCGATCCCGTGCGTTCGCGATTGAATCACCCGGCAGGCCGACATCCGTACAGACCCCGCCGTGGTGCGAAGCGACTGCGCGTGTGCGCGACTGTCCCTGGAACGACAAGCCCCCGCCGCAGTGGCGGGGCGGTCCCGGCGGACGCCCAATCCTGCCGCTGCCCGGACGACATGACGATCCGTTTGACGGCAGGAGCGGAGGACCCGCTCACGACCGGGGCCGGCCGGTGAGGCCGACCCCTTGGGGTGAAGCCGCGGAAGCGGCCGGGCATGACTTCGTCTGTCCGAACCCGACAGGCCACCCTTCGCAGGCGGACGACGAAGGGCCGCGCATGACCGCGCATCTGTACCGACCGGCTGTCCCCGCGCTGTTCACCCGCATCGGCGCGACCTCCATGCTCACCGCGGCCGCACTCGCCGGAACCTCCCTGATACCGGGAATGACCACGCGGGCCCAGGCCGACGAGACCTTGGCGATGCGCGCCTACCACATTGCGCAGTCCGAGCAGGGGGCGCCGTTCGCGTGGGGAGCGGCCGGACCCGATGCCTTCGACTGCTCGGGGTTGACGCAGTTCGCCTACGAGCAGGCCGGCGAGGACATCCCGCGCACCGCCGAAGACCAGTACGACTACGCCGTGCACATTCGACCCGACCACCGCAGGGTCGGCGACCTGGTCTTCTTCCACTACGGCGACAGCATCTACCACGTCGGTTTCTACGCGGGACGCGGCGAAGTGCTGCACGCCCCCAAGAGCGGGGGCTTGGTGCGTCTGGAGCGGATCTGGTCGGACGACGTCTGGTACGGCCGGGTGGACGACGATTGAGCGACGATTGAGCGAGGAATGAGAGACGACTGAGAAAGGTCACTGCTGGAGGACGTCACCGCGCGGGGACGGCCCAGGGAAGGCTGATCCAGACCGTCTTGCCGCCTTCCTCCGTCGGGGTGACGGACATCCGGCCGCCCGACTCGGCGGTGAGGTAACGGATGATCACCATGCCGCGGCCGTTGTCCTGCTGCACGGCCGCGGGCAGCCGCTGCGGCCAGCGCGGATGGCTGTCGGTGACCCCGATCCTCAACTGCTCGTCGCGGTCGAGGCGCAGGTCGACGGTGAAGGTGGGCGACTGCCCGAAGGTGTGCTGCACGGCGTTGGTGGCGAGCTCCGAGACGATCAGCGCCACGGTGTCGCCGGCGGGAGCGTCGTCGGGCAGTCCCCATTCACCGAGGATTGCGGCCACGTATTTGCGAGCCGTGGTCACCGAGGCAGGGTCGCTCGGAAGGGTGACGGATGCTTCCTGATGGTCTGCCATGGCGACGTTGTCCCTTTTCCGCCGGCTCCGGGACTCCGGCGGTCGGCGTACCCGAGCGCTCCCGCGGACGGATATGTCAGCGGCAACCTTCCCGGAGTGCTGCTACGCACCAGAGTGCCATCCATGCTGCCGCCGAACCGGGCGATCCACCAACCTCTGCATATATCTGTCCCTCAAAGCAGTGAACTCTGCTACGGGAGACCGGATTTGCGCTGCACACTGTCGCCTTGGCGCCCGACGAGGCGTCCCGGATCCGGAGGTGACGTGGAGCATGGAGCGGGGACCAGCCGTGCGCCGGCGCACACTCGGCGCGGAACTGCGCCGCCAGCGGCAGCTGGCCGGCCTGACCAGCGTCCAAGCGGCCCAGCGCGTGGGGTGGCACCAGTCGTAGGTCAGCCGGATGGAGACCGGCAGAAGCGCCGCGAACCCAGCCGATGTGATAAGGCTGTTGGCGTTGTACGCGACGGCCGAGCCCGAACTGCGGCGTGTGCTCGGGGCACTTGCCGGGGAGCGGCGGACCGGCCGTCGTGGCTGGTGGCAACAGTACCGGGAGTTGCTCCCGCCCTCCTACCGGGACTTCATCACCCGGAGACCGACGCCTGTCGCGCCCGAACGCTGGAGACCTGCGTCGTCCCCGGCCTGTTGCGGGCCCGCCTACGCGAGCGCGGTCACCGCCCGGGCGGCTCTGCCCCATTCCAGCGCGGCGCGAGGTGGATACAGCTGCGGCACCAACAACTGCGTCGAGACCGCCCAGCCGAGGTGGCGGATGCTCGCCGTACGCGACTCCAGGGCTCCCACCGGCCCCGCGCTACTCTTCCCCGCGGCCGAATGGCCCGGTTCGTCGGCGCGCTCCGTACGGGGCATCCGCTCAGCTCCGCGGCGCCGTGCGGACGATCGTCTCGAGCGCCTCGGCGATCTGCTCGTCGGTGAGGTCCGCGCGCGCCGACAGGCGCAGCCGCGAGATCCCGTCGGGGACGGACGGCGGACGGAAGCAGCCGACCGCGACCCCTGCCGCGCGGCACTCCGCCGCCCAGTGCACCGCCGCCTCGGGCCCGGGCGCGCGCACCGACAGCACGCATGCATCGGGTGCCACGGCGTCGAGTCCGGCGTCGGTCAGCCCCCAGTGCAGGCGGTGCGCGGCCTCGCGGGCGCTCGCCGCCCGGTCGGGCTCCCGACGCAGCAGCCGCAGGCTCGCGAGCGCTCCCCCGACGACCGCGGGCGCCAGGCCGGTGTCGAAGATGAACGTCCGTGCGGAGTTGACCAGGTGTTCGATCACCGGCGCCGGGCCGAGCACGGCACCGCCCTGGCTGCCGAGCGACTTCGACAGCGTGACGGTGCAGACCAGGCCGCGCGCTCCGGCGAGCCCTGCGGCGTCGGCCGAACCGCGTCCTCCCTCGCCGAGTACGCCGAGACCGTGCGCATCGTCGACGAGCAGGGCCGCGCCCGGCTCCCGGCAGACGGCGGCCAGCCGGGCGAGCGGGGCGCAGTCGCCGTCGACGGAGAAGACCGAGTCGGTGACGACGAGCGCGGGTCCGTCGTGCGCACCGAGCTCCTTGGCCACCGCCTCGGGATCGCGGTGCGGTACGACGGTGGTCTCGGCGCGCGAGAGCCGGCAGCCGTCGATGAGCGAGGCGTGATTGCCGGCGTCCGAGACGATCAGCGTCCCGGCGGCCGTCAGGGCCGTGACGGCGGCGAGGTTGGCCGCGTAGCCGGTGGCGAAGACCAGCGCCGCCTCGAAGCCGCAGAAGGCGGCGAGTTCGGCTTCCAGTTCGGTGTGCAGCTCGGTGGTCCCGGTGACCAGGCGCGATCCGGTGGACCCCGCGCCCCAGCGCAGCGCGGCGTCGGCGGCGGCCCGGGTGACTTCGGGGTGGTGGGCGAGACCCAGGTAGTCGTTGCTTGCGAGGTCGAGCACGTCGGCGTCAGCGGGCCGCGGGCGCAGCTCCCGTACCAGGCCGGCACGGAGGCGGGCCGCGGCACGGTCGCCGATCCACTCGAACGGGTCGCGGGTCATGGCCATCCTGGTGCGTCGGCGGGAAAAGGTCCGGTAGCAACCTAACCATCGCGTTCGCATCACCGTGTGTGGCGATCCACACACCCTGATCGGCGTGTGTTGTGCGGTCCGCCATTGGCCCGGGGCCATGCCGTGAGCGAGGATCTGCGCCATGGACCTGCTGAAGACGCTGGTGGACAAGGGGCTGCGGCGCGAATTGCCGACCCGCCAGGAGGCGCTGGCCGTGCTGGCGACCTCTGACGACGATCTGCTCGATGTGGTGGCCGCGGCGGGGAAGGTGCGTCGCCGGTGGTTCGGCAAACGGGTGAAGCTCAACTACCTGGTCAACCTGAAGTCCGGGCTGTGCCCCGAGGACTGCTCGTACTGTTCGCAGCGGCTGGGCTCCGAGGCCGGGATCCTGAAGTACACCTGGCTGAAGCCGGACGAGGCGGCGGCCGCCGCTGGCGCGGGTGTGGCCGGCGGCGCCAAGCGGGTCTGCCTGGTGGCCAGCGGGCGCGGGCCGACCGACCGGGACGTCGACCGGGTCTCGCAGACCATCGAGGCGATCAAGAGCCGGCATGAGGGCGTCGAGGTGTGCGCATGCCTGGGCCTGCTCTCCGACGGGCAGGCGGACCGGCTGCGTGCGGCGGGCGCGGACGCCTACAACCACAACCTGAACACCTCCGAGGCGACCTACGGCGACATCTGCACCACGCACGACTTCTCCGACCGGGTCTCCACCGTCCAGCAGGCGCAAGCAGCCGGCCTTTCCGCCTGCTCCGGGCTGATCGCCGGCATGGGCGAGTCCGACGAGGATCTGGTGGACGTCGTCTTCGCCCTGCGCGAACTCGACCCCGACTCGGTCCCGGTGAACTTCCTCATCCCCTTCGAGGGCACACCGCTGGCGGGCGAATGGCAGCTCACTCCCCAGCGGTGCCTGCGAATCCTGGCGATGGTGCGGTTCGCCTGCCCGGACGTGGAGGTGCGGCTCGCCGGAGGACGCGAGATCCACCTGCGCACGCTCCAGCCGCTCGCCCTGCACCTGGCCAACTCCATCTTCCTCGGCGACTATCTGACCAGCGAGGGCCAGGCGGGCAAGGCGGATCTGGAGATGATCGCGGACGCCGGGTTCGAGGTGGAGGGCGCGGGCACCACGACGCTTCCGGAGCACCGCGCCGGCGCCGGCGGCTGCGGTTCGCATGCCGCCGGCGGCTGCGAGCCGTGCGGAGGCGAGTCCGCCGGGGCGGCCGGGACTGCGTCCGAGGCCCCCGACGCCCGTACCGATCTGGTCGCTGTGCGCCGCCGCGGTGCCGGCACCGACCTGCCGCCCAATGCCTGAGCGGGACACCGTCGGCCGGCTCCTCGCGCTCGACCGGCAGCACGTCTGGCACCCGTACGGTCCGATGCCTGGCCGCACCGCTCCCCTGCTCGTGGAGTCGGCGAGCGGTGTGCGGCTGCGGATCGCCAAACCCGGCGGGGACCGCACCGAGCTGGTGGACGGGATGTCGTCGTGGTGGTCGGCGATCCACGGCTACAACCACCCGGTGCTCAACGAGGCCGCCCGCGGCCAGTTGGAGCGCATGAGCCATGTGATGTTCGGCGGGCTCACCCACGAGCCCGCCGTGCGGCTCGCCGAGCGCCTCGTCGAGATCACCCCCGAGCCGCTGCGGCATGTCTTCCTCGCGGATTCCGGTTCGGTCTCGGTCGAGGTCGCCGTCAAGATGTGCCTGCAGTACTGGCGTTCGCGTGGACTCCCCGGCAAGCGGCGGCTGATGACGTGGCGCGGCGGCTACCACGGGGACACCTGGCAGCCGATGTCGGTCTGCGACCCGGACGGCGGCATGCACCACCTGTGGTCGGGTGCACTGCCCGTGCAGGTCTTCGCCGACGCCCCGCCCGCCGGCTTCGACGCGGCGCCGGATCCGGCGTACGCCGCGCATCTGCGGGAAACGGTCGCCCGCCACGCTGACGAGCTGGCTGCGGTGATCGTCGAGCCCGTGGTGCAGGGTGCGGGCGGTATGCGGTTCCACTCCCCCGGACTGTTGCGGGTGCTGCGCGAGGCGTGCGACGAGCACGACGTGCTGCTGGTCCTCGACGAGATCGCCACCGGATTCGGGCGCACGGGAGCGCTGTTCGCGGCCGGGCACGCCGGGATCGCGCCTGACGTGATGTGTGTCGGCAAGGCGCTCACCGGCGGGTATCTGACGATGGCGGCCGCTTTGTGCACCACGCGCGTGGCGGAGGGCATTTCGCGCGGCGAGGTGCCAGTGCTCGCGCACGGCCCGACGTTCATGGGCAATCCGCTCGCCTCGGCGGTGGCCCTCGCCTCGATCGATCTGCTCCTCGGCCAGGAATGGCAGCTGGAGGTCAAGCGGGTCGAGGCCGGGCTGCGCGAAGGGCTCGCGCCCGCGACGGGCATCGCGGGGGTGCGGGACGTCCGCGTGCTCGGCGCGATCGGCGTCGTCCAGCTGGACCACGAAGTGGACATGGCGGCGGCGACCCGCGCCGCTGTGCGCGCGGGCGTGTGGCTGCGGCCGTTCCGTGATCTGGTGTACACCATGCCGCCCTACGTCACCGGGGACGACGACGTGGCCAGGATCTGCCGCGCGGTGCTAGCGGCAGCGCGTGAGGGCTGAGGGAAGGCGGTGCACGAGATGCCGGTACTCGTCGTGACGGGGACGGGGACCGAGGTCGGCAAGACGGTGACGACAGCCGCAATCGCGGCCGCGGCACTGTGCCGCGGCCGCACTGTGGCAGTGCTCAAACCCGCCCAGACGGGGGTGCGCGCCGGTGAGCCCGGTGACACCGCCGAGGCGGCGCGGCTCGCCGGCCCGCTCACGACGGCCGAACTCGCCCGCTACCCAGAGCCGTTGGCCCCGGCGACCGCCGCCCGGCGTGCCGCGATGCCGCAGATCGGGGCGGAGGCGGTGGCCGAAGCCGCGGAGAAGCTCGCCGCTGGTCACGATCTGGTGCTGGTCGAGGGCGCGGGCGGGCTGCTCGTGCGCTTCGACGACCGGGGCGCGACGCTGGCGGATGCGGCGGCGCTACTGGGCGCGCCCGTGCTCGTCGTTGCGCCGGCCGGTCTCGGGACGCTCAACGCGACCGAGTTGACCGTGCGTGAGCTGCGGCGGCGGGGCCTGACGTGTCCGGGCGTGGTGGTGGGCAGCTGGCCGCGCGAGCCCGATCTCGCCGCCCGCTGCAACGTCGCCGACCTGCCCGGCACCGCCGGGGTGCCGCTGCTGGGGGCGGTTCCGGAGGGCGCGGGCCGCCTTGCGCCGTCCGCCTTCCGCCGCGCGGCACCCGATTGGGTCGCCGCTGAACTGGGTGGCAGCTGGGACGCGGGCGCATTCGCTGCCGCCGCGGTTTGATGCGCCTGCCCGGCGGGACAATCCTCACTGAGGGCGGTCACCGACAGGCCACCATCAGGTCATCGACGAAGGGGGCAGCGGCGTGAACAGACAGGCGAGCGCCCCGCGGGACGCCGTGCACCATCCGGTTTTCGCCCGCTTCTACAGCAGGATCGCGCCCGTCATGGACGAGCGGGCGGGCGTGGCGGCATTGCGCCGGGAGCTGCTGGCCGGGCTCTCCGGGCGGGTGATCGAGATCGGCGCCGGTACGGGGCTGAACTTCCCGCACTACCCGCGTGAGGTCTGCGAGGTGGTGGCGATCGAGCCGGACCGCCATCTGCGCCGGCTGGCGCTGGATGCCGCGTGCCGTGCCGGTCTGCCGGTGGATGTGGTGCCGGGTACCGCCGAGGGCCTCCCGGTCAAGAGCGAGGCCTTCGACGGCGCGGTGGCGTGCCTGGTGCTGTGTTCGGTACGGGATCAGCGGCGCGCCCTCGCGGAGCTGCACCGGGTGCTGAAGCCGGGTGGTGAACTGCGGATCTTCGAGCACGTCCGGGCGCCTTCGGCCGCTGCCGCGGTGGTCCAGTGGGCGGTGGACCACACGTGCTGGCCCTTGCTGATGGGCGGTTGCCACACCGGTCGTGACACGGTCGCGAACGTCGAGGCGGCGGGGTTCGGCATGGAGACGCTGCGACGGCTGCGGATCCCGCAGGGGCGGCTGCCGGTGCCGAGCGCCACGCATGTGCTGGCCACGGTGCGACGACCGGGCTGAGCCCTGTCCGGCAGCGTGCTCAGCCGGCGCTCCAGGTGCGCAGCTCGTCGGCGATCCGGCCGACGTCCGCCGTGCCGTCCTTCACCAGCCGGGCCAGATCCCGTACTTGCTCGGGCGAGGTGACGACCTTCAGCCCGCTTGCGACGAGATAGGCGTAGGCGACGGCGGTGGCGAACAGTGCGTTGGAGCGCTCCAACGCGGGGATGTGGACGAGCAGTTGGAGGAGCGCGGCAGCGCGCAGCTGCGGGTCGGGGTAGACGGGGGTGCCGAAGATCTCACCCTGGTGACGTGCGACGGCGGCCAGCAACGCGCCCCAGTCGGTGACCTGCGGGTCTCCGGGCGTGTTGCGTTCGGCGACCATGAGGAGCCAAGCGAGGTCGATGGTGAGGTTCACAGGATCAACGGCGGCCTTCTCGCTCCGCGCCGAACTCCTCGGCGAAGACGCTTTCGTACTGCTTCATGAAGTCGGCGGCGGCCTGGACGAACGTCCTGCCGCTCTCGCCCTGGTCGCCGAGGACGAGTTCCTCGATGTAGCGGTTGACGCTGATCCCGCGCTGGGACGCCCGCGCACGGGCGGTCTCCGCGGTGGCCTCGTCCACCCTCACGTTCAGCTGCGTTTTCGCCATGACATAAAGCTAGCGCTTATCCGCTAGCATCGGCAAGGGCGGGCACCAGCCGGTTGTGCGGGTCCGCCGGGCCGCGGGCCGCTCGGGCGACGGCGGGATCGGGGGTGAGCTTGAGGAAGGCGCCGGTGCCGTCGGCACGCAGGCATGCGATCACGCGCGAAGTGCCGCTGCCGAGCTGCTCGCCGGGCGTAAGCGGCCAGCGGTCGGCGAGCGACGCCACCCGCTGCGGCGGCGTGTCGCACCACTCGTGCGCCGAGACGCCGAATCGCAGCACCTGCCGGTCGCGTGCGGCCTGCGGCACCATGAGCCCATCCATGGCCGCCGAGGCTACGGGACGACGGGAGCGGCAGTGCTCAGGGAAGATGGGGGCGGCAAACCGGAACCCTCAGGAGGCTTGCATGGCACGGCAGTTCAGGTTCGGGATCAACTTCCTCGAAGCGGCGTCCGGTCACGAATGGGCGAAGAAGTGCCGTTATGCCGAGTCGCTCGGTTACGACGTTCTCCTCGTGCCCGACCACCTGGGGTGGCCCGCTCCGTTCCCGTCGCTGATCGCCGCGGCCCAGGCCACCGAGCGGCCCCGGGTGGGCACTTTCGTCCTCAACGCCGGCTTCTGGAACCCCGCGCTGCTCGCCCGCGAGGTGACGACCGCGGACCGGCTCTCCGGGGGCCGTCTCGAAGTCGGTCTCGGCACCGGCTATGTGCGCTCCGAGTTCGAGGACGCCGGGATACCGTTCGGCACTCCCGGCAGCCGCGTCGATCATCTGGAGCACACCGTCGCAGAGCTGGACCGGCTGCTCACGGATCCCGAGTACGAACCGCGCCCGGAGCAGAGCCCCAAGCCGCCGCTACTGGTCGGCGGCAACGGCAAGCGGGTGCTGCGGCTGGCGGCGCGCCACGCGCAGATCGCCGCGTTCACCGGTGCCGAGCAGGCACCGGGACAACCCGCCGGGACGATGCGCCTGCTGAGCGCGGAGACGATCGCCGAACGGGTCGCGGCCTTCGGCGAGTACACCCGCGGTCGCGCGGTTCTGCCGGAGCTGAACATCCTCGTCCAGCGCGTGGCGGTGACCGACGACCCGCAGGCGGCGGCGCACAAGCTGCAGCCGTACGCGCCGCACCTGACGGAGGAGCAGATCCTGCAGGTGCCGACCCTGCTGGTCGGAACGGTGCGCGAGATCGCCGAGCGGCTGCGGGCCAACCGCGAGCGCTTCGGCTTCACCTACGTCACCGTGCTGGAGCCGTCGATGGAGGAGATGGCCCCGGTGATCGCTGAGCTTCGCAGGCAGGACGGTGAGTAATCCGCTGGACCGGGGCAGGGCCCGCTGGTTTGCTGACGACCATGGCTGATGTCGCGATACGTACCGCTGTGCCCGCCGACGTGGACGCCCTGCTCGCCTTCTGGCATGAGGCGGCGGAGGGCACGAGCATCAGCGACGACGGGGACGGCGTCGCGCGGCTGATCGAACGCGATGCGGAGGCGGTGCTGCTGGCCGAGCGCGACGGTGTGCTCGTCGGCACGGTGATCGCCGGGTTCGACGGCTGGCGCTGCCATCTGTACCGCCTCGCAGTACACCCGGATGCGCGGCGTCAAGGCATCGCCTCGTATCTGCTCGAAGCCGCCGAGCGGCGCTTCGTCGCGCTCGGCGGACGCCGCGGGGACGCGATGGTGCTCGACCGCAACGAGCGGGCGCATCACGCCTGGCGTGCGGCGGGGTATGCGCCCGAGCCGCAGTGGAGCCGCTGGACCAAGCTGCTCGCCCGCTGAGCGTCCGCCCACACTTTGCTCATCCTTTACTATTGGTGTTTCCGTACCCGACCGCGGCCGCTGCGCGTGCCGCCCGCCCCTGCCCGATCATGGCAGCGAGGTGTCCCCCGATGATCGAAGTGCTGCTGCTGTTCCTCGCCCTGGCCCTCGCGCTGGCCTGCGGCGTCTTCGTGGCCGCCGAATTCTCGCTGACCACCGTGGACCGGGGGATCCTGGCCCGGGCGGCGGAGAACGGCGAGCGGGGCGCGGACAGCGCGCTGAAGGCGGTGCGGGGCCTGACCTTCCAGCTCTCCGGCGCACAGCTCGGCATCACCGTCACCGGCCTGATCATCGGCATGCTCGCCGAGCCATCGGTGGCCAAGCTGCTCACCGGTCCGCTGCGGGCCGCCGGTCTCGGCTCAGCGGCGTCCTCCATCGCACTGGTGCTGGGCACGGCGCTGTCCTCGGTGGTGCTGATGGTCGTCGGCGAGCTGGTGCCGAAGAACTGGGCGATCTCCCGTCCGCTGCCGGTCGCCAAGGCGGTCGCCACGCCGCAGCGTGCCTTCAGTGCGGCCTTCCGTCCGCTGATCGGCCACCTCAACGGTGCCGCCAACCGGGTGCTGCGGCGCATCGGCGTCGAGCCGACCGAGGAACTGGCCTCGGCCCGAAGCCCCGAGGAGCTCCAAGCACTGGCCAAGCACTCCGCGAAGGAGGGCGCGCTGGAGGCGGACACCGCCGAGCTGTTCATCCGCAGCCTGAACCTGGCCGAGCTGACCGCGGAGAACGTGATGACGCCGCGCGTTCAGGTCACGGCGCTCGACGCGCGCGCGACCGCGGCCGACGTCGCCGACGCCACCCGCCGGACGGGGCTCTCCCGTTTCCCCGTCCACCGCGGCGGCCTCGACACGGTGGTGGGGGTGGTGCACATCAAGGACGTGCTCGCCGTCCCGGCGGACCTGCGCGACCGCCGGCCCGTCACCGAGCTGATGAAGGAGCCGCTCCTGGTCCCGGAGTCGCTCACCGTCGACCGGCTCCTCGACCGGCTCTCCGGCGAGCAGAGCATGGCCGTGGTCATCGACGAATACGGCGGCACGGCGGGCGTCGTGACGCTGGAGGACATCGTCGAGGAGGTCGTCGGCGAGGTGCGCGACGAGCACGACCCGCATGAGACGCCGGACCTTGCGTACCTGCGCGTGACCGGCGACGGCCGCACGGTCTACGAGGTGGACGGCGCGACCCGCATCGACCAGGCGGAGGCGGTGGGGCTGCGCGTGCCGGAGGGGCCGTACGAGACGCTCGCCGGCCTGGTGGCCACGCTGCTCGGCCGCATCCCCGTGACGGGCGACACCGTGGAGGTGGGCGGGTGGCTGCTCGAAGTGGCCGACGATACCGGCCACCGCGCCGCACGGTTGCTGATCACCTCGCCGCCGCCCGGGCCGGAGGGTGACGAGCAGGACGACGAACAAGACGAGGAACGGGATGGCGGCGGGGTCGCCGGAGGTGCCACGGGAGCGGCGCGATGACCGTTCTCCAGCTGTGCATCGGCGCACTGACGCTGGTCGCCAACGCGTTCTTCGTGGGCGCCGAATTCGCCCTCGTCTCGGTGCGCCGCAGCCAGATCGAGCCGCTCGCCGAGGACGGGGACAGGCGGGCGCGCAGCGTGGTGTGGGGCCTGGAGCACCTCTCCGCGCTGATGGCGACGGCGCAGCTGGGCATCACCGTGTGCACGCTGGTGCTCGGCGCCGTCGCGGAACCTGCCTTCGCGCACCTTCTGGAGCCGCTCTTCCACGCGACGCACGTGCCCGGCGGTCTGGTGCATCCGGTCGCGTTCGTGATCGCGCTGGCCGCGGCCACGTACCTGCACATGCTCTTCGGTGAGATGGTGCCCAAGAACATCGCGCTGGCCGAGCCGGCGCGCACCGCACTCGCCCTGGGGCCTCCTCTCGTGGCGCTCACCCACGCGCTGCGGCCGGTGGTCTTCGCGGTCAACGCCTCCGCCGACGCGCTGCTGCGGCTGCTGCACGTGGAGCCGAAGGGCGAGGTGGCCGCGGCGTTCTCGGATACCGAGCTGGCCCGCATGGTCACCGACGCCGGGCAGGCCGGGCTGCTCGACGAGCGGGCGGCCGAGCGGCTGCAGGACGCCCTGGAGCTGGGACGCAGGCCGGTCGGCGAGGTCGTGCGGCCTGCGGAGCAGGTGGTGTACGCGCCGCTCGGGATCACCCCGGACGGGCTGGAGCGGCTCGCCGCGTCCTCGGGCTTCTCGCGCTTCCCGGTCGCCGACGCATCGGGCCGCGTGCTGGGGTACCTGCACGTCAAGGACGCGCTGGACGCCGTACCCCGCCAGGAGCCCTTCGCCGCCTCGGCGCTGCGTCCGATCACCCGGGTGCGGGCCACGATGCCGCTCGACGACGTGCTCACCGCGATGCGGCGGGGACGGGCGCATCTGGCCGCGGTGGTCGGCGCGGACGGCCGCGCGGTCGGTCTTGTGACGATGGAGGACGTGCTGCGGGAGCTGGTGGGCCACGCGCCGGCGAGCACCTGACCCGGCGTGCGGTGAGGCTCCCTGCGGTGAGGGGCGGAAGGGCTCCGGATAGGATCGCGGCGCCATGCGATCTGACGCCAATGCCCCGCTCACCAGCTTCGTCGCCGTCGGCGACTCCTTCACCGAGGGAATGTCGGACGACCTGCCCGACGGCAGTTGCCGTGGCTGGGCCGATCTCCTGGCGAGTCGTCTCGCCGAGCTCTCCCCCGGCTTCCGCTACGCGAATCTGGCGGTGCGCGGCAAGCTGATCGGGCAGATCGTGGAGGAGCAGACGCACGTCGCGGCGACGATGGGCGCGGATCTGGTGACCCTGGTTGGCGGCCTCAACGACGTGCTGCGGCCCAAGTGCGACGTGGAGCTGGTCTGCGAGCGGCTGGAGGAAGCCGTGATCAGGCTTGCTCCCGGTTGCCGACAGCTCGTGCTGATGCGCAGCCCCGCGCGGCGCGGGCCGGTGGCGACGCGGTTCCTGCCCCGGATGGAACAGCTCTTCACCCATGTCGACGCGCTCGCCGCACGCCACGGCGCAGTGGTCGTGGACCTGTTCGGGGCCGAGGTGCTCGGCGACCGGCGGCTGTGGGCGGACGACCGGCTGCATCTGAACGCGGAGGGGCACCAGCGGGTGGCCGAGGCCGTGTGGCAGGCACTGGGTCTGCCGCCGCAGTACGACTGGGACGAGCCGTTGCCGCCGGATGTGCCGCCGGGGTGGGCAGCGCGCCGCGTCGCCGATGTGAGGTTCACCCGTCGGCATCTGCTGCCGTGGGTCGGCAGGCGGCTGACCGGCCGCTCCTCCGGGGACGGCCGGACAGGCGCGCAGTTTAGCGCTGAGCTGGGCAAAGCCTTCTGGGTCACCCCTGCGGACCACACAAACCCCGGCTCTGTGACGGACTGGCGACAGGTGGGGCCCTAGCCCGGAGCCCCGCCCGTCGGCCGCACGGGGCAACGGGGTGGAGGCCTGCAGCCGCCGTAGGCGGCGCGGCTCCAACCAGCCGCGATTGACCGCGTCGTACATCGCGCCGTGCCCACGCCGGTGCCCGGCTGTGAGTGTCAGCTCGACCAGCGCGACGTCACCGGGCCGTCCGAGCACAGCACCGCGTCGGTGAGCTCGAAGAGCGCATCCGCCCGGATGTAGAGGCAGCCGTGGAACTGGACACGAAAGCGGGGCAGCATGCCCAGCGTGGCGTCAGCGGACTGTTCAGGGGCGAGACTCTTCACCAGCGGCCGTTCTTTCACGCGATGTTGCTCGACACCTCGAAGCGAACGGCCGTCCTGCTGCCTCAGGAAACGAACCAAGATCAGCAGGTCAGGTGAACCGGCGAGGTCCAACAACAAGCTGATGTCTGGCTCTGGTGTGCGGGCGAGGCCTGGGCCCGGTCGTTTGGGTGGTGTGATCGCCGTCGCTGTGCATATTCGTGTGGCCCTTTAGAGTCGTTCCGGCTTTCTTCGATGGCGTCGGCGCGCCCTTGACTGCGTGCGCCGTCTGGCGCCCGATGTGACACAAGCGGGATCCACCGCGTGGCGAGGGAGCCGTGCCTCGAGGAGGAACGTTCATGCAGCCCCGGAGGATCGGCGCCGTCGCCGCAACAGCAGTGGCGCTGGTGGCAGCCCGCGACCTTGTCCAGAAGCGGCACGCACTGCTGCGGAACTTCCCCGTGATCGGGCACGCCCGGTACCTGCTGGAGACGATCGGGCCGGAGCTGAGGCAGTACATCGTGACCTCCAACGAGGAGGAGCGCCCATTCAGCCGTGACCAGCGCACCTGGATCTACGCGTCGGCGAAGGAGGAGAACAACTACTTCGGGTTCGGCACCGAGGTCGACGTCGAGCACGTCCAGGGGCACGCCTACCTGAAGCAGCGCACCTTCGCCGGCGCTCTGCCCGACGCGCACGACCCGCAGGCGCCGCTGCCCTCGGCCAAGGTGCTGGGCGGGCCGCGCGGGCGCGCCAAGGCCTTCCGGCCGGCGAGCGTCGTGAACATCTCTGCGATGAGCTTCGGCTCGCTCTCCGGCGCGGCCATAACGGCGCTCAACAAGGGAGCGGCGCTGGCCGGCACGATGCACAACACCGGCGAGGGCGGCCTGTCGCCGTACCACCGCAACGGTGGCGGCTTGGTGCTGCAGATCGGCACCTCGTACTTCGGCTGCCGCAACGAGGACGGCAGCTTCAACCTCGACAAGCTCAAGGACGTGGTCGCGAGCGCCCCCGTCAAGGCGATCGAGATCAAGCTCTCCCAGGGTGCCAAGCCGGGCCTGGGCGGGATGCTGCCGGGCGCCAAGGTGACCCCGGAGATCGCCGAGATCCGCGGCATCCCCGTCGGCAAGGACTGCGCCTCCCCGTCGCGGCACACCGCGTTCAGCGATGTCGACTCGATGCTCGATTTCGTCGAGCTGCTCGCCACCGAGACCGGTCTGCCGGTCGGGGTCAAGAGCGCGGTGGGCGAGCTGGGCTTCTGGCAGGAGCTGGCCGCGCTGATGGCGCGTGGTGACCGTGGCGTCGACTTCGTGACCGTCGACGGCAGCGAGGGCGGCACCGGAGCGGCGCCGCGGATCTTCGCCGACTCGGTGTCGTTGCCGTTCCGGATGGGTTTCTCCCGGGTCTACGGCACTTTCGCCGAGCTCGGGCTCACCGACGAGCTGACCTTCATCGGCTCCGGCAAGCTCGGCCTGCCCGAGAACGCCGCGGTCGCCTTCGCCCTGGGCGCCGACATGATCAACGTGGCCCGTGAGGCGATGCTGTCGATCGGCTGCATCCAGTCGCAAAAGTGCCACACCGACAAGTGCCCCACCGGCATCGCCACCCAGAACCAGTGGCTGGCCCGCGGCCTGGACCCGACCTCGAAGGCTACCCGGGCCGCTGTCTACCTGCGCACACTGCGCAGGGAGCTGATGAAGGTCTCGTCGGCTGTCGGCCTCGCCCACCCGGGACTCATCACCGCGGACGACGTCGAGATCATGAACGGCGACTACGAGGCCCGCACCCTGGCCGGCGTCTACGGCTACAAGGACGGCTGGGGCGAGCTCGGCCCGCACCTTGCCAAGGAGATCACCGAGCTGCTCGTCGGCGCGCCGACCTCCACGAACACCCGGCCGGAGTGATCGCAACGTGTCCGAAGAAGTGAGATTCAAGAGCGTCGTCGGCCCCGAGCTGGCCGGGTCGATCGACCTGCCGGAGGGCGAGGTCCGGGGCTGGGGGATCTTCGTCCACGGATTCACGCTCGGCAAGAACTCGCCGGCCGCCTCGCGGGTCAGCAAGCAGTTGGCCCGCGAGGGGATCGGCATGCTGCGCTACGACAACCTCGGGATCGGCGATTCCGACGGCAACTGGGGTGATGGTTCCTTCACCGTCAAGGTCCAGGACAGCGTCCGCGCGGCAAACCTGATGGCAGAGCGGGGGACTCCGGCGGATCTGCTGGTGGGTCACTCATGGGGAGGCGCCGCCGCCATCGCCGCGGCGACCGAGGCGACCGGCGTCCGCGCGGTCGCCACGATCGGGGCGCCCGCCGACCCCAGCCACGTGGAGCACCAGTACGACGCGGTCGTGGACCGTGTGCTCCGCGAGGGGCAGCACGAGTGGTTCGTCGGCGGGCGGACCCTGGTCCTCAAGCGCGCCTTCGTCGAGGACGTCCGCCGTGCCCGTCTGCACGACCGGGTGCGTGAGTTGGACCGGCCGCTGCTCGTGATGCACTCGCCCACCGACGACACTGTCGACATCGCCAACGCCGCGGAGATCTTCCGCGAGGCGCGGCACCCGCGAAGTTTCGTCTCGCTCGAAGGAGCAGACCACCTCCTGACCGCACGAGGGCAGGCGCAGCGAGCCGCCCACATCATCAGCGCCTGGGCCGACCAGTACATCCACGCCTCACGACCCGCAGGAAAGGACGTCTTGGGTACTTGAGAGACCGTTTTCGCCTGATCAGAGCAACTTCACGCACGCCAGTACTGCGCCCTCGCCTCTCGCGTGACAGGCCCGTCCACGACGAGACAAGATCTTAGACTGCATATCTTTGAGCGAAGCAGACTTCGGTGGATGAGACTGGCAAATCGGGCTGCCGCAGGATCTCATCAGCCCCAGGGGCGCAGTGACGCCTCAGAAGTCACACCTCGGCGGTGGAACTATTTTTCAAGTCCTTGCTCTTGCGCAGGCGGAGGTCTATGAGAGGCTCGACGGCCATGGGTGTCACACCCTCCGGTGACGGGCGTCCACCCAAGCGGCCGGTGCTGCTGCCGATCGAGCCGTAGGACTGCACGCCTCCGGCTTGCGCGGACGGCCGTCGGGTGACCGTGGACCGCCCAGTAGACTCTGGACACGTGACCTCCAAGCCCCGCATTCCGAACGTCCTGGCCGGCCGCTACGCCTCGGCCGAGCTCGCCACCATCTGGTCCCCGGAGCAGAAGGTGGTGCTCGAACGCCGCCTGTGGCTCGCCGTGCTGCGGGCGCAGAAGGACCTGGGGATCGAGGTGCCCGAGCAGGCTCTCGCGGACTACGAGCGCGTCCTGGATCAGGTCGACCTCGCCTCGATCGCCGAGCGGGAGAAGGTCACGCGCCACGACGTGAAGGCGCGCATCGAGGAGTTCAACGCCCTCGCCGGTCACGAGCACGTCCACAAGGGCATGACGTCGCGCGATCTGACCGAGAACGTCGAGCAGTTGCAGATCCGGCTCTCGCTCGAACTGGTCCGGGACCGTACGGTGGCCGCGCTCGCCCGGCTCGCGCGGCTCGCCGCCGACAACGCCGAACTGGTGATGGCAGGCCGGTCACACAATGTGGCGGCGCAGTCCACCACGCTCGGCAAGCGGTTCGCAACCGCGGCGGACGAGATGCTGGTGGCGTACGAGCGGGTCGAGGAGCTCATCGCGCGCTACCCGCTGCGCGGCATCAAGGGCCCGGTGGGCACCGCCCAGGACATGCTGGACCTGCTCGGCGGCGACACCGCCAAGCTCGCCGATCTGGAGCGCCGGATCGCGGAGCACCTGGGCTTCGCGCGGGCCTTCACCTCCGTCGGCCAGGTCTATCCGCGCTCGCTCGACTACGACGTCGTCAGCACCCTGGTGCAACTGGCCGCCGCTCCCTCGTCGCTGGCGAAGACAATCCGGCTGATGGCCGGACACGAGCTGGTGACCGAGGGCTTCAAGCCCGGCCAGGTCGGCTCCTCCGCGATGCCGCACAAGATGAACACCCGCTCCTGCGAGCGGGTCAACGGTCTCGCGGTGATCCTGCGCGGCTATGCCTCGATGACGGGTGAGCTCGCCGGGGACCAGTGGAACGAGGGCGACGTGTCGTGCTCGGTCGTGCGTCGCGTCGCGCTCCCTGACGCCTTCTTCGCCCTGGACGGCCTGCTGGAGACGTTCCTGACGGTGCTCGACGAGTTCGGGGCGTTCCCCGCCGTGATCGCCCGCGAGCTCGACCGCTATCTGCCGTTCCTTGCCACCACCAAGGTGCTGATGGCCTCGGTGCGTGCCGGGGTGGGCCGGGAGGTGGCGCACGAGGCCATCAAGCAGCACGCCGTCGCCTCGGCGCTGGCGATGCGCGAGAAGGGTGCCGAGCGCAACGAGCTGCTCGACCGCCTCGCCGACGACGAGCGGATCCCCTTGGACCGGGCGGGACTTGACGCACTGATGGCCGACCGGCTCTCGTTCACGGGCGCGGCCGCCGACCAGGTCGCCGCGGTGGTCCGGCGCGTCGAGGAGGTCGTGGAACGGCACCCGCAGGCGGCCGCGTACACGCCCGGGGCGATTCTGTGAGCCCGGCGCGCACCACGGGCCGCGCATGACGCCGGAAGAGCTGGAGGCCGCCCGCGGCCGTACGGTTCCCGATGTGGTCGCGGACGGTCTGGACGTGCTCTTCTGCGGGATCAATCCCGGGCTGCTCTCGGCCGCTACCGGGCATCACTTCGCCCGTCCCGGCAACCGGTTCTGGCCCGTGCTGCACGCCTGCGGTTTCACTCCGCGTCAGCTGGCTCCGGCGCAGCAGCACGAGCTGCCCGGCTTCGGCCTCGGCATCACCAACGTCGCGGCCCGGGCGACGGCCCGCGCCGACGAGTTGACGGCGGCAGAGCTGCGCGAGGGAGGCGAGCAGCTCGCCGCCACCGTGCTGCGTTACCGGCCGCGCTGGCTTGCGGTGGCGGGCGTCACCGCATACCGCACCGCGTTCGGTGAGCGGCGGGCACGCATAGGGCCGCAGGAGCGGACCATCGGCTCCACACGCATCTGGGCACTGCCCAATCCGAGCGGCCTCAATGCGCACTGGACGCTGCAGACGATGGCCGAGGAGTACGCACGGCTGCGCGCCGCCGCCGGCCATCACTGCTGGTCCGGACCAGGATGACCCCTCGCCGCACCGCCGTGCGCCGGGTACGATCCGGCCACACACGTGCAAAGGCAGGAGGTCGTACGGTGGTGCGGCTCACCGGCGGGGACCCCTCGCTGCTCCGCAGAATCAACTCCGCGGTGGTTCTGCACGCCCTCCGTGAAGCCCGGCCGCTCACCCTCACCGAGCTGGTGCAGACCACAGGCCTGTCCCGGCCCACGGTCGAGGGGGTGATCGAGGGCCTGACGGAGGCAGGTCTCGTCGTCGAGGCGGCCGCCGATCCGGCCGACCCCCGCAGACAGGGCCGTCCGGCGCGGCGCTTCCGCTTCCAGGCCGAAGCGGGCCATCTGCTGGGCATCGAGATCTCTCCGCACCGGGTCCATGTGGTACTCGCCGATCTCGGCGGCAGGGTTCTGGGCCGACACGGTCACGAGCTGGAGGAACAGCAGCCTGCCGACCACCGTCTGGAGCGGGTGCGCGGCACCGTCGCCGAGCTGCTGCGCAGGTCGGGCGTGGCGCGCTCCACCCTGTGGGCGGTCGGCGTGGGCAGCCCCGGCATCGTCGAGTCGGACGGCACCGTCAAGCTCAGCACGGCTCTGCCGGGGTGGACCGGGCTGCCGCTCGGGGAGCGGCTGCGCCGCTCATTCCGCTGTCCGGTCCTGGTCGAGAACGACGCCAATGCGGCCGCGGTCGCCGAGCACTGGTCCGGTGCCGCGGTGGGCAGCGACGACATCGTGTTCGTCATGACCGGGCTGAGCCCCGGCGCCGGATCGCTGATCGGAGGACGGCTGCACCGCGGATTCGGCGGCGCGGCCGGTGAGATCGGGGCCCTGCATCTGCTGGGCCGCGAGGCGACGCCCGAACGGCTGCTGTCCACCACGGGCAGACCGCTCGACCCGCTGGACGAGCGGGCGGTGGCCCGGGTCTTCAAGCTCGCCCGCGACGGCGACCCGCAGGCCCGGGAGGCAGTGGAGCGCTTCGTCACGCGGCTGGTGCACGACGTGGCGGCGCTGGTGCTCGCGCTCGACCCGGAGCTCGTGGTGATCGGCGGATGGGCCAACGGGCTCGACGGAGTGCTGCAGCCGTTGCGCGACGAACTGTCGCGCTACTGCCTGCGCACGCCGAAGGTCACGCTCTCTGCGCTCGGCTCGGAAGCGGTGGCCACCGGGGCACTGCGGCTGGCCCTCGACCACGTCGAGGAACAGCTCTTCGCGGTCGAGCAGCCCCCGGGCACCGGCCCAAGCGCGGGCCCACGACGATAGCGCGTCGCGTGCCCGCGGGCGCCTGCTGTCAGGAGGCCTGGCGCTGCTCTGCGCCGTCGTGGTGAGTGATCTCCATCGACCCGGTGTCGCCGAAGGTCAGGCGGCAGGTGTCGGCCCGGTACGTCGCCACCGCGACCGCGACGACGCGTCCGGCGGCCACGTATCGGGTGGTCACCACCAGAACGGGGGCGCCCGGCAGCCGCTCCAGCTGCTTGGCGTCCTCGGCGCGGGCGGAGCCGAGCTCGACGGCACGGTCCTCGCTCTCCAGGTCGAGTCGGTTCAACTCCCGCAGCACGGCACGGGGATGGGTGGCCGGGGAGAGCGTCTCCGGCAGCCCCGGGACCGAGGTACGCGGTACGTACAGCAGCTCGGTGGCGACGGCCTGGCCGTGCATCATCCGCACCCGGCGGACGGTGTGCACGAGGGTGCCTGCGTCCGCGGCGCTGTCGGGGTCCTCGCCCAGCAACCGGGCGACGGCGGCAGGCGCCGGGGCCTCGACGCAGCCGACCGTGCGCCACGCGTCGCCCGCCGCCCCCGGCCAACTGCCCTGGGCCGGGCCGATGGAGACGCCCATGCGCGGCGGTGCGACCGTGGTGCCGACACCGCGACGGCGCTGCAGACGGCCTTCGAGCTCCAGCTGTTCCAGCGCCTGGCGGAGTGTGGCGCGGGCGACGCCGAAGCGCGCCGCGAGCTCCCGCTCGTTGGGCAGCACCTCGCCCACCGCGAACTCCGAGTCGAGCGCCTCGTTGAGCACGGTCTTCAGATGCCAGTACTTCGGCTCCTGCACCGGCTCGAGATGCGTGGTCCCCACCCTGTCCTCCGCAATCGGCGTGTGCTGCACGGGCCTTGGCCCGCCTCGTGTTTTTCCACCCTTGTTTATTAAGGGTTGTTTCACTACTACGCGACGATAGGGCCGCCCCCCGCCTTGGTCAAGACCAATGCTCCACTGCCTGACGCCCACGGTCGGCCGGATACGATCAGCGTTCACGAGATGTTCGCGAAACGGGAGGTATCAGGCCAGATGAGTCCAGTCACGGTGATCACCGGTGGGAGCCGCGGTATCGGCGCTGCCGTCGCGCTGCGCCTGGCCCAGCGAGGACACCACATCGGCATCGGCTACGAGAAGGCCGCCGACGCCGCGCAGAAGGTTGCAGGCCAGGTGCGGGCGGCCGGAGCCGAGTGCGTCACGGTGCAGGTGGACACCAGCGACGAGGCCCAGGTCGACGCGCTCTTCGACACCGTCGGGCAGCACCTCGGACCGATCACCGGACTGGTCAACAACGCCGGTATAACAGGCCCGTTGGGGCGGTTCACCGAGACGCCCGCCGCCGTGATGCGCCGCGTGATCGACGTGAATCTGATGGGCGTGATCCTGTGCGCGCGCCGCGCCGTGCTGGAGATGTCCACCCGCCACGGCGGTCGGGGCGGTGCGATCGTCAACATCTCCTCCGGCGGCGCCACGCTCGGCGGCCCCGGCGAGTACGTGCACTACGCGGCGAGCAAGGCTGCCGTCGACACGCTCACCCTGGGGCTGTCCAAGGAGCTGGCGGCGGACGGTGTGCGGGTCAACTCCGTACAGCCCGGCATGATCGTCACCGACATCCACGCGGCGATGGGCGACCCCGAGCGGCCGTGGCGCAATCCCGGCCGGGTGCCGATGGGCCGTCCCGGTGAGCCCGAGGAGGTGGCGGGCGCGGTCGAGTGGCTGCTGTCCTCCGACGCCTCGTACACCACCGGCGCCGTCCTGCGGGTGACCGGAGGATTGTGACGCACTGTCACCAACGCGCCGCCGGCGTCGCCGATCAGCCGCGGATCGGCGGCCGGCCGCGTTGACGCGCGTAGGCGAAGAACCGCAGAAGACACATAAAAGGGACCGTAAAACGCACAACCCGTGCACAGGCGACACCCTTTACCCATCCGACACGAAGCGTTCGTGATCACGCAACAGGGGTGCGCAACTCTGGAGCCATGAATGAATCGTCCCGTAATAAGAACCTCCAGGCCCTCCACCCCGGGCACCACTGGCGGCGTGACGCCGTCGAGCTGGCCGCGGTCTTCATTGCGGCCTCCGTCGCCGACCTTCTCTCCAATCTCGTGGCACACGGCCCCGAGGGCCCTGACCTGCTCATCCTCTCCGCCATGGCCCTGCTGGGCGCTGTCGGGTTCCACACGTGGTGGGCACGCCGCCACGGTCACTCGCCGCCCGGCGCGGGTACCGCCGCGGCGGCGGCAGCCACATCGGCCGACCCCGACCCCATGCGGGCCGCGGCGGCCGAAACCACGCTGTGGCGGCTGCGTACGACCGTGCGTGACGCACCTGGCAGCCTGGCCGCCCTGTGCGGAGCGCTCGCCTCAGCCCAGGTGGACATCCTCACCCTCCAGACCCACCCGCTCTCCGACGGCACCGTCGACGAGTTCCTCGTCCGCGCCCCTGCGCCGCTGACGGCGCAGCAGCTCATCCGCGTGGTCGCCTCGGCAGGCGGCCGGGACACCTGGCTGGAGCGGGCCGACGCCCACGACCTGGTGGACACCCCGACGCGAGTGCTCAACCTCGCTGCCCGCACCGCACTTGACGCCGCCGAACTCCCGCTGGCTCTACGTCAGTTGCTGGGCCGGTGCACGATAAGGTCCCGCCCCTGCGCCGACGGTGACCGACTGCCGCCCCCCGAGGGGACGCTGCAGGACACCGTGATGCGGCTGAGGGACCCATCGGGCGGCACAATCACCATCGAGCGACCGTATCTGCCGTTCACCCCCACCGAGTTCGCGCGCGCCCGTGCCCTTGTCGCCCTCGACTCCCGGCTCGGTCCGCGCGTCCCGCGCCGCCGCGACGTTCTGACGCTCCCCGAGGGCAACGAGATCAGCATCCGCCGCGCCGACCCCCGCGATCTGCCCGCCGCCCGCGCCATGCACGACCGCTGCTCACGCGCGACGCTGCTGAGCCGCTACCACGGTCCCGTCGGCGACGCCGACCACTATCTGCGCCATCTGCTCAGCCCCCGGCACGGCCGTACCCTCGCCGTCGAGACCGCCTCCGGCAGGCTGGTCGCGCTCGGCCATCTGCTCTGGGACGGTGACGAGAGCGAGATCGCGCTGCTGGTGGAGGACGACTGGCAGCGCCGCGGCATCGGTGGCGAGCTGATGCGGCGGCTGGTCGGCCTCGCCGACGAGGCGGGCTGCGCCGCCGTCTATGCGGTGACCCGGTCGGTGAACACGGCCATGGTCGCCGCCATGCGCGGACTGGGTCTGCCGCTCGACTACCAGGTCGAAGAGGGCACCCTCGTGATCACAGCGACCCTGCGGGAGCACGCGACCGCCCCGGCGGGCAGCCCGCACGCCGAGCTGGGACGCGAGGCCGCCCGGCAGGGGTGACGACTGATCGCACCGATCCATCCGGCTTTGTGCCGCCCCGCTTCGAGCGGGGCGGCACAAAGTGATCGACGCGGGCCCGGATCCCGTACCAGGATGTCCGCATGCCCGATACAACAGATGCTCCCGACGCCCTCCACACGCCGGAGGGCAAGTCGCTGCCGCGCCGGATCGCCGACGCATACGTCGACGCGCTGGCCGACCTCGACCCCATCACCGGCCAGTACCTCGGCCTCAACCCCGGCGACGACCGTCTGCCCGACTTCTCCCCCGCCGGCCAGGAACGGCATGCCGAGCTGACCCGGCGCACCCTCGCCCAGCTGGACGCCGCCGAGACCGCCGGCCCCGACTCGCCCGCCGTGCGGGACGACGCCGAGCGCCGCTGCGCCCGGCTGCTGCGCGAGCGGCTCACCGCCTGGCTCGCCGTGCACGAGGCCGGTGAGGGCCTGCGGCGCGTGAGCAACCTCTTCTCGCCCGTCCACGAGGTCCGCGATGTCTTCACTCTGATGCCGACCGCGGCGGACGCGGACTGGAAGGCGATCGCGGGGCGGCTGCGCAATGTGCCCGAGGCGCTCGCCGGGTACCGTGACTCGCTCGCGACAGGTCTGGAGCGCGGGCTGCCCGCAGGCCCGCGTCAGGTCACCACCGTCATCGGGCAGCTGAGCGAATGGCTCGGCGGAGAGCGCAGCTGGTTCGCCGAGTTCGTCTCGGCCGGGCCCGAGGCGCGCCGCGACGAGCTCGACAGTGCCGCCGCATTCGCCACCGGGGCCATCGCCGAGCTGCGGGACTGGCTGCGCGACCACTACGCCCCCGCCGTCGAAGGCGCCCCCGACGCGGTGGGCCGCGAACGGTACGCACGCTGGGCTCGCCAGTGGAACGGCACCGATCTGGATCTGGACGAGGCCTACGCCTGGGGCTGGCAGGAGTTCCGGCGCATCGACGCCGAGATGCGCGCCGAGGCCGAGAAGGTACTGCCCGGCTCGACCCCGCAGCAGGCGCTGGCGCATCTGGAGGAGGCCGGCGAGGCGGTCGAGGGGGTCGACGCGGTACGCGAGTGGCTCCAGGGCCTGATGGACGAGGCGATCGAGGCGCTCGACGGCACCCACTTCGACCTGGCGGAGCCGGTACGCCGCGTCGAGGCGATGATCGCACCCACGGGCAGCGCGGCTGCGCCGTACTACACCGCCCCCGCCCTGGACTTCTCCCGGCCCGGCCGCACCTGGCTGCCGACGCTCGGCCGTGACCGCTTCCCCGTCTACGACCTGGTCAGCACCTGGTACCACGAGGGTGTGCCGGGCCACCATCTGCAGCTCGCCCAGTGGGTGCACGTCTCCGACACGCTGTCGCGCTACCAGGCGACGGTCGGCTCGGTGAGCGCCAACGTCGAGGGCTGGGCGCTGTATGCCGAGCGGCTCATGGACGAGTTGGGATTCCTCACCGACCCGGGCAGGCGGCTGGGCTACCTGGACGCGCAGATGATGCGTGCGGTCCGCGTCATCATCGACATCGGCATGCACCTGCAGCTGCTGATCCCGCAGGATTCCTCCTTCCACCCGGGCGAGGTGTGGACGCCCGAGCTGGCCAGGGAGTTCTTCGGCCTGCACAGCGGACGCCCCGCCGACTTCCTCGACAGCGAGCTCGTGCGCTACCTGGGCATGCCCGGCCAGGCGATCGGCTACAAGCTCGGCGAACGTGCCTGGCTGAAGGGCCGCGACGCCGCACGGCGCGCGCACGGCGATGCCTTCGACCTCAAGGCGTGGCACATGGCCGCCCTCTCCCAGGGCGCGCTCGGCCTCGACGACCTGGTGGACGAGTTGTCCCACCTGTGATGGCGCAAGGGGCTCAACGGGTCGGCCACGGCACCGTCGTGCGGTGCCTCACGGTCGACCCGTCGCGCTCCTTGACCACCTGCAGCTGGGCGGGGACGCGGTGCCGCAGATCGGCGACGTGGCTGACGATGCCCACCGCCCTGTCGCGTTCGCGCAGTTGGTCGAGGACGTCGAGGACCTCGTCGAGGGTCTGGTCGTCGAGACTGCCGAACCCTTCGTCGATGAACAGGGTGTCCAGGCGGACGCCGCCCGCCTCGTCGGTGACGACGTCGGCGAGGCCCAGCGCGAGGGCGAGCGAGGCGAAGAAGGTCTCACCGCCGGAGAGCGTCGCGGTGTCGCGGGCAGTGCCCGTCCAGGCGTCGACGACCTGCAGCCCCAGTCCGGAGCGGCCGCGGCCGCCGGCGCGGGCGTCGGTGTGGGCGAGGGTGTAACGGCCCGAGGACATGCGGTGCAGGCGGATGCTCGCGGCGGCCGCGACCTGTTCGAGGCGGGCGGCGAGCACGTACGACTCCAGCCGCATCCGCAGCTGGTTGTCGGAGGAGGTGCCGGCGGCGAGGTACGACAGCTGCCGCATCCGGGCGTGTTCCTCGCGCAGCGGCGCGAGCTCGGCGGTGCGGCGTGCGGCCTCGGCGGAGAGCCGGTCCAGCTGTGCGCGCCGGCCACGGGCGGCGGAGTCCGCGGCGGAGGCACGGGTGAGCAGGCGGGTGGCGGCGTCGAGCTCCGCGCGGCGCGCGTCCGGTGCGGCGGGCGGCGCTGCGGCGGCCGCGCGCGCCTGTTCATCGGCGAGTTCGGCGGCGACGGCCGACTGCTCGGCGCGCTGGCGCTCGATGCGTTCGCGCAGCTCCTGCCGCGTGTCCTCGTCCAGCATCGCGTCGGCCGCCTCGCGCGGTGTGGCGAACCCTTCGCGCCGCGCCGTCTCGGCGAGCCGCGCCTCTGCTTGCGCGAGGCGCTGTGCTGTGGCCGTCGCGGCGCGTGCCGCGTCGGCGGCCTCGGCGAGGAGCCGGGCCTGCTGTTCCACCTCGGCCACGTCGGTTGCGCCGTCCGGCAGTACCTCAGCCATGTCGGCGCTCAGGGAGGCGAGTTCGCGCTCCAGCGCGTCTCGGCGCGCGGCGCGTGCAGCGGCGCGCGAGCGCACGCGCTGCTGTTCGTCGAGGCGCGCGGCGTGCTCGCGCTCGGCGTGCTCCAACTGCTCGCGCGCCGCAGGCAGGTCGTCCGCCTCGTCGCGTACGGCGGCGTGGACCCGCCGCGCGTCGTCGAGTTCGACGACGAGTGCGTCGGTGTCGCGGTCACCGGCCGCGGCGCGGGCCGCGGCTAGCCGCTCCCGTACGGTGTGCAGCTGCGCGTCGGCCCGTTCGCGGGTCGCTTCCGCCGCCCGGTGAGCGGCGTGCGCCGCCTCCTCAGCCGTACGGTCGACATGCCCGGCGCCGGGCAGCGCCGGTGCCGGGTGGTCGGTCGAGCCGCAGACCGCACAGGGGCCGCCTTCCTTCAACTCCGCCGCGAGTTCAGCGGCGATGCCGCGCAGCCGGCGCTCCTTCAGCTCCAGCCAGCGCTCGTGGGCGATGGCGGCCGCCTCCCTGGAGTGCAGCAGTCGCCGGGCGGCGGCGCGTTCCTCGTCGGCGAGGGTGTCGCGCAGGCGCGCCGCCTCGAGCCGCTCACGCGTCACCTCCAGTGCCGCGGCGAGCTGCTCGGTGCGGGTCGCGGCCCGGTGCGCGGCGTCGATGCGCCGCTGGTGTGCGGCGCGCACGGCCTCCCACTCCGCCTGCCGGGCCGCCGTCCCCCGCCCGGCGGCCTCGTCCGCGGCCGCCTCCCGGCCGAGCGCGTCACGTTCCCGCACCAGTTCGGCGGCGCGTTGCTCGGCCCGGCGGGCGGCGGCGAGACGGCCGAGGTCCCGGCCTGCGCGGCGGGCCTCTTCGGCGAGCACCTCGGCGTCGGCGCCGGACCAGCGGTCGGGCAGCCGTTCGCGTGCGGCGTGTTCGGCGGCGCGCGCCGCGTCGTGATCGCGCAGTGCGGCATCGCGCACGGCCAGGGCGGGGGCCACCAGATCGGCGGCGCGAGCCCGTTCCAGTGCGTGCTGGGCCTCGCGGTGAGCCTGCTGGTGCGCGTCGAGTGCGGCGGCGCGGGCGACGGCGGCGGCGTACCGCCGTTGCAGGCGGTCGGTCTCGACGGCCTGTTCCAGGGCGCGTTCGGCGGCGCGGTGACCGGCCTCGGCGGTGGCGAGGGCCAGTCGCGTGATGTCCGCCTGCTCACGGGCGTCCGCGCGGGCCACGGCGGCCCATTCCAGGATCCGCTCGGCGAGGCCGGGATCGCCGGGCGCGATCTGCGGCAGCGGTTGGCCGTCCTCGGTAGCGCCTGCAGCCTGCTGCATGCGGTGGGCGAGCGCGATCAGGTGTTCGTCGTGGCCGCGCACCCGCATCTCGCCGAGCCTGCGCTGCTCGGCGAGCCATTCCTCGGCCGCGGCGAACCGGCCGGTGTCGAAGAGTCTGCCGAGCAGCACCGCCCGTTCGCCCGCATCGGCGCGCAGGAAGCGTGCGAAGTCGCCCTGCGGGAGCAGGACCACCTGGCAGAACTGCTCGCGGTTCATGCCGAGCAGCTGGGTGACCTCCTCGCCGATCTCCTGGTGCGAACGGCTCAGTCCCTTCCAGCCCCCGCTGTCCGCCCGGTACTCGCTCATGGCGGCGAAGGCTTTCTCCACCGTCGTGCCGGTGCCGCGTCTCTTCGGCCGGGGCTGCTCGGGGCGCCGGGTCAGCCGCAACCGCCGTCCGCCCGCGGTGAGTTCGAGCTCCACCTCGGTGGGGGTGTGCGGATCGGCGTGGTCGCTGCGCAGCCGCATGCCCTGGCGGGCGCCGGGCACGCCGCCGTAGAGCGCGTAGCAGACGGCGTCGAGCACGGAGCTCTTCCCGGCGCCGGTCGGCCCGTGCAGCAGGAACAGCCCGGCTGCGGACAGTTCGTCGAAGTCGACGGTCGCGGTGCCGGGGAAGGGTCCGAAGGCGGTGACGGTCATCCGGTGCAGGCGCATCAGACCGCCTCGGTACGCGGATCGCGCAGGCGTGCGGCGTCCAGTGCGTCGCGCAGCACGGAGCGCTCCCGCTCGTCCGGGCCGCGGTCGCGCACATGGGTGACGAAGTCGTCGGCGATCTGCTGGTCCGTGCGGCCGCGCAGCCGCTGCGCGTACGACACCAGCGGGTCGTCGGGCGCGTCCTGGGGGTCGAAGGCAAGGGCGAGGATGTGCGGGAAGCGCTTGGCCAAGCGGGCCATCGGATCGTGCGGGCGGTGGGCGTCGGTGAGGGTCGCCTCGACCCAGGCGTCCTGGCTCGACGCGTACGCGGGGGCGGTGAGCAGCTCGTCGAGGGTGCCCCGGATGCGGGCGAGTGGCCGCTGCACCGGGCAGTCGACGCGCTCGGCGGTGACGCCGCCGTCCTCGCCGAGGTCGACCAGCCACATGCTCTTGTGGTGGCCGGCCTCGGAGAAGGAGTAGGCGAGCGGGGAGCCCGAGTAGCGGACCCGCTCGGTGATGGTCTGGCAGCCGTGCAGGTGCCCGAGGGCGACGTAGTCGACGCCGTCGAAGATCCCGGCCGGCACGGAGGCGACACCGCCGGCCGTGATGTCGCGTTCGCTGTCGCACTCCTCGCCGCCGGTGACGAAGGCGTGGGCGAGGACGACGGAGCGGGTGCCGGGTGCACGGGCGGCGAGGTCGGCGCGGACGCGGTCCATGGCCGCCCCGAGCACGGCCGCGTGATCCGCGCGGTCGACACCGAACTCGTCCCGTACCAGGGCCGGTTCCAGATAGGGCAGGCCGTAGACCGCGACGTTCCCGTGCGGGCCGGAGAGGACGACCGGCGCGCCGCAGCCCGCGGGGTCGGTGCGCAGGTGGATGCCGGAGCGCTCCATCAGCCGTGCGCCGACGCCGAGTCGGCGGGCCGAGTCATGGTTGCCGGAGATCATGACCGTGGGGACGCCGAGCGTCGCCAGCCGGTGCAGGGCGTCGTCGAAGAGCGCGATGGCCGGCAGCGGCGGCACCGCGCGATCGTAGAGGTCACCGGCGACCAGCACCGCGTCGACGTGCTCACCGCGCACCACCTCGACGAGGTGGTCGATGAACGCCTCTTGCGCGGACAGCAGGCTCACCCGGTGGAACGAGCGTCCCAGGTGCCAGTCCGACGTGTGCAGCAACCGCATGATCCCCGAGCGTATCGGCAGGGTCCGACAGGCTCGGCGGCAACCGGTGAACCGGGCGCCCCTCGGCGGTCATGCCGTCCCGTACGCCTCGCCGGCGAGTTCGAGCACCGCGGTGCCGGCGCTGGTGTCGGCGAGCCATGCGCGGAAGGCGTCGAGCTCCTGCTCGGGCAGCGCCACCTCGAAGGTGACGGCCTCGGCATACCGGACATCGCGCACGACGCACCCGGTGGAGCGCAGGTCGTTCTCCAGCTTCCCCGCCCGCTGGTGGTCGACGGTGACTGTGGCAAGCCGGAACCGCTGTCGGGTGACGGTGCCCAACGCGTCGAGCGCCTCGCCGACGGCGCCGCCGTAAGCCCGGATGAGCCCGCCCGCGCCCAACTTGACCCCGCCGAAGTAGCGGGTGACGACGGCCACGACGTACCGCACCTCGCGCCGCAGCAGCATCTGCAGCATGGGCACGCCTGCGGTGCCGCCGGGCTCGCCGTCGTCGATCGCCTTCTGGATCGCGCCGTCGGCGCCGATGACATACGCGAAGCAGTTGTGCGTGGCGGACGGGTGCTCCTTGCGGATGCGCGCGATGAACTCCTGGGCCTCCTGCTCCGTCGCGGCCGGTGCGAGCGCGCAGATGAAACGGGACTTGTTGATCTCGATCTCGTGCACGCCTTCGCGCGCGACCGTCCGGTACTGCTCCTGCATTCCCTCACCCTATGCGGGCCCTTCGGTCCCTCCGCCAGAGCCGCACCGGGGACGGTCGGCCCACCACGGTGAGGCCGGGTGGCCCTGTGCCGGGTGGCTCGCGTGACCGACGCTGACTCCACGCTGATCGGCAAGGATCCGCACGGAGGTCGCCATGCCGGATCACACCGGTGCCGCAACGGGCAGCCGGCCGTCCCCGCTCCACCGCAGCGACACGGGTGAGCGACCGTCGGCGCCGCTCGTCGTGTCCTGCGTCCAGTGGGAGGGATGGTCGGTCGCCTCTGTGGAGGGCGAACTCGACCTGGCGACCGGCCCCGTGCTCCGCGCCCACCTCGACGAGCGGCTCACCGTTCGTGACGGGCGCGTGAGGATCATCGTCGACCTGACGCACGTCACGTTCTGCGACCCGGCGGGACTCGGTGTGCTCGTCGGCGCCCACAGGAGAGCACGCCAGCAGGGGCACATGCTGCGGCTGGTCTGCCCGCAGGGGCGTGTGCTGCGGTTCCTCAGACTCACGCGGGTTCACCCACGATCTGCCGGTCCACGGGACGCTGGATCGCGCACTCAGGGCGGACGGCTGAGACGGTTGAGCCGCCCGCGGGGCGAGACTTCGAGTTCGAAGCGGGCGTCGGGATCAATGAGCGCCACAGCGAAGAGCCGCTGCACGCGGCGGAGTCGCCTGCGTGCCGTCTGCGGATGGATGCCGAGGCCTGCGGCGACCTCGGGGGCGCTGCCGCGATTGGTCTGCAGCCAGGCGAGGAGGGTCAGCTCCGGCCGCTCGCCCCGCTTCGGGGTGAGTGCGGACGGCGGCCGCAGGCGCGGCATGGCGCGTACCGGCGACCGGCGGCTCTGGGGCCGATCCTACGGTTGCCGGTCCCGGGAATCTCCGGGACCCGGCGCCGGTTGCCGTGCACGAGTGTCGTTCCCATCCACCCCATCCACAGGAGGCAGGCGTGTACGGCGACCCGGCGACGATCCGCAAGATCCTCACAGAGGTCGGTGACACCTGGGCGATCGTCGGGCTGTCCGGCAACCGGCGGCGCGCGGCGTACGGGGTCGCGGAGGTGCTGCAGCGCCACGGCAAGCGGATCGTGCCCGTGCACCCGAAGGCCGAGACGGTCCACGGCGAGAAGGGTTATCCGTCGCTGTCCACCATCCCGTTCGACGTCGACGTCGTGGACGTCTTCGTCAACAGCGATCTCGCCGGTGAGGTCGCCGACGAGGCCGTGGCCATCGGCGCCAGGGCCGTCTGGTTCCAGCTCGGAGTCGTCGACGAGGCGGCGCACGAGCGGGTGCGCGCCGCGGGGCTGGAGATGGTGATGGACCGCTGTCCCGCGATCGAACTCAACTCCTTGAGCCAGCGGGCTCGGCGCGCGTGACAAGTACCCAACTCGTCGTCCCGGCCTATGGATCGGGGCTCGTCACGCCCGGCCGTTCCTGACGCGGAGTGCGGCAGGACGGCTCGGTAGTGGGGCGAACGGCGCCCGTTGTAAGGTGACGCTGCAATTTCAGGGCCCTGTGCCGGCACGACTACGAACGGGGAGCGGAGCGGTGTCTGCGGCACGCCCCGAAGGGGAGCCGAACGGCCGGTTGCTGGCCGGGCGCTACCGGGTGATCGAACAGCTTGGCCGCGGCGGCATGGGCATGGTGTGCAGAGCCGTCGATGAAGTCCTTGGCCGTGAAGTCGCCGTCAAGGAGCTTCGCACCTTCTCGGACGCATCGAGTGCCGAGCTGGCGGATCTGCGGCTGCGGATGCAGCGTGAGGCGAGGGCCGCGGCGCGGATCCGGCACTCGGGCGTGATCTCCGTGTACGACGTCGCCGAGGAGGACGGCCGCCCGATCATCGTGATGGAGCTCGTCGACGGCCCGTCTCTCGATGACGTGGTTCAGGAGAGGGGAGTCCTCGATCCACGGGAGGCTGCCGCCATCGGTGCGGAGGTGGCGGACGCACTCGGTGCGGCTCATCGCGTCGGTGTGCTCCACCGCGATGTCAAACCGGGAAACATCCTGCTCGAACGCGGTGGCCGAGTGGTCCTCACCGATTTCGGCATCGCGACGATGGACGACCCCGGCGACGGTACGACCTCGAATCTGACGCAGAGCGGCCAGCTCGTCGGCTCATTGGACTTCCTCGCGCCCGAACGCGCCCAGGGGCAGCAGCCCGGACCGGCCTCGGACATCTGGTCGCTCGGGGCGACCCTCTACGCGGCTGTCGAGGGGACGTCACCGTTCCGCCGGACCTCGGCCTGGTCCACCATGACCGCGATCGTCACCGAGCCGCTGCCCGAACCGCGCCGGGCGGGTCCGTTGACCCCCGTGCTGCGGGAGTTGATGGACAAGGACGCGCAGACGCGGCCCGATGCTCAGCGGGCACGGCAGTTGCTGGCAGCGGTCGCGCAGGGCACGTCTGCGCCGCCGGCCACGCCGGACACGGCGGCCACGGACCTGCACACCGCAATGCTGAGGCCGCGCGGTGAGCAGCCGCACTCCCCTGTGCCGCCGCAGTCACCACGGACCTCGCCCACCGACGCCGACGCCGGCCAAGAGCGAGCCACGCGTCCGGATCTCGGCTGGCGCCCACCGGCCGCCGCCGGCGCCGGCTCCCCGCGCCCGCCCGTCATACCGGAGCAGGCTCCGGGAAGCGCCCGCCGGCGCCGCAGACTCGCCGTCGCGGCTGCCACCACCGCCGTCGTGCTGGCGGGCGCCGGGGTGACGTGGGCGATGGCCGGCCACTCCGGTTCCAGCGGCTCGGGACGCAACGAGGCGCAGCCGACCGTCTCCGGCGTCAATCTCCCTGTGGAAGCGGGCAGTGGCCAGTCCCCCGCCCCCTCGCGGTCGACAGCGCACACGGCCCCTCGGGCGAGTGCATCGCGGTCCGGCCGCCCAGCGCCGGGCGACCGCAGCCAGGCGTCTGCGGGTGGTGCCGCCGGTGGATCGAACGGTGGCCGCAACGGCGGGGGTGGCTCCTCCGGACCGGGTGGTTCGAGCGGCGGGAACAGCGGTACCGGCGGGTCCGCCCCCACGCCGTCCCCGAAGCCGACGGCGAACCCCGAGCCCTGGAAATCCTGCAACTACTACTCCGGGACCCAACTCACCCAGTACGGCGACACAGGAGAACGGGTCGTCGAAGTCCAGTGCATCCTCCAGGCTCGCGGCTACAGCGTCGGGTCCAGCGGTGTCGACGGGAATTTCGGCCCGGACACCCGGACCGCCGTCGAGCGCTTCCAGAGCGACCACCACCTCACCGTCGACGGCCAGGTGGGCGTGAACACCTGGGCCGCGCTGCGAGCGTGAGGCGGGCGCTGTCCGTGCGCAGCCAGACCGCGGTATCGGGCGGCTGCCGGCCCGAGGGCAGCAGCGCACGGAGCAGCACCGCGTCATGGGCGGGCAGTCCGACCGGGACCGTGGGGAGATTGACGCCGCAGCAGAAGTCCGCACCGCGGGCGAAGTCGAGTACGCCGGTGGGGCGCCTTCCAGCCAGGTCAGTTCGCCGCCTCCCAGACCGGGTCCGGTGTGCCGCAGGGCGAGCGCCGTTCGGCAGAGGATGAGCGTGGAGGACGGTGGGGCCCCGGCGCACGGCGTCGGGCAGGTTCTCGACCTCCGCAAGCCCCAACTCCTCGCCCTGGCTGCCGCGTCACGGTGACGGTGGCGCGCAGCCGCTCGGCGTCCTAGGGGCGGTGATTCCGTCCTCCCGAGCCCCCACCGACTGCAGTGATTTGCAGACACTCACAGGATTTTTGCTGATTCTTATTCAGGATATTGTGGCCATCTATACGGGGCCGCACTCACCCCCTTCGCTGCCGGCGCCGCCAACGGCAGCGGAGCCTCCACCCCGGGCATGACCGAGTACGAGGCCGAGGGAGCCCAGGGCGGCCGTGGCGCTGGCTACGTCAAGCTCACCTTCACCGCCAACACGAGCTGGCCCGCAGGGCAGCTCCCCGAGCTGCTGTGCAGCGCTCCGCGCTGCACAGCTCAGGATGCGATTCGTCCCGGACGTTCATTTATCCACGGGGTTTCTCGCAAGATCAGGCTGAACCGACCGCACGAGACGGCCCCCGGGCATTCCCGGGGCCGTCCGCCGACTGCGCGGCTCAGCGTTGCGTCGGGGCGACCCCCGTCGACCGGCGTACCACAAGCTCCGGCTCGAAGAGCAGCTCGTCGTGAGCCACCCGGGCGCCGGCGATCGCGCCCGTGAGCAGTTCGACCGCGGCCCGGCCCATCGCCTCGATGGGCTGACGGATGGTGGTCAGCGGTGGGTCGGTGCACGTCATGAGCGCGGAGTCGTCGTAACCCACCACCGAGACATCGGCGGGAACATCGAGCCGCAGCCGCCGTGCGGCCCGCACCGAGCCCAGGGCCAGCGGGTCGCTGGCGCAGACCAGCCCGGTGGCGCCGTCCCGGATCAGCCGGCTCGCCACCGCCTGCCCGCCTTCGATGGTGAAAAGCGCATGTCCGACACGGTCCCGTTCCGCCAGGTCGATCCCCTCGCGCTCGGCGAACGCCCGGGCCGCCGCCAGCTTGCGCTGCGATGGGACGTGATCCGGCGGGCCCAGGACCAGTCCGATCCGGCGGTGCCCGAGCTGCATCAGGTGGCCCATGGCCTGCTCCACGGCCACCGCGTCGTCACAGGAGACCTGCGGGAAGTCCAGCTCGTCGACGGCGGCGTTGAGCAGCACCGTGGGCAGCCCGCGCTCGGAGAGCTGTCCGTAGTGGTCGTGCGGGGAGTCGGACTGGGCGTACAGCCCCCCGAAGAAGACCACCCCGGAGACATGGTGCTGGAGCAGCAGCGTCACATAGTCCGCCTCCGAGACGCCGCCCGCGGTCTGGGTGCACAGCACGGGCGTGAAGCCCTGCTGGGTCAACGACCCGCCGACCACCTCGGCGAACGCCGGGAAGATCGGGTTCTGCAGCTCCGGGAGGACGAGGCCGACCAATCGCATGCGCTCGCCGCGCAGTTGGGTCGGCCGCTCATAACCGAGTACGTCCAGAGCCGTGAGAACAGCAGCCCTGGTCGCATCGGAGACCCCCGGTTTGCCGTTGAGCACCCGGGAAACGGTCGCCTCGCTCACCCCGACCTTCTGCGCCACCTCAGCAAGCCGTCGACTCATGAGCACGACTGTAGCGCAATTGGCGCAAGCCTCTTGCGGCCGTTTGCAGATAGCAAGGCATTCATCCGCCCCCGGCCGCCTTCTCGTTGACGACGAGCCATGCGAGAAGTTCGAATTCACCCCTTTTATGGAAATTGCCGCTGCGGAGTTTTCCGGTTCGTAAAACTGAGGATGATCTTCCGCAAGCATCTTGTCGCCGCGCCATCATCTCACTTAACGTTCACGCTCAGCCTGCCACCCCATCTCGGGGTGGCATCAGAATCGGCCACTTCTCCCCAACTGCTGTCAGGGCAACCCCTTTACACAGTCGCACCACACATGCCCCAGGTAGATCACACTCAGGAGGCAGTACGTTGCGCACCACATCGATAACCGCGTCGGTCCGAAGATCAGCACTCCCGCTGCTGGGCTCCGCAGCGCTTGCCACGACCGGGCTCTTCGCCTTCACCACCCCGGCCGACGCCGCCACCCATGGCGTCTCGTGGGCCCGGGCCTGCGCCGTGGTGACCACCCCCGGCCAGGAGTACTGCAACGCCCTGCACGTCACCAGCGTGACCGAACACGTCCACGCCGAGGGAGTCACCCCGAACGCCACCCCCTCCGGTTACGGACCGAGCGACCTTCTGAGCGCCTACAACATCCCTGCCAACGGCGGCGCGGGCCAGACCGTGGCGATCGTGGACGCCTACAACGACCCGAACGCGGCCTCGGACATGGCCACTTACCGCGCGCAGTACGGCCTGCCCGCCTGCACCACCTCCAACGGCTGCTTCAAGCAGGTCAACCAGACGGGCGGCACCAGCCTCCCGCGCAACAACAGCAGCTGGTCCGGGGAGATCTCGCTCGACCTGGACATGGTCTCCGCCATCGCCCCCAACGCGCACATCATCCTGGTGGAGGCATCCAGCGCGTCGATGACCAACCTGGGCACCGCCGTCAACACCGCCGCCGGCCTCGGCGCCACCGAGATCTCCAACAGCTACGGCGGCTCGGAGTCCTCCTCCGACACCTCCTACGACAGCAGCTACTTCAACCACCCGGGCATCGCCATCACCGTCTCCTCCGGTGACGGCGGCTACGGCGTCGAGTACCCGGCAGCCTCGCCCGATGTCACCGCCGTCGGCGGCACCTCGCTCACCCGGGCCTCCAACAGCCGCGGCTGGAGCGAGAGCGTCTGGAACACCTCCAGCACCGAAGGCACCGGCTCCGGCTGCTCGGCATACGAGCCCAAGCCCGGCTGGCAGACCGACTCCGGCTGCTCCAAGCGCACCGTCGCCGACGTCTCGGCCGTCGCCGACCCGGCCACCGGTGTCGCCGTCTACCAGACGTACGGCGCCTCCGGCTGGACCGTCTACGGCGGCACCAGCGTCGCCTCCCCGCTCGTCGCCGGCGTCTACGCCGACGCGGGCGCCCACTCGGCGAGCATCCCGGCATCGATCGCCTACGCCCACCCCTCGGCACTCAACGACGTCACGACCGGTTCCACCGCCACCTGCTCCCCCGCCTACCTGTGCAGCGCAGAGGTCGGCTACGACGGCCCGACCGGCCTGGGCACCCCCAACGGCCTGACCGCCTTCACCGGCTGACGCCAATCGTCAACGGCACATCGTCACCGGCACACCAGCCGGGCCGTCCCCGCGCGAGGGGGCGGCCCGGCGCTCTGCGTTGTGCGGACGCGGTGTTGTGCGGACGCGAAGTTGTGCGGACGCGAAGTTGTGCGGACGCGAAGTTGTGCGTCAGTCCCGCTGACCCGCGTCCGCGTCGTCGAGCCCTCCGCGGGCGGCCGCGGAGCGCAGGGCGTCGAGCACGGGGCGGATCAAGGGGTGCTCCTCGGCCCCGCGTCGTACCGCGGCGAAGACGCGCCGGGTCGCGCGGACGTCGTCGACCTGGCACACCACCACCCCCGACAGATCCGTGCCCCGCAACGCCGAGCGCGGCACGAGCGCGACCCCGGCACCGGCGGCGGCGAGGGCGACCACGGCACGGAAGTCGTCGGAGGAGTGTTCGAGGCGGGGCTTGAAGCCGGCGTACTCGCAGGCGAGCACCATCACGTCGTGGCACGGGTTGCCGGGGTAGGGGCCGATCCACGCCTCGTCGGCCAGTTCGTCGATCCGCACCCGGGCCGAGGCTGCGCGCCGGTGGCCGACCGGCAGGACCGCGTCGAAGGGCTCCGCGTACAGCGGAACGCGGGCGAGGCGTTGGTCGTCCTCGCGCGGCGCGCCGCGGTACTCCACCGCCACCGCCAGGTCGGCCTGTCCGTCGAGGACCATCGGCAGGCTCTCGTCGCCCTCCGCGTCGCACACCCGCACCCGGATGCCGGGCGAGGTCAGGGCGAGTTGCGCGATGGCGGGGGCGAGGACCTGGGCGATACCGGTGGCGAAGGAGGCGACGGTCAGCTGCCCGGCGGCGCCGGATGCGTAAGCGGCGAGTTCGGCGTCGGCGCGCTCCAGCTGGGCGAGGACGGCGTTGGCGTGGGTGAGCAGGATCTCGCCCGCAGCAGTGAGCCGGACGCCCCGCCCGTTGCGCTCCAGCAGCCGGTGACCGGTCTCGCTCTCCAGAGCGGCCAGCTGCTGGGAGACCGCGGACGGGCTCAGGTACAGCGCGGCCGCCGCGGCGGTCACCGTCCGGTGGTCCGCCACGGCCCGCAGAATCCGCAGCCGCCGCGCATCGATCACCAGGTCATCCTGCCAGGGCCTCCCGGGCTGCGGTGAAGGCGGCCACTGCCTTCTCGACGTCGGCGGTGGAGTGGGCGGCGGAGAGCTGGACGCGGATGCGGGCCTGGCCGTGCGGGACGACGGGGTAGGAGAAGCCGATGACGTAGACGCCCTGCTCCAGCAGCAGCTCGGCGATGCGCCCGGCGACGGCCGCATCGCCGATCATGACGGGGGTGATGGGGTGGTCGCCGGGGAGGATGTCGAAGCCCGCCTCCGTCATGCGGGAGCGGAACAGGGCGGTGTTGTCGGCGAGGCGTTGCCGGAGCTCGGCGCCGAGGCCCGGCTCCCGTCCCTCGATCAGGTCCAGCACCGTGAGGGAGGCGGCTGCGATGACCGGGGCGAGGGAGTTGGAGAACAGGTACGGACGGGAACGCTGACGCAGCAGTGCGACGATCTCGGCGCGCGCGGCGACGTAGCCGCCCGAGGCGCCGCCGAGTGCCTTTCCCAGGGTGCCGGTGATGATGTCGACGCGGTCCATCACACCGTGCAGTTCGGGCGTGCCGCGGCCGCCCGGTCCGACGAAGCCGACGGCGTGCGAGTCGTCGACCATGACCATGGCGTCGTAGCGGTCGGCGAGCTCGCAGATCTCCTGCAGCGGCGCGACGTAGCCGTCCATCGAGAAGACGCCGTCGGTGACGATCAGGCGGCGGCGCGCTCCGGCGGTCTCCTTCAGCTGCGTCTCCAGATCGCCCATGTCGCGGTTGGCGTAGCGGTGGCGCCGGGCCTTGGACAGGCGGATGCCGTCGATGATGCTGGCGTGGTTGAGGGCGTCGGAGATGACGGCGTCCCGCTCGTCGAGCAGGGTCTCGAAGACGCCTCCGTTGGCGTCGAAGCAGGAGGAATACAGGATGGTGTCCTCGGTGCCGAGGAAGCGGGAGAGCCTGTCTTCGAGCTCCTTGTGGACCTCCTGGGTGCCGCAGATGAACCGGACGGAGGCCATGCCGTAACCCCATCGGTCGAGGGCGGCCTTTGCGGCGGTGACGACCTCGGGGTGGTCGGCGAGTCCGAGGTAGTTGTTGGCGCAGAAGTTGAGCACCTCGCCGGGGCGGCCGCCCGCAGTGACGGCGACGGCTGCGCTCTGCGGGGTGCCGATCACGCGCTCGGGCTTGTGCAGTCCGGCGGCGCTGATCTCGTCCAGGGTGGCGCGCAGGTCGTCGCGCACGGAGTCGAACATGACCGTGGGTCTCCTAGGGGCGGGGTCCGGGAGTGGGAGAGCAGGAGTGGGAGCGGGAGACAGGGAGGGGATGCTCAGGCGGTCCAATCGAGGATGACCTTGCCGCAGCGTCCGCCGGCGGCATTGTCGAAGGCCTCGTCGAACTCCTGGTACGGGTAGCGGCCCGTGATCACCGGGCTGAGGTCGAGGCCGCCTTCCAGCAGCACCGACATCGCGTACCAGGTCTCGAACATCTCGCGCCCGTAGATCCCCTTGATCGTGATCATGGAGGTCACGATCCGGGCGAAGTCGACCGGGAACTCCTGGGACGGCAGCCCGAGCATCGCGATCCGGCCGCCGTGGGTCATGTTGGCGACCATGTCGCGCATCGCCTCGGGGCGCCCGGACATCTCCAGACCGATGTCGAAGCCCTCGCGCAGGCCGAGCAAGCGCTGCCCCTGCTCGATCGAGGTCTCGGCCACATTGAGGGCGAGGCTGACCCCGACCGAGCGGGCGAGCTGGAGCCGGTAGTCGCTGACGTCGGTGATGACGACGTTGCGGGCGCCGGCGTGCCGGGCCACCGCGGCGGCCATGATCCCAATGGGTCCTGCGCCGGTGATCAGGACGTCCTCGCCGACGAGCGGGAAGGACAGCGCCGTGTGCACGGCATTCCCGAACGGATCGAAGATCGCCGCTATGTCCAGGTCGACCGGGACCCGGTGCACCCAGACGTTGGAGGCCGGCAACGCGACGTATTCGGCGAACGCACCGTCCCTGCCGACCCCGAGGCCGACCGTGCTGCGGCACAGGTGGCGTCGGCCGGCCAGGCAGTTGCGGCACTTGCCGCACACCAGGTGGCCCTCACCGCTCACCAGGTCACCGGTCTTGACGTCCGCCACATCCGGGCCGGTGTCGACGACTTCGCCGACGAACTCGTGCCCGAGGACCAGCGGAGCGCGCACCGCCTGCTGTGCCCATCCGTCGTACGCACGGATGTGCAGATCCGTGCCGCAGATGCCGGTGCGCAGCACCTTGATGAGCACCTCGCCGGGCCCGATGGACGGCTCGGGTACGTCCATCAGCCACAGTCCGGGCTCTGCCTTCTCCTTGACAAGTGCCTTCACGGCTACGCAATCTGCCCGGCCGGGAGCGTTCAGTCCATCGCGGATTTCTTAAGCGCGGCAACAGCTGAGCTTCACGATGCCTCCCGCAAGCGTGATCCTGCACCTGGGTTAACGTGCTCGCGTGATACCTGTACGAGCCGCACGCCCCGAGGACGCCGCCGAGCTGGTCCGGCTGCGCCGAGTGATGTTCCAGGCCATGACCGGCCGTGACGAACCCGGCGACTGGGAGGAGGCGGCCCGTGAAATGGTGCGCGCCCTTCTGTCCGGCAAGGGCACAGCGGAGCTGGGCGCGTTCGTCGTGGACGCGGACGCGGGCGGGGACGGGGCGGACGGCGCCGGAGGGCTCGCGGCCTGTGCCGTCGGGACCATCGAGCAGCGCCTGCCCGCGCCCGCACACCCTTCCGGCCGGTTCGGCTTCGTCTTCAACGTCTGTACCGATCCCGGCCACCGCGGCCGCGGCTATGCCAGGGCGACGACCGAGGCGCTGCTCGACTGGTTCGCCGAGCGCGGCGTGACCCGTGTCGACCTGCACGCCACACCCGAAGCCGAGCGCATCTACCGCGACTTCGGCTTCGCCGAGCATTCCATCGCGCTCTCGCTGGACGTCTCGGAGCGCGCCGGCTAGACGACGGTCCCGAGTCCGTCCAGCACGACGGCGCCGGGCAGTGCGGCGAGCGCCTTGCCGGGGACGAGCAGTTTGCCGCGCCGGCGTCCGCTTCCGATGACGACGTACGGGGTGTCGGTGACGGCGGCGTCGATCAGCAGCGGCCAGCCCGCGGGCAGGCCGATCGGTGAGATGCCGCCGTACTCCATGCCGCTCTCGCCGACGGCGGTGTCCATCGAGGCGAAGGACGCTTTGCGCACTCCGAGATGGCGGCGCACCATGCCGTTGACGTCCGCACGTGTGTGGGCGAGCACGACGCACCCCGCGAGGGTGACCTCCTGGCCGCGTTTGCCTGCGATCACCACGCAGTTGGCGGACTGCTCGGGCGGCACGCCGTAGACCTCGCCGAAGACGGCGGTGTCGGCGTTGGCCGGGTCGGTGTCGACGTAGAGCAACTGCTCGACGGGGACAGGGCCTTGCCAGGCTCGCAGGGCGGCGGCCACTGGCGCGGCGAGCAGGTCGGTGTGCTCGGCGGCGGGCAGGGCTTCGTCGAAGCGCCCGATGGGTGCACTCGTCATGGTCCGCACGATAACCCGCTCCGACCTGGGCCCGGGAGCGTCCTCAGCGCGGAGGGGGAACGGAGATGGCGAGCGTCATCTCGGCCGCGACGGCACCGGCGTTGTGGTAGCCGTGCGGTACCCCGGCCTCGAAGCTCGCCGTCGTACCGGCCGGGATGAGGTACTCCGTGCCCTCCACGACGAGTGTCAGCTCCCCCGCGTCCACCCGGATCAGCTCCGCGGTGCCGGGCGGATGGGGATCGGAGTCGTGGCCTTCGCCGGGCATCAGCCGCCATGACCACAGTTCGAGCGGGCCAGGCGCCTCGGTGCCCGCCTGGAGCGTGCCGTGGCTGCCGGCGGGCGTGCTCCACAGCCGTACCGCCTGGTCAGGGCCGATGAGCCGCACCGGCGGCTTGTCCGCGTAGTCCAGCAGTCCGGCGATGCTTACCCCGAGGGCGTCGCCGATCCGCACGACGGTGCCGATGCTCGGATTGGTGCGGGCCTGCTCGATCTGGATGATCATCCCGCGGCTGACTCCGGACCGCGCGGCAAGGGCGTCGAGGGAGTAACCGCGCTCCTGCCGCAGGTGTTTGAGGTTGCGGGCGAGCGACTGCGCGACGATGTCGAGATCTGGCACGCTTCCGTCCCAAGGTCTGGCGTCCAATATTCTGGATGACTCTGTGCACCAAGATGCACTATCGTGTGATGTACCACGATGTCCATCACACTGCACTCTACTGCGGGGTACCCGATGACAGCAGCCTTCGCCCTGGCCACCAGCCTCCTGTGGGGCCTCGCCGACTTCGGCGGCGGACTGCTGACCCGACGATTCCCGGCGCTGACGGTCGTCGTCCTCTCGCAGGCGGCGGCAGCAGTGGTGCTCGGCGTGATCGTCGTCGCCACGGGCGGCTGGAGCGAGGCCGGTCCGCGATTGTGGTTCGCGGTGGCCGCGGGAGTGGCGGGACCCGGCGCGATGCTCTGCTTTTACCGGGCGTTGTCACTTGGCCCGATGGGTGTCGTTTCTCCGCTCGCCACCGTCGGTGTGGCCGTGCCGGTCGGGGTCGGGCTCGTCCTCGGCGAACGGCCGGTGCCGCTGCAGTGCGTGGGGATCCTCGTGGCCGTCATCGGCATCGCGCTCGCGGGCGGGCCACAGCTGCGGGGGGCGCCCGTGCAGCGAAAGACGATCACGCTCACCCTCGCCTCGGCCGCCGGTTTCGGCGCGGTGATGGCGCTGATCTCACAGGCCTCCGCGAACGTCACCGGCCTCTTCCTCGCGCTGTTCGTGCAGCGGTTGGTGAGTGTCACCTTCGGCGGCGCGGCGCTCGCGGTCTCGGCGCGGCGCGGCGCGCGGACCTTGCCGCCGGACGGGCTCGGCGCGGTGTGGCGCACCCTGCCCGCGCTCGCCTGCGTGGGTCTCACCGATGTCGCCGCCAACGGCACCTACGCGATGGCCGCCCGCAGCGGTCCCGTCGCCGTGGCCGCCGTCCTCGCCTCGCTCTACCCCGTCGTCACCGCGCTCGCCGCGCGCGGCATCCTCAAGGAACGGCTGCGCCTGGTACAGGCGGCGGGCGCAGCGCTCGCGCTCGCCGGATCCGTGCTGCTGGCGACCGGCTGACCCGGCCGCTTCACCTCCTTTTCATCCCCTTTCCGCACCTTTTGCACGCTTGTTCACCGGGTCTAATGTGAAGAGTGGGACTCGGAGTCCAGGAGGTCGTCATGACGAGGAAAGTCGTCGACTGCCGCGACTACCCCAGCGAGTCGCACTGCTCGCTCGCCATTTCGGGGGACGAGGAGGAGGTCGTACGGGCCGCCACCGAGCACGCGATCTCGGTGCACCACCACCCCGACAGCCCGGAACTGCGCATACAGATCCGGGCAAGTCTCAAGGACGAGGTCGTGCCGACGATTCCGAAGTCGGGGCCGCCGCCTCCCGAGGGCGAGATATTCGATCTGTGAGCGCACCCCTCGGGCACAGCCGGGCGGCTACGTCGCAGTCGCCGGCGGCAGCGGATCGGGCAGCCCGAGCCCGCGCAGCTGTTCGGCGGTGACGCCCGCGGGTATCGGCGGGGGCGCCGGGCTGCGCATCGGCGGCTGCCAGCCCTCCTCAGGATCCCATTTGCGCACGATCCGGGCGGGCGCGCCCGCCACCACCGCGTGATCCGGCACGTCGCCGCGTACGACCGCGCCCGCCGCGACGACCACGTTGCGTCCGAGCCTGGCGCCCGGCAGGATCACAGCTCCCGTGCCGAGCCAGCTCCCGCTGCCGATCTCCACCGGAGCGCTGCGCGGCCACTGCTTGCCGATCGGCTGAGTCGGGTCGTCGTACGAGTGGTTGTCGCTGGTGACGTAGGTGTACGGCCCGCAGTAGACGTCGTCGCCGAAGACGACGGGCTGCGAGGCTATGACGTGGCTTCCGCGCCCCAGCACCACACCGTCGCCGATGCGTACGACGGGGTCGGGGCCGAGGTCGAGATCCGGCATCATCCCGGCGGTCAGGGTGACCTGCTCGGCGATGATGCAGCACTCGCCGATCTCGATCCATCGCTCGCCGAAGATCGTGCCCTGCGGGAACGCGAGGCGGGTGCCGGCCCCGATCCTCCGGAAGCAGTACGGCCCCGGCGACTCGGCGCTGACGGCCCCGGCCTCACGCACCCAGCGCCAACCGGAGTGCACCAGCCGCGACGCGGCACGCCGGCGCCAGGCCGTCAGGGACGGGAACACGTTGCTGTTCTTCGGCACTCGCACACCGTATCGACCTGTGGCAGGGCTCAGCAGCTCAGGCGGGTGTGACGCGCATCGCCGGTGGGGTTGTACGGTGCAAGCTCCGTACGGAGACGAGGGCGAGGCGGGTGCGCGGATGACTGAACGGCGTGAGCGGGCGTTGGTCTGTCAGGTGGTGGGGCACGCTCCTGCGGTGGAGCCTGAGGCGTTCGTCGCCCCGACGGCGGTGGTCCTCGGCGACGTGCACATCGCGGGTGGGGCGAGCGTCTGGTACCACGCGGTGCTGCGCGGCGACTGCGACCGCATCACCATCGGCGCCTCGTCCAACATCCAGGACAACTGCACCGTGCATGCCGACCCCGGCTTCCCCGCCGTCGTCGGCGAGCGGGTCTCCGTCGGGCACAACGCGGTGCTGCACGGGTGCACCGTCGGGAACGACGTGCTGGTCGGGATGGGCGCCACCGTGCTCAACGGCGCGCACATCGGCGCCGGTTCACTCGTCGCCGCGGCCGCCCTGGTGCCGCAGGGGCTGCAGGTGCCCCCCGGATCGCTGGTCGCGGGCGTGCCCGCCAAGGTCAAGCGGCAACTGACCGACGAGGAACGCGAGATGGTGCGCCTCAACGCCGAGCACTACGTCCAGCTGGCCCGCACGCACCGCGCCGTCTACGACGGCAGCTGAGCCCGCTCCTCCTCCACCGCCGCACGGGCGGCCAGGTTCTGCGGCTCCTCCCCCGACGACGGACGGGAGCCGGCCCGGCACCGTACGACGACGAACGAGGCGATGCCGAGCAGCACGGCGGCGATCAGCGCCAGGTAGGAGAACTTCCGCAGCCAGGCTTCGGCGACGAGGCCGATGTAGTACACGCCGGCCGTGGTCCCTCCCGCCCATGCGATGCCGCCGAGAACATTGGCGGTCAGGAATTTCCAGTAGCGCATCCTCAGCGCTCCGGCGAGCGGCCCAGCGAAAATCCGCAGCAGCGCCACGAACCGGCCGAAGAACACCGCCCACATGCCCCACCGCTGAAAGGAGCGCTCGGCCTTCGCGAGGTGCTCCGGACCGAAATGGCGGGGGAATCTTCGGCCGATCCGCTCGAAGAGCGGCTTGCCGCCCTTGCGGCCGATCGCATAGCCGATGGAATCGCCGATCACGGCCCCCGCGATGGCGCACACTCCCACCACCACCGGGTCGACATGGCCCTGCGACGCCATGAGCGCCGCGCTGACCAGCACGATCTCGCCGGGCAGCGGCACGCCGAGGCTCTCTGTGCCGATGACGCCCGCGACGAGCAGGTAGATGGTGAGGGGCGGGATGGTCTGAAGCCATTCATTAATGTGCAAGGCCGATTCCTCTCCCCGGATGCCGCAGGCCACCCGATCACCAAAAGCCTAAGCGAACCGCGCAGGGCGGGCGCAATTCTGCGCGTGTCGCACCCGTGCGGTGAGTACGGCTGGTGAGTGGTGAGCGGTGTCAGGCGACGCCGTCCCAGTCCCGCCGGATTCCGAAAGTACGCTCCAGTCCCTCCCGCCCGGCATCGGTCAGACGGACGATCCGCCGCGCCTCGCCCCGCTGTATCCAGCCCAGGGCGAACAGCCTGCCGGTGATGGCGGCCCCGAGCGCACCGGAGAGGTGGTGCCGCTGCTCGCTCCAGTCCACGCAGTAACGGATCGCAGGCCGCCGGCGCGGCAACGCGTCCGGGTCCACACCGAATGCGGTGAGCACCTCGCGCCCACGGTCGGTGAGTTGGTACGAGGCGTCGCGGCCGGGGGCGGACGGCCGGTCGCGGCCGGCCCCGTCAGAGCGGTAGCGGCCGTCGCCGCCGGTGAGGATGCCGTGCGCGAGCAGGGCGTCCATCAGCTCGACCCCGAGCCGCCCGGCGAGATGGTCGTAGCAGGTACGGCAGCGGCGCAGCGCCTCGGCGCGGGTGCCGTCGCGCAGCGAGCGCACTGTCTTGGGCGGTGCGACGCGGGCGAGGGCTTCGAGCACGTCGGAGACGTCCGGGCCGCTGAGACGGTAGTAGCGGTGGCGGCCGTGGGCCTCGACAGTGACGAGGCCTGCGTCGAGAAGCCGCGCGAGGTGTGCACTCGCCGTCGAGGCGCTGATACCGGCCTCGGCGGCGAGCACGCTCGCGGGCAGCTCACGTCCGTCACCGAGAGCGAGCAGGACGAGCACGCGCGACGGGTCTCCGAAAGCGACGGCGGCGCGGGCGACGTCCGCCTCACGGGCGGGTGCTGCCGCTGCTTGCGTGTCCATGCCCTCAGGGTAGGTCGCGGACGTTTCGACGCACGGCGAAGTGTTCCGATGACACGGTGGAGATATGCCTTCCCTGCGTCAACGACCTTCTCTGAACAGGCGTTTCCCTGACATGGATCTCCGACGGCGGCGGTGGCTGCCGCTGGTCGCGGTGTCGTTCGGCTTCTTCATGGTGATCCTCGACGTCACCGTGGTGACGGTGGCCGTGCCGTCGCTCGGCTCCGATCTGCGGGCCGGTGCCTCGGCGCTGCAGTGGGTGGTGGACGGGTACACCCTGGCCTTCGCGGCTCTGATGCTGCTGTGCGGTCGGCTCGGTGACCGGTTCGGGCACCGGCGCACCTTTGTCGCGGGGCTTGTGGTCTTCACGGCGGCCTCTGCGGCGTGCGGTGCCGCGCCCACGGCCGGGCTGCTGATCGCTGCCCGTCTGGTGCAGGGGATCGGAGCCGCCCTCATGGTCCCGGCGTCACTCGCGCTGCTGCGCGCCGCTTACCCGGAGCCGGAGGCGCGCGCCCGCGCCTTCGGGGCGTGGGCGGCGCTCTCCGGTCTGGGGGCGGCTGCCGGGCCGCTCGTCGGCGGTCTCGCCGTGCGGTTCCTGGACTGGCGGGCGGCGTTCGGCATCAACCTGCCCTTCGGCCTGCTGGCGATCGTGCTGACCGTCCGCTCCGTACCCGCCCCTGCTCCCCGTGCGGGCACATCGCTGCGGCTGCCCGCGCAGCTGCTCGGCATCGCCTCGCTCGCGGCGCTGACCGCCGGGCTGAACGAAGCCGGTGCCCTCGGGTGGAGCGATCCGCTGGTCACCGGCTGCCTCGGCGCCGGCATCGCGGCGGGCCTCGGATGCGCCGCGCTGGTGCGGTGGCCGGCGCCCCGCCAGCCACGGCTGCCGTCCCACCGGGCGCGTGGCTTGGCAGGCGGGACGATGGTCGGCCTGCTGCTGAACCTCGGCATCTACGGCCTGATCTACCTCGCCACGCTCTACTTCCAGCGGCTCCGCGGCTACAGCCCGCTCGAGGCGGGCCTGGGGTTGCTGCCGCTGTTCGCGGTGATGACCGCCTCCTCGTTCCTGTCCGGACGCCTCTGCGCGCACACCGGTCCACGGGTGCCGATGGTCGCCGGTCTGCTGGCGGGTTCCGCGGGCCTCGCCGGGTGGGTGCTCGCAGGCCCGCACTCCCCGTACGCCTCTCTCGTCATCCCGATGGCGCTGGCCGGGGGCGGGACGGCCTTCACCATGCCCGCAGCGACGACGGCGGTCATGGAGTCGGCGCCGACCGAACGCGGCGGGACGGCGGCCGCCACCCTCAACACCGCCCGGCAGATCGGCAGCGCGCTCGGTGTCGCGCTCTTCGGCAGCCTGGCGGCGAGCCGCTTCATACCCGGTCTCCACCTGTCCGCGCTGCTCGCCGCGGGAGCGTTTCTCCTCGCCGCGCTCACGGCCGCGCTCACGGCGCCCGGCGCCACGACCACCCGCGCCGGCGACACCGCTACATCCGGTGGCCGCCCAGGTAGAACAGCAGCCAGATGAACCCGGCGAACAGGTGCGTGGCGAAGACATAGATGAAGACGCGCAGGAACACCCCGCGCTCCTTGTACTTCTCGGTGCCGGCACCGTTGCTCGCAGGCGCCTCGCGCTGTACCGGCGCAGGGCCGGCCGGAGCGGCGGCTGCCGTCTGCCCTGCGGTGATGTCCTCGCCCACGCGGCAACCCTAGCCGAGCCGCGAAGGACTCAGACCGCGGGCTGCCGCGGTCCGGGCCCGGCGGCCGCGGGAACGAGGCCGTGGTCGGGAAAGCCCGCGGTCCACCACGCGCGGGCGTCACGGGTGACGGCGAAGGCCTCGGTACCGTCGAGCGATGCGGTCCAGGAGCGCGCGGCATCGCCCATGGCGAAGGCGGCAGTCGCGTACGCGTCGACGTCGGTGAGGTGGCGGCCGACGAGCGTGACCGACAGCAGCGCGCCGGAGGCCGGGGCGCCGGTGCGCGGGTCGAGGATGTGAGCGCCGCGCTCTGCCGTGCCGGAGGTGGCGACGGCGAGGTCGCGTCCGGTGACGACGGTGGTCAGGTCCCCGGGGTGGAGCGGGTGGGCGACACCGATCCGCCAGGGGATGCCGGGGGCCGCTTCGCCGCGCAGTTGCAGGTCCCCGCCACCGTTGACGCACGTGTTGCGGGCGCCCGCTCGGTACAGGATGTCCGAGGCGCGTTCGATCGCCCATCCCTTGACGATGCCGGACGGGTCCAGGCTGCCACCGGGCGTGTGGCTGAACCAGCCGCCGCTGACGCGCCCGGCCCACTCGCACAGTCCCATCACCTCGGCCACCTCGGGGTCGCAGTCGCCGAGCCGGATCTCGCCGCTCCCTAGACGGCTGATCTGGCTTCCGGGGTGATAGGTGGAGAAGACCTCGTCGACGCGGTGCAGCCAGGCGACCGCGTCCCGCAGGGCGTCGGTGACAGCGGGGGTGGGCGTGTCCCGTACGTCGAAGGAGAAGACGGTACCCATCGCGTGCTCGACATGGCGCAGGCCGCCGCTGCCCGCCTCCGTCGCCGCGTCCCGCTCAGGCACGGGCCTTGTCCAGGGCACTCTGCAGGGACTGGATGTAGCCGGCGCTGGTGTACGAGGCGCCGGAGACCGCGTCGATCTGTGCGCTCTGGGCGCCGAGGGCCTCCTGCGTCAGGCGCGGCACGGCGTAGGCGGCGATCTCCTGGCTGCGGGCGGCGCCGGACGGGGTCTGCAGCGCGGTGACACCGGTGAGCTTGCCGTCGGACATGGTGATCTCGACCTGCACGGGCCCGTAGTCGGTCTGCACCGTGGATCCGACGAAGCTTCCGCTGTCCGCGCTGCTCTTCTTCGAGCCCGAGCCCGCCGTCGGCGCGGACGCTGTCGAGGAGGACGTGGGCGCCGGCGTGCCCGCCCCCTGGCTGGGCAGCGTCGCGGACCCGGCGCCGGATCCGGCGAGCGCGGGGCCGGCGCTGTGGTGCGGCTTGAGCGACAGCAGCAGGACCACGCCCGCGACGGTCGATGTGGTGGCGATGACGGCTCGGCGCACGGCCCGGGCCTCCCTTCAGACGTCTGTGACCTGTCTTGGCCTGTCAGAACGCGAACGACTCGTGGTGGATGCGGCGGCGCGGCACTCCGGCGCGCCGCAGCGCATGGATCGCGGCGTCGGTCATCCCCGGTGGCCCGCACAGGTAGACGTCGTGGCCGGCGAGGTCCGGGACGAGACCGCGCAGTGCCCGTGCGGTGAGCGGGGAGGAGTACTCCGCCGGTTCGTCAACGACGTAGTGCACGACGGCGCCGCGGTCGTGGGCTATCGCGTCGAGTTCGCCGCGCAGCACCAGATCCTCCGGGCGCCGCGCCCGGTAGATGAGTGTGACGTCGCCGGGCAGAGTCTCGAAGAGCGTGCGCAACGGGGTGATGCCGACGCCGCCGCCGAGCAGCAGCACCTTGCGGCGGCTGCGGCGGGCAGCGGTGAACGCGCCGTACGGGCCTTCGGCCCACACCCGGGTCCCGGGCCGCAGACCGGCCAGGGCGGCGCTGTGACCGCCGACGGCCTTGACGGTGATGCGCAGGTACTGCGGGTGGGCCGGTGCGGACAGCGAGTACGGGTTGGCGGTCCACCACAGTCCCCGGGTGAGGAAGCGCCAGCGGAAGAACTGCCCTGCCTCGGCGCCGAGTTCGTCCAGATGCCGCCCGGTCACATAAACCGAGACCACGCCGGGCGACTCGGGGCGCACCTCGGCGACGGCCAGCCGGTGGCGCAGCCCCCGGCGCAGCGGGGTGAGAAAGCGGCACCACACCAGCAGCGCGCCGACCCCGATGTACAGGGCGTACCAGGCCAGCTGCGCGGGGCGGTGCCCGACGAAGTCGGCGCCGTTGGACAGCTGGTGGAAGAAGGCGAGGAAGACCGCGAGGTAGGTGGCGAAGTGCAGGTAGTGCCAGGTCTCGTAGCGCAGCCTGCCGCGGGCGGCGCGTGCGGAGATCACGCCGGTGGCGAGCAGGAGCAGGAAACCGATCGTGCCCTTGAGCAGGTCCGGGTAGTGGAAGACCAGCGTGGTCGTCTGGCTGACGACGTCGGTGTGCGCACTGATCGAGTAACCCCAGATGATCAGCAGGGTGTGGGCGAGCGCAAGCGAGACCGTGTAACGCCCGCCCATCGCGTGCCAGCGCGCCAGCCGGTCACTGCCGACGCCGCGTTCGAGCAGCGGGAAGCGCGACATCAGAGCGAGCAGCACGGCGCAGGCGTAACCGGCGAGCAGCCCGGTGATCCGGCCTGCTCCGGTGATCCAGTCGGCGGTGCCGGTCACCGAGGTGGTGTCCATCCACCACAGGCCCAGCACTCCGGCCGCCCCCGCATAGATCAGCAGCTGGGCGAGGGCGGGCACGACGTTCCTCGGCCGCGGGGCGGAGCGCAGCGCACGGGTGTCGGTACGGCTGTCGTACGTGGTGGCCACCGGACTCCTGTCTTCGGCTCTTCTTGGGCTCTCCTCGGCGTGAGGGCCCCACCCTCGCAGCGGAACTTCTGAAACGTCTCTGAAGGCCCCGCCTGTAACACGTTCGGAACTGGTTTCAGAGGGAACGCAGAGGAACCCGAGATTCCCCTCTCAGCCCCGGGCAGGAGATGCTGGATCGCATCATGGACACTCCCGGCCCCGAGACCTCCGCCGCTGCCCCCTCCCTGCTGCGCGCCGACGGCACCCCGCCCCGCGTGCTCGTCGTCGACGACGAGCCCGATCTCACCGAGGTGCTCTCGGGTGTTCTGCGCTACGAGGGATGGCGGGTGCGTACCGCCGCGGACGGCGCCTCCGCCCTCGCCGTGGCCCGTGACTTCTGCCCCGACGCCGTCGTCCTCGACTGGATGCTCCCTGACATGGACGGACTGCGGGTGCTGCGGGAACTGCGCGCAGCACTGGAGGACGTGTGTGTGCTCTTTCTCACAGCGCGCGATGCCGTCGAGGACCGGATCGCCGGGATCACGGCCGGCGGGGATGACTACGTGACCAAGCCGTTCAGCCTGGAGGAGGTGCTGGCGCGGCTGCGCGGGCTGCTGCGGCGCGCCGGGATGGCGCGTGAGCCGAGCGCCGACCGGCTGGTCGTCGGGGATTTGGTGATGGACGAGGAGGCGCACGAGGTCACCCGGGGCGGGGAGGCGATCGAACTGTCGAAGACCGAGTTCGAGCTGCTGCGCTTCCTCATGCGCAACCCGCGCCGGGTGTTGAGCAAGGCGCAGATCCTGGACCGGGTGTGGTCGTACGACTTCGGCGGGCAGGCGCACGTCGTCGAGCTCTACATCAGCTATCTGCGCAAGAAGATCGACGCCGGACGGCCGCCGCTGATCCGCACCGTGCGCGGCGTCGGCTACGTGCTCAAACCGGACGCCCAATGACCGGGCGGGTGATACGAAGGCTGCCGGTGCCGCGGACGCTGCGCGCCCGACTGACGACGGGCCTGGTGCTGCTGCTCGCGGCGGCCTGCCTCGCCATCGGTGTCAGCACCGTGTGGGCGCTCGAAGGGTTCCTGGTGAGCCGGGTCGACCAGCAGCTGGTCGCATCCGGCGGGCGGTTCGCGGCGAGCCTGGAGCACGAGCGGAGGCCCGATGCCGACAACCGGCCCGACACCCGCGGCCAGGCGGACGGCACCTTCGGCGCCCGGCTGCTGAAGGGCACGCCCACCCAGGCCGCGGTGGTGCGAAGCCAGACCGACGCCACCGTGCCGCTCACGGCCGACGACCGGCGGACCCTGGCCGCCCTGCCCGCCAACGGCCGCGGCTACAGCGTCAACCTCTCTGCACTCGGCCACTACAGGGTGGCCGCGGTCCACGGCGACGACGGCGACATCATGATCACCGGTTTGCCGCTGCACCCGGTCGAGGAGACCGTGGAGCAGCTGGAGCTCGTCGAACTCGTGGTCTTCGGCATCGCGGTCGCGGCGACCGGAGCCGCGGGCGCGCTGTGGGTGCATCTGTCGTTGCGCCCGTTGCACCGGGTGACGGCAACCGCTTCCACCGTGGCCGAACTGCCGCTCGCCAGCGGTGAGGTGGCGATGCCGCATCCCGTGCCGGACTCCGATCCGCGGACCGAGGTGGGCCAGGTGGGGGCCGCGCTCAACCGCATGCTCGGCCACGTCGGCAATGCACTGGCCCGACGCCACGCGAGCGAGGAGCGGCTGCGCCACTTCGCCGCCGACGCCAGCCACGAACTGCGCACTCCGGTGGCGTCCATGCGCGGCCACGCCGAACTGGCGCTGCGCCACCGCGGCCCGGTCCCCGGCGAGGTGCGGCACGCGCTGGAGCGGATCGCGTCGGAAGCGAAACGCATGAGCGGGCTCGTCGAGGATCTGCTGCTCCTGGCCCGCCTCGACGCCGGCCGCCCGCTGGCGCGAGAGCCGGTCGATCTGACCCGGCTGATTCTCGACGCCGCCAGTGACGCCCGCGCGGCCGGTCACGACCACCGCTGGACGCTGGACCTTCCGGAGGACCCGGTGACGATCGCCGGTGACGGTCACCGGCTCGCCCAGGTCCTTGCCAATCTCCTCGCCAACGCTCGCTCCCACACCCCCGCCGGTACGGAGGTCACGGTCGAACTGCGGCCGCGCGGTGACGGGGCCGTGGTCACCGTCACCGACGACGGACCCGGGATCCCGCAGACGCTGCAGGACGAGGTGTTCGAGCGGTTTGCGCGCGCCGACCCCAACCGCTCCAGGGCCGCCGGTTCCACCGGGCTCGGGCTCGCCATCGTCCAGGCGGTGGTGAACGCGCACGGCGGCCGGGTGCGGCTCACCAGCCGGCCGGGGAGGACGCGGTTCGAGGTCGTGCTGCCGGGGTCGCCGCCGGGCGGCGGACCGGGCCCGCGCCTGGCCTCCCCCGACGGCGCGGACGACGGCCGCAGCACCCCCCGTTCGACTGACGAATCGTCAGGAGTTCGGGCGTAGCGTCCACACAACGGTCATCTCGCCCGTCGTCGCGCCGTCCTCGCGTTCGATGGTGATGGCGACGGGGAACTCGGGCCGCGTCCCGGCGTCGAGTTCGGCGACCACCTCGGACGCGGGGCGGCCCAGCGTGGCAGTGGCGGTGACCGGGCCCATGGCCACCTTCTTGTAGCCGATCTCGGCGCGCACGGCGAGCGGTACCGCGCGCGAGAGCTGGTCCCCGAAGGCGGCGAGGACGATCGCGCCGCTCGCCGACTCGGCGAGGGTGAACATCGCACCGGCGTGCGGGCCGCCGATGTGGTTGTGGTACTCGGGCCGGTCCGGCAGCCGCACCACGGCGCGCTCCGGGGTCGTTTCCAGGAATTCGAGCTTCAGGGTGCGCGCCATGGGCACAGTGGAGCTCAGCAGCTCGCCGATCGAGGGCACGGTCTCAGACATGCCCACATGTTACCAGCGAGTAGCAACCAATGAGTAGCCATCCGTCGGTACGGGCCGGTGTCTCACAGGACGGGGCGGCCGTGGCACGGCCGACCGCCACGCCGTAATCTCTGCGGACATGTGGCCCGAAGACCAGCGGCCGGGGGAGCAGTCTCAGGGACACCCCGGCCATCAGCAGCCTCAGCCGCCCAACCCGCAGGGCCCGGCCCCAGGTTACGGCTATCCGCAGCAACCGCAGCCGCCACAGCAACCGGGGTTCGGTCCGCCGGCCTACGGACAGCCCGGATACGGACAGCCCGGATACGGCCACCAGCCGGCCTATGGACAGCAGCCGGTGTACGGGCAGTACCCGGGCTTCGGTCCCGCACCCCAGTGGGGCGCACCGGTGCCGCCGCCTGCGCCGCCCGGGCCGGGCAGCCGCAGAGGACCGGTGATCGGTCTGGCCATCGCCGCGGCCGTGGTGCTGCTGGCGGGCGCGGCCGGCGCCGCGGTGCTGCTCGGCGGGCACGACGGCCAGAGGACCGTCGCGAACCCGAACTCGTCCGCGACCGCAACGTCCGCGCCGTCCGCGGAGTCGTCGGGGAGCGACGCCACCGCCCCGAACGACGGTTTCAACGGCGATCCGCACAGCAGTAACGCCGGCACCAAGCCGGTGGTGCCCGGCTGGAAGGCCGTGGCGCGGGGCGACCGCCAGGTCGCCTTCGACATCCCCCAGGACTGGACGGCGCTGAGCTCGGGCACCGACATCGGCTTCGAGGACCCGAACGGCAACCCCGAGGTGGAGATGGGCGGCCCCGCGGAGTACAAGCAGAACTGGTGCCAGGACAACTCCCTCGCCGCCGCGGGCACCAAGGGCGCGGTGGGCGCCAAGTCGGTTCAGGACGCCGCCGAGACGCAGGCGGCCTCATGGGCCTACTACGGATTCACCGACCTCAAGAGCGGGAAGAAGGGCACGCTCAGGGCGACCAAGCCCGTCCCGTTCACCAACGGACACGGAATCAAGGGATACGCGGCATCCGCGACCGAGACCGGTGTGCGGAGGACCAACCCGTGCTCCACCGATGGTGCGGCCTACGCCGTCGCATGGGTCGGCGCCGACAACACCCTTACCGTCTGGGTGCTGTACACGGCCACCGGCGTCCCGGGCCAGGTGCCGGCGTCGACGATCACGGCCATGGAGAACAGCATCCGCCAGATCCAGTAGCCCGCTTGTCCCGGCGCAGCCGGCTCGGGCCGCTCGGGCCGCTCGGGCCGCTCGGGCCGCTCGGGCCGCTCAGCCGATGGAGAAGGCGCCGTCCGGCGGTTCCGGGGACAGCACGGCCTCCTCGTCGCGTACCGGCCGCGCGTCGCCGATGAACCGCCGCACCGCGTCGCCGTATTCGACGCGCGCCGGGAAGACGTCGGCCGCAGTGTGCCGGGCGAGGTACTGCACCGGCACCTCCCGCTCCCCCGCGACCAGCACGATGTTGCCGAAGCGGCGGCCGCGCAGCACGGACGCCTCGGCGATCAGGCAGACGTGCGGGAACACCGCGGCGAGCGTGGCGAGTTGCGGACGCAGGAAGGTGAACGACACGCTGTCGGCGAGATTCGCCACGTAGAGCCCGTCCCGCCGCAGCACTCTGGCGGCCGAGCGCACATACTCCACGGACGTCAGATGGGCGGGCACCCGCCGGCCGCCGAAGACGTCGGCGATCAGCACGTCCACGAACCGCTCGGGCGCGCCGCGCAACCATGCACGGGCATCGGCCGCATGCGTCGTGATGCCGTCCCCGGGGCGGGCAGGCAGGTATTCGGCCACCAGCGCCACGAGGCCGCGGTCGGCCTCCACGACGTCCTGACGCGATCCGGGGCGGGTGGCGGCGACGTAGCGCGGCAGCGTCAGCGCGCCGCCGCCGAGGTGCAGCACGTCGAGCGGCGCGCCGGGTTCGGCTGCGCCGTCGACGACGTGGGCGAGACGCTGCACGTACTCGAATTCCAGGTGCCCGGGGTCGTCGAGGTCGACGTACGACTGCGGCGCGCCGTCGACGGTGAGCAGCCAGGCGTGCGGCCGGTCCACGTCCGGCAGCAGCCTCGCCGTGCCGAAATCGACGTCACGTGCGACGGGTACGCGTTCGTCCATCAGTCCATTCTCGCCGCCCGCCGGCGCTTCGGATCACGCGTTCCACACCGCGGCAACGGCCTGGGCGCAGGCCGCGGCCTGGGCTCGCCCCGCTCGTGCCGCGGCCGCCCGGCGCGCCGGATCGAGTGGATTGCGCCCGAAGGCGCGCCGGGCCGCGGTGTCCGCGACCACCAGCGCCGCCTGCGAACCGTTCTCGGTCAGCTGCGCGACCTGGCGTGCGGCGCTCGGTCCGTACCCCCTGCCCATGGGGGCGAGGACGACGACACGGCGGTGGCCCTCGGCCAGGTCGGCGTTGGCGACGGTGCGCACGCCGCCGTCGATCCACCGGCGGCCGCCGATCGTGACCGGCGGCCATACGCCGGGAACCGCGCAGCTGGCGGCGACCGCGTCGACCAGCTCGGCACCGCTGCCGGAGTCGAAGACGGTGAACTCACCGCTGTGCGCATCGACCGCCGTGGTCCGCAGCGCGCGGTCGGGCCAGTCGGTCACCGGCAGCCGTGAGGCGATCACCTCGCGCCGCTCGGCCTCCGGGACGGTGCGGGCGGCGAGCGCCATACGTCCGAGATTTCTGCCCACCGCCTCGGGATCGCGGGCGGCGAGCATCGCCCACGCCACCCTGGCGACGAGGGCGGGCGGGATGCGGGCGCCGATCTCGCTCTTCGGTTCCGCGAGCTGCCGCTCGTACAGCTCGTCGAGCGACATCCCGGAGCGCAGCTGCGCTCCGACGACCGAACCCGCCGAGGTCCCGATCACCACATCGGCGGCGCGTAGATCGACACCTGCCTCGGCGAGCCCGGCCAGCATGCCGATCTCCCACGCGACGCCCGTGATCCCGCCGCCGCCCAGCACCAACGCGGTCTGCGCCGTCATCTCCGCCCCGCCCCTTCCGTCGACGACTGTCGTATCGGACGACGTCGTGGAACTCAACCCTCGCGGTGGCCCGGCCAGTCCGCGTACCGGATCCGTGAGATCTCCAGCACATCGCCGACCGTGCCCCACTCGTCCTTGCCGAGCCGGGTCAGCGGCCGCAACGCGCGCACGTCGGGGTGCCCGTCGGCGAGCACGGCGTCGTCGACCACGGCGTGCACCACCCGTCCGAAGACGACTGTGGAGTCCCCGAGCCCGAGCGTGTTGTGCACCACGCACTCCAGCGCGACCGGCGAGGCGGCGACGCGCGGCGGCTTCACCCGCGTACTGGGCTCCCGCTCGATGCCCACCGCGTCGAACTCGCTGACGCCGTGCGGGAAGTCCGTGGCGGTCGCGTTGATCTGCTCGAAGAGCCGCTCGGGGGCGAGGTTCACCACGAATTCCCCGGTCTCCTCGACGTTGCGCAGCGAGTCCTTGCGCCCCACCGAGGTGAACTGCACGATCGGCGGGCTGACGCAGGCTACGCCGAAGAACGAATGCGGCGCCAGATTGGCGGAGCCGTCCGCCGAGACCGTGGACACCCAGGCGATCGGGCGAGGCACCACCGTCGCGGTCAGCAGCTTGTAGAAGGAGGTCCGGCCCATGACCGCGGGATCGAAGTCGACACGCATACCCGCCAGTATCCATGCCGCCGGGCGTGCATCCCAACGGCGGATCGTGGCCGCGCCCAGCGTCGCGCAGGGTGCGCCCGCCGGCCCCTCATGGCTGCCATCGCTTTGCCCCTCGCTTTACCCTTCCCTTCGGCGTGGCCGTGCCGCGGGGTACCGGCAGGCCCAGGTGGTGGCGCAGGGTGGGCCGGAGTATTCGGTGCGGAAGACGCCGCCTTCCTGGAGCAGCGGGACGACGTCGTCCACGAAGTCGTCGAGTCCGCCGGGGGTGAGGTGGGGTACCAGGACGAAGCCGTCGGCTGCATCGGCCTGGACGTGTGTGGTGATCTGAGCGGCGACGGAGGCCGGGGTGCCGATGAAGGACTGGCGTCCGGTGAGTTCGATGACGAGTTCGCGGATGGTGAGCTTCTTCTCCGTGGCGGCGGCGCGCCACTGCGTCGCCGTGCCGAACCGGTCGCCGGAGTGGACCCAGCCGTGTGCGAGGTCCCTGTCGGGTACGGGATCGACGTCCGGCAGCGGCCCGTCCGGGTCGTACGAGGACAGGTCACGGCCCCAGACGTTCTCCAGGTGAGCGATCGCGGTCTGCGCGCTGACCTGCTGGCGCCGGATGTGCGCCGCGCGTTCCTGCGCCTCCTGCTCGGTGTCGCCGAGCACGAACGTGGCCGCAGGCATGATCTTCAGCTCGTCCGGTTTGCGGCCGTAGCGGGCGAGTCGGCGTTTGACGTCGGCGGAGAAGGCGCGGCCCGCCTCGAGGGTTCCGTAGCGGCTGAAGACGATGTCGGCGGTGGCGGCGGCGAACTCTCGGCCCTCGTCGGCGTCGCCGGCCTGGATGAGCACCGGGTGGACCTGGGGAGAATGCGGAAGCGTGGCACGGGCGGTGATATCGAACTGGGGTCCGGTGTGGTGCACGGTCCGCGGAGTGCCGCCGGGCGGCCAGGACTCCCACAGCGCCCGGGCGATCTCGAGGAATTCGGCGGCACGGGGTGTAGCGGTCGGCGTGGTCGAGATATCCGCCGCGGCGGAAGTTGGCGCCGGTGAAGGCGTCGGAGGTGGTCACCACGTTCCAGGCGGCGCGCCCGCCGGAGAGGTGGTCGAGGGAGGAGAGGCGGCGGGCGAGTTCGTAAGGTTCGTTGAAGGTGGTGCTGACGGTCGCCGCGAGCCCGAGGGCGCGCTGCCCGGGTGAGAACCGCATGGGCGGCGAGCGGCGGCCGCCGGGGTGCCGAGCCGGAAAATCATATGCGGATCGGCCATTCGGTTGACAGGCTGAGATCATGAACGGTCGGCACGACGACGTCCCCGGGCCCTCCACCACACCCCGGCCGACGGACTGGATCACCACACCGATCACGGCGCACCTCCTGCGCGGTGCGCTCGACCTGGAGCGCACCGAGCACGGCGTGCTGCCGCACCGGCTGCCCGCCCGGGCCCGCTCACAGTGCGCCGACGGGCAGCTGGCCATGGCGGAGGCCCAGCCTTCCGGCGTACGGCTGGTCTTCCGCACCCGGGCCACCGCTGTCGAGCTCGACACGCTCGCCACCAAGACGGTCTATCAGGGTGCCCCGCCTCGTCCCGACGGCGTGTACGACCTGCTTGTCGACGGCCGCTTGGCCGGCCGGGAGAACGCGCCCGGCGGCAACGTCCTGATCGTGGACATCACCACCGGCTCCGCCGAGACCCGGCCCGGCCCGGTCGGCACCGTCCGGTTCGCGGATCTGCCCGACCGTGTGAAGGACATCGAGATCTGGCTGCCGCACAACGAGATCACCCAGCTGGTCGCCCTGCGCACCGATGCCGCCGTCGAGCCCGTACCGGACACGGGCCGCAAGGTGTGGCTGCACCACGGCAGTTCGATCAGCCACGGCTCCGACGCCGAAAGTCCCAGCACGACCTGGCCCGCGCTGGCCGCATCCCGCGGCGGCGTGGAGCTGATCAATCTGGGCCTGGGCGGCAGCGCCCTGCTCGATGCGTTTACCGCCCGCGCCCTGCGGGACACTCCCGCGGAGCTGATCAGCGTGAAGATCGGCATCAATCTGGTCAACGCCGACCTGATGCGTCTGCGTGCTTTCACCCCGGCGGTGCACGGCTTCCTCGACACCATCCGCGAAGGGCACCCCAGCACGCCGCTGCTGGTCGTCTCACCCATCCTCTGCCCCATCCACGAGGACACCCCCGGCCCCAGCGCCCCGGACTTCATCAACCTCAACGCCGGGAAGCTGCAGTTCCGGGCCGCGGGCGACCCCGCGGAGCGCGCGGCCGGGAAGCTGACGCTCAGCGTCATCCGTGAGGAACTTTCCCGCATCGTCAAGCAGCGGGCGGTCGAAGACCCCAACCTGCACTACATGGACGGCCGCGACCTCTACGGCGAGAAGGACTTCGCCGAGCTGCCGCTGCCCGACCAGCTCCACCCGGACGCCGCCACACACCGCCGCATCGGCGAACGCTTCGCCCGGCTGGCCTTCGGGACCGGCGGACCGTTCGCCGCCGAGTGTGCCTGAGGCAACGCCCATCGGGCCGCAACCGTTCACAGGGGCGGCGTCACGCAGGAGCCGCCGCAGCGGTGGCCCACCGCTCGTGTTGCGAGCCCGCCGCAGTGGGGCCGACGCTTCTGATCAGGGGGGACGCGCCGGTCCGCAACCGGGAGGTGCGCCATGAAGCCGGTGACCGCTTTGGAGCGGATCGCGTTCTTCTTGGAGCGTGCCCAGGCGCCGACCTACCGGGTCAGGGCATTCCGCCGCGCCGCCGCGGTGGTCCGGCAGCTGCCCGAGGCCGAAGTGGAGCAGCGGGCAGCGGCCGGAACGCTGGAGAGGCTGGCGGGGATCGGGCCGACGACGGCCCAGGTGATCCGGGAGGCCGTGGCCGGACGGACACCCGGCTATCTGGAGCGGCTCGAGAACGAGGCGGGCGCAGCCGCCACCGGCGAGGGCCGGTCGCTGCGGGCAGCTCTGCGCGGGGACTGCCACCTGCACTCCGACTGGTCCGACGGCGGCAGCCCCATCGAGGAGATGGCCCGCGCAGCCATCGATCTCGGCCATGAGTGGGCGGTATTGACCGACCACTCCCCCAGGCTCACCGTCGCCCGCGGGCTGAGCCCGGAGCGTCTGCGGCAGCAGCTGAGGGTCGTGGCTGAGCTCAACAAGGAGTTGACGCCCTTCCGGCTGCTCACCGGCATCGAGTGTGACATTCTCCCGGACGGATCACTCGACCAGGAGCCCGCTCTGCTGGATGAGTTGGACGTGGTCGTCGCATCGGCCCACTCCCAGCTGCGCATGCCGTCCTCCGCGATGACCCGCCGCTTGGTCGCGGCCGTTTCCAACCCGCTCGTCGATGTGCTGGGACACTGCACGGGTCGCCTGCTCACCGGCAGGCAGCGCCCGGAGTCACAGTTCGACGAGGCCGCGGTGTTCACCGCGTGTGCGGAGCACGGCACTGCCGTCGAGATCAACAGCAGACCCGAGCGCCTCGACCCGCCCCGGCGCCTCCTGCGTCAGGCAGTGGACATCGGCGCGCTCTTCTCGATCGACAGCGACGCCCACGCCCCTGGCCAGCTCGACTGGCAGATCAACGGATGCGCCAGGGCCGAGGAATGCGGCGTTCCGCGCGGCGCCGTCATCACCACCTGGACCGCCGATCAGCTCCTGGACTGGGCACGAAGCACCCCGTGATGCGACCCACGAACGGCGGTCACCCTGATGGCCGTCCCCATTCCCCGCTCGCGCGCCCGCTCGTTCCATGCTGGTCTGGTTGTGCTGACTTCGCACTCCGGCACAGCGAACGGTTGAGCAGGTGACGAGGCGTGAGGCCGTCGAGCGATTCCGAGGGGCAACCCGGCGGGCGCGGCAGGCCGGACGGGGAGCGGGGACTGGGCAGCCCAGGGAAGCCGCTGAACCGGCGGTCGCCGTTCTTCATCGGCATGGCCGGAGCCGCGGGGGTGGCGGTGACCGCGGCCGTGGTCGAGGCACTGCTCGCCGTCCGCTCGGTGCTGGTGCTGATCGTACTGGCGCTCTTCCTCGCCCTCGGCCTCGACCCGATCGCGCGGTGGCTCGGGCGTCGCCGCCTGCCGCGGTGGGCGGCGGTGTGTGTGATCGGCCTGGCCGCCCTCGGCGTGCTGGCCGGCTTTCTGTCACTGGCCATCCCACCGCTGGCGGAACAGGCCGGACAGCTCGCTCGCGAACTCCCCGTCTACCTCCGCACACTGAGCAACACCCATTCGGTCCTGGGCCGGCTGAACCAGCAGTTCCATATCGAGCAGGGCCTCCAGCACGTGCTGACCGGCAGCGGTGGCCTCTCCGTCGCCGGGGGGCTGCTCGGGGCCGGAAAGCTGGTGTTCGGCACCCTGGCATCGGTGGTGGTCGTCGCCGTGCTGACCGTGTACTTCCTGCTGGGCCTTCCCCATATCAAGGCCACCCTCTTCCGGCTCGTCCCCGCCTCCCGGCGGGAGAGGGTCACACTCATCACGGAGGAGGTCTTCGCCAAGGTCGGGCGGTACGTGATCGGCCAGGTGATGCTCGCGCTCATCGCCGCGGTGGGCACCTTGGCCTGGCTGGAGATCGTAGGCGTGCCCTACGCGCTTCTCCTCGCCCTGTTCGTCGCCCTCCTGGACCTCGTCCCCGTGGTGGGATCGACCATCGCCGGGGTGATCGTGTCCTTGGTGGCTCTCACCGTGTCACTGCCGGTCGCCGGCGCCACGGGGGCCTTCTACACCGTCTACCGGCTCGCCGAGGACTATCTCCTGGTACCGAAGATCATGAGCAGACAGGTCGAGGTTCCGGCCATGGTCACCGTGGTGGCCGTACTGATCGGCGGCACCCTGCTGGGGATCGCCGGCGCCCTGATCGCCATTCCGCTCGCCGCCGCCATCCGCCTCCTGCTCACGGAGGTCGCCTTCCCCCGCCTCGACGCGTCATGAAGGCCCCGTGCGGGGAGTGCGAAGGCGAGAAGCGCGATCAGCCGGGCGGCACGGGCGATGGGCACGTTGATCCACAAGACCGCTCGCCAGCTGATCCGATCGGCCAGCGCTCCGGTCAGCAGTGAAGTGCGGTCCGCATGCGCCATTGCGGTCACGGTTCACAGCGCAATCGGAGTTGAGGCCGCGTCGGCTCCTTGACCCGGACACCGCTTCCCGCGTAGGAGCTCTTGCGCAATGTTCTTGAGCAATGTACTGCCTGATAAGGCAAGCGAACGTGGCGGGAGCCGAGTCATGAAAGCATGGACGCAGACGGTGGTCCCGACCCTCGACGCAGCCCTCGCCGTGAGTGCGGCCACACCGGCACCCGCAGCCGCAGCCGCGCCACGGCTTCCCGTGGTCTACTCGGGAGCCGCGGCGACGATCAACGCCACGTTGCACCCCGATACCTCGCCGCCCGGTGCGAACAACTGGTCCTGTCGGCCATCGGCGGCTCATCCGGAGCCGGTGGTGCTGGTACACGGCACAATCGAGAACATGACCGACAACTGGTACACGCTCTCCCCGCTGCTGCACGACAGCGGGTACTGCGTCTTCGCCCTCAATTACGGCCAGCAGCCGCAGATCCACGTCGGCCTGCCGGGGTCGACCAAACCTGGTGGAACGGCACCTGTCGCCGAATCGGCCGGCCGGCTCGCCGCCTTCGTCAAGCGGGTTCTCGCGGCGACCGGCGCGTCCAAGGTGGACATCGTCGGGCACAGCCAGGGCGGCATGATGCCCCGCTACTACGCCAGTCCGTACGTGACCAGATCGCCGGTTCCGCCTTCCTGCGGCGCCTCAACGGCGGCGGCGACACCGTGCCCGGAGTGCACTACACGGTGATCGCGACCCGGTTCGACGGGGTGATCACCCCGTACACCTCGGCATTCCTGAGCGGTCCGGACGTGACCAACATCGAGCTGCAGGACCAGTGCCCTCTCGACACTTCGGACCACCTGGCCATCTCCTACGACGCCAACGCCCTGCACGACGTCCTCAACGCACTCGATCCGGCCCACGCGACCGCACCGAGTTGCCGCCTCACACTGCCGGTCAACGGCGGCTGAACGTAGTCGGGCAGCGCAGTGACCGGCTCGCCGGACGTGACCAGGGTGAGCAGTTTGGCGAAGCCCGCGGTGCCGGCCTGATGCACCGCGGAAACGACCGAAGCGACCATGGGCGCGCGCATTGTATCTGACGGTGCGTCATCCTACTCTCTCTTCACCGTCCGCACCGCACCCCTCTCCCATGCAGCAAGGGGCTTGCCATGGACTCCAAGAGACACCCCGCGCGCGTCACCCCTGACTCCTCCGCCGGCCCCAGCCGACGCGGCCTCCTCGCCGCTGCGGCGGGGGCCGCAGTCGTCACGGCCGGCGGTTGGACCCCGCTGTTCCGGCTGACCGCCGACGCCGCGACCTTGCCGGTGCCACCCGCCTTCCCGGCCGGAATCACCCTCGCCCAACAGGCCTTCTCCAACTGGTCCGAGCAGATCGTGCTCGACCAGGTGTGGACGGCTGTCCCCGCCGCGCCCTCCGACGTGGTCACCCTCGCCAACTGGGCCCTGGCCCAGGGCTACCAGCTGCGGGCCCAGGGCCAGGGCCACAACTGGGCGCCGTTCCTGGCAAGTAACGGCCAGGACGTCTCACGTACCGTGCTCGTGGACACCAAGCCGCACCTCACCGCGATCAGCATCCGTCCGGGCAACTCCGGAAACCCCGGTAGCGTGACGGCGCAGACGGGCGCCACCCTGGACGCCGTGCACGCCGCCCTGGAAGGCGCGGGCCTCGGCTTGGCCGCGATCCCCGCTCCCGGTGACCTGACCGTCGGAGGGGCGCTGGCCATCGGCGCGCACGGCACGGGTCTTCCGGCTCCGGGCGAGCAGCCGCCCGCAGGTGCGGGCTTCGGGAGCCTGAGCAATCTGGTGCTCTCGCTCACCGCCGTGGTCTGGAACGCGGCATCGGCCCAGTACGTGCTGCGGACCTTCCAGCGCGAAGATCCGGACATCGGTGCCTTTCTGGTCCACCTCGGGCGCGCCTTCCTCACCGAAGTGACGCTTCAGGTTCCGGCCAACACCCGCATGCGCTGCCAGAACTGGTTCGACATCCAGGTGACCGACCTCTTCGGTGCGCCCGGCAGCAGCGGCTCCAATCTGGACCGGTACCTCGGTACCACCGGTCGAGTGGAGGCAATCTGGTTCCCGTTCACCACCATCCCGTGGCTGAAGGTGTGGAGCGTCGCACCCACCAAGCCGTTGTTCTCCACAGAGCTGGACGCCCCATACCCGTACACCTTCGCCAATCAAGTCACCCAGACCGAGTCCGACCAGATCAAGCAGATCCTCCAGGGCGACGGCGGGCTCACCCCGACCTTCACCAACGGCGAGATGAGCGTCGCCGGGTCGGGGATGATCACGCTTGGGGTCTGGGACGTCTGGGGCTGGTCGAAGAACGTCCTGCTCTACGTCCAGCCGACCACCCTGCGGATCTTCGAGGCCGGCTGGGCCGTGGTGTGCTCCCGTACGGATGTGCAGCGGGTGGTCCACGACTTCTACGTCGCCTACCAGGCCCAGGTCTCGGCGGCGCAGAACGCCGGACAGTATCCCGTCAACTGCCCCGTCGAATTGCGGATCACCGGTGTGGACACGCCCGCCGCCGTGGGCGGCGGCAGTGAAGCGCTGCTCTCCCCTGCCAGGGCGAGGCCGGACCACCCCGAGTGGGACACCGTCGTCTGGCTGGACTTCGCCACCTACCCGGGCACCCCCGAATCGGCGCCCTTCTTCGCCCAGCTCGACCAGTGGATCCTCGGCCACTACACGGGCTGGTCGATGGTCCGCCCCGAGTGGTCCAAAGGCTGGGCCCACACCGCATCCGGCGGCCCCTGGACCGACCCCACCGTAATCGGCACCACGTGGCCCGACGCCTTCCGCGCCGGACTGCCCGCGGGCGCGCAGTGGGACGACGCCGTGGCCACCCTGCACCGCTACGACCCGGCAGGGGTGTTCTCCAGCCCGTTCCTCAAGCAGTTGCTGGGGGCGTGAGGGGCACCAGGCGCGTCAGGTGCGGTCTTCTCGCCCCGCAGGTGCTTCGGCCGGGACCGCGCCTGCGGCCGACGGGGTCTGTGCCCTGCTGTCGCCGCGTCCGCCGCGCAACAGCGAGGCGATCGCGGCGATGGCCGCCATCACGGCAGCGGCGGTGAACACCACGATCAGGCCGTGGTGGAACGGGCCCGCGACCAGCCGCGGGAAGTACGCGGTGCTCGTCAGCAGTTGGGCGTGGGCGGCGGGGATGGAGTGCAGCACCCCGGATGGCGCGAGCAGGTGACCGATCGGGTTGTAGCCGAGGAAGGCGGCGAACAACGTGGCCACCGGCGGCAGTTGGCTTACCTGCGTGGCCACGGCGGCCGGCACGCCCTGCCCGTGCAAGCCGGCCGCCAGGGCCTGCGGGAGCCGGGCCGCCAACCCTGCGATCATCAGCGAGAAGAAGATGCCGATCGACAGCGACATACCGGAGTTCTGGAACGTGGCCCGCATCCCGGAAGCGACGCCACGCCGCCCGGGCGGCACACTGCTCATGACGGAGGAGGTGTTGGGCGCGGAGAACAGCCCCTGGCCCATCCCGTTGAGCAGGAGCAGGGCGGCGAAGACCGGATAGTCGAAATCCACCGGCAAGGCCAGCAGCCCGAGGAAGGACAAGGCGACGATCACCAACCCGCCGGTAGCGAACGGACGCGCCCCGTAACGGTCGGACAGATGTCCCGAGAGGGGTCCGGCGAGCATGAATCCTGCAGTGAGCGGCAACATGTAGATGCCGGCCCACAGTGGGGTGTCCGCATAGGCGTAGCCATGCAGCGGCAGCCAGACGCCCTGCAGCCAGATGATCAGCATGAACTGCAGCCCGCCGCGCGCGATGGCGGTCAGCAGCGCGGCGGCATTGCCCGCGGCGAAGGAACGTATGCGGAACAGGCCGAGCTCGAACATCGGCTCGGCAACCTTGGTCTCGATCAGGCAGAACACGCCGAGCAGCGCGATACCGCCGAAGAGCAAGGCGATGACCAGCGGGCTGGTCCAGCCCATGGTGTGCCCGGCGTGCGGCTGGATGCCGTAGGTGATGCCGATCAGGATCGCCGCCGCGCCCGCGGTGAAGGCGAGGTTGCCCGGCCAGTCGATGCGGCCTGGCCTGCTGGTGCCGACCTCACGCAGGCTCCGGTACGACCAGATGGTGCCGATGACGCCGATCGGTACGTTGACCCAGAACACCGCACGCCAGTCGAAGGCGGCCAACAGCCCGCCCGCGATCAGACCGAGGAACTGCCCGGCCAGTGCTGCGATCTGGTTGACACCCAGCGCCATACCGCGCTGCTCTGTGGGAAAGGCATCGGTCAGGATGGCCGCCGAGTTGGCCATGAGCATCGCGCCGCCGACCGCCTGTACCAGCCGCCAGCAGATCAGCCACAGCGCGCCCGCGCTGCCGGTGAGCGGGTCGAGAGACAGGGCCAGGGAGGCGCCGGAGAAGATCGTGAAACCCAGGTTGTACGTCCGCACTCGGCCGAACATGTCGCCGAGGCGGCCGAGAGCGACCACGAGCACCGCCGTCACCAGCAGATAGCCCATGATCATCCACAGTAGATAACTGATGTTGCCCGGGGCGAGCGGGTCCAGATGGATACCGCGGAAGATCGCAGGCATCGCGATGATCACTATCGAGGCGTCGAGGGCGGCCATGCCCATGCCGAGTGTCGTATTCGACAGGGCCACCCACTTGTAGCCGTCACCGCTTGCGCCCCGCCGCCTCTCGCGGCCCGGCGGCCGGGGCCGGGAAGCGGGGCCGGGTATCACAGCAGCCCCGCCAGACGGTCCAGCAGCGGCACCGCTTGCTCCAGTCGCGCACGCTCGGCGGGTGTGAACTGCTCCAAGCCACGGGCCAGCCGCATCGTGCTGGCCTGTCGCATATCGGTGAGCACACGGCGCCCCTGCTCGGTCACCGAGACCACCACGCGTCGCCCGTCCTCGACGTCCGCGCTCCTGGCGATCAGGCCGCGTCGCTCCAGAGCGCCCACGGTGGATGTCATCGCCTGCGGACGCACCCGTTCCAACTCGGCCAGGACCCCGGGGGTCGTCGGACCCTCCCGGTCGAGGCGGGCCAGCACCGACGCCTCGGAGAAAGTCAGATCACCGGTCCGGTGCGCCTGCCGCAGTCGCCGCGCGATGCGTCCCACCGCGACCCGCAGATCGCCACCCAGCCGGACGGTCTCCTCGACAGCCCCGAGACCGACATCCTGTCCCACAGCGCCCATATAGCAAAGTTAGCTTTATCAACCCAGGTGTACAAGATGCCGTCCTGGCGGCGCGGCGGACGCCGCGTTCGGCGAAGGAGAGCGACGTCTGCGCACCAACGATCCGAGGCGCCGCAGGCGGTGATCGGTGCGTGCGGCGCCGAGCCGTTCAAATCGGGTCGTGCTGTGGGGGAGCCGACCCGCTCCCCCACGGCCTCACCCGCGGACGGCTGCGCCTGCCCTGGCCCAGTTCCCCTGCAACCGATCGAGATATGCCCGGGCCGAAGGGCCGAGGGGAACACCTCGCGCGAAAGCGAGCATGTTGTCCGGTCCCGTGTTGTAGCCGAGCGCCAGCAGCTCGTCGCGGCTGAGCGGGCCGACGGTGTGGGCAGGGAGGTCGGTCGCCAGATCGTGCAGATACCAGGCGGCTGACTGGACGGCGAGGGCAGGGTTCCCGGGCAGATCCGTCCACCGGCTGTCGGCGAACGGACTGCCCTGCTTGGTCTGGTCGAAGGTCGCGCGGTGCATGTTCGCGATGCCGAGGGCGGCGTCCGGATTGGCCTGCAGCCAGGCGCGCTCGAAGGCGGGGTCATGCGGCTTGTATGCCTCGTTGTAGAGGATGGCCATCACCAGTTGCGGGTCGACCCCGGCCTGGCGCGCATACACCCGGACCTGGGCGGCACACTGAGCCGGGTCATAGGACGACCAGTTCCACGGCGATGCGCTGGGGGACGCTGCCGGGACACCGGGGCTCGCGACGGCCCCGTCCCGGGCCGCGGCCCCCGAGGACGGCGAGGACGACGTGGGATTCGTGCCGCTGTGCATCACGCCCCAGCCCAGCAGCACTGCCGCCGCCGCAACGAGCCACCAGCGACCACGCGCCATCGTTCGGACCTCTCCGCCATCCAGTCGGTCACCACGGCGCGCGCCCGCACTGCGCGTGTCGAGTTCGGCGCCCCCGACGAGTATGCGCCCCTGGCCTGTGCCCCTCGATCACCCCAGCGGCGTCAAGCAAGGATCGAGCAAGGGTCAATCGGCACCCGGCACATCACCGACCGTCCCGAACCTGACGGGTTCGGCTGCATAGCGGTACTGCTCGGCGAGCATACGGGCGAAGGGACCTCCTCCGGTTCGCAACTGCTGGTAGGTTCCGCGTTCCGCGATGCGGCCGGACTGCAGGACGGCGATCTCGTCGACCTGGCCCAGAGTGCTCAGCCGGTGGGAGATGACGATGACGGTGCGGCCCCGAGTGAGGTGGTCCAGCGCACGCAGGACCTCCGCCTCGGCCTCGACATCGAGATTGGTGGTGGGCTCGTCGAGGATCAGGATGGGTGCGTCGCGGAGGATCGCTCGGGCGATCGCGACGCGTTGGCGCTGCCCGCGGGAGAAGTTCCTGCCCATCTCACGGACTTCGGCGGCGTAGTCTCCCGGCAAGGCGGCGATCGTGTCGTGGATGCAGGCCAGCCGCGCGGCGGCTTCGACCTGCTCGTCGGTGGCCTCCGGACACCCCAGTGCGATGTTGTCGCGCACGGTTCCTTCGAACAGGATCGAATCCTCGGGCACGATCGCGATGTTGCGGCGGAGGTCGCTCAGCGGGTAGTCCCGCACGTCGACTCCGTCGATGGTGAGTGAGCCTTGCCAGGGCTCGTAGAACCGGGGCAGAAGTCGGGCGGTGGTCGTCTTGCCGCTGCCGGACAGTCCCACCAGGGCAAGGCGAGTGCCCGTGGGGATCTCCAGATCGATGCCGTGCAGGACGGGCCGTTGCGGGTCGTAGCCGAACACCACACCGCGATAGACGATGTCCCCGCGGACACGGGAGGGGTGCACGGGACCGCGGGGCGCATAACGCTCCTCAACGGGCTGGTCGAGGATTTCCTGGATGCGTCCGGAGGCGGCCGAGGCGGTGGAGGCCAACAGGGTGAGCTTGGAAAGGTCCCGCATGGGCTGATAGAGCTGTTTGGAGTAGGCGAGGAAGACCGTCAGCGTGCCGACGGTGAGGCTCGCGGTGGGGACGGTGAGGAAACCCAGGGCATAGCTCCCCGAATGCGCGGCGGCGATGAGCGCCCCCACGGTGATGATCACCACATCGCTCAGAGTGATGAAGAGGATCACCAGGGGGTTGAACTCGGCCTGGCGGCGTCCGGCCTGCAGGGCGAAGCGCTGCTGCCGGTCGACATGCTCCCCGAAGACCCGAGCGGTCCACCGTTCCAGGGTGAAGGCCTTGAGCTCGACGATCGCGGTGATGCTCGCGCTGGCCACTCGGGCCACGCCACCGGCAGCGCGGGCGGCCTCTTTCGAGGCCCGTTTGACCCACCGGGTGTAGATGAGGACGGTCACGAACAGCAGCGGAACGATGCACATCGACAACAGGGTGAACTGCCAGTTGATCACCAGCATGACGGTGAGGATCCCGGCCAGTGTCAAAACGCCTGACAGCAGGTCGACCAGGCCGTCGGTGACGAGTTTCTCGATGTCGGTGATGTTGCCGCTGATCCGCTGGACGATCTCGCCGACCTGCTGACGCACATGCCAGTCGAGGGACAGGTGCTCGACGTGGGCGAACAGATGCTTACGAAGCCTCGCCCCGAGATCCTGCCCGACGAAGGCGGCCACAGAGAGCTGGACATACGCGACCACCGCGCTGATCACCCCGAGCGCGAGGAACATCACGCCGGCGAAGAGGACGACACCGAGCCGGGTGTGCGCCTCAGCCTGGGTCAGCCCGCCTCGGGCGCCGAAGCGGTCGAAGTAGGTCATCAGCCAGCCGGAGAAGGGCAGGGACGGGTCCCGGTGGTCGACGATCTTGTCAAGGATGATCTTGAACGGGATCGCCGCGAGAACGTCGCACGCCACGGCGACGAAGGTCAAAGCGGCCGCCACGAAGACGGCCAGCCGACGACCCTTCAGGTGCCGGAAGAGAAACCGGATCATCTCTCCCCCTCCTCCCTGAACCGTTCCACACACCGGGCGATCTCACACGCGGTCTCCCGGACCTCCGCGGGACGCGGGCTGTTGAGGCGGCGGACGCGACGCGACGCGATCTTCACGAGCAGCGCCGCGTCGTACAGAGCGGCTCGGCGTCGCAGTCCCGCCAGGTACGGCGCGGCGGCGCCGCGAGAGGCCAGTTCCGCCAGATAGGAGTCGACGAAGGCCTCCCTCGCTGTCGCATACCAGGAGCGGGCAGCGCCTTGGCCGCGCGACAGGCCCGGGGGGCGCAGGTAGGCGAGAAAGCACCCGACGTCGAGTGCCGGATCTGCGGGTCCGGCGCCGTCCAGGTCGGTGATGACGGGGTGGTCGGGCCCGCAGAAGACGAGCTGGCTCGGCTTGAACGCACCGTGTGCGAGGACGGTTTCCTCCGCTCCGGTCCGCGTCAGGCTCTCCAGCGTGTCCGTCAGGCGGGCGACCGCCCCGTGCAGCTCCGCGTCGGCACCGTGCACCGCCTCGCAAAGCGCCTGGCCCCATTTCCGTACCCGGTCCGCACAGTCACGGCCGGATGACGCGCGGGGCTCTGCCGGCACGCCGCTGGTGTGCAGCCAGGCGAGGGCCCCGGCCGCGGCAGCGAGCGCGGTCCTGGGTGGGACGACGCCACCGCGCGGGCGGCGAGGTGGTCGTAGCAGGACATTGCCCGGCATCTGGCCACCGCCGTGGGCACCGCCCGCGGTCTCGGTGATCACCAGCCCGAGCTCCTCCAGCAGCGCCAACGGCCGCGGCACTGCCGCAGGCACCGTCGTCGGCCCTCGATGAGGGCCTGGGCCTGCCCGTTCGTGCGCCGCCCACGCCGCCCACAGCTGCCCGGCCAGCCGGTACGCCGCTTCGGCACGCGCGGCATCCCGGTAGAGCTTGCCGAAGAAGACCAGCTCTTCCTGAGTGGTCAGTCGCACCCGGTACTGCAGCACGCATCGGTCCCCGGGCTTGTACCGGACCGGGCTGACGAGCACCTCGGCCGGTTCCGCGCCCGGGAAGCCGAGCACCTCCCTGGCTCCGTCCGTCAGCGCCGCGGCCAGATCGCAGTTCAGCGCGGTGGCCGTGGGGCCGAACGCCGCGGCCAGGGCCGGGAGTTCGGCGTCATGGGGGAAGCACTGCACGGTGAGGCCGATTCGGCTGCAGTGCAGGACGCCGGGCCAACGTCCCTGGAAGTCCGCCGGTTCGACGGAGGCGATCAGCTTGCCTGCGCAGGGATCGCGTAGGTCCGGCTCGGCGATGCGAGCCGTCACCAGAGCTTCCTGCGTGCCGAGGGACGGCCGCCCCTCGGCCGCCGACCGGTAGCCGACGGTCAAGCCCCGGCCGGGTTTGCGGCGCACAGAGGCGACCCGCAATGCATCCGGTGCCCGGCCGGCCAGGGCGGCGAAAGTCTTCCGCACCACATGGTGGACCGCCTCCACCGTCGATTCCCCGGGCGCCGGACCGTCGTCACGCGGTGTGGGCGCGGCGCACGACGGTATTCGAGTCGGTGAGACAGCGGATGCGGTTCCGGCGCCGGTCCGGATCACGAAGTCCGCGAGCGCTTCGGGCGGACCGGGGATGCCACGGCATCCGGGGAACGGATTGATGTCGACGATCATCGGACCGTCCACAGTGGCCAGGATGTCGACACCGTAGATCTGCAGATCGAAGCTCTCGCCGACCGCGCGGACCAGATCGAGCCACCCCCGCGGCAACCGGTCCACGTCGAGCGCGCTGGTGACCGTTGGCGCTCGGCCGTCCAGCGGACTGCCACAGAGCTTCGCGAAGACCCGTGAGCCGATCACATAGACCTTGTAGTCGCGTCCGTCGTTGGCGACCGCATCCTGGGTGACCACCGGCTCGTCCCCCCACCGAGCCTCCAGCGAGCGCACGTCCGCGGGTCCGGCCAAGCGGGCCACGAGATCCCCCCGGCGGCTCGTGCGGCTCTTGACGATGAGGGGGAACTCCGACGCCGACGGTCTCGCCAGTGCGGCGCCGAGCTCGGACAACGAGGAGAAATGACAGGTCTGCGGGAACGGCAGGCCGACGCGGAAGGCTCGTTCGGCCATCTGGACCCGGTCCTGGCAGAACTCGGTCGCGTCGCCGCTGTTCACCACCAGGCCGCCCCGGCTCTCGGCCTGCCGGGCGAGTTCCACGGCCTGCGGCGAGTGGGCCTTGAGCAGGTACAGGTCGGCAGGCGGACAGGCGGCCGCGGGCCCGGTCGGTCCCCCCGGATCGACGGTCTCGACGCGATGCCGGGCCCCCAGGAGACCGGGCAGCGCTGCCAGCAGCGGATGGTTCGGCCTGCGGGCGATCAGGCAAACCCTCATATCCTCCACCCGACTTCGTTTTCGTCCGTGGCCGGTATGAGTGAACGCGAGACTGCCGAATCGGCGCCTTGCCTCAGGCCGGTGGTCGCGAGATCGGCGCCCAGAGTTCGTGGAATACGTTCCAGAGCGGCGAGTCGGACGACGCTGTGCGCCACACGGGTCACCGCATCGGGCACCTGCCGGAAACTGGGAAAGTCGTTGACGTCGACGACGACCCAGCCGTCCGGGCCCTCGACCAGATCCACGCCGTACAGGTCCAGACCGAAGACCTCGCCGACAGCGGTCGCAATCCTGGCCAGTTCGCTGGTCAACGCGGTGGTGGTGCCCCGTACCGGAACGTCCGGGTGCAGCGGCGAGCGCCGTATCGTGGCGTGCAACTCCCCTGCGACGCTGTACACCTTGACGTCGACACCGGGGTTCTCGACGTAGGGCTGGGCGATCAAGTAACCCTGTCCGGCCAGCGAACCGGCGAGGGAGGCCAGCTCGGGCGGGTTCGTCACGAGATGCACCGCGCGGCCAGAGTTGCCCCCCGTGGGCTTGACGACCAGCGGGTAGTGGTCGGCAGGGACCTGTTGCAACAGCGAGGGGACGGCCGCGAAATACGTCAACGGCGACGCCAGACCCGCCCGACGGGCGACGGCCGCGGCTACGGCCTTGTCACGGACCAGCCGGATCGCGTTGACGTCGTTGATCGTGGTCAGTCCGCTGGCGGCGACGGCCTCCAGCACGCTCAGCCCGGGGCCGCCCGAGACGGTCTTGAGAACCCACGCATCGTAATCCCTATCGCGCGCCAGTTCTGATATCCGGGCTATGGATCTGCCCGGCTCGAACACATGGACATCATGCCCCCAATCGGCCAATTGGCGGACAACAGCCAAGGGCATGCTGTCACGGCGATAACATTCTTCCACGACGAAACACAGCCTCATCGGACTGTCCTCTCGTCCGGGCGGCCAGGACACAGCGCACGGATATGGTCTTGCTCCGACGAACGCCGGTTGAACATTGAGCCAACCAGGGGTGAACGCCGGGCGCCCGATCAGCGGATCCATCCGGGTGAGGCCCCACGACGCCGCCAGGTGCCACCGCAGCACAGGTGCCCGAGCACCGGGGGCGCTGTCAGAAGTGGCCCTTGAGTGGGCCAGAATCCGTGGATGGCTGGCGACAGCGGTGCGGGAGGCGGTGCCGGCAGTGGGTGCCAGGAGCGGCCCGGAGACGGTGAGGGGCCTGCAGCAAAGAGCAGCACGGGCACTTCCGGCGGCACACGTCGAGGATGTCCATGGGTGGTGGCTGCGCCATGCCCCGGGCTGCGCGTGGTGGGCGCAGACCGTGCTGCCACATGGTGATGCCGGGCCGGACGCATTGGTACGCAGGGTGGTCACGGCAGAGAAGTTCTGTGCCGACCGCGGCATGACCGCGCGCTTCCAGATCGCCCCGGGGGCATGCCCCCAAGGGCTCGACGCCATCCTGGCGGAGCGCGGCTATCGTCGTGAGAGTCCGATGTCGTTGCGGGCAGCCCCAGCCGCCCGCGTCGCGCAGACACCGTCCGGCTCGCTGCGGATTCGATGGGACGACCAGCCGACAACCGCGTGGTTCGACGTCTGGAACGCTGTGCACGGTCAGGGCGGTGACCCCGCCGCTGAGTGGGAGATGCTCGAGCGCGTGAACGCGCCGTCCGCCTATGCGTGTGCCATGGTCGCCGGTGGTGTCGTTGCCGTGGCCCGCGCGGTCGCCGACACCGGCTGGGCGGGGCTTTTCGGAATGGCCACCCTTCCCCGGGCACGCGGTAAGGGCGCGGCGCGCAGTGTGCTCGCCGCACTCGCCGAGTGGGCCGGCGGACACCAGGCCGACCACATGTATCTCCAGGTGGAGAGCGACAATGTTCCAGCTCTCCGGCTCTATGAGCGGACTGGTTTCAGCGAAGTGTGCGGATACCACTACCGCAGTGCGGAGTGAGCCGCTGGGCGCGTTGAGTTGAATCCCGGTAAGGCGCCAACTCCGTGTGCAGATCCTGGCGTGGCGCCGGTTGACAGCGCAGCACGGTGACCGGCTGAACGAGATCATGGACGAGCACGGTTGGCCCACGGCGGAACTGGTCGGTGAGAAAGCCGCACGCGCCGCGTGGCTGATCGCACAGCACGCCGACCGGCAGCTCGATGTGCAGCGACAGGCACTCAGGTTGATGCAGCAGGCGGTGGACGCAGGTTCAGCCGGCGCTCGCGAGCTGGCTTTCCTGCACGATCGGACGCTGATGAACGAGGGCACAAGCAGATCGACGGCACACAGATCGCCGGAGTGGAGGACGGCTCGCCGGTTGCGTGGCCGCGCGAGGACCCCGGGCGCATGGACGAACTGCGCGTGGACGTCGGTATCGAGTCTTTCGAGGAGTATGCCGCCACGTTCTGCGCGGGCTGACGCACCGTCTGCTCGGTCCGCCTCTTGACATCGGCACACTCGCACCGTGAGATGTGTTAGGAAAGCTTCCTATCATTCTCAGCGCCACAGAAGGGACGCCCCATGGCCTTACGGAATCGGCTCACCGGGATCGCCGTCGCGGCATCCGTCACCGCACTCGCCGCCGTCACCGTTCCCTCCGCCTTGGCCTCCACGACTGCCACGACCGCCGGTACCCCTGCTGCGGCGCCCAAGGGCATCAACAAAGGCATCGCCCTCAGTGACGACCAGCGTTACGCCATCGACGAGATCACCAACGTCTTCGAGAACGGCGACATCACCAGTGGCTTCGCCGACATCCAGGACTACGGCGACGGCTGCGGCTACACCGCCGGTTACATCGGGTTCTGCACCGCGACCAACGACGACGTCGACCTCGTCACGTATTACGACTCCCAGGAGCCGGACAACCCGCTGGCCAAATACCTGCCTGCGCTCAAGAAGCTCGCCGCCGCGAGCAGCGACGCGCACACCGGGCTGAACGGCTTTCCGGCCGCGTGGAAGCAGGCGGCCAAGGACACGGTGTTCGTCCAGGCCCAGTTCGAGCAGGCCCACGCCCACTACCTGGATCCCGCGCTCGCCGAGGCGCAGAAAGTAGGCATCCAGTCGGCTCTCGGCGTTGCCAACTTCTTCGACACCGCAGTGGAGATGGGCCCCGACGGCACACCGGACAGCCCGGACGGACTGCTCGTGCTCGTCGCCGAGACGACCTCCAAGGCAGGCGGGACTCCGGCCTCCGGGGTGAACGAGCACACCTGGCTGGGCATCTTCAACCAAGTGCGTACCAATCATCTCAAGCACCCCAAGACCCCGGGCCGTCAGACGGACTGGCCGAGTTCGGTCGACCGCGTGCAGGCGCTGGACCAGATGGCCTCTGCCGGCGAGTGGGACCTGCCGCTGCCGCTGCACGTGGGCGCCGATTTCAATTTCACCATCCCCAAGCGTGGACCGGGCGATCCGATCTGACGCGCTCGGCGCCCCGCCGACGGGCCCGCGTCCCCGGGCGTTCAGCACCGGGAGCTGTAGCGTGACCGCCGGATGCCGGGTGCCGGGTATCGGAGGTGACCGCGTATGGGCCTGGAACGCCTGCCTGCCGGCGGGTCGCCGGTCGCGCGCATCGGGCTGGGGCTGGCCGCGGTCGGACGATGTGCCGTGCCGGTCCGGTCCCGCCGTTCCGGCGACGGCACGGCACGGCACGGCACGGCACGGCACATGATCTTGTCTGTCTCGTGCTCACCGTCGGTGCGGCCGGTCAGGGCTCCACGACGATCTTGCGTCCGTGCCCGGAGCGGAAGCGGTCGAGTGCATTCGGGTACTGCTCCAAGGGCAGGCGATGGCTGATGAAGAGCTTCGGGTCGAGGACGCCGGTGGCGAACAGTTCGGCGGCGCGTTCGTAGCTGTGGAGCACGGCCATGGAGCCGGTGATGGTGATCTCCTGGTTGTAGATCCGGTACGGGTCGATGGTGGCCCGGGCTGCGTAGTCGGCGACGCCGAACTGAAGGAAGGTGCCGGCCTTGGCCACCCGGCCGAGTCCGTCCTGGATGGCGGCCTGGTTTCCGGTGGCGTCGACGACGACATCCCAGCCGCCGGGCCGGTCGAGTTCGTCGGCGTTGCTCGCCGCGTTCGAGCAGCCGAGGAGGGTGGCGGTGGCGAGCCGGTCGGGGTTGGTGTCGACGACGTCAACGCGGGCGGCGCCGGTGCGTTTGGCGAGCTCCAGCATGATCAGGCCCATGGTGCCGGTGCCGTAGATGAGCACGTGGGCGCCGAGCCGGCTGCCGAGGATGTCGTAGCCGCGGACGGCACAGGACAGCGGCTCGATGAGCGCCGCGTCGCGCACGTCGACGTGGTCGGGGAGGCGGACGCAGTTGGCCACCGGCGTGGCGACGTACTGGGCGGCTCCGCCGGAGACGGTGACGCCGATGGCGTTCCAGCGGTCGCACAGGTTGCCACGGCCCATGCGGCAGTAGCGGCATTCATGGCAGTGCAGCGACGGGTCGACCGCGACCTGGTCGCCGACCGCGACCTCAGTGACCTCCGAGCCGGCCTCGACGACCTCGCCGGCGAACTCGTGCCCGGGGATGACCGGCAGGGTGGGGGCGAACTCGCCCTGGAGGATGTGCAGATCGGTACCGCACAGGCCGCAGGCAGCAACCTGGACGACCACGTCACGCGGCCCCGGTGCGGGGTCGGGCACGGTGGTGACGGTGACCGTGCCGGGGGCTTCGATGACGGCGGCCCTCATTTGACGGCTCCTAGGGACAGGCCCTGGACGAGTTTGTCCTGGGCGGCGAATCCTGCGGCGAGCACCGGCAGGGAGATGACGGTGGAGGCGGCGCAGACCTTGGCGAGGAACAGGCCCTGGCTGGTGACGAATCCGGTGAGGAACACCGGTGCGGTCTGGGCGACGACGCCGGTGAGCACACGGGCGAAGAGCATCTCGTTCCAGCTGAAGATGAAGCAGATCAGTGCGGTGGCGGCGATGCCGGGGCCTGCGATCGGGGCGACGATACGGCCCAGGATCGTGGGCAGCCGTGCCCCGTCCATCTGGGCGGCCTCGATGAGGGATCCGGGGATGTCGGCAAGGAACGACTGCAGCATCCACACTGCGATCGGCAGGTTCATCGAGGTGTAGAGGATGACCAGCAGCCAGATGTTGTCGAGCAGACCGGCGTTCTTCGCGAACAGGTAGACCGGCAGCAGCCCGGCCACCACCGGCAGCATCTTGGTGGAGAGGAAGAAGAACAGCACGTCGGTCCACTTGCGCACCGGCCGGATCGACAGTGCGTAAGCGGCGGGGAGAGCGAGCAGGAGCACCAGCAGCGTGGAGACCACGCTCGCCGTGGTGGAGTTGATCAGCGCCGGCCACGGGCTGGCGCCGCTCGCACCGAAGAACTCGCGGTACGCGCTCAGGGTGAACGGCGCAGTCAGCGACGGCGGGTTGGTGGCCGCGTCCGTCTCGGAGTGGAAGGACGTGAGCACCATCCACAGCACCGGAAGGACGAAGACGATGCCGGCCAGCCAGGCGAGCAGGCCGAGAGCTGTTCCCCGGCGCCTGGCGCGGCGCGCAGTGTGCCGAAGGGACATGGCGGCCTGGGTCATGCGCGGGACACCTCCTCGCGGAAAAGGGAGGACACCACCCGCAGGGCGAAGGTGGCGATCGCGATCGAGCCGATCACGACGAGGACGCCGGCTGCGGAGGCCTGTCCGTACTCATGGGCCTGGTAGAAGGTCTGGTAGATGGTGTAGGGGAGGTTGGCCGTGCCCAGGCCGCCGGAGGTGATGGTGAACACGGCATCGAAGTTCTGCACGATGTAGATCGATCCGAGCAGGATGCCCAGCTCCAGATAGCGCCTCAGGTGCGGCAGGGTGAGATAACGGAAGATCTGCCAGTTGCCCGCGCCGTCCAGCCGGGCGGCCTCCACCATCTCCATCGGACGGCTCTGCAGCCCGGCGAGCAGGATCAGCATCATGAACGGGGTCCACTGCCACACCAGTGCGGTGGCCACCGAGGCCAGCGGCATCGAGGACACCCAGTCCGGCTGCGGCGGGTGCGCGACGCCGAACAGATGGCCCAGCCAGGTCAGCGTGCCGTCGATCAGCCCGTATTCGGGGTTGAACAGCACGTGCTTCCACAGCAGCGCGGCCGCCACCGGGACCAGCAGGAACGGGGCGATGAACAGGGTGCGCACGATGCCCCGGCCGAAGAACCGGCGGTCGAGCAGGAGCGCGATTCCCAGCCCCAGGACGAGACTGACGAGGACCACGCCCGCGGTCAGCACGGCGGTGGTGATCACAGACTGGCGCAGCGCCGGGTCGGTGGCCACCGCCGTGTAGTTGGACAGCCCGGTGAAGTGCCGCTCGTCCGGGTAGAGCGCGTTCCAGTCGAAGAGGGAGATCACCAGGGTTGCCACGAACGGCAGTTGGGTGACGGCGATCAGGAAGACCAGAGCCGGCATCAGCGGCGCGCGCCTCGCCCAGGCGAGGGCCCGGCCGCGGCTGCGGGCCCCTGCGGCCCAGGTGGCCGGTGGTCCGGTGCGGGCGGCGGGCGCTGTGGCCCGGGTGGTGGCAGGGGTGCTCATCACTTCTGGTACCCCTTGGCGACCTGTGCGGCCAGTGCCTGGGAGTGCTGCAGCGCCTGGCCGACCGATTCACGTCCCGCGATGGCGTCACTGATCTCCTGGGAGACCTTGGTGCCCAGATCGGAGAACTCGGGGATGTCGACGAACTGGATGCCGATCGTCGGACGTGGCTGGATGCCGGGGTTGCGCGGATCGGCGCTGTCGATCGAGGCCAGGGTGACATCGGCGAACGCGGATGCGGCGGCCCGGTAGGAGGGATCGGCGTAGGTGGAGGCACGGGTGCCCGCGGGCACATTGGCCCACCCTGCGTCCTTCGCCGCCAGCTGCTGGTACTGCTTGCTGGAGGCCCAGGAGACGAACTTCCACGCGTCATCGGCGCTCTTGGTGGCCTTCTGTATCCCCCAGGCCCAGGTGTACAGCCAGCCCGAGCTGTTGGTCTTCTCCACCGGTGCGGGGACATAGCCGACCTTGCCCTTCACCGGTGAGCCGGCAGCCTCCAGGGAACCGGCGGCAGCGGTGGAGTCGTACCACATGGCCGTTTTGCCCTGGGTGAAGTCGTTGAGGCACTCGGCGTATCCGGACTGGGCTGCCCCGGACTCGCCGTGCTGACGTACCAGGTTCACGTAGAAATCGGTGGCGGACTCGAAGGCGGGCGAGGTGAGCTGTGCCTGCCAGTCCTTGGTGAACCAGGTCCCGCCGAAGGTGTTGACCACCGTGGTCAGCGGGGCGATCACCTCGCCCCAACCGGGCTGGCCACGCAGGCAGATCCCCTTCATACCGGGCTGGGCGCCGTCGGTCCTCGCCGCCAGCTCGGCGACCTGCTGCCAGGTTGGATGGGCCGGCATCGTCAAGCCCTTCGCGGCGAAGACGTCCTTGCGGTACATCAGGAACGACGACTCGCCGTAGAACGGTTCGCCGTACAGCTTGCCGTCGCCCCCGGTCAACGACTCCCGCATCGGCGCGAGAATGTCGGCCTGGTCGAATCCCTCGTCCTTGGCCGCATATCCGTCCAGCGGCAGCAGCCAGCCGTTCTTGGCGTAGAACGGCACCTCGTAGTTGCTGATGGTGGCGACGTCGTACTGGCCTGCCTGGTTGGAGAAGTCCTGGCTGATCTTGTCACGGACGTCGTCCTCGGGCAGCACGGTGAAGTTGACCTTGATGCCCGTCTCCTTGGTGAAGTTCGCCGCGGTGAGCTTCTGCAGCTCCAGCATCTGCGGGTTGTTCACCATGAGCACATTGATGGCGTTGCCACCGGAAGAGCCTCCGGCGCCGCCGGCCCCGGCGCACCCCGCCAGCAGCGCCCCGGCTGCCACGGCCACGGCCGCTGTGCGTATCCCGCGTTCTCTGCGGATGACGTGGTTGATCATGATCGGCTCCTGATCGGAAGGGGACGGTGTGCGGTGTGCGGCTCACACCCGGATGACCTGCGGGCCCAGCAGGGAGTAGCGCCGGGCCTCGGCGGAGGGCAGCCCGGTGCCGGTGACGATCGCGTCGAAGTCGGTCACTTCGGCGAAGCGGCAGAAGCTCACGGCCCCGAACTTGGTGTGCACTCCGGCGAACACCCGACGCCGGGCAACGCGCATCACCGTGGCCTTGACCTGGCTCACGGCGGGGTCGGGCGTGGTCAGGCCGTACTCACGGGAGATGCCGTTCGCGCCCAGGTACGCCAGGTCGATGACGAAGCCGGAGAGCATCCCGGCGGCCCAGTGGTCGACCGTGGCGAGGGTGCCGCCGCGCACACGCCCGCCCAGCATCAGCACGGTGATGTTCTCGCGGGCAGCGAGCGTGCCCGCCGTCCCCAGCGAGGCGGTCACCACGGTCAGGGGCCGGTCCCTGGGCAACGCCTCTGCGATCAACTGCGGTGTGAACCCCTCGTCGATGAAGACCGTTTCGGCATCGCCCAGCAACTCGGCGGCGGCAGCGGCGATACTTGACTTCTCCGGCACGTGCATGGTGGTGCGGAAAGCGAGCGTGGTCTCGAAGCCGGCGCTCTCCACCGGATACGCCCCGCCGTGCATCCGCCGTACGAGACCGTGCTGCTCCAGTACGCGCAGGTCGCGCCGGACGGTCTCCTTGGATACCCCGAGGTCCGCGGACACCTTGCCGACATCGACCGACCCCGTGCTCCGTGCCGCTTCCACTATCCGCCGACGGCGTTCTTCGGCGTCCATGGCGCACCCCTCGATTCCCAGCGCACTGCTCAGGTGTGACGAAGCCCGTTCGGGCTTGTGGATGAGTTTCTACAAGCCCCGCACCTGGCTGACCAGGATCTTTATCGAAAGGATTGCGACCGGATATGCCCGTTTCACACAGGGGATCCGCCCTGCGCAGCGCCATCCGGCGCCGTCCCACCGCAACGGGCCGTGCCCGTTTGCCCCTCCGCAGCTGACCGTTCTCTGCCCGTTCGCCGCCCGAGCGGTCAGGCGGCGAGGACGAGAGCGGGCAAGGCGAGAAGCCAGTTGGTGATGCGCGAAGGTACGGATCGCCGTCGAGGCGAGGCCGGCCAGCGGGCGACGCCGTGAATCGCCTCGTCCCCGGTGATGTGGAACCACACGCGCTTGCCAGGGATGCGCTGGACCCCGCAGGCTGCGCTGAGGGCGTGCATCAGGGCCAGTCCGCGCCCGCACTCGGCCTCAAGGATCCGGAAGCGTCGAGGGCGTCGAGGGGATCGGAGGCGTGGTGGGCATCGGCGGGCTCCGCGGCACGGCGCGGCCTGGGCGCCACGGTCGTCGGGGTCCGCTGCGAACGTTCCGCCCAGCAGCGACGGCGTCGATGATGGTGTGCAGGGCGCTGCGCACTGCCGGGTCGTCGTCGGCGACCAGGACGGTGATCCCGCGCGGGCACCGGAGGCCACGACGAACGAGACGGACGACATGAACCGCACCGCGGCGTCAGGCCGTGTCGTCCAACCGGGACGCGAGGGCGCCCGGGCACACTGGAGGTACCGCCGTACCGCCTGGGATGCCGCGGCGAACACCTCGTGGCAGGCTGCCCACGAGGGGCTGAGGGGAAGGAGCATGAGGTGACCGGTACCGCCCAGATCGGCGTGACGGGCCTTGCGGTCATGGGCCGCAATCTCGCCCGCAACTTCGCTCGGCACGGCTACACCGTCGCTGTGCACAACCGCACCGCGGCGCGCACCCGCGCCCTGGTCGACGAGTTCGGCGACGAGGGCAGCTTCGTCCCGGCCGAGACGCCGCAGGAGTTCGTCGCCGCCCTGGAGCGTCCGCGGCGCCTGCTGGTGATGGTCAAGGCGGGCGCGCCGACCGACGAGGTGATCGACGAATTCGCCCCGCTACTCGACGAGGGCGACATCGTCATCGACGGGGGCAACGCCCACTTCGCCGACACCCGGCGCCGCGAGGCCGCGCTGCGCGAACGCGGCATCCACTTCGTCGGAACGGGTGTCTCGGGCGGCGAGGAGGGTGCGCTGCACGGCCCGTCCATCATGCCGGGAGGTTCGGCCGAGGCGTACCGGGCCGTCGGTCCGATGCTGGAGACGATCAGCGCGCACGTGGACGGGCCGGACGGGGCACCGTGCTGCACGCACATCGGCGCCGACGGCGCCGGGCACTTCGTCAAGATGGTGCACAACGGCATCGAGTACGCCGACATGCAGTTGATCGGCGAGGCGTACGACCTGCTACGGGGCGTGGCCGGCCTGGAGCCCGGGCGGATCGCCGAGATCTTCCGCCGCTGGAACAGCGGGCGACTCGACTCCTACCTGATCGAGATCACCGCCGACATCCTCACCCACACAGACGCCGCCACCGGCAGACCGTTCGTCGACATCGTCGCCGACCGTGCGGAGCAGAAGGGCACCGGCCGGTGGACCGTGCAGACCGCCCTCGACCTGGGGGTTCCGGTGCCGGGCATCGCCGAGGCGGTCTTCGCCCGGTCGCTGTCCGGGCACACGGACCTGCGCGCCGCCGCCCGGCCGCTGCCCGGCCCGGCCGCCTCCGCCCTCGGGGGCCGGGACGCCGACGGCTTCGCCGAGCAGGTCGAGCATGCGCTGTACGCATCGAAGATTGTGTCGTATGCGCAAGGCTGGAACATGATCCAGGCCGGGGCCGACGCATACGGCTGGGAGATCGATCTGGGCGCCGTGGCCTCCATCTGGCGCGGCGGGTGCATCATCCGCGCGGCCTTCCTCGACCGGATCCGCGGCGCCTACTCCGCCGACCCGGCGCTGCCTTCCCTGCTGGCGGACCCGCAGTTCGCCAAGGAGATCGGCGACGCCCAGCCTTCGTGGCGCACGGTGGTGATCGCCGCGGCGCGGCACGGTGTCCCGGCGCCCGGGTTCTCCGCCGCCCTCGCCTACTACGACGCCCTGCGCGCCGAGCGGCTGCCCGCCGCTCTCACCCAGGCACAGCGCGACTACTTCGGTGCGCACACCTACCGGCGCACCGACCGCGAGGGCGTCTTCCACACGCGCTGGTCCGAGGACCGGTCAGAGGCCGAGGTGTAGACGGGGTGCCGAGGGCCGCACGCCGTGCATCTGCGGCAACCGGTGCCCCCATTACGGAACTTAATCGTCCGGTGTCCTAGGCAGCGGCGGTTCCGGACCGATAGCTTGCCGTCCTCCTCCCCATTGACCGGGGAGGTGTTCCGGCTCGCAAAGGGGGTGCCGTGCGCGAATTCAGCCGCCCTCACATCGTCGGACCTCTGCTCTCCGGCGGCCTTGCCGACACGGTGTACGAGGTGGCCGACCTGGAGCCGGGGAGAGTCCAGCTCGCCAGACGTGACCCCGGCGACCCCGGCCGGTGGAGCCCGGTGACGGCGAGGACCTTCCGCGACGAGGTGGTGGCGCTCGCCAAGGGACTGCTGGCCAGCGGCATCGGTTTCGGGGACCGGGTGGCCATGATGGCGCGGACCCGGTACGAGTGGACGCTGTTCAGCTATGCCCTGTGGTCGATCGGCGCCCAACTGGTGCCCGTCTACCCCACCTCCTCCGAGGACCAGGTCTGCTGGATCCTCTCCCATACCGAGGCGGTGGCCGTCGTCGTGGAGGGCGAGGACCACGCGATGTCGGTCGGCGCCGTCTGCGACCGGCTGCCGGCGCTGCGCTCGATCTGGCAGATGGACACCGGGTGCGTGCAGGCGCTGTGCGATCAGGGCCGGGGCGTGCCCGAGGAGTTGGTGCACCAACGGCGCTGGGCCGTCGAGCCGCACTCCGTCGCGGTCATCGCCTATACCTCCGGCACCACCGGGACGCCCATGGGGTGCCTGATCACCCATGCCAACCTGGCGGCCGAGTGCGACACGCTGTACGCGGGCTGGGGTTCGCTGCTGGCCGCTCCCGGGGAGCAGCCCTCCATCCTCGCCTTCCTCCCGCTGTCGCACATCTACGGCCTGATGGTGCAGGTGGCCTGCATACGCTCGGGCGTCATCATGGGTCACGAGCCCGCTCTCACGGCCGCTGCGCTGGTGCCCGCGTTCGCCTCCTTCCGGCCGACGTTCGTCTTCGCCGTGCCCTACGTCTTCGAGAGAATGCTCAAGTGCGCGCGCGGCGTTGCCGAGGAGGCCGGCCGGGGCCGGCTCTTCGACAGGGCCATGGACGTCGCGGTGCGCTACGCCGAGGCGGTGGAGCAGCACGCATTGGGTGCGGGCAAGGGACCCGGACCATGGCTGAGAGCAGCGCACGCCGTCTTCGACCGCATGGTGTACCGGCGCCTGCGGGCCGTGCTGGGGGACCGGGTACGGTATGCCGTCAGCGGCGGTTCGCCGTTCAGCCGCGAACTGGGGCTGATGTTCGCGGGCGCCGGGATCACCGTGTACGACGGCTACGGGCTCACCGAGACCACCGCGGCGGTGACGGCCCAGCCCGTGGGGCGCGTCCGGTTCGGCACGGTCGGCTGCCCGATGCCGGGGAACTCGATACGTATCGCTCATGACGGTGAGGTGTGGGTGCGCGGCAATACGGTCTTCGCCGGCTACCTCGGCGACCGCGCGGCGACGGAGGCGGCCATGCACCAGGGCTGGCTGCGCACCGGGGACCTCGGGTACCTGGACGGCGACGGCTATCTCACCATCACCGGCCGCAAGAAGGACGTGATCATCACCAGCGGCGGCAAGAGCGTGTGCCCTCTGGTGCTGGAGGCGCGGGTGCGGATGCACCCCCTCGTCTCGCAGTGTGTGGTGGTGGGTGACAACCGCCCGTACATAGGGGCGTTGATCACCCTGGATCCCGATGCGTTGCCGCGGTGGCAGCGTCTGATCCGGGAGCAGGCCGCGGCCGGGCGGGCGGTCGTGTCGGCGAACCAGGCGCTGCATGCGGAGATCCAGAAGGCGGTGTCGGTGGCGAACACCGCGGTGTCCCGGGCGGAGTCGATCAGGGCCTTCAGGATCCTGCCGGCCGAATTCAGCGTCCAGGACGGCCTGCTGACTCCTTCGCTCAAACTTCGCCGCGATGCCATCACCAAGGCCTATGCCGCGGAGATCGAACAGCTCTATGCCGGTTAGAGCCGGTTGGCGAACGGTTGGCAACCATCGTCTCGTGGAGGTGCAGTGACCTTCTCCGCAGTGGCCCGGTCGGCGGACGGCGATTCCTTCGGGGTTGCCGTGGCCAGCAAGTTCCTGGCGGTGGGTGCCGCCGTACCGGCGGCGGAGGCGGGGGTGGGTGCGCTGGCCACACAGGCCTTCGCCAACCTCGCCTACCGGCCCGAAGGCCTGTCGCTGATGCGATCGGGCATCGAGGCGGCGGCGACCGTCAATCGTCTGGTCACGGCGGACGCCGAGGCGCAGACGCGACAGCTCGGTGTGGTGACGGCGAGCGGCCCGGGCGCGACGTTCACCGGCGAGGAGTGCCTGCCGTGGTGCGGAGGGGTCGCAGACGACGGCTATGCGATCCAGGGCAACATCCTCACCGGCCCGGAGGTGGTGGAGGCTATGCAGGTGGCGTGGCTGGCCGGTGACCCGGCCACGTCGCTGGCCCGTCGGCTGCTGGCCGTTCTCGCCGCGGGCGACCGCGCCGGCGGCGACCGGCGCGGACGGCAGAGCGCCGCCGTGCTGGTGGTACGGCCGGGCGGCGGCTACGGGGGAACCAGCGATGTGGAAGTGGACCTGCGTGTCGACGACGATCCGGCACCTGTGGAGGGTCTGGAACGCCTGCTCAGGCTGCATGAGCTGTACTTCACCCGCCCGGACCCCGCAACGCTGCTCGATCTCACCGGCGACCTCGCCGCCGAGGTGACCGAACGGCTGAGCCGGCTCGGCCACCCCGGCGAGCCCGACGCGGCGCTCGCGGCCTGGGCGGGCATGGAGAATCTCGAAGAGCGCCTCGCCCCCGGCCGCATCGACCCCGTCGTCCTGGATCTGCTCCGCAAGGCCTGACCGCAAGGCGTGACGGTGCAGGTGGTGGGCCTACGGTTGCGGATACCCTGTGCGTATGGCTGGATCCGGTGGTGCGTCCTCTTCTGGACTGCGGGAGCGCAAGAAGGCCGAGACCCGGCAGGCGTTGCGGACCCAGGCGGCGCGTCTTTTCGCGGAGCGGGGGTTCGCCGACACGACCGTGGCGGAGATCGCCGAGGCAGCCGGGGTGTCGCTGCGGACGTTCTTCCGCTACTTCGACAGCAAGGAGGAGCTCCTCCTGCCCGACTTGGCGGAGTTGTTCGACCGGTTGGCGCGGGAGCTGGAGCGCCGGCCGGCCGACGAGCCCGCCTTGGTGGCGCTGCGCGAGGCGCTGCTGACCGTCACCAGCGGTCCGAGGACGACGCTGGTCGCCCTCCTCCACCCGTTGGAGGGCGCCGCCGATGTGGTGACGGACCGGCTGGTCTACACGTTCATGAAGTCCGAGGACCGCTTCGCCCAACTGCTCGCGCAGCGGCTGCCTCCGGGTCCTGACGTGGATCTGCGGGCCTCGGTGCTCGCGATGACGGCGCTGTCGGCGGTGCGGTCGGTGCTGCGCACGATCCGGCAGCGGCGTGAGACGGAGGAGGTGCCGGTGGGCACCTTCGCCAGGCTGCTGCGTTCGGCGTTCACCGTTCTCGCCGAGGAGAGCTCGAAGGTCTGAGCAGGTCTGAAGCAGATCCGGCCGGTGTCACCGCGCGGCGGCGACCGGCTCCTGTATCAACTGCCGTGCATACGTGCGTAGTTGACGGGCACTGTTCCAGCCGAGGGCGCCGGTGACGTGCCCGTCCTCGCCGTAGAGGGCGACGAAGGAGCCCTCCGCGGGGCTGCCGTGCACGATGCGCGGTTCGGTGCCGGGGCTGCAGATTCCGTAGGCCTGGATCCTGTCGCCGTACTGGTCGGTCCAGAAGTAGGGCAGTGGCGCGTACGGTTCGCGGGCGCCGAGGAGGTTGCGCGCGGCGGCGATGGCCTGCTCCGCAGCGTTGGTGCGGTGTTCACGACGCATCGGCGTGCCCAGCCGCGGGTCGTGCCATCGGGCGACGTCACCTGCGGCGTAGATCCCGGGCGCGGCGCGGCAGTAGGCGTCGCACACCACCCCGTCGGTGACGTCCAGGCCGCTGCCGCGCAGCCAGTCGGTGGCCGGTGTCGAGCCGATGGCGACGACGACGGCGTCGGCGTCCACGTGGGAGCCGTCGGTCAGCTCCAGACCGGTCACGTGTCCGTCGGAGCCGGTGAGGGAGGTGACGCCGACACCGGTGCGCAACCGGACCCCGTGGTCGGCGTGGAGCCGGCCGACCAGATGGCCGATGACGGGGCCGAGTCTGCCGGCGAGCGGGGCCGGGCCCGGGCAGATGAGCGTCGTGTCGAGGCCGAGGGTGCGGACGCCGGCGGCGACTTCCGTGCCGGTGAATCCCGCGCCGACGACAGTGATCCTGGGCCGGCGCAGCAAGTGGTCCCGCAGCCGCAGGGTGTCGTCCAGGGTGCGCAGGACGTGCACGCCGTCCAGGCCGTGGCCGGTGGGCAGGCGGCGGGGGCGGACGCCGGTGGCGATGACGAGACCGTCGTACGCGATGCGTTCGCCGTCGTCGAGTTCGACCGTGCGCCGGCCGGGGTCGAGGGCGGTGGCCCTGCGGGCCGTCAGTACATCGATGCCGAGGCGGTCGTACTCGTCGGAGCTGCGCAGGGCGGCCCGGGAGGGTTCCCAGGCGCCGGTGAGGATCTGCTTGGACAGCGGCGGACGGTCGTACGGGAGGTGTGGTTCGTCGCCGATCAGGGTGAGGAGGCCGTCGTAGCCCTCCCGGCGCAGGGTCTCGGCCGCGGTGAGGCCCGCGATCGAGGCGCCGACGACGAGCACGTGGCGCGGGGCCGTGCTCACTCGGCCTCCATGCGGATGGCGGCGGCCGGGCAGCGGGCGGCGGCGTCGCGGACGGCGGCGGCCAGGTGCGCGGGCGGTTGGGCGTCGAGCAGGACGGCTATGCCGTCGTCGTCCTGGTCGAAGACGTCGGGGGCGGTCAGGACGCACGTTCCGGCGCCGCAACAGCGGTCCTGGTCAAGGGTGATGCGCATGACAGTGTTCCTTCCTTTGGAGTCGGTGCGGCTTCACCAGGTGACGGGCAGCCGGTGCAGTCCGTAGATGAGCATGTCGTCGCGGAATGCGGCCTCGTCGAGCGACACGGCCGGGCGCAGCCCGGGGAAGCGTGCGAACAGCGAGGTCAGCGTGGTCTGGAGCTCGGCGCGGGCAAGTTGCTGGCCGAGGCACTGGTGCGGGCCGTAGCCGAAGGCGACGTGGGCGGACGGGCCGCGGGTGACGTCCAGTCGGTCGGGGTCGTCGATGCCCAAGCCCGGATCACGGTTGGCCGAGGGCAGCGAGGCCACCACGATCTCCCCGGCGCGGATCCCCTGCCCGCCGAGGGTGAGGTCCTCGGTCGCCACCCGGGTCAGGCCGAACTGAATGATCGTCAGGTAGCGGAGCAGCTCCTCCACCGCGCGGTCGGCGAGCGCCGGGTCGCCGCGCAGTGCGGCGAGCTGGTCCGGGTGGTGAAGAAGCGTCAGCGTGCCGAGGGCGATCATGTTTGCGGTCGTCTCGTGGCCCGCGATCAGCAGCAGCGAGCCGAGCACCGTGAGTGCCACGTCGTCGAGGGGGCCGTCCGGATCGGCGTCGGCCTGCGCGACGAGCGTGCTGATCAGGTCATCGCCGGGAGTGCGGCGCTTGGCCGCGACCAGTTCCGCCATGAACGATCCGAGCGCCTGCCTGGCCTGCTGGGACTGTTCGGGCGAGGCGTCGACGGCGAGGATCCGCCCGGCCAGGCCCTGGAACGTGCCGCGGTCGTCGTAGGAGACCCCGAGCAGCTCGCAGATGACCAACGAGGTGACGGGCAGGGCCAGTTCGGCGACGAGGTCGACCGGCCCACCGGCCCGCTCCATCGCGTCCAGCCGCTCCTCGACGATCTGCTGGATCCGCGGCCGCAGCTGCTGCACGCGCTTGACGGTGAACGCACGCATCACCGGCCGCCGGTAGCGCGCGTGCTCCGGCTCGTCCAGGCGCAGCAGCGCGCCGGGGAGCGGCACCTCCGGCAGGGTCGCCGGGTTGGGGCGCACATGCGGCGCGGTGAGGCCCACGCGCGAGCTGAACCGGGGGTCGGCGAGCATCGCCCGGACGTCCTCGTACCGGGTGACCAGCCATCCCGATCCGCCCCCGGGGAACGCGATCCGGCTCACGGGAGCGTCCTCGCGCAGGCGGGCGTACTCGGGTGCCGGGTCGAACGGGCACGTGCGGTGCCGGGGCAGGCCGGGGAGCGGCTGTTGCGCGCCGGGCTGGTCTGTGGGGTGGACGGACGTATCGGCCATGGGTTCCTCCTCGAACACCCGGGGCGACGCCACGCGGTCCGCGCCCGTGTCGGCGTCTGTGCCTGTGCCCGCAGCACTAGAAAGTGACACTAGTGCCAGAATAGCGAAAGTGGCACGAGTGTCAAAAGGTCTGCGCCGACAATCGGGCGGGTATCGGGCTCAGGCTTCATCGAGCGGCTCGCCGAGGGCGGTGAGCGCCTCTTCGAGCCAGGTGATCCAGAACGTCTCCAGTTCGATGCCGCCGCGCAGCACCAGGTGGCGCAGCCGGTCCTCGGTGGCATCGCGCTCCGGGAGGAAGTCGCGCTCCTCGATCGCCCGGTACTCGGCGAGCTGGCGGCGGTGCAGGCCGAGATGGCGCCGCAGTTCGGCGCCGAGCCCCTCGGTGCCGATGACGGCCGCCGCACGCAGGCGCAGCAGCAGGGCGTCCCGGATCGGACGGGGGTCCTGCCCGGCGGCGGCCCAGGCCGCCAGCGCCTCGCGGCCCGCGGGCAGGACCTCGTACTCCTTCTTCTGCCCGCGGACCCGCTGCGCGGCGGGCAGGGCGCGAATGAGCCCTGCCTCCTCCAGTTTTCCCAGCTCGCGATAGATCTGCTGGTGCGTGGCCGACCAGAAGTAGCCGATCGACCGGTCGAAGCGACGGGTCAGTTCCAGCCCCGATGACGGCTGTTCCAGCAGGGCGGTGAGGATCGCGTGCGGGAGTGACATGACCGCATGCTAGGCGGCCCGCTCACACCGCCGCGGCGAGCCGGGTGCCCTGGTCGATGGCGCGCTTGGCGTCGAGTTCGGCGGCGACGTCGGCGCCGCCGATCAGGTGCACGGTGTGTCCGGCGGCGCGCAGCTCGTCGTACAGATCGCGGCGCGGCTCCTGGCCGGCGCACAGCACGACGGTGTCCACTGCGAGGGTGCGCGCCTCGTCGTCGACGGTGATGTGCAGGCCCTCGTCGTCGATGCGGTCGTAGGCGACGCCCGCGACCATGGTGACGCCGCGGTGCCTGAGTTCGGTGCGGTGGATCCAGCCGGTGGTCCTGCCGAGGCCCGCGCCGACCTTGCCGGACTTGCGCTGCAGGAGGTGGACGGTGCGCGGCGCGCCGGGCCGCTCGGGACTGCGCAGGCCGCCCGGTGCCCGGTACTCGGTGTCCACACCCCAGTGACGGAAGTACGTCTCGGGGTCGAGGCTCGCCGAGTCGCCTGCGTCGGTGAGGTATTCGGCCACGTCGAAGCCGATGCCTCCGGCACCGATGACGGCGACGCGTTCACCGGCTTGCGCACGGCCGGTGAGCAGGTCGAGATAGCTGACGACGCTGGGGTGATCGACGCCGGGGATCTGCGGGATGCGCGGGGTGACGCCGGTGGCGACGACGATCTCGTCGTGGTCACCGGCGGCGAAGGTACCGGCCGTCACGGGGGTGCCCAGGCGGACGTCGACTCCGCGCAGCTCCAGCTGGTGGCGGAAGTAGCGCAGCGTCTCGCCGAACTCCTCCTTGCCGGGGATGCGTGCCGCGATGTTCAGCTGGCCGCCGGTCTCGGGGGCGGCCTCGAAGAGGGTGACGCGGTGTCCGCGCTCGGCCGCGGAGACGGCGAAGGCCAGCCCGGCGGGACCGGCGCCGACGACGGCGATGCGCTTGGCGCGCCGGGTGGGGGCGAGGACGAGTTCGGTCTCGTGGCAGGCCCGCGGATTGACCAGGCACGAGGTGATCCGGCCGCTGAAGGTGTGGTCCAGGCATGCCTGGTTGCAGCCGATGCAGGTGTTGATGGCCTCCGGCCGGCCGTCACGGGCCTTGGCGACGAACTCGGGGTCGGCGAGCATGGGGCGGGCCATCGACACCATGTCGGCGTAGCCCTCGGCGAGCAACTGCTCCGCCTTCTCCGGGGTGTTGATCCGGTTGGTGGTGACCAGGGGGACGGAGACGGCTCCCATCAGCTTCCTGGTGACCCAGGCGTACGCACCGCGTGGCACCGAGGTGGCGATGGTGGGGATACGTGCCTCGTGCCAGCCGATGCCGGTGTTGATGAGGGTCGCGCCGGCCGTCTCGATCTCCTTGGCCAGGGTGACGACCTCGTCGAGGCTGGAGCCGCCGGGCACCAGGTCGAGCATGGACAGGCGGTATATGAGGATGAAGTCGGGGCCGACGCGTTCGCGGACGCGGCGGACGACCTCGCGGGGGAAGCGGGTGCGGTTCTCGTAGGAGCCGCCCCAGCGGTCGGTACGGTGGTTGGTGGCCGAGGCGATGAACTCGTTGATGAGGTAGCCCTCGGAGCCCATGATCTCGACACCGTCGTATCCGGCCTGCCGGGCGAGGCACGCGGTGCGGACGAAGTCCTCGATGGTCTGCTCGACTTCGTCGTCGGTGAGGGCGTGGGGGACGTACGGGCTGATCGGTGCCTGCAGGGCGCTTGGGGCGACCAGGTCCTCGTGGTAGGCGTACCGCCCGAAGTGCAGGATCTGCAGCGCGATGCGGCCGCCTTCGCGGTGGACGGCGGTGGTGACCTGGGCGTGCTGCTCGGCTTCGGCCTCGGTGGTGAGCTTGGCACCGCCGGGGTAGGGGCGCCCGCGGTCGTTGGGGGCGATGCCGCCGGTGACGATGAGGCCGACGCCTCCCCTGGCACGGGCCGCGTAGAACGCTGCCATGCGTTCGAATCCGCGCTCGGCCTCTTCGAGCCCGACATGCATGGATCCCATCAGCACCCGGTTGGGCAACGTCGTGAAGCCCAGGTCCAGCGGGCTCAGCAGGTGCGGGTACGCGCTCATCGCGGCTCTCCTCCCGAGGGGTCGTCGCAGCGATTATGCAACAAGTTGCACAATCGCGCCCAGGGGGCTTGGCTCACTCGTCGAGCGCCGCGAAGGCCTCACGGACCAGTGCCACCACATCGGCCGAGGCGGCGTCTGCGGCGGCGCTCGCGGCGTCACGGGCCTGAACCACCCGCAGGGCGCGCAGCGCCGAGACCCCGGCGCGGGCCTGAACGGCTGCACGCAGCCGGGTGGCGCGCGCCGCAGGGTCGGCGCCCGCGGCGGCGAGCCGGTCGAGGACCGCCTCCGTGACGGCCTCTTCGAGATCGAACAGGATGAACCGGTCACCGCGGACGGTCGGCCCGAGCCGCACGGGCACTCCGGTGACGAGCATGGCCGGGGTGGAGCCGTACTCGTCGAGCAGCTCGATGACGGCGTTGCACAGGGCGGTGACGGGCGGTTCCTCCGCCGGCCGTTCGCGCACCGCCTGCTGCAGCACCGGGATGACGTCGCGGATCTGCTGCAGGATCAGGCTCTCCTTGGACGGGAAGTAGCGGAAGAAGGTCCGCTCTCCCACGCCCGCCTCCGCGGCGATGTCCCGCACGGTGGTGGCCTCGAAGCCACGCTCCTCGAACAGGCATGCGGCGGCCTGCTCCAGTGCACGGCGGGTCCGCTGTTTGTTCTGTTCGCGTCGCCCCATGGTCTCCACACTTGGATCATCGCAGCTTCGACTACGGCAAAACATGGCAGTAATGCCACTTCCTGCTATTGTGACAGTACTGCCATTTTGAAGCCGTCATCGACCACGGGAACAGCCATGGCCACCGCCTTGTACCGCCTCGGACGCCTCGCCTTCCGGCGCCGGCGACTCGTCCTCGCAGCCTGGCTGGCGGCCATTGCCGCCGTTGTCAGCTGCGTGTTCGCCTTCGGAGGCGCCGACAAGCTCGACGACGCCTTCACCATCCCCGGCTCCCAGTCGCAGCAGGCGCTGGACCGGATGCAGCACGACTTCCCGGCCGCCGCCGGCACCAGCGCGCAGATCGTCTTCACCGCTCCGGCCGGGCACAAGGTGACCGACCCGGTGGGGCAGGCAGCCATCCGCTCCGCGCTCGCCGAGGCCGCACACGCCCCGCAGGTTGCCAAGGTCATCGACCCCTTCACCGCCGGCACCGTCTCCCCCGACCGCACCACCGCCGTCGCCCAGGTCCAGTACCAGGTCAAGAACAACCAACTGGCCTCCGACGCCCTCGACAAGCTCACCTCGGCCGCCGACGGCGCCGAGCGGGCCGGCCTCGACGTCAAGGTCGGCGGCGCCGCATACGGCACCACCGGTGCCAAGCCGGGCGGCGAGGACGCGATCGGCGTCGCCGTGGCCGTGGTGGTCCTCGCCCTCACCTTCGGCTCGCTGCTGACCGCCGGCATGCCCCTGCTCAGCGCCGCCTTCGGGGTCGCCGTCGGGCTCGGCGGCATCCTCGCCCTGACGGGGGCGGCGACCATCTCCTCCACGGCGCTCACACTGGCGCTGATGATCGCGCTCGCTGTCGGCATCGACTACGCGCTGTTCATCGTCACCCGGCACCGCTCCCAACTCGCCCAGGGCATGGACCCGTTGGAGTCGGCCGCCCGCGCGGTCGGCACCGCGGGCAGCGCGGTGGCCTTCGCCGGCCTCACCGTGGTGATCGCCATGGCCGGGCTCTCAGTGGTCGGCATTCCGTTCCTGACCGTCATGGGGCTGTGCGCCGCAGCAGCGGTGCTCGCCGCCGTCGCGGTCGCCGTCACGCTGCTGCCCGCGGTCCTGGGCTTCGCCGGCCACCGGCTGACGCCCAGGACCGGGTCCCGTACCGCGCGCCGCGAGCGCGCCATCGCCGAGGCCGGCGACGACCGGCCGGCGAACATGGGCGAACGGTGGATACGCACCGCCACCCGGCGCCCGCTGCTGACCCTCCTCGTGGTCGTCGCCGCGCTCGGCGCGCTCGCCTGGCCCGCCCGCAGCCTCCAGCTCGCCCTGCCCGACAACTCCACGGCGCCCGCGGGCAGTTCGCAGCGCGTTGCCTACGACGAGATCACCAAGGCGTTCGGCCCGGGCTTCAACGGACCGCTGCTCGTCCTCGCCGACACCGGCCACAGCCCCGACCCGGCCGCCGCCACGGCGAAGATCGCCTCCGCCATCCGCACCATGCCCGGTGTGGCCGCCGTGGCCCCGGCCGCGGCCAACCCGGCGACGCACACCGCACTGATCCAGGTGATCCCGGCCAGCGCCCCGAGCGACCAGGCGACCAAGGACCTCGTCACCCACATCCGCGACCAGGCGGCTCCCCTCCAGCAGGGCACTGGCGCCACCATCGCCGTCACCGGCAACACCGCAGTGGGCATCGACGTCTCCGCCAAGCTCAGCGCGGCGATGCTCCCGTTCGCCGCCGTCGTGGTCGGCCTCTCCCTCGTGCTGCTGCTCCTGGTCTTCCGCTCACTGGTGGTGCCGTTCAAGGCCGCGGCCGGTTTTCTGCTCTCGGTCGCCGCGACGTTCGGCGCCGTCGTCGGGGTCTTCCAATGGGGCCACCTCGGCGGGCTCATCGGCGTGGACCGCACCGGCCCGGCCGCCAGCTTCCTGCCGATCATCGTGATGGCCGTACTGTTCGGTCTCGCCATGGACTACGAGGTCTTCCTCGTCTCCCGTATGCGCGAGTCCTACGTCCGCACCGGCCGCCCGCTCGACGCCGTGCGCACGGGGGCGCGCCACGCCGCCCGCGTGGTCACCGCCGCCGCAGTGATCATGTTCTCCGTCTTCGCCGCCTTCGTCAGCAGCGACAGCATGATCCTCAAGCAGATCGCGTTCTCGCTCGCCCTCGGCATCCTCATCGACGCCTTCGTGATCCGCATGACCTTCGTCCCCGCCGTCCTCGCCCTGGCCGGGCGCGGGGCCTGGTGGCTGCCGCGGTGGCTGGCCCGCCTGCTGCCGCAGCTCGACATCGAAGGCGAGCGCCTCCACCCTGCAGGTCCCGCCCCCGAGGAGTCACGGGCCTCCAGCGCTTCCCCTGTCACCGCCACGCGCTGAGGTGGGGACGAACTCCCGCAGCAGCCGCGTCAGCAGCTCCGGCCGGTCCTCCGGGATCAGGGTGTAGCTGTCGTCGACCTCGACCAGACGGACGTCGTCGAACAACTGCGCCAGTCGGCGGCCGTGGTGACGTGGCATCAGCTTGTCCTGCTTCGCCCAGACGACCAGGACCGGCCGTTCGAACGTGCACAGCCGGTCGGACCAGTCCAGCAGCGTCTGCCGGGGCGGCACGGACCGTACGTACCTGGCCAGGTCGCGGCGCACCAGGGGCGAGGTTGTCGCCGGACGGAACCACCCGTCCATCACCTCCTTGGGCACCGGGCGCTTGCTCATCCACCCCCAGCCGCCCGGTGCCCGGCGGAAGGCCTTGAACCGCAGCAGCTTCATGGTGGCGCTCAGCCCGCCGGGCGTCCGGGCGGCAAGCGCCACCATGCGGCCCGGCAGCCCGGGCGGGTAGTTGTCGAAGGCTTCGCATGAGGTGAGCACGAGCCGGGCGATCCGGTCCGCCCTGCCCTCCGGGATCAGCAGTTGCGCTCCGCCCCAGTCGTTGAGCACCAAGGTCACCTCGCGCAGGTCGAGCCGGTCGAGGAACTCGGCGACCAGCAGGGCGAGTCCGCGCAGGCTCAGATCGGCGTCGGGGCGCATGGGCCGGCGGTGGGCGCCGAGCGGAAGCGTGGGGAGCACACAGCGGTAGTCCGCGCGCAGACCAGGCACGACCTTGCGCCACACCGTGCTGTCGATGGTGAGTCCGTGCAGGAACACCACGACCGGCCCGTCCCCTCCCGTGTCCTCGTAGTCGACGGGCCCTGCGGTCAGCTCGATCCCCGGCATGTTCCCTCCACTCCCCCGGCGTCAGCTGACCCGCGCCCGCGAGGGCCCCTTGCGGTCGTGCAGCCAGCTGGTCAGAGCCTGCGCGATCTGGTCGGCGGGCGCCACGCCAGGGAGACGCAGCGGCTCCCGGGCCCGGATCAGCGCGTCGTGGATGCCGTTCGCCACACGCCACGTGCGCGCATCGTCCGTACGGTCCGAGCCGCCCGAACCGTCCGGGCCGCCCGTTTCGGCGAGGCCGACGGCACCCCGCATGATGTCGGTGTAAACGGACTGGACGCGCTTGTAGGCCAGGTAGTACGGGAGGTCCTCCGCCGCCCCGGCGACGGCGGGCGGCAGCGCCGCCGCGACCGCCTCGCGCCACAGCTCGGTCATCCGCTCCTCCTGATCGGGCGGATACCGCATCAGATGCAGATGGGTCGCCAGGTCGTAGACCGGGTCACCGATCCGGGCCAGCTCCCAGTCGATGGTCCACAGGTCGCCCGCGCGATCGACGATGAGGTTCTCGCGGTGCAGATCGCCGTGGAGGAGACGGTAGGGACGCGGCGTCAGTTCCGGCAGCTCCTTGGCGACGACGCGCAGCGCCTCGTCGGGTACTCCGACGGCTTTGAACAACGCCTCGAACTCGGTGCGATGCGGTTCGTAGACCTCTCCCGCCGTGTGGTCGACGAGACGGGCGAGGAACCCGCTGGAGTCGTCACTGTGCACCAGGCTCATGTGTTCTTCGTGGCCCGGAGCCCGCTCCTGCCGCAGTCCGCTGACATCGATGCGGGCGAGGCTCCCGAACAGCTCCGCCAACTGGCTGAGGTGGTGCTCCGCGATCGGCCGGTCCGGTCCGGTGAGCGTGCCGAGAGTTTCTCCCTCGATGAAGCTGTGCACGGACATCCGTCCGTCCACCGGCACCACTTCGGGGATGCGCGGCACTTTGCCCTGCAGGTCGGCGAGGAGTTCTTCGTCGGAGGAGAAGCACCGCAGGTCATACCAGAAGATCCCGGGCCTCGGCTCGCGCAGCTTCAGCCAGGAGAAGCGCCGCCCGAGCTCGGAGCCGGGGTCGAGCCGCACTGCGTAGGCCTCGTGGTGGTGGCCCTTCAAGGGGCCCTCCACTCGGTCCGCTCCCAGTCGGCAGGCGACTGCCGCAGTCGTCGTGGTCACCGGATTCCTCGACCGTGGTTCGTGTTGCGACGAGCGTAGTGCCCTGGCCCCCCTCCGACACGCGGTACAGGGGTGTGCAACACCGAATAGTTATGCAGTCAGGGCCGCTTGGTGGAGCGTCTCCAGGTCGAGGACGACATGGCGGGCACCCGCGGCATGCAGCTGCGCGGCCCGGTCCGTGTCGTTGCGCGCATACCCCAGGAAGGTGACGCCGGCGCGGAGTGCAGCCGTGTAGTCGTCAGGTGAGTCGCCGATCATCAGGCAGTCGGCTGCCCCGGCCCCCGTCGTCTCCAGCGCCTGTTCCAGACAGAAGGGATCGGGCTTCATCTGCGCCGGATCGGAGGTGCGGCCGTGGATGTGCCGGCCGAAGTACCCGTCGAGGCCCCGGGCCCGCAGATAACTGGACGCGGCGAGCGGGGAGTTGTTGGTGGTGACGGCGACTACGCGGCTGCGTGCAGCAAGCAGGCCGACGAGGGGGTCGGCGTACGGTGTCGGGACGGCGGAGCGGACGGCGAGCAGCTCCTGTCCGGTGAGCAGCTCCTCCAGCGCGGCGATGCGGTCGTGGTTGACGGACCCCCGTAACGCCGCCGCGGTGTCACGGAGCACCTGAATCGGATCGTCACACTCCGTCACCGCGTCGGGGAGAACAGGAAGGAGCCGCCACCGGTCGAGTCGCTCCTTGAGCATTTGTGCGGCTCTGGGCGCCGGCAGACCGGCGAAGAGCCTGGCCAGCGGACCGTCGAAGTCGAACAGGATGCACTTGGCGGAGCGGATCAGATCGCGGAGAACGCGTATGTCGCTGGGAACGGGCGGCGGCAAGGTCACTCGAAGAGTGTCAGTGGTTGGGCAAGGGTTGACCAGTAGGAGTCGAACCACTCCAAGGACTGCTTCACATAGTCCGCACCGTACTGGCCGTCGGTGTCGGAGTAGTGGAAGAGCGTGGCCTGCAGCCCGAGGACGTCGAAGATCTCCATCGTCTCGTCCCCGTAGGTCACCGCACGCTTGATGACGTTGTAGTAACCGGAGAGCGCTTCCTTGCCGTTGAGCACATAGAGCTTCTGCACGGGGGTGATCGGGACCGATCTGATCTCCACCGACACGTCGGGGACGAGGTCGAGGTCCGCGAGCTCGGCGAGCTTGTTCTGAAAGGTGAGCGCGTGGCTGTGCACCAGCTGCCGCAACCGCTGCAGCGGCCTTGCGTCCGCCGGGTCGCCGACCAGCTGCGGTAGTGCGATGCGGGCCGTGGGACTGGGCAGCAACAGCCGTACAGCGATCGACGCCGGCCCGATCTCACGGCTCCAGATGCGCGAGAGCGGCTTCTGCACCGCCGTGTTGAGCGTCTCACTGGTGATGCAGAAGGCGTCCAGGGCCACGTGCTCCGCTTCGAACGCCGCGTCGAGGCGGTCGGCGAGCTCCGAGCGCGCCACCTTGGGGCGAGACCGACCCGACCGGCCGGACCGGTCGAGCACATACGCGCCGCGACCCCGCTGGGAGTCGATGTAACCGCCCTCCCACAGCTCTTTCAGCGCCCGCTGAACGGTCGTCCTGGCCACGTCGAAATGCCTGCTCAGTGACGACTGCGTCGGGAGCTGGTCTCCGACGGCGTACTGCCCGGTGTCGATCGCGGCACGCAGCTCCTCGGCGATGCGGCGGTAGGGCGGCACCGGCGCATCGTGGACGGCCGAGTCATGCGGGCTCACAAGCAAACAGTACAACTGCCCGCTCAACTAGGGAAGTTGACCGACACCTGTTTGCGGATCTGCAGCGCCAGGGAACCACATGAATGAGACTAGTCAATCAACTCACCTAATACAACTGAGAGTTGACGGATTTGACTCAACGGGGGTTCCGCGTCACGCCCGCCCAATGACGTACGGACGAATCGCCGCCACCCGCCTTCAGCCAGGAATCGTGCACCGAAGGAGGGATCCACCATGACGGTTCTCAGCTTGTGGGCCTTCGTCGTCGAGCAGCTTGTCGAGTGGAGGTACGGCGCCGCGGGCGCGGTCGCCTTCGGGCTGTTCACCGTGGGCCGCAAGGCCGGCAACACGACGTTCACCTGCGTCGGCCTCGTGGCGATCGCGCTGCTGCTGGCCCAGTAGCCGCCGCCCGCTCGGGCGAACAAGCAGGGAGGCAGACAGGTAGCCTCGAACGATGCCTCCTCGCGCTCTCATCATCGGTGGCACCGGGCTGATCGGCCGCGCCACTGCCCGTCGCCTCCTCGCCGCCGGCTGGCACGTCGATCTCACCGGGCGCAACCCGGACCGTCTCCCGCACGACATCGCGGCCGCCGGAGGAACGTTCATCGCCGCGGACCGCCATGACCCCGCTCAGCTGCTCGCCGCCCTCGGCGAGGGTACCGACCTGCTCGTCGACTGCATCTGCTACACGGCCGCCGACGCACGGCTGCTGCTGCCCCTGACGCGCGCCGCGGCGTCGACGGTGATGATTTCGAGCAAGGCGGTCTATGCCGACGCGGCCGGCAACCACTCCAACTCCCCGGTCGCTCCGGTCTTCGACGGCCCGGTCCGCGAGGACCAGCCGACGGTGGCCCCCGGTGACGGGGATTACCGCACGCGCGAGGGGTACGGCGCCAACAAGGTCGCCGCCGAGCATGTGCTGCTCGACAGCGGCAGCCCGGTGACGGTGCTGCGGCCCTCGCGCATTCACGGGGCGGGTGCCGCGCGGCCGCGCGAGTGGTTCTTCGTCAAGCGGGTGCTCGACCGGCGTCCGGCCGTCCTGCTGGCGCACCGGGGCGCCGGTGTGGTCCACACGACAGCGGCCGCCAACATCGCGGCACTCATCGAACTCGCCGCGGCACGCCCCGGCCGGCGGATCCTGAACAGCGCCGATCCCGACGCGCCGAGCGCTCTGCAGATCTCGCGCACGATCGCCGGGCGGCTCGGCCATGTCTGGGACGAGGTGCTGCTCGACCGCGATCCCGAGGAGACGGTGGGCCACCACCCCTGGGACGCGCCGCACCCGTTCGTCCTCGACACCTGCGCGGCCGAAGCACTCGGATACACCCCGGCAGGCGATTACGCGGCCACCGTCGCGGACGAGGTGGAATGGCTCGTCTCCGGGGCCCGCGGCAGTGAAGGCGCCGAGTTCGTCGACGGTCTTGTCCGCGACGCATACTTCGCCCCGCTTTTCGACTACGAGGCCGAGGACCGCTACCTCGCGGAGGAGGAGAAGCGTTCGTGACCGGTCACCGCCCGGCCCGGTGGATGTACGCAGTGGTGGTGGTCAGCGGCCTGAAGCCGAGCCGCTGGAGGATCGGGCGGCTCTGGTCGGACGCGTCGACCTGCAGGTAGCGGTATCCGCAGTCGGCCGCGATACGGGCGCGGTGGGCCACGAGAGCGCGGTAGATGCCGCGTCCGCGCCAGCCGGTGACTGTGCCCCCGCCCCACAGGCCGGCGAAGCCGGTGCCCTGGTACAGCTCCATGCGTGCCGCGCTCACCGGTACCTCCCCGGCCATGGCCACGACGGCGACGACCGCATCAGGCCGCTCGGCCAGCTGGGCGCGCAGCCGGTGCCCGATGCGTGAGCGCCCCGCGCCGAACGCCTGCTCGTGGACCTCGGCCACGAGCTCGGCGCCGACCGCATCGGTCACCGGTCGCAGGCGGACGCCTTCGGGCAGGACGACGGCGGTGGGCACGTCCTCGATCCGGGCGGCCATCAGCGTCTCCTCGGGCTCGGGGGTGAAACCGGCCGCCCGCAGCCGTGCGGCGAGGTCACGGGGGCGGTCGTGCGCGTAGAGCTTCCACTCGAAGTCACGGCCGAGCGAGGTGAAGTAGCTCACCTGTGCGGCGATGGCCGCGTCCACGCCGTCCCGGTCGAGGTCCGACCAGACGACGCCGTTCCAGCCGCCGGCCGCGCCGACCTGCCGTACGACGCCAGCAGACCGCTCGATCCTGGCTCCGGGCCCGTCCGGCCGTGCGTTGTGCCGCATCTGCTGGTCGTAGGCCGCCAGCACAGCATCGCGATCCATCCGCTCACTCAAGCTGTGCGCGGATGCGCACGGCAACCGGTTTTCCCGGGCACGCCAAAGGGCGGCGGCGCCCCGGTGCGGGGTGCCGCCGCCCTTGCCGGCGCATGGCGGATGCGTCAGTAGGCGGAGTTCACCTTGTCGATCGAGCCGTACTTGTGGGCCGCGTAGTTGGCAGCAGCCGTGATGTTGGCGACCGGGTCGTAGATGTTGTTGGAGGTGCCGGCGACGTGGAAGCTCTTGAACGTCGGGTCGATCACCTGCAGCAGCCCCTTGGAGGGGATGCCCTTCTTCGCGTTGGAGTCCCAGTTGTTGATCGCCTGCGGGTTGCCATTCGACTCACGCATCAGGTTGCGCTTGATGCCGTCGTAGCTGCCCGGGATGCCCTTCTTATGCATGATTGCGAGCGACTGCTTGATCCAGGCGTCCACATTCCCGTGGGCGCGGGGAGCGGCGGATGCGCTCGGCGCGGCAACGGTGGCGGCCAGAACGGTCAGGCCGGCGGCGGCGATACCGCTCAGGGCGAACTTGCGGGCCTTGGCCATACGGCGGGTCGTGGGCGTGGTGGGGCGCTGCATACGAGAGTTACCTCTTTCGTCGGGGACCCCATAAGTGTTATCGGGATAAATAGGGCAAAACAAGGCGCAATTTCGTGACGGGGCTACGAGGTGCTTTCGTGTGCGGCCAGGACGATCAGGCGCTGGCCTTGCCTGCACGGGGAGGATCCCTCCTAGGCGGCTTCGTATGTGACGTGTGCCATATAGGCGAGGTCACACCGCGGACCGAGAAAGTGACCCACGCCATATTGCCTGGATCACACGCCCTGGACGCCGAACGTCGAATTCAGCGGGAAATAGCCATTGACACGGAGAAAAGGAAAGTCCGGCGCCTGAAGCATCACGCGGGCCCGAGGCCCTTTCCGTGCCAGACCTCCGCGTACCGGTTGTGGTTGCAGGCCGGGATCTCGTCGTATCCGCGAAGACGCCGGTGGGCGGCATGAGGTCGTCGCTCGGGGAGCCGGCCAGCCCCTGTTCGAGCTCGGCGGGCGAGGTCGGGCGGCCGAAGTGGAGCCGATAGTAGTGGAGCCGGTAGTAGCGGTCGCTGACGTCCGGGCGGTAGTCGCGGAGCAGCGCAACCGCTTCGGCGGAGCCGATGGCGGCCTGCTCCACGCTCCACATCGCCCCCGGGGGGATGGTCTCGGACCTGCGGAGGATTGTCCCGGGACAGCAGAAGACGCCGGGACCGGCCACCGCACTATGCGTGGCCGGTCCCGGCGTCGGTTGCCCAGGGGCGATCAGTACGCGGAGTCGACGTTGTCGATGGAGCCGTACTTATGGGCCGCGTAGTTGCATGCGGCGGCGATGTTCGCGACCGGGTCCTCGATGTTCGACGAGGTGCCGGGCACGTGGTAGGCGGTGAACGTGGGCTGGATCACCTGCAGCAGGCCCTTGGAGGGAATGCCCGCGGCGGCGTTGGAGTCCCAGTTGTTCTCGGCGGCCGGGTTGCCGGACGACTCACGCATGACGTTGCGGTAGATGCCGTTGTAGCTGCCGGGTATGCCGTGCTGCTTCATGACCGACAGCGCCTGGCTGATCCAGCTGTTCAGGTTCCCTGGGGCGCCCGCGGTGCTGGACGCCACCTTGGTGTGGACCGCGGCGGGGGCCGTGGCCGCCTGTGCGCTCGGCACGACCGCGCAGCTCAGCGCGAGGGCGGCGGTGGCGACGCCACCGGCGGCGAACAGGCGGTTGCGGACGGAGGCAGACAGACGCTTGGTGGCAGAAATGGGCATGGGGTGCAGACCTCTCCCGGATAGCTCGTGGCGTTGCTGGCCGGTCCCTACGGCACGAGGCGCTGCATTTCCGATCAGCGGCGCCGGGCAACGGAGAAATGTCTAACGGACCGGGAATTAGATCCGCAATCACCCCATTTACTACCTGGTCTAGTGCTGGTCGACCACAATAGTCCTCATCTGTCCCTTATGGTACCTTTGGCCAGGCAGAACGCCCCATTCATCCCCACTAGGGTGCTTCGTATGTGACGTCGGCCATATGCCTGAGGTCACATGGAACACCCCCCTGAAGGCCCGTTCCGCCGGCCTTTCACAACAGCACCCCTTGGCCCCTGAATTAAGTGATAAAAGTGAGCAAATCGGACATATAGATTCATAGTCGAATGGCCCAGGGCATGGAAAACGGGCACGGGCCGCCGCTCGGAGAGGTGCGTCGGCCCGTGCCCGCGCAGGGGGTGGCGGGTAAGGCTGCGGTCAGGACGGGCTGGGGCGCAGCGCCGGCGCTGCGCGCAGCGCCGCCGAGGTCGCGCCACCCGTTTCGGAGAGGGTCCGTCCGTTCGTCTCAGGCGCCCACATGATCGAGATGACACCGCCGAGGAGGGAGACGAGGCCCATCGCGGCCATCGACCACCCGAGCCCCAGGTGCTGCAGGCTGATCGGCAGCAGGAAGGTGCCGGCCGCGGCGCCGATCCGGCTGATGGAGGACGAAAGTCCCACCCCTGATGTCCGCACGCTGGTCGGGAAGACCTCTTCGGGGTAGATGCCGGTGAGGATCGACATCAGGCCGTAGGAGAAGAGGTAGCCGAAGAAGCAGACGGCCGCCGCCCACACGGGGAGTGCATGGCCGAGGCTGACCAGGAACAGCGCGACGGAGCAGCCGAACATCGGGCCGATCATCAGGTTGCGCCGTCCGACCCGGTCCACCAGGTACCAGCCGGTCGCGGCGCCGGCGAGCGCGACGCACGTACCGAGCAGGGCGCCCGCGAGTGCGTTGTCAAGGCCGATGGCGGTCAGGACGCGTGCCTGGAACATGGTGAGCGCGAAGTACGGCAGCACGATGCACAGCCAGGAGACGCCGGCGAAGATCGTGCGGCGGATGTACTGCTGGGAGAAGAGCACCCGGTAGCGAGTCTCCTCCGGCTGCTCCAGGCCGAAGTCCTCGGAGGCGAGGTCGGTGCTCATCGCCTCGCGCATCACGTCGCAGGCCTCGTCCCTGCGTCCCTTGGAGATCAGCCAGCGCGGGGACTCGGGCAGGCCGTGCCTGAGCAGGAGGCAGATCAGCGCGGGCACCAGGCTGCAGGCGAGCGTGATGTGCCAGGCGGACGGCCAGTGGCTGTTGATCACATAGCCGATGAGGAACGAGACGACATATCCGACGTTCCAGAGGATTTCCAGGATGCCGAGGTAGTTGCCGCGCTTGGAGCTGGGTGCGAACTCGGCGAGCAACGGGGAGCCGATGGAGTAGTCGGCGCCGACGGCAAGGCCCATGACGAGGCCGAGGACGAAGACCTGCCAGCTCGCGGTCACGAAGAACATGAGGACCGAGCAGCCGAGGAAGACGCTCAGGTCGATGGTGAACATCGGGCGGCGCCCGATCTTGTCGGTCACATAGCCCAGCAGCAGGCCACCGAAGAACGTGCCGATGAGCGTCGAAGAGGAGATCATCTCCTGCCAGAACGAGCTCATGTGGAGGTCGGACGTCATCGCCTTGCCCGCGAGCGCGGAGGCGACCGCCGCGAAGACGAACCCGTCGATGAACATGCCACCACCGGTGGCGGCGGTCAGTCTGCGCAGGAATCGCCGGGCTTTGGGGATGTCCCCGAACGATTGAGGCAACGCATTCGATGCCACCGTCATGGATCTGCCTTTCTCACGGTGCCAGTTTCTGCGTTCGACCACCTGGCGTCGGCGGGGGAACCCTGGGAAGCCTGCGCGTAAAGCAGGGATCTGCGCCTCGGGAACGTCACCGTGGGGGTTGGGGACTGGTTATTCATCGTTGCACGACCGCCGGCCGCAAGGCCGGGACCTGCGCATTGATCGAACATACAGCAGAAGTTGCATGCCGCATCCGCATTCCTCACACCCCGGCAGAGCGTGCATTACGATTCTATAACATGTGCGCTCGGCCATGTTTCAGACTTCACACAGCCGAAATCATGTCCGCCGAACCCGCGTCACCACTTCGAATTCCCTGCACGGCCCACGCGCGGATCCTGCCGGATATTTTCGAAATGTCATAATATGGCCGGTTCGGGGGTCGTTACAGAAGGTTCACCAAACCGCCATGGACCCGTGTCCTGCGAGGCTTGCGCCTCACAGCGACCTCCGACGTCTGCGGAGCACGAGGAGTCCGGCGATCCACGTCGCCAGCCCCGACGCAACGCTCAGCACGGCGGTCCACCCCGGCGCCAGGGGGCTGCCGGTCACCCCGTACGCCACGGCCGCCGAGACAGACTCCCCAGCCTCTGGGCCCAGCGCATCCACGTCGGTGGCTGATGCCGCCACCCACCGTGGACGGCCCTCGCTCCCTCGACGGCACCCGGCCGTACCTCGCCGTACCTCGGCGTACCTCGCCGGACCTTGCCGCACCAGATTCACCCTCCTGGGCTATCCCCGATGGTCCGACCGGGTGGAACAGGTTTGCATGGACGAGCGGACGAAGCAGGGCCACCGGCCCGCGGTGACAGGCGGCTTCGTTCGGACCGGGCGACCCACCACCCCCCATCGGGGCGCGAGCCAGGAGAGTGGCCGATGTATGAGATGCGCGCCGGCCCTGCGACGACCGGCAGTTCTGGACTCGTTTGGCACGTACTTGCCAAGGACGACGCTCGCACCACGTTGTGCGGGCGCCAGCTCAGTCCGCAGGCGCAGCCTCCCGGTCCGGCCCGGGAGGAGGCGACGACGGAACGCTACTGCTCGTCGTGCATGACCGCCTTCCGGGAGACGATGGAGACCGCGACCCGCTGACCGTCGCCGTCCGGCCCGCTCCGGGCTCACCGGCCGAAGCGGGCCGGACGCCGTCAGGCGCCAGGTGCCGGGTGCCAGGCATCAGCCGTCAGGAGGCCTTGGCAGTGCCCCGACGGCCCGTTTTCCCCGAGAGCGCCTTGATCAGCTCGTCGCGGCTCATATGGGACCTGCCCGGGATGCCGGCGTCGGAGGCGCGCTGGTAGAGCTCGGTCTTGCTCAGGTCGCGCAGCTGCGCTTCGGCCGCCTTGCCCGCAGCGGCCTTGCCCTGCGGCTTCTTCGGCTGCCGCGCGGTCTTCTTGACGCCCGCCTTGGCACCCGCCCTGGCGCCGGTGCCGCCTTTCTCCTCCCGCTTCTGCTCGCCCTTCTTCTTGCTCCGTTCGATGGAGGCCTGCAGCGCATCCATGAGGTCGATGACGTTGGTGGACTTCGGAGGCGGCGCGCCCTTCTCCACCTCGCCGCCGGTGCGTTTCGCCTGCAGCAGCTCCGCCACCTTCTCCTGGTAGGTGTCGCGGTACTCCTGCGGGTCCCAGTCGATGCTGAGCGCGTCGATGAGCTGCTGCGCGGTCTTCAGCTCCCGCTCCGCGGGCTGCACGTTCTCCGGGAGGTTCGGCAGTTCGCGGCGGGGGTCGCGCACCTCGTCGGCCCAGTGCAGCGTGTGCAGCGCCAGCACCTCCCCCTCGGGCTTCACCGCGACCAGGTATTCGCGGTTGCGCATGACGATGGTGGCGATCCCGGCCTTGTTCGACTCCCGCATCGCCTCGTACAGCAGGGAGTAGACCTTTCCGTACTCCTCGCTGCGCGGCGCAATGTAGTAGGTGGTGTCGAAGAAGATCGGGTCGATCTGGTCGAGATCGACGAATCCGGTGATCTCGAGCGACTTCGACCTGCCCGGGGCGATCTCGTCGAGCTCCCTGGGCTCGAGGACCAGGTATTCGTCCTCCTCGACCTCATAGCCCTTGACGATCTCGTCCAGCGGGACCTCTTTGCCCGTGCGTTCGTTCACCCGCTTGTTCCGGATCCGGTCGGACGTCCCGCGCTGGATCTGATGGAAGCGGAACGCGTGACTCTGCGTCGCGGTGTACAGCTGGACGGGCATCGAGACGAGCCCGAAGGACAACACCCCACTCCAGATCGCGCGCGCCATGGGTCCTCACCTCCTCCGCCTCCATCGCACCCCCGCCGCGCGCTGATCGCATCCCGGTGACGCCGGAACGGCCCTGCCTCTAAGCTGCTGGGGTCGATGAACGGGGCCGATGCATACCACCGTGGCCGCCTGACCTGGGTGGCGTTCGCAGCGCTGCTGTCGTTCGGGTTTCTCAACGCGGTGCTCGGGCCGGTGCTTCCGTATCTTCGGGCCTGCGAGCACATCTCCTACGTTCTCGCGGTGCTCCATCAGGCCGCGTTCGCGGTGGGCGGCGGACTGGCGGGAGTTCTCGCCACCCGGACGGGCGAAGGCCTGCCTCGTGGCACGGTGATCCGTGCGGGGCTCGGCCTCGCCGCGCTGGCGGGGATCGCGATCGGCTACGGCAGCGCGCTTCCGGTGACGGTGGGCGCCGCATTCCTGGTGAGCCTGTTGGGGACATCGGCGCTGGTGCGGCTGTGGGCGATGCTCGCGGAGCTGCACGGCGAACGGCGGACGCTCGCTCTGGCGGAGGGCGAGTTTGCGGTGAGTCTCGGCGGGATCGCGGTGCCGGTGGCCGTCTCCGCGCTGGCGGCGACGGAGCTGAGCTGGCGGTTCGCATTCGTGGCCGGAGCGGTGCTGGTCGGCGGTGCGCTGCTCTGCTCGGCGGGGGTGTCGGTGCCGCCGGCGGGCCGGCGTGCCGTGCCGGATCCCGTGCCGTCCGCGGGGCGGGGTGGCGCGGCCAGGTGGGGTGTGCAGTGGGCGCCGACGCTGGTGATCGTCGTCGCCGTGGTCGGCCTGGAGTTCTCCTTGAGCTTCTGGCTGCCGAGCTATCTCGCCGACGATGTGCGCATCGGCCGGGGGACTGCGGTTGCGATGGCTGCCGGGCTGTACGCCGCGAACCTGGCCGGGCGGTTCGCAGCCGGACGGCTCGCCCGCAGGTGGAGCGCGCGCCGTCTGCTCGCCCTCGCATTGACGGTGTGCCTCGTCGGCCTTCCTCTGCTGCTCGGCGCAACCGGTGCCGCGGCGGCGGTGGCGGGGCTGACCGTCACGGGCGCCGGGATCGGCGCCACCTTCCCGCTCGCCTCCTCGCTGCACGTGGGGGTCTGCAGGCGCACCGCCGACGCCGCGATGGGTGAGGTCTTCGGGGCGGCAGCGGCAGGACAGCTGCTGTGCCCGCTGCTGGCCGGGGCGCTGGCGCAGGCCGGCAGCCTGCGCGTCGGGCTGCTGCTCCTGCCCGTCCTGGTGATCGCCGCCGCGGCGGGCCTGGCCATCGCGGGCCGCGCACAGCATGTATGACGATACGTCACCTCTTTGGACCCAATCACTGTTGTTGATTCTGCCGCTAACAGTGAAATAGTCGCTGACCTGCAGAGACGTGCCCCATTGGGATTTGACGGGCACTCAGAAACGCCCGACGGCAGGCCGAGTTCGACGTGCGAGCGGTTGCGGTCCGCGTTCTGCTCTGGGCGGGCGCGGCGACTCCTCCACGACACGGAGCCGGATCCGTGACCGCGCCCTGGAGGCTGAGATGCGTCCTTGGCATGAGAGCCGGATGGTCCAGGTCTGTCACCACCGGCACAGGCTGCGCACCGCTGCGGCAACGGCCGCCGGTGCCCTCTTCTTCCCGCTTCTCCCCGCCGCCGAAGCCCACGCGGACGCACGTCCCGTCTGGGACGCCCTGGCGGCCTGCGAGTCTGGCGGGAACTGGCACGCACACACCGGGAACGGCTTGCAGGGAGGCCTGCAGTTCAGTCCTTCCACCTGGGCCGAGCACGGCGGCACGGCGTACGCGCCGCGCGCCGACGAGGCCAGCCGCCGAGAACAGATCGACATCGCGGAGCGCGTCCTTTCCGACCAGGGTCCGGCCGCGTGGCCGGTCTGCTCACGCCGGATCGGGCTCGGCGCCGAAGCCGCGGCCGCGGCCGCGATCGACGGCGTCTTGGGGGAGGTGCACGCCATCCGGCACTCGGCCATGCGGTGGACCACGGTGATCCACGGACATCGCACCAGGCACCACTGCCGGCGCTTGGCGCACGGCGGACCGCACCACAAGAAGCACCACGGAGCGCACCACAAGAAGCACCACGGGGCGCACCACAAGATCCATCTCAAGACGCACCACAAGACGCACCCCAGGGCGCACCACAAGGCGCATGACAAGCAGCATCACAACGAGCATGCACCGCACGGGCACCACGGTCACTGAGACCGCCGCCGGGCCGGCGGGCGGTGCGTACCGCTCGCGGGCCCGGCGCAGTGCGCTGCGCCGGCCGTTCAGTGTGAGCCGTTCAGTGCGGCGCGCCCATGCGCCACTGGGCGCCCTTCGCCGCCTTGGTGAACTCGGTGACGAAGGCGTCGTCGAAGGCCTCCAGGTCGCCCGCTCTGCGGCTGGTGATCAGTGCGTTGGGGCCGCGAGTGCATACGTGCACCGGCTCGTCGACCCAGCTCCCGCCCGCGTTGCGGATATCGGTCCTGATGCTGGGCCAGGAGGTGAGGGTGCGGCCGCGCACGACATCGGCTTCGACGAGGGTCCACGGGGCGTGGCAGATGGCCGCGACGGGTTTGCCCGCGTCGAAGAAGCCCTTGACGAATGCGACGGCCTTCGGCTCCAGCCGCAGGAAATCCGGGTTGGCGACGCCGCCCGGCAGCACAAGCGCGTCGTACTCCTCGACGGAGGCGTCGGCGACGGTCCGGTCCACCTTGAACGTCTGGTCCTTGTCGAGATGGTGATAGGCCTGGATGCGTCCTGGCCGGGTGGAGACGAGGGCAGGCGTGCCGCCTGCCTCGTACACGGCTTCCCATGGGTCGGTGAGCTCCACCTGCTCGACGCCCTCATGGGCCACGAGGAAGGCGACCTTCATCGTTCATCTCTCCCTCCTTGCGAGGTGAATCGGAGCCGGCAGGCGCGAGCGGGGTCGGCGAGCCCGGCCAGCAGATCGCCGTGGTCCGACACCCGCTCGACGACCTGCTCGGGGGAGAACTGCGGCTCCCTGGGATCGGTGCAGCTGTCGACCTCGTCCCAGGTGAGCGGGGCGGCCACCGATGGACGTCGTTCGCGGATGCGCAGCGTGTAGGGCGCGGCGGTGGTCTTGGCCGAGGAGTTCTGGGACCAGTCGATCAGCACCCTGCCGGTGCGGGCGGCGCGGACCATGGTGACGACGACCTGGTCCGGCCGCTCGGCGCGCAGCCGGGTGGCGAGGGCTTTGGCATAGCCGGTGACGTCGGCTGAGGGGGCGGGGCAGAGGGGGACATAGAGGTGCAGGCCCTTGCCGCCGGAGACCACGGGGTACGCCACCAGACCGTCGTCCGCGAGCAGCTGCCTGAGCCGATGCGCCACGCGGCAGCACGCGACGATGTCCACCCCGTCGCCTGGGTCGAGGTCCAGGACGAGCCGGTCGTGGAGCTCCGGTCCGCCCTCCGTCGTCCACTGCGGGACGTGCATTTCGAAGGCGCCGAGATTGGCCATGGCCACCACGGCCGCCGGTGAGTCGACGACGACGTGACGCGCGGGACCCTCCCGGCCCGGAACCTCCGCGACGGTGATCCACTCGGGGGTGCCCGGCGGCGGGTTCTTGGCGACCCAGCTCTGCCCTTCGGGCCCCTCCGGGGCACGGACGAAGGACGCGGGCCGGCCGGCGGTGTGCACCACCATGACGGCCGCGATCTGTGCGTAGTAGTGGAGCAGATGGGCCTTGGTGTGGCCGGTCGCCGGGAAGAGCAGCCGGTCGAGGTGGGTCAGGACCAGGCGGTGGCCGTCGATCTCCACCGCCTGGCGCTGCGGCTGCCGGTCCTGCTGCTCGCCTTGCGCGGTGCGCATGGTCTGATCATTGCCCGCGCAGGACGGCAATCATGCGATATGCCCGGAAGGCGCCGTAATGCGTCAGGAGCGCTCGACGGGCCGCACCGCCTTCTCGCCCTCGCCCCCGGCGGCGCTGCCGGCGTCGGCGGTGGCGGAGGCGGCGGTGGCGGAGGCGGCGGTGGCGGAGGCGGCGGGCTGCTGCGCCAGCCGCGAGTGACGGATGCCGTAGCCGAAGTAGATCGCCGCGGCACCCGCGAGCCATGCACCGAACATGACGAACGTCGACACGTGCAGCCCGTAGATCAGGTACAGGCAGAAGGCGATACTGAGGACCGGGGTCACCGGGTAGCCCGGCACCTTGAAGCCGCGCTCCAGCTCCGGCTGCTTGCGCCGCAGGATGATCACGCCGGCGGACACTACGGTGAAGGCGACGAGGGTGCCCATGCTGGTGAGATCGGTGAGCTCGTCGAGCGGTACGAACGCGGCGAGCAGCGCGACGCCTGAGCCGACCACGAGGGTGTTCCAGACGGGGGTGCCGGTGCGCGGCGAGACCTTGGCGAAGCGTGGCGGCAGCATGCCGTCGCGGCCCATGGAGAACAGGATCCGGGTCTGGCCGTAGATGGTCACCAGCGTCACGCTGAAGATCGAGATCACGGCGCCGAGCGCGAACATCGTGGCAGGCCAGCTGCTCCCGGTGACGTCCTGCAGGATCTGCGCGAGACCGGCCTCCTGGCCGTTGAACTTCTGCCACGGCTGGGCTGCGACGGCCGTGACGGCGACGCCCAGGTAGAGCACGGTGACGACGACCAGGGTGAGGATGATCGCCACCGGCATGGTGCGGCGCGGGTTCCTGACCTCCTCACCGGCGGTGGAGATGGCGTCCATACCGATGAAGGAGAAGAAGATGCTGGAAGCCGCGACGCCGACGCCGGTCATGCCGAGCGGCATGAAGGGATGGAGGTTGCCGGAGTGGAAGCCGGTCAGGCCGATCGCGACGAAGAGCACCAGTACGGTGATCTTGACGGCCACCATGATGGCGTTCACCCGGGCGGACTCACCTGAGCCGCGCACCAGCAACAGGCAGCACATCGCGACCAGGATCACCGAGGGCAGGTTGAAGTAGCCGCCGTCGCCGGGCGGGGCCGCCAGCGCTTCGGGGATGGTGAAGCCGAAGGCCGTGCCGAAGAACTCGTTGAGGTACTGGCCCCAGCTCACCGCGGTGGCGGAGGCCGACACGCCGTACTCCAGAAGCAGGCAGGCGCCGACGCCGAAGGCGACGATCTCGCCGAGGGTCGCGTACGCGTACGAGTACGAGGATCCGGCGACCGGGATCGCCGAGGCGAGCTCCGCGTAGCACAGCGCGGTCAGGCCGGCGGCGATCGCCACGATCACGAAGGAGATCACGACCGCGGGACCAGCCTGCGGCACTGCGGAGCTCAGCACGAAGAAGATGCCTGTGCCGATGGTGGAGCTGATGCCGATCGCGGCGAGCTGCCACAGCCCGATCGACCGGCGAAGCCGTATGCCGGACCGCCCGTCGCTCGCCGGAGCGCCCGGCGGCGGCGTGTTGGCGGCGCTCTCTGCAATTAGGGTGGCCACGGGCTTCTTCCGCAGCAGGCGTCCGCTTTCGGACGCGACGCTTGGCACAGTCAACTTGCTGCCCTTCGTGGGGGTTGCGGAGAATTGTAGGGGTATGCCCTGCGCTTGTCGGTGGCAGGGGTCACATGGCCTTCGATTTCGCCGATGACAGGGCCCAGTGGGCAGGGATTCGCAACGCCAGGCGCGCAGAGATCCTACGGGGCGGAAGCCTCTGCCCCGTCCGTCGCCTCGGCCGCTTCGTCGACGACGCGCAGCCGCGTGACCGCCGCGTCCACTGCGCCGCGCATGTATCCGGTGGGCGCTTGGTTCCACCTCACGCAGTCGACGAGCACCAGCCACCCGGTGCACCCAGGGTTCGAGCCGGTCGGCGAAGGCGGTGTCGCCCAGATGCGGCATCGCGGACGGGGTGAGGTTGCCCGCGAGCTTGTGGGTGCTGGAGATCGCCAGGTCCGCGCCGTGCGCCAGAGCGCCCACGGGCAGCTCCGGTTCCACGCCGAGGTGGGGCCCCAGGCCTCGTCCACGATCAGCGGGATGCCGGCGGCGTGTGCGACCTCGGCGAGCCCGCGCACGTCAGCGACGGCGCGAAGTCGCTCGGCCTGACGACGTAGGCGGCCGCGGCGTCCGGCGTGACGTTGTAGGCGGCCGCGGCGTCCGGCGCGTCGGCGATCGCGGCGGCCGGCGCGGCGGCCAGCGCGGCGGGGGTGACGCCATGCGCAATGCTGTGGACGAACGCGGCATGCATCCCGGAGAGCACCAGGCTGCCGATCACGTTGGAGTGCACGCTCCGCTGCACCACCGGGGGTCCGGCCGAGGGACCTGGCGACCGGTCCTGCGATCCGGTTGCCCTGCGAGGCTCCGTTGGCCAGGAACCAGGTGCGCCGCGCCCCCATGCGTCCGACGCGGGCTCCAGCGCCTCGTCCCTCGGAGTCGGGTGGTCGCCAGGGTCGAGCCCTTCGAGCAGCGGCGGGACGTCGAGCCGGAGCACCTCGGTAGGGGGCGCGGTGGTGAGGGGTGCGGCGATGAATTCACCCGGCTGAGGGTGACAGTCGCCAGCGTTAGTGGGAATTGGGGACCTCTCGATTGATCCCCATATCCTGTCTGCAGGTTGCCGCCCCCGTGAGCCTGCGACGCACAGCGACGTAACCGGCGCAGGCAGCCGCAGCGAGACCGAAGGCGATGATCAGGTCGCGGGCGTCCTGCTGGGAGAGGGCCAGGATCACTCCGGCGACGGCGATCAGCGGGGGCAGCGGCCACAACGGCATCCGGAACGGGGCCCTCGGGTCCGTGGGGTCCGCCGGGTCCGCCGGGTCGGTCCCGCCGCGGCGCCCGCGGATGCGGCACACCAGAGCCGAGACGGCCACCAGCAGATAGATGGTGACGATCACCACTCCGGTGAAGGTGATCAGGCCGTCGAGCGAAGTGAACACGCACAGGACGCCGTTGCCGACGAAGAGGAAGGCGAAGCCTCCGACCGGGACCCGCGAGCCGGCGGAGGTGTAAGCGAAGAACCGGCCCAGCGGTCCCGGCAGCATCCCGTCGCGCGCGGCGGCGTAGTAGATCCGCGCGTAGCCGAGGTTTCCGGCGAGTCCGGTGTCGAACATCGCCACCACGACCCCGGCCAGCAGCACCGTCGCCCCGGTCGGCCCCATCGCGGTACGGGCGATCAGGGACAGCGGCGCATCGCTCGCCGACGTCGTGGCCAGGTCGCCCACGGCATAGGTGGCCGCGACAACGGCGAGCAGCTCCACCACGACGGAGATCCCCGCGGCCCACACCACTGCCCGCGGCAGCGTGCGTCGCGGTCCGCGGGACTCCTCGGCGAAGTACAGCGGCCAGTCGTATCCGTTGAAGGCGAACAGCGCGGGGACGACTGCGGCGAGCAACGCCGCCGGGCCGGCCGTGACGGCCTCACTGCCACCGTGCACGGGGATCACGGGATGGGTGAACGGATGGCTGCCGGGCGTCGGATGGGCGAAGGCAAACGCCGTGAAGACACCGATCACGGCGAGTTCGAGCAGCAGCATGGCGCCGGCCACCCAACTCGCCGGCGAAATCCTGCCTACCGAGAGGAGGGTGACCAGCACCATCATCGCCAGCGCCGTCCAGCCGACCGGAAGCCTGCCGTGGAGCAGGCCGGATGGCCCCGTGAGATAGGTCGCGGAGGCGGTGAGGATGGAGGCGGTCGAGACGACACCGAGCAGCAGGAACAGAACGGCCGCAACGCCCCCGAGGACCGGCCCGAGCGCCCGCCGCACGATGGTGTAGGCGCCGCCCGCCGAAGGGAAGAGGGACCCTGACTCGGCGTAGCACAGGGCCATGGCCATCGCGATGACCGCGCCGATCACGAACGCCCAGACCACGCCGGTGCCGGCCGAGCCGAGCCCCGAACCGTAGATGAGGAAGACCGACGTCGTGGGCGAGATCGCAGAGACGGCGATGGCGAGCACATTGACGGGGCGCAGCGCCCCCGGTGCGAGCCCTGCGTCCGATGCTGTTCTCATGCTCATCCCGTTCCCCGGCTGTCTCCCCTACGGTGCCCAGGAAGGGCGGCCGTGACACCGGCCGTCGTTACCTCGACACCGTGCGCGCGGCGAACTCCCCTGCGATCCCATGGGGTTTGCAACCTGCGGCGAGCAGTCGGTGCAGCAGCAGCCGCGCCTTGTACGGGCTCAGGTCACCGCCGCTGATCAGCCCGCGCTCCAGCAGGTCGCGCTCGGAGCCGGGGAAGCCGTAGGTGCGGGCGAGCACCGGGCCGCTGCCGGTGCGCGACGTGAGGACGACGGGGATGCGCGCCGCGAGCTCCTCCAGTTTCGGCACCATGGCGGCGGCCACATGTCCCGCGCCGAACCCGGCGACAACCAGGCCGTCGCAGCCGGCGCCGAGCAGCGACAGCGCCTCGCCGTCGTCGCCGAGCGTCACCGTGTGCAGGCCGACGCGGACATCGGAGGCGATTGCCGGGGCCGCCGCGGTGGCGGGCGAGACCATCCGCGGTGGCAGCGAGTGGTGCAGCCACACCCTGCCCTCCGCGACCAGGCCGAGCGGCCCCGCCCCCGGGGAGACGAACGCCGCCGGGCTGACCGAGTGGCTCTTGGCCACCGTACGGGCGGCGTGGATCTCGTCGCCGAGGACGACGACGCAGCCGGCGCCGCGCAGGCGTGATGAGGCCGCGCAGACGACGGCGGCGTACAGGTTCGCCGGCCCGTCGGGTCCGGGCTGGGTCGGGTTGCGCATCGCACCGGTGACGACGACGGGCGCGTCCGCGCTGTGGATCACGTCGAGGTAGAAGGCCGTCTCCTCGATGGTATCCGTGCCCTGAACGACCACCACGCCGTCCACCGCCCCGGCCTCACCGTCGAGCTCGGCGGCAACCGTGGTGTACAGCGCGTCGAGATCGGCGAGTGAGAGCGAGGCGCCCGGCAGCCTGCGCACATCATGGACGCGCAGTCGAATACCGAGGGCATCCAACCCCGGTACGGAGTCCAGCAGTTCACGGGCCGACAGCGCGGGCGCGACGGCACCCGTCGCCCCGGGGGCTCCCCCTCCGTTCGCTTCTCCGCCCGCCCCCACGCTCCGCGGACGGCCTCGTCCCTCGGCCGGCCACTCCACCTGCTCGCGTGCGTCGCTCACAGCTCCCCCTCCGTTCGCTTCTCCGCCCGCCCCCACGCTCCGCGGACGGCCTCGTCCCTCGGCCGGCCACTCCACCTGCTCGCGTGCGTCGCTCACAGTGGTCATGGCGATCGTGCCTCCGAGCGAGAAGACCGCCACCGTGGGTCCCGTCGTCATCAAGCACCTCTTTCCCGCGGCCGGCGCCCCGTGGCCGGTCGGCGTCGCACACTTATCAGATCGCACAACCGTACAGGCCGAATCACCTGATCGTGTGATGACAGGCCGTTCCGCAGCCCGTCACGATGGATTTCGCAGACCACACGATCCAGGGGAGGGACCGTTTTATGTCGGTCGATGCGGAATTCGGTGTGGAATCAAACGGGGCGGCTCCTCGGAACGGGCAGGTGCCGACCAGTCTCGGTACCGCAGCGGCACGAAATCTGGCGACGACCACCAAGTCCGCCCCGCAAATGCAGGGCATCACTTCGCGCTGGCTCCTGCGAGTTCTTCCGTGGGTTCAGGTATCCGGCGGCACCTATCGGGTGAACCGGCGTCTGACGTACACCGCGGGCGACGGACGGCTCACTTTCGTGCAGACCGGATCCGACGTACGGGTCGTTCCGGAAGAGCTCGCCGAACTCCCGGTGCTACGGGGCTTCGAGGATGCGCCGGTGCTGGGCGCACTGGCCGACGGATTTGTTCAGCAAGAATTCGAGGCGGGCCAGACCATCACCGAATCCGGCCGGCCGGTGGACCGGGTATTCCTCGTCGCCCACGGCAAGGTGAACAAGGTGGGCACCGGGAAATACGGGGAGCGCGCGGTGCTCGGCGTCCTGGCGGACGGCGACCACTTCGGCGACGAGGCGCTCACCGAGTCCGACAGCACCTGGGAGTTCACCGCGACCGCGGCCACCGCATGCACCCTGCTCGCTCTCCCGCGCCAGGCATTCCGGAACCTGGCCGAGCAGTCGGGTGCGCTGCGGGAGCAGATCCAACGGTTCCTGGGCGGGACACGGCAGGCGCAGAACGGGCATGGTGAGGCGGCGATTCACCTCGCCTCCGGCCACGAGGGCGAGCACACGCTGCCCGGCACGTTCGTCGATTACGAGCTCGCGCCACGGGAGTACGAGCTGAGCGTCGCCCAGACCGTGCTGCGTGTGCACAGCCGGGTCGCCGATCTGTACAACCAGCCCATGAACCAGATCGAGCATCAGCTGCGACTCACCGTCGAGGCCTTGCGGGAGCGCCAGGAGCACGAACTCGTCAACAATCGCGAATTCGGCCTGCTGCACAACGCAGATTACAGCCAGCGCATTCACACCCATTCCGGGCCGCCCACACCGGACGACCTCGACGAGCTGCTGAGCCGGCGGCGCAACTCGCAATTTCTGCTCGCCCATCCCCGGACCATCGCCGCGTTCGGGCGTGAATGCAACCGGCGTGGCCTCTACTCCGACTCCATCGACTTCCACGGTCATGCGGTGCCGTCATGGCGCGGCGTCCCGTTCCTGCCGTGCAACAAAATCCCCATCAACGGTGGCCACACCAGCTCCATTCTCGTACTGCGTGTGGGAGAGGACAATCAGGGCGTGGTCGGCCTCCATCAGACCGGGATCCCTGACGAATTCGAACCGAGCCTCTCGGTGCGCTTCACTGGCATCGACGAAAAGGCGATCATCTCCTATCTCGTCAGCGCCTACTATTCCGCCGCGGTCCTCGTCCCGGACGCACTCGGCATTCTGGAGAATGTCGAGATCGCCCGCGCCCGTGATTGACCGCCCTTCTCAAAGACCTGTCTCGAGGACGGTGCCTTGAGGACGGTGACCGGAAGGCGGGGCGCAGCTCATGCAGCCATTCGAACTGCTCGTTATCTCCATCCACCCTCGCGCCCGGCCATGACGCTACCTGTGCCCGTCAATCCCGTGGAGTGGGGGCTCGTGGAGCTGTGGACGCGCACGGCGCCCGGGTTGACGGCCGCCGGCCGTCGCCGGCTCGCCGCTGACGTGATGGCCTTCGTCGAAAGCCGGCTGTGGGAGCCGGCCAACCTCGCACAGCGCGGATCCCCGATCCGGTCGACTACATCGAGATGGACCGCAGGACCGCGGGAACGCACTTCTCGGCCCACCTTCGCCGGCCGGCCGCTCGGCAACGCGGAGATCCCGCCCGAGGTGATGTGCCGCCGGCACGATGACCGACGACGAAGATGAGATCAACAACGCGGCTCTCGTCGCCCAGCGGCTGCTGGGCTGCGATCTGCTCCTGGCGGTGGACGTGGTGCGGGAGGTGATCGCCATGCGCACGTGGCAGTTCGAGAAAGCGGCCGCCGCGCTCCCCCTCTTCGAGGAGTTCGATCTCACGGGCACGGCCCGGGAGCGGCTGCTCGCCTACGTCGAAGAGCTTCAGGACTCGTTGGCGGAGACCTCGCCTGGGCACAGTAGACCGTCCGCTATGCCCGCGCGGGAGCGCAGCGCAGCCGGCGCACAGTTCCCGGAGTGGAGGCCGGCCGTCCGGGCTCGGCACCTCGGCCGCGCGGACGGCCGCGCCCGCGGCGCGCGTCCCATAACGCCGGTCGCCCCGACCGTCGGCCCTCCTCGCGTACCACCCCTATGTCCAGGAATCACCGGTGCCAAGGAAGTTGAGGCGTACGCACCATGGGATCCTTCGTGATCGACCGTGAGGGCCACGAGGCCGCCGGAATCCTCGCCCGCACCCGGCTCGCCGTCGACCCGGCGCTCCGCGGCGCCGTCCAGACCCTTCCCCCCGCGATGCGGCGCATCGCCGCCTATCACTTCGGCTGGCAGAACGCCGACGGCAGCCCGGCCGCCGGCGACGCGGGCAAGGCGATACGCCCGGCGCTCGTCCTGGCCACGGTCAGGGCGCTGGGCGGTTCGGCCGAGCAGGCCGTGCCCGCGGCTGCCGCGGTGGAACTGGTGCACAATTTCACGCTGCTGCACGACGACGTCTTCGACCACGACCCGACACGCCGTCACCGATCCACCGCCTGGTCGGTGTTCGGCATTCCGGACGCCATACTCGCCGGCGATGCCATGCACGCGCTGGCGGTTCGCATCCTCTCGGAGGACGTGCACCCGCGGGCGGCGGGCGCGGCGGCCCGACTGTCGGAGTGCGTCCTTCAGCTGTGCGAAGGACAGCACTCGGACTGTGCCTTCGAGCACAGCCCCGATGTCTCGCTCGACGAATGCCTTGCGATGGCCGAAGCGAAGACGGGTGCGCTGCTCGGCTGTGCGTGCGCGCTGGGCGCGATGTACGCGGGGGCGGACGACGAGGCGGTCGACGCCATGGACGCCTTCGGCCGTCAGGTCGGCCTCGCGTTCCAGCTGATCGACGACCTGATCGGGATCTGGGGTGACGCATCCGTCACGGGGAAGCCGGTCGGTGCCGATCTCGTGGCGCGCAAGAAGTCCCTGCCCGTCGTGGCGGCGCTGCGCTCGGCGACGCCCGCCGCACAGGAGCTCGCCGGCATCTACAGGAGCGAACGGCCTCTGGGGTCGGGCGAGGTGCACCGTGCGGCCGACGCCGTCGAGCGTGCGGGCGCCAGCGACTGGGCGCAGATCCAGGCGTGCGACCGGATGGCCGACGCCATCGGCCACTTGTCGAGGGCCGTGCCGGACGGGCGCGCCGCGGGTGATCTGCTCGCGCTCGCCGAGTTGGTGACCCGCCGGGCCCACTGATCACACCAACAAAGGGAAAACGAGGGCCGCTTGTCAGCCTTTCCGATGTCGGCATATTGATCGCCGTTCTCGTATGCTGTGCCGCAGGCCTGTTCCTGCTGCAGCACCTGGTTCCCCGTCGAGTGCGCCAGGAGCACAACGACGTCGCCGGATTCATCTTCGCCGCAGGGCGGGGTACTGACGGTGGGATTCACGTTCCTGTTCGGGCTGCCCAATACCATCGCGCATGCGCTGATGGTTCTCTCCCTCGCCGCTCTGGTGGCGGTGTCACTGATCGTCATCAGGAGATGGATTACCCGTTCGGCGGTGTGACGCGGGTGAAACCGACGGCATTCGGGATCTTTCTCGACCGCCTTCCGCCGCCTCGCCCTGAATCCGGGTGACAAGATGTTTATATGACTGATCTTGCCGGAATATCTGATGCCATGCCAGCAGGCCGTCAGCTGTCCCGACATCACCAGGCGGAAATATGTTGAGTCGTAGGAGCCGCGCCCGCGCGGCCGGAACGCTCCTCGTGGCGTGGAGTGCATTGATCTCCGGCGCCGGAGCCGGAAGCGCAATCGCCGCGCCTTCGATCCATTTCGTCGACGACGTCCAGGTGGCCCCGGGGGTGTACTACCGCGAGTTCGTGCTGCACTCCTCGCACGGACGGGCGTACGGCCACCTGCTCGTCGCCGACCTGAGCAACCCTCATGTGACGGTCGATCTGCTCCACGCGGGAGCGGTCACCGAGCGCGCCACCGTCTCACGGATGGCCGACGACGAGGGCGCCGTCGGGGGGATCAACGCGGACTTCTTCGACATCTCCGAGGTCGGCCGGCACCCCGTCGAGGCGACCGGCGCAACCGTGGGACCGGCGATCGCCGACAGCGAGGCGATCAAGGGCGCCGTGCCCCGAGGCCAGCGGTTCGGCCCCTCGCTGCCGCCGGGCACGTCCACCCAGGACGTGATCGCGGTGGGCACCGACAACGTGGCGCGTCTGGAGCGCCTGACGGTCTCCGGTTCCGTCTCGACCCCGTACGGGAGGTACCCGCTGCGCGGTCTCAACCAGTACGCGCTGCCCGTGAACGGCATCGGTGCGTTCACATCGCGCTGGGGCTCGGCCTCGCGCGCCCGCGCGGTCTGCGGCACGGACTACCGCTGGCGCGACGGCTGCACCGACGACACCTTCGAGGTGACGGTGCGAGACGGCAAGGTCACCGGCACCGACGACGAACCGGGGTACGGCCCCATCTCGCCCGGCACAGTCGTGCTCATCGGGCGGGAGCAGGGCGCGCAGCAGTTGCGGCGGCTGCAGCCGGGCGACCGGGTGAACGTGACGAGCGGGCTCGTCTCCTCGGACCATGTGCCACTGCGCTTCGCCGCCGGCGGGTTCCCCATCGTCCGCAACGGGCAGCCGCTGCCCGGCCTCGACGACCGGGTGCCCGCGATCAGGACGAGCGCCGGGTACGGGGACGACGGACACACCTTCTACATGCTGGCCCTGGACGGCAGCCGGGCGGACCGCCCCGGGCTGACCATCAGCGAACTGGCCGACGTCATGACCAATCTCGGCGCCGACGGTGCGATCGATCTCGACGGCGGCGGCTCGTCGACACTCGTCACTCGCGGACCGGACAGCGACGGGGTGACGGTGCGCAACCACCCCTCCGGCGGTGCAGAACGCATGGTCCCCGAGGGGATCGGGGTCTTCGCCGGGGAGTGAGCTCCACGGCAACGGCCACGAGGGTCTCATCGGGCAGGTCTCCGCCCCGCCCGGCGGGATCCTCAGGCGTGTCCTGCCCGGCCGCCGGCCTGCGCCACCTGACGTGACCACTCCACAGCGATTTCGGCGGCGATCCGCACGTTGCCGCGTACCGCCGCAAGATTGGCTTCGAGCGAGGCGCCGCCGGTCTGCCGCACCAGCAGATCCAGCAGATACGGGGTGACGGCCTGCCCGCTGATCCCCTCCTTGGTCGCGGTCTCCAGCGCCTCGGCGAGTACGCGGTCGTGCAGCTCCGGGTCGAGCTGCGCCTCCATGGGCACGGGATTGGCGACGATCAGTGCGCAGTCGGGGCCGTCAAGCGCGTCCTGGGCGCGCATGACCGCGGCGACCTCGGCCGCCTCCTGAACTGTCCAGTCGACGGGCAGCCCCGAGCTGTGCAGATAGAAGCCGGGGAAGGTAGGCGTGCGGAAGCCGAGCACGCCGACGCCGAGGGTCTCCAGCCGTTGCAGCGTGGCGGGCACGTCGAGGATGGACTTCACGCCGGCGCACACCACGGTGATCCGGGTGCGGGCGAGCAGACCGAGATCAGCTGATTCGTCCTGGGTCGCGGTCCAGCCGCGGTGCACGCCGCCGAGGCCGCCGGTGCCGAAGACGCGCAGCCCGGCACGTGCGGCGAGGAAGGCCGTGGCGGAGACCGTCGTCGCGCCGCTGCCGCCCGAGCCGAGGGCGATCGCCAGATCCCGGTGGCCCAGCTTGCGCAGGGAGTCGTCGTTGGCGACGCGCTCCAACTGTGCCTTGTCCAGGCCGATATGGGCAGTGCCGTCAAGGACGGCGACGGTGGCGGGGACGGCTCCCCGGGAGCGTACGGTCTCCTCCAGTTCGGTGGCGATCCGGAGATTGCGGGGGCGGGGAAGGCCGTGGGCGATGATCGTGGATTCGAGGGCGACGACCGGTGCGCCGTGCTCCAGGGCCTCGCGGACCTCCTCGGCGACGCACATCGGCCAGGGGACAGCAGGGCGGCGGATTGCGGGATTCGCCGGTATTACAGCCATTACATCCTCCACGGTCGCTATACCCGCTCCGCAGGCCATCGATTCCAGCCGTCTGCGTCCCCGGGCATCAGGCAACCCGGGCCGTGAGGGTTCTCGCTTTCACATGGCTGCTGAGACAGCAATACTGTTTCATCGGATGGCCACCCGACCGACAAGGCGCGGACAGCAAGAGAGCGAGGGCGCGCCGATGACTCCTCCGCCGGGCCTCACCGTGGACGAGCTGGCCGCACGGGCCGGAGTGACCGTGCGGACCGTCCGCTTCTACAGCACCAAGGGCCTGCTGCCGCCGCCCGTACTGGGACCGCGCCGCGTCGGGCGCTACGGACCCGAACATCTCGCCAGGCTGGCGCTCATCGAGGAACTGCAGCACCAGGGCCTCACGCTCGCCGCGATCGAGCGCTACCTGGAACAGCTCCCCGACGACATCACCGCGCATGACCTCGCGCTCCACCGCGCCCTGGTCGCCGCATGGCTGCCCGACACCGACCAGGAAGCCACCCGCGAACAGCTGGAGCGGCGGGCCGGTCACCTTCTGACCGAGGAGGACCTGGACCGCCTCGCCGCGATGAACGTCCTGGAGCGCACCGACGACCCCGATCTCTTCCGCGTCGACCCCGGCATCCTCCATCTCGGCGTCAGGCTGCTGGACGTCCCCGTGGCGCTGGAGACTATCCTGGCGTCGCGGGAAGTGGTGCTGGAGCATGCGAGGGCGGCGGCCCGCGAGTTGAGCCGGCTGTTCCACGACGAGGTGTGGGACCCGGACCCGGGCAGCGCGCAGGCGATGCGCTCGCTCTCCCAGCACATGCAGCCGCTGGTGGTGCAGGCACTGGTGACCGCGTTCCAGCGCTCACTGAAGGAGGAGCTGCGGGCCTGGCACGCCAAGGAGCCCGGCCCGCAGCACGGTGAGCACAGCGCCTAGCGGATCACGCGCCGGTGACGTCCAAGAAGGTCTCGCCGCGCGCCGCCTTGTCGATCAACAGCTTCGGCGGGGCGAACCGGTCCCCGTACGCGGCCTGCAGCTCGCGCGCGCGACTGACGAAGCCGGGCAGCCCTCCCTCGTACCCGTTGATGTACTGCAGCACACCGCCGGTCCAGGCCGGGAAGCCGATGCCGAGGATCGAACCGATGTTGGCGTCCGCCACGGAGGTGATGACGTTCTCCTCCAGGCAGCGCACCGCGTCCAGCGCCTCAGCGAAAAGCATCCGCTCCTTCATGTCCTCGAACGGGACGCCGGCGCCCTCCTTCGCGAAGTGCTCGCGCAGGCCGGGCCACAGCCGGATGCGCCTGCCGTCGTCGGCGTAGTCGTAGAAACCGGCGCCGCCGCTGCGGCCGGTGCGGCCGAACTCGTCGATCACCCGGTCGATGACCGCCTCAGCCGGGTGCTCGGGCCAGACACCGCCGGCCTCCTCCACGGCGCGCCTGGACTCGTTGCGGATCTTCCGGGGCAGCGTGAGTGTCAGCTCGTCCATGAGGGAGAGCACCTTGGCCGGGTAGCCCGCCTGTGCCGCCGCCTGTTCGACCGAGGCCGGGTCGGCGCCCTCGCCGACCATGGCCACGCCCTCGTTGATGAACTGCCCGATGACGCGCGAGGTGAAGAAGCCCCGGGAGTCATTGACGACGATCGGGGTCTTGCGGATCTGCCGCACCAGGTCGAAGGCGCGGGCCAGGGCTTCGTCACCGGTCCGCTCACCCTTGATGATCTCCACCAGCGGCATCTTGTCGACGGGTGAGAAGAAGTGCAGGCCGACGAAGTCCTCGGCGCGCTTGACGCCCTCGGCGAGCAGGGTGATGGGCAGGGTGGAGGTGTTGGAGCAGAGCAGGGCGTCGGGCGCGACGATGTCCTGGATCTCCTGGAAGACGGTGTGCTTGAGCTGCGGGTCCTCGAAAACCGCCTCGATCACCGCGTCGGATCCGGCGAGTGCGGCGGGGTCGGCGGCCGGAGTGATCCGGCCCAGGAGCGCCGCCCGTTCCTCCGGCGTGGTGCGCCCCTTGGCCACTGCCTTGTCCAGCAGTCGCGCCGAGTGCGCCTTGCCGCGTGCCGCCGCCTCCAGGGAGACGTCCTTGAGCACCACATCGATACCGGCCCTGGCGCAGGAGTAGGCGATGCCTGCGCCCATCATGCCTGCGCCGAGGACCGCGACCTTGCGTACGGTCCTGGCCTCGACGGACTCGGGGCGGCTGCGGCCCGCGTTGACGGCCTGCATGTCGAAGAAGAAGGCCTGGATCATGTTCTTCGACGTCCGGCCGATGACCAGTTCGGTGAAGTAGCGGGCCTCGATGACCTGAGCGGTGTCGAAGTCGACCTGGGCGCCCTCGACGGCCGCGGCGAGGATGTTGCGCGGAGCGGGGTAAGGGGCGCCGTTCAGCTGCTTGGTCAAGTTGGCCGGGAAGGCGGGGAGGTTGGCGGCGAACTTCCGGTCGCTGGGGGTGCCTCCGGGGATCCGGTAGCCCTTGGCGTCCCAGGGCTGTACGGATTCGGGGTGGGAGTCGATGAAGGCGCGAGCGGCGGCGAGCATCTCCTCGGGCGTGGCCGCGACCTCGTGGATCAGTCCGGCGTCCAGGGCCCGCTTCGGCGAGTACTGGGTGCCCTGCAGCAGCACCTTCAGCAGCGCGTCGGCGATGCCGAGGAGGCGGACGGTGCGGACGACGCCTCCGCCGCCGGGCAGCAGGCCCAGCGTCACCTCGGGCAGGCCTATCTTCGAGCCGGGCGCGTCTAGGGCGATGCGGTGGTGGCACGCAAGGGCGATCTCGTAACCGCCGCCGAGCGCTGCACCGTTGATGGCGGCGACGACGGGCTTGCCCAGTGTCTCCAGGCGGCGCAGCTGCCGCTTGACGCGCATCCCGGCCTCGAAGGCCTGCTCGGCGTGTTCCGGGGTGGCACGGATGAGGTCGCGCAGGTCGCCACCGGCGAAGAAGGTCTTCTTGGCGGAGGTGATGACGATGCCGCGGATCGTGTCGCGTTCGGCGTCGAGGCGGTCGACGACGGCTTCGAGCGATGCGCTGAAGGCGGCGTTCATGGTGTTGGCGGACTGGGAGGGGTCGTCGAGGACGAGGGTGACGACGCCGTCGCCGTTCTGTTCCCAGCGGATGGTGGTGCTCTCAGGCATGAGGTCTCCGATGCGCGGTGGCGGGTGGCGGGTGTCAGAGGCGCTCGACGACGGTGGCGATGCCCATGCCGCCGCCCACGCACAAGGTGGCCAGGCCGTGGCGCAGGTCGCGGCGTTCCAGTTCGTCGACGAGGGTGCCGAGGATCATCGCGCCGGTGGCGCCGAGCGGGTGCCCCATGGCGATGGCGCCGCCGTTGACGTTGACCTTGTCCAGACTCAGCCCCATCTCCCTGACGAAGCGCAGGACGACGGCGGCGAAGGCCTCGTTGATCTCGACGAGGTCAATGTCCTCGATGCTCAGGCCGGCCTTGGCGAGGGCCTTGCGGGAGGCGGGAGCGGGCCCGGTGAGCATGATGGTCGGGTCGGCGCCGGAGACGGCGGCGGAGACGATGCGGGCGCGGGGGGTGATCCCGGCGCGCTGACCGGCCTCGCGGGAACCGATGGCGACCAGCGCTGCGCCGTCCACGATGCCGGAGGAGTTCCCGGCGTGGTGGACGTGGTCGATCTCCTCGATCCAGTGGTACTTCTGCAGGGCGACGGCGTCGAAGCCGCCCGCCTCGCCGATGGCGGCGAAGGAGGGCTTGAGCCCGGCTAGCGATTCCACGGTGGTGCCGGGCCTGATGTGCTCGTCGTGGTCGAGGACGACGAGCCCGCTGCGGTCGCGGACGGGGACCACGGAGCGTTCGAAGCGGCCCGACTTCCATGCCTCGGCGGCCCTGGCCTGCGACTCGGCGGCATAGGCGTCGACGTCGGTACGGCTGAAGCCCTCGATGGTGGCGATCAGGTCGGCGCCGATGCCCTGCGGGACGAAGCCGGTCTCCATGCTGGTCATCGGGTCCATCGCCCAGGGCCCGCCGTCGGAGCCCATCGGGACCCGGGACATCGACTCCACTCCCCCGGCGAGCACCAGGTCCTCCCAGCCGGAACGGACCTTTGCGGCAGCGAGATTGACCGCTTCGAGCCCCGAGGCGCAGAAGCGGTTCTCCTGGACGCCTGCCACAGTGTCGGGCAACCCCGCTGCTATCGCTGCGGTCTTGGCGATGTCGGAACCCTGGTCGCCGATCGGGGTCACCACGCCGAGCACGATGTCGTCGACGGCGGCGGGGTCGAGTCCGGGGGACCGGCGGCGCAGTTCGTGGATGAGACCGGTGACGAGGTCGACGGGCTTGGTGCCGTGCAGCGCGCCGCTCGCCTTCCCGCGACCGCGCGGGGTGCGGATCGCGTCGTACACGTACGCTTCGGTGGTCATCGATCAGGCCTTTCGAGGGGATGGGGGGGGTGGGCGTCAGCTCAGCAGCGAGCGGCCGATGATCTCCTTCATGATCTCGGTGGTGCCGCCGTAGATGGTCTGGATCCGGCCGTCGGTGAAGGCCCTGGCGACCGGGTACTCGGCCATGTAGCCGTAGCCGCCGTGCAGTTGCAGGCAGCGGTCGGCGACGCGTTTTTGCAGTTCGGTGGAGTACCACTTGGCCATTGAGGCGTGCACCGGGTCGAGCCCTGCGCGGTTGTGCTCGGTGATGCAGCGATCGACGAAGGTGCGGGTGACGGCGCATTCGGTGGCCATCTCGGCGATCTCGAAGCGGATGTGCTGCAGCCGGGAGAGCGGCCGGCCGAAGGCCGAGCGCTGCTTGACGTACGCGGTGGTGAGCTCCAGCACGTGTTCGGCAGCGGCGATCGCCGCGACCGCGATGGCGAGCCGTTCCTGGGCGAGGTTGGTCATCAGATGGACGAAGGCGCCGTTCTCGGTGCCGAGCAGGTTGGTCTTCGGCACCCGTACGTCGTGGAAGAACAACTCGGCGGTGTCCTGGGCCTTCTGGCCGATCTTGTCGAGGTTGCGGCCGCGTTCGAAGCCGTCCATGCCGCGTTCGACCACCAGCAGGCTGAGCCCCTTCGCACCGCCCTCGGGGGTCGTCCTGGCGACGACCACCACCAGGTCGGCAAGGATCCCGTTGGAGATGAAGGTCTTGGTGCCGCCCAGGATCCAGTGGTCGCCGTGGTCGGTCGCGGTGGTGCGTATGCCCTGCAGGTCGGAGCCGGCGTCCGGTTCGGTCATGGCGATGGCCGTGATCGTCTCGCCGGTGCAGAAACCGGGCAGCCAGCGGCGCTTCTGCTCGTCGGTGGCGAGTGAGGTCAGATAGGGGCCGACGATGTCGTTGTGCAGCCCGATCGCCAGGCCCGAGGCGCCCGCGCGCGCGAACTCCTCGGCGAGGACGGCGCTGTAGCGGAAGTCGGCGGTCCCGCCGCCTCCGTACTCCTCCGGCACCGCCGGGCCGAGGAGCCCCTGGCGTCCGGCGGCGAGCCAGGCGGCGCGGTCGACGACACCGTCGTTCTCCCAGCGTTCGTGGTGCGGGGTCACCTCCTTGGCGAGGAAGGTGCGTACGGTCTCGCGGAACGCCTCGTGCTCTGCGGTGAAGATCTCGCGCTGCATGCTGCTGGCTCCTACGGGGTGTCGAGCGAGGGCAGGTCCCAGTCCCGGGCGACCTCGGCGGTGTGCGCGCCGGGCAGTGCGGGCGGGCGGCGCAGCGACCCGGGGGTCGCGGAGAAGCGGGGTGCGGGCGCCGGCTGGGTGCGTCCGTCCGCGTTGGTGAAGGTGCCGCGTGCGCGCAGATGCGGGTGGCTGGCGGCCTCGCGCAGCGACAGGACGGGGGCGACGCATGCGTCGGTGCCCTCGAAGACGGCGGCCCACTCGTCGCGGGTCCGGGTGGCGAAGCGGGCGGCGATACGGTCGCGCAGCTCGCCCCAGCGGGCGGGGTCCGCGCGGTCGGGGGCGTCGTCGCCGAGCCCGAGGAGGGTCACGAACTCGTCGTAGAAACGGGCTTCGAGGGCGCCGACGGCCATGTATCCGCCGTCCGCGGTCTCGTAGACGCCGTAGAACGGGCTGCCGCCGTCGAGGAGGTTGGCGCCGCGCCGGTCCTGCCAGCTGCCCGCGCCGAGCATGCCCCAGATCATGGCGGTCAGGTGGGCCGTTCCGTCGACGATGGCGGCGTCGACGACCTGGCCGGCTCCGGTGGTTCGCGCGTGGTGGAGGGCGGCGAGAACGCCGACGACGAGGTAGAGGGAGCCGCCCGCGTAGTCGCCGAGCAGATTGGCCGGGATGGCGGGCGGCCCGTCCGCGGGACCGATCATGGACAGGGCGCCTGTGGTGGCGATGTAGCCGATGTCGTGGCCGGCGCTGTCGGCGAGCGGTCCGTGCTGGCCCCAGCCGGTCATCCGGCCGTAGACGAGCCGGGGGTTGCGGGCCAGACAGGCGTCGGGGCCGACGCCGAGGCGCTCGGCGACGCCGGGCCGGTACCCCTCGATGAGGATGTCGGCACGCTCGGCGAGGTCGAGGACGATTCCCGGCCCGGCAGCGGACTTCAGGTCGACGAGGACGGAGCGCTTGTTGCGGTTGGTGATGTCGTGTGCGGGGTCGATCCCGATGCCCGCGCCGCCGGGGCGGTCGACGCGGACCACGTCGGCGCCGAGGTCCGCCAGGAGCATCGCGGCGAACGGCCCGGGGCCGATCCCCGCCAGTTCGACCACGGAAACGCCCGTGAGGGGGCCGGGCAGCGGCGGCGGCTCGTCCGGAGGCTCGTCCATGGGCCGACTCCCCGTGGTTCCGAGGCGTTGCGAGCGGCGCCTCTTTGACAGTATCGATGTAACATCAGTGATGTTAGGAACGTCTCGCGGCGGGCGCAAGAGCCCGTACCGGCGAGTAAACCGGAGCCGCACATTCATCCTGCGCATGGCTGAGGCCGGGACGCGCATGCGTCCCGGCCTCAGCCATGCGGCTCAGCGGGCCTCAGCGGCGGCCGGGCCCCGGGCCTCCGTCGCCGCCCACCAGACCCGCTCGGCGCAGGGCGTCGGCGAGCGCGCCGCCTCCGCCCGGGGAGCCCTGGTCGCGGCGTGGCGCCCCGCCACGGCTCTGGCGCGGCGGCGCACCACGTCGCGCACCGCCGCCGGTGGAGCCCTTGGCGCGCGGCTCACGGCGCTCGCGCTCTCCCCCGCCGGCCGGTACCTCGTCGTCGAGCCGCAGCGTCAGGCCGATCCGCTTGCGGGGGATGTCCACGTCGAGCACCTTGACCGTCACCACGTCGCCCGGCTTGACCACGTCACGCGGGTCCTTGACGAAGGACTTGGACATCGCCGAGACGTGCACGAGCCCATCCTGGTGGACACCGATGTCGACGAATGCGCCGAAGGCGGCGACATTGGTGACCACCCCTTCAAGCAGCATGCCGGCGGTGAGGTCCTTGATCTCCTCGACCCCGTCCTTGTAGGCGGCCGTCTTGAAGGCCGGGCGCGGGTCGCGGCCCGGCTTCTCCAGCTCGCCGAGGATATCGCTGACGGTCGGCACACCGAAGGTGTCGTCCGCGAAGTCCTGCGGCTTCAGCGAGCGCAGCACCGCGGTGTTGCCGATCAGCGCCTTGATGTCGGCGCCCGCGGCGGCGGTGATGCGGCGCACCACCGGATAGGCCTCCGGGTGGACGCTGGAGGCGTCGAGCGGGTCGTCGCCGTTGGTGATCCTCAGGAATCCGGCACACTGCTCGAACGCCTTCGGACCGAGCCTGGCAACGTCCTTGAGCGACTTGCGGGAACGGAAGGGGCCGTTGGCGTCGCGGTGCTGGACGATGTTGTCGGCGAGGCCCGCGGTGATGCCCGACACCCGGCGCAGCAGCGGTGCGCTCGCGGTGTTGAGGTCCACCCCGACACCGTTGACGCAGTCCTCGACGACGGCGTCGAGCGAGCGGGAGAGCTTGAGTTCGGACAGGTCGTGCTGATACTGCCCGACGCCGATCGACTTGGGGTCGATCTTGACCAGCTCGGCGAGCGGGTCCTGCAGGCGGCGGGCGATGGAGACGGCGCCGCGCAGCGACACGTCGAGCTCCGGCAGCTCCTGGGAGGCGTAGGCGGAGGCCGAGTAGACGGAGGCGCCGGCCTCGGAGACCACGACCTTCGTCAGCTTCAGCTCAGGGTGGGCCTTGATGAGGTCGGCGGCGAGCTTGTCGGTCTCGCGCGAAGCGGTCCCGTTGCCGATCGCGATCAGGTCGACCCCGTGGGTACGGGCGAGCGCGGCGAGGGTCGCGAGCGAGTCGTCCCAGCGTCGGTGCGGCACGTGCGGGTAGATGGTGTCGGTGGCCACAACCTTGCCGGTGGGGTCGATGACGGCGACCTTCACACCGGTACGGAGGCCGGGGTCGAGGCCCATCGTGGCGCGGGCGCCGGCCGGCGCGGCGAGCAGCAGGTCGCGCAGGTTGGCGGCGAAGACGCGGACGGCCTCGTCCTCGGCCTCCGTGCGCAGCCGGGCACGCAGGTCGAGCCCGAGGTGGACGAGGATGCGGGTGCGCCAGGCCCAGCGAACGGTCTCGGTCAGCCAGCGGTCGGCGGGGCGGCCGCGGTCGGCGATCCCGTACCGCTGGGCGATATGCCGTTCGTAGCCGGACGGGCCGTCGGCGGCGCGCGCCTCGTCCGTCTCCTCCGGTTCCAGGGTGAGGTCGAGCACCTCCTCCTTCTCGCCGCGGAAGAGCGCCAGGATGCGGTGGGACGGAAGCTTGCCGAAGGGTTCGGCGAAGTCGAAGTAGTCGGCGAACTTGGCGCCGGCCTCCTGCTTGCCCTCCCGGACCCGGGAGACGAGCCGCCCCTGCGACCACATGCGTTCACGCAGGGTGCCGATCAGGTCCGCGTCCTCGCCGAACCGCTCTACGAGGATCGCCCGTGCACCCTCCAGGGCAGCCGCGGCGTCGGCGACCCCCTTGTCCGCGTCCACGAACTCGCCCGCAGCGGCCTGCGGTTCGAGCCCCGGATCGCCGAGCAGCCGGTCCGCGAGCGGTTCGAGGCCGGCTTCGCGCGCGATCTGTGCCTTGGTGCGGCGCTTGGGCTTGTAGGGGAGGTAGATGTCCTCCAGGCGCGCCTTGGAGTCGGCGGCCAGGATCTGCGCCTTGAGCGCGTCGTCGAGCTTGCCCTGCGCCTCGATCGACTCGATGATGGCCGCCCGCCGCTCTTCCAACTCCCGCAGATAGCGCAGCCGCTCCTCGAGGGTGCGCAGCTGGGCGTCGTCGAGGGCGCCGGTCGCCTCCTTGCGATAACGGGCGATGAACGGCACGGTCGCCCCGCCGTCGAGCAGGTCGACCGCCGCCTTGACCTGCCCTTCGCGTACGCCGAGCTCTTCGGCGATGCGCTGCCCGATAGAACCGATAGCCGTCGTCGTCACAATCCCGATCCACTTGTCTCGCTGTTTCCAGCTGGTCTGTCTCGCTGAGCTGTGGTGTGCATTGTGCCGGGGCGCGGGTGCGCTTGTCGCGCGGCCCACGGGCGATGCGGGCTTTCTTGAAATTTCAAGCATCCTCGGCGTACGATGACATTCAGATACGAGAAGGAGCCGACATGCCTGTACGCCGCCTCAATCACGCCGTTCTCTACATCCGCGACGTGGCACGCTCCGTCGCCTTCTACACCGACGTCCTCGGGTTCACCGTGGACACCGAGATCCCGGGCAGGGCCGCCTTCCTGCGGGCGCAGGAGACGCTCAACGACCACGACCTCGGCCTCTTCGCCCTCGGCGGCGACGCCCTCGGCCCCGAGCAGGGGCGCGTCGGGCTCTACCACCTCGCCTGGGAGGTCGGCACGCTCGGCGAGCTCGCCGAGATGGCGCGCAAGCTCACCGAGCGCGGCGCACTCGTCGGCGCCAGCGACCACCTCGTCTCCAAGTCCCTGTACGCCAAGGACCCCGACGGCAACGAGTTCGAGGTGATGTGGCGGGTGCCGCGCGAGGACTGGCCGGGCGCCGAGGAGTCCGCCGGGATCCGCCCGCTCGACCTTCAGGCCGCACTCGACCGCTGGGGCGCGGACCTGAGGACCGGAGCGGCCGCAGGCTCGGCGACCTGACCGGCGCCCTGACCCGCGCCCTGTCCGGTGGCCGCGGTCCAGGCTGCCGGCCCGCCGACCAACGGCAGCTGCGCGAAGCACCCCGCGAGATCGAGGCGGAGTGCGGGCCTGGTGTCGGGCGGGACGATCAGACCCTTGTCGGTGCCGGCCACGATGAGCGCGAGACGGTGGCCGGCCGGGACGATGTGATCGCTCGCCGCGAGCCGAAGAGTGATCGTGTACGGCTTGCCCGGGGTGAGCGGGCCGCCGTGCAACCCCGCGCCTCCGTGCCCGAGATCGGCCCAGCCGCGGCTGAAGACGGTGAACCCGACGGACTCGGTGTCGGCCGCGGTGTCGAGGAAGCAGGCACTGTCGCCCGGGCCGCTCTCACCCCAACACGACCTGGTGGTCAGCGTCTTGATGCCTTCGCCGCTGCCCTCGTAGTCACGGATGGTGGCGGGGCCGAGGTCGACGAGCACCGCCGACAGGTGCGCGCTGGTGGTCGACGCGGTCGCGGTGAGGGTGACGGTACCGCTGCCGGAGAACCGTAGCGGCCGCGTCAGCGTTCCCGTCAGGAACGAGACCTTGTCGGGCGTCGGCTGCCCGGCCGCAGCGGCCCAGTCGGTCTCGCTCCGGCTGGGGTCGTCGGTGTAAGACTCGGTTCCGGCTGCCCCGGAGAGCGCGGGAGGGAGTGCGAGCGTGCCGATCCCGGGCGTTCCGGAAGCGACCGGAGAGATGCGGGTGGACGCCGTGCCCGGGGCGGGCCAGACCGGGTCCGTGGTCCAGTGGTCGGGGCTGCGCTCGACATCGGCCATCGAAGCGCGCTCGATGCCGTTGTCGACGCCCATGAGGTAGTGGTCGAACCACTGGTGAAGGGTGTTCACCCAGACGGCCCGCCGGTAGTCGAACGGATCGACGTGACCGGTCTGCGACAGCCAGATCTTCCGCTCGACATGGTGCGCGGCGAGCGCGTCCCACCACGGCCCGACGTTCTGGGTCCGCACGTTGAGGTCTTCCAGTCCATGGACGACGAAGACGCTCGCGCGCACCTTCGACGCCGCGGCGACATAGTCGCGTTGCTGCCAGGCCTGCGTCCAGTCGCCATTGCGCGGCGCGCCGTCGCGCAGCCGCTGTTGTTCGGCCGCACAGTGCGCATGCGCGGACGTCGACTCCACGGAGCCGGCGAGTTGGTCGGGTCCGCCGTCGTAGAGGGCGGCTCCCTGCGCGAAGTAGTAGTCGTACCAGGAGCTGATGGCGCTGATCGGCACGATCGTCTTCAGCCCCTCGACCCCGGTGGCGGCAACGCCGTTGGCGATGGTGCCGTCCCAGCTCTTGCCGATCATGCCGACCGAACCGTCGGCCCAGTCCGTGGCCGAGACGGGATGTCCGCCGCTGCGCGCGCTGTAGCCGCGGGCGCGGCCGTTCAGCCAGTCGATGACGGCCTTGGCCGACTGCACGTCGGACGGTCCGCCGACGTCCGTACAGCCGTCGGAGCGGTTGGTGCCGGCCAGGTCGACGAGGACGACGGCGTAGCCGCGCGGTACGAAGTAGTTGTCGTAGAAGAGCGGGAACCGGACCGGATTCCCGTGTCCGTCGTAGGTCTTGACCTGGTTCTCGTTGCCGCGCCCGCAGCAGGAGTAGTAGGGGCTGGCGTCCATGATGACGGGGACGCGACGACCGGCCGCGGCGGGCTCGCGCGGCCGGATGATGTCGGCAGCGACGCGCACGGGCTTGCCGTCCTTCCTGTCGGCGCTCAGTCCGGTGTCCACCCACACCGATTGGCGGATGGCGCGGGCGTACGAGTAGACCGGCTGGGTGGGGCCGGGCGCGGGGTCGTTGCCGCGTGCGTCGGCCGGAAGGGTGAACGCGGCCGTCAGCAACGTGATGACGGCCACGAGGGCGGCAACAACGCCAGTGACGGCGGCCGGTGAGCGGGATCCGCGCGTGAAGGACAGCACGCACGGACGTTATCTCCTGTCACATCCATGACAGGAGATCACAATGAGCCAGCCTGTCGCCGACCGATACGCGAAGTTTGTCCCAAAAGAGGCTAAAGTCAGGCGCGATGCCCATCGATCGCCGCAGTGTGTTGCGGGCCGCCATGCAGAGCGCGGCCCTCGGGGCCGTGGCCTGCGGGTGCGTGGACGACCACCGGACGCCCGTCGCCGGGATCCCACCGCACTCCCCCGCGCCCGCCGCTCGCACGCCGTCGTCGCAACGGCCGCTGCCCGCATCGCTTCCGGAGCAGATCACCAACGCGCCGCGCGACCGCCCGCTCGTCGCGCTCACCTTCCACGGGCAGGGCGAACCCAAGCTCTGCACGGCGCTGCTCGGAGAGGCCGAGCGGGCCGGGGCCCGGCTCACCGTGCTGGCCGTGGGCAGCTGGCTCGACGCCTATCCGCAGATGGCGCACCGCGTGCTCGACGGCGGCCATGAGCTGGGGAATCACACGCAGAACCACCTCGCCATCTGCGACATGCCCGCTACCGAGGCGTCGGCCGAGATCAACGGGTGCGCGCAACGGCTGCGCAGGCTCACGGGATCGATCGGCCGCTGGTTCCGGCCGTCGCAGGCCCAGTACGCCACCCCGTTGGTGGAGCGGCTGGCGCGCGCGGCAGGCTACCCGCACGTGCTGTCGTACGACGTCGACTCGCTCGACTACACCGATCCCGGCGCCGACGCCGTGCAGCGCACAGTGCTGCGCAAGGTCGAGCGCGGCTCGGTGGTCAGCCTGCACCTCGGGCACGCCGGCACGGTCGAGGCACTGCCCGCCGTGCTCGACGGGTTGCGGCAGCGCGGGCTGCGCGCCGTGACCACATCGGAGCTGCTCACACAGGTTGCGTAAGCGGCAGCCGGACAGCGCCCCGTGGGCGCTGCACGGCTGCCGTGGTAAATGCTCGGCCCTGACGGGCCGTCGGCTCAGCGCATCCCGTGCTGCATGGGAGCCGAGTGGTGGTAGTGCAGGTGGTGCAGGTAGCCGAAGTGGTGCGTCAGCCGGTGCTCCGCCAGGCGGCGCTCCTCCATGCGGCGGTGTTCGAGCCGCAGGCGCTCCAGCCGGCGCTCTTCGAGGCGGCGGAGCTCGAGGCGGCGGAGCTCGAGGCGGCGCTCCGCGAGGCGGCGGTGCTCAAGACGGTAACCGGCCTCGTGCCGCAGGTGGACCGGTCGCAGCAGGTGCAGGTACCTGCCGTGGTGGTCCGGAGCGTGGTCGGTGGTCGTCGCGGAGGCGGTGCCCGCCGCCAGCACGATGACGGCAGCGCTGCCCGCCAGTACCCAGGCGCCGCGCGCGGCCTGCGACGTCGTGAGGGACTTCATGAGTGATGCCTCCAAGAGCATGTCGGTCCTACTCGGGGACTGATCAACGCCCGAGGCAGCACTTGGTCATCGGTTCGGCGGGGAATGTACCCAATCGGACGTGACGGCCGCGTCACCATTGACCGGAGTGGCGGCGCACCTGCCGCACGCGCTGGAGTGGCCGGGCCGTGGTGTTCGGGAAGACCGGCGTGCGCCCTGGCGTACTGGAAGGTGGACAGGGCCGAGCAGCGCTGGGCGTCCCTTACGCGCTGAATCCGCGCGGCCTGGTCAGTGTCCGAACAGGTGAATGCGGTGCCGGTGTCCGTGCCCGTTGCCGGCGGTCGCCCGGACGGGCTCCTGCTCCGGCCGTGCTGCGGCGGGCATCGGCGCGGTCTGCGTCTGGCTCGCCTGGCCGGCCTGGATGCGAGCGGCGAGTTCGTCGCGCTCTGCCGCTGCCTGCGCCGCGGAGCGCCGCGCCGCCTTCAGGTCGGCGCCGCGACGGCGGTGGTGTGCCGCACCGCCGGTCAGCATCGCAAGACCGAGGCAGAACACCAGCGTCAGCACGATCCCGACGAGGAAGGCACCGAGCATGTTGAGCGTGGCGATGTGGTTGCCGAGCATCGACGCGGTGTAGTGCGGGCCCCCGCCGATGTTGTCGGCGATCAGCAGGCCGGTGAACGCGGCGGTCCCGGCGAGGAGGATGAGTCCCAACAGCAGCATTGCGATCACCTCGAAGAGAGCTCTTGTCTCAAAGTACGACTACCCGACGTGGGCGGACATAACGCGGCACAGCTCGTCGCGGCTCCCGTTGCCGGTCAGCGCGCGGTGTGCGGACCGGCCTCCGGATTGCGGTGGTCCCGCTGGTCCCAGGGGCCACCGGGGTCCGCGCCGTCCCGGCGGCCGTCCCGCTCCTCGAGCATGCGCCGGGCGGTGATCCGCGAGATGTCACGGGCGGTGACAATCCCCACCAGGCGGCTGCCGTCGAGCACCAGGATGCGCTGCGCATACGGCGCGCTCAGGCGGCTGAGGACCTCGTACAGATCGTCGCCCGGGGCGGCGACGGCACACCGCGACAGCGGTATCGCCAGCTCGCGCACCCGCACGTCCTCGCGCTGGCCCGCGGGCACCATGGCGAGCCGCCGCACCGTGACGATCCCGGTGGGACGACCGTCGAGGTCGACCAGCGGGAGCACCGAGTGACGGTAGGAGCGGGCGTCATCGAAGAAACGGGCCACGGTCAGCCACTCGGGCAGGGTGTCGACGGGGGACGACATGGCCTGCGAGACCGGAACCCCGCGCAGCGCGGAGCTCAGCACGGCGCGGCGCACCTCCTCGCCCGCCGAGCCGGTGATGAAGAAGCCGATGAGCATCAGCCACAGCCCGTTGGCCGAGCCCCGCAGGAAGGCGATGCCGCCGACGAAGAGCAGCAGAACGCCGACCGCCTGGCCGCTTCGTCCCGCAGCGCGCGCCGCCCGTTCACGGTCGCCGCTGTGCCGCCACAGCGCTGCCTGCAGCACGCGGCCGCCGTCGAGCGGCGCGGCGGGCAGCAGGTTGAAAACGCCGAGCAGCACATTGGCCGAGCCCGCCCACAGCAGGACGGCGGCGACGACGGTCCAGTGGAGGCCGGTGGCGACGGCGAACGCGGCGCCGATGCCGAGGCCGCCGAGCAGCAGGCTGGTCAACGGGCCGCTCGCCGATATCAGCAGCACCGCTCCGGGAGTCGTCGGCTGACCCATCCGGGTGACGCCACCGAGCGCCCACAGCGTCATGTCCTCGACGTCCACGCCCTTTCTGCGGGCGATGACGGCGTGCGCGGCCTCGTGCAGCAGCAGGCTGAGCATCAGTGCGATCGCCCCGAGCAGCGCGGCCGCGGTGTAGGCAGCCCTGGAGTGGCCGGGGGCGAGCGCGGGCAGGGTCTGGCTGCCCAGGCCGAACCCGAGCAGCGCCACCAGCAGCGGCGCGCTCCAGTGAACCTTGAGCGGCACTCCGAAAAGCCGCCCGATCGGCAGGGAACCGTTCATTGCGATCCCTCGTCCTCCGGTCTGCGCCCGCGCCGCCGCGCGACCGCGACGGCTTCGGGGGCGGGCCCTCTCGCTTCCAGCATCGCGCCGTGCCGGCGCCGCCCGGGATGGCCCGTCCGGCCCACCCGGAATTGCCGGTCGGCCGTACTGGCCTTATACCCCGGTAGGTGCCCGGCGACCGTCAGCGTGAGGTAAGCGCCGGGATGATGCCGCCTGCCAGGACGGTGCGGCGGCGGCCGTCGGAGAGCCGGTGCCGTACCTCGTACTCCTCGCCCTTGGTGACATTGCGCAACTGAAGCGTGGGGGCGGCACCGGGAGCGAGCGCCGCGTGCAGGCCGTCGAGGCGCAGCCGGTCACCGGTGTCGATGCGGTCGTAGTCACCCGGGTGGGCGAACTCCAGGGCGAGGACACCGAAGTTGGCGAGGTTCTGCCAGTGGATGCGTGCGTAGGACTTCGCGACGACGGCGCGCAGCCCGAGGTAGCGCGGGGTGATCGCGGCGTGTTCGCGGGAGGAGCCCTGGCCGTAGTTCTCGCCGCCGACGACGAAGTGCCCGCCGCCGTCGCGGGTGCCCGGCTCGGCGGCGTGGCGCGGGTAGGCGGGGTCGATGCGGGTGAAGGTGAATTCGGCGAGTCTGGGGATGTTGGAGCGGTACGGGAGCGCCTTGGCGCCGGCCGGTGAGATCTCGTCCGTGGAGACGTCGTCCCCGGTCTTGAGCAGCACGGGGCCTTCGACGACGTCGGGCATCGGGTCGAAGTCGGGAAGCCCGGAGATGTTGGGGCCGCGTTCCAGTTCCGTCCGCGCTGCCTGCTCCGGCGGGAGGGGCGCTTCGAGCATCGCGGTGTTGACGCTGGCGCGCTGCGGCAGATCGAGCCGTGGGTAGCGGACGTTCTCCTTGTCCGCCCAGTCGCGCGGGTCGGTGATGACGCCGGTCAGCGCGGAGGCGGTGGCCGTCTCGGGCGAGCACAGCCACACCGCGTCGTCCTCCGTGCCGGAGCGGCCGGGAAAGTTTCGCGGGAAGGTGCGCAGGGAGTTGCGGCCGACGGCGGGCGCCTGCCCCATGCCGATGCAGCCGAGGCAGCCTGCCTGGTGGATGCGGGCGCCCGCGGCGATCAGGTCGAAGGTGGCGCCGCACCGGGTGAGGTCCTGCAGGATCTCCCGGGAGGTGGGGTTGACGTCGAAGCTGACGGAGCCGTCGGTCTGACGCCCCTTGACCATGGCGGCGGCGATGGCGAAGTCCCGCAGGCCGGGGTTGGCGGAGGAACCGATCACCGCCTGTCCGATCGGCTCGCCCGCGACCTCGCGTACCGGCACGACGTTGCCGGGCGAGGTGGGGCGGGCGATGAGCGGTTCGAGCGCGGAGAGGTCGATCTCCTCTTCGAGGTCGTAGACGGCCCCGGGCTCGGCGGTGATCCGGGTGAAGTCGTCCTCGCGGCCCTCCGCGCGCAGGAACTCCCGCGCCGCGTCGTCGGCGGGGAAGACCGTGGTGGTCGCGCCGAGTTCGGCGCCCATGTTGGCGATGACGTGCCGGTCCATCGCGGTGAGCGAGCCGAGGCCGGGACCGTGGTATTCGAGGATGCGGCCCACCGCGCCCTTGACGCCGTGACGGCGCAGCATCTCCAGGACGACGTCCTTGGCGCTGACCCACTGCGGAAGCCGGCCGGTGAGCCGGACGCCCCAGATCTCCGGCATCGTCACGTGCAGCGGCCGTCCCGCCATGACGAGGGCGACTTCCAGCCCGCCGGTGCCGAGCGCCAGCATGCCCAGCGACCCGGCGGCACAGGTGTGGGAGTCGGAGCCGGCCAGGGTCCTGCCCGGGATGCCGAAGCGCTGCATGTGGGTGGGGTGGGAGACCCCGTTCCCCGGTTTGGAGTACCAGATGCCGAAACGCCGTGCCGCGGAGCGGAGGAACGCGTGGTCCTCGGCGTTCCGCTCGTCCGCCTGCAGCAGGTTGTGGTCGACGTACTGGACGCTGGTCTCGGTGCGCACCCGGTCCAGGCCCAGGGCCTCCAGTTCCTGCATCACCAGCGTGCCGGTGGCGTCCTGGGTGAGGGTCTGGTCGATGCGCAGCCCGATCTCGGTGCCGGGTTCCATCCGGCCTTCGACCAGGTGATCTGCGATGAGCCGGTGCGCCACCGTGTCTGCGGAATTGCGTGCGCCGCTCACGGGTCCTCTGTTCGCTTCTCCGCTCACAACGGTCTGCGTACCCGGTACGGGTGACCGCATGCAGGAAGGAGTTGCCCCGTTCGCCCCGGTAGCGGATGGTTGTCAGACAGGGGCAGGGGGTTCCTGCGAGGGGTGAGCCATGGTGACTGAAGCAGTGCCGGTCTCCGCCCGGACGGCGTCGGAGAGCGACGATCGCGAGGTCGTCATCCGTACCGAGGGGCTGACGAAGATCTATCCGAAGACGGATTTCAAGGCCGTCGACGGGCTCGATCTGACCGTGTACCACGGCGAGATCTTCGGGCTGCTGGGCCCGAACGGCGCGGGCAAGACCACGACGGTCGGGATGCTCACCACGCGTGTCGTGCCGACGTCGGGCTCCGCGTACGTCGGCGAGATCGACGTGATCGCACGGCCGACGCTCGCCAAACAGGTGATCGCGGTGGTCAGCCAGCAGAACACGCTGGACCGGGCGTTGACGGTCCGGGAGAACCTTTACTTCCACGGTCTGCTCTTCGGCATGCCGGCCCGCCAGTCCCGGCGTCACGCCGACGAACTGCTGGAGCAATTCCGCCTGTCGAAGTGGGCGAACGCCTCCGTCTTCGCCCTCTCCGGCGGGATGGCGCAGCGCTTGCTCGTCGCGCGTGCGATCTTCCACCGCCCGGCCGTGCTCTTCCTCGACGAGCCGACCACCGGCCTGGACCCGCAGAGCCGCCTCGCCTTGTGGGAGATCCTGGAACAGCTCATCGCGGACGGCCAGACCATCGTGCTGACCACGCACTACATGGAAGAGGCCGACCAGCTGTGCGACCGGGTGGCGATCATCGACCACGGCCGGATCCTCGCCCTGGACACACCGGCCGCGCTCAAGCAGAGCGTCGGCGCGGACACCGTCGTCACCGTCACCGCGAGCGGCGATCCCTCGGCGCTCGCCGCACAGCTCGCCGACCATGTCGACGGCGTGGTCCGCACCCGGCTGGTCGACGGCGGCGTCGAGCTGCAGGTGAAGGGGAACGAACGGCTGGTGCCGCGGGTGGTGAACGCGGCCGAGACCGGCGGATTCAACCTCGTCGACCTGTCGATCTCGGAGTCCACGCTGGAGACGGTCTTCATCGGCCTCACCGGGAAGGAGCTGAGGGACTGATGGCGGCATCCATGGATCCCACGGTGGCAGCCGCTCCCGTCGCGCCTGCCATCGGCATCCGTCCCAGCAGGTCCGCGGCGGCGTCGAGCCGGTCCGCGCTGTCGGCGCTGATCCGCCGGGACCTGACGGTGCTGCGGAAGAACTTCTGGGAGTTCGTCGGCCGCACGCTCATGCAGCCTTTCCTGCTGGTCTTCGTCTTCCTCTACGTCTTTCCGACGATCGGTCAGGGCATCGGATCGGGCGGCGGGAAGGCCGGAGAATCCGCCTTCGCCACAGTGCTCGTGCCCGGCGTGGTCTCGATCGCCATCATGTTCCAGGGAATTCAGTCGGTGGCGATCCAGATGGCCCAGGAGTTCGGTTACACGCGCGAGATCGAGGACAGGGTGCAGGCGCCGTGCCCGATCTGGCTGGTGGCTGTGGCACGCGTGCTCTCCGGCGCCACCCAGGGGCTGATCTCGGCAGTCATCGTCTTCCCGATCGCGGCGGTGGTGCACGCACCGGGTGTGCACGCGCATCTGACCGTGCACTGGTGGATCGTGGTCACGCTCATCCCGCTGGCGTGCATCGGCATGACCTCGCTGGGTCTGCTGCTCGGCACCACGTTCGAGCCGCGCAACATCGGGCTGATGTTCGGCTTCGTCGTGCTGCCGCTGGTGTTCCTCGGCGGCACGTACTACCAGTGGACGAAGCTGGGAGCCGTGCATCTCGGCGGTTTCCACTGGCTGCAGATTCTGGTGCTGCTCAATCCGCTGATCTACATCACGGAGGGGATGCGCGCCGGGTTCACGCAGGCCTCGCACATGCCGCTCTACATCGTCTATCCGGTCCTTATCGGGTTCACGGTGCTCTTCCTCGGCCTGGGTCTGCGCAACTTCCGGCGCCGCGTCCTCTCCTGACGGCGACGGCAACGGCGACGCCAGGACACAGGTCATCGGTGGTCGGGACCCTGATCGTCGCCGTCGTCGCCCCGCTCGGCCTCTACCTGCACGCCTGAGACATCGAGCGGGAGCGCTCGGTCACGGTGGCACTGGAGGCCGAGCGGCTCTTCCTCGCCGGTGAGCTGCACGACTTCCTCGCCCACAACGTCTCGCGATCACCGTGCTGGCGCGGGCCAGCGGCGTTCTCGCCCTGGACAACCCGCACGTCTCCGCATCGCTGCAGCCCATGGAGGCGGCCCGTGGCGAGGCGATGGCCTCGGCCCGGCGGATGGTACGGGTGCTGGGCCAGGAGGGGCCCGCGGAACGGCAGCCGCTCACCGGGCTCGGCGAGACCGAGGAAGTTGGTCGGCGCGTACACGATCCCCGGCGCACCGAAGACGCCTGTGACGCTCCGTGCCGACCCGCAGTTCTCGGCAGGGCTGGCACCGGATCTCGCCGCTACCGTGTACCCGCATCGTGCGCGAGGCACTGGCCAACGTCACCCGGCACAGCACGGACGCCACCACGGTCCCTGCGACGTCCCCTGCTGCTGACCGCTGCGGACTGGCCGCTGCCGACTGGTCGACACTGACTGGCCTCTGCTGACTGGCCGTGCGGCCCGGTATCCGGTTGCCGGTGCCTTGAGCCTTCACAAGACTGAGGCATGTGTGCAGCACCCGCGACCGCGGAAGGCAGGACACCATGCCCGAGGCCACCACAACGACAGCGCCGGCGGACCTCACCGACGACGACCTCGCGGCCCTCGACGCCCACTGGCGGGCCGCCAACTACCTCGCCGCGGGCCAGATCTACCTGCTGCGCAATCCGCTGCTCACCGAGCCGCTCACCCGCGACGACATCAAGCCGCGGCTGCTCGGCCACTGGGGCACCTCGCCCGGGCTCAACCTGATCTACACCCACCTCGGCCGCGTCATCAGCCGGCGCGACCTGGACGCGCTGTGCATCTGGGGCCCCGGGCACGGCGGCCCGGCGGTACTCGCAGGGTCGTGGCTGGACGGCAGTTACTCCGAGACGTATCCGGACGTCACCCGGGACGCGGCCGGGATGGAGCGGCTCTTCCGGCAGTTCTCGTTCCCCGGTGGCGTGCCCAGCCATGTGGCGCCCGAGGTGCCGGGCTCGATCCACGAGGGCGGCGAGCTCGGGTACTCCCTCGCCCACGCCTACGGCGCCGCGCTCGACAACCCGGGTCTGGTGGTGGCCTGCGTGATCGGCGACGGCGAGGCCGAGACCGGGCCGCTGGCCACGTCGTGGCACGCCAACAAGTTCCTCGACCCTGTGCACGACGGCGCCGTGCTGCCGATCCTCCACCTCAACGGCTACAAGATCGCCAACCCGACGGTGCTCGCCCGGCTGCCGGAGCACGAACTCGACAAGCTGCTGCGCGGATTCGGCCATGAGCCGCTGCACGTGTGCGGAGACGATCCCGCCGAGGTCCACCGTGCTCTCGCCCGCGCCTTCGACCTCGCCCTGGACCGGATCGACCTCATCCACCGGCTCGCCCGCGAGGAGGGCGTCGAGGACCGTCCGCACTGGCCGATGATTGTGCTGCGCACCCCCAAGGGATGGACAGGCCCTCACGAGGTGGACGGCGTACCCGTGGAGGGAACCTGGCGCGCTCACCAAGTGCCGCTCCCGAACGTCCGGGAAAATCCTGGCCATCTGCGGCAGTTGGAGGCATGGCTGCGCTCGTACCGGCCAGAGGAGCTCTTCGACGAGCAGGGCCGTCCGCGCGAGATCGTGCTGCGCCACGTGCCGCAAGGCCGCAGGCGGCTCGGCGCAACCCCGCGGGCCAATGGCGGGCTGCTGCTGCGCGAGCTTCCCGTACCACCGCTCGAACCGTTCGCCGTCGACGTGGACAAGCCCGGCGCCACGCTGCACGAACCGACCCGGGTGCTCGGCGGCCTGCTGGAGCAGGTCATGGCCGCCACCGCCGGGCGGCGCGACTTCCGCATCGTCGGGCCCGACGAGACCGCGTCGAACCGTCTGGACGCGGTCTACGGCGCGACGGCGAAGGTGTGGGAGGCCGAGACGCTGCCCACCGACGAGCATCTGGCGCGCGACGGCCGGGTGATGGAGGTGCTCTCCGAACACCTCTGCCAGGGGTGGCTCGAAGGCTATCTGCTCACCGGCCGGCACGGTCTGTTCTCCTGCTACGAGGCGTTCGTCCACATCGTCGACTCGATGGTCAACCAGCACATCAAGTGGCTCAAGAGCTCCCGCAGGCTGCCCTGGCGGCGCCCGGTCGCCTCGCTCAACTACCTGCTCACCTCGCACGTCTGGCGCCAGGACCACAACGGCTTCTCCCACCAGGACCCGGGCTTCGTCGACCACGTCCTCAACAAGTCGCCCGAGGTGGTGCGGGTTTACCTGCCGCCGGACGCCAACACCCTGCTGTCGGTCGCCGATCATGTGCTGCGCAGCCGCGACCACGTCAATGTGGTAGTCGCGGGCAAGCAGCCCTGCTTCGACTGGCTGGGCCTGCAGGAGGCGCGCGACCACTGTGCACGTGGCGCCGGCACCTGGGACTGGGCCGGGACGGACAGCGGCGGGCGCGAGCCGGACGTCGTGCTGGCCTGCGCGGGCGACGTGCCCACGCAGGAGGTGATCGCGGCGGCGTCGCTGCTCCGCAGCCACCTGCCCGAGCTCGCGGTGCGGGTCGTCAACGTCGTCGACATGGCCCGGCTGCTCCCCGAGCGAGAACATCCGCATGGTATGCCCGACTTCGAGTTCGACGCCCTGTTCACCCGAGACCGGCCGGTCATCTTCGCCTACCACGGCTACCCGTGGCTCATCCACCGCCTGACCTACCGCCGGGCCGTCCACCCCCATCTGCACGTCCGCGGCTACATGGAGGAAGGCACTACCACGACCCCGTTCGACATGGTGGTGCGCAACGACCTCGACCGCTACCGGCTGGTGATGGACGTCATCGACCGCGTACCCGGGCTCGCGGTACGGGCCGCGTCGCTGCGCCAGTCGATGGCCGACGTCCGCTCCCGGCACCACGCATGGATCCGGGAGCACGGCTCGGACCTGCCGGAGGTCGCGGAGTGGAGCTGGCAGGACTGAACGCGGCCCAGCGGGGCTCCCGTTCATCCGTGGGCGCTCGTCTTGTCCCGGTGCGGATACTAATGCGCTTGAGCCATATCAACTAATGCGCATTAGTAGTCGGCGGGCCATTGACTTCTCACCGGGCCGCAAGGCAGCTTTGCGTCGTTCAATCCTCCAGCTCGTTCAAAGGAGTTCGCCGGCCATGCGCATCACCCGCTCAGCTGTCGCCCTCACCGTCCCCCTGGCGCTGTCCGCAGCGATGCTGGCCGGCTGCGGGGCGGGAGCCGCAGGCGGCAGCGGGTCGAGCGCCGGGGGCAAGGCCGAGGGCGCCATCACCTTCCAGACCTGGAACCTGCGCGCCAAGTACCAGAGCTTCTTCAACGGACTGATCACGCAGTTCGAGAAGGAGTACCCCTCCGTCACCGTCAAGTGGATCGACCAGCCGGCGGACAATTACGCCGAGAAGCTCAGCGCCGACGCCGCCGGCGGCACCCTGCCCGACGTCGTCAACGTCTCCCCCGACCTGGCCTACCCGCTCGCCAAGGCCGGCCTGCTGATGAACCTCGACACCTCGCAGGCCACGTCCACGTACAAGAGCGAGTACACGCCCGAGGCATGGCAGGGCAATGAACTGCCGGGCCTGGGCGGCTCGTTCTCCTTCCCGTGGTACCTCAACACCGGCCCGCTCTTCTACAACAAGGCGCTCTTCCAGCAGGCGGGGCTCGACCCCAACACGCCGCCGCAGACCTACGACCAGCTGTTCGCCGATGCCGAGCGGATGGCGCAGCACTCGGGCGGCAAGATCGCTGCGCTCGCCCAGGAGCCGACCATCGAGGACTTCGGCCGCTATGGCGTGCCGCTGATGAACTCCAGCGGGACCGCCTTCACCTACAACGACGCCAAGGGCGTTGAGCTGCTCACCAAGTACAAGCGGCTCTACGACGAGGGCGGGCTCGGCTCGCAGGCGCTGTCGACGACGCCGGACGCCGCCGGCCAGGCGTTCCTGGAGCAGAAGGTCGCGATGAACCCGGGCAGCGCGCTGGACCTGGACAACTTCAAGACCAACGCGCCCTCCCTGTACAAGAACATCGGGATCACGGACGCGCCCAACAACACCGGGCACCCGAACATGTACGTGATGGGGCTCGGCGTCAACAACCAGAGCAAGCACAAGGCGGCGGCCATCGCCTTCGCCCACTTCATCACCGACAAGCAGAACCAGGAGGCCTTCGCCCACCAGGTCGCGATCTTCCCCTCCACGGCCGGCTCGCTGCAGGAGCCGTACTGGACGAAGGATGACGGCACGGACGAGGGTCGGGTCCGGGTCGCCTCCGCCGAGATGCTCAAGGGCGCCGTCAACTACACCCCGCCGGTGATGAGCGACCAGATGAAGACCGTCCTGCAGCAGGAGGTCGCCAAGGCACTGCAGGGCAAGGAGTCCCCGCAGCAGGCGCTCAACAACGCTGTCAACGAGAGCAACCAGCTGCTCAAGCAGGGCTGACGGGCGTCGCCTGCGGGCAGCGCACGCCCCACTCCCCCTGCCCCTCGCTCCCAAGGAGTGCTTGATGAGCGTGAGCTCACCCTCGCCTGGGACCGGCCCGCGATCACGGATCGTGATGTGATTGGAATTTCATATTCGCACTTGTCATGTCCGAGTACACCTGGAGCACGCCGGTCAAGTTGGCGACCGACATCTCCGTATCCGAGGTCGGCCCGAACGCGCCGAACGACCCGAGCAAGGCGCTGCGGGCCGGGTCGAAGTGCCGGACGTGGCGGTCGACCCGGTGAGTTCGGGCTGACGTGTGATCAGCAGCTGACGGTGAGCCATGCAGGGGCAACCCACGGCCGGCGGGCCTCGCGTGGATCACCGTCTTTTTGATTCTTCTGACACTCATTCGGATCGCACCTGTGCGATGGAATGCATTGCGACGTGACGTCACCTCGTGACCTGCGCAGACGTGGCGCTCATTGCTGCGGTCGAGCGACAGGAGGCGGTGCGGGGCCGTCCGGCCCCGCTATGCGGGATGCCCTGATTGCTCCTTAACTCCTCTTTAGGCCCGGATGAACCGTTTCGTGGGTACCCGCCTACGTCCGCGGCCGCAGGAGGTCATTTCGATGCACGCCTCGCGTCTCTGGGCTGTCACGTCGCTGACGGCGGCCGCCCTCGCGCTGGGGTCACCGGCGGCTGTCCACGCCGTCGACGCCCCTGCCCCGGCTTCCCTGCCGGGACACGTCGTCACCCTGCAGGACACGCCGGGTGACTTCCCCGTCCCCGGCGGCCGGGGCCACCAGCCCCGCCGCCACCACCACCGCCGCCACCACCGTCGTCACTTCCGGCACCGTCGTCACCAGGAGCGCCGTAACCATCGCCGTCTCGACCGCTGCGTCCGCCGCGTCCGTATCGCGCGCGACATCTCGGCGAGGCTGACCTTCGGCTCGTGGGGCCCGCGCGCGGTGATCGAGGTGAGGCGTGACGGCCGGTTCGACGGCCGTAATGGTCGCGGCGTCGGACGTGACGACCGCTTCCGTCACCACCGTGACCGTCTGGTGCTCGACGCCCGTCACCCTCGGGGCCGTATCGACGGACTGCGCGCGTGGATCCATCGCTTCTACGGACGTCCGCCGGTGCTCGCCGTGCGCCTGGAGGAGCGGCGGGAGGGCGTGGGCCGCCTCGGCGGGCGTGGTGGCCGTGACGGCCGCTTCTCCCACTACCAGCTGCGTCACTTCGGCTTCCCGCGGTACTGCCATGACCACCGCCGCCGGACCGCCGCCTGACGCGGACCGACCGGAGTTCAGCCCCCGTCCGAGTTCTCCCGGGCGGGGGCTCCTCCGTTCCGCCCGCCCGTTTAGAGTGACGTCGGCGCGACAGCACAGCACAGCACCGGCGAACAGGAGCAGCATGCACCACCCCGCGCACGGGACGGCGACGGAGACGGTCAAGGCGATCGCCCGTGGCGGCATCGGATCAATCGTGCTGAACCGGCCCGCCGCGCTCAACGCACTCGACCTGGGGATGATCGGGTCGATGGCTTCGGCACTGGAGCAGTGGCGCACCGATGACGCGGTACGGGCAGTGGTCATCCGCAGCAGCTCGCCGAAGGCGTTCTGCTCGGGCGGCGACATACGGGCCGTGCGCGCTGCGGCGGTGCGCGGGGACCACGAGGCGGTACGAGCGCTGTTCGCCGCCGAGTACGCGATGGACGCGGCCATCGCCGCCTACCCCAAGCCGTACGTCGCCCTGATCGACGGGTTTGCCCTCGGCGGGGGTCTCGGGATCTCCGTGCACGGCACCGCGCGAGTGGTGACCGAGCGCGCGACACTCGCCATGCCGGAGACCGGGATCGGCTTCTTCCCCGACATCGGCGCCGCGTACTTCCTGCCCCGCCTGCCCGGTGCGGTCGGCTGGTACCTGGCTCTCGCCGGCACGCGAATCTCGGCCGCCGCGGCGGTCGAGACCTCGCTGGCCACGCACTACGTCACCGCCGACCGCCTTCCCGCGCTCGAACGTGCGCTGGACGCCTCGGGCGGCGAGGACGTCACGGGCGTGCTCGACCGGTTCGCCTCGCCCCCTCCCCCGTCCGAGCTCTGCGGCCACTACGCCGCCATAGAGCGCTGCTTCTCGGCCCCGACCCTGGACGAGGTCTTCGAGCGGCTCGCCGCTGAGCGCAGCGACTGGGCTGCGGAGACCCTCGACGGCCTGCGGCGGGTCTCCCCCGCCGGCCTCGTCCTCACCTTCGAACTGCTGCGGCGCGGTGCGTCGACCACGCTCGCCGAGTGCCTCGACCGTGATCTGCGGCTGGCCTGCCGCGTGGCGAGGAGCCACGACTTCCAGGAGGGGGTGCGCGCCGCGCTGGTGGACAAGGACCGCAACCCGTCCTGGCGCCCCGCGGCGCTCGCCGAACTCGCCGAGCCCGACCGGGCCGAGCTGCACACCTGGCTCGACTAGGACGGGCCAAGCCGGCCGACAGGCCCCAGCACCCCCGCGAAGCCGTCTGCGCCGCGCGCCAGCCGCTCCAGTTCGTCGAGGGCGCGGCGCGCGTGCTCGGCGGCGTCCGGGTCGCGCTCCTGCAGGCCGCTCGCCGCGAACTCGTCCTCGTCGAGGCGCAGGACGGTGGCCCGGTCGGCCGAGAGCCACAGGTCCAGGTCGAGGTCCGGGACGACGAGCGCGCTGCTGCGGACCGTGGCCGGCCGGCACACGTCGCAGTACCACCCCTTCAACTCGCCCGCCACGTCCCGCACTTCCTTGATCGAGTACCACCGGTGGCGCCAGTAGTGCTCGGTGAAGACATCGCCCTGCTCGAAGCGGGTGAAGCCGAAGTCCCGGCTGGGCGGGCCGGCCCAGGGCGCGCGTACGACGATATGGTCGGCGTCGTCAAGGACCACGACGGCCGGGTAGCTCACGTCCGGGCGCGGATGTTTGACGAGCTCGACCGTGACCGGGCTGCCCGGTGCCAGCCTTTCGCCGCCGGAATCAGTCATCTTCCGACATTACACTTCACTTTCCTGCCACCCGTGTTGGTGGCTGCCGTTCAACGTTGGACCGTACTTTCGGTCTCCGTCGATATCAGGAGCGTCCGTCCAGGACGGTCCCTCAGTCTGCGGAGGCAGTTGAGGATGGGTTACCAACGCTTCAGAAGACCGGCCGTCGTCATGACGACGATACTGGCCCTCGCCGGGACCGGCATCGGCGTCACCTACGCCGCAGGTGGCTTCGGCAACACCACGCTCGGCTCCAAGCTGGTCGGCAAGCAGGCCGACGGCTCCTACCTCACCTCCAACAACCAGTTCGTCACCCCCGCGGGCGACACCATCTCCGAGTTCGGCCGCCCGATGGACCTGGCCGTCAGCCCGGACGGGAAGACCGCCGCCGCCCCCAACACCGCAAGCCCCGGCATCGTCACCATCTTCGACCTCGTCGGCCGCAAGGTGCTCCAGCAATATCAGCCGCCCTCCGGCACCGGCAACGGGAAGATCTCCAACGGCGGCATCCTGTACTCTCCCGACGGCAAGCACCTGTGGCTGGCGCAGACCTCCGACCTGCTGCGCTTCGACGTCTCGGCCCACGGCACGGTCTCCGCTCCGGTGGTGGTCCCGCTGCCCGGCGTCAGCGGGCGCCAGGCCGTGCCCACCGACCTCGCCTGGGCACCGAACGGCACCGATCTGCTGGTGACGCTGAGCGGCAACAACACGCTCGGCGTCGTCGACACCACGACCAACACCGTCACCCGGCAGATCCCGGTCGGCAATGTGCCCGACAAGATCGCCGTCGTCGGCGGCAAGGTCTACGTCAGCAACCAGGGCGGCCGCACCGCGCAGCCGGGCGACCAGACCGACGACTCCTACGGCACGCCGATCGTCACCAACGGCAACCAGGACTCGATGGCGTCGACCGGCACCGTCTCCGAGGTGGACCTCTCCGCCGGCCGGCAGATGAGGACATTCACCGTGGGCCTCGAACCGAGCGCACTGCTCGCCAGCGGCAGCAATCTCATCGTGGCCAACAGCAACGACGACACCGTCTCGGTGATCGACACCGCCAAGCAGCAGGTCGGCCAGACCTTCAGCGTCAACCCCGCGCCCGGTTCGAAGTTCGGGGCCCAGCCCAACGCGCTGACGATGCTCGACCCGACCCACCTGGCCGTCAGCCTGGCCCGCGACAACGCTGTCGCCGTCTACGACTTCAGCGGTGCGTACGGCCAGCCGAGCTTCGAAGGCCTGATACCCACCGGCTGGGTGCCGGGCTCGCTGTACGAGGACACGCAGCTGCACCGGCTGCTGGTGGCGAGCGAGCAGGGCCTCGGCTCAGTCGGACCGAACGGTTCGGTCGACGAGGGAGGCGGCCCGGTCACCGGCCACCAGGTCTACAACTACGAGGGCACGCTGCAGCTCGTGCCGACGCCCTCGTCGCGCCAGATCGAGGCCGACACCCAGCAGGTGTTCAAGAACAATCAGTGGAACGGTCTGCTCGGGCGCAACCAGGCGGGCAACGGCAGGACCGCCCCGGTCGCGGTGCCGCTGCACGTCGGCGATCCGTCGAAGATCCAGCACGTCTTCCTGATCGTCAAGGAGAACCGGACCTACGACCAGGTGCTCGGCGACGACCTGCGCGGCAACGGCGACCCCGCCTACGCCCAGTTCGGCAAGCAGGTCACGCCCAACATCCACGCATTGGCCACCCGGTTCCCGCTCATCGACAACCTGTACTCGGACGGCACCAACTCCGCCGAGGGCCACAACTGGATCGACCAGGCGTTCACCAACAGCTACCTGCAGCAGATGTACGGGAACTACACCCGTTCCTACGGCGGTGACGACGCCCTGCTCAACGTCAAGTCCGGCTTCATCTGGGACGACGCGCTCGCCCACGGCAAGAGCGTCACGGACTGGGGCGAGTACGCCGACGGCTACAAGACCGCGAGCGGCCAGCCGGTCGGCGGCACATGGCAGCAGTGGTACCAGGACTCGCAGATCCTGGAGGGCAAGGCCACCGGACAGCTGCACGTGCCGATCGGCACCTACCAGCCGACCACCGACATCCCGTCGCTGAAGAAGGTGTTGCAGCCCAACTTCCCCGACTTCCAGCTCAACATCCCCGACCAGTACCGGGCCGACCTCTTCCAGAGCGACTTCGCCACGTACGTGGAGAAGGGCAACCTGCCGTCGCTCAACATGATGTGGCTGATGAACGACCACACCGAGGGCACCAGCCCGGGCGCGATCACGCCGTCGGCACACGTCGCCGACAACGACCTCGCGCTCGGCCGGATCGTGGACACCATCTCGCACAGCCCGTACTGGAAGAACAGCGCGATCTTCGTCATGGAGGACGACTCGCAGAACGGCATCGACCACGTCGACGGGCACCGCAACCCGACGCTGGTCATCAGCCCGTACGCGAAGCGCGGCGCGGTGGTCGACACGTACTACACCCAGCTCAACGTCGTGCGGACCATCGAGCAGATCCTCGGTCTTCCTCCTATGAATCAGGAGGACATGACGGCCAACCCCATGTACGACGTGTTCAGCAACAAGCCCGACTTCACGCCGTACACCTACCTGCCCAACCAGATCCCGCTGACCACGACCAACCCGCAGCCGAACGGGCTCGGCGGGGCGGCCAAGGTATGGGCGCAGTGGTCGGCGCAGCAGAACTACAAATCCGAGGACATGGTGAACATGCAGCAGGAGAACCGGGACATCTGGTACTCCAGCAACGGCTTCACCACGCCCTTCCCCGGAGACAGCAAGGTCCTGCTGCCCAACCAGGTGCCGGGCGCCGACACGGCTCCCACCGGTGACGGCGACGACGGCTGATCACCAGGATTGTGCGGATCACGCGGCCGCGTGGGAGGGACAGGGCTCACCGTCGTCCCTCCTGCGCCGTCGCTGCCAGGTAGAGCTCGTGCACGTCCTGGCCGAAGACCGCGCTGTAGGAGACGTCGGGGGTGTTGCCGCCCGCCTGGTAGCCGCCGATCACGCCGATGACGGTGCCGGTGCGGGTGACGGGGTCGAACCCGGTCAGCCAGGGGCTGCCGCTGGTGCCGCCCGGGAATCCGGTGCAGGCGATGCGCAGTTGGTGTGCGCCGAACCGGGTGATGACGTTGTGGCAGGAGATCGGCTCGCTGCCGTTGGACGGGTAGCCGGTGAGCTTCACCTTCCGGCCGGACCCCATGTCGTCGCCGAGCCGGTTGCCGCCGAGCACGTCCTCGATGTGGCGGCCGCCGAGAGGTTGCAGGACGACGAATCCGACGTCGAGGTCGGGGTCGGAGGAGTCGATCCAGCGCCGGTCGACGACGAGCCGTCTGACGTGCCATTCGCCCTTGGGAGCGACGCCGTCGCGGTAGCTGGGGACGAAGACGATGTCCGACTTGTATGTGCGGCCCCTGCCGCCGTGGATGCAGTGGGCAGCGGTGACGATCAGGTCCTTGCCGGGGCTCTGGACGACGCTGGCGGTGCAGAAGTGGTCGCCGCCGGAGTCGTGGTCGAACAGGGCACCGATGCGGGCGTTGCGGATCGTGGGCGGGGATGTGTATCCGGTGCCCATGCGGCGGTGGTGGCCCACGCCTCCCGCATGGCGCAACCGCTGGGCCGACCAGCCGCCATCGGCGGCGAATGCGGACGACCGGGCGCCGGCGCCGCCGCCGGTCCCGCACGACACCAGGCCGGCGCAGCCGCCGACCAGGAGGAACGCGGCCACGCGCCTGGACCACGGGCCGACTCGCTTCGTCCCGGCACGCAGGGGCCCCATCGCCGTCCGCCTTTCGATCACCGCACCTCGACCGATACTGCGGTGACCAGGCACGATCCGCGACCGCTGCCGTCCGGACGGTGTAGTTCCCGCCCCCGCGGGGAGCTGCTTGGGTGCTGCTTGCGGGCCGTTCCGCGGCCGTTTCCGGACATGCGATGCTCTACCGCATGCGCGTACTGGTAGTGGACGACGATGCGGCGATCCTGCGCTCGCTCGGGCGAGGGCTGCGCCTGAACGGTTACGACGTGGCACTCGCCGACAGCGGTGAGGCGGCGCTCGCTCAGCTGGAGGCGCACGCCGCCGACGTGCTGGTGCTGGACGTGTCCATGCCCGGCATCTCGGGGACGGAGGTGTGCCGGAGGCTGCGCGCCGCCGGTGATGACATACCCGTCCTGATGCTCTCCGCGCTCGACGAGGTCAAGGACCGGGTCGCCGGGCTGCAGGCCGGCGCCGACGACTACCTCGTCAAGCCGTTCGCGTTGCAGGAGCTGCAGCTGCGCCTGGAGGCGCTGCTGCGCCGCCGCCCGCCTGCCCCCACCGACGTGGTGCGGGCGGGTGATCTCCTCCTCGACCCGTCCTCGCATGAGGTGACGTACTGCGGGGCGGCGGTGCGGCTGACCCGGCGGGAGTTCGAGCTGCTCGAAGTGCTGGCCCGTAACGCCGGGGTGGTGCTCACACGGGACCAGCTGCTGGACCGGGTGTGGGGATACGACTTCGAGGTCCGCACCGACGCCGTCGACACGTTCGTCAGCTATCTGCGGCGGAAGCTGGAGGGCGGCGGGCGGCCGCGCATCGTGCACACCGTGCGCGGCGTGGGATTCGTCCTGCGTGAGGGTGCGCGATGAGGCTGTCGACGAGGATCGCCCTTGCGGTCGGGGTGATGGTGCCGCTGCTCGTGCTCGCCTCGGGCGCGCTGCTGGTGCAATTCGTGAACCGGGACGCGCGCGCCGAGCAGACCGCACACCTGCGGGACCGGGTGGCGCTGCTGCTGCCGGTGGCCCGGAACGTGATCGCGAGCGAGCAGAACGGACGCGTGGCCCAGGAGCAGACCCGGCAGCACCGGCTCTTCGCCGACGCTCTCGACGTGGGCGTGCGGCTGGTGAGGCCGGACGGGACGGTGCTGTCCGAGGGCGGGCCGCAACCGGCGGACTCGGTGCAACTGCCCGCCAGCGGGCAGAACCCGGTCACGGTCACCGACGGGATCCTCAGCTGGGAGGCGCTCTCCCGGCCGGTCGGCGCGGCGCAGGCGTCGGGGGCGACGCTCTGGGTGTTCTCACCCGAGTCGCTGGTGAAGAGGCAGGTCCGCGCGGTGCGGGGCCGTGTCCTGCTCACTGCGCTGATTGCCGCGCCGGTCGGCGCGTTGCTCGCCTGGGCGATCGCCGAGCGGGCCACGCTGCCGCTGCGGCGGTTGCAGCGGCGCGCGGGCGGCCTCGACCCCCGCACCAGCACGGCCCGTCTGGAGCACACGCCGTCCCATGTCACGGAGGTCGATGACCTGGCGCGCGCCCTCCAGACACTCCTCGCCCGCTACGACGAGCAGGCGGCGAGGACGGGAGAAGCGCTGGCGACCGCCCGGTCGTTCTCGGCGGCGGCCTCGCACGAGCTGCGCACGCCGCTGATGAGCATGCAGACCAATCTCGAGATCCTCTCCGCCCATCCGGATCTCGACCCGGCGGAACGGGCCGAGGTGCTGGCGGACCTGCGGGGTGAACAGGCGCGGCTGCTGGGGCTGCTCGCGGCGCTGCGGGCGCTCGCCCAGGGCGATCTGGTGGAGGCCGATGCGTTCACGGCGGTCGATCTGGGCGAGCTGGTGGAGGCGTCAGCCGCCGACATCGCGCGCCGCGCGCCGGAGGCGCGGCTCGTTGTGCGGGCAGGAGCGGGGCTGCGGATACCCGGCTGGGAGCCGGGGCTGCGCATGGTCGTCGACAATCTGCTGGGCAATGCGCTGGTCCACGGACGGCGGCCGGGAGCGCCGGCCGATATCGAGGTCGTCCTGCGGCCGTCCGGCGACCGGGCGCGGCCCGCCGCCGTACTGACGGTGAACGATGCGGGACCCGGCATTCCGCCGGAGGCACGGGAGCGGGTGTTCCAGCGCTTCGAACGCGGTCCCGACAGCCCTGGCACGGGTCTCGGCCTCACCCTCGTCGCCCAGCAGGTGGATCTGCACCGCGGGACGGTCCGGGTGCTGGACCGGCCGGACGGCCGTCCCGGTACGCGCTTCGAGGTACGGCTGCCGCTCGCGGAGGGCACGGCCGGTGACACCCGGACCCTCGAACTGCCGCGCAATCGCAACTGGCTGAGCGTTTCGGGACAGCCAACGGCCCGATGACGACGGTGTGTTCCGCCCGGAGCCCCGAACTCCGGGCGGAACACACTATCTTCCCCTATTTCCCCTCTTCTTCTGTCTTACCCCTTTTCTACCCTTCTACTCCCCTCCTCTGCCAGAGTTTCGAACCTGGTGCCGACGGCCCTCAACGGCACCAGGGGACGTAGTGGTAGTTGCGCACGTAGCGGGCGGAGACATAGCCCTGACCGTCTCCGAGCAGATACCAGAGGCGGTTCCCCCAGACGTACTCGCCGCGAACCTTGCAGCTGACCCGGAGATGGGTCCCCGGGCGGAAACTGCCCTCGATCCAGTCGGCGGTGGTCGGTCCGTAGCGGATGCGGAGCGGGAGGTGCGAGACGACGCCCCCGTCAGTGACCCACGGCGCGGCGGCCGGCGCCACATTGCGAGCCACATCGGTCGCCGCGGTCGCGGCGGTCGCTGGACCGCACATCAGGCTGGCGCCGGCTATCGCCGCGACGGCGGACTTCATCAGAGCCGGATGCATCACGAGTTCCCTCCTTCTGTGCCGGATTGTCCGGCACTGCATCGTTTCTGCCGGGACACGCCGAGGAGAAAACTCCCGTAACGAGTGGTTTGCCGATCCGGAGGGGGAATTGCGAGCCCACAAGGAAACCACAAGAAGGCTCCCTACTGTCTCCGCCAGACGGCCCGTTGCGGTCTCCCAGGGGTCTCCCATGCCGAAGGCGAGAGGAGACGGCGGGCCGCTCCACGTAAGAGCAGTTCTCACGAAGTGGAGACAGCCAAGATGAAGCGTCGCAAGGCGATGGCCGCCGCGACCGTCGCGGGACTTGCCCTGACCGGATCCCTGGTGGCTTCGGAGCCGTCCTTCGCGGCGGGCAGCACGAGCGCGTCCACTACGGTCCAGGCCGCAGGCCCGAAGACGGACGGCGCGCGGGCGCTGTGCCGCAGGGTGCCCAGGATCGAACGGCGGCTCGCACGCGCCGTCACGCGCATCGATGCCGGCGTCGGTACGCCTGGCTCGATCAAGTACCTGGAGCAGCGGATCCAGAACGCCAAGAACGAGGGCCACACGGCGATCGCGAAATTCCTCGGTGACCGCCTCACCGCACGCGAGGCGCTCCTGCCCACCCTGGAACAGCGGCAGAGCGATATCAAGACCGTCGCGTCCTGGTGCGCCGCCAACAACGACGGCAAGACCGCGGACGCGTCGTCGTAATGCGCAGCCGTCGAATGTCCGTAGTGGTGGCGGCACTCATCGCCGTCCCGGTCCTGGCCACGTCAGGGTGTGCGCACTCCGGCAGCAGCACGGGCTCGGCTGCGCCCGCTGCGTCGTCGACGCCGGCCGCGCCGTCGGGTGACCAACTCCAGCAGATGCAACAGAAGGTCGACGCCGCACAGAGCGCGGCGGACGCCGCGGACCGCGACGCGGCAAGCGACTCCGCCGGCAACTGACCCTTCGGAGTGTGGGAGGCCGGGGCTCCAGAGCGCCCCGGCCTCCCACACTCCGTCAAACGTGAGTTCACGCATATGAATTGACATCGGATACCTGCCCGCGGGGCAGGCGGTCCTCGGGGGCTGTCCTACGGTCGTTCTCGTCCTACGGGAGGGATCCTCGTATGGCGGCCGTCCCGCTCCCGCGGCCTACGCGCCCGGCATCCCCGCGACCGTGTTCGCCGCGTACAGGAGGGGTGAGGCGGCCCTTGGCCGCAACCAGCCGGGGTGGCGGCTGCCTTGGCAACTGCTTGCCGCGATCGGACAGGCGTAATCGGACCAGGCGGCAATCTACCCGTCGCCGGTGTCACCCCACTGCGGGGCGACACCGCGCAGGTGCCGGTCTTCCTCGGCCAGGTGACGCAGCGGGCGTCCAGGTCCGGCGGGCCGCCGCACCTCTTGTCCGGGGCCAGGCCGTTCCGCAGTACGACACACTGTTCGCGAGCGTGCGTCAGCAGGTCCCGGGCCGCGGCTGGTGCCGACCACGACGCCGTCGACAGGTGCGCAAGGCAGCACCCGGAGGATCGAGAGCATCGGCACCTCCCCGACAGCTCCTGATGGACCTTCCTGGATCGCGACCGGCACGGTGCGTTCATAGCGTCGTTGCGGGAGGCTCACATGCGATCCAGGTCCACCACCGCCACCGCCACGGCGGTTCTGCTCGCCGCCACGACCGTCGGACTGTCCGCAACGGCCGCGACCGCCGTATCCTCCGCATCCGGGGTCTCGGGTGGCGTCTCGCCATCGACGGTCCGGCCCGGGCAGGCCGTCCATGTGACGATGGCGGGCTGCGAAAGCGCCACCTCGGCGAGTGCGGACGGGGGCGGTGCCTTCGGGGCGGTCCAGCTCCAGCCGCTGAGCGGTGGCGAGATGTCCGGCATCACGCAGGTGTACCCCGACGCCAAGCCCGGCGCGGAGTATCCGGTGACGTTCACCTGTGACGGGATGACCGCCCACGGCACGATCACCATCGCCGGCACCTCGTCGTCCTCGTCGCCGACGTCGTCGCCCTCTGCTGCACTCAGGAAGGGCGCAAGGACGGGTGCCGGCGGCACCTTCGGCGGTATGAACGCCACACAGATCGGGCTCGGCGCGGCTCTGCTGCTGGCCGCGATCGGTGGTGGCGCCGCGACAGCGCGCCGCCGGCCGGACGACGGGTCGTGACCGGCCCTGAACGGCCCTGAACGGTCGCGGCGGATGACGAGGTCCGCTCTTGTCATCCCCCGTACGGGCGTACCGCCGCATTTGCTCCGAATGGCGACTACGCGCCGGAAGACGTGCAGGAATGCATCCTTCCGGGAGTCCGGTGATGCGGCGTCAGGGTGATGTGGTGCGTCCGCTCGTGTCGCAGCCCGAATCCTGTCGGTGCTTTTATCCGGATAGGCCGGAATTGCCCACAGCGGTCACCCGGCCGCATCCGGAATCAGGAGAAACCATGCAGTCTGGTCGCATAGCCGTCCTCACCCTTGCCGCTGCCTCGGCACTCGCTCTCGGTGCGCCCGCAGCGATGGCGAGCGTCGATCCGAACCCCGCCATGCCCGGACAAGCCCTGACCATCAGCGATGACAAGCACTGTGACATGGCGAACGGAGCGAAGGCCTCGTCGACGCTGTTCGGCGACGCCATCATGTCCGCAGGCGCCAACCACATGTTCGTCACCGTGAAGGTGCCGTCGGGTACCAGGTCGGGCGACTACAACGTCACCATCGAGTGCGGCGTCGGCGGCAAGACGTACAACGTCACCGTGCACGTCATGGGTGTGTCGGTCGGCACGAACACCTCGGCTCCGAATGCGTCCGCCGCGCCCGGCCTGCCCGGTCAGTCCGGCAAGCCCACCGCGCCCACCAAGGGTGCCAAGACCGGCCTCGGCGGCAGCATTGGCGTGATGAACACCATCGAGGTCGTCGGCGGCGCCGCGCTGCTGGTCGTTGCAGGTACCGCAGCAGTGACGATCAAGCGCCGCCGCGCCGGCGGGAAGCACTGACCGGTCCGGCACATCGCCGGACGGCATCCCGCGTCACGGCTGTGCCCCCGCGGACGCGGTACGCCGGGGCACAGCCGCGCGGGGCCGGCGGAACCGCCGGGGCTGGCCAGATGACTGAGCAGCACCACCGGGCCATCGCTCGGCCTGAACACCTCAGCCAACCGACGGCGCGCGTCAGCGACGCGCGGTCATCCATGGCCTTCAGCACTGGTCACCTATGCCCGGAACTCCTCGGGGCGGTCTTGGGCTGCCTCCGCCAGGGCCTTGGTGACCTCCTCGACGCCGGCGCGCAGGCCGTAGACGGGGGCACCGGGCTGCTGGCGCCAGGAATCGTCGATGCCGCCGGCGTCCACGGTGTCGAAGCCGAGTTCGCCGACCAGGTCACGGACAATCCGTCGCCGGCGACCGGCAGCGCCTCGCCGGCCGGACGGGCGGGCTCAGCCCGCACCGCTCCCGTACTGCCCGGGGAAGAGCAGCCGCAGGCCTACCGCGTCGCCCATCGCCTGGTACCCGGCGTCGTCGGGGTGGATGTGGTCGCCGGAGTCGTAGGCGGGCCGCATCCGCAGCGGGTCCGACGGGTCGCGCATGACCTTGTCGAAGTCGACGACGGCGTCGAAGGTCCCGCTGGTGCGGATGTATGCGTTGACCGCCTCACGGGTCTGCTCCAGCGTAGGGCTCCAGACGGCGAACCCCTTGAACGGCAGCAGAGTGGCCCCCACCACCCGGATCCCCCGCGCGTGCGCCTCGCCGACGATCTGCCGGTAGGCGGCCTCGATCTTCGCCGGGTCGAGCTGGTGCGGTGACTGCTGGATGTCGTTGATGCTCTCCAGCACCACCAGCGTGCACACCGCGGTTCGCGAGAAGACATCCTCGCCGAGGCGGTCCAGAGCCTTGACGCCCATCGTTCCGCCGTCGAGCAGCAACCGGTTGCCGGAGATGCCGGCGTTCAGCACGCCGGCCTGTCCGGACGGCGGCAGCGACAGCAGCCGGCGAGCCAGCACATCGGGCCACCGCCGATCGGCGTCCACCGTCGACTGGTTGCCGTCGGTGATCGAATCGCCCAGCGTCACCACGCTGCCGCGGGCCGGCCGGTCGAGGACGTCGATGCCGGTCAGGTCGTGCCACTGCACCGTGGTCCCGGTGAACGCCGACCCCGACCTGTCACCCGCGTGGTCGCCGTCGGTAGCGAAGTAGGACGTCTGCAACGCTTCCGGATGGGTCGTCACCGGGCCCGACACGTTCGGCAGATAGGTGCTGACCATCAGGTTCGCGCCGGAACTCACCGGCAGCCGCACCGCGTCGCTGACGAGGTCATGTCCCGCCGGGACGGCAGCCGACGGCTTTCCGCCGAAGGTCACGTTGCGGACCGTTCCGGGCTCGGCGGCCGCGGTGGGCGAGCCGGGCGCCTGCACGGCGACGGTGACATGCCCGAGCAGCATCGGGCTGGTTCCGAATCTGTCCGAGAGCCGTACGCGCACGGCGGTCCCCCCGACGCTCAGATGCGCCACCTGCCGCAGGGTGTAGCCGGACGCCACGCCCCGCGGGCCGGGCACTCCGGACGCCGGAGCGGTCTCCCAGGAGCCCACCCAGCCGCCCGTGCCCGGGCTGCAAGGACGCGCCTGCGCGGGTGCGGCTTCGGCCGAAGCCCCGGCCGTGCTCCATGCGGGGGCCGCCGTGAGCGCGACGCATGCGAGCCCCGCGGCGACGAGACGCCCGGGACGGACGGTACGACGGTCGTGGACGGTACGACGGTCATGCAGCTGACGACGTGACACCGGTCGGCTCCTCCCGCTTTGCCTGACGCAGCGAGCGCCGCGCGGCACGCGGGTACAACACGCCGCCGGGCTCACCCCTGACCACCCGTTACCTGACAATGCCTCCCAGTGACGGTGCTCTGCGTCCACCGGCCTGTCAACACATCACACGAGAACAACCGCAAACCATCAATCACCATGCCATTACCTGAAATGGCGTCAGTCAGTCAATTCGCCGCCCGGCCGCCAGGGCCGCGGGACGGCCGGCCTGCCCGCACCTGGATCCCGGCCCACGGCGGTGCCGCTGCCCGCGGCGTAAAATGCGGGCATGGGACGGCGGATCCTCCACGCCTCCGCGCCGGAATTGCTCCTCGGCAGTGAAAGCGATTCCCAGATCATCACCCCGAGCCGCTCCTACCAGGTCGGGCGCGACCCGCAGAGCGACGTCGTGTTCGCCGATCCCAGAGTGTCCTGGCACCATGCCGTGCTGCGCCCGGGCAGGGGCGGCTGGACAATCGAGGACGCCGACAGCACCAACGGGACCTACGCCGACGGGCGGCGCATACGCCGGCTGGAGGTCGGCCCCGGTACCGTCATGCGGTTCGGCAATCCTGTCAACGGCCCGTGGGCGGCCCTCAGCAGCGTCCCGCAGCCGTCCGAGCAGGAGCCGGCTCCGCCCGAGGTACCCTCGGCTACCGGGGCGTTCCGCAGCCCGACCGCGGTGCGCTCGCTGCCGTCCCGGACGATCAGGATCGGCCGCTCCCACGACAACGACCTCGCCGTCGACGACCTGCTGGTCTCCCGAAACCACGCGGAGCTGAGGGCGCGGCCGGACGGCGGCTACGAGGTCGTCGATCTGGGTAGCCACAACGGCACGTACCTCAACGGCCAGCCGGTTTTCCGGGCACGGGTGCGGCCGGGGGACATCGTCGGCATCGGCCACGCCGCGTTCCGCCTGGTCGACGGCGAGCTGCAGGAGTACGTCGACACCGGTGAGGTCTCACTCAGCGTGCAGGAGCTGTCGGTGCGGGTGGACAAGGGCCGCATCACGCTTCTGGACCACGTCTCCTTCCCCGTCGCGGAGAAGTGCCTGCTGGCGGTGGTCGGGCCGAGTGGCGCGGGCAAGTCGACGCTGCTGGGCGCACTGACCGGGCTGCGCCCCGCCGACCACGGCACGGTCCTGTACGACGGCCGCGACCTCTACCGGGATTACGCGGAACTGCGCCAGCGCATCGGTCTGGTCCCGCAGGAGGACATCCTCCACACCCAGCTGACAGTGCGCCGCGCCCTGGGATACGCCTCCGAACTGCGCTTCCCCGCCGACACCACCAAGGGCGAGCGGCGTGCGCGCGTGGACGAGGTGATCGGCGACCTCGGCCTCGAAGCCCGGGCCGATCAGGCGATTCACAGCCTGTCGGGAGGCCAGCGCAAGAGGGTCAGCGTCGCCCTGGAGCTGCTTACCAAACCGTCGCTGCTCTTCCTCGACGAGCCCACCTCCGGCCTGGACCCGGGCATGGACCGCTCGGTGATGACCATGCTCCGCTCGCTGGCGGACGACGGCCGCACGGTCATCGTCGTCACCCACAGTGTCCTCAATCTCGACGTCTGCGACCGGCTGCTCGTCCTCGCCCCGGGCGGGAGAATCGCCTACTACGGACCTCCCGGCCGGACCCTGCCGTTCTTCGGCTTCGCCGGATGGCCCGAGGCGTTCGAGGCGTTCGAGAACGACCTGCAGCGGGACTGGGCCGGAGGGTTCCGGGCCTCGCCGCTGCACCGTGAGTACATCACCGACGTCATGCAGCAGCCCCGCCCTGTATCACCGTCACCGCGCAGCGTCGCTGAGCCGCCCAAGCCGCAGGGCTGGGCGGCCCAGCTGGGCACTCTGGTGCGCCGCTACACGACCGCGCTCGCCTCCGACCGCACCTTCCTGACGATCATGGTCGCCCTTCCCTTCGTCATGGGGGCGATGGCACGCGCCCTGGCGGGCAGCAGGCTCGACGCGAGCACGGCGCTCAACGCGCTGCTCATCCTGTGCGTCGGAGGGGTGCTCACAGGGGCGGCCAATGCAGTGCGGGAGCTGGTCAAGGAACGGGTGATCTACCGCAGGGAACGGTCGGTCGGCCTCTCGCGCTCCGCCTATCTCGCCTCCAAGATCATCGTGCTGGGGTGCGTGACGGTGGTACAGGCCGTCGTCCTCACCATGGTCGGGCTGTTCGGGGTCCGTCTTGCGGTGCGCGGTCCCGGCGCGGTGGGGCTGCCGCCGCTCGCGGAGATCGTGCTGGCCGTGGCCCTGCTGTCGTTCTCGGCCATGATGCTGGGCCTGCTCGTCTCGGCGCTGGTGCGCAAGGAGGAGGTCACCATGCCGCTACTGGTGCTCCTCGCAATCGTGCAGGTGGTCTTCTGCGGCGCCCTGCTCAAGCTGAACGGTGTGCCGGGGCTGCAGCAGTTCTCGTGGCTGGTGCCGTCGCGCTGGGCTCTCGGCGCCATGGCGGGGACGGTCGACCTGCCCCGGATCGTGCCGAGCGCCATCACCGCGGATCCGCTGTTCCGGCACTCGGCGGGCAGCTGGATTCTCGATATGGGCATGCTGGTAGTGCTATCGATGGTTATGGGCGTTGTGGTGTTGATGCTGTTGCGCCGCCATGAGCCAGCCGTCATGCGCCGCTAGCGGGTGACAGCCGGCAGATGGCGGAGGCCGCCCGCGGAAGGAGGGCGCATGCACGAGCCCGGGTTCCGGCCGACGCATGTCGCTCCTGGCGACGGGCTTCCCGCCTGGCCTGATCCCGGCCGGGGACGGGAGCGCCCCTCGGCCTGGCTCGACCCGCTGCTGCCGGTGCAGGAGACGGAACGCGCGGGCGACTGGAGCCGGATCGTGTGCTCCAACGGCTGGGAGGCGTGGGTCGACGGCCGTCTGCTGGTCGCTCTCCCGCAGCCGGCTCCGGTGGCCGGCCGCCCTGCGGCGTGGAGCGAGGACCCGTGCCCTTTGCTCGAACGGGTGGAGCGGGCGGTGGGGCGGTATCGCTGGGCCGTCGGCGAGCTTGCCGCAGGGCGAGTCGACGCGGAGACGTTCCGCCGCAGCATGCGGGACTTGAGGGTCGGCATCGTCATCGACGCGGACGCGGTCTGGCTGTTCGACGCGGACCACGACCGCTGGTGCTACAGCGACGGCACGCATCTGACGACGCTGGCCGCCACCGAGGAGCCTTCCGCGGCCTCCCGCGCAGCAGCGCAGTCCGCGGCGCCCGGCGAGACCGCCTCGCAGCAGCCCACCCGGCTGGACGGTCGGTGACGGCGACGGCCGAGGTGGTGGAAGGAGCGCGCCGTGCCGCATGAAAACGGTATGACCGGCCGGCGGATCGCCTCGTACCGGATCGAGCAGGAGATCGGGCGCGGCGGCATGGCCGTGGTCTACCGCGCCAGGGATCTGCGTCTCGGGCGGACGGTGGCGCTCAAGCTGCTCTCCCCCGAACTCGCGGGCAACGACGTTTTCAGGAAGCGCTTCGTGCACGAGTCGCAGACCGCCGCGGCCATCGAGCATCCGCACATCATCCCCGTCTTCGAGGCGGGCGAGGCCGAGGGCGTCCTGTTCATCGCCATGCGGTATGTGCAGGGGCAGGATCTGCGGGCGCTGCTGGACCGCGAAGGACGGCTGCCGGTGCAGGCGACGACCCGGATCGCCCTCCAGGTGGCCTCCGCCCTGGACGCGGCACACGCCCACGCCCTGGTCCACCGGGACGTCAAGCCCGGGAACATCCTGCTCGCGGAAGGGGTCGACGCCGAGCACCCCGAGCACGTCTATCTGACGGACTTCGGGCTGACCAAGAAGTCCCTCTCGCTGAGCGGGCTGACGACGGTGGGTCAGTTCGTCGGAACGCTGGACTACGTGGCGCCGGAACAGATAGAGGGGAAGCCCGTTGACGGACGGTGCGACGTCTACAGCCTCGCCTGCGTGGTGTTCGAGGCGCTGACGGGTGCTCCGCCGTTCCGGCGTGACGACGACGTGGCGCTGTTGTGGGCCCACCTCAACGCGCCGCCGCCGTCGCCGAGTTCGCTCTGCCCCGGTCTGCCCGCGGCACTGGACGAGGTGATGGCCACGGCACTCGCCAAGTCGCCGGAGGACCGCTACGGCTCCTGCGTGGCGTTTGTGACCGCCCTGCGTGCGGCCGCCGCCGAGCGACGAGGCGCTCGTACTCGCCACACCCCTACGCAAGTGGACCGGCGCGCCGGCCTTCCGACGCAGGAACCGCCGCCCCCGCCGCCGTGGGCGATGCCGGTCTACACCCCGGGCCCCGGACTGTGACGCAGCGCCGCCGAGTTGCGGACGGCGACGTGGTGGTGCACACAATGCGATGAAGGAGGGATGAGTTCCGTCAGGCATGGTACGTCCCGACGATGCCTCGCGTGGGGAGAGCATCCGTGGATTCCCGACCACCGCACCCGGGCCCCTCGGGGCCACCGACCGGCCCGCTCTCCGGTCCGTCGGCCCCTCCCCCGGCCGGCCCGCCACCCCCGGCGCCACCGCGCCCCGGTGGCGGCGGAGGCCGTGGAGGGCCGTCCCCGTGGTGGCGGTCCCGCTACGCGGTGGTGGCCGCGACTGCCGCGGTGCTCGGTCTCGCCGTCGCGCTCGCCGTACTGCTGGAGAGCGGGGCGTCGACCGCCAAAGAGGTCTTCATGCAGACCGCCAGTTCGACAGGGCCGGATCCCTTCACGCCTTCGACGGGGAACGGCAGCGCACCCTCGCCGCCGGCGAGCGCCGCGCCCACGGCGTCCTCCCCGGCAGGCGGATACGCCACCCGTACGGTCAATGGCTCGGCGCCCGGTCTTTACGGCGGCACCGAGAAGGTTTCCAGCTGCGACGTCGGACAGCTGATCGGCTACCTTTCAGCGGACCCGGCCAAAGAGCGCGCCTGGGCCCAGGTCGAGGGCATCGATCCGGGCCGTGTTCCGGCGTACATCCGGTCGCTCACCCCCGCGCTGCTGCGCGCCGACACCAGGGTCACCAACCACGGGTACCGGAACGGCTCCCCGACCGCCTACCAGTCGATCATGCAGGCCGGGACGGCGGTGCTCGTCGACTCCCATGGCGTGCCGAGGGTGCGGTGCGCTTGCGGCAATCCGCTGACGCCGCCGGTGGCGCTGGCGGGTGACGCCCGGCGTATCGGCCGGCCTTGGCCGGGGTTCCAGCCGACGGGCGTGATCGCGATCGCGCCGGCTCCACAGCCGATGAAGGCGATCCTCATCGTCGACGTCCACGGTGGGGGCTGGTTCGAGCGTCCAGTGGGGGGCGGCGGTCACAACGACAAGCCGGTGCCGCCGCCGAGCGTCTCTCCGTCCGGGTCGGCATCGACATCGGGCTCCGCTTCCGCATCGGCGTCCGCCTCTGCGTCGCGGCCCGGCTCTGCGTCCGCCTCTGCGTCCGCCTCCGCCAGCCCGTCGTCCTCCTCGCCGCCTTCGTCGCGACCGCCGTCACCCGCCCCCCCGCCCCCGTCGTCGGCGCCCGCTCGCTCCTCCGCCGGGAAGACTCCGCCGTCGGCCTCGAAGGCGTCGCCCGGGGCGCCCTCCCCCGCGACAACCTCTCACCCGGCCACTTCTCCGTCGCCGTGAGCGGGCAGGATGCGGGCGTGCGCCTGCTGCTGATCTCGGACACCCATGTACCGAAGCGCGCCCGAGGGCTTCCGGAGCAGCTGTGGCGGGAGGTGGAGGCGGCCGACGTGGTGATCCATGCCGGAGACTGGGTGGATGCCGGATTCCTCACCGGGCTGGAGCGACGCAGCCGTCGGCTGGTCGGGGTCTTCGGGAACAACGACGGGCCCGAGCTGCGCAGCCGCCTGCCGGAGGTGGCCCGCGTCGAACTGGGCGGGCTGCGGCTGGCCGTGGTGCACGAGACGGGGCCCGCGAAGGGGCGGGCGGCGCGGTGCGCGCGAGAGTACCCGGACGCCGATGTGCTGGTGTTCGGCCACAGCCACATTCCCTGGGACGAGGTGGCGCCCGGCGGTCTGCGGCTGCTCAATCCGGGCTCGCCGACCGATCGCCGTCGTCAGCCGTTCTGCACGTACATGACGGCGCGGATCGCGGGCCAGGAGTTGTGCGACGTGCGGCTGCACAGACTGCCGCGGCGGGGCGGGACGGACCCGGTGTGAGCGACGGGCCCGGCCGCCGGCGCGGTCACGCTTGGGCCCAAGGTTGACGTATGCCCGTCCAGTGGTTCGCCACTGCGGGTGCTTGACCGCCACCTGCTGGGGACATGCGCCGTTGGCATAGGCGGAGGGGCCCGGCGCGGGACGAACGGCCCGTTCCGCACCGCGGGCGCCGCTCCTTCGCCGCCGGCACCGAGCTGCCGCCGTGCGGACGGGCGGATGCGGTGCCGTCGGTCTGCACAGCCGGACTCCTCCGTCCCGGGCTGCCGCAGGCGGTGACCGGTTTCGACCGAGATCCGCCGGCGACAGCGCCCGGCAGGCCCCCCGTCCGGTGGCTGACGGGGGGCTCTGCACGCGGTCTGGTGGTTACCGCCGAGTAGTGCGAGGATTCCGGCGCCGGTGATTGCGGACCACGGACGACGAGGACGGCCATGGCTGAGCTGCACGATCTGACGGGCCTGGAGCAAGCAGAGGCGATCCGCGAGGGCACGGTGTCGCCCGTCGAGCTGACCGAGCACTATCTCGACCGGATCGACCGGCTCAATGAGACGGTCGGCGCCTACATCACCGTGACGCCCGAGATCGCCCGCAAGCAGGCCGCGCAGGCGGAGAGCGAGGCGCTCGCCGCGCGGCGCGAGGAGCGCCGGCTGCCGCCGCTGCACGGTGTGCCCGTCCCGGTCAAGGACCTCAACTTCGTCGCCGGGGTGCGGTGCACACTGGGCTCGTCCGCGTACGCCGACCATGTGCCGGATGTCGACGACCACGTGGTGACCAGGCTGCGGACGGCAGGGACGATTCTGCTGGGCAAGACCAACACGCCGGAGTTCGGCCTGCCCTGCTACACCGAGAACCGGCTGGCTCCACCCGCCCGCACCCCGTGGGACCTGGAGTACTCGGCCGGCGGATCGAGCGGCGGGGCGGCGGCCGCCGTCGCCTCCGGGCTCGCGCCGCTCGCCCACGGCAGCGACGGCGGCGGCTCGATCCGGATACCTGCGTCCGTCTGCGGACTGTACGGAATCAAGCCGAGCCGCGGACGAGTCAGCAGCGGACCGGTGCTCTACGACGTGAGCGGGCTGAGCAGCAGCGGCCCGCTCGCCCGCAGCGTCGCGGACGCGGCAGCGCTCCTCGACGCGATGGCGGGGGTGATGCCCGGCGTGCCCTACGCCGCTCCCGCGCTGCCGCCCGGCGAGTCCTTCGCCTCGCACGCGCAGCGCGAGCCGGGCAGGCTGCGGGTGGTGGCACTGCCCCAGCCGCCCGTGCCCGGCGTGGAGTTGCACGCCGACTGCCGCGCTGCGTACGAGGACGCGGCGGAACTGCTGCGGGAGCTCGGGCACGAGGTCGACGAGATCGATCTGCCCGTCGACAACTCCATCCGGGATGCGTTCGTCACGGTGTGGCGGGTGATGGCGCGCATCCATCCGGTGGCACCCGAGCACGAGGAGTCGCTGATGCCGCTCACCCGGCATCTGCGCAGCGAGGCCGACGCTGTAGCGGGATCCGGGTTCGCCGAAGCGCTGTACGCGTTCCGGGCGTTGGGGCAGCTGGTCGCGGATGCGCTGCTGTCCACGTACGACGTGATCCTCACGCCGACCCTGGCCCAGCCTCCGGCCCGCGTCGGGGGTCTGCGCGACGACGCGGACCCGGGCGCGGAGTTCGCCGGGCTCGCGGCCTTCACTCCGTTCACGCCGCTGTACAACGCCACCGGGCAGCCCTCGGTCAGCGTCCCGCTGTACTGGAACGCGGCCGGGCTGCCGATCGGTGTGATGTTCGGCGGCCGGTACGGAGACGAGGCGACGCTCGTCTCCCTGTCGGCGCAACTGGAGGCCGCCCGCCCGTGGGCGGGAAGGCGGCCTGCCGTGTGGTGAGCGGGTGCCCGGTGTGGATCCACCGGTGGTCGCCGGTGGCGCCGGCGAAGGTGTCGATGCGCTCCTGCTTCTTCAACTGCCCCAGCTTCTTCAGCTCGTCGAGGCCGACTGGAGGACTACCTGGAGCGCTGCCGGGCGGCGCTCTCGGCCGCGCTGACGGTCTCGAAGCTGCCTCTTGCGCGTCGCGTGGAGCGGTAAGAGAGTCGTCAGTATGTCGGTTCGCGCTGATCTCCGGCAGCGGAAGGCCGCGCTGGAGGGCGAGTGGTCACGCCGCGTACCCGGGCTGATGGCGTACGGACGGGGCGCAGCGGCCGGCGGCGCCCTGCGCAGAGAGGTGGCCGACTCCTGGGTGCGCTCCCTGAGCACGGTCGACCCCGGCCGCGACAGCGCTCCGGTCACCGACGGCGGCCGGGTACACCCGCGTTGGTCGGGCTCGCCGCTGCGGGGACCGGTCGACGGCCTCGCCGACGAGCTGCGCTCCATCGCCGACGACGCGGGATTCATCGCGGCGGTCACCGACGCATCGGGAACCATCTTGTGGACGTGCGGCGGACGGGTGATGCAGCGCCGCGCCGAACGGGTCAACTTCGCTCCCGGCGGGCGATGGGACGAGCAGGCGATGGGCACCAATGCGCTCTCCCTCGCGCTGCGTACCGGCCGTCCCAGCACCGTCTTCTCGGCCGAGCATCTGGTGGCGGCGCTGCACGGCTGGGTGTGCTACTGCGCTCCGGTGCACGGCCCGGACGGCAAAGTGCTGGGTGTGCTGGATCTGTCCACCACGTGGGACCGCTCGCATCCGCTGGCGATGTCCACCGTGCGCACGCTGGTCGCCACCGTTGAGGCCGGGCTGCGGTCCGACGAGCACGGCACGGGCGCCGCACGGCTCCTGCTGCGCTGTCTCGGCGCGCAGCGGGCACTGCGCGACGGCGTGCCGTTGCCTCTGCCGCCACGTCAGATGGAGATCCTCACGCTGCTCGCCCTGGAGCCGGAGGGTTTCTCGCCGGAGCGGTTGCGTACCGCGCTCTACGGTGACCGGCCGGTTACCGCGTCCACCTTCAAGGCCGAGGTCTCCCGTCTGCGGCGCGCGCTCGGTGGGCTGGTGGCCACCCGCACCTATGCGCTGACCGCTCCGGTCGCCTGTGACGCCGTCGAGGTGCTGCGGGCGCTCGAGCGCGGCGACGTCACCGGGGCGCTGCGCCGCTACGCAGGTCCGCTGCTGCCGCGTTCGCAGGCGCCGGGGATCGCCCAGTGGCGTTCCTGCCTCGAAGTCGCCGTGCGCGAGGCGGTGCTGGCCAGCAGCCGCCCGGATCACGCGCTCCTGTACGGCGAACGTGCTCCGTACGACGCATCGGTCCACGAGCACGCGCTACGCATGCTCGGCCCTTCCGACGTACGCAGGGCGATCGCGGCCGGACGCCTGGCGGCGGCGCAGCGCGACGACTGAAGCCGGGGCAGGGAGCGCCCACCGCTCCCACCGCTCCCACCGCTCCCACCGCTCCCACCGCGCCGGCCGCGCCGGCCGCGCCGGGAGCGCCAACCTTTCGCCAACCCGGGCGCGCGACAGTGGCCCCGACTCGTTCCCGTCGAGGTCCATCGAGGTGAGCCGCAATGGTGTACGCACAGCCCGGCACCGAGGGCAGCATCGTCAGCTTCGCGCCGGTGTACGACAACTTCATCGGCGGCGACTGGGTCCCGCCGGCCGGCGGGGAGTATTTCGACGACCCGTCACCGGTCGACGGCCGGACCATCTGCCAGGTCGCCCGGTCGTCCGCGGCCGATGTGGAACTGGCCGTGAACGCCGCCCATGCCGCCGCCGAGACGTGGAACCACACCTCGGCGACGGAGCGGTCCATCATCCTCAACAAGATCGCCGACCGGATCGAGGAGAACATCGAGAAGCTCGCCGTCGCGGAGACCTGGGAGAACGGCAAGCCGGTGCGCGAATCGCTCGCCGCCGATCTCCCGCTGGCCGTCGACCACTTCCGCTACTTCGCGGGGGCGATCCGCGCCCAGGAGGGCAGCATCGCCGAGGTCGACGCCGACACCGTTGCCTACCACTTCCACGAACCGCTGGGCGTGGTCGGCCAGATCATCCCGTGGAACTTCCCCATCCTGATGGCGGCCTGGAAGCTGGCACCCGCGCTCGCCGCCGGCAACTGCGTGGTGATCAAGCCCGCCGAGCAGACCCCGGTCAGCCTGCTGCTCGTGGTCGAACTCATCGCCGACCTGCTGCCGCCCGGCGTGGTGAATGTGGTCAACGGCTTCGGCGTCGAGGCGGGCAAGCCGCTCGCGTCCAACCCCCGTATCGCCAAAGTGGCCTTCACCGGCGAGACCACCACGGGCCGGCTGATCATGCAGTACGCGAGCGAGAACATCATCCCGGTGACGCTGGAGCTCGGCGGCAAGAGTCCCAACATCTTCCTGCCCGACGTCACCGCCGCCGACGACGAGTTCCTGGACAAGGCGGTCGAGGGGTTCGTGATGTTCGCCCTCAACCAGGGCGAGGTGTGCACCTGCCCGTCCCGGGCACTCATCCACTCCTCGGTCTATGACGAGTTCATCAGCCGTTGCATCGCACGGACCGAGGCGATCACCGGCGGCAGTCCGCTGGACCCGGCGACCATGATCGGCGCGCAGGCGAGCAACGACCAGTACGAGAAGATCCTCTCCTACATCGACATCGGCCGGAAGGAGGGCGCCGAGGTGCTCACCGGCGGCGCCCCACGGACCGTCGAAGGGCTCGAAGGCGGCTACTACATCGAGCCGACCGTCTTCCGCGGCACCAACGACATGCGGATCTTCCAGGAGGAGATCTTCGGTCCCGTGGTGGCGGTGACGACGTACGACTCGGTGGACGAGGCGTTGAAAATCGCCAACGAGACGCTCTACGGGCTGGGGGCGGGCGTGTGGACGCGGGACGCCACCACCGCCTACCGCCTCGGCCGCGCGATCAAGGCGGGGCGGGTGTGGACCAACTGCTATCACGCCTACCCGGCGCACGCCGCGTTCGGCGGCTACAAGAAGTCCGGGATCGGACGGGAGAACCACAAAATGATGCTGGATCACTACCAGCAGACCAAGAACCTCCTGGTGTCGTACTCGCCACGGAAGCTCGGCTTCTTCTAGGCACCGGAGACGGGCGCCTGACCAGGGCAGATGCCCGTCAGGCGCCCATCGCGGCGCTCACCTACACCCTGAGGGGAAATGCGGCCATTCTGCCGATACCCCCACTGATATCCCACGTCTGACCAGCTGTTCCGGTGCATTCCCGGGGCATTTCCGGTACATTCCCGGGCCAGTCGCCTGCCGACGACCTGGCCCGCGACAGCTCAGCGCGCAGTGGAGCGGGATGGCTCCCAGGAGTTGATCACGGTGCCGCAATCCGGTGGCGGCGGATCGCGGGCTGCTGCTTGGATGTCCGCCGTGACTTCCGTGGATCTTGAAGATCGCCGTGAGCTACTGGACAGGCTTGAGCGCTACTACGACGCGGTACCTCGCTCCGCGGCCCGAGTCGAAGACTTCGGACCACTGACGCTGTTCGTCCGGGACGGAGACGGTCTGCCCTTCTATGCGCGGCCGTCCCTGGGATGGTCCGGCCCGGTAGGCGACACGGATGTTGCGGATCTGCGGGCCCGGCAGCGGGAGTTGGGCATCCCGGAAATTTTCGAATGGGTCGCCGAGACCACGCCTGCGCTGCGGACGACTGTCGAGCAGACGGGGCTCGTGGTGCACGAGCACCCCTTGATGGTGCTCGGTCCGCACACACCCGTCCCGGCCGTGCCGCACCGTTCCGACGGCGTCGTCGCGCGCTCCCTCGGGCCGGACGATCCCGTGCTGCCGAGCGCGCTGGCCCTCCTCCACCTCGCGTTTGGCGAACCTGGCACACGAGTTGGCGCGGCTGACGCGACGGACCTGGACGAGGCCGTGAACAGACACGCCGCGGACGGGTCAGTGGAACGCATGGCGGCCCGCATCCGGGCCGGCCTGACGTGCGTTGCCGCAGCGGTTGCGGACGGAAGAGCCCTGTGCGCCGGCCGGCACCAGCCCGTCGGAACGGTCAGTGAGATCGTCGGAATGGGTACCCTGCCGGCCGCACGCCGACGCGGCCTTGCGCTCGCGGTGACCGCGTCTTTGGTGTCCGATGCGCGGGCTCGCGGAGCCGAGACCGTGTTCTTGTCCGCGAGCGACGCCGACGTCGCTCGGATCTACTCCCGCCTCGGCTTCCGCCGCGTGGCCACCGCGCTGATCGCTGTGCCCGCCGAATAGCCGCATACGGCCGGGCGCCCATCGTGCACCTCCTCGGCGGTCAGGCGAGGCGATGGTGTCGTCGAAGTGGTGCTGTTGGGTCGACCGGCGATCGGCGCCGTTCTACCGGGGCGCCCGGCGACCCGGACGAGGGCTACCTGTGCCTAGGAGACCTCGCCGGCTTCGGCGACGCGCGCCATGGCCTCAACGAGTTGCATCGGTGGATCGAGGCTAAGGTGTGGCCTGCCGTTTGGGGAACGGTGGACGGTGCGCGTACTCGTGGGTGAGTCATCGGGGGATCTGGAGGAGTGCATGGCCGCCGGCTCGTTTGAGGGGCAGTACGTGTGGCACCCCGCCGCCGATGATCACAGGCTGGCTCGGGCCTGTGTCGACGTGCGGGCGGGCCGGTACTTCAGTGCGTACGAGGTGCTCGAGGAGACTCGAGGCGACTGGGCTGTTCGTGCGCACCGGTCACTGGTGCTCGCGTCAGAGGCAGCGGATTCGGACCTGGTGGAACGCTGGCTGGCTGAGGATCCGAGCGCTGAGGCGGCGCTGCTGTGGGCACGTGTGGCGGTGATCCGGGCCTTACGCATTGCCGATGCGCTCGACGGCCGGAGCGTCCCCATGATGCGTATGGCGTTGTCCGCTTGTGAGCGAGCATCCCAGATGTCGCCGGAGGACCCGACACCCTGGGTGGCCAAGCTGGCCCTGGCTCGTCTTCTGGAGCTTTACGATCCCGCCCCGCCCGGGCTGCTCACCTCACCGCCGGGCCCGTGGACACTGTTCTCCCATGTGATACGACTTGATCCTTGGCACCGCGAGGCGCACCACCGGCTGCTGACGTTCTTCTTCACCCGTCATGGCGGAACGCGGAACGCGGCATGGGACGTCGCGGCTTTCCTCGGCCAGCGGGCCCCCACGTCCTCGGCACTGCGCTTGTTGCCGTTGGTCGCACTGGTCGACAGCCATGACCCCTCGGTACCGTTGGCGGACCGCGTGTGGGAGCGACCTCAATGGAAGGCGACGGCACTAGGTGTCTACAAGCGCTGGTTCGCTGATGGAACCGATCACCGGTTCACCCCGGTGGTGGACTTGTCGTATCTGGCACACGCGTTGTTGATGGCCCGACGCGAACTGGAGGCGCGGGCGGTCTTCATGGCAATGGGCCCGTATGCGTCCCGGATGCCCTGGAGTCTGTTCGGCGAACCCGAAGAGCAGTTGACCCGGGCCAGACGCCTTTGCGGTCTGCCGGTGCCCGGCGCAGCGTGATCACCTGTCCGTCCCGCCAGAAAGGTATGCGGTTGTGTTCGACATCTTGTTCCCTGCCCGGACAAGAGCACGTCACTCCGAAGCTTCCCCTGTCCTCGACGATGACGCGACGCTGCACGCCATGGGCTATCCGCGCAAACTCACGCGGCGGTTCCAGGCGTTCGACAACTTCGCCATATCCTTCACAATCATCAACATCATCGCAGGGATCTTCTCCTCCTTCGGGTTCGGGATGAACGCCGGCGGCCCGCGGATCCTCGTCTTCGGCTGGATCGGCGTATCGGTGATGGTGTTGTTCGTCGGTGCCTCGATGGGGGAGATCGCCTCCGCCTACCCGACCAGCGGTGCCCTGTACTTCTCCGCCGGCAAGCTCGCCAAGCGGCATCACGGGGCCTGGTCGTGGTACACAGGTTGGCTCAACTTCGTCGGCCAGGTGGGTGGCACGGCCGCCACGGACTACGCCGCAGCCACCTTCATCCAGGCGTTCATCGCCATGCAGTGGCCCTCGTACCAGGTGACGCCGCAGCGCACGGTCGCCATCACGGCGGCGATCCTGCTCGTGCAGGCACTCGCCAACACCTACACGGTCCACCTGGTCGCCATACTCAACCGGATATCGGTGTGGTGGCTGTTGATCGGCATGGTGATCATCGTCACCGCGCTGACCGTGGTGCCCATACATCATCAGCCGACTTCGTACGTGGCCCACTTCGCCAACAACACCGGTTTCACCAACGGTCTGTACGGCGGAATGCTCGGCCTGCTGGTCACCAGCTGGACGTTCACCGGATTCGACGGAAGTTTCCATATGTCCGAAGAAACCGTGCGGGCCACCATCAACACGCCGAAGGGCATCATACGGGCGATCGGCTGCTCCGCGTTCACCGGGCTCATCCTCATGCTCGCCCTGGTGTACGCGATCCGCGACTACGCACACGAAGCGAGTGCCGCGGCCCCGCCGGTACAGATTCTCATCGACGCACTGGGCCTGGGCACCGCGAAACTGCTGCTGCTCATCGTGATCGGCGCCATGCTCTTCTGCGGCCTGGCCAACATGACCAGCAACACCCGGCAGATCTTCGCCTTCTCCCGCGACGGGGCGATGCCAGGGTCCCACTGGTGGCACTCGGTCTCCACCCGGACCCGTACCCCCGTCAAAGCGGTGTGGCTCGCCGCCGTCTGCTCCCTGCTGCTCGTCGTACCCGGCTGGTGGTCCAACACCGCCTTCACGGCCGTCGTCAGCGTCAACGTCGTCGGCCTCTTCCTTGCCTACGGCATCCCCATCTTCCTGCGCCTGCGCCTGGACACCTTCCAGCCCGGCCCGTGGCACCTGGGACGGTACGGCAAGCCCGTGGCCGCGATCGCCGTCGTCTGGATCGTGATCAGCAACATCCTCTTCATGCTGCCCCAGGCATCCCCGATCACCGCCACCTCCTTCAACTACGCGCCGATCGCCGTGGCGGTGGTGCTGCTCATCGCCACCGCGTGGTGGTTCGCCAACGCCCGCCGCCGCTTCCAGGGACCCGTCAGTTACGGCAGTCCCGATGAAGTGGCCGCCATGGACCTGATCTGAGATCGCATCCGAGAAGGGGCACACAGCAGGTAATGGACACCACGCAACTCACCGTCGGCAACGCCTCGCTGGAGGAGTGGCGACAGGTGGAGCAATGGGCCGCGGAAGAGGGGTGGAACCCCGGCCACGGCGATGTGGCCTGCTTCCACCCCACCGACCCGGCAGGATTCTTCCTCGGACGGTTGGATACCCGGCCGGTCTCCGCCGTCTCGATCGTCACGTACTCCGAGCACTACGCGTTCCTCGGTTACTACCTGGTCCACCCTGACCACCGTCGGCGTGGACTGGGGCCGGCGACCTGGCAGGCTGCAATGCCCCATGCCGGGGGGAGGACCATCGGGCTGGACGCCGTCCCCGCCCAACAAGGCACCTACCAGCGAGCAGGGTTCACCGCCGCCCACCACGCCCTCCGCCACTGCGGACGCCCCAGATGGTCCACATCCATGGCATCGGGAATCGTGCCCGTCACAGCGGATGTGCTGAATGCCGTGGCGGACTACGACAGGAAGTGCTTCCCCGCCGACAGGAGTGGCTTCCTCGCCCGCTGGACGACCGCCGCCGACCGCGTCGCGTATGTACGACTGCGTGACGCGGATGTGGTCGGCTACGGAGTAATCCGGCCGGCCCTCCACAGCTGGCGCATCGGCCCGTTGTTCGCCGACACACCCGATGACGCCGAAGCACTCTTCGACTCCCTTACCGCGACACTCGGTTCGGACGAAGAGGTCTGCATCGACATCCCCGAACCCCACCATGCCGCGTGCTCCCTCGCCACGTCCCGGGGGCTGATGCCACGCTCCCACACCGTGCGCATGTACGCGGGACCCGTACCTCCAAGCCGGATGGAACGCACCTACGGCGTCACCAGCCTCGAACTCGGCTGACCGACCGGAAGGTGGTTCGGAGGGCGCCGCGGCCTGGGTTCCAGCATTCCCGGGGACTCGCCATAACTCCCCGGTGGGAGTGGCGCTGCACCGGGAAGAATGCCCTGCATGAGAGCGCGGCGCCCGATGGGTACCGGAGCTGTTGCCGGAAGCCGTCGTCGGCCAGCCACGGGACGCATGCGGCCGTCGCAGAACTCGCTGCCGCTGCGGGGGCCATCGCCCGCGCGGGAGCGGTGACAGTGGGTGACGGTGGGCGGACGAGGCAGCCATCTGAGTGAAGTCCGTCTCTTACCTCGCGATCGCCAGAAGGTGAGAGGGAGCTTAACGATTACTCCGTCAGCGCCGGCCGTGTGCGGCCCGCGGTACACCCGCACATGAGATTTCCTTTAATCCCCTCACGCACTCCTTATTTCATCAGCCCGGCACGACAGTGCATCACCATTCCCAGTAGTTGCGTCCCGGGAGATCGCGACGGACATTATTGACGTACCCGGAAATACCGGGAAAAGGAAAGGTAACTGATGATGTCGAACCTCACTTTGAAGCGGGCAACAGTCACAACTCTCGTCGCGCTCGCGGCCCTCGGCAGCTCGGCTTCGATCGCGAGCGCTGCCGCCCCTACCCACGACGGCCACGGGCGCTACGGCCACCACGGCTGGCACCGGTCCTACCGCGACGCCTACCGCGTGGACCCCTGGAGCTTCCACCGGTACTGGAGGCGCTGAAGCGCCATCAGGCGCCGACGCAGGAACATCACCTCCAGATGGAAGAAGACGCACTGGGACACCGCCTGGCGCATGCACCGCGCCAGGCGGTATTCACTCGAACGCGGCGTCGAAAGAGAACCGGCGCGAAAGCCGCGCGTATGAACATGGGGGCTGCCTGATCCTGCCCTCCGCTGCCGAGTCCCCCGCCAGCACGCCGCCTGGCGGGGGACTCTCGTGCACGGCGCGGCGGTAGAGAGTCATGCGGTGAATCCCCGACGAGGGGGCATAGCAAATTCCCGCCAGCAGCCACAGCACCACGACGACGCCGGCCGCAGCGAGCATGACCGTAGCGCCTCGAGGCGATCGAATCGGGCTCCGCCACGGCGATCGCCCAATTCCCGGGGCGTACCTAGTGAATCGCCGTTGTCGCCGAGCGTTGGCGCACCGTTCTTCCAGCCGACAGCGCCAACCTGTATATACATGTTCCGTCCATGACCACCCTTCGGCACTCACGTGATGAGGTAGCCCATGCGACTGCTGTGGAAAACCCTCGGCAGCGTTCTCGCCCTCCTCGGGGCGCTCTTGATCACCGTCCCCACACCTCGCGCAGACGCGGCGACCACCAGCGGAAACCTGATCGTCAACGGTGACGCCGAGGCCGGCTTCTGCACCAACGACTGGACCGCTGCCACCACGATTCCCGGCTGGACCGTGGAATCCGGCAGCCCGAACGTGATGTGCTACACGGCCGGGAGCCTCGCGCACCCGTCGAGCCCAGCGCCCGGGAAGGCGTTCTTCGCGCCCGGGAACCAGGGAGACGGCACCATGACGCAGACCGTCGACGTCTCGTCCGGCGCCACCGCGATCGACGGCGGCGGCGTGACGTACAACCTGTCCGGCTGGCTCGGCGGCTGGACCGTCTACAGCGGGTACGCCGCGGTCTCGCTGCAGTTCCAGGGCACGAACGGGCAGCAGCTCGGCGTGGCCAAACTGCCGACGGTGTCGGCCGCCGACCGCTCGGACACCACGGAGTTCCTCGCCCGCAGCGCCACCGGGTCGGTTCCGGCCGGGACGCGCAGCATCCAGGTGCAGGTGCAGTTCCTCGACTCGTCCCACGAAACCGGCTACCTGGACAACCTGTCCCTGACGCTCAGCACGCCGGTCACCTCCCCGGCCCCCCTGACGCCGCCGACCTCCCGCGTGCCCGGCTACGACCACGTCTTCATGGTCATGATGGAGAACACCGACTACTCCGAGATCATGAACGACCCGACGGACACGCCGTACATGCACAGCCTGATGGCACAAGGCGCCACCATGACCGACTACCACGCCGTCTACCACCCGAGCGACGAGAACTACCTGGCCGTCGCCGGCGGCGACACGTACACCACGGGCGCCACCTACTGGCCGAACATCAACTCCCCTGAGAAGAACCTCGGCGACACCATCGAGACGGCAGGCAAGACCTGGAAGGCCTACGAGCAGGGCATGGGCACCCCCTGCAACACCAACACGAACTATGACAAGTACTACGAGCCCGACGACGCGCCGTTCATCAACTACACGGACATCAGCGGCAACGCCGCCCGCTGCGCCGCCCACCTGTTCGACACCACGCAGCTGACCACCGATCTGCGGAGCGCCGCGACGACACCGAACTTCTCCTGGATCGCGGCCGACGACTACTACGACGGCGAGCAGTCCGGCAACGGCAACTCCACCAGCCTGAAGACACAGGACGGCTGGCTGCAGCAGACCCTCGCGCCCGTGCTGTCCTCCCCGGCATGGACCCAGCAGAGGTCCTTGCTCATCCTGACCTGGGACGAGTCCGAGACCGAGGCGGACAACCACATCGCGACGGTCATCCTCGGCTCGCAGGGCAGCGTCCCTGCCGGGACGAGCAGCGTGACCCGCTATGACCACTACAGCACCGCCCGCACCATCGAGGAGGCACTCGGCCTGCCCGGTCTGACCGCGAACGACACCTACGCGACGCCCATGAACGACGCCTTCGCACCATCCGGCGCCGGCACGCCCACGCTGACCAGCAACACGCCCGCCATCGCCAATGGCGGCAACGTCACCTTCCGCTACTCCGTACCGACAGCGAGCCAGGTCAGCTCGACCAACTGGATCGGGATCTATCCGGCTGGGGTGACACCTGGTCAGAAATCTTCGCTTACCTGGCAGTACGCCCCCAACGCCAGCGGTGCCCTGACCTTCAGCACGAGCAAGCTGTCGGGCCCGGGCACCTACTCGGTCTACTACCTGGCCGACAACGGCTACAGCGTGCTGGCCGGCCCGTTCACACTGACGGTCGACTGAGCCGACTGACGCGAACGTCATCGGAGCGGTTTCGCTCACCCCGCCCGGCCCCGGCGTGTCCGGTGGCCGGGCGGCGCCGCCTCGGCCGTCTCAGCTCATCAGGCTCCGGGGTCGCGCTGCCCGCCCGGGATGGCGGGCGCCCGCACACCTTCTAGGCGCGTGGGGCGCGGTGCTGCTGCGCACCACCAGGTCCGCGTTCGGCCCGGCGATCGCGCCGACAATGGGCCGGTCCCAGCGGGGCGGACCGCCGCTGGGAGGAATTAACCTGACTCAGTGACAACGTGAGCAGGATGTGGGCCAGTTCCGGACCGGGTGGCGACGTGCGGGCGACCTCATCCGTCTTGGCTGGTCAAGGAAGGAGCCCGGCATGCACGACCATGAGACCACGAACCTTTCGGCCGGCAACTCGTCCCAGAAGCCCGGGTTCTTCTGATGGGCGCGGGTGGCCCGCGCACCCGGCGGGTGGAGCTGTCGGCGGCCGCCGAGGAGCTGGTGGGGCGTCTGGCTGCGCGGCACGGGCCGTTGATGTTCCACCAGTCCGGCGGGTGCTGCGACGGCAGCGCGCCGATGTGCTACCCGCGCGGCGAGTTCCGGGTCGGCGCCTCGGACGTGCTGCTCGGAACGGTGGCCGAGGACACGCCGTTCTGGATGAGCGCCGATCAGTACGAGTACTGGCGGCACACCCATCTCACCGTGGACGTGGTCCGGGGGCGGGGCAGCGGCTTCTCGCTCGAAGCGCCCGAAGGCGTCCGGTTCCTGTTGCGGTCCCGGCTGCTGACGGACGACGAGTGGAAGCGCATCGCCGGTGAACCGGCACTGCCGACGGGCGCGGACGACGGCGGGTGAAGCGTGCGGGTTCCGGCCGAGCGCAGCAGTTCCTTCGCTCTGGCGGCGTCCGGGCCACGCCCCGTACTGGTCGAAGAAGGGGTTGGTGTGGCCGAGGATCCCTTCCGGGATGAGTGAGTACAGCGGTTGCACCGTGTGCCCGTGGACGTCCCTCACCAGGGCCTCCCGGTCGGCCAGCAGCGCGGCGGCGCGGTGGAGCACGGGGTTCGAGAACGGCCTGTGCGTGGTGTCGAAGGCCGGGAAGCGGTCTCGGAGTTGCTCTCCTCGCTGGTCTGGAACGTGCTGTGCCGCCCCGGCTGGCGTTCTCGACCGCGGGCGGCAGGCTGCCGGGGACGAAGTTGGACCTGCCGGTCCTTCAGCCCGGCGGCGAGGGCGTCGGGGGTGGCGTAGTAGCGGATCGTCGCACCGCTGTTGAAGCGCTGGGGATGTTCGGGAGAGACCGTTTGCGGCCCGCCCGGACGGGGGGCAGATACCCGTTCAACTCGTGGCTGACGACGCCTTGTCAACGGGCATTCACCGGGGCGCATAATTCCCTCGCCATGGGCCGTTGTCGGCCCGGGCCGGAGAGGAGCACCCCATGCATGCACCGTCCCCCGGCTCGTTCCGGCGTCGCGCACGGCTCGCCATGGGCGCGGTGGCGAGCGCGACGCTGCTGGCCGCCTCCCTCACCACGGGCACGGCCGCCGCCTCACCCGTCGCCGCGGCGCCGCACCCCGCGCGGCCGCACTACTACCTGTCGCTGGGCGACTCCCTGGCCGCCGGTTACCAGCCGGACGCCCGCGGGAACGTCCCCGGCGTCTCCTACACCGACCAGCTCTACGCCCGGCTGAAGCAGCGGGATCCGAGCCTGGTCCACGTGCAGTTGGGCTGCAGCGGTGAGACCACGACGACGATGATCGACGGCGGGATCTGCAGCTATCCGGGGGCGGCGTCGCAGCTTGCGGCCGCCACGTCGTTCCTGCGCCACCACCGGGGCCAGGTCACCACGGTCACCTTGGACATCGGCGCCAACGACGTCGACGGCTGTTTCGCCTCCGGCTCGATCGACGCGGGCTGCGTGGCGAAGGGGCTGGGCGAGGTGGCCACCGATCTGCCGCGGATCACCCGTGAGCTGCGTGCCGCCGGCGCCGCGTTCCCGCGGTACGTGGGCATGACGTACTACGACCCGTTCCTCGCCGCGTGGTTGGAGGGCTCCGCCGGGCAGCGGGACGCGGCGTTGTCGGTGCCGCTCGCCGACACGTTCAACGGGGTCATCGCGGCCGCGATGCGGCTGCACGGCTTCCGCGTCGCCGATGTGTCCGGGGCGTTCTCCACCAATGAGTTCACGCCCACGGTCGCGGTGCCCGGCTTCGGCCCGCTGCCGAAGAACGTGGCGGAGATCTGCCTGCTCACCTGGATGTGCACCCCGTACGAGGACATCCACGCCAACCGGGCCGGGCATGCCGTCATCGCGGGCGTGTTCGACGACACCCTGGCGGGCTACCGCCGCCCGTGACCCGGTGCCTCACCACGGCATGGCGATCCCGCCGTTGGGACGCAGGATCTGGCCGGTGACGAACGCCGAGGCGTCACAGGCGAGGAAGAGCACGGTGCGGGCGATGTCCAGCGGGCTGCCGAGACGCCCCAGCGGTGTCGCCCGCACCATCGGTGCCTCCACCGCGCGCTGTTCCTCGGCGGTGGGGCGGGCGGTCATGGGGGTGCGCACATAACCGGGGGCGACGGCGTTGACCCGCACGCCGTGGGGCCCCGCCTCGGTGGCGAGCGTCCTGGTGAGCTGGACGACGGCGGCCTTTGCGGCGCTGTAGCACAGCAGGCCGGCCCGGCCGGTGTCGACGGCGCCGGAGGCCATCGTGATGATGGAGCCGCTGCCGCGCTGCGTCATCACTCGGGCGGCCTCCTGGCAGCCGTGCAGAACGCCCTTGAAGTTGACGGCGAAGACGCGGTCCAGATCGGCGTCGGTGGTCTCCACCACGGTACTGAGGTGCATGATCCCGGCAATGTTCGCCAGGACGTCGAGGCAGCCGTGCGTGCCCACCACGGCGCCGACGGCCTCAGCGACCTGCCGGCGGTCGGTGACGTCGACGGCGTGCGCGGCCGCGGTTCCGCCGCTGCCGGTGATCCGTTCCGCGGTCTCGTGTGCCCCCGGGCCGTCGAGGTCGGCGCAGTGGACGGTTGCGCCCGCCTCGGCGAGGAGCTCCGCCGTGGCCCGGCCGATTCCGCCGGCGGCGCCGGTGACGAGGGCGGTGCGCCCGGTGAGGTCGAAGGCCGCGAGGGTCGCCATGCGGCGACGGTAGAATGCTTCCTGACGGACCGTCAATCCATCTGCGTGGGGGTCATGCGTCCATCTCCTGCTCCTGCCGGGCCGGACGAGGTCGCGGCGCGCCTCGGGCTCGGGCCGGGACACCGCCGGTGGCTCACCACGTTGGCCGCCGTCGGCCAGCCGCCGGACCCGACGCCACGTGACGGTCCCCGCGAGACTGCCGCTGTGCTGCGCCGTCTTGGTCTTTCCGGGCAGGATGCGGCGGAGGCGGCCGGGTTCGCGCCCTGCCCCGATAAGGAGCCGGAGCTGTGGTGGCTGCTGGAGCGGTGCCGCCATCTGCTGGCCCGCTCCCTGGGCGAGCCGGGGCCCGCGTGGCAGTGGCCGTCGTTGCCCGCGGCTCTCGGCGGGCACGGCCGCTGGTTCTTCGTCCACGTCTTCCTCGCCGCGGCGCCCGACGTCCGCAGCTGGAGCGCCGCCCGCGGGATCCCGGGTGATGTCGTCGACGCGACGCTCGCCGACCTCGGGGAGAAGGTGGGCCTGCACCGCGTGATGCACGGAGTCGGGGGGCTGGACAAGCAGGACTGGTTCACGCTGCATTTCCGGGGCGCCGTCCACCGGCTGGGCGCGCTGCAGTACGAGCGGGTGGTGCTGGCCCGCGGGACGGTCCCCGGGGTGGAGGGCGCCGCGCTGAGCCTGCACATCCCGGCGGAGGGTCCGCTGACGCCGGACGCCTGCGAGGAGTCGCTTCGCCGGGCTCGCGCGTTCTTCCCGGCGTGCTTTCCGCACTGGCCGGCCCAGCGGGTGGTGTGTGTCTCCTGGCTGCTGGATCCCCAGCTCGCCCGGTATCTGGGTCCGGAGACCAACATCATGCGGTTCCAGCGCCGTTTCCGGCTCGCCGCGCCCGGCGAAGGCGGTTACCCGGGTGACGGGCCCATCGTGGAGTTCGTCTTCCGCGCCGCTTCCCCGGTGGCCGTGGACCAGCTGCCGCGGCGCACCACGCTGCAACGTGCGGTGGCCGACCACCTGCGGGCGGGAGGGCACTGGCGGATGCACCCGGGCTGGTTTCCGCTGAACTGACCTGCCGCCGCCGTCTTGTCGCGGCGGAATCGGTTCTTCACAGTAGGTGGGTGCGCACCGTCGGTGCGCCGCGAGGCGGGAGGGTGATCCGTGACCGAGCCTGAGCCCCCGGCCGCCGTCGAGTCCGCCCGGACCAACCCGTCCGCCGACGCGCCGCCGGGCAGCGGCGGGCTCGAACGTCGCATCACCGCGTTCCAGGCGACGGCCCTCAACATGGCCGGCATGGTCGGCATCGGACCGTTCATCACCATTCCGCTGATGGTGTCGACGTTCGGCGGGCCGCAGGCGATCGTGGGCTTCGCGGCGGGCGCTCTGCTCGCGCTGTGCGACGGGCTGGGCTGGGCGGAGCTCAGCGCGGCGATGCCCGGTGCGGGCGGCGCGTACATCTACCATCGCGAGGCGTTCCAGTACCGCACCGGCAAACTGATGCCCTTCATGATCATCTGGACCACCGTCCTGGGACTCCCCCTCGTCGTCTCCACCGGAGTCATCGGCATCGTGCAGTACCTGGGCTTCCTGTGGCCGTCGATGACCACAACGGAGGGGACGCTCGTCGGACTCGCGGTGATCGCCTTCACCATGCTGCTGCTGTGGCGCAGGGTCGGTTCGGTGGCGCGGCTCACGGTCGTCATGTGGGCGGTCATGGTGGTGGCCGTGGCGGCTGTGCTCGTCGCCGCCTTCGTGCGGTTCGATCCGTCACGCGCCTTCACCTATCCGCCCGGCGCGTTCGACGTCGGCTCGGGCCACTTCTGGAGCGGTGTGGCAGGCGGTCTCGGCATCGCCGTCTACGACTACATGGGATACAACAACGCGGCCGTGATGGGCGCCGAGGTCGCCCGGCCGGGACGGAGCCTGCCCAAGGCCACGGTCGCGTCGATCATCGGGGTGATGGGCATCTATCTGCTGCTGCAGATCGGTGCACTGGGCGCGCTCGACTGGCACCGGATGCTCGACCCGGACTCGACCGCCTCGAAGTCCGTCGCCTCCGCGGTGGTGGCGAACGCCTGGGGCCCGGCGACGGCGAACGCGGTGACCGTGCTCATCCTGGTCACCGCGTTCGCCTCGGTCTTCGTCGGGACGCTCACCGCCTCTCGCACGCCGTACCAGGCGGCCCTCGACGGCCTGTTCCTGCGGAGCTTCGCCCGGCTGCACCCCCGGCACCGCTTCCCGCTCGTCGGCCAGCTCGCGATGGGCCTGATCATGGCGGCCGGATTCCTCGTCGGCCGGTATGCCGATCTCAATGTGCTGATCCAACTGCTCGTCACCGCTGGGCTGTTGGTGGGCTCGTCGGGGTCCGTCTCGCAGACGCTCGCGCTGTTCGTGCTGCGCAGGCGCCAGCCGGCGCTGGAGCGGCCGTACCGGATGTGGCTGTATCCGCTGCCTGCCCTGGTCGCACTCGTCACCTGGCTGTTCATGTTCGCCGCGGCCGATCACGACGCGCCCGGCGCGCACCCGGTCGAATGGTCCGTCGCCTGGCTCCTCGCCGGCTGCGCCGCCTTCCTGGCCTGGTCCCGCAGGGAGCGGGTCTGGCCGTTCGGCACGAAGTCGATCGAGGAGCGGTATCTGGTCCGCCAGGAGCGCGCCCGCAGCTCGTGAGGGCCTCGGGGTCTCCCGGTGTCAGCCGTCGGCGTCGTCCTGCGGGACGATCTCCATCGGGACAGGACGGGTGTAGTGCAGGCTGCCGAATGCGGCCACCCGGACCAGCGCCCACAGCCGGCTGCCGGGGCGCGCGGTGGGGGCGGCCGTCGCCGTCCAGCGCAGCACGTACGCCTCGCCGGGACCGACGGCGAAGCCCTGCGTCCACGGTTCGACGGTGAGGTCGGCCCGTCCGCCCCAGGTCCCGTAAGGGCTCAACAGCTGGGCCTCGCCGCGGACTTCGCTGCCCGCGAGGCCACGCAACCGCACCTCGACGGGGGCGCTGCGACCCGGTTCGAGCCGTAGAGGGCCGGTGTCGAGGCCGACCGAGAGCGGCTGGATCTGCGTCTCGCCCGGAATCGGCCCGGCGAGGACGGGGAGTGCGTCCTCCAGGGTCTGGCCGTACTCGTCGCGGATACGGGCCGCGACGAACAGCGGCACGCCCGGTGCGGGGGTTCCGAAGGTGCCGGAGACGCGGACCGTGAGGGTGAAGGCCGCGTGCTCGCCGGGCGCCAGGTCGTAGTCGAGCGTGGGCGCCTGGACGGTGAGCCCTTCGGGGACGTCCAGCTCGATGCGGCCTGCGGCGGGGCGCGTCGAGGTGGCCACGGTGAGGCGGAGCCGGGTCGCCGACCCGGGCTCAGGGAGCACGGCATGCGCCGAGGCCACCGGCGTCAGGTGCACGCTGACGGGCAGGTACCCCAGGGGCGCCGGGCCCTTGTTGTGCAGCCAGTACCGGGTGAAGACCGGTTGCGCGGGCTCCGTGCACGGGCCGAGCGGGACGGTGGATCCGGCGGCGTCCGTGGCCGTGCCGGTGGCGGACGGGTGCAGTGCGAGGGTGGCGACCTCTGCAGCATGCAGCGGGAGTTCGGCGGTCGCGTCGCGCACGACGAGCGCGTCCCGGTCGTCCTGTTCGAGGAGATCGGTGCGGTGTGCGGCCTGCACGCCGGTGAAAAGGCGGATGCGGGCGGTGGTGGCCCGTCCTGCCGACTCGTACAGACGCGCGGTGAGTCCGGCGCCGTCCGCCGGTTCGCGGGTGTGCGCCGAGGCGAGCGGGTTGCCGCGCGCCTTGAGCGCGGTCAGCAGGACAGTGTCGGGCTCGACGGAGGCGAGGCCCGCCACCGGGGGCAACGATGCCTGAGCCGGGCTCGCCGCACCGTCCCGCTCGGGCACGGGACGGACGAGGAGGGCGTGGTTGTACTCCTGTCCCGCGCGGACGAACCGGCCCTCGCGCCAGTCGCCCTCGCCCGCGACGAGCGCGTACTCGAAGGTGTGGGACCAGTGCTGGAGCTGGAACCCGGAGCCGTCGGGGGCGGTGCGGCGTTCGCCGTCGAGCCAGACGCCGCTCGGCCAGGCGGTGCACGAGCGCATCAGGCTCAGGTGGAAGGTGCCGTCGGTCTCGGCGACATGGCTCGGGGTGCCCCGGTTCAGCAGGGCGACACCGTGACCGCCGTAGGGTTCGGTGGTCCCGGGCAGCTCGGCCTGGCCGACGTCGATGACGGAGTCGTCGAGGTCGGCGGCGAGGGCGGCGATGCCGGCGACGACCAGCGCCGGCAGATCGCGGGTGCCGGTGACGTCGGCGCCCGGCACCCATGTCTCGCGCTGCGGGCGCGCGGCGGGCACGAAGACCCGCCCGGTGTCGGCGAGGACCTTGGCGTAGGCCGGCCCCGCGGCGTCGAGGAGCTCGGCCGCGTAGCCGTTGGTGTCCGGGCTGCCCAGCACGACGCGCAGGTCGGGCAGGTTGGAGTCGAGGTCGAGCGCACCGTAGCGGGGTCCGCCCGGGCGGGTGCAGGTGGCGGTGACGCCCTGGCCGGCGAGGGCGGCGAGCAGCGCACGGACGTCGTCGCGCCGCGTCTCGTCGTCGGGCTCGACGACCTCGGCGACGCCCACGGCATGCTCTTGCGTGTCACCGTCTGGGCGGCGCAGTGCGATGCGGACGGTGGCCGAGAGCCCGGCCCAGGTGTGGGCGGGGTTGTCGAGCGTCCACAGCTCCTCGCCCGCGTCGGAGCCGGGGAAGCCGAAGGAGCGGCCGATGGCCGCAAAGCCGACCTCGTGGACGGGCTTGGCGCCCGGCAGATCGAGGCCGAAGCGCACTCTGAGCAGGTGGTCCTGGCCGATGGAGCCGTCGACGTGGGCGCTGAACTCGATCCGTTCCAGGCCGTCGAGGCAGCTCGCCACCTGGGTGATCGTCAGGTCGCCGATGCGCGCGGCGGTGACGAGGCGGGAGCCGATCGGTGAGGCCTCGGCGCGTACCCGGCCCCTCGACGAGCCCGACCCGATGCCCGGGCCCTTGGGCAGCAGGTGCCACGGGCCTTCGCCCCATCGCGGGTGGGTGGCGTACTCCCCCTGAAGGGTGAACTCCGCGCCGAGCGCGCCGTTGCGCAGCAGCTCGCGCCCGGCTCGTAGGTCGCGGATGCTGGTCAGGGCGCCGCCGCGGCCCGGGTCCGCTTCGATACGGAAGGCGGCGTTCTGGGCGCGGCAGCCTTCCCTCTCGCACCAGGCGTCCGGGAGTCCGGGGGCGTCCACGATCCGGTAGAGGCGGTGTCCGAGTGCGGGCACGCCGCGGGCGAGGAAGCCGAGCGTCAGCTCGGCGACGGTGCCGTCGGGGTGGCGGCGGACGGCCTCAGTGACGGCGGGCAGGGGCGTGCCCGTGTGGTCGTGCACGGCGGCGCCGCGCGGGCCCGGCTGCGGGTAGCGGACGGTGACGGTGGCGAGGCCATCGCGCGGCCAGGACAGGGTGTTGACGGCGAGTACGGGCCGGCCGGGTGTGTCACCGGTGTCGATCAGGGCGGCGAGACGGTCGGCGGCCGCGGTGCGCACCGCGTCCCCCAGTTCGTAGGCCTCGCGCCAGCCGCCGAGCAGATCAAGATAGACCTGGTCGGATTCGCTGCCGGTGACGGCGTCGTGGTGGGCGCCGAAGGCGAGTTGACGCCAGGCCTTGTCGAGGGCCTCGTCCGGGTAGCGCCCGCCGGTGAGGGTGGCGAGCGCGGCCAGCCGTTCGGCGTCGAGCACCGCCACCTCGGCGGCGCGCTGGGCCTGTTTGGTGTCGATGTATGAGACGTCCTTGCCGGTGTAGACCGGGTTCATGTCACGGGTCTGCGGGCTGAACGGCCGTCCGCCCTGCTCGGTGCGGACGGCGTCGAGGTATTCGCGGGGCAGGCCGACGATGAAGCGGGGCCAGAGGTACCTGTCAGCCCAGGCGCGGTGGACGTGGGTGCTCCACCGGGAGGGGATGACGTGGTCACCGCCGACCGGCAGCATCACATTGCGGGTGGCGGCGACCGGTTTGAGCTGTGCGTACTGCTCGTACGCCTGCTCCATCGCCTGCTCCAGGGTCTTGGCGTGGTTGTCCAGCGCCCAGCCGGCGCTGTAGTGGTTGGCCATGTAGCTGGTGAGCAGCCCGCGTCCGCTCGGCGAGATCCACTCGAACTCGGAGGGGAACTGCATGCGGGTGTTGTCGCGGACGTGTCCGCGGGGGCCCCACATGTGGAAGGGGCCGCGCGCCCAGGAGCTGGCGGTGAGACCGGCGTCGGCCATCAGCCCGGGGTAGGAGGGGTCGTGGCCGAAGACGTCGAGCATCCAGGCGGTGCGCGGGTCGCCGCCGACGACGTCGCGCTGGTAGCCGATGCCGTGAACGGCGTTGCGGACCGTGGACTCGGGGTGAGTGAGGTTGGTGCTGGGCTCGTTGTAGTTTCCGCCGACGAGTTCGACGCGCCCTTCGTGCAGGAAGCGGCGCAGGTCCTCCCGGTCCTCCGGGCAGGCGTCCCAGTGCGGTTTGAGGTAGTCGAGCTCGGCGAGGACGAACTTGTAGTCCGGGTCCTTGCGCGCGGCATCCAGGTGAGCCCGCACCAGGTCGAAGGCGGTGAGGACGGCGGTCTTGTGGCGTCGCTCCTCGGCGACGGGGACGTCGTACCACGACTGGGTGAAGGCGGCCTGCGTGTTCCACCACACCGGGTCGTAGTGGAAGTGCGAGACCATCCACATCGTCCAGCCCGGGACGGCGGCCTCGATGCGGCCGTCGAGCGCGGCGGTGGCGCCGGTGCTGTCGGCGAGGGCGGTGACGCGACGGAAGGAGCCCTCCTGGACCGGGGCGGCGAGCACGACGCCCACCTCGGCCTCGCGCTCCTCCCCGTCGCCGAGCCCGGGCAGTACCGCCGGTTCCGGCGTGCTGACGGCGGGGCCTTCGAGCCGCACCGAGACGGGGCCGCCGGCCGGGCCCGCCACCCGTATCCGGACGACTTGCCGCGGTGCGGCCGCGGTACCGGTAAACAGGTCGGTGGCGTAAATGGCGCGGATCTGCATGGAACGCTCTCCCCTGTCTGATGGCACGGCGCTGCCGTGTGCATCAGCGCTCCTACCCAGCGGGAGGGGGAAGCGCACGGCTGTCCGGTGGATCCCCTACGAGCGTCGGCGGGTTGCGCATGACGGCCTCGCGTGGCGCGTCCGCCGCCTGCTCCCCGGGTGCCGCGGCGATGCACAGGAACGTGACAACGGCGCAGGCCGGATAGACCCAGCCGAGGGCCGACAGGTACCAGGGGCGGCTGAACGCCCAGATGGTCGGCTGGAGCCGCAGCAGCAGGGTGACGGGCCAGGTGGCGGTGGCCGCCGTCCACGCCCAGCACGGCAGCCGTCCGACGGCGGATCGCCGCGGAGCCGACCAGATGATCACGGCGGCGGCCCACACCCAGTGGTGGTCCCATGAGATCGGGGAGAGCAGCAGGCCGAGGAGTTCGACGGTGACGATCGCGGCGAACGCGTCATCGTGCCTGATCGCGGTCCGCAGGGCGCGCACCGCGAGGACGACGGCGAGCGCTGCCGCGATCAGCCAGGGTGCGGTAGTGCCCACGTCGTGACCGGCCGTGCGTGAAAGAGCGCCGCGCAACGACTGGTTGATCACCGAGCCTATCGGCCCGTCACGTCCGGCGTCGCCCAGCAGATGGAACCAGAAACGTTCCGACGCTGCCGGGGAGATCAGCCAGGCGACGCCTGCCGTCGCCGCGCAGACCGCGGCCCAGCAGGCGGCCGCCGAACGGCGCCGGGTGGCCAGCAGGTAGAGCACCGAGATACCGGGGACGAGTTTGACCGCGGTGGCGATCCCGGTCCCCAGCCCCGTCGCCCACGCGTTGCGCTGGGTCAGGGCCCACAGGGTGAGCGCGGCGAGGAAGAGGTTGACCTGACCGAAGTCGAGCGTGGTCTGCACCGGTTCGATCCACAGCAGACCCGCGGTCCACACCATGGTGACGCGGGCGTCGCGCACCCCGGTCAGCGACAGGCAGCGGTGGACGAACCACGCCAGGCACAGCAACGAGGCCGCGTCCCACAGGACGCCGACGACCGTCCACGGCAGGGCGGACATGGGCAGGAACAGCAGGGCGGCGAACGGCGGATAGCTGAACGGCAGCGGGAAGATGCTCGTGCCGTGCAGGACGAGTCGCACGTCGTACAGCTGCCCGGTCAGCAGGGCGGGCGGCAGTGAGCGGAAGACCCGCAGATCGATCAGCCCATCGGTGCGCAGACCGAACACCAGGAGAGCCACGTGGGGCACGAGGGACGCGGCCAGCAGCCACGGCGCGTTCCGGATCAGCCAATGTCGGCCGGGCTTGGACATGGGCGGAATGCTATGCGGTCCACCTGAATGGGGACCGACGGTGGGCCAGGGTGGGCCGACGGGATGGCAACACGCCGTCAGGAACTTTTGGACCGCGTTAAGAATATCCCACTCTTATGTTCATCTTACGTTCCTTTTTGTGATGATTTATGGCGACTCGTAAGCGTGGAGCCGGTCCGTCGCACCGCCACAGATGCCAGGAGGAACAGACATGCACCGTAAACGCGTTGCTCTTGCCGCCTTCTCTATGGCGGCTGCATCGATGGTGTTCGGGATGCCCGCCGCCTACGCCGTTTCGCCGTCGCAGACGGCCGGCGACGACAGGTTCAGGTGGTGACCGTGTCAAGCCGCCCAAATATCAGGCGCTTTACCCGAATTCGCGATGACATAGGTAGATGGACTATGCGAGCATTCCGCGATAGCGGGCTTTTCGTAAGAAAAAGGGGAATGAATTCCCGCGCGCGCGGATGCGCCTGTCCTCGGTGGTCCCGGATCACCCGACTTGTGTTCGAGTGCGCTCCAAGTCGTACGGTCGCGGCATGAGCACCACCGTTTCCGCCTATGCGGCACCTACTCCCAAAGCCCCTCTGGAACCCACGACGATCACTCGTCGCACGGTCGGCGAGCACGACGTCCTGATCGAGATCAAGTACGCCGGTATCTGCCACTCCGACATCCACCAGGCCCGCGAGGAATGGGGTGACGGAATCTTCCCCATGGTCCCCGGGCACGAGATCGCCGGTGTGGTCACCGAGACCGGTCCCGGCGTCACCCGTCATGCGGTCGGCGACCGGGTGGGCGTCGGCTGTTTCGTCGATTCCTGCCGCTCCTGTGCCCATTGCAAGGGGGGGCGCGAGCAGTACTGCACCCAGGGAGTCGGCACGTACAACGCCGTGGGCCGCGACGGAGAGCCGACCTACGGCGGCTACAGCACACACGTCGTCGTCGACGAGAACTACGTGCTACGCATCCCGGACGCGCTGCCGCTCGACGTCGCGGCGCCGCTGCTGTGCGCCGGCATCACCCTGTACTCGCCACTGCGCCGTTGGAATGCAGGACCCGGCACTCAGGTAGCGATCGTCGGCATGGGCGGGCTCGGGCACATGGGTGTCAAGATCGCCCACGCCATGGGTGCCGAGGTCACCGTCCTCAGCCACTCCCTGCGCAAGAGGGACGACGGCCTGCGGTTCGGCGCCGACCACTTCCGCGCCACCGGTGACCCCGCCACCTTCACCGAGCTCGCCGGCTCCTTCGACCTGATCGTCAACACCGTCTCGGCCAACCTGGAACTCAATGCGTATCTGGGCCTGTTGACGGCGGAGGGCACACTCGTCAACGTGGGCGCGCCCGAGAACCCGGTGCCGGTCGCCATGTTCTCGCTCATCCAGGGCGGCAAGAGCCTGGCCGGGTCGATGATCGGCGGCATCGCCGAGACCCAGGAGATGCTCGACTTCTGCGCCGCTCACGGCATCGGCGCCGAGATCGAGACCATCCCGGTGGACCGGATCAACGAGGCGTACAAGCGGGTCGTCGACAGCGACGTCCGCTACCGCTTCGTCATCGACACCTCGACCTTCGCCCGGTAGGGCCGAGTTTCCGGCGCCCGGCGGCCCGTGCCGCCGGGCGCCCGGTCACTTGTGGACGAAGATGCCGACGCCGTCGGCCACCGGCCGTTCGGAGCCGCCCGACGGGTGGTTGCGCACCGAGACATGGTCGCCGCCCGGGGTACGCACCACCAGCGTGCTCGAACCGCCGCCGTCCAGGTCCACCGCGTCCTCGGATCCGATGCTCCGCATCAGACCGGCCAGTTCGCGCAGGGTCATCCCGGAGCGGGCACGCGAGTCGCCGTCCAGTGCCATCAGATAGAACAGGTGGCCGCCGGGGCCGTATCCCGCGCTGGTGCGCACGGCGCGCGCCGCGTCGTCGAGTCCGCGTACCGGTTTGCCACCGCGCAGGATGGGGAAGCCACCGATCGCGAACCGCAGTGGCGGGTGCTGCGCCGCGGACACCTGGCGCTCCACGTTTGCCTCCTCGCGCAGCATGAGGTTCTGCAGTGCGAGCGCGAGCGGTCCGGTCTTCGTGCCGTCGCCCGACACGGAGAACCCCGCCATCACCAGCGGCCCCGGGGCGCGGTCCGCGCCGCCGGCGAGCCGGTGCGTGACGTGCACCGCGTCGCCCACCCGCAGCCGCCGCAGCTGCTCCGCGCCGGCCTCACGGCCCACCAGGACGACGGTGTCACGGGGGATGGCGCCGGAGCCGGGCGTCTGCGAGACGGCGCTGACCCGTCCGTGGGCCACCGTCACCTCGTGGGTGTCCGTGCTGCAGGAGTCGGCGCGCCGGTGGTCCGTGCCGCAGACGGCCCGGTAGCGGGAGGTGCGGCCCCACCGCGAGGTGTAGGCGCCGATCCCGCCCACGGGCAGGGCGTACTGGTTCAGGCCGCGCAGTTCGAGCGTGCCGTGCGGGGTGGTGATGGAACCGGTCATGGAGAGCCGGTCGATGCGCGCCACGCGGTCGATTCCCACTCCGATGACGTCCTGGTCGGAGGCGCCGGTCGGCAGGGCGGGGCCGAACCGCTGGCCGCGCGGCACCGCGGCCTTCAAGACCTCGCCGGCGGCGATCGCGGGGCCGACCGCGGCCCCCGTCGCATCCACGCCCGGGTGCTGTGCCTCGCTGACGTCGAAGAAGTCCCCGTTGACACCCCCCACCGCGCCCTGGTCGTCCGCCATCCGTGACACCGTCTCGCGGCCGGCGACGGCGGCGGGGTGGAGCAGATCGACCGACACGCGACGGTCACTCAGATCCGCCACCAGCAGGTGTCCGTAGGCAACGCCGTGCGCCAAGGGGACGGAGAACTCGCGGTACTCGACGCCCGGTGCCACCTGGAGCTGCTCCGTGAACCGCACGCCGTCGGGGACGAAGGCCCCCGCGACCCCCGTGCATGCGACCAGTGCGCTCGACGCGATCAATGCCGCTCCCGCCACACGAAGGTGGTACACACGACGTGACACGATCACCCCAGGCGCTTCACGATGACCAACGGTCAGAGTTGAATATCAACATATTCATCGACAAATGCGCAGAAAATCACACCCACTGAATGGGGGAATCTGGCCACGGTCGTTGTCGTCCGCCGGCCCGGCGGGAGGGGGATGAGGTGACGGTCCGTCCGGGACTTGAAGCCGCCCCCCGGCCCGCCACTACAGTCCTGCACTGTTATGACAAGAACGCCGATATCCCGCCGGACCCTGCTGTCCGCCGGTGGTCTGCTGCTGCTCAGCGGATGCTCCGACAGCGGTGCCACGCACGCTTCAGCGCCGGCCCGGCCCACCACCGAACCGACGATGATGCCGGGCGACTCCCACCGAGGAGGCACGCCGCAGCCGGGCGCCGCGGGCAAGCGGCCGACGACGCAGGCGCCCGAGTTCTACGTGGAGGACGGATCGCGCGCGATCGCGCTGACCATAGACGACGGTCCGGACCCGCAATGGACGCCGCAAGTGCTCGACCTGCTCGGCAGATACGGGATAACCGCGACGTTCTGCCAGGTCGGCATCCGCGCCGCCGCAGACCCCGCCCTGGTGCACGCCGTTGCCGACCACGGCCACCTCGTCGCCAACCACACCTGGACCCACGCCGACCTGGCCGCGGCGACCCCGGCGGGCGTCCGCGAGCAGCTCGAACGCACGAGCGACATGATCGAGAGCATCTCGGGCCAGCGGCCGAGGCTCTTCCGCGCCCCCTACGGCGCGTGGACGCAGTCCACCTTCGCCGCCTGCAGGGCACTCGGCATGCGCCCCCTGGACTGGTCCGTCGACCCGCGCGACTGGGCGCGGCCGGGGGTCTCTCGCATCGCGCAGACGATCCTGCGGACCACCAGGCCCGGCTCCATCATCCTCGAGCACGACGGGGGCGGGGACCGCTCCCAGACGCTGTCGGCTCTGCGGATCGTCCTGCCGCGCCTGCTGGACGCGGGCTATCACTTCGTCACGCCGTGACCGTGCGCGGGTGGTGACCCGGGCATGGCGGAGCCCTCGTCCCCGGGAGCGGGGCGAGGGCTCGGGCGGCGGTTCCTAGGCGGCGTGACGGGTCTGCGCCGGAACCGCCGGCTTATGTCGCAGCGGTATGTCCCGGCCCTTGGCGCGCCACTCCCGGACGACGGCGTCGAACACCGGCGTCAGCGAGCTCTTCACGCTGCGCTCGACCGCCGGTGCGCCGGCCCGAGGAGACGAATCCTTGGTCGTCGCGGCCTCGGCCGTTGCCTCCTCGCTGGCCTTCTCGGCGAGATGGACCACGTCCGGCATGTCACTTTGTGCTTTCTTCTTCGCATCAGTCATCCGCGCACCATACGTCACGCCCTGTTCATGGGCTGTGATCCACCTCTCCGGGAGGCGGCCTGCCATGGTGACGATCCCCACCCCGAAAGGTGAGAATGTGGCCTCCTGCCACATGTGCGGCGGCCCGGATCTCCGTACCGTGGAGCCAAGCCGCTCCGATCCCCGCACCCACCCGCCCCCGTCACGATCACCTCCGCCATGCCCGAGCCGCATCGTCCCGTCGCGCCGTCCATGCGCCGTCTCGTCGAACTCCTCGCAGAAGGTGCCCCACCCGAGGCGTTCGACGAGGTCGTCGCGGGTGCGCGCAGTTGCGGGACCGGCAAGGACGATCTCCGCGAGCTGGAGGTGGCCGCGGCGACCGCGCTGCGGGTCCGGCGTACGCTGCGTCAGCACCGCCGCCGCGAGAACGAGCTCACGGCGCTCTTCGACACCGCGGGCGATCTCGCCTCGCTGCGCGACCTCGGCGCAGTGCTGCCCTCGATCGTCCGCCGCGCCAGGATGCTGCTCGGCACCGACACCGCCTACCTCACGCTGCCCGACGAGGACGCCGGGGACACCTACATGCGCGTCACCGACGGGTCCGCCTCCGCTCTCTTCCAGAGCCTGCGGCTGGGCCTCGGAGAAGGTCTCGGCGGTCTCGTCGCGCAGACCACCAGGCCCTATGCAACCCCTGACTACCTGAGCGACGAGCGGTTCCACCACACGCCGACCATCGACTCCGGCGTCCGCGAGGAGGGGCTGGTCGCCATCCTCGGCGTCCCGCTGCTGCTCGGGTCGAGCTCCGGCGACGGCGGCAAGGTCATCGGTGTGCTGTTCGCGGCGGACCGGCGGCCGCGTACCTTCTCCCCCGACGAGGTCACCCTGTTGTGCTCGCTCGCAGACCACGCCGCGATCGCCATCGACACCGCGAGGGCCCTCGCCGCCAACCGGGCCGCGCTCGCGGACCTCGCCGAGGCCAACTCCCTCATCCGCGAGCACTCCGCCGCGATGCAGCGCGCCGAGCAGGCACATGACCGGCTCACCGATCTCGTCCTGCGCGGCGGCGACGTACGGGAGGTCGCCGCGGCGCTCGCCGGGCTGCTCGGCGGTGCCATCTGCGTCCACGATCCGCTCGGCAGACGGCTGACCGCCGTCGACCACGCGGGCCGCACCCTCGCCGAGGACACCGCCTGTGCGGTTGCGGATACCCGCCCGGACACCACGGGCAGGACGGTGCTTGCCGGGGCCACCGCGGATTCCCGCACCACCGCCCGCGCGATCTTCCGCGACGGACGGTGGGTCTGCGCGGTGCTCGCCGGGCAGGAGCTGCTCGGCAGCCTGGTGCTCCACGGGCGCGCCCACCTCGACGACCCCGACCGGCGGCTCTTCGAACGCGCCGCGGTCGTCACCGCCCTGCTGCTGATGCTGCGACGCTCGGTCGCCGAAACGGAGAACCGGGTACGCGGCGAGCTCCTCACCGACCTGCTCTCCGCCCCGCACCGGGACCCCGCCGGACTCACCGAGCGCGGCCGCCGGGTCGGCGTCGACCTCGACCGGCCCCACCTGCTGCTCGCGGCGGAAAGCGAGCCCGAATCGCGCGGCAAGCTCGCCGCGGCCGCCGCGCAGCACCTGTTCGGGACCGGCGGCATAAGCGCCGAGCACGGGGAGCATGTCGTCATGCTGCTCCCCGACGACTCCGCGCCGGCCGGCGAGACGGCCCGCGGCGCCGCCGCCCAGCTCTCCCACCTGGCCGGCGCGCCCGTCACCGTCGCGGGCGCGGGTCCGGGTACCGGTCCTTCGGCGCTGGCCGAGGCGTACACCGAGGCCGTGCGCTGCCTGGCCGCGCTGCGCATCCTCGGCCGCACCGGTGACGGCGCGGCCGCCTGCGACCTGGGCTTCCTCGGTGTGCTGCTGGGCGGCGGGCACGACGTCGGCGGCTTCATCGCGGCCACTCTCGGTCCGCTGCTGGAGTACGACGCCCGGCGCGGGACGGAGCTGGTCCGCACCCTGGAGGCCTACTTCGCCTGCGGCGGCAGCCTCACCCGCGCCAAGGAACGGCTGCACATCCACGTCAACACGGTCGTGCAACGCCTGGACCGCATCCAGGCGATGCTCGGGCACGACTGGAACACGCCCGACCGGGCGCTGGAGCTTCAACTCGCGCTCCGCCTGCGCACGCTGGCCGGTGAGGCACCCGCCGGCGGCGCCCGGCCGCCCTAGGCCCTGTCCGGGCGATCTTCCCGCGGCGTCTGGCGCAGGGGGTACCTCCCGCCGCAAGGCGGAGGGTCGCCCAGGCACCGGGCCACTGCAGTCGACATGCCGCCGGCGCGGCGTGGTGGACGGGCCCGGCAACGCAGCGAGGTACACCCGCCGCGGCAGCGGCTGACGTCGCTGCGGGCGTCGCGGACCCACGAACATCGCCCGCGCCAGGCAGGCTCTAAGCAGGCCAGAGTTCGGGACCGCCGCCCCACCACTCGACCGACGCCGGATCCTCGAGGTCCAGGTTCCCCAGACCGGCGCTGCGCATGAACTCGATCAGATCCGCCAGCCGGTGCGCACGCCCCACGTCACGTCCTTCGATCGTCACCCGGCGCGCACCGTGCTCCAGAGGATGGACCACGACAGGTGGACGCTCGCCGCTCATGAGTACAGCGTGGACCGCCCGCGGGTAGGACGCACCCCGGCGGGCCGGGCGCGACGAGGAGCGAGGCCCGCGGCAGTGATGCTAACCTGACGGTGGCACGCGTGTACGCCGCTCTTCGGCGCCGGTGCCGATCCGTTCAATTCGCCGACGGTCTGCATACCGTCATCTCTCTCACGTGGCCACGGGTGTCGTCACCTGCTCGTCACGTGTCATCGCGAGTCCACGGCGCCTTCCCGATGCGCCGGGCCGCTTCCCCACGGCATGACGCCGTCTTCCCGACTCCCCCGCTTCATCTGCGACTTCAGGACCACGGCGCGCCTCGTCGCGCGCCCGAAGGGACCCTCATGACCATCACCGAAGAAAGGCGGCCCGCCCAAGGGCCCGCCGAAACCCTCTCCGCCGTCGCCGGGATCTTCGACCCGGTCGGCAACCACGGCTTCCTGCGCACCGGTGGCTACCTGCCCGCGCCCGGCGACCCGCACGTTCCGCAGTCGCAGATCCGCCGGCTCGGGCTGCGCAAGGGAGACCTCGTGGAGGGTGCCGTGGCACACCCGCGCGAGGGCGAGCGACGCACCAAGCCGCTGCCGCTCGTCCGCGTCGACCTCGTCAACGGCTGCCGGCCCGAAGAGCTCGCCGGCCGCCCGCACTTCGCCGGCCTCACCCCGCTCTTCCCGACCGAACGGTTGCGCCTGGAGACCGCCCCCGGCGTCCTCGCCACTCGTGTGGTCGATCTCGTGGCACCGATCGGCAAGGGGACGCGAGGTCTGGTGGTCGCACCGCCGAAGTCGGGCAAGACCATGGTGCTGCAGGCGTTGGCCAATGCGGTCGTCCGCAACCACCCGGAATGCCACCTGATGGTGGTGATGATCGACGAACGGCCGGAGGAGGTCACCGAAATGCGCCGGTCGGTGCCCGGCGAGGTCATCGCCTCCACCTTCGACCGTCCCGCCAAGGACCACACCGCGGTTGCCGATCTCGCGGTCGAGCGCGCGAAACGGCTGGTCGAAGCGGGCCGGGACGTCGTCGTGCTGCTCGACTCGCTCACCCGTCTGTGCCGCGCCCACAACACCAGCGCGCACAGCGGCGGACGCATCCTCACCGGCGGCGTCGACGCGACGGCGTTGACCGGCCCCAAGCGGCTGTTCGGCGCGGCCCGGAACATCGAGGAGGGCGGCTCGCTGACGATGCTCGCCACCGCGCTGGTCGACACCGGATCGCGGGCCGACGACTACTACTTCGAGGAGCTGAAGAGCACCGGCAACATGGAGCTGCGGCTGGACCGCTCCCTCGCCGACAAGCGCATCTTCCCCGCGGTGGACGTGACGCCGTCCGGTACGCGCCGCGAGGAACTGCTGCTCACGGCCGAGGAGTTGGCCGTGGTGCGCAGGCTGCGCCGCGTGCTGCTCTCGCGGGATCCTAAGGGCGCGGCGGAGTTGCTCATCGGCCAGATCCAGAACACGGCGAGCAATGCGGAGTTCCTGCTGCGGATCGACCGTACGACTCCGGCGGCCTGATCCGCCGGTGCCGCCCGGGCCCATGGGGTGGCCCGGGCGGCGGCGTTGCGGCAGCGGTTCAGTGGATGGTGACCTCGAAGACCGCGGAGGACGCGGAGCCGCTCACGATCCGCAGCTGGTTGAGGCCGTGCAAACCGAGCTCGACCCGCAGGTAGTAGCTGTGGTCGCGGTTGACGACGGTCCGCGCGGGCAGCGAGACCCACGTGCCGTGCTGCTTCTGCTGGAGCGTCAGGCCGGTGCCCGCTGCCAGCCCGGTGGTGCGGCCGGTGACGGTGAACTGCTGCCAGGCCTTGACGGACGCCGTGCTCGCCTTCGCGGTGATGCTCACCTTGGCGGCCGGGGTGGCGGTGACGGAGGTCGCCGCGGCGGCGGGGGTGGCGGCGAACGCGCTGCCGGCGCCCTGGGAGAGGGCGGCGGCAGCGAGCAGTGCGGCTCCGGCGACGACGAGCCTGCGGGTACGGTTCATGGAGTTTTCCCCTCTGCTGTTACTGGCGGTGTCCGGACCACCGGACGGAGCTGGTCCGGCTCCGTCCTTGTGCATGAGCTGTGGTGGTTCGTCCAGCCAGTGAGACTCCGCAGGGGCTGACATCGTTGCCCTTGGTTCGTCACCGGTTGGTAACAGGCTCCGGCGCCTGAGCAGGCAGTGGCTCACTCGGTGGGGACGACCTCGACCGAGCCGATGTACTCCTGGGTCTCCTCGTCCGGCAGCCGGACGAGATGGGCCCAGAAGTAGATGACCAGGCTGAACGCCGCGACGACCGCGATGTCCCACCACAGGGGGATGTTGGCGGTCGCACCGCAGGTCTGCGTGGAGGCGGGTCCCGTGCTGCAGAAGCCGCCCTGCCAGGAGATGACGCCCATGCCGATGAGGTAGACCGGCAGCCACTGGGCGTTCTTCCAGTCCATGTGCGGCACCTTCGGGTTGAGCTTGAACAGCGCCGAGGCTCCGAGCAGCAGATAGCCGAGCACGATGGCGAGGCCGAGCCGCCACAGCGTGTCCCAGCCGGACCAGTAGATGATCAGGTTGGCGACGACGAAGGCGACCGGGGACCAGAACCAGCCGCCGGGCAGCCGGTACGGGCGCGGGCGGTCACGGTCCTGCTTGCGCAGGCAGCCGAAGGCGAGCGGAGCACCCGCGTACATCAGCACGCTCGCGGAGGTGACGAAGCCGACCAGTTTCTGCCAGGTCGGGAACGGCAGGAAGACGATGAGGCCGATGATGAAGGCGAAGAGCAGCCCGAACCAGGGCACGCCGCGTTTCGTGGTGCGTTCGAAGACCGCCGGGACGTAGCCGTTGCGGGACAGGCCGTAGGAGACGCGGGAGGTGGCGGTCGTGTAGATCAGGCCGGTTCCGCTGGGGGAGATGACCGCGTCGATGTAGAGGAGTGTGGCCAGCCAGCCGAGGCCGACGGTGGTGGCGAGCCCGGCGAACGGCCCTGCCTTGGCGGTGAAGGCGAGGTTGGCCCAGCCGTGCGCGAAGGCACTGTGCGGCAGCGCCGCAATGAACACCACCTGCAGCGCGACGTAGGCCAGGGCCCCGATGAGAATGGATCCGATCACCGAACGGGGAATGTCCTTCGCCGGATTGCGGCTTTCACCGGCCAGCTGGTCGGCCTGTTCGAAGCCGAGCAACGCGAAGATGATGCCGCTGGTGCTCACCGCCGACAGAACACCCCTGGTGCCGAACGGAGAGAATCCGCCGACCCCGAAGTTGCTGGCGTGGAAGTGGGTGAAGGCGAGCACGAGGAGCGTGAAGACGGGGACGCCCACCTTCCACCACGTCGCCGCGCTGTTGGTGTGGGCGAGAATGCGGATGCCGAAGTAATTCACCACGACGAAGAAGGCCATGAAGGCGACGGCGATCCCGTACCCGGCGGGCGTCAGATGGTTTTTCCCCGTCTGCACCCAGGGTGCGTGGACGCTGAGGTAATTGAGCGACGCCATGACCTCGATCGGGGCGACGGTGACCGCCTGCAGCCAGGAGAACCAGCCGAACGAGGCGCCCGCGGCGCTGCCGAAGGCGTAGTGCGGGAAGCGGGCGGTGCCGCCCGCCACCGGGTACATCGCCCCCAGTTCGGCGTGGACGAAGGCGAGGATAATGATGGCGACGGCGCCGATGCCCCAGGAGATGAGCGCTGCCGTTCCGGCGGCCTGGGCGGCGAAGAGCGCGCCGAACAGCCATCCCGACCCGATGATGGACCCTTCGGATGTCCAGATGAGACCGATCAGGCCGATGTCCCGTTTGAGGCCGGGATTCTTCGGCGACACGGGCGCGCCTGCGGGCGGCGTCGGCGTCTCCATGATGTATGCACCCCTCGTTCCGGTTCGGATGAGGCGGCGGGGGCGATATCCAGGGGTACGGATATCCCGCTGGACGCATCGCCTTCGCGTTTTGATCCCATCGTATGAATCCTGTTAGGAAAGCGGAAGCATCGGGAAAGCGGCCTTTCCGCGCCGCACGTCCGGCCCAGTGGAGACCTCCGATGGCGGCACGGACAGGCTGACGGGTTGCCGAGTCCCGACGGGTCACATATCAGTGCTGATAAGGAATTTACGCATGGCCGGGATCGCCAGGAGGTCGGGAGAGATGCAAGCCAGGCGTTTCGTGTGTGCGGCAATCGCGGCCGGTGTGGCCGTACTCGCTGCCGCGCCGGTCACGTCGGCCGCTCCTGTCGCCGGCGTGCCGGGCCGGGCGGCGCCCCCCGCCGCCGGACCGGGCTCCATCGTGACCGTGTACGACGAGCCCGAGCACGACGATGTCCGGGTGATCCGCCAGCCGCGCGGAGGGGTCAGGACGGGGCTCGGCGGCAGCGTACGGACCTCGGACCCTGCCGAGGTCGCCGCCGGTGCTGCTCTGCTCGTGGGGGCGGTCTCGGGCGCCGGCATCGTCGTGTACCGCCGCCGCGCCCGCAGGGCTGCGTGATCCCGCCCGGCCGGGCGCCTTGGTCCCTTCGGAGCCGGGCGGGCCTGTGTCCTGGGCAGGTCTGAGATCGAGGACGACCCCGGCGTGCGTGCGCGGTCCGGCGGTGGCACAGTGGCCAGCGGGAATGCGGGCAGGCGGACGCGGACGAGCGAGGTGAGCCAACGATGTCGCCCTCAGGGCATGCAGTCCGCGGCGCACCGTGCTGGGTGAGCCTGATGACGCGCGACCTGCCCACCGCGGAGGAGTTCTACCGGGCGGTGCTCGGCTGGGAGTACCGGCCCGGCTTCCAGCCGGACTACTCGCTCGCCCTGGTCAACGGTGCACCGGTGGCCGGGCTCGGCGCGCTGGCCCCCACGATGGAGTTCCCCGTCTCGTGGACCTCGTACTTCGCCGTCGACAGCGCCGACCTGGTCGCCGACCGCATCCGGGAGCGGGGTGCGACGGTCGCGGTCGGACCGCTGAAGTTCGGCAAGGGCCGGGTCGCCTGGGCGGCGGACCCTGCGGGGGCGGTCTTCGGCATCTGGGAGGGCGAGGTCGACCCCCAGTGGCGCGTCGGCCGCAAGAAGGGCGCTCCGGCCTGGCTCGAGCTGCGCACCCGGGACGCCTTCGCCTCGGCGATCTTCTACGGCGAGGTGTTCCAGTGGGAGACCGACGACCCGGAACGGTACGACGTGCGATACGAGCACGACCGGGTGATCCTGCGGATCGCCGGTCACAGCGTCGCGGGCCTGACGGGCGGCGCGGTCGAGGGCGCGCCCGAGCCGCAGATCAGGCCGCGATGGCATGTCTACTTCTGCGTGTCCGACGTCGAGGAGGCCGTACAACGTGCTCAGGCCGCCGGTGGCACGGTCACCGCGCCGCCCGAGGACTCCCCCTTCGGGCCGGTGGCGATGCTGCGTGACCCGGACGGCGGGCTGTTCACGGTGACCTCGGGCACCATCTGACGGTCCCGTGTGCCTGGAGCTGCGTACACCTAGAGGTTGACGTGCGGCTCGCTGTCGGCCAGGGACGCCGGTCGCGCGGGGAGGGACGGCGCGACAGCGGTGTGGAGGTGCACCACGCCCCCGTCCAGCGGGCGCCACCGTACCCGGCTCCAGCCGGCGTCTGCGATGCGTTCGGCGAGATCGGCCGGGCTGGGCCACGCCTGAATCGACTCTCCGAGGTAGACGTAGGCCTCGGGGTTGGTGCTGACGCGGCGGGCGATCACCGGCACGGCGCGGCGCAGATAGGAGCGGAACAGCGCACGTCGTACGGGCGTGTTCGGCAGGCTGAACTCGCACACGGCGAGGGCTCCTCCGGGGCGGGTGACCCGGAGCATCTCCCCCAGCACGCCATGGATGTCATGGACGTTGCGCAGGCCGAAGGAGATGGTTGCGGAGTCGAAGGCACCGTCGGCGAAGGGCAGTTGCCTGCCGTCGCCCGCGACGAAGTCGATTCCCGGCCGCCTGCGGCGCCCGACGGCGAGCATCCCCTGCGAGAAGTCGCAAGCGACGACCGTGGCCCCGGTACGTAGCAGGGCGCTGCTCGATGCGCCGGTTCCGGCCGCGACGTCGAGGACCCGGCGTCCCGGGCCCGCTTCGGCGGCGGCCGCCGTGTGCGCTCCCCACCGGGGCATCCGTCCGAGCCACAGGCGCGCCCGGGTGCGGTCGTACCCTTCGGCGACCTCGTCGAACATGGCGGCGACATCGTCGGCCTTCTTCTCCAGACCTGCTCTGACCATGGTGTTCCTGCCTGCGCGCGCGGATGCTCCGGGATGGCGTGATCATTACATCCGATCGGCCCACGCGCGAGGGTCTGGGGCCGGCCCGTGACCGGACCGGCCCGCCGGACCCATGGCGCGAGCACTCCTATGCGTGGCCGGAGCGGGGCGGCCGGCAGTGCCTGTGGGCGGCCTGCAGTGTCACACGGCACCCTGACGAAGCACTGGTGAACGGCTCGAAGGTGTGGCTGAAGTACCACGTGCTCTGCTGGAGACCCGAGCAGGTGTCGGAGCCGCCGGTGCCTGGGCATCCGCCGTTGTCGCGTTGGAGCGCCCAGAAGGACAGGGTGTTGATGCCCTTGGAGACCGCCCAGTTCTCCACGGTGGCGGCGTCCGCGGTGGTGAAGGTCTCGGCCGGCCCGTAGTCGTCGATGCCGGGCATCTCGGTGACGCCGATCATGCCCCACAGCTGTGCGGGCGTCTTCGACGGATAGAGCGACGCGAGCTGGTTGTACAGCCCCTGGGCGGCGTTCTCGGTGTCGGTCGCCATCTCGTGGGTGGCGCCGTCGTAGTAGTCGAACGTCATGATGTTGACGACGTCGACGCGTGCGCCGTTCGACACCGCGTTCTGCAGCACGGCGAGCCCGCTGGGGGCGAGTCCGCCGGTGGTGGCCGGCAGGGTGTAGGAGAACTGGACGGTGCGGCCGGTGCTCTTGGCCCACGCCTCGACCTTGGCGATCGCCTTGTTCCTCCGGTCGATTCCGGCGGAGTCGGTCAGCGAGTTGTCCTCGGTGTCGAGGTCGATCCGGGTCACGCCGTAGGTGGTGATGACGCTCTCGTAGGCGGCGGCGATGGAGTCCACGTCGGTGCAGCTGTCGGCGATCTCGGTTCCGCCGTGGTCGGCCGCATAGCCGCCGAACGACGGTATGACGTCACCACCGTGGGCCTGGATCGAGGAGATGTCGCCGCCGAAGCTGGACGAGGAGATCGGCTTGCTCGTGTCGCCGTTCCAGTACGGGGTGCACGAGCCGGGAGAGTCGGTCTGGATGAACGCCATCGACAGGTACTTGGCACCCGACTGCGAGGACAGTGCCGCGGGACTGTCGCTGCTGTACGCCTCGAAGTAGGGGGCGAAGACGTGCGCGGGCAGTGGTGTCGCGGCCGGCGCCGCGTGGGCCGCATGGGCGGTGCCGGCGCCGCTGAGGGCGAGGCCGGCCGAGGCGGTGGCGGTGGCCAGCGCGATGAGTGCGGCCCGGAGCGCTTGGGAGCGTCGCATATGTGCTCCTGCGGGGAGGAGGTGGCGGGGAAGGAGCGTGCTCTGGCGCGCCATGATTGGACTAGACCAACACCGTGTCAAGAGCCATGGCAGTCACGGCAGTTGAATCATGGTCACCGGTTGGTTCGCATCGCGCGTACACCATCCGGCGCCCTCATACGCCCCGCCGGCCTCGCCGATGGCGCTTCACGGCCGCGCTGCGGCCGGGCGGGTGACCTTCCATCACTAACAGCTCACCCTCGGTTGCACAGCGTAGTGAGACCCCGGCACGGTGGACGGGAATCAGCCAGCTACATCGGAAGGATCACTGGCTCATGCGTATATCCCGGAAATCCGGCGTCCTTGTCTCCTCTGTCGTGGTCGCGGCGGCGGCCCTCGGTGCCGTCGGCAGTGCGGCCGCCGCCATGTCCATGGCCGGCGACCCGATGGCCAGGCCCTCCGGCGCGCCATCGGCCCTCCCTTCGGGATCTCCCTCGCACGCCGTGCCGTCGAGCGCACCCTCGGGCGCTGTTCCCAGCACTGTGCCGAGCTCACCGTCAGCGATGCCGTCGTCGGCCGCCCCCTCGAAATCGGCTCCTGCTGCGAACCCCATGGCCGTTCTGGCACCGCTGAAGGGCTTCGCCACGGTCGGCCAGGTCGTCGACGCCCTCCAGCAGGCCGCCAAGCCCCATGCCAGTGCCGAGCAGGTCCGGGCGGCCGCCAACCAGGCGAAGCTGGACCTCGACGGCCTGCTGCGCCAGGCCAATGCCCAGCAGGAACGGCCCGGCGCGGCGCCGCAGTCCGCCCAGTTGATCGCGCGGTCCAATGCACAGGTCAAGTCGGCTCTCAACAGGATCGTGGCGGCGGATCAGTCGAAGAACCCGGCGGATCTCCTGAAGGGTCTTCAAGACGTGGTCCAGGGGCTTGTGAACCTCGTCACCTCGCTGCTGTCCAGTGGCGGTCTGCCCGCGGCGGACCTTCCGGGCCTGTTCAAGCAGTCCTGACACCCTCCCCGGCGCGCATCACTCACATCACTGCCGGCCCGTCACCGCAGCAGTGCGGCAACGGGCCGGCAGTCGGGTTCCGAAGGGCTCACGGGGTGGCGGGCGGATCCCCGCGCACCGCGTGGACGTAGAGGGCGAGCGTGTCGGCGGTGAAGTAGGAGCTGTAGGAGATGTCGGGGGTGTCCCCGCCGGTGTGGTAGCCGCCGATGACGCCGATCAGCGCGTAGCCGAGCGGGTCGTGGACGAGGAACGGTCCGCCCGAGGTGCCGTCGATGTACCCGGCACAGGCGATCTGCAGGAAGTCGCCGGGCGCGCCCGGGTCGTTGCTCACGAACTCCTGCGTCGACGAGTGGCAGTCGAGCGGCTTGGGGTACAGCGTGTCACTGAATCCCGGATAACCGATCAGCCGTACGTCGGGGTGGTCGAAGCCCGGGTACACCGCGAGGTCGAAGCCACCGACGACGTCCTCGGCCTGCGTGCCGTCCGCGCGCGGGCCGAGTTGGACGACGGAGTAGTCCCAGCGTGCGCCGAGCCCCGAACCGAGAGCGTAGTAGCGCGGATCGATGTAGATGCGCTGCACCGGGAAGATCCCATGCGGCTTCAGCCCGTCGTGGTACTGCGGCACGAAGGACAGGTAGCGCTTGGGGTCGGTGCGGCTGAGGCAGTGCCCGGCGCTGACGACCAGGTCGCGCCCCGGGCTGCGGACGACCGTCGCGCCGCAGAAGCGCCCGACGTTGTTGCCATCGGTCCAGAAGAAGGTGCCGACCTGGGGCAGGCCGTCGAAGGGGTGGCTGGGCGGTACGACGTCACCGGGGATCCCGGCGGCCGACGAAGGCGAGAAGGGGACGGGGACGGCGCCGCCGGGGGCGGGCTGCGCCGCCTCCATGCGCTGCGCCGTCCAGTAGGAGTCCGCGGCAGCGGCGGACGGAGCGGGCGGCGGACGGTCCGCCGCCGAGGCGGACGGGCCGGGCACGACGGTGGTCAGCAGCCCCAGGAGCACGGCGCACAGACCGCGCAAGGCTATGGATCGGCTCGATCGGCTCATCAACGAGGGATCCTCCCGGTAGGACGACGACGCGGGCAAGCAATCGTGCCATCGTCCTATGAACGGAAGGCGGATGACAGATGGTCAGGGGCGGCGGCCGAGCAGGCAGAGCAGCTTCGTCTGCTGGTCGGCGCCGGGCGGCGGATCGATCGAGGCGGCGAACAGGCCGCTCTTGGCGAGCGCGTGGGCGTACGGCTGCACCTCGCGCAGGGCGGCGTCCGCCAGGCCGTCCGGCATCCGCTCGTCGGCGCCGACGGCCCTGGCGAGGTCCCAGGCGTGCACCGCCGCGTCAGTCGTCATCTGAGCGCAGTACGCGGCGGCCGCGCTGTCGCCGTAGGACAGGTGCACAGTGCGGCGGAGCGCGTCCTTCTCGTTGAACGCCTCGATCGCGGCGGCGGAGGCGCGCTCCCAGGTGGCCACGGGATCGTCGCCCAGCTGGTCGCCGTCGTAGACGTCGCCGACCTCCGCGATCGTCGCGCCGTCGCGCACCAGGCGGGGAACCCAGAGTTGCTCGGCGGTCAGATGGTTGACCAGGTCGCGCACCGACCAATCGGTGCACGGAGTCGGCGCGTCCCACTGCCCTTCCTCCACGGCTCGCACGCGCGCCGTGAACATCTCCAGCGCCTGGCGGTGCCTGAGCAGGATCTCGTTGTCAGCCATGCCGTCGATTCTTCCCCGGAACCGGGCCGGGGCGCAGTGCGAGGCAGGTCGCCGTACGGCGTCCGGGCGCACGTGATCCGCCCGCCCGATGGATTTTCCCACGTCGCTCACGCATGTCGGCTCCGGACCCGCCCCACGGCCCGGCCGTCCTGTTACTGTCCAGTCCGCTCCACCCGCAGCACGCCCCGGCGGCCGGGTACATACACCGTTCGGGGGACTGCTGGAGTGTCCATCGGGGCACCCGCCGAAGGCCATCGGATCATCTGACTGTCCGAAGCCGACGGAAGGATGCCGGTGGAACTGCATACCAGGGCGAGGGCGACCCGTGCCGGCGCCGTCGTCGCCGCGCTCCTGACGGCCGCGCTCCTCAGCTCCGCCACCACGACGAACCGCTCTTCGGCGGCGCACACAGCGGCGCTCCCCCAGGCCGCCGCGCTCTCGCCCGGCCCGGCCGCGGCGCGGGCGGCGGCCGCCGTCAGCTCCCTCGTCCACGAGCTGCCGAACTTCCCCGACTCCTACCGGGTGGGCGCCCTGTTCGCCCTCACCGGCCAGGTGCACCACTACTGCACTGCAAGCGTCGTCGACAGCCCGCACCGCAACCTGGTGATCACCGCCGCCCACTGCGTCCACTCGGGGGCGGGCGGCGGCTACCGCTCCGGCCTCGGATTCGCCCCCGGGTACCGGGACAGCACCTACCCGGCGGGGATGTGGCGGGTGCACTCCGAACTGGTGGCACCGGGCTGGCGGGAGAGCACCGACCCCGACGTCGATGTGGCCTTCCTGGTGATGGAGCCTCGGGACGGGCGCAACATCGAGGACGTGGTGGGCGGCAACCCCCTGGAGACCGGCGGCCAACCCGGCAGGACGCGGATGATCGGCTACCCCGACACCACCGACGCGCCCGTCTCGTGCACCGGCACCGCCACCCGCTACTCCGACACCCAACTGCGCATCTACTGCCCGGGCTTCACCGCCGGCACCAGCGGCGGCCCGTGGCTCGCCGACCCCGACCCGTGGGGCGGCGGAGACGTGACCGGGGTGATCGGCGGCTATCAGTACGGCGGCAACAGCCCCGACATCTCGTACAGCAGCTACTTCGACGACCAGGTCGAGGCGCTGTACGAGCAGGCCGCCACCGAGTGATCACTGCTTGCGGACGAGGGGGAACGGCAGCGTCTCGCGGATGGTCAGGCCGGTGATGAACATGACGAGCCGGTCCACGCCGATGCCGAGCCCGCCGGTGGGCGGCATGGCGTATTCAAGCGCGGTGAGGAAGTCCTCGTCGATCTCCATCGCCTCGGGGTCGCCGCCCGCCGCAAGCAGCGACTGCTGGGTGAGCCTGCGGCGCTGCTCGACCGGATTGATCAACTCCGAGTAGGCGGTTCCCAGTTCGGTACCGAAGGCGACCAGGTCCCATCGTTCGGCGAGCCGCGGGTCGGTGCGGTGCTGCCGGGTCAGCGGTGAGACCTCGGTGGGGAAGTCCTTGTAGAAGGTGGGCAGGGTGGTGCGCTCCTCGACCAGGCGCTCGTACATCTCCAGTACCACATCACCGCGGCTCATGCCGGGCCCGTACGGCACGGCCGCCCGGTCGCACAGCGCGGTGAGGGTGCGCAGCTCGGTCCCGGGGCCGACCTCCTCGCCGAGCGCCTCCGACAGTGCCCCGTACACCGTCTTGACGGGCCACTCGCCGGAGATGTCGTGCTCGGTGCGTTCGCCGTCCGGGCCGGTGCGGTAGATCACGGGCGAGCCGTTGGCGGCGATGGCGGCGGCCTGCACCAGTTCGCGGGTGAGGCCGAGCATCACGGTGTAGTCGGCGAACGCCTGGTAGGCCTCCAGCATGGTGAATTCGGGGTTGTGCTTGTACGAGGTGCCTTCGTTGCGGAAGGTTCGGCCGAGCTCGAAGACCTTCTCCATCCCCCCGACGCACAGTCGCTTGAGGTAGAGCTCGGGTGCGATGCGCAGATACAGGTCGAGGCCGTAGGCGTTGATGTGGGTGATGAACGGGCGGGCGTTGGCACCGCCGTGCACCTGCTGCAGCATCGGCGTCTCGACCTCGAGGAAGCCCCGGTCCAGCAGCCCCTGGCGCAGCGCCTGCACCGCGTTGCTGCGTGCGGTGAGGATGTCACGGGCCTCCGGGCGGATGACGAGGTCGACATAGCGCTGGCGCACCCGGACCTCGGGGTCGGTCAGGCCGCGGCGCTTGTCCGGCAGGGGGCGCAGGCACTTGGCCGTCATCCGCCAGGAGCGGGCGAAGACCGACAGCTCCCCGAGGTCGCTCGCGCCGATCTCGCCGTCGACCTGGATGTGGTCGCCGAGGTCGACGTCGGAGGTGAAGCGGGCGAGCCCGTCCGCCCCGAGATCGGAGCGGGTCAGCACGATCTGCAGGTCGGCCGACCAGTCGCGCAGTACGGCGAAGACCACGCCGCCGAAGTCGCGGACGCGCAGCACGCGCCCTGCGACGATCACCGTCTGTCCGGTACGCCGTCCCGGTTTCGGGTCCGGGTGCGCGGCGCGGATCTCGCCGAGGGTGTGGGTGCGGGTGGCGGTGACGGGGTAGGGGTCCTGGCCGTCGTCGTGGAGCCGGTCGAGCTTCTGGCGCCGCACCCGGACCTGTTCGGGGAGCGCGGACAGGTCGTCCACGGCGGCGAGCGCCGCCTCGGGCCCGCCGGTGCCGGCCAGGTCCACCTCGGTGAGCGGCGGGAGCGGCGTGGCGCTCGCGGGCGGGCGCACCCCCCTGGGCCGCCTGCTGAGCGTCGGCAGGGCGACGAAGCCCTCGGCGATACCGGAGGCGAGGCCGATCCGGGCCAGCAGCCTGGCCTCGGGGAAGCACAGAAACCGCGGATACCAGTCGGGCCGGTACTTCACATTCGACCGGTACAGCGCCTCCAGCTGCCAGAACTTGGAGAAGAACAGCAGCAGCCTGCGCCACATCCGCAGCACCGGCCCGGCGCCGATGCGCGCGCCCTCCTCGAAGACCGCACGGAAGACGGCGAAGTTCAGCGAGATCCGCTTGATGCCGAGCCGCGGCGCCTGGGCGGCGACCTCGGAGACCATGAATTCCATGATCCCGTTGGGCGCGGCGCGGTCGCGTCGCATCACGTCGAGCGAGATGCCGTCGGTGCCCCAGGGGACGAAGGAGAGCAGTGCTGCGGTGCGGCCCTCGGCGTCGACCGCCTCGACGAGCAGGCAGTCGCCGTCGGCCGGGTCGCCGAGGCGGCCGAGGGCCATGGAGAAGCCGCGCTCGGTCTCGGTGTCCCGCCAGGCGTCGGCCAACCGGATGACGTCGGCCATCTCCTCGGGGGTCAGGGCCGAGTGGCGGCGGATGCGGGTGGTCATGCCGGCGCGCTGGACGCGGTTGACGGCCTGCCGGGTGACGCGCATGTCGCGCCCGTTGAGGTCGAACTTCGCCGGATACAGGACGGCTTCGTCGCCCAGTTGCAGAGCGTTGAGCCCGGCCCTGGCGTATGCCCTGGCGCCTTCCTCGCTGGCGCCCATGACCGCGGGCACCCATGCGTAGCGGCGGGCGAGGTCGAGCCACGCGTCGATCGCGGGGCCCCATGAGCCGACCTCGCCGAGCGGATCGGAGCTGGCCAGGCACACGCCGGCCTCGACGCGGTAGGTGACGGCCGCTCCCCCGCCCGGTGCAAACACCACGGCCTTGTCCCGGCGGGTGGCGAAGTAGCCGAGGGAGTCCTGGCCGCCGTAGCGGGCCAGCAGGGCGCGGATGCGGGCCTCCTGGTCCTCGTGCAGTCCCGCCTGGGCCCGCTGCGAGCGGAACAGCACGGCGGCGGCGTTGAGCAGGGCGAGGGCGCCGAAGAGGCCGAGGAAAAAGCTGAGCGCCGCGGGCGGGTGGCCGTTGAAGGTGTGGGCGCCGAGGTAGAAGCCGCCGAGGACGCGGTTGGCGGCCCACCCCAGGCGCTGTCCCTCCGGCAGGCCGCCCGGGAAGGCGTAGACGAGTCCCCAGCCGGCGAGGACGGCGACAGCGAGCCCGAGCACGAGCACGCCGAGCGCCCGCCAGAACGCCCCGCGCCGCACCCGGGCCGAGAACTGCCGGTACGACACGAGAAGCAGCAGCGCCACGATCCCGGTGATGGCCAGGCTGACCACGGCCTCGGCGAAGCTGACCATGGTGAAGGTCAGTGCCTCGGCGAGCAGGACGAGCGCGATGTAGAACGTGACGACCCACCAGGCGACGCGTTTCCTCGCGCCGAGGGCGCCCGCGAGCAGCAGCAGGAAGACGGCGTAGGCGAGGTTGGGCGAGGCGGGTACGAGCCATTCGTTGATCAGCCGCAGTACGGGGTCGAGCAGGAAGCGCAGCGGACTGATCAGCGCGCTCAGCGCGCACGCGGCGCCGAGCAGCCCGAAGAAGGTGCCGAACCAGGTGGGAACGCGGTCGAGGGCCCGCTGCCACCGGCTGGTCCGGGTGGTGTCGTCCGCGGCGCTCATGACCCTCCCTGTGTCGGCCGGCCGGGTGCCGGAGGATGTGCGGTCGTTCCCAAGGTCACGGTATGGCAGGTGCGCTGCTGTTGGCGCCGTGGTGGGCCGGGAGCCTCCGGCGTGGCGCCGGGATCTGCAGCTGTGGTGACCATATAGTCCGCCCGTGGACGCGCCACGAACACGTCTCGTGCCCGGAAAGGACCGGAAAGGACCGGCGAGGACCGGCGAGGAGCTGCATTCTCATGCCCGACCCAGGACCTGCCGGAGCGCATGGGGCGCACGAGAGCGGCGGCAGGAGGCTCACCACCAACCGCGCCGCCGTCGGTCACCGGGTCGGCTACGCCGTGCGCCATCCCGAACGGGTGCCGCGCCATCTGGTGCGCGCCGGGCGGGACGCCTGGCTGCGGATGCGGCACCCGGACCACGTCGCGTACTACCGGGCGGTGATGCGGCACGACACATCGCGCGGCGCGGACGCGGCGGTCGGCAGTGGGACGCGTGAGGGCTGGCTGCGGCTCGGGGCGATGCAGTTCGACTACCTGGTCTCGCACGGCCTGCGCCCCGGCGACCGGATGCTGGAGATCGGGTGCGGCAATCTGCGGGCCGGCTGGCGCTTCATCGACTACCTGGAGACGGGGAACTACTACGGTATCGACATCTCCCCCGACATCCTCATCGCGGCCCAGGACACGCTGGCGCGGCAGCGGCTGCAACACAAGCTGCCGCGGCTCACGCCGGTGCGCGATCTTCGGTTCGCCTTCCTTCCGGAGGCGCACTTCCGGGTGGTGCATGCGCACAGCGTCTTCTCGCACTCGCCGCTGCACGTGATCGACGAGTGCCTGGCGCACGTCGGGCGCGTGCTCACCCCGGACGGGTGGTTCGACTTCACCTTCGACCGGACGGAGGGGACCGAACACCATGTCCTGCGGGAGGACTTCTACTACCGCACGCAGACGCTGGTCGCGCTGGCGCAGGCGCACGGTCTTCGGGCGCGGTTCATGGACGACTGGGAGGCGCTGCCGCACGGCCAGTCCAAGCTCCGGGTGACCCTGGCGCGGTGACGCCCCGTCGGCGGCAGGCGGGACCCCCGTACCCGTCCGCCGCCGTCCGGGGCGCGTTCACCGGCTGCTGCCGTTCGGCTCAGCAGCGCCGGTGGCTCACTGGTCGCGCCGCGTCTGCGCGTAGCAACGGCGCAGCCAGCGGGCCCGGCCGGGAGCCGCGGGCTCGAACGGTACGCGGCGGTGGAGCACCCGGCGGTTGTCGAAGACGTGGAAGTCGCCGGCCCCGATGAGCACCGACGTGCCGTCCAGCTCCCCCAGCCGCCGCTCGAACCGATTGAGCGCGCGGTTGGCGCGCAGGGTGAGGCCGGAGATGCGGCCGGGCCCGTAGCGCACGGCGTCACGACCCGAGGGCAGCGTCCACATCACCGGGACGCCCTCGCGCGTGAGCGGGCCGGCGCCGGACCCGGCGGCGTACGACTCGGGGGCGGTGATGAGGAACTCCGGCAGACGCAGGTCGTCCAGCACCCACTGCGGTAGCGCGGTGGTCACCGTGTCGACGGTGAGCAGCTCGGTGGGCACGCCCTCGTCGTTGCGCATGCCGTAGAAGGACAGGTAGTGCGGGATGGCAATGGACGACTCTGCCTTCTCCTCGTGGTCGAGCACGGAATCGTCCGTGTGCCAGTCGAGCGGGGCGGAGTAGCCCCATGAGGTGAGCGTCCCTCCGGACCCGGGGCGGGGGGCGACGTTGCGCATCAGCCGCCCGTCGTTCTCCCAGCGGTAGGCGACCGGCAGGAGACCGAGCAGGTGCAGCATGCCGAACTGGACGAGGTTGGGAACGGTCAGGTCCCTTTCGTCGCAGAACCCGTCCACCGGGGTCGGTATCCAGTGGCGCGGCTGCGGGAGGTTGGAGACCGTCAGCCAGGGCGACGGGTCGCCACGCCATTCGAAGAAACGTTCCAGCACGGCGGCGGGAAGGTGGTTGCGCAGATGCTTCGCCCCGGTCTCGGCGAAGGTGCGGGCATGGGAATCGGATACGGAATGCGCCGTCGCCGTCTGTGCGCAGAATTCCTCGGAAATGGCCTCCCTTGCATCGTCGGCGACGCAGACACTTCCCCCAAGAACGTCGAGCATTCCTTTCGATGTCTCCTATCGAGGCACAATTGGACCCGCCAGCGTATCGAATTCATGGACGAAAATGACCGTACCTCGAAGGCGCGTACCGCACTCCCACGTTCAAGATTTTTTGAGCTGGATCTGAGGTTCCCCTGTGAGGCGCGCCACAAAGAGCGCCCGCGCGCAACCTCTGCGACGCTGTGCCCATGCGGCTCCTGATCGTCGAGGACGAGAAGCGGCTGGCCGCCGCCCTGGCCAAGGGCCTCGCGGCCGAGGGATTCGCCGTCGACATGACCCACGACGGCCTCGAAGGGCTGCACCTGGCCACCACCCAGGACTACGACCTGATCATCCTCGATCTCATGCTCCCGGGCGTGAGCGGCTACCGTGTCTGCTCCCGGCTGCGCGCCGCCGGCAACACCACGCCGATCCTGATGCTCACCGCCAAGGACGGGGAGCTCGATGAGGCGGAGGGGCTGGACACCGGCGCCGACGACTACCTGACCAAGCCGTTCTCGTACGTGGTGCTGCTCGCCCGGGTCCGCGCGGTGCTGCGCCGCAGGAACCGCGACGGCTGCCCGGTGGTCAAGCTCGGCGACCTGACGGTGGATCCGCACACGCGGCGCTGCTTCCGCGGCGAGGACGAGGTCGCCCTGACCGCCAAGGAGTTCGCCGTGCTCGAACACCTCGCGGCGCACGCCGGGCAGGTGGTGTCGAAGTCGGAGATCATCGAACACGTCTGGGACTTCGCGTTCGACGGCGACCCGAACATCGTCGAGGTGTACATCAGCACGCTGCGCCGGAAGATCGACGCGCCGTTCGGGCGCCGCTCGATCTCGACGGTGCGCGGCGCCGGGTACCGGCTGGCGGCCGACGGTGGCTGACGGACGCGTCCGCCGGGGCCGTATGCGGCGGCCCTGCTGGTGGGGGTCGGTGCGGGCGCGCACCACTTTGGCGTCGACCGCGGTCGTCGCGGCGGCGCTGGTGGCGGCCGGGATCGCCGTGCTCACCGCGCTCCACCGGCACCTCGTCGACGGCGCGAGCCTCCAGGCGGAGGTGACCGCCCGTGAGATCGCCGCCCAGGTGGCGGCGGGCACCACCTTGAACTCGCTCGATCTGCCCGACGCCCAGAACCAGCCGGTCCAGGTGGTCTCACCCGAGGGCCGGGTGCTGGCCGCCGGACGGACGCTGCGGGGCGCGCCGCCGTTCGCGGACTTCGCCCGCGCGCCCCGGCGGACGTTCCTCGCCCGCACCGATGGCAACCGCTATCGCCATGACGACGACAGGGTCATTCCGGCGCGCGGATTCGCCACCACCACGGCGCGCTTCGAGGACGTACGGGTGCCGGGCAGCGGCGGCTCGGGCCATGACTTCCGGGTGGCCGCCGTCTTCGCCACCACCCGGCGCGGCCACACCGTAACCGTCTACGCCGGCGCCTCCCTCAACACCGACCGGCAGGCCGTCGCGGAGGTGCGGCGCGTGATGCTGATCGGGCTGCCCCTGCTGCTCGCCGTCGTGGGGGCGATGACCTGGCTGGTGACGGGCCGGGCGCTGCGCCCGGTGGAGGGGATCCGGGCCGAGCTCGCCGAGATCATGAAGGGGGACCTGTCCCGCCGGGTACCTGAGCCGGTCTCGCGCGACGAGGTGGCGGCGCTCGCGGCCACCACCAACGCCACGCTCGCGGCGCTGGAGGAAGCGGTGGTGCGGCAACGGCGCTTGGTCGCGGACGCCTCGCACGAGCTGCGCAGCCCCATCGCGAGTCTGCGCACCCAGCTGGAGGTGGCACGTGCGCATCCGCACCTGCTGGAGATCGACGGGCTGATCGACGACACGCTGCGGCTCGAACGGCTCGGAGCCGACCTGCTGCTCCTCGCCCGTCTCGACGCAGGCGAGGAACATCGCACCGAGCCGCTGGATCTAGCCGAGCTCGTCCGGCTGGAACTCGCGCACCGGGCCGCCGACCGGGTGCCGGTCCGATCGGCGATCCCGGACGGCCCGGTGATGGTGGCGGGCAGCCGCACCCAACTGGCCCGTATCCTGCGCAACCTGGTGGACAACGCGCAGCGCCACGCGGCCTCCGCGATGCACGTCGCCGTCCACCACCGGCACGGCCGCCAGGTGGTGCTCGACGTCACCGACGACGGTCCCGGCGTCCCCGCGTCGGATCGTGAGCGGATCTTCGAACGGTTCGTGCGGCTGGACGACGCCCGCAGCCGGGACGCCGGGGGCGCGGGGCTCGGCCTGGCCATCGCGCGCGACCTGGTCCAGCGGCACGGCGGGCGGATCGAGGTCGGTGACGCGGACGGTGGCGGCGCACGCTTCACCGTGACGCTCGCGGCGCTCACAGCGCAGTAGTGCCCGTCACACCGGGGGCGATGGCGACGATCGCGATTCGTCGAGGAGCCGGGGGGAGCAGGACAGATCGGTGTCGATGAATCCGACGACCTGCGAGGGCGCCGGGTGGTGCACGCCGCGGCGAACCGGCCGCGCAGCCGTTCGGTCAGCGGGTAGAACTCTCGAAGTCCCGCACGTCGGCCGGGGTCTCGTTCAGCATGGCCACCTCCGGAGGGTGTGCCTGGGTGGCGCCCGGTCTCAGCGTCGCACCGCCCCGGTGCCCGCGCGATAAGGCCGCTCGGCCCCGTCCGGGATCGTCCGTGCGGCAGTGCCGGGGTGCGGTGGCGCGGAACGGCCCGCAGGCTGTGGGGTGGTGGTGCCGAGCGGATGGGAGGGACGGGAGGAGCGGAGCCGATGGAACGGACCACGTGCTGCGTGGTGGGAGGCGGCCCGGCCGGGATGGTTCTCGCCCTGCTGCTGGCCCGGGCCGGCGTCGAGGTGACCGTGGTGGAGAAGCACGGGGATTTCCTGCGTGATTTCCGCGGCGACACCGTGCACCCGTCGACGCTGTCGCTCCTGGACGACCTGGGTCTCGGGGAACGGTTCGCCGCCCTGCCACAGCGGCACGTCACCACCGTCCAGCTGCCGGTCGGCCCCGGCCGTGAGCTGCTCACCGTGGGCGACATCAGCACGCTGCCGGTGAAGCACAACTACATCGCCATGGTGCCGCAGTGGGATCTGCTCAACCTGCTGGCGGACGAGGCCCGGGGTGAGCCCTCCTTCCGGCTGCGGATGGACACGGAGGCGACCTCCTTCGTCCGGGAGCGGGACCGGGTGGCGGGGGTGAGCTACCGAACGGCGGGCGGCCGCACCGGGGAGCTGCGGGCCTCGGTCACGGTGGCGTGCGATGGCCGGGGGTCGCTCGCCCGGGGGCTGCCCGAGCTGGGGCTGCGCCGGTTCCCGTGCCCGATGGACGCCTGGTGGTTCCGGCTGCCGAGGCACGACGGCGACCCGGTCGGGCTGGTGGGGAATGTCGGCGAGGGGTTCATCTCGGTCATGATCGACCGTGGCGGGTACTGGCAGTGCGCGGCCCTGATCCCGAAGGGCAGCGACACCGTGCGCCGCGCGGCCGGCCTTCAGCGGTTCGCCTCGCAGATCGCCGCCGTCGCCCCGTGGCTCGGCGAGCGCGCGGGGGCGCTGCGGTCGTGGGACGAGGTGAAGCTGCTCGACGTGCGGCTCGACCGGCTGCGGCGGTGGCACCGCCCGGGGCTGCTGTGCATCGGGGATGCGGCCCACGCGATGTCGCCGGTCTTCGGGATCGGCATCAACCTGGCCGTCGAGGACGCCGTCGCCACGGCCCGGTATCTCGCAGGACCGCTGCGCGCCGGCACGGTGGGGCTGCGCGACGTGCAACGCGTTCAGCTGCGCCGCTGGCCGACCGCAGCTGCGACTCAGGCCCTGCAGCGCGCCGCGCACGCCCACGTCATCGAGCCGGTGCTCGCGGGGCGCCCTCCGCTGGGAGGCAGGGCGAACCCGCTGCGGGTGACCGAGGTGCTCGCGGCGGCGCCGTGGCTGAAGCGGCTTCCCGGCTACTTCTTCGCCTACGGCGCCGTGCGGGAGCGTCCCCCGGCGGAGTCGTTGCGGTGACCGGACCGGCCGCGACCGGTCCGGTCAGCGGCGAGGCCTGCGGTGCTGGACCGAGTCCTTGGGCGGGACGGGCGCGGTGCCGGCGTCACCGTCGGTCTGCACGTCCTTGCGGCTGACGGCCAGGTAACCGACGAAGCCGAGGATCGCGAGCGTCCAGACGAGGGTGACGGGACCGAGGCCCAGATTCAGCCCGCCGCGGCTGCGGTCCACCGCCATCCAGTCGGCGAACGACGCGCCGAGCGGCCGGGTGATGATGTAGGCGAACCAGAAGGCGAGGATGGCGCCGAGCCCGAACCGGCCGTGCGCGACGGCGGGGACCGCGATCACCACGGCGAACAGGATGCCCGACGCGAGGTAGCCCAGGCCGAAGGTGCTGGCCGTCAGGTCGCCCGCCGCGGTGCCGAGCGCGAAGGTGGCCAGCACCGTCGCCCAGTAGAACGCCTCGCGCCGCCGGGTGTGGATGCTGTGGATCGACAGGGTCTTCTCGGTCGCGTACCAGACGGCGAAGATCACCGCCAGCGCGACCATGAAGAACGGGGTGGAGATCAGGTAGGGCACCCCGAGCCCGACGTGCAGCGCGTCGGCGGCCATCGTGCCGAAGACGCTGACCATGACGATGGCCGTCCAGTAGACCCAGGCGACGTACCGGCGTACGGAGAACTGCAGAACCAGCGCCGCAACGAACGCCAGGCCGCCCACGCCGACGGCGACGAAGTTGCCGAGCACACGGGCCAGGAAGTCCGATGCCGCCTCGCCCATGCCGGTGGTGAGCACCTTGGTGATCCAGAAGTATGCGGTCACCTCCGGGACCTTGCTCAGTGCGTGCCGGGCGGGGGCCAAGGGCGCGTTCTGCCGGAGTGGAGCTGTCGTCATGGCCGCCAAGGATGGCATACGAATCCTTGGCTCCCGGTGGCGGGTCGCTGCCTGCCGCCCGCCGCCGGGAGGCTTCGCCGGGGCGCCGTCACCGTCGTGCGGCCACCCGCCGGGCACGGACGCGGTCGGCGGTGATCGCCAGGCCGAGAAAGCAGCCCAGCACGATATCGGTGTAGTCGGAGTTGATCTGAAGGATCGTCAGATCGTCGTTGATCAGTTCGAGCAGCACCGTGCCCGCGACGATGCCCACGATCCGGCCCTGGCCGCCGACGAGACTCACCCCGCCGATCACCGCGGCGGCGATCGCGGACAGCTCCCAGCCGACGCCCACCCCGCTCGCCGAGCCGACGCCCATACGGCCCAGCACCAGCATCCCGGCGAAGCCGGAGAGCAGCGAGCTGGTCACGTACATCCACACCACCCGCCGGTTGCCGCGGATGCCGGCGAGCCGTGCCGCCTCCGCGTTGCCGCCGACCGCGTACACCTGCCGTCCCACGTACGTGCGTTCCAGGAAGCTCTCCGGCCGCGCCGTGGTGGTCTGCGTCGCCGACGGCGCCGAACTCGGCAGCGCCGTCCACGAGTACCGCTACGGCTCCGTCGAGCGGCGGCTGCCCCGGCCGGACGGCGAACCGGCCTGCTGCGGGGCGCGGTCCGGGGGCTGCCCGTCAAGATTGTTAGCGCTCACAATGACTTGCACTCCGAGGGAACGAAGGCGGAGGGGAGTGGTGCGGTGTGCTACTCGGGAGTGGTGCGGCGCGCTGCTGTTGCGAACCGGGCGCTGTCCGCCGGGGCGCCGGGGGGCGGACTCAGGAGGTGGCGGTACTGCTACTGCTGCGCACGATCAATTGCGGCTCGATGACGACGTGCAGGCCGTCGAAGCCGCCGGGGGGCCGGGAGGCGACGCTCCTGTCGGGACCTGCCCCGTCAGGACCTGCCCCGTCTGCGCCGATCCGGCCCGTGATGGTCTCCTCGATCCGCTCCAGCAGCAGCTGGATGCTGCGCTTGCCCACCGCACCGAAGTCCTGGCGGACGGTGGTCAGCGGCGGCGCGAAGAACTCCGCCTCCGGGATGTCGTCGAAGCCGACCATGGCCACGTCTTCCGGCACCCGGACGCCCGCCTCCCGGAAGGCGCGCAGAATCCCCAGTGCCATCTGGTCGTTGGCCACGAACACCGCGGTCAGTCCGCCGCTGCCGGCCCGCCCGGCGAGCTCCTGGCCCGCGCGGTAGCCGGAGAGCGGGCTCCAGTCCCCGGTGAGCGGTTCGGGCACGGGTGCGCCCGGCGTCGAGAGCCGCGCGCCAGCCGGCCCGCCGCGCCTCGGCCTCCAGCCAGTCCCGGGGGCCCGACACGTGCCAGACCGTCTCGTGCCCGGCAGCGAGCAGGTGCTCGGTGGCGAGCCGCGCGCCCAGCGCCTGGTCCACGCTGACCCCAGGGATCTCCAGGTCGTGCCCGCCCTAGACGGTCACCACCGGGAAGGGGTTCGGAAGTTCCGCGACCGCGGCGACGGCCGCGCTGTGTCAACGCTCACATCACAACGGCGTCAAGCCCTCGGACGTCGGCGACCTGTTGTGACGCTGACGCCGCGTGAGCTGTGCGACGCGGTGGGCCACCACGCGTACTCCGTATGCGCGATGACGGCGTCGGAGCGCCGACGCATTCCGGTCGTCTGGGTCGCCGTGGGGATTATTACGGCATTGCGGATGGAAGGGGCCGGAGTCTGCGGGCACGATGGAAACCCCGTCAGGAGGTCCCATGCCGCTCCATCGTGTCGAACGTGATCTGCAAGCACCCGACGACCTGTATGCGATGCCCGCTGCCGGGGAACCGCTGCCCCGCTACCGCATTCCCGACGGGCCGATGCCTGCCCGTCAGGCGTTCCGGCTGGTCATGGACGAGCTCGCCCTCGACGGCAACTCCCGGCAGAATCTCGCCACGTTCTGCACGACATGGTCGGAGCCCGAGGTACAGGCCGTCATGGCCGAGACCCTCGACAAGAACCTGGTCGACAAGGACGAGTACCCGCAGACCGCCGAGCTGGAATCGCGCTGCGTGCACATTCTCGCCGACCTGTGGAACTCCCCCGACGGCGCGACCACCGTCGGCTGCTCCACTACCGGTTCGAGCGAGGCGGCGATGCTCGCCGGCCTCGCCCTGCAGCGGCGCTGGCGCGCCCGCCGCCGGGGCGAGGGCAAGCCCGCGGACAGTCCGAATCTGGTGTGCGGCCCGGTCCAGGTGTGCTGGGAGAAGTTCGGCCGGTACTTCGACGTGGAGCTGCGGCAGGTGCCGCTGCTGTCGGGCAGCACCACCATGCGTCCGGAGCAGCTCGCGTCGTACATCGACGAGAACACGATCGGGGTGGTGGCGACCCTCGGCGTCACCTTCACGGGCGTCTACGAGCCGGTGGCTGAACTCTCCGCCGTCCTGGACGAGTTGCAGCGGACCACCGGACTCGACATCCCGCTCCACGTGGACGCGGCGAGTGGCGGCTTCGTCGCCCCGTTCCTCGAACCCGACCTGGTGTGGGACTTCCGTCTGGAACGGGTCAAGTCCATCAACTCCTCGGGGCACAAGTTCGGCCTGGCCCCCCTGGGCGTGGGCTGGGTGGTGTGGCGGGACGCCGCCGAGCTGCCCGCGGAGCTGGTCTTCCATGTCGACTACCTCGGCGGTGACATGCCGACCTTCGCGCTGAATTTCAGCCGCCCCGGCGGCGAGGTCATCGCGCAGTACTACAATCTGCTGCGGTTCGGCCGTGAGGGCTACCGCACGGTGCAGGGCGCCTGCGCGAAGACGGCGGCCGAACTGGCCGACGCGGTCGCCGCACTCGGACCGATGCGGATCCTGCACGACGGCCGGTCCGGGCTGCCGGTGGTGTGCTGGACTCTCACCCGGCCCCCCGATCCGGGCAGCGGCCAGTGGACTTTGTACGACCTCTCCGAGCGGTTGCGGATCCGCGGCTGGCAGGTGCCGACCTACCCGCTGCCCGCCGATCAGCAGGATGTCGCCGTTCAGCGCGTGGTCGTCCGCCACGGCGTCAGCCGCGACCTGGCCGACCTCCTCCTCGGCGACATGAAGTGGGCCCTCGCCGAGCTGGAGCGCCGTAACCTGTCGGGCGCCGAGGAGCAGCCCGGCTTCCACCACTGAGACCTGGCACGCCGGAGCGGGATGGGAACGGGCTGGAGTGGCTCAGAACGGGAAGGCGCTCCGGCCGTGCTGGATGGAGATCCACTTCAGGGTGGTGAACGCCTCGACGGTCGACTCGCCGTTGAGGCGTCCCAGGCCTGAGTGCTTCTCGCCGCCGAACGCCACGATCGGCTCGTCCGCGATCGTTCCGTCGTTGACGTGGATCATCCCGGTCTCGATTCGCTGGGCGACGCGGACACCGCGCTCGATGTCAGCGGTGTGGACGGCGCCGCTGAGGCCGAAGGGCGTGTCGTTGGCGATCGCGACTGCCTCGTCCTCGCCGTCGAAGGGGATGACGATGACGACCGGGCCGAAGAGCTCGGTGCTGAGGATCGGCGCGCCCGAGGGCACCGAGGTCAGCACGGACGGGCTCATCAGCGTGCCCTCGGCGCCGCCACGCAGCAGGGCGGTGGCGCCGCCGTGGATCGCCTGGGAGACCTGGGCGTCGATGGCATCGGCCTGGGCGGCGTTGATGAGCGGGCCGATGTGGGTGCCCGGGTCCTGGGGATCGCCGACCTTCAGCGTCTTGATCTTGGCGAGGAACCGCTCGGTGAACTCCTTTTCCACCGTGCGGTCGACCAGGACGCGATTGGCGGCCATGCACACCTGGCCCTGGTGGACGAAGCGGCTGAAGACGGCGGCGTCGACGGCGTAGTCGAGGTCGGCGTCGTCGAGCACGATCAGGGCGCTGTTGCCGCCGAGCTCGAGAACGGCGCGCTTGAAGTGGCCTGCCGCGACCTGGGCGACATGGCGGCCGACCTTGTCCGAACCGGTGAAGGAGATGACCTTGGGCACCGGGTGCTCGATGAGGGCGTCGCCTATCTCGGCTATGTCCGTGACGACGACGTTGAGCAGGCCGGCGGGCAGGCCTGCCTCCTCGAAGATCTTGGCGATCAGAGTGCCGCCGACGACCGGGGTGTTCTGGTGGGGCTTGAGGACGACGCCGTTGCCGAGGGCGAGCGCGGGGGCGACGGATTTGATCGACAGGAAGAGCGGGAAGTTGAAGGGGCTGATGACCCCGACCACGCCGACGGGCAGGCGGTAGAGCCGGTTCTCCTTGCCGTCGATGGGCGAGGGGAGGATGCGCCCCTCGGCGCGCAGCGCGAGCTGCATGGCCTCGCGCAGCATGTCCTTGGTCAGCGACAGTTCGAAGGCCGCCTTGAGCCGGGTGCCTCCGAGCTCCTCGACGATGGTCTCGGTGATCTCCTGCTCGTGCTTCTCCACGACGCGCAGGGCGCGTTCGAAGACGAGTCTGCGGGTGTACGGGTTGACCGCGGCCCACTCCTTCTGGGCCCGCTCGGCGGCGCGGTAGGCCTGGTCGATCTCGTCGACGGTGGCCACGGTTATCGAGGCGATTTTGTCTCCGTTGTACGGATTGAAATCGATGATTTCCCAGGAGCCGCTACCAGGCTTCCACTGGCCGTCGATGTACTGCAGCGCCAATTCGGGAGAACCGGATGAATACGACATTGCGCCATCCCTTTCACGCGCGCCGGTGGACCCGTCCGGGGCACCTGATGCCCATTCATACTACTGAGATCTCAGGCCCCTTGGAGAATCGACCGGAGGAGGTCCCGGGTCCCCTTCACAGAGAGGCTGTCCGCCCGCAGCCGGTCCATCACCCGTACGTACTGCGCCACTTCGTCGCGCTTATCGAGATAGAGCGCACCTGTGAGCTGTTCGAGGTAGACGACATCGGGCAGTTCGGCGTCCGGGAAGCGCAGCAGGGTGAAGGCGCCCGTCTCCGCGGCGTGGCCACCGAACGAGAACGGCATGACATGGAGGGTGACATGCGGCAGTTCGGAGACCTCGAGCAGCCTTTCGATCTGACCACGCATCACCTCCGGCCCGCCGTAGGGGCGGCGCAGCGCCGCTTCGTCCAGCACCGCGTGAAATTCGGGTGACTTCTCACCCATGAGCATCTTCTGCCGGCGAAGCCGCAGGTCGACGCGGCGCTCGACCTCGTCGTCCGAGGCGGAGGGCTGGCCGAGCAGCACGACGGCACGGGCGTAGGCGTCGGTCTGCAGCAGGCCGTGGACGAACTGGAGCTCGAAGATCTCGATGCACGAAGCCGACTCCTCCAGACCCACATATGTCTGGAACCAGCCGGGCAGCACGTCGCTGTAGGAGTGCCACCAGCCCGCCACGCTCGCCTCCCGGGCCAGCCCGAGCAGCGCGTCCCGCTCCGTGGGCTCGGTGACACCGTAAAGAGTGAGCAGATCCGCGACATCGCGCTCTTTGAAGCTCACCCGGCCGAGCTCCATGCGGCTGATCTTCGACTCCGACGCCCGGATCGAGTACCCGGCGTCCTCCCGCGTGACGCCTCTCGACTCGCGCAGCCGCCGCAGCTGGGAGCCGAGAAGGATACGGCGCACCATCGATCCGCTTCCCGGCTGATCTGTCGTCATATGTCTGGGTCCTCCTCCACGGAACAGGCGCAGTCTGCCACTTCACGTGACCGTTCGACTCCGGATCCGGTCACGAACGAGTGACGGATGCACGTGAATCTTCCCCTGCATATGCCAATTTTGCATCTGCACGTGCATTCGCCCTTGCATACGGACCAGGCGTTGGAGAGCATGTGGGGCGTGCACATGTCGATGACCGTCAACGACAGGCCGAGGTGCGGCACATGAGGAGTGAGACCTCCACTGCGCTCTCCCCTTTATGGGATGTGCTGCCCGCGTCCGATCAGCTGGCATCGTCGACGTGCGAGCTGCCCGCGCGCTTTGAGGCGGTGTGGGAGGCACGGCAGTTCACCCGGCTGACGCTGCAACGGTGGGAGTTGCCCGAGCTGTTGGATACGGTGGCGCTCGTGGCATCCGAACTGGTGACCAATGCGCTGCGCCACGGCATGACTCCACTCGCCGCGCCGGTGGTCCGCCTCAGCCTGGCGCGGCTGACGTCGCGCGTCGTATGTGCCGTCCGGGACCCGAGCAGCGCCGCCCCGGTGACCAGGACCCCTGATTTCGTGGCCGAGTCCGGCAGGGGGCTGCACCTGGTGGCGTCCTGCAGCGAGACGTGGGGATGGCACCCGCTGTCGGGTGCGGGCAAGGTGGTCTGGGCTCTGTTTCCGACCGAATGACGTCCTGCGGGACGTCCGCGGGCTACGGCGCGCCCTGCACGAGATGGTCGAACTCGCCCTCCTTCACACCCAGCAAGAGCGCCTCGATCTCGGCCCGGGTGTATATCAGAGCCGGACCTTCAGGAAAACGGGAGTTGCGCACCGCCACGCCCCCGTCCGGCAGCTTCGCCAACTCCACGCACGTCCCCTGGGAGTTGCTCCTCCGGCTCTTCTGCCAGACAACTCCGTGGAGTTCCGCAGCCGCCATGCCGTTGTACGTGTGGTGCACATGTACCTCCAGGGCCTGCACTTCTCACCAGCGCGCATGATAGCGCGACGCACATGCATATGCGCGTGCAGATTCACGTGCATACAGATCGCCACCATCTCCGCACACAGCGTTAATCCGGATGCGCGACCGGCCGCGGGCGCGGCAACATGCCGTATGGCCTGGACGACGACGACAGATCTGGCGGAGTACGAGAGGGCGGCGGGAGCGTTCGCGCGGTCGCTGCCTGTCGAACACACCACGGTGCTCAGCATCGCCGACCGGCTGCGGCAGCAGGGAAACGACGCCTTCGGCGACCGCGCCCCCGAGTTCGGATGGTGGTCACCCAACGGATCCGCGGTGACGGCGGCCTTCGTCCGCACCCCACCGCACCGCCTGCTGCTCACGCCGCTGCCGGACGCGGCGACGGCACTGCTCGCCGCGCACTACGCCGAGCACGACCCGCAGCTTCCCGGCGTCGTTTCGGCCGTGCCGACGGCGCACGCGTTCGCCCGCGCCTGGTCCTCGGCGACCGGGGCCGCCTTCACACCGCACCGCCGCGCCGAACGTCTCTACCGGCTCGGTCAATTGGAGCCGCCACGAACGGTTCACGGCGAACGTGGCCGGGTCGCCGGCGCCCATGACCGCGAGCTGCTGACCGGCTGGTACACGCAGTTCGCGCGGGCGATCGGCGAACCGGACCCACCGGACCCCGGCCGCTGGGTGGACGGCAGGCTCGCCTATGGCGGCCTGGCGCTGTGAGAGGACGGCGGTGAGCCGGTGGCGTTCGCGGGCACGACGCGCCAGCTCGCCGGAATGGTGCGCGTCGGCCCGGTCTACACGCCGCAGTCGCTGCGCGGCCGCGGTTACGCCGCGGCCGTCACCGCACAGGTCTGCCGCCGGGCGCTGGACGTGGGCGCCCGCGAGGTCGTGCTCTTCGCCGACCTCGGCAACCCGACGAGCAACGCGCTCTACCAGCGCCTCGGTTTCCGGACCGTCGCCGACCACGCCGTCCTCGACTTCACCACGTGACCGCGGGCGCCCTCAGGCCGTCAGGCCGTCAGGCCGTGCCGATGCGTGGGTCGAGGATCCGGCACAGGCGGTATCCCACGGGAGTGAAACCGAGCTTCGGCCAGTGGCCCGCCGCCAGCGGCGAGGCCGTCGGCCAGGCCGCCGTCACCTGGCGGTATCCGCGGTCGTATGCCCATGCCAGGGCAGTGGCCAGCAACACCCGGCTGACGCCCTCGCCGCGCGCGGAGGGCTCGACGTAGGCCTCGGCGAGCTCGGCGCTCTGCTCCGGGGTGAACGGGCCGGGGCGCGCCGGCGTGAGCACCACCAGACCCGCCTCTTCCCCTCGGCGCATCGCGACGAACGCGGCGCACTGCGGATCGGCCAGGGCGTCGGCGTAGCGGGTGCGCAGCACGGCGAGGATCTCTTCGGTCTGGGGCTCGAACACGGCCGCCTGCCTCCGGTACAACGCCGCGTCCACCGCCATCCGTCCGACGGCGGCGAGGTCGGCTGGGCCCGCCCGGCGGATCGAGAGCCCTTCGACGCCGCGCGGCTGACGGCCGCTCGCCCGTACGGGCATCGCACCGCGGATCCTTTCGAGACCGAAGCCGAGCCGGAACCAGGCCATGGCGACGGTGTCGTCGGCGGGCAGTTGCACGTGGTGCACGAGGCGGTCGCGTGCGACGAGCCGCTCCGCGACGGCCGCGTACATCTCGCGGAGGACGTCGGCCACCTCGCCGCCGTGCACGGCGTGCCCGCCATGGGCGACCAGCGCCAGGCCGGGATGACCGTGCAGGTCGGTGCGGCCGTTCTCGTACGGGTCGCAGGGCGCCGTGATGAGGTAACCCGCCAGCCGTCCCCTGCCCCCGCGTGCCGCCACGGCCTCCGTGCTGGGGCCCTTGAGCAGCTCGGCGATGCGCTCCTCGGCGGGCAGGGCCGTGCAGCCGCGCCCGCCGACCGGGTACGGGTAGCCGTACGACCGGGGTCTGCGGATCCGGGCGTACCAGCGGTCAAGAAGTTCGGCAGCCTGCGGGAGGTGCTCGGCCGTCATCGGCGCGATGGCGAAGGTCATGGTGTGACGCGACGCTAATGGGCCCGCGACCGCGCCTGCAAGGGCTCGCCTGCGCCCCTGGCCGCCGGCAGCGGACGGCCGAGGCACACGCTGAGCGGTTCGCACCGGTACACACCGAACTTCGTCACCGGCCCGTAGCCGCACGAGGTGTAGAGGGCGAGCGCCTCCGGCTGCCGCTGACCGGTCTCCAGCACCATGCGCAGCCGCCCCGCAGCGGCCGCGCTCTCCTCGAGGGCGGCGAGGATCCGCCGCGCTATGCCGCGGCCGCGCGCCCGAGGCACCACGTACATGCGCTTGATCTCCGCGTCGCCGTCGCGGAAACCCTCCGCCGAGCCTTCCCGCGCCCGCCAGCCGCCGGTCGCGACCGGCTCGCCGTCATCGGAGTAGGCGAGGATGAACAGGCCCCGCGGCGGGTCGAAGTGGGCCGCATCCATCGGCGTCTCGTCGGGGCCGCCGTACCGTTCGACGTACTCCTGCTGGACCTGCTCGGTCAGGCGTACCGCATCGGGGTGGTCGTAGCGCACGCGTCGGATGTTCATCAGGGCATGGTACGGGGCGTCCACGATGGGCTGCGTCCGCTGAGCGCAATCAGCCGTTCGAGGGGCAGGGCATCGGCGGCCACCTCCACCGGCTCACCGAACAGACCCTCGGGTCGCTCGGCGGACGCGGCCTGCCGGGGGACGAACTCCATGCACGCCTCGACCGCCTCCGGCTCGCAGTCGTACGGCTGCCCGCTGGCGCGGGCGACGTCCCAGCCGTGGATGACGAGCTCGTCCAGGGCGATCGTGCCGGGCGCGTCAGTCCTGCCGCAACCAGGTCGCGTCGCCGGACGGAGCCCGTGACGTCTCGGCCCCCAGCTCCTTCGCGGCAGCTGCGGTGAAGGCCCCGCACAGGCCCTGGACGTGGTCGATCAGGTCACCGAGGCAGAACCGCCGCTCCGGCCACGCGAGCACGGGGTCGGCGCCGTGAGCTGATCCTCGGTGACCCCGTCCAGCGGGTTCGCCGTCCGGCGGGCCGCAGGACCGAGATCGGGCATGTCCGCGGTCATGACAGCCTCCTCGCGGCCATTCGGTCCGTATCTCACCTCAATATCACCTCAAATGTCGTCGAGTACGCTGCGCAGGGCCATTCGTACGTCAGGAGCATCACTTGTTCACCGTGTCGACCGTGAATGTCAACGGCCTGCGCGCCGCCGCGAAGAAGGGCTTTCTGCCGTGGCTCGAGGCCACCGGCGCCGATGTGGTGTGCCTGCAGGAGGTGCGTGCCGAGCCGGCCCAGCTGCCTGCCGAGGTGCGTGAGCCCGACGGCTGGCATACGGTGCACGCGCCGTCGGAGGCGAAGGGGCGTGCGGGGGTCTCGGTCTACACCCGGCGCACGCCGGAGCGGGTCCAGGTGGGGTTCGGCTCCGCCGAGTTCGACACCTCCGGCCGTTACGTCGAGGTCGATCTGCCAGGCGTGACCGTCGCCAGCCTCTACCTGCCCTCCGGCGAGGTGGGCACCGAACGGCAGTCGGAGAAGGAACGCTTCATGAGCGAGTTCCTCCTCCACCTGGGCGCGCTGCGCGAACGGGCCGCGGCGGACGGGCGCGAGGTGCTGGTGTGCGGCGACTGGAACATCGCGCACCAGGAAGCCGACCTGAAGAACTGGAAGGCCAACGGGAGCAACTCGGGTTTCCTGCCCGAGGAGCGCGCCTGGCTGACGCGCGTCTTCAACGAGGTCGGGTACGTCGACGTGGTGCGGTCGCTGCATCCGGGAGTCGACGGTCCGTACTCGTGGTGGTCGTACCGGGGCCGGGCCTTCGACAACGACGCGGGCTGGCGGATCGACTACCACGTGGCGACGCCGGAGCTGGCGAAGCGGGCGAACCGGGCGTCGGTCGAACGCGCCGCCAGCTACGACCGGCGCTGGTCCGACCACGCGCCGGTCACCGTCACCTTCGAGCTGTGAGCGCCGCCGGGCCGCGGGGCGAGTGAGGCCGGACGCGGCCCGGGGGCCGTGCCCGCCCCAGCGTTCGTCGTTGGCGGGATCGTTGGACTGCAGAGCGGAGCCCCGCTCACCTCGCGGCTGAATCCGGCCATTGGGCCGGCGTACTGATCGCGGTCTGGCGAGCCGGGTTCGGGCTGTGCCGGGACCGCTCCACGCTCGCGGCCGTGGCTTGCCCGGGGACGCCGCTCGCCGCCGAATGGAGTAGCCGCGGTTTGACAAACGGCTCAAACGGGAGGAAATGGTGAGTTCCCGGCGGGCCGGAGACGGTCGACGTGCCCGCCCGGCCATCACGCCGTACGGAGGGGTCGATGACGCGCCTTGAGCAGACGACGCAGGCGGCGCAGGCCGACTCCGGCCGGGTCCGCACCGGGCGCACCCTGACCCGTTGGCTGACCACCACCGACCACAAGGTGATCGGCAATCTCTACATGGTCACCGCGTTCGGCTACTTCATGGTCGCCGGGGTGCTGGCGATGCTGATGCGGGCGGAGCTGGCCCGTCCCGGTCTGCAGATCATGGGCGAGCAGCAGTACAACGAGCTGTTCACCATCCACGGCACGATCATGATGCTGCTCTTCGCGACGCCCATGTTCGCCGGGTTCGCCAACGCGGTGATGCCCCTGCAGATCGGCGCCCCCGATGTGGCGTTCCCGCGGCTCAACGCGTTGTCGTACTGGCTGTTCCTCTTCGGCGGGCTGATCGTCCTGGGCGGTTACCTCACCCCTGGCGGGGCCGCCGCATTCGGCTGGTTTGCCTACGCGCCGTTGAACAGTGCTGTCGACTCCCCCGGCTCCGGCTCGGATCTATGGGCGATGGGTCTGGTGGTCTCGGGGGCCGGCACGATCCTCACCTCTGTCAACTTCATCGCCACCATTGCCTGTCTGCGCGCCCCAGGCATGACGATGTTCCGGATGCCCATCTTCACCTGGAACGTGCTGCTGACGTCGGTGCTGGCGCTGCTGGCGTTCCCGGTGCTGGCGGCCGCGCTGCTCTGTCTCGAAGCGGACCGCAAATTCGGCACCCACATCTTCGACGCGGCCAACGGGGGCGCCATTCTCTGGCAGCACCTGTTCTGGTTCTTCGGCCACCCCGAGGTCTACATCGTGGCCGTCCCGTTCTTCGGGGTCATCTCCGAGATCATTCCGGTCTTCAGCCGCAAACCGGTCTTCGGCTATGTGGGGATGGTGGGGGCGACGATCCTGATCACCATGTTGTCGGCCGCGGTGTGGGCCCATCACATGTTCGCCACCGGCGCCGTGCTCCTGCCGTTCTTCTCGGCGACGTCGTTCCTGATCGCCGTCCCGACCGGCGTGAAGTACTTCAACTGGATCGGCACCATGGTCAAGGGCAGCCTGTCGTTCGAGACACCCATGCTGTTCGCGTTCGGCTTTCTCGTCTCGTTCCTGCTGGGCGGGCTCAGCGGGGTGCTGATCGCTTCGCCGCCGCTCGACTTCCACCTCACGGACACGTTCTTCATCGTCGCCCACCTGCACTACGTGCTCTTCGGGACCATCGTGTTCGCGATGTTCGGCGGCTTCTACTTCTGGTGGCCGAAGTGGACCGGGCGCATGCTCGACGAAAGGCTCGGCAAGATCCACTTCTGGACACTGTTCGTGGGATTCCACACCACGTTCCTCGTCCAGCACTGGCTGGGCGAGATGGGAATGCCGCGCCGTTACGCCGACTACCTGGCGGCGGACGGCTTCACGACGCTCAACACCATCTCGTCGATCGGAGCCTTCCTGCTCGGCCTGTCGACCCTGCCCTTCCTTTACAACGTATGGCGCACCTCGCGCTATGCGCCGATGGTCGCGGTCGACGATCCATGGGGCTTCGGGCGGTCGCTGGAATGGGCGACCTCGTGCCCGCCTCCGCGTCACAACTTCTATGCGCTGCCGCGGATCCGTTCCGATTCCCCCGCGTTCGACATGCGGCATCCGGCCGCCGCTGAAGTGGAGGTGCAGGAACGATGAGGACAGAGGCCCTTCTCTTCGGCGGATTGGCGCTCTTCTTCGCCGCCACCGGTCTGCCGTATGCCTGGCTCTCCCATGACCCCGCCGGCACCGCGGCGTTGATGGTCTCGTTCCTGATGTCGTCCCTGGTGGCGTTCTTCTTCGTGACGCAGTACCGCCGGAGGGGAATGCGCCCCGAGGACCGCAAGGACGGCGAAGTACAGGACCGTGCCGGGCCGTTGGACTTCTTCCCGCCGCACAGCATCCATCCGCCGCTGACGGCGTTCGGCGGCGCCGTTCTTGCGCTCGGCATCGTATACGGCCTGTGGCTGTTCATCATCGGCCTCGGGGTCCTGGCCGCCGGCGTCTTCGGCTTCGTCTTCGAGTACGTACATCGTGACGAGGGCCCGGGGCCATGACCGGTGCACGGCCGCCGGGCGCAAGGCCGAGCGCGCCCCTCTACTGTCCCGCCGATCCGCCCTCCTCACGCTCCGTCAGCGGTTCGCGCGGTGGGGCGGTGACCTCGGGGCGCGGGGGCGCGGCCCCGACGGGCAGCTCCACCCGGTCCCGGTAGTACCAGGAGCTCAGGACCAAGCGCAGGCGCCGGCGACGCGGCACCGGGCGGGGCTCGTCCTCGGCGGGCTGCAGCGGCAGCGGGACGTCCCTGAGCAGTAGCGTGTAACGGCGGCGCTCTGGCAGCGGGCGCCGGCCTTCGTCGATCCTCCCGTACACCTCCTGGCTCACCCGCCCGGTCTCCTCGCCCTCGCTCAGCAGGTCGCGGTCGTGTGCCTGCAACCCCAGGCAGATCCGCTTGGTGACGGCGAAGGCGAGTGGTGGCGCGATGAAGACCGCTCCGCGGAAGAGCCAGGTGAGGCTGTTGACGGAGACGCGCAGCGAGTAGGCGATCACGTCGTTGCCGCCGGCGAGCAGCAGTACGGCGTAGAAGGTGATCGCGGCGACGCCGAACGCGGTGCGCGTCGGGCGGTTGCGCGGCCGGTCGCACAGGTGGTGTTCGGCCTGATCGCCCGTCACCCACCGTTCGAAGAAGGGGTACAGGTAGAGGACGACGAAGAGCACCGCGGGCAGCAGCACCGCCGGCACCAGCACGTTCCACATGAACGTGTGGCCCCACACGTTGGTCTCCCAAGGGCCCATCAGCCGCAGCGCACCTTCGAGGAATCCCACGTACCAGTCGGGCTGGGCGTCGGTCGACACCTGATCGGCCCGGTAGGGACCGTACCGCCAGATCGGGTTGACCTGTGCGAGGGCTCCGAGAGCGGCGAGAAGGCCGAAGATCATGAAGAAGAAGCCGGTGGTCTTCGCGGTGAACTGCGGGACCATCGGCGCTCCGACGACATTGCTGTTCGTCCGGCCCGGCCCGCCCCAGTGGGTGTGCTTCAGATACACGACGAGGATGAGATGGGCGGTGATCAGTCCGACCAGCGCCCCCGGAACGAGCAGGATGTGCACCACGTACAGCCGGGGAATGAAATCGTGACCGGGATAGGCTCCACCGAAGGCGAAGAAGTTCAGATACGTGCCCACGACGGGGATGGACCCGATGATGGTCGCTGCGGTGCGCAGCCCCGTTCCGGAAAGCAGGTCGTCGGGGAGGGAATAGCCGCAGAACCCTTCGAGCATGGCGAGTTGGAAGAGCGTCACCCCGATGAGCCAGTTGCCCTCGCGCGGCCTGCGGAAGGCTCCGGTGAAGAAGATCCGCAGCATGTGCGCCCCGACGGCGGCGACGAACACCAGGGCGGCCCAGTGGTGCATCTGCCGGATCAGCAGCCCGCCGCGGACCTCGAAACTGATGCGCAGAGTCGAGGAGTACGCCTGCGTGGCCAGTACCCCGTGCAAAGGGGCGTACGCGCCGCGGTAGACGCTTTCGTTCATACTGGGGTCGAAGAAGAACGTGAGATAGACGCCGGTGAGCAACAGCACCACAAAGCTGTAGAGGGCGATCTCGCCGAGCAGGAACGACCAGTGGTCGGGGAAGACCTTGCGCAGCAGGGTCCCGCCCTCCGCCGCGGGCAGCCGCTGGTCCAGCGCGGTGAAGGCACGCTCAGCCGCCTTGCCGGCCCTGCCTTCCAGTCGTCCGCTTCGTACCGCCGGCGCCTTTCGTTCCTCGCTCATGCCCACCAGCATGCTGGACGTTTCATGCGAAATGCGCGAAATGCGGCAGCAGCGCGTCCGGGCGAATCGGAAGCGTCCGTACACGGACTCCGGTGGCGTGATGCACGGCATTGGCAATGGCCGCGGCGGTGCCGACGATGCCGATCTCACCGATTCCCTTGGACCCCATGGGATTGAGGTGGGGGTCCTCCTCGCCGATCCAGTGCGCTTCGATCGCGGGTAGGTCCGCACACGCCGCGACGTGGTAGGAGGCGAAATCACGCTCGGCGTGGTCGCCGAATTCCGGGTCCATGGTGCTGGCCTCCATCAGCGCCATCGACAGGCCCATCGTCATTGCGCCGATGAACTGCGAGCGTGCTGTACGGGGATTGAGGATCCGTCCTGCGGCGAAAACGCCGGTGAGCCGGCGCACCCGGACCTCGCCGGTGTCGGTGTCCACCTGCACCTCGGCGAACTGCGCGCCGAAGGCACACCGTGCGTACTCCTGCCCGGACTTGATGTCCTCGGTGGTGTCGGCGGACGCCGACAGGCCGCCGGCGGGCACGCTCCCGCCGCTGCGCTCGACCAGCTCGCGCACCTGCGCGCAGGCGTTGTGCACCGCCCACCCCCAGGACGCGGTGCCGGACGACCCTCCGGCGAGCGGCGCCTCGGGCAGATCGCTGCTGCCGATGCTGATGTGCACGCGTCCGAGTGGTGCGGCGAGCGCGTCGGCGGCGATCTGGGCGAGGACCGTACGCGCCCCGGTTCCGATGTCGGTGGCGTTCACCCGCACCCGGTACTGGCCGTCGGGGTCGGCGTGGGCCGCGGCGCACGACGGAAAGATGATGACCGGGTACATCGAGGAGGCGACTCCGCTGCCGATCAGCAGCCGCCCCTCGCGACGGATCCCGGGGCGCCGGTCGCGCTCGTGCCAGCCGAAGCGGCGTGCTCCCTCCTGCAGGCACTCGACGAGATGGCGGCTGCTGAACGGCAGGCCGGAGTCGGGTTCCACCTCCGTGTCGTTGCGGATGCGCAGCTCGACCGGGTCGAGGCCGCAGATGTCCGCGAGTTCGTCGATCGCCGATTCCAGGGCGAACATGCCCGGGCACTCCCCTGGTGCGCGCATCCACGAAGGCGCGGGGATGTCGAGCCTGGTCACCCGGTGGGAGGTGCGGCTGTTCGGCGCGGTGTACATCATGCGGCTGGGCAGGGCGGCGGGCTCGACGAAGTGCCCCACCGTCGAGGTGCAGGTGACCACCTCGTGCGCGAGCGCGCGGATGCGGCCGTCGCTGCCGGCGCCGATCCTGATGCGCTGGATCGTCGGGGCCCGGTGGCCCACGACGGCGGGCATGTGGTTGCGCGGCACGGCGAGTTTGACCGGGCGGTCGACGGCGCGCGCCGCCATCGCCGCGAGAACGACGTTGGGACGGGGTGTGCCCTTGGAACCGAATCCGCCGCCGACGTGTTCGCTGACCACCCGCACCTGGCCCGCGTCGATGCCGAACAGCTGGGCGAGCGTGTGCTGGACGGCCGTCGAGCCCTGGTTGGAGTCGTACACCGTCAGTGCGTCGCCGTCCCACACGGCGGTGGCGGCGTGCGGTTCCATCGGGTGGTTGTGGAGCGGCGGGATGGTATAGACGGCGTCGGTGCGGATCTCCGCCGCCGCGTACGCCCCGCCGAAGTCGCCGTGCTCGCGGGTCCCCGGCCACAGTCCGTCGATCTCCTCCGGCGCATAGAGCCCGGGATGGTCCTCGGTGAGCACCACGTCGTGGTGGTCGGCCTTGTACTGGACGAGCACGGCGGCAGCGGCGGCGCGCGCCGCCTCCAACGAGGTGGCGACGGCGAGCGCGACGTACTGGCCGCGGTGGGCGACGTGCGGGGACTGCAGCAGCGCCAGCGTGCGGTCCTCCACGGGTCGCAGCCGCGGCGCGTTGTCGTGGGTGAGCACGACGAGGACCGCGGGATCCGCCATCGCCGCATCGGTGTGCACCGCCGTGACCTCGCCGCGCGCGATGCCCGCGGGCACGGGCCAGGCGTACAGCGCGCCTTCGGAGGCGTACTCGGCCGCATACCGCGCGGTGCCGCTGACCTTGGCGCGGCCTTCCAGGCGGGCCGTGGACGCCCCGAGCGCGGACTCCAGCGTCGTCATCGTGGTCTCCTCAGTCGAGCTCGGCGAGCTGCGCCAGGACGGCCACCGCGAGCCGCTCCGCCAGCGCCACCTTGTAGCCGTTGTCCCGCAGCGGCCGGCAGGCCGTCAGCTCGGTGCGGACGGCGGCGGCGAAGGAATCCTCGGTCGCCGGGCGGCCCTGCAGCGCCTCCTCGGCCCCGTTCGCCCGCCACGGCTTCGCGGCGAGACCGCCGAAGGCAAGGCGCACCTCGTGGACGGCGCCGTCCCGCACATTGAGCACGGCCGCGACGGAGGCGAGCGCGAAGGCGTAGGAGGCCCTGTCCCGGACCTTGCGGTAGGCCGAGCGGGCCGAGCGCGGCGGGGGCGGCAGCTCGACGGCGGTGATCAGTTCCCCGTGCCGCAGGACGGTGTCGCGCTCCGGTGCGTCGCCCGGCAGCCGGTGCAGATCGGTGAGCGGGAGGGAGCGGGTCCCGGCCGGACCGGCGAGATGGACGGTCGCGTCGAGCGCCGCCAGGGCCACGGCCAGGTCGGAGGTGCTGGTCGCGATGCAGTGCTCCGAGGCACCGAGGACGGCGAGATCGCGGTGCACGCCCTCGCGGGCGGGGCAGCCGGAGCCTGGGCGGCGTTTGTTGCAGGGTTTGGAGACGTCCTGGAAGTACAGGCAGCGGGTGCGCTGCAGGAGGTTGCCGCCGATGGTCGCCGCATTGCGCAACTGGGCGGAGGCGCCGGAGAGCAGGGCCTGGGAGAGGGCTGGGTAGCGTTCGCGCACCAGCATGTGGGTGGCGAGGCGGCTGTTGCGCACGGCGGCGCCGATGCGCAGGCCGCCGCCGCCGGTCTCCTCCACCTCCCCGAACGGCAGCCGGCTCACGTCGACGAGCAGTTCGGGGGTCTCCACGCCGAGCTTCATCAGGTCGACGAGGTTGGTGCCCCCGCCGAGGTACCGGGCGCCGGAGTCGCCGGCCACCAGGGCGATCGCCGCGGCCGGGTCGGTGGGCCGCTCGTACCGGAACGTCTTCACCGGCCCGCCTCCCTGGCCGCCTCCGCCGCTTCGGCCACGGCGCTGACGATGTTGACGTAGGCGCCGCAGCGGCACAGGTTCCCGCTCATCCGCTCACGGATCTCCGCCTCGGTGAGCGCCACGGACCCGACGGGACGTTCCTGCGCAGTGGCGGCGCTCGGCCAGCCCGACGCCGCCTCGGTGATCGCGCCGACGGCGGAGCAGATCTGACCCGGCGTGCAGTAGCCGCACTGGAAGGCGTCATGGTCGATGAAGGCCTGCTGCACCGGGTGGAGCACGGCATCGGAGGACAGCCCCTCGACGGTGGTGACCTGGGCTCCGTCCAGGGCGACCGCGAGCAGGAGGCAGCTGTTCATGCGCAGGCCGTCCACAAGGACGGTGCACGCGCCGCACTGGCCGTGGTCGCAGCCCTTCTTCGTGCCCGTGAGCCCCAGGTGTTCGCGCAACGCATCCAGCAGCGTCGTCCGGTTGTCGAGATCCAGCGCGCAGCTCTCCGCGTTGATCTCCATGGTGACCGCCGTCGTCGTCCCCACGCCGCGCCCTCCTTCCACGGATCGGCACAGCACCGTTGGCTAACCGGAACGCACCGCCGCCAAACTCGAGGGGCGCAAAGCTCAGCCGGTTGGCCGCCGGTACGAAGGACGTACGGCCGCTGCCGCCGGTTCAGTGTTTGCGGCCGCGCGGCACGACGAAGGCCGCAAGACGGGCGGATCCGGGGGCGAGATCCGGCCACGCGGCGGGCGTGGTGAGCACGGCGACCGCCGAGGTCGGGAACTTCTCCTGAACGCGCTCCAGCGCGTCGCGCTCCCCCTCGGCTGCGAGCTCCAGCGTCAGCTCCTGGACGCCCGGAGCGTGTCCGAGGAGCAGCAGCGTGCGGGTTGGCGTGGGCACGTCGTGCACCACGTCCAGAAGACCATCGGTGTCCGCGCCGTAGATCCGCCCGTCGTATGCCACCGGCGGGTCCGCGGTGTCCAGCTCGTGCGCGACCAGCTCCCAGGTCGCGCGGGTGCGGTGGGCAGGCGAGCAGACGACGCGGTCGGGCTTGAACCCGTTGTCGCGCAGCCACCGGCCCACAGCGGGCGCGTCGCGCAGTCCGCGGGGGCCGAGCGGACGCTCGCGGTCCGCCACGTCCGGCGGCCACGCGGACTTCGCGTGCCGCACTACGATCAGATGCCGGTCCTCGCGCGCGTTCATCGCCCTGCTCCCGCCATGGGTGCCGATCGCTCGCAAGATTACGCCTGGGAATCTGCCTGGGGATCTGCGTTGCCTCCTTCCCGTGCGACCTTGTAACGTGCGCCAGCAAGCGCTTTCTACGACCGCCACCGGAGCCTGCCGTGCCCTTCCGAATCGTTCCGTCCGGCTTCCTCCTGGACGGACAACCGCTGCGCCTGCTCTCCGGCGGGATGCACTACTTCCGCGTCCTGCCGCAGCAGTGGCCGCACCGGCTGCGGATGCTGCGGGCGATGGGCCTGAACACGGTGGAGACCTACGTCCCGTGGAACTTCCACGAACCGCGCCCGGGTGTCTACGACTTCGACGGCATGGCGGACATAGAGGGGTTCCTCACCGCCGCGGCGGAGGCCGGGCTGCAGGCGATCGTGCGGCCGAGCCCGTACATCTGCGCCGAGTGGGAGAACGGCGGCCTGCCCTGGTGGCTGCTGGCCGAGCGCGACCTGCGGCTGCGCACCTCCCAGCCGCAGTACCTCGCACACGTCGCGCGGTGGTACGACGAGCTGATCCCGCGCATCGCGGCGCACCAGGTCACGCGCGGCGGCAACGTGCTGATGCTGCAGATCGAGAACGAGTACGGATCCTACGGAAGCGACACGGCCTACCTCGAACGGCTCGCCTCGATGATGCGCGAACGCGGCATCGAGGTACCCCTGTTCACCTCCGACGGGCCGGAGGACTTCATGCTCACCGGCGGCACGGTGCCCGGCGCCACCGCCACCGTCAACTTCGGCAGCCGCCCGGAGGAGGCCTTCGCCTCGCTCGCCCGCTTCCGTCCCGACGACCCGCCGATGTGCATGGAGTTCTGGTGCGGCTGGTTCGACCACTGGGCTGAGCAGCACACCGTGCGCGACCCGGCCGACGCCGCCGACTCGTTGCGCCGGATCCTCGCCGCAGGGGCCTCGGTCAACATCTACATGGCGCACGGCGGCACCAACTTCGGCACCTGGGCGGGCGCCAATCACGGCAAGCCGCTGCAGGGCGGGGTCTATGAGCCGACGGTGACCTCGTACGACTACGACGCGCCGGTCGACGAACGCGGCGCGCCCGCGCCGAAGTTCTTCGCCTTCCGTGAGGTACTGCAGGACTACACGGGGAACGAGCCGCTCCCTGAACCGCCCGCGCTGCCGCCGCTGCTGGCACCCGCGCGGTTCGAACTCACCGAATCCGTACGGCTCTTCGACATCCTGGATGACGTGGGCACTCCGGTGAGCCACTCCCCCGCACCCCTGTCGTTCGAGGAGCTGGGGGTGGCGCACGGCCTCGTCCGCTACACGGCCACCCTGCCCGGGCCGCGGCAGCCGTGGCCGCTCACCGTCGAGGGTCTCGCCGACCGCGCGCACCTGTTCGTCGACGGAGATCCCGTCACCGTCCTGGAGCGCGACGCGGACATCGACCCGCCGAAGATCGCGTCACCGGATGCCACCGGAACGCGCATCGACCTGCTGGTGGAGTCGATGGGGCGGGTCAACTACGGTCCGCGGCTTGGCGACCGCAAGGGCATCACCGGCGTGCTGCACGGCTGGCAGTACGTGCACGGCTGGACCGCACAGGCCCTGCCGCTCGACGTGCCGCTGCCCGCGCTGCCGTGGCGCGCCGGGCCGCCGGCCGCCGCTGCCGGCCCGGTCCTCCACCGGGGATTCCTCGACGTGAGCGTTCCCGGCGACGGCTATCTCGCGCTGCCCGGCGCCACCAAGGGTTATGTGTGGGTCAACGGGTTCTGCCTGGGCCGTTACTGGGAACGCGGCCCGCAGCGCGCCCTCTACCTGCCGTGGCCGCTGCTTATCCCGGGCCGCAACGAGATCGTGGTGCTCGAACTCGACGGACTGCGCGAGCCGTTCGTGGAGGTCCGTGCCGTCCCGGACCTGGGCTGAGTACCGGCGAGGACGACCGTCACCGCTTCTCGAAGAGCGCGACCAGGTCCTCCTTGCCGAACATGCGGGCGGTGTCGATGGCGGACGGGGTGCCCGCGGTGGGGTCGGCGCCGCCGTCGAGCAGCACCCGGATCACCTCGTCCTCGCCCTTGAAGACGGCGCCCGCGAGCGGCGTCTGCCCGCGGTCGTTGGCGCGGTTGGGGTCGGCACCACGGGCGAGCAGCGCGGCGGCGGTCCTGGCGTGGCCGTGGTATGCGGCGAGCATCACGAGGGTGTCGCCCTTGTCGTTGGAGAGATTCACCGGGACCCCGGCGTCGACATAGGCGTCGAGGGTGTCCGTGGCGCCCTGCCGAGCAAGGTCGAAGACCTTCGCCGCGAGCTGGAGCACCTCGGGGTCGTGCGCCGGCTCGGCCTCGGGGTTGGGCTCGGTCATCTGTCGTCGCTCCTGGGTTGTCCGTCCTCGGTCCTATGAGTTCACCCTATGTACGGTCAGCCTGCCGCACACCCCGCGGCGGGCGCACCGGCGGGTGTGCCGTCGGGGGCGGGGAAGGGCTCGCGCAGCGAGAACGCCTCCGGCGTCGGTCCGTGTGCGCGCAGGTGCAGCAAGCGCTGCTCGGCCTCGGAGACGGCGGGCCGGTGTCCGGCGGCCACCCACCACAGGGCGGTGACCGCCTCCTCGATGCGTTCGAACCACTCGCGGCGGCGGCGCAGTACCTCGCGGTGGGGAGTGTCGTACATGAAGGCGCTGAGGGCGTCCACGTCACGCCAGACGGACATGTTCACGATCAGCCAGCGGTCGCCGAGCACAGGGATCGATGTCGCATTGCCGTCGTCGCCCTGGAGCCGCCAGACGAAACCGTCGGCCGCGTCGGCGACGGCGTTGACCGGGTCGAGAGCCGCGACGAAGTCGGCGAGCTGCGGGGAGTCGAGCGGGGACTTCAGGCGGGCGATGTTGACCTGAGCCAGTTCGTACGCCGGTCCACGCGCGTGTTCGTGCACGGATCGAGACACGGATCGAGAAGCCATGGCCGAACCTTAGGGGGTACCTCCCGCCGAAGGCAGGGGATTTCGGCGCCTCGAGACCCTCACTCGGACGTGGGACTTCACTGCTCCGGAAGCGGTGCCCTCCGCATGCCGCGGCGACCGGGGGTAATGATCGCGGCGAGGGCCTCCAGATGCCCGTACTCCGCCCATATCAGTGAAAAAGGTGAAGAATCACCTGTTCGGCGCCTTTAATCGATTATTACTCTTTGCGACGCTGGAAGAACTCATGGTGACCGTCCTCATCCCACAGGAGAAACCCCATGATCCTGTCCCTATCGGCCGTGGTTCTGCTCGGCGTCATCGCGTTCCTGTTCTTCCGCAAGGACGGGTTGAAGGTCTCCCACGCCCTCGTGTGCTCCCTCTTCGGCTTCTACCTCGCGGGCACTGCCATCGCACCGAGCATCAAGGCAGGCGGACAGAGTCTGGCGAGCCTCCTCGGCGGCCTCAAGCTGTAGTCCCGCTTCCCCACCGCGCACACTCGACGGAGATCACGTGGCCCGGCGCTCTCTCACCGGCATCCTGAGCGGCCGCCTGTCCATGGCCCGCGGACGCGACCTCGCCCAGGCCGCGGCGGAGGGCGCCGGCGACGTCTTCCACCCGGTGATCACCCTCACCCGCGGTCTGCGGTGCCAGGCCGCCTGGCTGCGCGCGTGGTGGGCGCGCACCCCGAGCGACCGGCGCGGTCCCGTCCTGTTCCTCGCCGCCTCTGCCATGCTCGTCGTCACGCTCCTCCCCTACGGGCCGGCGCTCGTCGTCCTCGCGGTGATGGGCTCCGCCGCATGGGCGGGACGCGACCGGAACCCTGTGGAGACCGGCCCCGACGACACGGAGACCGCAAAGCTGCAGGCCGTCTACCAGGCGTTGGTGCCGTATCTGTCGGACCCGGCCGATCCGAAGCCGCTCTACGCACACGACGGCTCGTGGGAAGACGCCGTCACCCACTACGAGTTCGACGACGGCCGGCTGGTCCTGCTCCAGGTGCGGTATCCCGCGTACTTCATGGACGGCGACGTAGAAGCGCGGGCGCGGGTCGAGCGGCTGCTGCACGCGAAGGCGGGACGGGGCAGGGAGTACCGTTTCGACTGGAACGAGGAGGAGAACCTCGTCACCCTGACCGCTCTGCCGGCGCTGACCACCGGCATCACCGCCCAGCGCTTCGTGACCGCGCCCGGCGAGACGATCCTGGGGTTCACCGACGACGACGCGGTCAGGCTCACCATCCCGGTCGCCGAGGGCGAGGAGACGTGGGACGCGCCGCCCGTGGTGTGGCGGACCGGCCCTCGCTCGACCGAGCCCCATCTGCTCGCCGTGGGGCGGCCGGGCACCGGTATCACCACCCTCCTCCGCTCGATCGCCCTGCAGGCCCTCCACCAGGGAGATGTGCTCGTCCTCGACGGGGCCGGCACCGGCGAGTACGCCTTCCTCACCGGGCGGCCCGGCGTGCTCGCGGTGGAGAGCGGTCTCGCCGGGACGCTCGCGGCCCTGGAGTGGGCGGCGCGCGAGACCGAGCGCCGGCTGATCGCGGTCAACCGTGCGCGGCAGACCGGCCGGCAGACGCCGCAGGACGCCCGGACGCCGATGTGGATCGTGGTCGACCGCCCGACCGCGCTGGCGCACCTGGCGGCGGCCGAGGGCCGTCCGGACCCGCAGGAGCTGCTCGAAGTCCCGCTGCGGCACGGCCGGGCGGCGAACGTCACGGTCGCGGTCGGCGATCAGATCGAGGCGTTGGAATCGCTCGCCCTGGTGGTGCGCGCCCACACCCGGGCACGCGTGGTGCTGGGCCAGGTCTCCCCGGCGCAGGTGCACGCCGTGCTCGGGCTGCCTCCGCACACCACTCCCGCCGCGCACATCCCTGCGGGCCGCGGTTACGCACGCCTCGGCGACGGCCCGGTGCACCGGCTGCAGGTGCCTCATACGCCGGACCCGCACGACGAGGAGACCGGCCAGGCGCATGCGCAGGCGGTGCTGTCGCTGCTGCCGGCGCACCCCACGCCCGAGCCCGGAACGAGCACCGCCGGTCCGTGACCGCAGGCCCGGCGGAACCGGCCGGACTACACCCGGACTACACACGGACTACACACGGACTACGCTCGGACTACGCGACGAGCGAGCCCGGGCCCTGCAGATCCGCGACCGGCCCGCCCGAGCGGACCGCGTCGGCCGCCGACGCCAGCCGGGAGACCGCCTCGTCCGCGACGGCGCCCGACACCGAGAACGGCAGCCGGATGTACCCCTCGAAGGCGCCGTCAATCCCGAACCGCGGCCCGGACGGGACCCGTACGCCGAACCGCTCCCCCGCGACCGCGAGCCGCGAGCCGGAGACGTCCCCGGTGCGCACCCACATCGTCAGCCCGCCCCTGGGAACCTCGAACTCCCAGTCCGGCACCCGCCGGCGAAGCGCCGCCACCAGCGCGTCCCTGTTGGCGCCCGCGAGATCTTGGCGAAGCGCGACGGCCTCGCCCCAGCCCTCACCGCGCATCAGCGACACGATGGCGAGCTGTTCGACGACTGGGGAGCCGAGGTCGAGGTAGGCGCGTGCGGCGACGAGATTGCGCACCACCTCGGGTGTGGCCCGTACCCAGCCGATCCGCATGCCGGCCCAGAACGCCTTGCTCGCCGAGCCCACGGTGACCACGGTGCCGCCGCCGCGGTCGAAGGACGCGAGCGGGCGCGGCATCCCGCCCTCGGGATCGACGGCGAGCTCGGCCATCGTCTCGTCGGCGACGAGCACGACGCCCGCGGAGCGCGCGGCTTCGACGAGTCCGCGCCGCAGTTCGTCGCCGGCTAGCGCGCCCGTGGGATTGTGGAAATCCGGGATCACGTAGGCCATGCGCGGGGCGGCGTCGCGGAGCACGCGCCGCCAGGCGGCGAGGTCCCAGCCCGCAAGGCCTTCTTCCATGGGCACCGGGACGAGCCGGGCGCCGCTTTCGCGTAGGAGCTGCAGGACGTTGGCGTAGCTCGGCGCCTCCACGGCGATGCGCTCGCCGCGCCCGGCCACCAGCCGGGAGACCGCTGCCACCGCGCCCAGCGCCCCGGTGGTCACCATGATCTGTTCGGGCATCGTCGGCACGCCGCGTTCGGTGTAGCGGCGGGCGATGGCCTCGCGCAGCGGAGGCAGCCCCGCCGGGAAGTCGCCGTGGGTTGCGGCATAGGCGGGGAGTTCTGCGAGCGCCCCCTCGATGCCGCGGGTCAGCCACGGTTCGGGGGCGGGCAGCGCGGCGATGCCGAGATCGATGACGGAGGTGGCACTCGCCGCGTCGGCGGCCGACGTCCCCGCCGCGCCGGCGGCTGACGTCACTGTCGGTGGCAGCGGCTCCAGTCCACCGCCGGGTACCGGGTGCCCGTCCGGCATGGACGTCCAACTTCCGGCGCCGCGGCGGGACTTGACGAAACCCTCGGAGCGCAGGGCCTCGTACGCGGCGGCCACGGTGGTACGGCTGACGCCGAGCGCCACCGCGAGCTCCCGCTCCGCGGGAAGCCGGGCCGCGACGGGCACCCGCCCCTCCAGCACCAGCAGGCGTACGCCTTCGGCCAGCCCCCGGTACGCGGGGACGCGCCTGCCGTCCGGCCGGGCCGAGTGCGGTGCGAGCAGCCGGGCCAGATGCCCCGCGCCCACCGCTGCAGTCCACTGCGCCATCAGAACAAGTCCACCTTCCCTGGATTGGCCATGTAATTGGCCCTACCCCCGCGCCCAGACTGTCACGCAACCAGCCACTTCCGCCAGGGGGTCCCCTCGTGCCTGCCGCCGGTTCGTCCGCAGCACTCCCGTCGGCTCGCGTCAGCCGTCGTCTCGTCCACCTCTACTGCGGGCTCGTGCTCTACGGGTCGAGCCCGGCGCTCCAACTCCGCGCCGGGCTCGGGCTCGATCCATGGGACGTCTTCCACCAGGGCGTGGCACAGCACACGGGGATCAGCATCGGGGTCGTGTCGATCATGGTTGGCGCTCTGGTGCTGCTGCTGTGGTGGCCGCTGCGGCAGCGCCCCGGACTCGGCACGACCTCCAACGTCTTCGTGGTGGGTCTGTCCATGGACGCCACGCTGGGGCTGTTGCCCGAGGTGCACCCGCTCGCCGTGCGGATTCCCCTGCTCGCCACCGCGATCGTGCTGAACGGCGTGGCGACCGGCCTGTACATCTCCGCCCGCTTCGGCCCCGGCCCGCGCGACGGCCTGATGACCGGCCTGCACCGCAGGACCGGCCGCTCGGCGCGGCTGGTACGTACCGGTATCGAGCTGACCGTGCTCGCCACCGGCTTCCTGCTCGGCGGCCCGGTGGGCATCGGTACCGTGGCATACGCCCTGGCCATCGGCCCTCTGGCCCAGCTCTTCCTGCGGCTGTTCGCGCTCGCAGAGCGGCGGCCTGCGGTGGTCGCCGCCTGTAGTGGGGGTGCGCCCGCCGGCTCGGCGGCACAGCCCGCGATACTCGTCGAGTGATCTCGCCTCGCCACCCCTTCCTCGACCACCCCGGCCCGCTCGCCTTCGCCCATCGCGGCGGGGACGCGGACGGCCTGGAGAACACCCTCGTCGCCTTCCGGCGGGCCGTCGAGTGCGGCTACCGCTATCTGGAGACCGATGTGCACGCCACATCGGACGGGGTGCTGGTCGCCTTTCACGACGCCACGCTCGACCGCGTGACCGACACCCGGGGCGCCATCGCCGCGCTGCCGTGGAGCACCGTGCGCAGGGCGCGCGTGGGCGGGCGGGAGCCGGTGCCGCTCTTCGAGGAGCTGCTCGACGCCTTCCCCGGCGCCCGGATCAACGTGGACGTCAAGGCGGAGGCCGCAATCGAACCGCTGGTGGACGCCGTGCGCAAGGCCGGCGCATGGGAGCGGGTGTGCGTCGGTTCGTTCTCGCAGCGGCGCGTGGCGCGCACCCGCGCGCTGGCCGGGCCGCGGCTGGCCACGTCGCTCGGCATGCGGGGCGTCGCAACGCTGCGTCTCCTCGGCTACGGTGGCCGTGCCCTCGGCCGCCTCGGCGGTGGTGAGGCCGTCTGCGTTCAGGTTCCGGAACGATTCCGCGGTGTACGGGTGGTCGACCGCACCTTTCTGCGGGCGGCGCACAGCAGGGGCCTGCAGGTGCACGTGTGGACGGTCAACGACCGCGACCGGATGTCCGCGCTGCTCGATCTCGGTGTGGATGGCATCATGACCGATCGCATCGAGACACTGCGTGCCGTGCTGGCCGAACGGGGAGAGTGGGCCGGCGGCGCGAGCCGTTGACGGGGATCGACGAGGGGACAGCGGTGAGCGCGCGCGAGGGAAACGGCACAGCGGGCGGGACGAACGCGCGGCGGCGCGAGCAACGCTCCTGGTATGTCTACGACTTCGCGACCGCCGTCTTCAACGTCAGCGTGATCACGGTCTTCCTCGGCCCGTACCTGACCGGCATCGCCAAGGCCGCCGCCGACGCGCACGGCTATGTGCACCCGCTGGGCATCCCGGTGCGCGCCGGGTCCTACTTCGCCTACGCGATCTCCGCCTCGGTGCTGCTGTCGGTGCTGGTGATGCCGCTGGCCGGCGCGGTCGCCGACCGTACCGGACGCAAGAAGCCCGTGATGGGGCTGTTCGCCTATGTGGGCGCCGCCGCGACGGCGGGACTGTTCTTCCTCAGCGGCGACCGTTATCTGCTCGGCGGCGCACTGCTGATCATCGCCAATGTCAGCTACGGAGCGTCCTTCGCCGTCTACAACGCGTTCCTGCCGCAGATCGCCGAGCCGCAGGAGCGGGACACCGTGTCCTCGCACGGGTGGGCCTGCGGGTATGTCGCCGGATCCTCCGTGCTGGTGCTGAATCTCGTGCTGTTCTTGAACCACGCGGCGCTCGGCGTCTCGGAGGGCGCAGCCGTGCGCCTCTGTCTGGCGTCGGCCGGGGTGTGGTGGGCGCTGTTCACCCTCGTCCCGCTGCGCGGGCTGCGGGAGCGCGGCGCACCCGCGGCGGACGGGCCGGCCGCGGTCGGCCAGGGACTGCGGCAACTGGCGGCGACCTTGCGGGATTTGCGCAGCCACCCGCTGACGCTCTCGTTCCTGCTGGCGTATCTGATCTACAACGACGGGGTGCAGACCGTGATCTCCCAGGCGTCGCTGTACGGCTCGCAACAGCTCGGCCTGGGCCAGACGACGCTGATCTGCGCGGTGCTGCTGGTCCAGGTGCTCGCGATCGCGGGGGCGCTGCTCCTGGGGCGGCTTGCGCGGCGCTACGGGGCCAAGCGCACCGTGCTCGGCTCGCTGGTGGCCTGGACGCTCACGGTCGGCGCCGGCTACTTCCTGCCGGCGCACCGACCGGCGTGGTTCTTCGTGCTGGCGGCGGCGATCGGGATGGTGCTGGGAGGCAGCCAGGCGCTGTCGCGGTCGCTGTTCTCGCAGCTGGTCCCGCGGGGGAAGGAGGCGGAGTACTTCTCGGTGTACCAGGTGAGCGACCGGGGCACGAGCTGGGTAGGCCCCTTGTTGTTCGGGCTGGCATTCCAGCTGACCGGGAGCTACAGGGCCGCGATCGTCTCGCTCGTGGTCTTCTTCGTGGCCGGTTTCGTACTGCTGGCCAGGGTGCCGGTCGGCCGGGCGGTGGCCGAGGCAGCTGTCCGCGATGCGGAGCTGATTTAGGCCTGAAGGCCGTGGGCGGGTAGTGTACGCGTTTGTCCCCGCGGATGGACCGTTACTGCGCGCCAACGATACGAAAACGACGGGTGATATCTCCTGTCAGATGTGACAAAAAGGGCGCCGTTGGGTACAACAAGGGGCGGCGACGACGGAGAGACAGGGCTGCGGGCGCATCTCCCGAAACGGGAATCTTCACCGCCCACCGGACGTTGACCGGATGACGACGACAGCGACACCTGTCCTGTGGGCGACAAGCCCGGGAGGCACGATTCATGAGTGAGCGAGCTCTCCGCGGCACGCGACTCGGGGCCACCAGCTACGAGACCGACCGCGGCATCGATCTGGCACCGCGCCAGACGGTGGAGTACGCATGTCAGAACGGACATCAATTCGAGATGCCGTTCTCTATGGAGGCCGAGATCCCTCCGGAGTGGGAGTGCCGCGCCTGCGGTGCCCAGGCGCTCCTGGTGGACGGAGAGGGCCCCGAGGAGAAGAAGACCAAGCCCGCGCGCACGCACTGGGACATGCTCATGGAGCGCCGCACCCGTGAGGAGCTCGAGGAGGTGCTGGCCGAGCGGCTGGCGGTGCTGCGTTCCGGCGGCATGAACATCGCGGTGCACCCGCGCGACAACCGCAAGAGCGCCTGAGGCGGAGCAGCGCCCGGAAGAAGTCCCGGGCCGCGGCACATGCAGTGTGCCGCGGCCCGGTTTTTGCGTTCCCTTGCGCGCTACGGTTCTGTGCGCTACGGGTTCAGCGGCGGACGATCATGGCATCAGCCGACTCCGTTGGCGGGCGTCGTCCTCGCCCCGCCCCGCGGGTTCGTCGTCCCGGATCACCTCGCCCTGCACGACCTTGCCGTCGGGACGGTGGATCCGCACCTGCTGGAACGCGTCACCGAGCGACCCCGGCCGGGGACGGCGCCGCGCCAGCACCTTCCCCGCCACCCCGGTGAGCAGTCTGCGGGTGGGCGGGAAGAGACACAACAGGCCGGCCGCGTCCGAGACGAACCCGGGCACGATGAGCAGCAGCCCGCCGAGCATCCCGAGCCCGGCGCCGGTGGCCCCGCTCCCCCGGCCGCCTTCGCCGCCGGCCTGCACCGAGGCGGTCAGGCTCTGCCAAGCGCGCAGCCCGGCCCGCTTCACCGCGGCGGCGCCGCACACCGCGCCGGCGAGCAGGAGCAGCAGCACCATCCCGCCGCCGAGCGCTCCGGCGACGACGGTGAGCAGCCAGATCTCCAGCACCGCCCACGCGGCCACCACGAGCGGCACGAGGATGCGGGCGCGAGAGCGGCCCGGGTCAGGAGAGGGGGAACCGAAGGTCATGCATCAATTGTGCCTGCGCCCGCGAAGTCGGTTGACGCGAGCGCCCACGCCCCAGGTGGTGACCCGCCACAGCGCCTCGACGACGATGTTGCGGCTCATCTTGGAGTCGCCGCGCTCGCGCTCGACGAAGGTGATCGGCACCTCGACGATGTGGAAGCCCTTCTGGGCGGCCCGCCAGGCCAGGTCGACCTGGAAGCAGTAGCCGGCCGAGGCGACCTCGTCCATGCCGAGGCCTTCGAGGGTCTCCTTGCGGAAGGCACGGTAGCCGCCGGTGACGTCGCGGATGCCCACGCCGAGCATGAGCCGCGAGTAGGTGCTGCCGCCGCGCGAGAGGAACTCACGGGACTTCGGCCAGTTGACGACCCGGCCGCCGGGCACCCAGCGCGAGCCGAGCACCAGGTCGGCACCCTTCAGCGCGGTGAGCAGCCGCGGCAGCTCCTCCGGCTGGTGGGAGCCGTCGGCGTCCATCTCCACCAGGACGCCGTAGCCGTTGTCGATGCCCCAGCGGAAGCCCGCAAGATAGGCGGCGCCGAGCCCCTCCTTGCCCTTGCGGTGCAGCACATGGACGTGGTCGTCCTCGGCCGCGAGCTCGTCGGCGAGCTTGCCGGTGCCGTCCGGGCTGTTGTCATCAGCGATCAGCAGGTGTGCCTCGGGCACGGAGGACCGCACCCTGGCGACGATCGGCTCGATGTTCTCGGCTTCGTTGTAGGTCGGGATGATGACCAGAACCGAGCCGAGCGGACGCTCGTTCACTACTACCCCTTATCCTCCGTACGTCCCCGTCGGCCGAGCGCGATCGCCGCGGCCCAGGACAGGACGCCCACCATAGCGAGCGCCCATTCCGGGACCGCGCCGAGCCGGTCGGCGACGGTGGTGCCGTCACGCAGCGGAATGCGTGCGCTGAGCACCTCCCGGGTGAACTCCTTGCTCTGCTGCTTGACCGTGCCGTCCGGCGCCACGACCGCGCTGATCCCGCTGGTCGCCGCCGAGACGACGGCCCTGCCGTGCTCCACGGCACGCAGCCGGTACATCGCGAGCTGCTGCTCGGGTTGACCGGTTCGCCCGTACGTGGCGTTGTTGGTCTGCACGACGATCATCCGCGCCCCCGCGTTGACCGTGTCGCGCACGATCCCGTCGTAGGCGACCTCGAAGCAGATCACATCGCCGATACGCGCCGGGCCGAGTTGCAGCAGGCCGTTGTGCTTGCCCGGATAGAAGTCGCGCGGGATCTCATTGAGACGGCTGATGACCTTGGTCAGCTCCTTGCGGAACGGCACGTACTCGCCGAACGGCACAGGATGCTGCTTGGTGTACTCGGCGCCGGGGCCGGTCGTCGGCGACCAGACGATGCCCTCGTTCTGCACATGGTCGGCGTCCGGCCCGTCGACGAGCGCGCCGACGAGGACGGGCACGCCCATTGCCTGCGCCGCCTGGGAGATCGCCTCATAGGCCTGCGGGTAGCTGAACGGGTCGAGGTCGGAGGAGTTCTCCGGCCATATGACGACGTCCGGCTTCGGCACGCGGCCGGCCTTCACGTCCCGGGCGAGCTGGACAGTGGCCTGGACGTGGTTGTTCAGGATCTCCATCGGGCGGCCGAGGAAGTGCATGCCGGGCCTGGCCACATTGCCCTGCACGATGGCGACTTGGACGCTGCCGTCGGCGTTGGTGGCCACCGGCACGGCAGAACCTGCGGCGACGGCCGCGGCGGCGAGCACGAGTGATCCGGCGGCGGCTGCCGTCCCCCGGGGGCTCGCTGCACCGCGCAACCGGACGGCGCCGACCATGGCCGCCGCGAGCAGGCCTGCGGTGAGGGCGACGGCGAACGTGACGAGCGGGGCCCCGCCGAGCGCGGCGAGCGGCGTGAACGGCGAGCCGGTGTTGGCGAACGCCAGCCGCCCCCACGGGAATCCGCCGAACGGCACACGGTCCCGGGCCAGCTCCTCGGCCACCCACAGGCACGCCCCCCACAGCGGCCATCCGGGCAGCCGGGAGGTGACGGCGAGCCCCGCGCCGAGCGGCACGAAGAACGCCGCTTCGATCACGGAGAGGCCGATGACGGCGTCCCAGCCGACGACGTGCAGCCACTGCAGCAGCCAGATGAAGAAGGGGAGCGCGAAGGCGAAGCCCGTCCACGCCGCCTGGCGGGCGGTGCGGTGCCGGGTGAGCAGGGCGAGCGCTGCCACGGCGACGACGGACAGCGGCCACAGGCCGTACGGCGGGAAGGAGGCGGCCAGCGCCAGGCCGCCGGCAGCGGCGAGCATGCTGCGGCGCCAGTCACTGCGGGCGGCCTGCGCGAGCCGGCGCAGCCGGCCGGGCCTGGGCTCGGGCTCGAGGCAAGGAGCGAGCGCGCCGGAGCCGCCGCCGGGCGTTGCCTCGGTGGCAGTATCGGGTCGCGGTGGCACGGTCGCGGCCATTCCCCTTGCTTGCCTTCTCGCATCGGTTGCGGCGTCGTGGAGTGACCGTACAACGATTTCGAGGCGCGTCCGACCACGGGGAGCGAGGGAGGGGCCGGGACGGGCAGGCTTTACCCAGGTTTTCCCATGATCGCCTGCGTGGCAGCCCACCGGCCGTCTGCGGATGGGGACCCGGAACGCCCTTCGGGCCGACCTGGAACCCGCTGGCTGCGAGTCGACCGAGAGCCGTTGTCTACTGGACGTCCGGGGCCCCACCCGGGTCGCACCTGCCGCCCGGGCGGCACCCTTCCCCCCTCTGGCACTGCCCTCGTGCGGGGCGGGGCCCGTGGCGGGCCGCGCTTCCGAGCCGCTGGCGCTGGACCTGGCTCCCAGTGGTGGCGCCCCCGTTCGGCGCGTCACCCCATGGCCCAGCGGCGGTCGACGGAATGCGCGGAGGATCCCGGGTCGGACGTATCTGGTGGTGGACCCGGCCGAACCTACTCGCCTGCGACCGCAGCCTGTCAACAGCCGTCTGACCTGCGGGGATTGCATAAATCAGCAGGTCAGTAAGGCCCCTTGGCCCTGGCTTCGACAGGCCGAGGGCACATCGTTCGGCGGTACGGCGACTCGTTACGTCACTCGTTCGGCCGCTCGTAGACGGTGCGCCCGCCGACCACCGTGCGCAGACAGCGCGGCAGTTCGGTGCCGGGCGTCAGGTCGGGCAGGCCGGGCGTGCCGGAGCGCGGGTCCGTCGACCAGTTGGCGACGCGCTCGTCGGGGATCTGGACGACGAGGTCGCCGCAGCTGAACAGGGCATAGTCGGCGGGCGCGCCGGGCACCAGGACGCCCGCCTCGTCACGGCGCTCGGCGCGCCGGCCGCCGCGGGTGTGGGCGGTGAACGCGGCGCGCACGGAGATGCGATGCTCGGGCGTGCGGTGGAAGGCGGCGGCGCGCACCGTGCCCCACGGGTCGAGCGCGGTGACCGGGCTGTCGGAGCCGAGGGCTAGCGGTACCCCCGCCTTCAGCAGGGCCGCGTACGGGTTGAGGGTGCGGGCGCGTTCCACGCCGAGGCGCTGGGCGTACATCCCGTCGTCACCGCCCCACGCCACGTCGAAGGCGGGCTGGACCGAGGCGATGATCCCCAGGTCGGCGAGGGCCGCGATGGTCGCGGGGGTGAGCATCTCGGCGTGCTCGGCGCGGTGACGTGCGGCGCGGACCCGGTCGATGCCGAGCCGCTCGGCGGCGGCGCGGACGCCGTTGATCACGGCGGTGATGGCCGCATCGCCGATGGCGTGGAAACCGGCCTGGAGCCCGGCCTCGGTGCACGCGGCGACATGCTCGGCGATCTGCGCTTCGGTGAGGTAGGAGGTGCCAGTGTGCGGGGCGTCGGCGTACGGCTGGTGGAGGCAGGCGGTGTGGGAGCCCAGCGAGCCGTCGGCGAACAGGTCACCGGCCGCGCCGACGGCACCCAGGTCGCGGACTCGCTCGATCACCTTGTCCGCGGCGGAGGTTGCGGCCTCGGCCCAGTAGCCGACGACCCGCGGGCCGGGCTCCTCCCCGGCGAGGCGCAGCAGCCCGGTGAGGTCCTCCTCGCCGCTGATGTCGGGGCCGGCGCACTCGTGGAGCGATGCGATGCCGAGCGATGCGGCGTGGCGCAGCGTCGCGCGCTGGGCCTCGCGCCGCTGCTCCGGGGTGAGGGCCGCGTGGGCGGCGCGGCGGGCGGCGTGATGGGCGTCGCGGGTGAGCGGGGCGTCCGGGTGGTAGCCGGGCAGCTCCTCGATGCGGGTCGCGCCGGGTACCAGGCGGAGCAGGGCGGTGGTGACGACTGCGGAGTGCATGTCCGCGCGCGTGAGGTAGAGCGGGCGCCCGCCGGACGCCGTGTCGAGCTCGGCGCGGGAGGGCGCACGGCCGCCGGGCCAGCGGGCCGAGTCCCAGCCGTGGCCGAGCAGCACCCGGTGACCGGGGTGGGCGTCGGCGTAGGCGGTGATGCGGGCGAGTGCGTCGGCGAGGTCGAGGGCGCCGGCGAGGTCGAGGCCGGTGAGCGCGAGCCCGGTGGCGGTGGCGTGCACGTGGGCGTCGGTGAACGCGGGGGTCACCAGCGCGCCGTGCAGGTCGACGACCTCGTCCACCCCGTCGGCGAAGCCGTCGGCGGCGCCTTCCGAGCCGATCCAGGCGATGGTGGAGCCGTCGACGACCATGGCGGTGGCGAAGGGGTCGGCGGGGCTGTACACGGTGCCGCCGCGCAGCAGGACGCTGCCGGGGGCACGCTCGTCGTTGGGCATTGCACCAGTCTGGCCTGCGCGGGCGCCGTTCGTGGCGCCGGGGCCGCGGGAGGAGGTGTTACAGGTGGGGCGGCCTGGATTCGTACGGCGTGGAGAGGACAACCGTGGTGCGCGTGGAGACGCCGGCGAGGGAGCGGATGCGGGCGAGCAGGTTCTCCAGGGCGCCCGGGGCCGTGACGCGCACCTTGAGGATGTAGTTCTCGTCCCCCGCGACGCTGTGGCACGCCTCGATCTCGGGGACGTCGGCGAGTCGCTCGGCGATGTCGTCGGGTGCGCTGGGGTCGAACGGCTTGACCGAGATGAACGCGGTGAGTGACAGGCCCACGGCCTCCGGGTCGACGATCGCCGCGTACCCGCGGATCACGCCGCGCTGTTCGAGGCGCCGTACGCGCTGGTGCACCGCCGATGTCGACAGGCCGGTGGCCTTGCCCAGGTCGGTGTAGCTCATCCGCCCGTCGGCGACGAGCAGCTCCACGATCTTCCGGTCCAACTCCTCCACGACCGGTCAACCTACTGCCAGCGGACGGCTGAGGCACAGCGGGCACGGCGCACGGGCCACAACGTGCGCTCGGGCCGCCGAGGTGGCACCCGCCCCCGTGCGCCCCCTCGTGTGATGAATGCCACACCCTGTGCACCCGCTCGCAGAAGGCCCCGCGATTACCTGTGCGGCGTGACGGGAAATGCTCGCTATGGCCAGAACCTCGATCCTGGCCGTCCCGACACAGGGTGCCCGTCAAGGGAGAGAACCAGCATGCGCGCATGCAAGCGGCAGGGCCGCAATGACCGCACGCAGACGGCGTTCGACCAGGACCTCGCTTCCGGCGACTCGTTCGACGAGGGCGCAGACGAGGGCGCATCGGACGACATGCGGGACGCCGGGGAGGCGTCCGACGACGAGGTCTACGAGATCTTCCGCGTCCATTGCCCGGACTGCGCCCGGCCGATAGCGCTCTTCGCCGACGAGGACGTCATCCCCGAGCACGCGCTCTGCCCGACGCCGTGGAACCCGTTCGGGCTCACGGTGTGCGCCGGCTCCGGCCGCCCGGCCGCCGAGGCGGCACCGGTCGGCGGCACGGAACTCGCCGACGAGTGGGACATGGGCGTGCTGTTGACCCTCCCGGAGGGCCTTGACTGGCGTACTCAGCCGTTCTCGCACGCGGGCGGACCGGGCTCGCGCCCGTTGCGGGCCCGGGTGCCGCGTCCCGAGCGCCGGAGCGCCGGAGGCTCTAGCCCCGGCTCTCCGGCCCCGCGAGGTGGCGGGCGATGACCATGCGCTGGATCTGGTTGGTGCCTTCGACGATCTGCAGCACCTTCGCCTCGCGCATGTAGCGCTCGACGGGGAAGTCCGCTGTGTACCCGTAGCCGCCGAGGAGCTGGACCGCGTCGGTGGTCACCTTCATCGCGGCGTCCGTGCAGTACAGCTTCGCCATCGCGGCCTGCTTGCCGAAGGGACGGCCGGCGTCGCGCTGCCGTGCCGCGGCGAGGTACAGCGCCCGCCCGGCCTCGATCGCAGTGGCCATGTCGGCGAGGACGAAGCGCAGCCCCTGGAAGTCCGCGAGCGGGCGGCCGAACTGCTGCCGTGAGGTGGTGAAGGCGATCGCCTCGTCCAAGGCGGCCTGAGCGACACCGACCGCGCATGCCGCTATGCCCAGGCGCCCGGAGTCGAGGGCGGAGAGCGCCACGGTGAAGCCCTGCCCCTCCTCGCCGATCCGGCGGGAGTCGGGGACGTGCACGCCGTCGAGGTGCACCTGGGCGGTCGGCGAGCCCTTCAGCCCCATCTTCCGCTCGGGTGCGGCGGCGCTCAGTCCCGGCGCGTCGCCGGGTACGAGGAACGCGGTGATGCCGCGCGGGCCCTCGGCGCCGGTGCGGGCGAGCACGGTGTAGAAGTCGGCGACGCCCGCGTGGGTGATCCACGCCTTGGTGCCGTCGAGGCGCCAGCCGTCGCCGTCCCGTATCGCCTTGGTGCGCAGGGACGCGGCGTCGGAGCCGGATCCGGGCTCCGACAGGCAGTACGCGCCGAGCAGAGTGCCGCCGAGCATCGCCGGGAGGTGTTCGGCGCGCTGCTGCTTGGTGCCGAACTCGGCGAGCGCGTGGCAGGCGAGGGTGTGGACGCTCACGCCGAGGCCGACGGTGAGCCGGGCCGCCGCGAGCTCCTCCAGGACCTGCAGGTACACCTCGTACGGCTGCTCCCCGCCCCCGTACTCCTGCGGGTAGGGGAGGCTGAGCAGCCCCGCCGCACCGAGAACGGCGAAGACGTCGCGCGGGAAGCGTCCCGCGTCCTCCTCCTCGGCGGCCCTGGGCCGGATTTCCCGCGCGGCGATGTCGCGGGTGAGGCCGAGCAGCTCGCGGGCCTCCTCGGTGGGCAGCTCTCGTTCGACGGACGTACGGTCCTGCGGGCCGTCGTGCAGCATGGCGGCGCTCCTCCCTGTCGGGCGGTTCGGCGGCGGTCGCGAGGGGTGGTCGCGCCTTCACCGCATGGTCTCCCCACGGTCGATGATCTCCCGCCGGATCGCGGTACGGGCTGATCAGCGCCTGTGGCGGTTGGAGTATGCCCGATCGGAGGCGCCACGTCACGGGGATGATCGGGGCCCTGGCCGGAGAGGCTCCCCGTGCGGGAGGCGCGCAGGTGCGCGCAGGGTGCGCGTAGGACCTGTGGGGCATCCGTGCGGGTGCCCGCGGCCGCCGGAGATGATCTCCGGTGCGGGGGTGCGCCGGGGCACTGACGACGCGTCATGTACGAATGTATGACTACGATGCAGGGATGACACAGACCTCACAGCGAGGCCCGGCGCGGGGTGCCATGCGTCGAACAGGCCGTCCCCTGCGGGTGATCGCGGCGCAGGAGAGTGACCGGTGGACCATCGCTCCGTTGGGAGGGCTGTGACGACGATGACGACGCAATCGGGGCCGTTCACCGAACGTGCCGAATCACTTCAACAGCCCTACACCCCGCAGTGGCGGACGCCGCACGACGCGCCGATCTTCGAAGCCCTTGCAGAGCGCTGGGAGCGGTCCGGACGCAGCGTTCCGGGCGAGGACGACCGGGAGTGGGCCGAGTTGTTGCACCGGTGCCCCTGGCCTGGAGGCTGGTGACCCGTCGCAAGCCGGGGGCGCGGGTCGCGCCGTCCATCTGATCATCTGCGTGACCGCCGACCCGTCTGTGTGATCTCCGTGCGTCGCCCGCGACCGCCGCGGCCGCCCGTCGTTTGCGTCAGCGACAGCGGGAAGGACCCGCTGACCTGGGAAGGACGACTCCGTGCGACGCTTGGCTGCCGTAACGATCACCGCCCTCGCGGCGTCCCTGTCCACCACGACCCAGGCCGAGGCCGCGGGTCCGCCCGTCGTCCCGGTCAACGGCTCGACCGACTTCTGCCTCACCCCCGATGCGGTCGAGCACATGAGCGACTCCGGGATCACCATGCATGCGACGGGAGAGGCGACACTCGAACGTGCGAAGCCGAACTGCGTGAAGTTCCCGGTCACCGTGAGCTCGCTGTCGTTCAACGGCGCAGAGCTCGGCGGCGGAGTCGTCTTCCAACGAGGCCCCCGCCGAGTGGAGTTCAGCCACCTCTACAACCACTTCGCCGGCCGCTATGTGACCGCCGACGCCTCGGTCAACGGCGGTCCCACGACGACCATCCCCTTCCTCAGCTACCAGACGGAGCCGCGGGACGTCGCGGACGCCCCGTCGGTCGACTACGGCAGCGGCCTGATGAGGCTCACGCCGTCCGGGGAGCACGCCTTCACGGAGGCGTTCGGGCAGAGCCCGGTGAACTCGGGCCAGAATCTGTACTCCTCGGCGGGGCGCGTCGATGTGCTGAGCACAGCGACCGGCGCCATGGGGCAGCTGCTGCCCCATTAGGCCCTGGCTCCGGTCCCTGGCTCCGCCCGGGAGCGCTCCGGCGTCAGGCGCCGACCTTCTGTGCGATGGCCGCAAGCGTCGACTTGATCTCGTCCAGCTCAGCCTTGAGTGCGGCGATCTCCGAACGGGCGTCGAACGCAGCCTTGTTGGTGGCGCTGGTGTGCTGACCCAAGGTGCGCTCGGCGCCGTCGACGAGGCTCGGGATGCTCGCGGATACGACGGCCTTGTGGATGTCGTTGAGCTGGGCCCACGCGTCCTCGCCGACGCCGTCGTGCTTGTAGGCCCAGACGTCAAGGGGGGTAGGCAAGTCGTCCTCCGGTGGGGTGGGTTGGAACGACAGCGTCCACGAGCGTAGCGCCGCCGTACTGGACAGGTGGCAGTAGTCCTTGTCGACCGGGCTGCTCGAATACTGGTGGAACAGCCACGGCGCCTTGATGCCGGGATCGCCAGCGGCACGACCCGCGGTCGCGATCCAGAGGAAGTCCTGGTAGTACGAGGAGGTGTCGACGTTGAGCCAGTAGTCGGTGTTGCAGTACAGGCCGACCGGGTTGTGCGGGAGCTTGGACTTCACATAGCGCAGCCAGCTGTCCTTGTAGGCGCGCTGCTTCGACTTCGGCACGTTCTGGTTGGCCGAGTCGTAGCCCTCCCAGTCGAGTACAACGATGTCACCCGGCTTCCAGGCGACCTGGTCGAGGAAGTAATTGGCCTCGGTCTCCACGCCGTTGGCCATGTGCGGATAGTGATAGCCGCCCCAGACCAGGCCGTTGGCCTTCGCATGGTTGCGCTGCGCCACCCACTCGGGGTTGACGTACGACTCGCCTTCGGTGATCTTCACAAAGGCAAAGGACAGCCCCGCAGTGTCAGGCGCCGAGCTCTGATAGCTCGACCAGTCCTGGCCCCAGATGCCCATCAGGCGATCAACCCCCCTGACGTAGTGCCCGTCGTGCCCGGCATGCCCGGCCTCGAACGACTCGTCGAAGCAGTATGCACGCCGTCCGTTCCGTTGTGGGGCCGAGCGCCGCACCGGACAAGATTCTTCGCAGACTCCCCCCAATTGCCCGGCTGAGGCTCCGTCGAAACCGGTATGCCGCCCTGACGACCGGTTTCGGACCGCCGTTCCCCCGCATCGCCTCTTCGGGTGACCGTTTCTGCGCCGGGTGTCCGCCGGGGCGCACAGTCGTTGAATCCTGCATAAAGAAGCGTGCCCGCGCGCCGTTGCCTGTCATGGCACGCCCGTCAGCGGCGCGCGGGCACATCCTCAGCGCGATCGCGCGGCGCGATCGCGTCCGGCACCGTCATGGCGATGTTCCCGTCGGCGACTGGAGTTCGTGCAGCGGCTGCGCGGACTTCGGCGGCATGGCGCCGACCGCGTCCGGTCGCGTACTGCGCAGGTACCACCGGACGCGGGCGGCAAGGTAGATCGGCACCGTCGTCGCGCGCCGGCTGTCGACTGCCGGCCACCCGCCGCTGTGGCCGGTGAACTCGTCGGCCTTCCCCAGGCAACCGTGATCGCCGGCGCGCCGACGTCACCGGTTCGGGCGCATCGGGTGTGCACCCGCGGCGGGGCGGCGGCAGCCGAACTGAGCTGCGCGGATGTGCCGGAAGGCGGGGCCGGCGCGGGGGAGTGCGATTACGGGAGACGGCCGAGGGCCGAGGTGCGGCAGGTACGGGCCCGCGGTGTGCTCGACGACGCGACTGTTCGCCGACGCACCCGGCCGGACACGGCGCCGGATCCGGTCCGTGCCCGGCCACCAGGAGACCGACATGTTCCGGATAGCGCTCTGCGCGAGAGCCGGAGCCACCGCAGGGCTCTGGCTCCTTTCCCTGGCGTCGCCTGCCGTCGCCCATGCGGACACAGTGGACGTCGTCGACTGGGACGCCGTGGCGGACTGCGAGTCCTCCGGGCACTGGCACGCCCACACCGGCAACGGTTACCAGGGCGGACTGCAGTTCAAGCGGTCCACCTGGAAGGAATACGGCGGTAAGGACTATGCCCCGCGCGCGGATCTCGCCACCCGCCGCGAGCAGATCCGCATCGCCAAGCGCGTACTCGCCCACCAGGGGCCGTCGGCATGGCCCCACTGCTTCAGCGACGGTCTCCCCGACGATGCCGACGATGCCGACCACTTGGCGGACGCCGCCGACATCGCACACCACGCCGACGACTAGCGTTCATCGCAGACTCGCGGCTCGGAGCAGCGCCGTGACACCGGCGGCCACGAGCACCACGATCACGAACGGCGCCCGGCGCCAGGCGAGCACCCCACCGGCCAGCACACCCAGCGGCCTCGCCCAGCCCGCAAAACCATGGGCCCCGGTGAGCGCCGAGGTGGCGGCGAGGGCGACGAGCAGCACGGCGGCACCCGTGGAGAGCAACTGCTGGATACGTGCGGACAGCTCGACGCGGCCGTGGAGGAGCGGTCCGGTGAGGCGGAACGCATAGGTGCCGAGCGCGAGGGCCAGCAGCGCTGCGACGGTCATGACCGCCTCCCTGTGGCGAGAAGTCCGGTGAGGGCGAGCAGGACGGGCAGCCCGGGAGGCAGGACCGGTGTGGCGGCGAGGGCGACGGCGGCGCCGGCCAATGCGGCGCGCCGGGTCCCGGCATCCCGCAACGTCGGCACGACCAGGGCGAGGAGCACTGCCGGGTAGGCCGCGTCGAGGCCGAACGCGCCGGTGTCCCCCAGCGCCTTCCCGGCGAGGGCCCCGGCCGCGACACAGACGTTCCACGTGGCGTACAGGCTCAGCCCGCAGGTCCAGAAGGCCGCCCTGCGGCGGGCCGGGTCCGGCTGGGCGAGCGCGAAGGCAGCGGTCTCGTCGGTGACCAGGTGGGCGCCGCACAGCCGGGTCAGCGGGCGCTTGCCCAGTACGTCGGCGACGGCGAGGCTGAACGGCACGGTCCGCGTGTTGAGCAGCAGCGGGGTCGCGACGGCGGCGATGGGACCGCCACCCGCGAGCGCGACGCCGACCGCACTGAACTGGGAGGCGCCGGCGAAGACGACGAGGGACATCACCACGGGCAGCCACACCGGCAGCCCGCCGGCGACCGCGAGGGCGCCGAAGGAGACCCCGACCACCCCGTCGGCGAGACAGACCAGGGCAACATCGCGCAGCAGACGGTGGCCGGCTGTTCGGAAGAGCGAACGCATGTTTTCTACATTGGACGGCGGCCCGCGTGTTCGTCAAGGCGAACAGTCGGCCTCTCAGAACGAACAGGCATGGGTGGATGCCCAGGGCTGATCCGTGCCCGTCCCGGCCCACCTGAGGAGGCTGCATCCCACCGTTCCGCCACTGCCCGTGCCGCAGAGCAGCACGACGTCACCCTCGCCGAGCAGTCCGCGGCGGCTGACACGGTCCAAGGCCACCGGCACGTACGCCGCGCCCTCGCCGCCTGCGTCCGCTCCCTCCTGGCCCGCTCCCGCCTCGGCAAGCAGATGCCGCACCGCCCCCGCCGTCACCCCCGCGCGGCTCAGCACGTCGTTCACCGCGGCGCCGATGCCGCCGCCGGTCAGCAGGCTGGTCGAGATCGTCCCCCGGCCCCGCGGGACAGGGCCGAGCACCACCGCTCCCGCACCCGCACCCACGCCGACGACCAGCGCGCATGCTCCCGCAGCCTCTCCTCGCAGCAGGCCCTCGGCCATGGTGAGGGCGCGGACGAAGCCGCCGTACTCCGCGTCGGCATCGAAGGCGGCGGCACGGTCGGCGCCGGTCAGACGCCGTACGAGTGCCGCGACACCGTGTTGCGGACGCCCGTGGGCGCAGCCCGCGACCACCACATGGCTCAGTTGCTCCGGGGCCACTCCGGCGGAGTCGAGAGCCCGCCTCGCCGCGGCCGCTGCGAGCCCCTGTGCGGAGCTGCGGTCCACGCCGCCGCGCTGCCGCGGGATGGCGGCGGGCACGACGCCGGGCAGGCAGGAACCGGTACCGATGATCCCAACGCACTGGAGTCCGTTCATGATCCTCGATCCCTCCTCACCAGCTCATCGGGATCATCGTGCCGCCGGGAAGCTGAAGCCACGCTGAAGCGACCTGAAGGACGGCTTCAAGAATCTCGTCGGTCCGGGCGACCTCGTCCCCCGCTATTGACGCCCCGTCACCGCCTGCATACTGTCATTTTCTGGTTGTTTGAGTTTGGTAAGCGCGCACGTGCAAACAGTCCAAAACGCTTACGCTCAGGGAAGGTTGGCTCCCGATGCGGGACACCACGCTTCGCAGTAGCAGACCCCCGGCCGCGCTCGCGGCCGTACTCGCGCTCCTCCTGGGCCTGTTTTGGACCCAGCAGGCCGCCCCCGCCCACGCGGCCCCCGCCACCACCGCGATCACCGTGGACGGCAAGGGCACCGGCCGCACCTTCGACGGGATCGGTGCCATCAGCGGCGGCGGGGGCAACTCCCGGCTGCTGATCGACTACCCCGAGCCGGAACGCAGCCAGATCCTGGACTATCTCTTCAAGCCCGGGTACGGGGCGTCGCTGCAGATCCTCAAGGTGGAGATCGGCGGCGACACCAACTCCACGGACGGCGCCGAGTCCAGCTACCAGCACGCCAAGGGGACGGTCGACTGCAACACCGGCTACGAGTGGTGGCTGATGGGGCAGGCCAAGGCCCGCAACCCGCACATCAAGCTGTACGGGCTCGCCTGGGGCGCACCCGGCTGGGTCTCCGACGGCACCGGGGACAACTTCTTCACCAGTGACGCCGTCAACTACCTGATGGGCTGGCTCGGTTGCGCCCGCAGCCACGGCCTGACCATCGACTACCTCGGCGGCTGGAACGAACGCGGCTACAACAAATCCTGGTACGAGAACCTGCACGCCACCCTCGCCGCCGACGGGTACCACCACACCCAGGTGGTCGGCGCCGACTCCGGCTGGGACGTGGCCACCGCCATGCGCAGCGACCCCGCGTTCGACAACTCCGTCGACATCATCGGCACGCACTACCCGTGCAGCTACATGTCGGCGATGACGAGTTGCTCCACCACCTCCGACGCACTCGCCACCGGCAAGCAACTGTGGGCGAGCGAGAACGGCTCGGAGGACTACGACACCGGCGGCGCGCCCATGGCCCGGGCGATCAACCGCGGCTACCTCGACGCGAAGATGTCCGCCTACATCAACTGGCCCCTGATCGCCGCGATCTACCCCAACCTTCCGTACAACACCATGGGCCTGATGACCGCCACCCAGCCCTGGTCCGGCACCTACAGCGTGGGCAAGAGCCTGTGGGCGGCAGCGCAGACGACCCAGTTCACCGACCCCGGGTGGAGCTACATCGACACGGCGAGCGGTTATCTCGGCGGGGATCGCACCAACGGCAGCTACGTCAGCTATCAGGCGCCGCATTCGACGGCCTGGAGCACCGTGCTGGAGACGCTGGACGCCACCGCACCGCAGACCGTCACCTTCAAGGTCACCGGCGGGCTGCCGGGCGGCGCTCTGCACGTCTGGTCCAGCGATTTCGCATCCAACGACCAGAGCGACTACATGGTGCGGCAGCCCGATCTGACGGCAAGCGGAGGCACGTACTCCCTGACGGTGCAGCCCGGCCGCGTCTACACCGTGACCACCGTGCGCGGCGGCGGCGCGGGAACCGCGAAGCCACCGGCGCGCGGTGTGCTGAAACTTCCCTACGCCGACAGCTTCGACAGTGTGCCGATCGGCGGCGAGGCGCCTCTCCTCGCCGACCAGCAGGGCTCGTTCGAGGCAGTGCGCTGCGGCGGCGGCCGGCCCGGCACCTGCATCCAGCAGATGGCACCGTCCTCACCCGTCACCTGGGACAACACCTCCGATCCGTACGCGACCCTGGGCGATCTGGGGTGGGCCAACTACACGGTTTCCGTCGACACCCGGCTCACCCAGGACGGCGCGGTGCAGCTGCTCGGCAGGGTCGGCACCCAGCAGGGCTTCTCTCCCGCCGGCATCGACGCCTACTACCTGACGCTCTCGCACGACGGGTCGTGGGCGATCCAGCGCAACACCACCTCGCACACCGTCACCACGCTGGCCTCCGGGACGCTCCCCGCGGCGGCGGGAGACGGCTGGCACCGGCTGTCACTCACCTTCGACTCCACCGCGATCACCGCGTCCGTCGACGGCACGCAGGTGGGCAGCGTCACTGACGGTTCGTACGCCTCCGGACAGGTCGGCATCGGCACCTCGGGGTATGTGCAGGCGCAGTTCGACAACCTGAGCATCACTCCGGGCCCCGAGCAGAGCTACGCGGGCACGTACAGGCTGGTCAACCGCAACAGCGGCAAGGTGCTCGACGTGGCGAACCAGCTGGCCGCCGACGGCTCGGCCGTCGACCAGTGGAGCGACAACGGCGGCGCCAACCAGCAGTGGACGGTGCAGCCCACCGGCGACGGCTACTACCGCCTCGTCGGCGTGCAGAGCGGCAAGGCGCTGGAGGTCCCGCAGGCCGATCCGAACGAGGGCACCCAGCTGGACATCCGCGCCGCCTCCGCCGGTGACGTCGCGCAGGAGTGGCGGGTCGTGCCGTCCGGGGGCGGCTACGCCACCGTCGAAAACCGCGCCACGGGCATGCTCGCCGACGTCAACGGCCAGTCCACCGCCGACGGCGCCAAGGTGATCGAATGGCCCGCGAACGGTGGGGCCAACCAGCAGTGGGAGCTGGTGCCCGTGGGCTGACCGTCAGCGGGTTCCTGCATCGCGCAGTCGTGGGCGGCCCAGAACGCCGATCACCGTCCCGCCCGCGACTGCGCAGCCTCGCACCCGGCGATCCGCACAGAGCGGGAGCGGATCATGAGCCGGACGGCGGTCCGATCGTGCGCTGCAGCAGCCAGCCGAGCGTCTGCAGCGCGTCCGACACGGTCCAGGAGCCGTCCTGGGGTTGCTGCAGGTTCCGCAGACCGTCGGAGTCCAGGAATCCCTGCATGGTCGCGGGCAGTCGGGTCCCCGCGGCCACATGAGCAGCGCCGTTGATGACGAACCGCTCGTTGTCGCGGCTGTCGAGGAAGAAGATCTCGTCCGCGTGGTCGATGTCGTACGTCAGGGGCTGGCCGGTGCGCCAGTTCTTCGCCGGCGGCGAGCCTTCCGGCACCTTCTGGTACCAGACACCGAAGTACTTCCAGAGCTTGGCGACGTCGGCCGAAGTGCCGGTCAGCGCCTCCCAGTTGGCCGGGGTCGGTGCGTACTGCCGCCGGTAGGCCGCGAGCTGCGCGGGGGTGTCACGTTCCGGGTCGACGGTGATCGTCAGGAACTCGACATCGGCTCCCTCATGGGCCTGGTCCACGGCGTGCGCGGTCTGCACCAGATTCGCCGTGTCGAGCGGACAGGTCTCCTGGCACAGGGTCATCGAATCGGAGATCATCAGCACCTTGCCGCGGAAGGCCGCCAGGTCGGTCTGCCTGCCGTCCTGGTCGGTCACCGGCAGGTGCGAGATGTCCGCGGGAATCGCTCCGTCGATCTGTGTTCCGACGCTGGACGACGGCGCCGGCACGCCGCTGCTGCCGGCACCGCCACCGGATCCGCATCCGGCGGTCAGGGCCGCCAGGGCCACGGCGACCGTGGCTACGCCGAGGCGGGACGTCCACCGGGCGGCCTTCGTTGCTGGTTCCCCGGGGATGCGGGCTCGACGGCTCAACACGATTCATCTCCGCTGCACGGGAATGCGGCCTTCAGGCGCTTTCGGTACCAGGCCACGGTAGCCGCGGCGTGAGACCGGATCACCACGGGGGTGCAGGGCGCCGCCCAGCCGGCGGGCCGGTCGGCGGGTTCGGCGCTGCGCGGGTATCGCGCCGCCCTCGGCGTCGTCTGTCCATATGCCGGTGTCCACGGGGTTCCTCGGTGGCGGGCGTCGGGCGGCTGGCGTCTGGCGGGGTGGTGCCGGTGCAGCAGGCGGCCCGGTCAGCGGATGCCCACCTCGCGCAGGGCGCGCCGCTGCTCCGGGGTGGCGTCGGTGGGCCAGTAGACGTACACCACGCCCCCCGAGCCGCTCGCGACCTTGCCCTTGGCGTCGTACCGCTTCGTCCTCAGCCAGATCGTTTCGAACTCGTGTCGCTTGTAAACACGTCGGACCGCCGCATCGTCCCGGCTCGCGGGGTCGTTGGCGATCACATCGCCGTCCCGGGTGAATCCGATGACGCACATCAGGTGCCCCGCCGTGCCGTAGCCTGCGCCGTCGAGCTCCGAGGCGAGGAAGGACTGGGACGTTATCACCGGGACGCCGTGCTTGATCAGATGTTCGACGTCGTGGAGCGAGTGCAGGCGGGTGATCACCGACTCCATGCCGTGGTAGGTCGCGGCGTATGCGGCGTTGAACGGCCAGTTGCCGCACCCCTGGTACTGGTAGTCGTAGGTGAGGCGGGCCGCCTGGTCGACCTGCGGGTCGGCATAGGACGGATCGACCCAGGCGAGCTGGGCGGGCGTTGGCTTGCGCCCCCAGTACTCGATGACCATCTCGGACGAGGTGGGGCTGCACCAGGCCTCGCCGCCGTTGTCGTACTCCGGGTACTGGCCCTTGTGGAGCTCCTGCGAGTAACGCGGGACGCCGAGTTCGACGCCCGATGCCTCACCCGGCCGGGACGCGGGGACGGTGAAGCGGTCGGGGATCGCCGAGGCCATCGCGCCGATCCGCCAGACGACCGGCGTCAGGCGCGTGCCGGGCCTGCGGAACAGGGTCAGCCGAAGCCGGTAGGACCTAAGGCGCAGTCCGCTCGCGGCGTCGTCGATGGCGAAGGTGTCGGTGGAGATGGCGCTTCGCCCGTCGCCCTGGCCGTCGACCGACGTGCGCCTGATGTCGCGGTCGCCGTCTCCCGAGGTCCAACGGCCCATGACATACCAGGGGGTCGGTGAACCGTCGTTGTACTCACCGCACAACTCCGCCTGGATCCAGGTGGATTCGGGGGTGCAAACGTTCCAGGAGGCGACCAGTTCGGTGGCACCGAAGCTCACGGAGCGGACCGGGGAGGTCCAGGTGGCGTACTCCCAGGTCTCCGTCCTGCCGGTGTGCGGATCGGTGTACTCGGTGGTGCCGGCGGGCCGGTCGAGAACGATGCCGGGGCGGTCGCCGCGCACCGGGCCGGTGCCGTCGTGGATGCCCAGGCGCCAGTCGGAGTGCGAGGTCCAGGAGTGGTAGTCCACGGGAGCGGAGTCACGGTCGGTGTCGGTGTCGGTGTCGGTGCCGGTACCTGCGTTGGTGCCTGCGTCGGCCGCGGTGCCCGCGCGGGGGTCTGCCGATGCCTGCGCGGCATTCACGCCGACGGCGGTGGTCGCGGTGGCGAGCGCGGCGGCCAGAACGGTGCGGCGCGCGGCGGGTGGTGTCATGGCGTTCCCCCTTGCTGTGGTGGACGTGACGGTCAGCCGGGCAGGACGACGAGCTCTCGTGCGGTGAGGTTGAGGCGTTCGCCGCCGTCCTCGGTGCACACGGCAATGTCCTCGATCCGCGCGCCGAAGCGCCCCGGGAGGTAGATGCCCGGCTCGATGGAGAAGGCCATGCCGGGTTCGAGGCGACGGTCGCTGCCGGCCACGATGTACGGCTCCTCATGCGTCTCCAGGCCGATGCCGTGCCCGGTGCGGTGGATGAAGTGCTCACCGTAGCCCGCCTCCTCGATGATGCGGCGGCCGACCGCGTCGAGCTCCTGCGAGGCCAGGCCAGGCCGCACCGCCTCGGTCTGGGCCTGCTGCGCCCGCTGCAGCACCTCGTAGAGCTCGCGGAAGTCGGGGCCGGGTTCGCCGACGGCGTAGGTGCGTGTGGAGTCCGAGCAGTACCCGTCCTCCGTGGTGCCGCCGATGTCCACGACAACCGGGTCACCGCTGCGGATCACCCGGTCGCAGACCTCGTGGTGGGGGCTGGCGCCGTTCGGTCCCGAGGCGATGATGACGAAGTCGCATGTGACGTGGCCGGCTTGGACGATCGCGTCGGCCACGTCGCGGGCGACCTCCCGTTCGGTGCGCCCGGGGCGCAGCCACTCCCCGATCCTGCGGTGGACGCGGTCGATCGCCGAGGCGGCGCGGCGCAGCGCCTCGATCTCGGCAGCACTCTTGCGCACCCTCAACTCCCTGAGGACGTCACCTGCGAGGGACTGCTCGGCGTGCGGGAGCGCGGCCTTGAAGGCGAGGAGCTTCTCCGCCCACATGTGGTTGTCCACGGCGACCCGCCGCGCGGCCGGCGGCAGCCGCCCGGCGACGAGCGCGTACGGGTCGTCGGTCTCCTCCCAGCCGACGATCTCCAGACCGAGCGCGCCTGCCGGGGAGGCCTCGGCGGCGGGCTTCTCCAGGACGGGCACGACGAGCAGCGGATCGGCCGCGGCCGGGACCACCAGGCAGGTGAGCCGCTCGAGGGGCAGTGCCTGGTAGCCGGCGAGGTAGCGCAGATCCGCGCCGGGCGAGATGAGGAGGGCGTCGAGCCCTGCGGCGGCAGCGGCACGGCGGGCCGCTTCGATGCGGTCGGCGGGGTAGAGCGGGTCGGCGGGGCCGGGAGCGGCCGACCCCTGGGAGTCCTGGGGAGAGACAGCGGTCACAGCCATACGGTAGACGCCGCGGGGCCGGGGCGGACCCGTCGCGACGCAGGACGCGCCGTACTCTGATCACGATGGACGTGCACACCTCCCCCGCATCGGATCTGCCGGATCTGCCGGACCTGCCGGATCCGTCTGCGCTGCTGCCGCTCGCCGAGCGGCTGCGGGCGCTGCCTCCGTCGTGCGGGCAGGTGCGCCTGGTGGCCGTGGACGGGCACGCGGGATCGGGCAAGACCACCTTCGCCCGGCTGCTGGCCCGGGCTCTCGGTGGCGCGCCCGTGGTGCACCTGGACGATCTCGCCACGCACGACGGCCTGTTCGCCTGGACCGCGGCCCTGCACGAACAGGTGCTCGAACCTCTGGAGCACGGCGAGGCGGGCCGGTACGCGGTCTACGACTGGACGGCGCGTCGGTTCGGGGCCGAGCCGCGCGAGGTGCCGTGCGCGCCGGTCGTCGTCGTGGAGGGGGTGGGCGCCGGCCGCCGCGCCGTCCGTCCTCGCCTGGCGGGGCTGCTGTGGATGGAGTTGGGGCGCGGGGCTGCCTGGGCGCGAGGGCTGCGACGGGACGGTCCGCAGCAGCAAGGTTTCTGGCAGGGGTGGATGCGCGCGGAGGAGGAGCACTTCGCGGCGGATCCTTCGCGGCCGTACGCCGACCTGCTGGTGCGGCAGGGGCGCGTCGGATACGAGGTGCTTCCGGGGCCTGCGGTCCGGACCTGAACCGGCCGCGGCTTCACCGAGCGTGAGGATCCGCCGCCGGCGCTGTGACAATCGCTCCGGCCTCTCGCCGTTCTCCCGTTGTGACTTTCCACAACTGCAATTCAGTGCGCGAACCCGGCTTGACCTGGCGGCCGTGCAGGACTTACGTTCTCAATACGCGGTCGGAACGGACCGCCCGAAGACACGAAGCCCCCGGTTGTTCCCCCGTGACCGGGGGCTTCGTCCTCTCCATGGTGAGCGTAATGCCTGTTTCGCGGCAATCACCCTCACCCTCCGTCACCATCGCCCCTTGGCCTGTCGACTGCGGCCGATTCGGCCCCGGTTCAACCATCGCCCGGTGCGTCACCCTCTCCCCCTCGCAACACCGCAGGTACGATGCGATGAAGGGTACCGGCCCGGGGACGGGCGCGGTGCGCGACGGGTCAACTTCCCTCCGGTGCACGGTACTTCCGTGAGCATTCGAGGTACTCCGGATCGGAAGACGGCGGCGGGCCAGGGGCACGGTTGTGGGGGACTGATGGACTTCGGGACTGAGCGCTCGGGCGCCCCGGCCGATCTGGCGTGGCTGCGCGCAGTCGACGCCTACACGGTCGGCGCCTATGCGCAGGCCGAGGAGGAGTTCCGCGCGGCCGTGCGCCTCGATCCCGGGATGGCCGACGCCTGGCTCGGGCTGCACGCCCTGCGCGCCGAGACCTCGACCGCGCTGCTGCAGATGTACCGCAACCGCGACCGCTTCGGTGAGCAGCGCCGCGCCTTCCACCGGTCGCTCAACTCCTGGTACTGGCTGGGCTGGTGGGTGCAGCCCGTACTGGAGACCGGCCGCGACCTGCTACTCGCGCACGCCTCGCACTGGCTCGACGGACGGCACGTCGCCGACCTGGACCGGGCGCTCGCGGAGTGCTCGCCCATCGACACCGATCCGCAGGTCCGTTTTCTCCACGCCTGCCGGGCGTATCTGGTCAAGGACTGGGAGCAGTTGGTGCGGCACACCGAGCCCCTGCTCGACGACCCCGTTCTCGGCATAGAGGCCGGCCTCTTCGGCGGCATGGCACGCGTGCGTCTGGAGATGTGCGGACAGGCCGAGCCGCTGCTCGCCGCCGCCCTGATGCGCTGCCGCAGCGAGCAGCCGCAGCGCAAGGAGCTGCGGTACTGGCTCGCCCGCTCCTACGAGGGCACGGGACGCTCGGCAGCCGCGCTCCCCCTGTACCGGGCCGTGCACAGGGTCGACCCGGCGTTCATGGACACCTCGGCCCGTCTTGCCGCGATCACCGAGGCCGAGGACGGGCTCGACGAGACACCCGACCTCGCCTCGGTGTCGCTCGCGGGCCTCGGCCAGTCGGCACCCGACGGACTGCCGGAGGGTGAGCCCGCACCCCCGGGGGACCAGGCCGGAGGGCGCATAGCAGGCGAGGCCCAGCCGGCGCCGGCGCCCGAGGCCGCGCCGGTCGACGAGGACGCGGTGCGCGAACGAGTACGGCTGCCCGTGACGTCCGCCCCGCCGCAGCTGCCGCTGGGCACCCCCGACCCCGTACTGCTCACCAAGGCGCTCGCCGAGCTGGAGCGCATGGTCGGCCTGGAGCCGGTGAAGCGGCAGGTCAAGGCGCTGTCCGCGCAGCTGAGGATGGCCAGGCTGCGGGCCGGCCAGGGGTTGCCCGTCCAGCCGCCGAAACGGCACTTCGTCTTCTCGGGGCCGTCCGGCACCGGCAAGACGACGGTGGCACGGATACTGGGCCGGGTCTTCTACGCGCTCGGGCTGCTCGGCGGCGACCACCTGATCGAGGCGGGACGCGCCGATCTGGTGGGCGAGTTCCTCGGCCAGACCGCAGTGAAGGCCAACGAGCTGATCGACTCGGCGCTCGGCGGGGTACTCTTCGTCGACGAGGCGTACAGCCTGTCCAACTCCGGCTACAGCAAGGGCGACGCGTACGGGGACGAGGCTCTGCAGGTGCTGCTCAAGCGCGCCGAGGACAACCGCGACCGCCTCGTGGTCATTCTCGCGGGCTATCCCGAGGGCATGGACCGGCTGCTCGCCGCCAACCCCGGTCTCAGCTCCCGTTTCACCACGCGGGTCGACTTCCCCAGCTACCGGCCGCTCGAACTCACCCGTATCGGTGAGGTGTTGGCCGCCGAGGGCGGCGACCACTGGGACGAGGAGGCTCTCGACGAGCTGCGCAGCATCAGCGGCCATGTCGTCGCGCAGAACTGGATCGACGAGCTGGGCAACGGCCGCTTCCTTCGCACCCTGTACGAGAAGAGCTGCGCCTACCGGGACCTGCGGCTCTCCGGCTTCCCCGGCACCCCGACCCGCGACGACCTGTCGACGCTGCGCCTGCCGGATCTGATGCAGGCCTACGGGGAGGTGCTCTCCGGGCGGGGCGCGGACGGCCCCGGCCCGGATCGCACTCCCGACTGACGCTCAGCCCGCCAGGGCCGGGGGGTGCGCCCCGGAGCGCGGCGGGTGGACACGGTGCCTGCCGGCGTCCCGGTGTGCGGGGTCCCGTACCTCGCCGACGAGCAGCTCCAGCACGTCTTCGAGCGCCACCAGGCCCAGCACCCGCCCGCCCTGATCGATGACGGCCGCGAGATGGGCGGCGGCCCGGCGCATCGCGGTGAGCGCGTCGTCCAGCGGGAGGTCGGCGCGGAGCGTGGTCATCGGACGCCACATCCGCGACGGCACGGGAAGATCGCCCTGGCCCTGCTCCTGCAGGCCCAGCATGTCCTTGACGTGGACGTAGCCGGGGAAGGCGCCGTCAGGGCCGACGACCGGGAAGCGCGAGTAGCCGGTGCGCACGGTCAGCTCCTCGACCTGTGCTGGGGTCACCGACGGGTCCACGGTCACCAGGCCGGACGGTTCGAGCAGCACCTCGGTGACCGGCCGGGTACCGAGCTCCAGAGCGTCCGCGAGCCGCTCCTGCTCACCGGGGTCGAGCAACCCGGCCTGCCGCGAGTCCTCGACGAGGTGGGTGAGCTGCTCGCTGGTGAAAACCGCCTCGACCTCGTCCTTGGGCTCGACCCGGAACAGCCGCAGCACCAGGCGGGCGCAGGCGCCGAGCACCGCGATGACCGGACGGAATATCCGGGCAAAGGCGACGAGTCCGGGGCTGAGCCACAGCACCGTGCGCTCCGGGGAGGCCATGGCCAGGTTCTTCGGCACCAGTTCGCCGACGACGAGATGCAGGAAGACCACGAGCACCAGCGCGATGACATAGCCGATCGGGTGGACGAGCTGACCGGGGACGCGCACCGCCGCGAAGAGCGGTTCGAGCAACCGGGTGACCGTCGGCTCGGCGACCGCACCGAGGGTCAGCGAGCACACGGTGATGCCGAACTGCGCGGCGGCCATCATCTGCGGCAGGTTCTCCAGGCCGTGCAGGACGGTACGGGCGCGCCGCTGGGTGGCCGCAAGCGGCTCGATCTGGCTGCGCCGCACCGAGACCAGGGCGAACTCGGCGCCGACGAAGAACCCGTTGGCGAGCACGAGCACGACGGCGAAGAGCAACTGCAGGAAGGTCATCGCGCGCCGCCCTCCTCGCCCGTGCCGGTGGTCACGCGCACCAGACGCACGCGTTCGGCCCGGTGATGCCCGACCTCGAGGACCCTCAGCTGCCAGCCGGGCAGCACGGCGACGTCCCCTTCCGCCGGGATCCGGCCGAGCAGATCGGCGACGAGACCGGCCACCGTCTCGTACGGTCCCGGCGGCACGCGCAGCCCGATGCGCGCGAGCACGTCGTCACGGCAGCTGCCGTCCGCGTCCCACGCCGCCATCCCGTCCTGGGGCGGGACCTGGGTGAGCTCGGGCAGGTCGGCCGTTGCGTCGTCGTGCTCGTCGCGGACCTCGCCGACCAGCTCCTCGACGATGTCCTCCAGCGTCACCACGCCCGCGGTGCCGCCGTACTCGTCGACGACGACGGCGATCGGCTGCTCGCTGCGCAGCCGCTCCAGCAGCGGCTGGACGGGCAGGGTTCCGGGGACGAGGAGCGGCGGCACGGCGATCTGCCCGGCGGGGGTCCGGTCGCGCACCTGAGCGGGCACGGCGAGCGCGTCCTTCAGATGCACCATGCCGACCACCTCGTCGAGGCGCTCCCGGTAGACAGGGAAGCGCGACAGGCCGGTGGCACGGCTGAGGTTGAGGACGTCGGCCGCTGTGGCGGTGTCGTCGAGGGCGCTGACCTTCACGCGTGCGGTCATCACGGACTGTGCGGTGAGCTCGCCGAGGTTGAGGGAGCGCACGAACAGGTCGGCGGTGTCCTCCTCGATGGCCCCGGCGCGGGCCGAGTGCCGGGCGAGCGAGACGAGTTCGGTGGGGGTACGGGCGGAGGCCAGCTCGTCGGCGGGCTCCACGCCGAGCGACCGCACCAGCCGGTTGGCAGCCCCGTTGAGCACCGCGATCACGGGCCGCAGGAGCCGGGAGAAGAGTTGCTGCGGACCGGCCACCAGCCGGGCGACCTGCAGCGGCCGGGAGACCGCCCAGTTCTTGGGCACCAGCTCGCCGATGACCATCTGCACCGCCGAAGCCACGATCATGCCGGTCACGACCGCGGTGCCGGGTGCGATGCCCCCCGGGAGCCCCACCTCGGTGAGCGGGCCCGTCAGCAGGGAGGCGAGTGCGGGTTCGGCGAGCATACCGACGACCAGCGAGGTGATCGTGATGCCCAATTGAGTGCCGGAGAGCTGGAAGGAGAGCTTCTGCAGGGCGGTAACCACCCTGCGTGATCTGCGGTCACCCCGTGCGGCGGCGCGTTCGGCCTCCGCCCGCTCCACGGTGACCAGGCCGAATTCTGCGGCGACGAAGAAGCCGTTCGCCAGGATGAGAAGGAACGCCGCACCGAGCAGCAGGAGGGAGATCATGCCGCCACCGCCGCGCTCAAGGCGTTCCGGGCAGGGGCGGCGCTGGTACTGCAGGACGATTCGTCCATCGCCGGGAAGTGTCACTCCTCGGGTTGCTTTGGTCCCCGCGGAGCCGGTGCCGGAAGACGGTCGCGCGGACGCGGGGCGGCGGCATCGTAAGCCGCCTACACCCAGGGTAGTCAAGGGCCTGGCCCAAGAGGGGCACCGGAGGGAGCGTTCAGGCCGCCGAGGAGCTGGTGCCGTACGCCTCCGCGAGCGCCCTCAGCCGACGCGCTTCCTGCACCGCGCGCTGCTTGCCGTTGCCGGGCTGGATGCCCATCGCGGCGAGCGACGTGCCGTCGGCGAGGTCGAGATACACCCACGGGTCACCGGGCCGCAGGTTGACGCGGAGCACCTCGGCCCACTCCAGCCGGCGCTTGGTGGTCAGGTTGACCACGGTGAGGCCGCCGGGCGCGGCGACGATCTTCGGGCGGCTCAGCAGCGAGAGCAGCCCGAAGATCACCGCACCGGTGGCGATGAAGACTCCGCGGTCCGGCGCCGACCAGCCGGGCATGGCGAAGGCGACGGTGACGAAGGTCACGAGCAGGATCGTGCCAACGGTCATCAGCACGGTGCGGGTGCGCACCGGCCGGAAGGTCACCGGCAATGCGAGTGGCTCTTCGGCGGCGGACATGGCGGCCTTCCCCGGACAGGACCGGCAGGTATCACAGCGGCGCGCAGCGCCTCGGTTGAGGGTGGTGGTGGGCGACGGGCGGGCGGGTCACAAACGGCAGGCGTGGATGCCGGTGGTGAGAATCGCCCGGGCGCCCAGATCGTAGAGGTCGTCCATGATCCGCTGGGCCTCCTTGGCCGGGACCATCGACCGGACCGCGACCCACCCCTCGTGGTGCAGCGGGGAGATGGTGGGCGACTCCAGGCCCGGGGTGAGGGCGACGGCCTCTTCCAGGAATTCCGCCCGGATGTCGTAGTCCATCATCACGTAGCGGCGGGCGACCAGGACGCCCTGCATCCGGCGGAGGAACTGCTGGACCTTCGGGTCGTCCTCCGGGGCGCCGGTCCGCCGGATCACCACTGCCTCGGACTCCAGGATCGGCTCGCCGATGATCTCGAGACCGGCGTTGCGCAAGGTGGTGCCGGTCTCCACGACATCGGCGATGACCTCGGCGACGCCCAGCTGGATCGCGGTCTCGACCGCGCCGTCGAGGTGCACCACGGAGGCCTCCACGCCGTTGTCGGCGAGGTGCTGGCTGACCAGGCCCGCGAAGGAGGTGGCGATCGTCATGCCGCCGAACTCCTTGACCCCGGTCGCGGTTCCGGGCCGGGTCGCGTACCGGAACGTCGAGGCCGCGAAGCCGAGCTGCAGGATCTCCTCGGCGTCAGCCCCCGAGTCGAGGAGCAGATCGCGGCCGGTGATGCCGATGTCGAGACGGCCGGAGCCGACGTAGACGGCGATGTCGCGGGGGCGGAGGAAGAAGAACTCGACCTGGTTGTCGGAGTCGACGAGCACGAGTTCGCGGCGGTCCTTGCGCTGCCGGTAACCCGCCTCATGGAGCATCTCCGCCGCAGGCTCGGAGAGTGAACCCTTGTTGGGGACGGCGATGCGCAGCATGGGAACGGATTCCTTCACGGCTCGAGGTGGTGTCGTACGCGGAACAGCGGACTAAGCGGACTAAGCGGACCAGGGGGCCAGCGGACCAGCAGAATGCCGGGGATGCCAGGGGCGTCAGAGGTGAGCGTATACGTCGTCGAGGGAGATTCCCCGCGCAACCATCATCACCTGAAGGTGGTAGAGCAGCTGCGAGATCTCCTCGGCGGTGCGGTCGGCGCCCTCGTACTCGGCGGCCATCCACACCTCGGCGGCTTCCTCGACGACCTTCTTGCCGATCGTGTGCACGCCCTTGCCGACCAGTTCGGCGGTACGGGAGGTGCTGGGGTCGCCGACGGCGGCCTTGTGCTGGAGCTCGGCGAAGAGCTCCTCGAATGTCTTGTTGGCCATGGTGCTCCCTACCCTACGTGGTTCCCCCGCTGCGTCAGCGCCAGGGCTCGGAGACCGAGCGCAGCGTGGCGGCGGTGGCGACCGCGGCGGTGACCGCCTCGTGGCCCTTGTTCTCGCTCGATCCGGGCAGGCCCGCCCGGTCCAGCGCCTGCGCCTCCGTGTCGCAGGTGAGCACGCCGAAGCCGACGGGCACGCCGGTCTCCACGGAGACCTGGGTGAGCCCTGCGGTCACCCCCTGGCAGACGTAGTCGAAGTGCGGGGTGCCACCACGGATGACGACGCCGAGAGCGACGATCGCGTCGTAGCCGCGGCCGGCCAGGACCTTGGCGACGACGGGGAGTTCGAAGCTGCCGGGCACCCGCAGCAGGGTGGGTTCGTCGATCCCGAGCTCGTGCAGGGCGCGCAGCGCGCCCTCGACCAGGCCGTCCATCACCTGCTGGTGCCACTGGGCGGCGATCACCGCCACACGCAGGTCGCTGCAGCTCTTCACGGTCAGCTCGGGGGCGCCCTTACCGCTCACGTCTCTCCTTGGTCCTGTGCTGGTTCTCGTCGTGCTTGGTGTGTCGTACGGGGTCAGCGGCTGCCGCAGGCCGTCGCCGGGGCCGGCTCCTGGTCCAGCCACGGCAGGTCGTGACCCATCCGGTCCCGCTTGGTGCGCAGGTACCGCAGATTGTGCTCGCCCGCCTGGACGGGCACCGCTTCCCGTGCGGTCACCTTGAGCCCGTGCCGGATCAGGGCGGCGCTCTTGTCGGGGTTGTTGGTCATCAGCCGGACCGAGCGCACGCCCAGGTCGGCGAGGATCTGGGCGCCTGCACCGTAGTCGCGGGAGTCGGCGGGCAGGCCGAGCTCCAGGTTGGCGTCGAGCGTGTCGCGGCCGCGCTCCTGGAGTTCGTACGCGCGCAGCTTGTGCAGCAGGCCGATGCCGCGGCCCTCGTGCCCGCGCAGGTAGACCACCACACCGCGACCCTGCTCGGCCACGCGTTCGAGCGAGGCTCGCAGCTGGGGTCCGCAGTCGCACCGCAGCGAGTGGAAGACGTCACCGGTCAGGCACTCGGAGTGCAGCCGCACCAGGACGTCCTCGCCGTCGGTGAGCCGTCCCTCGTCATCGAGGTCGCCTGCGACGAGGGCGATGTGCTCGACGCCGTCGACGGTGCTGCGGTATCCGAAGGCCTGGAAGTCGCCGTAGGCGGTGGGCAGCCGGGTGGTGGCCTCACGCCGCACGGTCGGCTCGCTGCCGCGGCGGTAGGCGATCAGATCTTCGATGGAAATGATCGAAAGACCGTGCTTACGGGCGAACGGCACCAGGTCGGGCAGCCGGGCCATCGACCCGTCCTCGTTGGCGACCTCGCAGATCACGGCGGCCGGCCGCAGCCCCGCCAGGCGCGCGAGGTCCACCCCCGCCTCGGTGTGTCCGTTGCGGGTGAGCACGCCGCCCGGGCGGGCGCGCAGCGGGAAGATGTGGCCGGGCCGGACGAAGTCGCCGGGTCGGCTTTCCGGCTCCGCGAGCAGGCGCAGCGTGGCGGCGCGGTCGGCCGCCGAGATGCCGGTGGTGGTGCCGTGGTCGCGCGAGGCGTCGACGGAGACGGTGAACGCGGTGCTCATCGACTCGGTGTTCTGCTCGACCATCTGCGGCAGTTCGAGGCGTTCGAGGTCGGGAGCCTCCATCGGCGCGCAGATCAGGCCGCGGCACTCGGTCATCATGAACGCGACGAGCTCCGGCGTGGCGAGCTCGGCGGCGAAGACCACGTCGCCTTCGTTCTCGCGGTTCTCGTCGTCGACGACCACGACGGGCCGTCCAACCGCTATGTCCGCGATCGCCCGCTCGACGGGGTCGAGCGCGAGCGACTCGCCGCCGGTGCCGTACCCGTACCGGCTCCGCGATGTGAGAGGTGTCAGCGATGCGGTCATGCCGTGTCTCCTTCGTTCTCCCCCAGAGCTCTCGCCTGGGCGGGACCCCCTCCTCCGCTCGCGCGGCGCAGCGGTGCGGGCATCGTGGTCGTCTGCGGCCAGGTGGCCGCGCAAGCGTCGCTCAAAGGAGCGCTCCTTCCAGTGCGCCAGGTTCGCCGTCGCGCGCGATACGCGTCCGGAGCCACCAGGCACGCAAGCCGGCGATCACCAGGACGAAATAGATGACGTAGACCAGGGCGGAGAAGGCCAGCCCGCTGGTGAAGGCGAGCGGGACGCCCACCAGGTCCACCGCGAGCCATGCGAACCAGAACTCCACCCAGCCGCGCGCCTGGGCGACCATCGCGGCGAGTGTGCCGACGAAGATGTAGGCGTCCGGCCAGGGGTTCCACGACAGCACCGGGAACGCCGTGAACAGGCCGCCGACGGCGAGCGTTCCCGCTGCCGTGGCGGCCGCCAGCCAGCAGCGCTCGCGCCGGCTCGCGAACCGGACGGCGACCTCGCCCGTGTCGTGGCGGCCGCGCCGCCAGCGGTCCCAGCCCCAGACGGCGACGGCGATGACGACGAGCTGCTTGCCGACCCCGCCGCCGAGGTGGGCCGTGGCGTAGGCGACGACCAGCACCAGGCCGGAGAGCAGCTGGGCGGGCCAGGTCAGCATCGAGCGGCGCCAGCCGAGGGCGAGCGCGGCGAGACCGAGCACGTTGCCGATCACGTCGGACCGGATGACGTGCTGGCCGAGGACGGTGAAGGCCTGGCCGGACAGCCAGCCGAACGCGTTCATGAGGCCGTCTCCGCCCGGTCGCCGAGGAGCCGCTCGACGTACTTGGCGAGGACGTCGACTTCGAGGTTGACCGGGTCGCCGGGCTGCTTGATGCCCAGCGTGGTCAGGGCGAGGGTGGTCGGGATCAGGCTGACGGTGAAGAAGTCGTGGGCCGCGTCGACGACGGTGAGGCTGATGCCGTCGACGGTGATGGATCCCTTCTCGACGACGTAGCGGGCCAGCGCCGCGGGGAGCGAGATCTTGACGACCTCCCAGTGTTCACCGGGGGTGCGCTCGACAATCGTGCCTGTGCCGTCGACGTGGCCCTGGACCAGGTGGCCGCCGAGGCGTGCGCCGAGCGCCATGGGGCGCTCCAGGTTGACCCGGGAGCCGGGGCGGAGCACGCCGAGGCTGCTGCGGTTCAGCGTCTCGGCCATCACGTCGGCGGTGAAGGTGCCGTCCGCGGTGTCGACGACGGTGAGGCACACACCGTTGACGGCGATCGAGTCGCCGTGCTTGGCGTCCTCGGTGACGAACGGGCCGCGCAGGGTGAAGCGGCAGGAGTCACCGAGTTCCTCGACGGCGACGACCTCACCGAGCTCTTCGACGATTCCGGTGAACACTCAGCTCTCCTCGGTGGCGGGGACGGACGGGACGTGGTGCGGCGGGTAGGCGGTGACGCGCAGGTCGGGGCCGAGGCGCGATGTCTCGGCGATGGTGAGCCGCAGCGCCTGGCCGATGGTGGTGACGCCGCAGTCGCCGAGAACGGCGGGGCCGGCGCCGAGCAGGACGGGGGCGATGTAGCCGACGGCCTTGTCGATGGCGCCCGCGGCGGCGAACGCTCCGGCGAGGGTGGGGCCGCCTTCGAGCAGGACCGAGCGCACACCGCGCTCGTCCAGCGCGGCGAGCAGTGCGGCAATGTCCAGGCCCCGTCCGCCCGCGGCGCGCGGCAGGCGCGCCACCTGCGCGTGGCCCTCGAGGTGGCCGGTCCCGGCGTCCTCGGCGACGGCCACCAGGGTGGGGGCGGCGGAGTCGAGGACGCGCGCGCCGGGCTTCACCGTGGCCTCGGTGTCGACGACGACGCGCAGCGGCTGGCTGACGTCGCTGTGCGCACCGCGCACGGCGAGGTGCGGGTCGTCGGCGTGCAGGGTGCCGGAGCCGACGACGATCGCATCGGCCTGGGCCCGCAGCCGATGCACGTCTGCGCGGGCTTCGGCCGAGGTGATCCAGCGGCTGGTGCCGTCGGCGGCGGCGGTGCGCCCGTCGAGCGTGGCTGCGTACTTCCACAGCACGAAGGGACGGCCGAGCCGCATCGAGGTGAGCCATGCCTCGTTGCCGCGCGCGGCCTCGTCCTCCAGCAGCCCGGCCTGGACGTCGATCCCGGCGGCGCGCAGCGTCTGCGCCCCGCCGGTTGCGGTGGGGTTCGGGTCGCCGACGGCATAGACGACGCGGGCGATCCCGGCATCGACGAGCGCACGTGCGCAGGGGCCGGTGCGGCCGGTGTGGTTGCAGGGCTCGAGGGTGACGACGGCGGTGCCGCCCCGGGCGCGTTCCCCGGCGGCGCGCAGCGCGTGGACCTCGGCGTGCGGGCCGCCCGCACGCTGGTGCCACCCCTCCCCCGCCACGCGGCCGTCGGCGTCGAGCACGACGCACCCGACGACCGGGTTCGGGCTGGTGAAGCCGAGGCCGCGGGCGGCGAGGCGGATCGCGCGTCGCATCGCGTGGCGCTCCCGCTCGGGAGCTGCGGCTGCGGCTGGGGTGGCCACCGGGTCCTCCTGCCTCTTCGGGCACGGACTCCGGGGCGATGTGGGACCTAGCGGATGATCGCATCGGGTGACGCCGGGGGCCGGCGAAATGGCCTCCGCACGCGGTTGATCTTCTCCGCGCACGCCAGCCGCCGACGGCGGCGTACCGATGACGAACCGCCGCGCACTGCCTCCCATCCGGACTTTAACCGTCGGTCCAGGAATTTCACCTGATCAACCGGCCGCTGGCTGCGGACGGGTCGCGGACTTTAACCGCCGGTTCGGAGTTTCACCGACCCCGGAGTGCGCTTACGTCACTGGTACAGACCCAGTCTGCCACGCCCGGTAGGAGCCTTGCGGGCCGGATCCTGTGGTGTGACTCACAACTGTTCTCGACAACTTCGCCATATAAGGATCAATGGGGCGGCTGCGCGGTCTCCGGCGCGGGCGGACGGTCGCCGGGCGAGGCGGACGAGAAGTCCTGCAGCCCGATCACGCGCAGCAGTTGGAGCCTGGTCTGCGACTCGCTGCGGGGCCGTGCGGTGTAGACGATCAGGCGCTGGTCGTGCTCGCCGCTGAGCAGCACTTCGCAGTCGAGTTCGAGCAGCCCGACGACGGGGTGGACGAAGCGCTTGGTATCGCGCCGTCGCACGGCCGCCTCATGTGCCTCCCACAGCTGGGCGAACTCCGGGCTCTCCGCCCTGAGCCCGGACACGAGCCGGGCCGCGTGCGCGTCATCCGGCCGGGCGGCGAGCACCGCCCGCAGATTGGCGACGTGCGCCCGTGCCAGCTCGGCCCGGTCCTCGGGAGGGACGATCTCCCGCGCCCGAGGGTCGGTGAAGTACCTGAGAACGACGTTGCGTTGGTCCGCATGACGTGCGGAGGCGTCCCCGACCAGGGCCGCCGCCATGGGATTCTGCGCCAGCACGTCCCCGACGTCGCTGACCACCTGCGCGGGCGTGTCGTCGAGCCGGTCCAGGATCAGCAGCAGCCCCGGCCGTACGTGCCCGCTCGCCCTGCGGTCCCGGGGCGGTTCCTCGCCCGCGAGGAGGAAGAGGTGATCGCGCTCGTCGTCGCTCAGCCGCAGGGCACGTGCGACGGCGGCGAGGATCTGCCGAGAGGGCCGCGGCCCCCGCGCCTGCTCCAGCCGCGTGTAGTAGTCCGTCGACATCCCGGCGAGGTGCGCCACCTCCTCCCGGCGCAGTCCCGGGGTGCGGCGGCGTGCGCCGAGCGGCAGCCCCACGTCGGCCGGCGCGAGGCGCTCGCGGCTGCGGCGCAGGAAATCGGCGAGTTGCGTGCGGTCCACACGGTCAGCATGCGGGGCGGCCGCGGGCGTATCCAGGGTCTGCCGGTCCCCGGATCAGCAGGTCTGTCCCGCTCCCGTCCGCGCTGCCGCAGTGTTCTCGCAGATCGGCGGACGGAACGGAAGGAGCAGACCGTGCTGACGTTGGTGACGGGTGTGACGGGACAGGTGGGCGCCGGTTCGTGCGACTGTGCACCAGGCCGATGTGGCGCAGGGTCTGCTGCGGCTGCTGCTCGCACCGGGCGTCGCCGGGCGCAAGTACAACATCGCCGAGACGCACCGGTCACCGCGGTGGAGCTGCACCAGGTCAACGGTGTCCCCGTGCCACAGGGCATGGGCGAGCGGCACGACACGGACCCGTGGTCCGGCATCGTCTCCACCGCGCGGATCCGGCGTGAACTGGGCCTCAGGCCGCTGTACCCGTCGGTGTGGACGGCGCGGGACGCGGGCGTGATCTGACGTCGACGACGTGACGTTGGCGACGACGTGACGTTGACGTCCGGATCGGCCGCCCGGGGGATCCGGCGCCGTGGCGGACGGGCGGGGGCGCCCCCGGCTGGGACGCTGGGCGGGTGACCACCGATGCCCCGGCCCCCCGCGCACCGCTGTGCCTCGGCGCCGTGGTGGCGCGGATGCAGGCGATCGGGGAATCGCTGCCCGCGGGCGACGGGGTCGCGGTCTTCAACGGGGTCTATCTGTCGGTCACCGAGGAGCTGGAGCGCAGACTTGGCGACGGGTTCTTCCGGGACCCCGGCGCCACGGCCCGGTTGGCGGTGGTCTTCGCCCAGCGTTACCTCGCCGCCGTCGAGCCGGATGCTCCGGGCCGCCGGCCACCCGCGTGCTGGCGGCCGTTGCTGCAGCTGCGCCATCACGGTGGGATTCATCCGGTCCAGTTCGCGCTCGCCGGGATCAACGCCCACGTCGGCCACGACCTGCCGCTCGCCGTGGTGGACACCTGCCGCTCCCTCGGCTGCGGCCCGCACCGCATCGAGCGGGACTTCGAACGGGTGGGCCGCATGCTGGAGGCGATCGAGGAGCGGGTCCGCGAGGAGCTGATGCCCGGCCCCGATCTGCTGGACGTGGCCGACCCGCTCACCCACCTGATCGCCTCGTGGGAGCTGGAGCAGGCGAGGCAGGGGGCCTGGTCCGCCGCTCGCGTCCTGTGGGACGTGCGCGAACTCCCCATGCTCTACGAGGAGTTCGCGCACAGCCTCGACACGGGCGCCGGGCTCGTCAGCCGCTGTCTGCTGACTCCCCTTGGCCGCCGTCACCGAGCGGCGCTGCCGCCTCAGTCCTCGGGCAGCTCGACGGGGGCGATCTCCTCGTAGCGGTCGCCGGGGCCGGGGTTGGACGGGTCGGTTGCTCCGCCGAGGTGGTGCACCACGCCCCACACCGCGTTCAGCGCGGTCTGCACCGCGCCCTCGGCCCACCCCGCCGTCCACGAGATGTCGTCGCCCGCCAGGAAGAGGCCGCGCTTGTCCTGCGGCAGCCGGTCCTGCATGAAGTGGGTGAACAGGCGCCGCTGGTAGCGGTAGTGGCCGGGCAGGTTGGCCTTGAACGCGCCCATGAAGTACGGCTCGTTCTCCCAGGAGACGGTCACCGGGTTGCCGATGATGTGTCCGCGGATGTCGACGCCCGGGTAGATCTCGCCGAGCGACTTGAGCATGACCTCCATCCGCTCGTTGGCGGAGAGCGGCAGCCATTTGAGGCTGTCGTCGCACCACGTGTACGACAGGCACATCACCGCGGGCTTGTCCGGCCCGTCGTCGAGCAGGTAGGTGCCGCGCGTCATCCGGTCGGTGAGCGTCATGCTCATCACGTCGCGCCCGGTCGCGGGGTCCTTGTCCAGCCAGAACGGCCGGTCGACGGGGACGAAGAGCTTGGAGGACTCCATGTAGTGGGTGCGCTCGATCGCCGTCCAGTGGTCGATCGGGAAGAGCGCGTCGTCACAGGAGATCTTCGACAGCAGCATCCAGCTCTGGGCCGTGAAGACTACTGCCTTGTAAGAGCGGATGTCGCCGGTGGCGTCGGTGACGGTGATCCGGTTGCCCGCGGTGCGGTGCAGCCGGGTGACGGCCGGGCGCGGTTCGCCGCCGTGCAGGGACTTCAGCGAGGTGCCCGGCGCCCAGTGCACCAGCTTGGCGGGCCCGTCGGCCCACAGCCGCAGCGGGAGCTGCTGGCTGCCGCCGACGATGCCGCGGTGGTCGTCGTCGGCACCGGTGTAGACGACGCGCAGGATCTCCAGGATCGAGTTGGGGAAGTCGGTGTCCCAGCCGCCGGTTCCGAAGCCGACCTGGCCGAAGATCTCACGGTGCCGGAAGCCGGAGAACGCCGGGGAGTCGCACAGGAACCCGTAGAAAGTCTGGTTGTCGAGCTTCTCGACGAGCTCCGCCCAGATGCGGCGGATCGTTTCCACGTCCCGGTCGCGGATGGCGCGCTGCATGTCGCTGAAGCGCGCGCCGTCCTCGAGGCAGGCGTTCCAGGCGTCCATCACCTGGTGGTAGACCTCGGGCAGCTCGTCGAGGGTGCGGGCGTAGTGCGACTCACCCTTGAGGTCGACGACGGTCGACGGGGTCACCGGCGCGAGCGGATTGGGGAACGGCTTGGTGTCCAGGCCCATCCGGTCGACATAGTGCTGGAAGGCGGTCGAGCTCGGCGGGAAGCGCATGGCGCCCATCTCCGCCGTCAACTCCTCGTCGCAGCCGTCGAATCCGACCGTGCGCAGCCGCCCGCCGATCCGGTCGGCCTCGTAGACGACCGGCTTGAGGCCGAGCTTCATCAGTTCGTACGCGGCGACGATGCCGGAGAGCCCGCCGCCGACGACGGCGACCTCGGTGCCGTGCTCGGTCGCGGGTATCGACCCGAGGCCGGCGGGGTGTGCGAGGTAGTCGTCGTAGGGGAAGGGGAAGTCGGGGCCGAACATGGTGATCGGCGCGTCGGTTGCGCCGTGCTGCTCGTCCTGGACGGCGTCGTGGACGGCGGTGGGCACCGTGGACGTCATCGGCGTACTGCTCCTCGGGCGAAGGGGTGGTTCCGTAACGGAGGTCAGGTGAGGGGGGTGTACAGCTCGGGGCGCCGGTCGCGCAGGTACGGGAGCTGTTCGCGGGAGGCGGCGAGCAGCGCGGGGTCGACGTCGGCGAGGACGAACTCGTCCGCGCCGGATCCCGCGCGGGCGCGGACCAGGCCGTCGGGCCCGGCCAGGCAGCTCAGTCCGGTGAAGTGGAACTCGCCCTCGGCGCCGGTGCGGTTGGAGTAGGCCACGTAGAGCTGGCTCTCGTACGCGCGGGCCGGGACGAGGGTCTGGGCGACGAACTCGTACGGGCTCATCAAAGCGGTGGGGACGACGAGCAGATCGGTGCCGGCGAGCGCATGCGCCCGCACGTTCTCGGGGAACTCGACGTCGTAGCAGATCAGCAGGCCGACGGTGAGGCCACCGAGTTCTGCCTGGACGACGGTGGTCTCACCTGGGGTGAAGTGGCCGGTCTCGAAGTCGCCGAACAGGTGCGTCTTGCGGTAGTTGGCGAGCCGGTGGCCGTCGGGGCCGATCAGCTGGGCCGAGTTGAAGACCCCGCATCCGTCGCGCTCCGGATATCCGTAGACGACGGCGAGACCGTGCTCGGCGGCGATCTCCGCGACCCGGTGGGCGGCGGGCCCGTCGGCGGGCTCGGCGAGCGCGGCGACGGCGTCGCCGATCGCATAGCCGGTCAGGTACATCTCGGAGACGGCGAGCAGCCCGGCTCCCGCGGCCGCGGCGCGGCGGGCCGCCGCATCGAGCGCGTCCAGGCTCTCGGCGGGCGAGCCCGGGACGCCGCAGAGGCCTTGGTAGAGCGCGATACGAAGCGGCGTCATGGTTGCTCGTGACCGTTTCTCGTCGGGGGCGGGAGGACCTCTTGACGGTACGGGCCGCGTCAAAGCTGCGACAAGACGCGGATATTGCGGGATGACAGCCGATTCGTTGCGTCTTTTGCTCGCAGGACGCCGATTCGTTGCGTGCAGTCAGTTGGGCGAGCCGGAGGTGTAGCGGCGCAGCAGTGGTGAGAGCACCAGCACGGACTTGGTGCGGTCGACGAACGGCTCCCCCACGATCCGCTCCAGCACCGCTTCGAAGTGGCGCACGTCGGAGGCGAAGACGTGGACGATGGCGTCGGCTTCCCCCGTCACCGTGGAGGCCGAGACCACCTCCGGGTAGCGCTCCAGGCCGCGGCGGATCGCGTCGGCGGAGGTGCTGCCGTGGCAGTACAGCTCGATATAGGCCTCGGTGGACCAGCCGAGCGCCGCGGGATCGACCCGGACGGTGAACCCGGTGATCGCACCGACCGCCAGCAGCCGGTCGACGCGGCGTTTGACGGCAGGGGCGGACAGGCCGACCTCGGCTCCGATATCGGCGTAGGAGCGGCGGGCGTCCTCGGCGAGGGCGTGCACGATGCGTTCGTCGAGGTCATTGAGGCGCATGGAGCCGATCGTCGCACGAAGCGGCAGCGCGCGGGGTCCGAAGGGTGATCCCCTGGACCCCGCGAGCGCCACAGCCGCTTCGGCCGTTTCGGAGGCTTCGGCCGGTCCGGCGTCAGTCGGTCCAGCTGCTGTGCAGAGGCTTGCCCTCCGCGTAGCCGGAAGCGCTCTGCACGCCGACGACGGCCTTCTCGGTGAACTCCTCCAGCGAGGCCGCGCCCGCGTAGGTGCAGGAGCTGCGCACGCCCGCGATGATCGAGTCGATCAGGTCCTCGACGCCGGGCCGCCTCGGGTCCAGGAACATCCGCGAGGTCGAGATGCCCTCCTCGAACAGCGCCTTGCGGGCGCGGTCGTAGGCGGACTCCTCGCTGGTGCGGTTGCGCACCGCGCGGGCGGAGGCCATGCCGAAGCTCTCCTTGTACGGGCGGCCGTCGGCGGTGTGCTGCAGATCGCCCGGGGACTCGTACGTACCGGAGAACCACGAGCCGATCATCACGTTCGAGGCTCCGGCGGCGAGCGCCATGGCGACGTCCCGCGGGTGGCGAACGCCACCGTCGGCCCACACGTGCTTGCCGTACTTGCGCGCCTCGGCGGCGCATTCCATGACGGCGGAGAACTGCGGACGGCCGACACCGGTCATCATGCGGGTGGTGCACATCGCGCCGGGGCCGACGCCCACCTTGACGATGTCCGCGCCGGCGGCGATCAGGTCGCGCACGCCCTCGGCGGCGACGACGTTGCCGGCCACGACCGGGACCTGCGGGTCCAGGCCGCGTACGGCCTGCAGTGCGCTGATCATCGATTCCTGGTGGCCGTGTGCGGTGTCCACCACGAGGGTGTCCGCTCCGGCTTCGAGCAGGGCCTTCGCCTTGCCCGCCACGTCGCCGTTGATGCCGACGGCGGCGGCGACCCGCAGCCTGCCCTCGGCGTCGGTCGCCGGGGTGTAGAGGGTCGCCCGCAGGGCGCCCTTGCGGGTGAGGATGCCGGCCAGCTTGCCGTCCTTGTCGACTGCCGGGGCGAGCTTGCGGTGCGCGTCCTCCAGCCGGTTGAAGGCGTCGCGCGGGTCGATGTCGGCGTCGAGCAGCAGCAGGTCCTTGGACATGACCTCGGACAGCTGGGTGAACCGGTCGACACCGCTGAGATCGGATTCGGTGACGACTCCGACCGGGCGGCCGTCCTGGACGACCACGCCCGCGCCGTGCGCCCGCTTGGGCAGCAGCGCCATGGCGTCGGCGACGGTGCTGATGGGCGACAGGACGATCGGGGTGTCGAGCACCAGGTGGCGCTGCTTCACCCACGAGATCACGTCGGTGACGATCGGGATCGGGATGTCCTGGGGGATGACGACCAGGCCACCGCGGCGTGCCACGGTTTCGGCCATACGGCGTCCGGCGATCGCGGTCATGTTGGCGACCACAATGGGGATGGTGGTTCCGGTACCGTCCTGGGACGACAGGTCCACGCCCTGCCGTGAGCCCACAGCGGAACGGCTGGGAACCATGAACACGTCGTCATACGTTAGGTCGTACGGCGGCTGAGAATCGTTGAGGAAACGCACGTTTACTAATTGTTGCATGCCTCGGCGGTGAACCCGCCATGGACGAACGTCCCGACTCCGGGCCCGCCCCTTGGGGCATGGTCCGAAGCCGGGGAGGGACAATCACATCGGAGGCGTCCCCGGCCATCCCGGCCGGGACCTCGCACCCCGGGAGGGGACATGAACCGAACGCGCTTCGCCCCGGACCGGGGATTGTCGAGCCGCATGGTGATCACCATGTTTCTCATCGGCTTGCTGTACGTGGTGTTCGTCGGCGCGCTGCTGGTGCTGCTGCGCGGGGCCTGGCCGATGGTCCTGATCCTCGCGGGCGGGCTGTTCGTCGCCCAGTTCTGGTTCAGTGACAAGATCGCTGCGTTCAGCATGGGGGCCGTCGAGGTCACACCCGAGCAATATCCGCAGCTGCACGGCACGATCGACCGGCTGTGCGCGCTGGCAGACATGCCCAAGCCGAGGGTCGCGGTCGCCCAGTCCGACGTCCCCAACGCCTTCGCGACGGGGCGGAACGCCGACAACGCCGTGGTGTGTGCGACGACGGGCCTGCTGCGCAGGCTGGAGCCGGAGGAGCTGGAGGGCGTGCTCGCGCACGAGCTCTCGCACGTCGCCCACAAGGACGTCGCGGTGATGACGATCGCGTCGTTCCTCGGTGTCCTGGCCGGTGTGATCACCCGGATCGGGTTGTGGGGCGGCTTCCGCCAGCGCGGCAACAACCAGAACGCGGCGATCGTCGCACTGCTGATCCCGCTGGTGAGCGCCGTGGTGTACGCGATCAGCTTCCTGCTCACCCGGATGCTGTCGCGCTACCGCGAGCTGTCGGCGGACCGTACCGGCGCGCAGCTGACCGGGCGGCCGTCCGCGCTCGCCTCTGCGCTGACGAAGGTGAGCGGCGCGATGGCGCGGATCCCCACCGAGGACCTGCGCAAGGCGCAGCCGTTCAACGCGTTCTTCTTCGCCCCCGCGATCGTCAACCGGGAGACGGTGTCCAACCTGTTCTCCACCCACCCGACGCTGGAGCAGCGGCTCGAACAGCTCGGGCGGATCTCCGCCGAGCTCAACCGCTGAGCCGCCCCCGTCCCCTGCTCTCCCCTCCCGCTTCCCGCCCTCCTCAGGAGCTGACCGCCGTGGGATTCCTCGACACCCTTCTCGGCCGCACCAAGCCGGTCAAGCCCGACCTCGACCAGCTGTTCGGCCTTCCGGCGGCGGCTGTCACACTGACGGCGGCCGCCGGGTTCAAGCCCACCGGGGAGGGTTCGGTCTGCTTCGCCGCCGTGGAGGGCGGCGCCTTCGCCCAGTTGCAGGAGGAGGTCCAGGGGCTGCTCGACGCCGATGTGACCGGCTCCGGCGAGGGGGTGCCGGTGGAGTTCAGCCAGGACTCCTACGGCTACACCTGGCTGCTCTCGCGGCACACCTCCGACGACGTGGCCGGCCTGGTCAACGACCTGCACGCCGTCAACACAGTGCTGCAGGACGGGGGGTTCGGGCCGCAGTTGCTCTGCTCGCTGGTGAGCTTCCGTGACGCGCGCGGCCGTTCGCTGGCGCTGGTGTATCTCTACAAGCGCGGCACGTTCTACCCGTTCGCCCCGCTGACCGGGGAGAAGCGCGACAATGCGCTCGAACTCCAGGTGAAGGCGATGGTCGAGGACGACCTGCGGGTGGAGAAGGACCTCAGCCGCTGGTTCCCGGTGTGGGGTGCGCCGGGCCTGTGAGCTCGACCCGCAGCGGCGTGGGGGTCTGGCTCCATCGCCCGGCCGCGTCGCGGAAGACGGCGAGCGCGGTCCGCCACTGCTCCGGTGCGGCGGCCGCGTAGTCCTGCCAGCCGGAGATGCGCAGAATCCGGCCGCCACGGCCCTGCATCCAGTCGGGGTCGGTGAGGCAGTCGAGCAGCGCGTCCCAGTTGCGGCCGAACCACTCGGGGAAGCGCAGCGACCGGGCGCAGCGGTCCATGAAGGCGGCCTTGTCCGTGACACCGTCGAGATCGAGTACGACGACCGTCATCCTCCCGTCACCGCCTTGAAGCTCCGGTAGTGGTCGTCGGTGTAATACGTCTCGTGGTGCTCGCCGGTGACGATTCTTCGGGCGCCGCGGTCCCGTGAGCCCGGTGTGGGGACGGTGTACTCGTGGTAGTAGCCGCGGGGTTCACGCGGCAGCGCCCCTTCGTAGTCGGCGAAGACGGCGCCGTCCTGGGGGTAGGGGTAGGGGCCGCCGGCGTCGATGAGGTGCAGCGTCCGCCGCGCCTGGGGCGGCAGCCGGTCGGCCGCGATCACCGGCAGCCCGTGGGCCCATGACGGCGAGCCGGTCACTGTGCCGACCCGGGCGGGGGCGGAGCACCCGGCGGAGGCGCTGGCGAGGCAGGCGAGCAGGACGCACAGCGTACGGCGCATGGAGCGCGCCTACGCCGTTCCGGGGTCGGCGCGGTCGAGCGCGGGGCGGATACCGGGCTGCTGGTGCCCCAGCAGGTGGTCGGCGGCTGCGGTGTCGGTGACGAGGCTGGTGACCAGGCCCGAGCGGAGCACCGCGCCGACCGCCTCGGCCTTGCGGATGCCGCCGGCGATCGCGACGACCTCCGGGACGCGCCGCAGCCGGTCGGCGTCGACGGTGATGCAGCGGTCGCGCAGATCGCGTCCCACGCTGCGCCCTTCCGCGTCGAACAGGTGCGAGGACATCTCGGCGGCGACGCCCAGCTCGGCGTAGTGCTTGCGCTCGGCCTCGCTCAGCGCGTCGTAGACGGTGGAGACACCGGGTGCCCAGGAGCCGATGCCGACCACGGCGACGGTGACCTTGTCGAAATAGCCCATCGCCGCCGCGATGCCGCTCTGGGCGCGGAGCGCCGCGGCAGTGGCGGGGTCGGGCAGCACCATGGGTGCGTACAGCGGGTGGGCCTCTCCCCCGCAGACCGCGGCCGTGCGCCGCACCGCCTCGACCGAGCCGCCGTCGGCGGTGCCCGCGTCATAGACGCCGGTGAGCTGGACGACGGTGCACGGCGGCAGATGGTCGAGGGCGTTGGCCATGGTGATGATGGAGCGGCCCCAGGCGAGCCCGAGCACATCGCCCTCGGTGACGAGCTCGCCGAGCAGTCCCGCCGCTACCGCCCCGAGGTTCTCCGGGTCGGGCGCGTCGCTCTCCTGGTCCGCCGGTGACTCCACGACAACGGCGTGGCGCAGCCCGTAGCGGGCACGCAGCGCGTCAGAGCGTTCCGCGTCCAGCTCGGCGGGGACCCTGATCTCGATGCGTACCAGGTCGCGCTCGAGCGCGGACTCGAGAACCCGGGCCACTTTGAAGCGGCTGACGCCGAACTCCTCGGCGATCTGGATCTTGGATTTGCCTTCGAGGTAGAAGCGGCGGGCCATCGCCGCCGCCTGCACCATCTCGGCGGGACCCATGCGGACTGTTGAGCGCCCAGTGGTCACGTCACCCTCCCCTGGGGGTCCCCCCGCGCGACACAGGAGGAGCTCATCTGATGGACGACATGCTCATCTTTGCAGATGCCGCAGCCCATCGCGTGTTCCGGCCGACCCGTTCTCAACCTATGGGACGGCCAACCGATGAGACAGCCGCCCTGTAGGACGGCCAATCTATGGGATGACGGGCATCGGCGGGGTTTCCGCGGGGCGGCCGCAAGGCCGCCGCCATGTGAAGTCCGCAGATGCCCGCGATGCCGTCAGTGACCGCATGCCCAGGCAGCGGCCGCGGCAGCCGTCTCGGCCTGCTCGCGCAGCCGCCGCACCGCCTCGGCCGGGTCCTGCGCGCCGTACACGGCCGAGCCCGCGACGAAGACGTCCGCGCCGGCCTCGGCGCACCGCTCGATCGTCGACGCCGACACACCACCGTCCACCTGCAGCCACATCTCCAGGCCGTGCTTGGCTATCAGCTCCCGCGTGCGGCGGATCTTCGGCAGCATGATGTCCAGGAACGCCTGCCCTCCGAAGCCCGGCTCGACGGTCATGACCAGCAGCATGTCGAGCTCGGGGAGCAGGTCCTCGTAGGGCTCGACGGGCGTCGCCGGCTTGAGCGCCATCGAGGCGCGCGCCCCCTTCGCGCGGATCTCGCGGGCCAGCCGTACGGGTGCGGCCGCCGCCTCCACGTGGAAGGTGACCGACCCGGCGCCCGCGTCCACGTACTGCGGAGCCCAGCGGTCCGGGTCCTCGATCATCAGGTGACAGTCGAGCGGGGTACCGGTCGCCTTGCCCAGCGCCTCCACGACCGGCAGGCCGAGCGTGAGGTTGGGGACGAAGTGGTTGTCCATCACGTCGACGTGGAGCCAGTCGGCGCCGGCCACGGCCTCGGCCTCGTCGGCGAGCCTGGCGAAATCGGCGGAGAGGATGCTGGGGTTGATCTGCGGACGCATGCGCCCAGTATGGCGCGATGCGTGGGCCGGAACGTACCCGGGGCATCGGTCACGCGGTGCGGCGCAGCAGCGCCACGTACATCGCGTCGGTGCCGTGCAGGTGCGGCCAGAGCTGCACGTCGGGGCCGTCACCGAGGTCGGGCACGCCCGGCATCAGCGGCCGCGCATCGATCCATTCGGCGGCGAACGGCGTCCCGGCGACGTGCCCCTGCAGGACGTCGTCCACGACGGCCCGGGTCTCGGCGAGGTGAGGGGAGCATGTCGCATAGCCGACGACGCCGCCGACGCGGGCGGAGCGCAGGGCGGAGCGCAGGAGTTCGCGCTGGAGCGGGCCGAACCCTGCGACGTCCTCCGGGCGCCGTCGCCATCGGGCCTCCGGGCGGCGGCGCAGTGCGCCGAGGCCGGTGCACGGCACGTCGACCAGTACCCGGTCGAAGACTCCGTCCCGCCACGCCGGGCGCGTCCCGTCGGCGGCGATGACCTGGTACGGGCTTGGGTTTCCGGACAGGGCGCGGGCGACGAGGCGGGCCCGGTGCGGCTGCTTCTCCGAGGCGAGCAGGACGGCTCCGCGCTGCGCGGCGAGCGCGCCGAGCAGGGCGGCCTTGCCGCCGGGGCCCGCGCAGCCGTCGAGCCAGCGCTCGTCCGGGCCGGCGAGCGGCGCTCCGGCGAGCGCGAGGGCGACGAGCTGACTGCCCTCGTCCTGGACGCCGGCACCACCCTCGCGCACCGCGTCGATCGCCGCCGGGTCCCCGCCGTCGGCGAGCCGTACGGCGTACGGGGACCAGCGGCCCGGTGCGGCGTCGTCGCCCAGCGCTTCCGCGAGTTCCTGCGGGGTGACACGGCCCGGGCGGGCGGCCAGGGTTACCTCCGGGCGTTCGTTGTCGGCCTCGAGCAGCGCCTCGATCCCGTCGCGGCCGCCGCCGAGCGCGTCCCACAGGGCCGAGACCACCCAGCGCGGGTGGGAGTGGACGACGGCGAGGTGGTCCTCGGGCTCCTCGTCGTAGGGCGGCGCGACGCGCCGCAGCCAGCCGTCGAGGTCGTCGGCGGCGACCTTGCGCAGCACGGCGTTGACGAAGCGGGAGCGTCCGTCGCCGAGGACGCAGCGCGCCAGCTCGACGGTGGCGGAGACGGCGGCGTGTGTGGGGATGCGGGTGGAGAGCAGCTGATGGGCGCCGAGGCTGAGCACGTCGAGGACCGGCGGGTCGACCTCGCGCAGCGGACGGTCCACGCATGCCGCGATGACGGCGTCGTAGGTGCCCTGGTGGCGCAGCGTTCCGTAGACGAGTTCGGTGGCGAGGGCGGCGTCGCGCCGGTCGAAGCCGCCGCCTGCCTCCGCGTCGCGCAGCAGTGCGGGCAGCACGAGGTTGGCGTAGGCGTCGCGCTCGTCTACCGCCCTCAGCGCGTCGAAGGCAATTTTTCGCACGGGGTCGAGCTTGGGCCGCCGATAGGGGGCCTTGCCCTGTGTCCTGCCCTGCGGGCGGCGGGCGGTGCGGCCGTGACGGGGATGGTCGTTCACGAGAAAAGGTGCTCCGGACATCAGTGGGTGGCGCCAGGGGCGCGCGAACGGTCGCGCGGTCTCCAGCGTACGGCCGCGCACCTGCCGCGTATCACCCCAGGTGTTCGCCGGAGGCGACGCGCACACCGCGGGCCCAGTCGGCGGCCGCCATGCGCTTCTTGCCCTGGGGCTGGACGTCGGTCAGCTCGACGGGGTGTGATCCGGTGCCGACGAAGACCGAGTGTTTGGTCACGGCCATCTCTCCGGGGGCGAGGTGCAGGTCGCGCCGGTCGGCGAGGAGCCGGACCGGGGCTGCGATCTTCAGTCGCTCGCCGTGGAAGATCGTCCACGCGCCGGGGGCCGGTGTGCAGCCGCGGATGACGCGGTCGACGCGGAGCGCGGGGGTGCTCCAGTCGACCTGCGCGTCCTCCACGGTGATCTTCGGTGCGAGCGAAACGCCGTCCGCGGGCTGCGGCTGTGCCACCAGCGTGTGGTCCTCGATGCCGTCCATGGTGGCGACGAGCAGCTCGGCCCCCGAGTGGGCGAGCCGGTTGAGCAGCGCTCCGCTGGTGTCGTCCGGGCGGACGGTCTCCGTGGTCATCCCGTACACCGGGCCGGAGTCAAGGCCCTCCTCGATGAGGAAGGTCGACGCACCGGTCACCTCGTCACCGGCGAGCACCGCGTGCTGGACGGGGGCGGCGCCGCGCCACGCAGGCAGGAGGGAGAAGTGCAGGTTGACCCAGCCGTGCGGCGGGATCTCCAGCGCCGCCTTGGGCAGGAGCGCGCCGTAGGCGACGACGGGGCAGCAGTCGGGCGCGATCTCGCGCAGCCGGAGGAGGAACTCCTCGTCGCGGGGCCGCTGCGGCTTGAGCACCTCGATGCCGGCTTCCTGCGCGCGTTCGGCGACCGGGCTCGCCACCAGCTTGCGGCCCCGTCCGGCGGGCGCGTCGGGGCGGGTCACGACGGCGGCCACCTCGTGCCGGCCGGAGACCAGCAGGGCTTCGAGGGAGGGGACGGCGACCTCGGGGGTGCCGGCGAAGACGAGCCTCATCGTGGGTGGGGTACCTCTCCGGGCGGAACGGGCGTAACGGATGAAGTGATGCTGAACGGCGGGGGCGTTGCCCCGGCTACAGGGCTCGGCCGAAGGTGCTGTGCGGCGAGATCTTCACCTGCGGCACGGGCTCGCCCGCCCAGGCCGCCTCGCGGATCGCCTTCATCGCCTCCTTGCGCTGCTCGGCGTCGAGCCGGTCGATGAAGATGATGCCGTCGAGGTGATCGGTCTCGTGCTGTATGCAGCGGGCGAGCAGCTCGGTGCCCTCGACGGTGACTGGGTCGCCGTACATGGTGAACCCCTTGGCGACGACTCCGTATGCACGCTTGCAGTCGTACCTGAGGCCGGGGAGCGACAGGCAGCCCTCGGGGCCGTCCTGCTCGTCCTCGGTGAGGGTGAGGTCGGGGTTGACCAGGTGTCCCAGCTCGCCGTCGACCTGCCAGGTGAACACCCGCAGCGACACGCCGAGTTGCGGCGCGGCGAGCCCGGCGCCGGGAGCGGCCGTCATGGTATCGGTCAAGTCCTTGACGAGGGTGCGCAGTTCTTTGTCGAAGTCGGTGACCGGTTGTGCCTTCATACGCAGCACGGGGTCACCGAAGAGTCGGATGGGCTTGACGGACACGCGGCGGGCTCCCGTCGGCGGGGCGGAGATGGTCGGAGGTGGTGGTCGGTATGTGGCGCGACCACCCAGTCTATGCGTCGCGGCGCCCGTGGGGCCGGGGGCGTGCACGGGCGGTGCGCGCCCCTCCGGGCGGGCGTCACGCCCCACAGTGCGTGACCGGATGGACGGCTGACGCGTTGGTCAAGCAGAGATTGACCGACAACGGGCCGGCAAGCGGCCCGTTCCCTGACCCTACGCATCGCCGGTTCGAGAGGCTTGTTCATGGCCGACCACGCAACGCACGACGCCCAGGCACGGGCCAGCCTGCACCTCCTGGTGCGGGACATCGAGCGGGTCCGCCGACAGGTGGACGCGCTGCGCACGCTCACCGCCCAGCTCGGCAACGTCTACCGCCCGCGCAGGACCGGGCCCGCCGCCGGATTCGTCGTCTACGGCCGCGCTCCCGCCCCCACCGTCAGGCTCGCCCAGGAGCTACGGGACAGTGTCGAGACCCTGGTCACGGCCGCCGTCGAGTTCGACAGGTCGCTCGGATTCTCCTGGGACGCGGTGGGCTCCGCGCTGGGGGTGACCAAACAGGCGGTACACCGCCGGTACGGCTCGCGCCGTGCGACCGCTCCTCCCGACGCCCGGCAGGATCCGCACGGCCCTGCCCCGGCGCGCACCGGGACCGTTCCCGCCGCCCGCTCCATGCCGGCTGCCGCTCCGCCCGGACGGGACGAGGCGTTCCCCGGCGCCCTGCCCGGCCCCCGCAACGGCTGACCCCGCCCCCGTACGTTCCGCTGCACGTTCCGCGCGTTCCGCCCCGCCGACCGACACGCCGACAGTCGGGCGCCGGGGCGGCGGCGCGTCCAGGCACTACCGCGTCATCCCCCGTTCCGTCATCCGATGTCCGGCGGGTCGACGCGCACCCGCACCGGATCGCTCTGCCTGCGGGCGATCCGGGCCACCTGAGCCGTCTTCAAGGCTGCGGCGAGTGCCCCTCCACTGCCCGGCCGCACCCGGAGCAGCACCCGCTCCCACTCCTCACCCGGTGGCGGATCACCGCTGCGCCGCGGCCGGCCGGGAGGCACCGCCAAAAGCGGCACCGGCCCCAGGACGTCCGTGCCGTCCGGGAGTTCGGCCGCCTCCAGCAGGTCGGCGACGGCCGCCGGGCGGCCGCTGACCGCAGCCATCCGGGACACCGGCGGGAAGCCGAGCTCCGCCCGCTCCGCCAGCTCGCGCACCGCGAACCCGGCCGGATCCCAGCGCACCAGCGCCTGCACGGGCCGCTGCGTCGGCTCGGCGAGCACGACCACCCTTCCGCCCTCGGCCGCCGGACGCACCAGCGCCGATGCGGCAAGCCACCGCCGCAGCGCCTCCTCTCCCGCCCGGAGGTCGGGACGGCCCAGCAGTGCCCAGCCGTCGAGCAGCAAAGCCGCCGCATAGCCGGGCCCCTCGGCCACCGGCTCGGCGCCCGGTGTGGAGATCACCAGGGCCGGCCGGTCGGGTACGGAGGCGAGCACCGCGTCCCGGCCCGAGGTGCGCACCGGCACCGTGGGGAAGGCCCGCCCCAGCTCGTCCGCGGTGCGGCGGGCACCGACGACGTTGGCGCGCAACCGGGATCCGCCGCACTCCCGGCAGTGCCACTCCACTTCGGGCCGCCCGCACCAGCCGCAGTGCAGCACTCCCCCGGCCGCCGGGGACTCGCCGAGCTCCAGCGGCCCGGCGCACCGCGCGCAGCGGGCCGACTCGCGGCAGCGCTCGCATGCGAGGCGCGGCACATAGCCACGCCGTGGCACCTGGACCAGCACCGGCCCGCGCGCGAGCGCGTCACGCGCGACCTGCCAGGCGAGCGTGGGCAGCCGTGCGGCCCGGGCGGCCTCGTCGCGTGCCTGGTCGGCGTCGCTCACGGTGCGGATCAGTGGAGCCTCGGTGCGGATCCGGTCGCGGGTTGCAGTGAGCGGCAACGCCCAGCGCGTGTCGACGAGTTGCGCCCCTTCGACGGTGACGGCGAGCCCGCCGAGCAGGAAGGCGCAGTGCTCCTCCGCGGCGCGCAGCAGCAGCACCTCTCGTGCGTGCGGCTGCGGTGCGTGCGGTTCGGCGTGGCTGGAGTCGCCGTCGTCCCACAACGCGACGAGCCCGAGACCGTGGACGGGCGCGAACATCGCCGCACGGGTGCCGACGACACCTCGTACCGCGCCCCGGCTGACGGCGAGCCAGTTGCGGTAGCGCTCCTCGGGACCGCTGTCGGCGGTGAGGACGACGTGGTGCCCCTCGCCGAGCAGCGCGGTGAGCGCTCCGTCCACCCGCGCCACCGCCCGGCCGTCGGGCAGTACGGCGAGCGCGCCGCGCCCGGAGGCGAGGGCGGCCGCCAGCGCCCGGGCGAGTTCGTCCGGCCACTGGGGTCCGGGTAGTGCCGTCCACACGGCGCGCGGGCTGCCGCCGGCTGCCAGAACCTGCAGATAGCCGGGTCCCGTGGCGTAACGCTCCCAGCTGCCGGGGTGCGGCGGCCCGGGCGGCGGCAAGGGCGCGGGGGACGGCTCCGCCTCGGCCCGGGCCCGGCGCGGCGGCACGGCGAGCTGGACGACGTCGGCGAGCGCACCTGCGTACCGGTCGGCGACCGCACGGCACAGGCGCAGCAACGCGGGACTCAACACCGGCTCGGGCGAGAGCACTTGGGCGAGCGCGGCCAGCGGCCCGTGGAAATCGCTGGACGGCAGGCGCTCGATGATGAATCCGTCGTGCAACTCGCCGCCTTCACGGCGCCCCTTGACGACCCGGGCGCCGAACCGCACCCGCACCCGCACCCCGGGCTGCGCGTCGGCGTCCATCGCCTCGGGCACCGCGTAGTCGAAGAACTGGTCGAGGTGGATGAGCCCCTTGTCGACGAGGACGCGGGCGACGGGAAGCTCCGGGGCGAGTGCGGCACCCCGCCATGTGCGCGGCTTGGCTCTCGGCTCCTTGGCCTTGCGTACCGTCTCCCGGATGAGCGCGAGCTGCTCCCCCGCCGCGGACTCGGCCGGACCGGCCTCCCGCGCCGGCTCCGCCTCCGGCTGCTCGTCGCCCCTGCTCACAGCCCCATTCCTACCAGAGCCGACTGACAGCGGGACGGACAGCGCGACGGCCCCGGACCAGGCGGCCAGGCGGTCCGGGGCCGGATGTGACGAGCGCGGCCTGCAGAGCGGCTACAGCCCGGCGGCGGCGCGCAGGGCATCGACGCGGTCGGTGCGCTCCCAGGTGAAGTCGGGCAGCTCGCGGCCGAAGTGACCGTAGGCGGCGGTCTGGGCGTAGATCGGGCGCAGCAGGTCCAGGTCGCGGATGATCGCGGCCGGGCGCAGGTCGAAGACCTGGGCGACGGCCTGCTCGATCTTCTCCGTTTCCACCTTGGCGGTGCCGAAGGTCTCCACGAACAGACCCACCGGCTCGGCCTTGCCGATCGCGTAGGCGACCTGCACCTCGCAGCGCGAGGCCAGGCCCGCGGCCACCACGTTCTTGGCCACCCAGCGCATCGCGTACGCCGCCGAGCGGTCCACCTTGGACGGGTCCTTGCCGGAGAAGGCGCCACCTCCGTGGCGGGCCATGCCGCCGTAGGTGTCGATGATGATCTTCCGGCCGGTGAGCCCCGCATCCCCCATCGGACCGCCGATCTCGAACCGCCCGGTCGGGTTGACCAGCAGCCGGTATCCGTCGGTGTCCAGCTTGATCCCCGAGTCCAGCAGCGCCTTCAGCTCCGGCTCGACCACGAACTCGCGGATGTCCGGCGCCAGCAGCGACTCCAGGTCGATGTCGGAGGCGTGCTGCGAGGAGACGACCACGGTGTCCAGACGCACCGCCTTGTCACCGTCGTACTCGATCGTGACCTGCGTCTTGCCGTCCGGCCGCAGATACGGGATCGTCCCGTTCTTGCGCACCTCGGTCAGCCGCTTGGACAGCCGGTGCGCCAGCGTGATCGGCAGGGGCATCAGCTCGGGCGTCTCGTCGCACGCGTAGCCGAACATCAGGCCCTGGTCACCCGCGCCCTGCTTGTCCAGCTCGTCGGCGTCGTCCCTCCGGGCGGCGCCCTCCACGCGGGTCTCGTACGCGCTGTCGACACCCTGCGCGATGTCCGGCGACTGCGCACCGATCGACACCGACACACCGCAGGAAGCGCCGTCGAAGCCCTTCTTCGAGGAGTCGTACCCGATGCCGAGAACGGTGTTGCGGACCAGGGTCGCGACGTCCGCGTATCCCTTGGTGGTGACCTCTCCGGCCACGTGCACCAGACCGGTCGTGATCAACGTCTCGACCGCCACGCGCGAGGAGGGGTCCTCCTTCAGCAGGGCGTCGAGAATGGTGTCGCTGATCTGGTCAGCGATCTTGTCGGGATGACCCTCGGTCACGGACTCCGAGGTGAACAGGCGGCGGGACACATCGCTCCCTGGGGTTGCAGCGGCTGCTGACTCATACAGGTCGGCCCGATGCGGGGCTGCGCCCGTCGGACCACGACCAGTTTATCGGTCGAAGCCGCCGGAAGGGCACATTGTCTCGCACCTTGGATCCAGTGTGACCTGGGACACCGCCCGAAAGGGACACAAAGCCGTGGCCGGCGAACTCGTCAGAGCCTTCGTGCCACGCGATCCCACACCACGTCGGCGAGGGCCTCCTTGGGGCCGTACGGGACGGGAGTCTCCTCGCCGTCGGCGCCGAGGATCACGGCTTCGTTCTCCTCGGAGCCGAAAGCCTTGCGCTCCCCCACCTCGTTGACCACCAGCAGGTCGCACTCCTTGCGGGCGAGCTTGGCGCGTCCGTTGGCGAGGACGTCGTCGGTCTCCGCGGCGAAGCCGGCCACCACCTGGCCAGGGTGCGGGCGGTCGGCGGACAGCTCGGCGAGGATGTCGGGGTTGCGGACGAGTTCGAGGGGTGCGGGCTCCTCGCCGTCCTTCTTCTTGATCTTGCCCTCGGCGTAGTGGGCGGGCCTGAAGTCGGCGACCGCCGCCGCCATCACCACGGCGTCGGCGTCGGCTGCCGCCTTCAGCACGGCCTCGCGCATCTGATGCGCGGTCGTGACGCGGACGACGTCGGCGCCGGCCGGGTCGGGCAGTTCGGTGTTCGCGGCCACCAGAGTGACGCGTGCGCCGCGTGCGACCGCGGTACGGGCGAGGGCATAGCCCTGCTTGCCGGAGGAGCGGTTCCCCAGGAAGCGGACCGGGTCCAGCGGCTCCCGGGTGCCTCCGGCGCTGACCACGACGTGGCGTCCGGCGAGATCGGCCGCCACCCGCTCCGCCCCACGGGCCAGCACGCGCCGGCAGGTCTCGTAGATCTCGGCGGGCTCCGGAAGCCGCCCCTTGCCGGTGTCGACGCCGGTGAGGCGTCCCACGGCGGGCTCGATGACGACCGCGCCGCGGCGGCGCAGGGTCGCGACGTTCTCCTGGGTCGCCGGGTGCTCCCACATCTCGGTGTGCATGGCGGGCGCGAAGACCACCGGGCACCGTGCGGTGAGCAGGGTGTTGGTCAGCAGGTCGTCGGCGAGGCCGTGGGCCGCCTTGGCGAGGACGTCCGCGGTGGCGGGTGCGACGACGACGAGATCGGCGGCCTGGCCGATGCGAACGTGCGGGACCTCGTGCACGTCGTCCCACACGGCGGTGGACACGGGGTTCCCGGACAGCGCCGACCATGTGGCCTCGCCGACGAAATGCAGCGCGGACGCGGTCGGGACCACCCGCACCTCGTGCCCCGACTCGGTGAGCCGGCGCAGCAGCTCGCACGCCTTGTAGGCAGCGATGCCGCCGCTGACGCCCAGGACGACCCGTGATGAAGATGAAGCCCTGCCTGGCTGTCGGCCGACTGCCGGCCTTACTGGGCCGTCTCGACGGCCTCGGAGGTCAGCAGGCCGGCGTTGATCTCGCGCAGCGCGATCGACAGCGGCTTCTCGTGGACGTGCGTGTCCACGAGCGGACCCACGTACTCCAGCAGGCCCTCGCCGAGCTGCGAGTAGTAGGCGTTGATCTGGCGCGCCCGCTTGGCCGCGTAGATCACGAGGCTGTACTTCGAGTCAGTGGCCTCGAGCAGCTCGTCGATCGGCGGGTTGATGATGCCCTCGGGCGTGGTGATGGAGGAGGACACGCTCTGCCTTCCGTTACGCAGATGGATGCAGCATCAAGGCTAGCAGCTCACGGGCCACGTCCTCGACGGAGGTATTGACCAGGGTGACGTCGAACTCGGACTCCGCCGCGAGCTCCACCCGGGCCGCTTCGAGCCGCCGTTCGATCACCTCGGGTGATTCCGTGCCACGGCCGGTGAGCCTGCGGACCAGTTCGTCCCAGCTGGGCGGGGCGAGAAAGACCAGCTGGGCATCGGGCATGGACTGGCGGACCTGCCGAGCGCCCTGCAGATCGATCTCCAACAGGACCGGCTCGCCGGCGTCCAGGTGCTCGAGTACGGGCCGGCGCGGGGTGCCGTAACGGTGCCCCGCGAACTCGGCCCACTCCAGCAGCTCGCCGTTGGCGATGAGCTTGTCGAACTCGTCGTCGTCGACGAAGTGGTACTGCACCCCGGCCCGCTCGCCCGGCCTGGGCTTGCGAGTGGTGACCGACACCGAGACCCAGACCTCGGGGTGGACCGTGCGCATATGAGCGACGACCGTGCTCTTGCCGACCCCTGAGGGGCCGGAGAGCACGGTCAGCCGCGGACGTTTGTGCGGTGGTACGGGGATAGCGCCCCGGGAAGGTGCTGCCATGGAGCGATTATCCCGGTTCCCCCGCCGATTCGGAAAACGTCAGGCCGCGCCGCCACCGAACTCGCGTTCGAGAGACGCGATCTGGTTGGAGCCGAGACCACGCACCCGGCGGCTCTCGGAGATGCCGAGACGCTCCATGATCTGCTTGGCGCGGACCTTGCCCACGCCCGGGAGGGACTCGAGCAGTGCGGAGACCTTCATCTTGCCGATGACGTCGTTCTCCTGGCCCTGCTTGATGACCTCGTGCAGAGAGGCCCCGGAGTGCTTGAGACGATTCTTGACCTCGGCGCGCTCCCGGCGAGCCGCGGCGGCCTTCTCGAGCGCGGCAGCGCGCTGTTCAGGGGTAAGGGGCGGAAGAGCCACGCCTACGTCACCTCGGATGTAGAACTGTCGGATACGGACCGGTGTGGAACCTAGTTGCTCTGCACCTGCAGAGCAACGAGCAACGCGCTTCCTGCGTTCTCTCGTCGGAGACTAGCGGTCGAACCGCCTCCCGTCAGCGATAACAGGAGAAAAGTCCTGGTCAGACTCGATCCGACGGGATTTTTTGGACAAAACAACCAGAGTTTGCCGCTTTCGAGGCCCTTCAGAGCGGTCTCAGGAGCCGACGACAGCGCCGATCTCGCCCGCCAGGCGCCCCGCCGCAGCGCGCAGTGCGGCCGCATTCGGGCCATGACGCAGCACACCGCGGCTCACGCTCGGTACGACGTTGGCGACGCTGGGTCCGAACACCTTGGGCAGGTCCGCCGGAGTGGCGCCCTGCGCTCCCACGCCGGGGGCGAGCAGCGGCCCGCCGGTCTCCAGATCGATGCCCGCCTCGGCGATCGTCCCGCCCAGCGTGGCGCCGACCACTGCGCCGAACGATCCGAGCGGCTCCTCACCGGCATTCTCGGCCTTCAGGTGGGCGAGGACGGTCTCGGCCACGGTCCTGCCGTCCGCGCCCACCGCCCGCTGGACCTCTGCCCCCTCGGGGTTGGAGGTCAGGGCGAGGGCGAAGATCCCGCTGCCGCTCGCGCGGGCCGCCTCGACGGCCGGGCGCAGCGATCCGTACCCCAGGTACGGGCTGACCGTGACCGCGTCGCTGAACAGCGGGCTCGACGGGTCGAGGTAGGCGGCGGCGTATGCGGCCATGGTGGAGCCGATGTCGCCGCGTTTGGCGTCCATCAGGACCAGCGCTCCGGCGGCCCGGGCATCGGCGACCGCCCGCTCCAGCACGGCGATGCCGCGCGAGCCGAAGCGCTCGAAGAAGGCCGACTGGGGCTTGAGCACCGCCACGCGGTCGGCGAGCGCGTCGACCACCGTACGGGCGAAGCGCTCCAGGCCCGCCGGGTCGTCGTCCAGGCCCCAGGCCTGCAGCAGGGAGGCGTGCGGGTCGATGCCGACGCAGAGCGGGCCGCGGGTGTCCATGGCGCGGCGCAGCCGGGCGCCGAAGGGCTCGGGGTGCTCGGGGCTCACGAGGTGCTCTCCTGTCTGACGGCGGCGCCGACGGCGTCGGCGAGGGTGGCGTACGGGCTTTCCTTCAGGCGGGCGGCGAGGCCGCGGTGCACGGCCCGGCACCAGAAGGGGCCCTGGTAGATGAAGGCGCTGTACCCCTGGACGAGGGATGCGCCGGCCAGGATGCGCTCCCAGGCGTCGTCCGCGGACTCGATGCCGCCGACGCCGATGAGAGTGATCCGGCCGCCGACGCGTGCGTACAGGCGGCGCAGCACCTCGAGCGAGCGCGCTTTGAGCGGGGCGCCGGACAGGCCGCCGGCGCCGATGGCCTCGACGGCGGCCCGGGCGGTGCGCAGCCCCAACTCCTCGCGGGCGACGGTGGTGTTGGTGGCGATGATGCCGTCGAGGCCCAGTTCGAGGGCGAGGTCGGCGACGGCGTCGACGTCCTCGTCGGCGAGGTCGGGTGCGATCTTCACCAGCAGCGGGACGCGGCGGGCGCCGACGGTGCGGTCGGCGGCCTCGCGGACGGCGGTGAGCAGCGGGCGCAGCTGGTCGACCGCCTGGAGGTTGCGCAGGCCGGGCGTGTTGGGCGAGGAGACGTTGACGACGAGGTAGTCGGCGTGTGCGGCGAGCCGCTCGGTGGAGGTCACGTAGTCGGCGACGGCTTCCGCCTCGGGGACGACCTTGGTCTTGCCGATGTTGACGCCGACGACAGGGGTGAAGACGGGGGTGCGCGCCGCGAGCCGGGCGGCGACGTCGGCCGAGCCGTCGTTGTTGAAGCCCATCCGGTTGATCAGGGCACGGTCCTCCACCAGCCGGAAGAGGCGCTTCTTGGGGTTGCCGGGCTGCGGCTGGGCGGTGACGGTGCCGATCTCGACGTGGTCGAAGCCGAGCATCGCCATCCCGTCGATCCCGACCGCGTTCTTGTCGAATCCGGCCGCGAGCCCGAACGGTCCCGCGTGTTCGAGGCCGAGTGCGTTCACCCGCAGCTCGGGCCGGCGGGGCGCGAGCAGCGCGCGGACGACGGCGCGCAGGCCGGGTACGCGCGCGACGCGGCGGATCCAGCCGAACGCCAGGTGGTGCGCCTGCTCGGGGTCCATCCGCTGGAAGACCAGCCGGAAGAAGAGGTGGTACATCGAGATGCTTTCTGATGAGGAGGACGGACCGCATGCCGCAAGAGGAGGGGGACACCGTTCGGTGTCCCCCTCCGGCCGCTACTGAGCGCGGGCTGCGGTCAGATGCGCCGCGTGCTCCTGCAAGGACCGCACCCCGACGTCGCCGTGCGCGAGGGCGTCGATGCCCTGGACGGCGGCGGCGAGCGCCTGGACGGTGGTCAGGCAGGGAACGCCGCGGGCGACGGCCGCGGTACGGATGTCGTAGCCGTCGAGGCGTCCCCCGGTGCCGTACGGGGTGTTGACGATCAGGTCGATCCGGCCGTCGTGGATGAGCTGGACGATGGTGGGCTCGCCGTCGGGGCCGGTCCCGTCGCTCTGCTTGCGCACGACGGTGGCCTCGATGCCGTTGCGCTTGAGCACCTCGGCGGTGCCGGAGGTGGCGAGCAGTTCGAAGCCGTGCTCGGCAAGCGCCCTGGCCGGGAAGATCATCGCGCGTTTGTCCCGGTTGGCGACGGAGATGAAGGCGCGGCCCTTGGTGGGCAGCGCGCCGTAGGCGGCTGCCTGCGACTTGGCGTAGGAGGTGCCGAAGACGGAGTCGATGCCCATCACCTCGCCGGTGGAGCGCATCTCCGGGCCGAGGATGGTGTCCACGCCGCGTCCGGAGGTGTCCCGGAAGCGGCTCCAGGGCAGCACGGCCTCCTTGACGGAGATCGGCGCGTCCAGCGGGAGCGTGCCGCCGTCGCCGGCCTTGGGGAGTAGGCCCTCGGCGCGTAGCTGCGCGATGGTCGCACCGAGCGAGATGCGGGCGGCGGCCTTGGCCAGCGGTACGGCGGTGGCCTTGGAGGTGAACGGGACGGTGCGGGAGGCGCGTGGGTTGGCCTCCAGCACGTAGAGGATGTCCCCGGCCAGCGCGAACTGGATGTTGATCAGTCCGCGGACCCCGACGCCCTTGGCGATGGCCTCGGTCGATGCGCGCAGCCGCTTGATGTCGAAGCCGCCGAGGGTGATCGGGGGCAGGGCGCATGCGGAGTCGCCGGAGTGGATGCCGGCTTCCTCGATGTGTTCCATGACGCCGCCGAGGTAGAGCTCGGTGCCGTCGTAGAGCGCGTCGACGTCGATCTCGATGGCGTCGTCGAGGAACCGGTCGACGAGCACCGGCCGGTTAGGGCTGATCTCGGTGGACTCCTCGATGTACGCGGCGAGCCGCGCCTCGTCGTAGACGATCTCCATGCCGCGGCCGCCGAGCACGTAGGAGGGGCGTACCAGCACCGGGTAGCCGATCTCGTCGGCGATCGCCTTGGCACCGGGGAAGGAGGTCGCGGTTCCGTGCTTGGGCGCGGGCAGTCCGGCCTCGGCGAGCACACGGCCGAAGGCGCCGCGGTCCTCGGCGAGGTGGATCGCCTCCGGTGAGGTGCCGACGACGGGCACACCGTTGTCCTTCAGCGCCTGGGCGAGGCCCAGCGGGGTCTGTCCGCCGAGTTGGACGATGACACCGGCGACCGGGCCGGCCTGCTCCTCGGCGTGCACGATCTCCAGCACGTCCTCCAGCGTGAGCGGCTCGAAGTAGAGCCGGTCGGAGGTGTCGTAGTCGGTGGAGACCGTCTCCGGGTTGCAGTTGACCATCACGGTCTCGTAGCCGGCCTCGGACAGGGCGAAGGAGGCGTGGACGCAGGAGTAGTCGAACTCGATGCCCTGGCCGATGCGGTTGGGCCCGGAGCCGAGGATGATCACGGCGGGCTTGGTGCGCGGCGCCACCTCGCTCTCCTCGTCGTAGGAGGAGTAGAAGTACGGGGTGCGGGCGGCGAATTCGGCGGCGCAGGTGTCAACGGTCTTGTAGACCGGGCGGATTCCCAGCGCGTGCCGCACCTCTCGCACGACCTCCTCGCGCAGCCCGCGGATCCCGGCGATCTGCGCGTCGCAGAAGCCGTACCGCTTCGCCTCGGCGAGCAGCTCGGGGTGGAGCTTGCCGGCCGCGGCGATCTCGTCGGCGATCTCCTTGATCAGGAAGAGCTGGTCGATGAACCACGGGTCGATGCGGGTCGCCTCGAAGACCTGCTCGGGCGTGGCGCCGGCCCGGATCGCCTGCATGACGGTGTTGATCCGCCCGTCGGTCGGCACGCGCGCAGCCTCCAGCAGCCCGGCCACCTCGCCGGGCTCACCGGTGAACGCGAACTGGGAGCCCTTCTTCTCCACCGACCGCAGTGCCTTCTGCAGCGCCTCGGGGAAGTTGCGGCCGATCGCCATCGCCTCGCCGACCGACTTCATGGTGGTGGTGAGCCGGGCGTCGGCGGCCGGGAACTTCTCGAACGCGAACCGCGGCACCTTGACGACCACGTAGTCCAGCGTCGGCTCGAAGGACGCCGGGGTCTTCTCGGTGATGTCGTTGGGGATCTCGTCCAGCGTGTACCCCACGGCCAGGCGCGCCGCGATCTTCGCGATCGGGAAGCCGGTGGCCTTCGACGCCAGCGCCGAGGAGCGCGAGACGCGCGGGTTCATCTCGATGACGATGACCCGCCCGTCGACGGGGTTGACGGCGAACTGGATGTTGCAGCCGCCGGTGTCGACGCCGACCTCGCGGATCACGGCGATGCCGATGTCCCGCAGGACCTGGTACTCGCGGTCGGTGAGCGTCATCGCCGGCGCGACGGTGATGGAGTCACCGGTGTGCACGCCCATCGGGTCGAAGTTCTCAATCGAGCAGACGACCACGACGTTGTCGTGCTTGTCGCGCATCAGCTCCAGCTCGTACTCCTTCCACCCGAGGATCGACTCCTCCAGGAGCACCTCGGTGGTCGGGGAGAGCGTGAGCCCCTGCCCGGCGATGCGGCGCAACTCCTCCTCGTCGTGAGCGAAGCCCGAGCCGGCGCCGCCCATGGTGAACGACGGGCGTACGACGACCGGGTAGCCGCCGAGATACTCCACCCCTGCGAGCACCTCGTCCAACGAGTGGCAGATCACCGAGCGAGCCGACTCGCCGTGGCCGATCTTGGCGTTGACGGCGTCGACAACAGCCTTGAACTGCTCGCGGTCCTCGCCTTTGTGGATCGCCTCCGGACAGGCGCCGATCAGCTCGACACCGAACTTGTCCAGCACCCCCTTCTCGTGCAGGGAAATCGCGGTGTTCAGCGCGGTCTGGCCGCCGAGCGTGGGCAGCAGCGCGTCCGGGCGCTCCCTGGCAATGATCTTCTCGACGAACTCCGGGGTGATCGGCTCGACATACGTCGCGTCCGCGATCTCCGGATCGGTCATGATCGTGGCCGGGTTGGAGTTGACCAGGACCACCCTCAGGCCCTCGGACTTCAGCACCCGGCAGGCCTGGGTGCCGGAGTAGTCGAACTCGGCCGCCTGGCCGATGACGATCGGACCGGAGCCGATCACCAGAACGGACTGGATGTCGGTGCGCTTAGGCACGCTGGCCCTCCATCAAGCTCACGAAGCGGTCAAACAGGTACGCGGCGTCGTGCGGACCCGCGGCCGCCTCGGGGTGGTACTGAACGCTGAAAGCCGGCTGGTCGAGCAGGCGCAGCCCCTCCACCACGTTGTCGTTGAGACAGACGTGAGAGACCTCGGCACGGCCGTACGGGGTGTCGGCCGGCCCGTCGAGCGGCGCATCGACGGCGAAACCGTGGTTGTGCGCCGTCACCTCGACCTTGCCCGTGGTGCGGTCCTGCACCGGCTGGTTGATCCCGCGATGGCCGTACTTCAGCTTGTAGGTGCCAAAGCCCAGCGCGCGCCCGAGCAACTGGTTACCGAAGCAGATGCCGAACAGCGGCGTCCTCCGCTCCAGCACCCCCTTGATCACCGACAGGTCGGCGGTGGCCGGGTCACCGGGACCATTGGACAGGAACACCCCATCGGGCCCGACCGCGTAGATCTCCTCCACCGTCGCGGCAGCCGGCATCACATGCACCTCGATACCGCGCTCCGCCATCCGCTGCGGCGTCATCGCCTTGATGCCGAGGTCGAGCGCGGCCACCGTGAACCGCCTGGCCCCGACAGCCGGGACAACATAGCTCTCGGTGGTGGCCACCTCATCGGTGAGGTTCGCGCCCTTCATCTGCGGCGAGGCCTGCACCTTCGCCAGCAGCGCCGCCTCGTCGGCGACGGCCTCGCCCGAGAAGATGCCAACCCGCATCGCGCCGCGCTCGCGCAAATGGCGGGTGAGCGCCCGGGTGTCGATACCGCTGATGCCCACCACGCCCTGACGCGCCAGCTCCTCGTCCAGGCTGCGGCGCGCACGCCAGCTGGACGGGATGCGGGCCGGGTCCCGGACGACATAGCCGGACACCCAGATCCGCTTCGACTCGGGGTCCTCGTCGTTGACACCGGTGTTGCCCACGTGCGGGGCCGTCATCACCACCACCTGGCGGTGGTACGACGGATCGGTCAGCGTCTCCTGGTAACCAGTCATCCCGGTGGAGAACACCGCCTCACCGAACGTCTCCCCCACCGCCCCGTAAGCACGACCGCGGAAGATACGCCCGTCCTCCAGAACAAGAACCGCGGGACCGCGTTGCCGCGTAGAGGTGGTCATCGTGCGCCTTCCTGCTGGTACGTGCTGGTCATCCGCTCGAGGGCGGCCACCCAGGCCGCGTGCTCGGCGGGGTGCTCGGAGCGGAATCCGGAGTCGATGAGCTGATCGCCGTGGAGCCAGGTGATCACCAGCAGTCCGCCCTCGGGGACGACCTTGCCGGCGATGCCCTTGTCGAGCCGGGCTCCACGCAGGGCGGCCGCGGGGATGAAGAACTCATCGGCGGCCGGACGGTGCACCACCACGCCCTGCTCAGTGAGGGTCAGTTCCGCCAGGCTGCGGGTGCCGAGCCCGTGGGCAGCGATGCGGTCGAGCCAGTCCCCCGCCGTCGTGCTGGCGTGATAGCGGCCGGAGAGCTCAGCGAGCGGCTCACCCGGCTCCTCGGGGACGGCCGGAAGTGCGGGGAGGCCGGCGTGGCGGGCGGCGCGCTTCTTCCAGGCGCGCCACATCAGCCAGTAGACGAGGGCGATGAGGACTGCGAATGCGGCGACCCACGACAGTCGGCCGCCGAGATCGGTGACCTTCTGCGAGTGCTTGGCGATCGCCTGCAGCGAGTAGGTGGTGGTGGTGTGGTTCACGCGAGCTTCCCGTCCATGACCGTCGCCTTGCCCCGCAGGAAGGTGGCGGTCACCCGGCCCGGCAGCTCAAGACCCTCGTAGGGGGTGTTGCGGCTGCGGGAGGCGAAGCCGGCGGGGTTCACCACACCACGGTATTGCGGATCGACGAGAGTGAGGTTCGCAGGCTCGCCCGCGGCAATGGGCCGTCCGTGACCGTGCAGCCGTCCGATGACCGCCGGGCGGAACGACATGCGGTCGGCGACGCCGGCCCAGTCGAGGAGCCCGGTGTCAACCATGGTGTGCTGCACGACGGAGAGCGCGGTCTCCAGGCCGATCATGCCCATGGCCGCGGCGGCCCACTCGCAGTCCTTGTCCTCGTGCGGGTGCGGGGCGTGGTCGGTGGCCACGCAGTCGATGGTGCCGTCGGCCAGGGCCTCGCGCAGCGCCGTGACGTCGGCCTCGGTGCGCAGCGGCGGGTTGACCTTGTAGACCGGGTTGTACGAGCGGACCAGCTCGTCGGTGAGGAGCAGGTGGTGCGGCGTGACCTCGGCGGTCACATTCCAGCCTTTGGACTTCGCCCAGCGCACCAGCTCGACCGAGCCTGCCGTGGACAGGTGGCAGATGTGCACGCGCGATCCGACGTGGGCGGCGAGCAGCAGGTCGCGGGCGATGATCGACTCCTCGGCGACGGCGGGCCAGCCGCACAGGCCCAGCTCGCCGGAGACGAGGCCCTCGTTCATCTGGGCGCCCTCGGTCAGGCGTGGCTCCTGGGCGTGCTGGGCGACGACTCCGTCAAACGCCTTCACGTACTCCAGCGCGCGACGCATGATCACCGCGTCGTCGACACACTTGCCGTCGTCGGAGAAGACCCGTACGGCGGCGGCGGACTCGGCCATCGCACCGAGTTCGGCGAGCTGCTTGCCCTCCAGGCCCACGGTGACGGCGCCGACCGGCTGGACGTCGCAGTAGCCGGACTCCTTGCCGAGCCGCCAGACCTGTTCGACGACGCCGGCGGTGTCGGCGACGGGGAAGGTGTTGGCCATGGCGTGCACGGCGGTGTAGCCGCCGGCCGCGGCGGCGCGGGTGCCGGTCAGGACGGTCTCGGAGTCCTCACGTCCGGGCTCGCGCAGGTGGGTGTGGAGGTCGACGAGGCCGGGCAGGAGGATCCGGCCCTCGGCCTCGACGACGGTGGCGCCCTCGGCGTTCAGCCCCGTACCGACCTCACGGACGGTCTCGCCGTCGATGAGCACGTCCTGTTGCTCGCCGCCGAGCACCTTCGCGCCGCGGATAAGGATCTTGGTCATCGGTTGTCGTTCTCCTCGAAATCGTCACTGCGGCGCGCAGCGTCCCGGTTGAGGGCGGTGGTGGGCGACGAGTGGGTGGTGGTGACGGCCGGCTCGTTGCCGCCGAGCAGCAGGTACAGGACGGCCATGCGGACGCTGACGCCGTTGGCGACCTGTTCGACGACGGTGCAGCGGCCGGAGTCGGCGACCTCGGCAGTGATCTCCATGCCGCGGTTCATCGGGCCGGGGTGCATGACGATCGCGTGCGGGGGAAGCGCCGCCATGCGGGCGCCGTCGAGACCGTAGCGGCGGGCGTACTCGCGCTCGGTGGGGAAGAACGCGGCGTTCATCCGCTCGCTCTGGACGCGCAGCATCATCACAGCGTCGGTCTTGGCGAGCACCGGGTCGAGGCCGTAGGAGACCTCGCACGGCCAGGTCTCGACGCCGATGGGCAGCAGCGTCGGCGGTGCGACGAGGGTGACCTCGGCGCCCAGGGTGTTCAGCAGAAGGACGTTGGAGCGGGCGACACGGCTGTGCAACACGTCGCCGACGATCGTGATGCGACGCCCGGCGAGGTCGCGACCGGTTCCGTCGCCCGGGCCGCGGTGGTGGGTGGGGCCGCCGTCCGGGGCTCCGGCGAGGTGGCGGCGCATGGTGAAGGCGTCGAGCAGTGCCTGGGTGGGGTGCTCGTGCGTGCCGTCGCCGGCGTTGACGACGGAGCCGTTGATCCAGCCGGAGGTGGCGAGGCGGTGCGGGGCGCCGGAGGCGTGATGCCGGATGACGACGGCGTCGGCACCCATCGCCTCCAGGGTCAGCGCGGTGTCCTTGAGGGACTCGCCCTTGGAGACTGACGAGCCCTTGGCGGAGAAGTTGATGACGTCGGCGGAGAGCCGCTTGGCCGCGGCCTCGAACGAGATGCGGGTGCGGGTCGAGTCCTCGAAGAAGAGGTTCACGACGGTGCGGCCGCGCAACGTGGGCAGCTTCTTGATCGGCCGGTCGGCGACGCGGGCCATTTCCTCGGCGGTGTCGAGGACGAGTAGGGCGTCGTCGCGCGTGAGGTCTGCGGCCGAGATCAGATGGCGCTTCATCGGGGTCTGCTCCGGGAAGGTGCGAGGTGGCGGCGAGAGCGGGGGTGGGACGGCATGCGGCGGCCTGCTGGGGGGGGTGGGTCCGGCAGGTGCTCACCGGCGTCGGGATCGTCACTGCGGCGCGCAGCGCCTCCGCCGAGGGTGGTGGCCGGTGACAGGCGGGCGGCGGGCCGTGCCGGACGCGTTTGGTCTATTCGTGCCGTGACGCGTGCGGGCCGCCGAGCAGGACGCAGTCGCGGCCGTCGTTCTCGGCCAGCTGCACCTTGACGGTCTCGCGCAGCGAGGTGGGGAGGTTCTTGCCGACGTAGTCGGCACGGATCGGGAGCTCCCGGTGGCCCCGGTCGACGAGGACGGCGAGCTGCACGGCGCGCGGCCTGCCGATGTCGTTCATCGCGTCGAGGGCGGCGCGGATGGTGCGGCCGGAGAAGAGCACGTCGTCGACGAGGACGACCAGGCGCCCGTCGATGCCGTCGCCGGGGATCTCGGTGCGGGCCAGCGTGCGGGCAGGGCCGAGCCGGAGGTCGTCGCGGTACATGGTGATGTCGAGCGAGCCGACGGGCACCTTGCGGCCGGTGATCTGGTCGAGCTTGTCGGCGAGCCGCCGGGCGAGGAAGACGCCGCGGGTGGGGATGCCGAGGAGCACCACGTCGTCGGCGCCCTTGGCGCGTTCGACGATCTCGTGGGCGATGCGGGTCAGCACCCGCGCGATGTCCGGCGCCTCGAGGACTGCGCGCGCCGGGGCCGTACTACGGTCTTCGACCATGGGTCGGGGACCTCCTTCCCCGCCTCACGGGACGGGCCTTAAAGGACGTCTGGGTTACGGCACCTACCGTATCAGGCCGCCCGCGAATCCCCAGCTGAGGGGCAGGGTGAACCGTTCGGCTTGACGAAGCAGAATTACGCTGCGTAACCTCACAGTGAGTTACGGAGCGTCCATCCGGGGAGCCTTATGTCCAGCGATTACGCCAAACAGCTCGGAGCCAAACTCCGCGCCATCCGCACGCAGCAGGGTCTTTCACTCCACGGTGTGGAAGAGAAGTCGCAGGGCCGCTGGAAGGCCGTCGTCGTCGGCTCGTACGAGCGTGGCGACCGAGCAGTGACCGTGCAGCGCCTCGCCGAGCTGGCGGACTTCTACGGCGTTCCGGTGCAGGAGCTCCTGCCGGGCACGGCGCCCGGCGGTGCCGCCGAGCCGCCGCCGAAGCTCGTGCTCGACCTGGAGCGACTCTCCCAGGTGCCGTCCGAGAAGGCCGGCCCGCTGCAGCGCTACGCCGCGACCATCCAGAGCCAGCGCGGCGACTACAACGGCAAGGTGCTCTCGATCCGCCAGGACGACCTGCGCACCCTCGCCGTGATCTATGACCAGTCCCCCTCGGTCCTCACCGAGCAGCTGATCGGCTGGGGTGTGCTGGACGCGGACGCCCGCAGGGCGGTCCAGCACGAGGAGAGCTGACGCCCTCAGACGCAGAAACGTAAAACCGCCGGGGGTGGGGGGGGGGGGGGGGGG
>NZ_JANFNG010000030.1 GCF_024436035.1 Streptomyces humicola
TGCTTGGGCATTGCGACCTTCCGTATGGGAGGTGAAAGCGAAGTTCCGTATCGCGTCGTGCTTGTGCGGAGCGGTGACGAGGGACGCCCCGCTGCCGTCGGCACGCGATGAGCCGACGGTGGGGCATGCTTCGCCCGGTGGCGCGCCATGGGCGCGACAGGACAGGTCAACGCGCCACCGGGCGAAGGATCTGGGGGAGCGTTACGCGTTACGCCTGAACGCTCTGGCCCGACAGGCGCTCGACGGCGCGCAGCAGCGCGGAGTGGTCGAGGCCGCCGTCGCCCTGGGCGCGCAGGGAGGCGACGAGCTGGGCGACGACGGCGCCGACGGGCAGGGCCGCACCGACGGTGCGGGCGGCGTCGGTGACAATGCCCATGTCCTTGTGGTGCAGGTCGATGCGGAAGCCGGGCCTGAAGTCGCGGTTCAGGAAGTTGTCCTTCTTGCGGGTCAGGACAGTGGATCCGGCGAGTCCGCCGTTGAGGACCTCGAGCGCGGCCTTGAGGTCGACGCCGGACTTCTCCAGGAAGACCACGGCCTCGGCGCACGCCTGGATGTTGACGGCGACGATGAGCTGGTTGGCGGCCTTGACGGTCTGGCCGGATCCGTGCGGGCCGCACAGGATGATGGTCTTGCCGAGAGCCTCGAGGATCGGCTTGGCCTCGTCGAAGTCCGCCTGCTCGCCGCCGACCATGATGGACAGCACAGCCTCAATGGCGCCGGCCTCGCCGCCGGAGACCGGGGCGTCCAGGACGCGGATGCCCTTCTCCTTGGCGTTCTTGGCCAGGTCTATGGAGGTCTGCGGGGTGATCGAGGACATGTCGATCAGCAGGGCGCCAGACTTGGCGTTGGCGAGGATGCCGGCCTCACCGTAGGCGACGGCCTCGACCTGCGGGGAGGCCGGGACCATGGTGATGATCACCTCGGCGCCCTTGACCGCCTCGGCGATCGACGACGCGGCGGTGCCGCCGTTCTTGGCGAGCCGGTCGAGCTTGTCCTGCTCAAGGGTGTAGCCGGTGACCTGGTAGCCGGCCTTGATCAGGTTCTCGGCCATGGGGGAGCCCATGATGCCGAGGCCGATCCATGCGATCTTCGGAAGTGCGGTGCTCATATGCGTGTCCCTCGGTAACTCGGAAGAAGAAGTCGTCGTCAGTGCTTGGCGGCGCGCAGCGGGGCCGGGAGCCACTCGAAGCTGCTCGCGCTCGGGCCGGTGGGCTTGTACTCCAGGCCGATCCAGCCGTCGTAACCGGCCTTGCCCAGGCGGTCCAGCAGGTCGGTGAAGTCCAGCTCACCGGTGCCGGGGTAGCTGCGGCCGGGGTTGTCGGCGATCTGCACGTGACCGGTCTTGGCGGTGTAGCGGTCGATGGCCTCGTGCAGGTCCTCGCCGTTCATCGACAGGTGGTACAGGTCCATCAGGAACTTGGCGTTGCCGAGACCGGTCGACTCGTTGACCTTGTCCACGATCTCGATCGCCTTCGGGGCGCTGACGATCGGGCACTTCGGCGACTCGGGCGCGTTGAGCGCCTCGATCAGCAGGGTGGCGCCGACGCGGTGCGCCGCGCGGGCGGCCAGCTGGAGGTTCTCCAGGGCCAGCGCGTCCTGCTCCTCGGGCGAGACGCCGTCGACGCGGTTGCCGTAGAGGGCGTTGAGCGCTGTGCATCCCAGGGACTGGGCGAAGTCGGCGGCCACATCGATGTTGGCGCGGAACTTCTCCGACTCCTCGCCGGGGATCGACAGCGCGCCGCGGTCCGGGCCGGGCAGCTGTCCGGCGTAGAAGTTCAGGCCCACCAGCTGGGTGCCCGCCTCGTTCAGGGCCGTGCGCAGGGCATCGAGTTCGGCCTGCTCGGGGACGGGGGCGTCGACCCAGGGCCACCACAGCTCAACGGCGGTGAAGCCCGCGGCGGCGGCAGCGGCGGGCCGCTCGAGCAGGGGCAGCTCGGTGAACAGGATCGAGAGGTTGACGTCGTAGCGCGCGTCGGAGAATCCCACCGGGATGATCTCCCTTCCGTTTCCGTATCGCGGAAGATATTTTCTGCTTACTGGAAGCCTGTAGGAGGCTGGCCGCTCTGTCAAGTCCATCGCCGGTCATGGGGGCGGTCGGCCGGCGGCATGATCCATCGCCCGCCTCCTCGCTTGACGCTTGCGTCGTGCGACCTTACATTCATTCCGCAAGATAGAAGTCATTTTCCGCGATGTGAAATTGCAGGGCAACGGCTGCAACCCGGGAGGACTGAATGCCTCGTATGACCGCCGCTCGTGCGGCAGTGGAGATCCTCAAGCGTGAGGGCGTGACGAAGGCGTTCGGTGTGCCCGGCGCCGCCATCAACCCCTTCTACCGCGAGCTGAAGGAGAGCGGCGGGGTCGACCACACGCTGGCCCGACATGTCGAGGGCGCCTCGCACATGGCCGAGGGCTACACCCGGGCCAACCCGGACAACATCGGCGTGTGCATCGGTACGTCCGGCCCGGCCGGCACCGACATGATCACCGGTCTGTACTCCGCGATCGGCGACTCGATCCCGATCCTGTGCATCACCGGTCAGGCACCGACCAACGTGATCCACAAGGAGGACTTCCAGGCCGTCGACATCGCCTCCATCGCCAAGCCGGTCACCAAGGCGGCGACCACGGTCCTGGAGGCCGCGCAGGTCCCCGGGGTCTTCCAGCATGCCTTCCACCTGATGCGCTCCGGCCGCCCCGGCCCGGTCCTGATCGACCTGCCGATCGACGTCCAGCTGACCGAGATCGAGTTCGACCCGGAGACCTACGAGCCGCTGCCGGTGTACAAGCCGTCCGCAACCCGCGCCCAGATCGAGAAGGCGATCTCCTTCCTCCTTCAGTCACAGCGCCCGCTGATCGTCGCGGGCGGCGGCATCATCAACGCCGACGCCTCCGACCTGCTGGTGCAGTTCGCCGAGCTCACCGGCACCCCGGTCATCCCGACCCTGATGGGCTGGGGCGTCCTCCCCGACGACCACGAGCTCAACGCCGGCATGGTCGGCCTGCAGACCTCACACCGCTACGGCAACGCGAACTTCCTGGAGTCCGACTTCGTCCTCGGCATCGGCAACCGCTGGGCCAACCGCCACACCGGTTACAAGCTGGACGTCTACACCAAGGGCCGCAAGTTCGTCCACGTCGACATCGAGCCCACCCAGATCGGCAAGATCTTCGCCCCCGACTACGGCATCGCCTCGGACGCCAAGGCCGCCCTTGAGTTGTTCGTCGAGGTCGCCAAGGAGCTCAAGGCCGCCGGCAAGCTGCCCGACCGCTCCGAGTGGGTCGCCTCCACCCAGGAGCGCAAGGCCACGCTGCAGCGCCGCACGCACTTCGACGACATCCCGATGAAGCCGCAGCGCGTCTACGAGGAGATGAACAAGGCCTTCGGCCCGGAGACGCGCTACGTCACCACCATCGGCCTCTCCCAGATCGCCGGCGCGCAGATGCTGCACGTCTACAAGCCGCGCCACTGGATCAACTGCGGCCAGGCCGGCCCGCTCGGCTGGACCATCCCGGCCGCGCTCGGCGTCGCCACTGCCGACCCGGAGGCCCCCGTCGTCGCGCTCTCCGGTGACTACGACTTCCAGTTCATGATCGAGGAGCTGGCCGTCGGCGCCCAGCACAAGATCCCGTACGTCCATGTCCTGGTGAACAACTCCTACCTGGGCCTGATCCGTCAGGCGCAGATCGGCCTGGACATCAACTTCCAGGTCAACCTGGAGTTTGAGAACATCAACTCCCCGGAGATCGGCGTCTACGGTGTGGACCACGTCAAGGTCGTCGAGGGACTGGGCTGCAAGGCGGTCCGGGTCACCGACCCGAACGAGCTCGGCGCCGCCCTGGAGGAGGCCAAGAAGCTCGCCGCCGAGCATCGCGTCCCGGTCGTCGTCGAGGCGATCCTGGAGCGCATCACCAACATCGCGATGAGCAAGACGGCCGACATCAGCGACGTTACGGAGTTCGAGGAGCTGGCCACCGAACCGGGCCACGCACCCACCGCAATCAAGCCGCTGAAGTCCTGACAGGCTGCGGCTCTTGGGCGCCGCCCGCCCAGCGAACCATCGCTGCGGCGGGCGGCGTCGTTCATTCGTTCACTCGCTCAATTGCTCATTCGCTCATTCGGCGAGGAGCAGTTCGAGCACCGGGACGGCCGCTTCGAGGGTCTCTCGCTGCTCAGGGGTGAGCCGGCTGATGCGTCGGGCGAGCAGTTCGGAGCGTTCACGCCGTGTCCGGCCCAGCAGTTCGCGCCCGTCAGGCGTAATGGTGACCAGGAATGAGCGCCCGTCGTTCGGGTCCGGCTCCTTGCCGATCAGCCCCTCGGAGACCAGCGGTGCGATGGTGCGGGTCATCGACGGCGCCGCCACCCGCTCCCGCGCGGCCAGTTCACCGAGCCGCAGCGGACCGTGCTCCTCGACCCGTGCGATCGCCGACAGTTGAGCGAAGGTGAAGTTCCGATCGCTGGCGGCCTGTGCCATCTGCCGGTACAGCCGCGCGATCACCAGCCGGAGCCGGGCGACGACCGACGGGTCGAGCGTGTCGTCGGCCGCCGTCCGCGCGGCGGCTGCACGGTGGTGCTCCGCGGAGTCGGTCATCGCCGGAACATCTCCATTCACGGATCTCACGTATCGGCCTCATCGGCGCGACCGAGCAGCAGGTCGAACCCCGACTCTCCCATGCCGTCGAGGGTCACGGCCGTGCTGACGGGCGAATACCCCCTCGCGATCACGGTGTACTCGCCAGCGGCCAGACCTGTGAAGCCGTACGAGCCGTCCGGGCCCGTCGTCCTGGTGGCGACGGCTTCGCCCTCCGCGTCGACCAGGGTCACCCGCGCGTCGGCGAGCGGACGCCCACTGGAGGCGGCCCGGACGGTGCCGCGTATCCGGGCGCCGGGCCGCAGCGCCGCGAGTGTCAGATCGCGGGAGAGCGTGTGGCCGTCCACGGCGACCGGCACCGCCTGCGGCTGGTGTCCGTCGGCGGCCGCGATCAGGACGTACGAGCCGGGAGCGGGCACGGTCAGTTCGTACGATCCGTCACCGCGCGCCGTTCCACGCGCGATCTGCCGCCCGTTCGGGTCGACAAGGGTGAGGGCGGCGCGGGGAAGGGCCGCGGACGCGCCGTCGCGCAGGACACCGCTGATCCGCGTTCCGGGAATGGACTGGACGGGCAGGTCCGGCGTCGCGGGTGCCGTACGGCCGCGTATCAGTGACGCAGCCGCGGCCACCAGCGCCATGGCGATGGCCAGCGAGAACACCACGACGAGGCCGTTGTGGAACGGGCCGGAGATCAGGTGCGGGAAGAACTCCCGTCCGGTCAGTGTGCGGGCGTTGGACGCGGGCAGCGCCCCGAGCACGTGCGGGCCGAGCAACTGCTGGATGGGGTTGTAGCCGAGGAAGGCGGCGAACAGGACGCCCACCGGCGGAACGCCCGCGAGGGCGTGCGCCGCATGGGCTGGTACGCCCTGGGCGGTCAGCCCGGCGGTGAGCGTGCCCGGCAGCGACCCGGCGAGCCCGGCCACCATGAGGGAGAAGAAGACCCCGATGGAGAGCACCATGCCGGCGTTCTGGAAGGTGGCGCGCATTCCGGAGGCCGCGCCCCGTGCGTCGGCCGGCACGCTCGACATGATGACCGAGGTGTTGGGGGCCGCATACAGTCCGCCGCCGATTCCGTTGAGGAAGACCAGGAAGGCGAAGAGCGGGTAGCCGAAGTCCGTGGGCAGCAGGAGCAGCCCGGCGAACGAGGCCGCCATCGCCACGAATCCGGCGGCCGCGAAGAGCCGTGCGCCGAGCCGGTCCGACAGATGCCCGGCGACGGGACCGGCCGCCAGGAAGCCGACGGTCAGCGGGACGAGATAGATTCCCGCCCACAGCGGGGTGTCGGCATAGTCGTAGCCGTGCAGCGGAAGCCAGATGCCTTGCAGCCAGATGATGAGCATGAACTGCAGCCCGCCGCGGGCGATCGAGCCGAGCAGGGTCGCCGTGTTGCCGCCCGCGAACATCGCGTTGCGGAAGAGCCCCAGCGGGAACATCGGTTCCGTGACCCGGCTTTCGACCAGGCAGAAGACGGCGAGCACCACGGCGCCGCCGATGAGCCCGGCGAGCACCCAGGGGTTGGTCCATCCCATGGTGTGCCCGCGGTACGGCTGGATGCCGTAGGTGATCCCCGCCAGCAGCGCGGTCAGGCCGACGGCGAAGGTGATGTTGCCCCACCAGTCCATCCGCGCGGGCTTGCGCACCCCGGCCTCGTGCAGTGATCGGTAGGCCCACAGGGTGCCCAGCACGCCGATCGGCACGTTCACCCAGAAGATGGACCGCCAGTTCCACTCGGCGAGCAGACCGCCGAGGACGAGGCCGATGAACGAACCGGCGATGCCCGCCACCATGTTGACGCCGAGAGCCATTCCGCGCTGACGGGACGGGAAGGCGTCGGTGATGATCGCGGCCGAGTTGGCCATGAGCATCGAGCCGCCGATCGCCTGCGCGACCCGCCAGCCGATCAGCCACAGCGCGCCGGTGCCGCCGTGGTAGGGGTCGAGGGAGAGCACTACCGAGGTGACGGTGAAGATGAGGAAGCCGGCGTTGTAGATCCGCACCCGGCCCCAGATGTCCCCGAGTCTGCCGAGGGTCACCACCAGCACCGCGGTGATCAGCATGTAGCCCATCAGCATCCACAGCAGATAGCTGACGTTGTCCGGCTGCAGTGGATCGAGGCGGAGCCCGTTGAAGATGGCGGGTAGCGAGATCAGCACGATGGAGGTGTTGATCGTCGCGATCAGCGTCCCCAGCGTGGTGTTCGACAGCGCCACCCACTTGTACCGCGGATGATCCACCCCGACCCAGGCCATCGGCGTCCGCCTCCCGTATTCCGCCTCGCTCGCACGACAGGAAACTATTTAGCACACGTAAACTAAATTAGTGCGCAATCCAGCGGGCGTCCACGGGGGGTGCGGGTGAGTGGCGCGGAGGCGGCGAGGCGCGGAGCGGTTGGCGGCGGGCATACGGCGGCCCTCGGTGCTTCGCCTCGATGCCGTGAGTCTCAGTCGTCGCTGACGACTCCGGCCCGATACGCGCTACCGAGGGCCTAGCCAGAGCCTTGATGGGGGTCACTCGTGCCGACAGACGTCTCCGTCGACGGTGCGGCTCTCTCCGGTGTTCTGGTGTATTAGACAGTTTGCTCCCTATTTACCCAGAGTCAAGCCCTTTCCGGCTTTCCAGCGGATCCCCGCCGGTGCCCACCACGCCGCGGGACCGGCCAGCCGGAAGAACGCCGGAACCAGCACCCCGCGGATCAGTACGGCGTCCAGGACGATGGCGATGCCGGTGCCCAGCCCGAAGAACTTGGCCAGCGAGACGCCGGACAGGCCGATCGCGAAGAAGGAGACGGCGAGCAGCCCGGCGGCGGCGCTGATGACGGGACCGCTCTCGCCCAGACCGGCCCGCACCGACAGCTCCGTGTCGTCACCCGCGTCGTGCCGTTCCTTGATCCGGGAGAGCAGGAAGACCTCGTAGTCCATGGAGAGCGCATAGGCGACGCAGACCAGCAGCACCGGCATCGTCAGCGCCAGCGGTGACGGGGTGAAACCGAGCGGACCGGACAGGTGGCCGTCGTTGAACACCCACACCATCGCGCCCATCACACCGGTCAGCCCGAGCGCGTTGAAGAGCACGGCCTTGACCGGCAGCAGCACGCTCCCAGTGGCGAGGAAGAGCAGCACGAGCGTGATCACGACCGTCAGGCCGAGCGCCAACGGCAGCCCGCCGGCGAGGGACGACGTGGTGTCCGCCAACTGTGCCGCCAGGCCGCCGACGTACACTCTCCGGCCGCCGGGGACCGGGACGCCGCGCACCCGTCCGGCCAGGCGGCTGCCCTGGGCGGAGAACGGCACCACCCGCGAGTGCAGAGCGAGCCGGAGTGCCGCACCCGCCCGCAGGCCCGGCGACGGCGGGCCGACCACCCGGCCGCCGGCGAAGTCACCGACCGGACTGTCCACCCGATCGACCCCGGGCACGCCGGACAGGGCCCGGGCGTATGTGCTCAGCCCGGCGCCCGAGGGATCCGATGTCCAGGCGGGGGCGACGACGGTGACCGTGCCCCCGTCCTGGCTGCCCGGGAAGGCACTGCGCAGCAGGTCGGCCGCCTGACGGCTCTCGGCATCCTTCGGCAGTGCCCGCTCGTCGGGGATGCCGAACTGGGCGTGGCCCAGCGGCAGGCCCAGCACCACCAGACCGGCGGCGACCGCGAGCCCGCACAGGGCCGGACGCCGCATCGAGCCGCCCGCGATCCGTCCCCACAGCCTCTCCTCGGGCGGCGTGCGGCGCGCCCGGTCCCTGCCCACCCGCCAGGCGTCCACACGGTCCCCGAGCAGGAGCAGCAGGGCAGGCAGCGGCCCGAGCGCGCCCAGCACCGTGATCGCCACGGTGGCCACGCCCGCGTAGGCGAACGAGCGGAGGAAGTACAGGTGGAAGGCGACCAGGGTCAGCAGCACGGTGGCCACGATGGTGGCGCTGAACAGCACCGTCCGCCCGGCGGTGCGCAACGTGCGCTGCAACGCCGCGAGATCACCTCCGCCGCGGGCGCGCTCCTCGCGGTAACGGGCGACGATGAGCAGGCTGTAGTCCACGGCAAGACCGAGACCGAGTGCGGTGATCAGTGTCGTGGAGAAGACCGACACCGAGGTGAGCGCCGCAACGCAGCGCAGCACGGCCAGGGCACCGGCGATCGCCACCACGCCGATGGCCGTCGGCGCAAGCGCCGCCACGACCCCCCGGAAGACCAGCACCAGCAGGAGCAGGGTGAGCGGGAGGGCGACGGACTCGGCGACTTCGAGGTCCTGCGCAGTGCGGTTGTTGAGGTCGTTGTTGATCTGGGTGTTGCCGCCGAAGCGCACCCGGACCCCGTCCCGGTCGCCCGCGAGTTTCGCGTGCAGGCCGGCGACCATGCGTCCGGCGGCGTCCTGATCGCCCGTCACATTGACAGCTGTCAGGCCCACCGAGCCGTCCGCCGAGCGCAGGGCGGCGGCCGGGGTGAGGTAGTACGAGGCCACGAGGTGGACTCCGTGCTGCCGCGACAACTGCTCGACCGCCGACCGGCCGACGCGAGTGGCGGCCGGGCTCCCGGCGTTGCCGCCCTGATCGTGCACCAGCACGAAGAGGTTGGGCTGCGCGGTGGGGAACTTCTCGCGCAGCAACTGTGCCGCGGCGGCGGAATCGGAGGAGGGATCGTCGAAGCCGCCCGACTTCAGCGCCTTGAGCGTGCCACCGGCAACGACCGCGGCGACCAGCAGGAAGAGCAGCGAGGCCGCGAGAACGGCGCGGGGATGGCGCAGTGGGAGCGGCCGGCGGCCCGGGGTGCCCGGACGGTCCGGCCGCCCCGCGTCGGGGCCGCCGCGGGCGCCGGCCCGGATATCCGCTACCGGCTCGGCGGAGGAGATGGAGGATGCGGATACGGAGGATGCGGCGGGGTGGTTCACTGGCCCTCCGATCGAGTCGGCCGCAACAGATGCTACTGCTCGGCGACGGCCGCGACGCTGTACTTGATGTGTTCGGCGGTGTGTTCGCTGGTCACGAAGAAGCGCAGCCGGACCAGATCCTCCGCCACCGCCGGGTGCAGGATCGGGTTGACGCTCACCCCGTTGTCGAACAGCGCCGAGGCCAGCCGGACCGCCTTCTGCGAGTCCTTGACAATGGCCGGGATCACCGGTGTCCCGTCGCTGCCGCCGGTGTCGATCCCGGCGTCGCGCGCCGTGGAGAGGAAGAGCTCCGCGTTCTCGCGCAGCCGCTTGAGCCGTTCGGGCTCGTCCCGCATGACCCGGATCGCCGCCAGGGACGCGGCGGCGTTGGCCGGGGTCATGCCGACGCTGTAGACGAACCCGGGCGCCGAGTACTTGAGGTAGTCGACCACCCGCTGCGTTCCTGCGACGAAGCCGCCGCATCCCGCCAGCGACTTCGGCAGCGTCCCCGACCACAGGTCGACCGCCTGCCGCTCCACGCTGAAGTGCTCGCCGACGCCACCGCCGTTGCTCCCGAGTACGCCGATGCTGTGCGCCTCGTCGATCATCACGATGGCTCCGTGCCGCTCCTTTACCTCGATCAGCGCGGGCAGGTCGACGATGTCGCCGTCCATGCTGTACACGCCCTCGACCACGATCAGCACCCGTCGGAACTGGCCGCGGACGCTGTGCAGCAGGGAGTCGAGCGCCGCCATGTCGTTGTGCGGGAACGACCGGTGGCGCGCCCCGGAGAGCGTGCACCCCTGCAGGATGCTGTCGTGCGCGAGGGCGTCGTGCAGGATCAGATCGCCGGGGCCCACCAGGTGCCCGATCACCGTGACGTTGGTGGCATGGCCGCTCACCAGGGCGATCGCCGCCTGTGAACCGGTGAGCGCGGCCAGCTCCGCCTCCAGCTCGCGGTGGAGCGGCCGCTCACCGGAGAGGAACCGGCTGGCCGAGACCGAGGTGCCGTACCGGTCGACGGCGTCCTTCACCGCCGCGATCACCGTCGGGTGGCCCGACAGGCCGAGGTAGTTGTATCCGGAGAAGGAGATCAGCTGTTGGCCGTCGATGACGGTGGTGTCCCGCAGCGTGCCCTCGTGCAGCAGGAAGTACGGGTTGTGACGGCTGGACGCGATGCGCCGCTCCAGTGCGATGAGCTCGGGGAAGTCCTCGATACGGCGTTCCGCGGGCGCGGCCGCGGGCACGGTCGCGGGCCCGGCCGGGGGAGCGATGGCGGGAACGGCGTCGCCCGTGCCGGCGCCCAGCAGCCCGGCGGTGAGTTCGACGGCATCGGCGACGGTGGGCCGCGGCGGCAGGAAGCCCTCGGTGATGCGCGCCGCAGCCTGGGGGAAGGCTCGCCGCAGACGCTCCGTCAACTCCGCCACCGTCAACGAGTCGAGACCGAGCTGCTGGACGATGAGCAGGTCGTCGGAGAGCTGATCCGCCCTGAAGGCGCTGACCGCCGAGATCTCGGCGTAGACCCGGGCACGCACCTGGTGGTAACTGTCGCCGCGACCGGACTGCGGCAGGCTCGACGCGGTGGCGTCCGTTCCGGGAGCCGCGACGCCGAGGCTCTGCAGCAGATTCAGTTGCTGCCTGAGCAGCGTGACCACGTCGTCCAACGAGTGTTCCTGTCTGCGGGGGCCGGGCGCGTCCGGGAGTGCGGCGACGCCGGGGGAGCCGGGTGTCCTCGGCTGCTCGGCCGCCCCGAGGCCGGGGACGGTGGGCCGCGGCGGCACACGCGAGGCGACCCTCGGGTACCAGTGGGAGTCCGGCGTGAGCGGCGACGGCTCCAAGGTGACCAGCGGCGTGCCCTCGGGCACGAGCTTCGTTGCGTCCAGGTCCACTCCGGCCACCGCCAGTTCGCCGAGCGCGGCGAGACAGGTCCGCGCATCGTCCGGGCCGTCGCCCGTCAGCGCCACGTACGTCGCCGCGCCGGGGTCCGTCAGGCTCTGCCGGACCGCGCCCATCAGATTGCGCCCGCCGCAGGCCTGGACGAACAGCCGCGCGCCCGCGTCGTACGCGGCCTGTACGGCGTCGGTGAACCGCACCGGTGCGCAGTGATGCGTCGAGCAGCAGTCGGTGCTGCGGGTCCATCGCCTGGACGCGGCGCGGCGACATGCGGTAGTGGCGTGCGTCGAACCGATCGACGCCGTCGATCGTCGCGAGCCGGTCGGTGTACGTCCCGGCACGTGCACGCCGGTCCTGCGGGGTGTGGATCAGCGAGTGGTCCCAGCGCTCGGGCGGGAGGACCCGGAACTGGGATTCGGCCTCGCGCAGGATCCGCCAGTACGCCGGCAGGCTCCTCGCCCCGGGAAATCTGCATCCCATGCCGACGATCGCGATATTGCGCAACGTAGCTCCCCGTGAAATCAGACCGCCCAGCAGCAGACACGTGGATACCACGGCATCCGATCCAGAACACGGCATGATGCATCAGATCACCCGCATGCATGGCATATCGGGTGTATCGCATCCGCACACGTGCCGAGGTGCCGAGGTGCCGAGGTGCCGACGTGGCGACGTGGCGACGTGCCGACGTGGCGACGTGGCAGTGCGCAGGGCAGCGGACGGGGAGTGCCACTGCCCTGCGCAGGGGATCAGGCGATCGTCACCTGGAGCGCGGCTCCTGGCCCACCGCAAAGTGCAGCCGCTCGAGGAGGATCTCGTGCCGGTCTGCGGCGTCCTGCACGACCTCGACCGGCAGTGCGGCCGGGCGGTGCCGGGCCGCACTCACCGCGAGGGTGTACACGCCCGGGAGGAGCTCGACCAGTTCGAACTCGCCCTCGCCGTCAGCGGTGGAGGAGGCGACGACCTCGCCGTGCTCGTTCGTGGCGACCACGAGCGCGCCCGGCAGCGGGCCGCCGTCGTCCGCCTCGCGCACCGAGCCCGTCAGGCCCGTGGCACCACTGAGTACCAGGTCGAGCTCGACGGGGGCGTGATCCACGGACACCTCGGTCGCCTGCGGGCGGCGCGAGGCTGCGGAGCCGATCAGGACGTACATCCCGGCTCCGGGGGCGTCGATGCGGTAGCGGCCGTCGCCGTCGGAGGCGGTACGGCCGTGCTGCCTGCCCTGGGCGTCGATCAGGGTCACCGCGGCGGACGCGACGGGCGAGCCCGCGCCGTCGAGCACCCGACCGCGGATGCCGCCCGTGTCGCTGCCGGTGTCGCCGCCCGTCCCGGTGCCCGCCATGGCCGTGACGGCCTCCGGCGAGGTGGTGCGGGACGCGCTGAAGTCGTTCTGGTGGCGGAGTGTGGAGGGCCACCAGTTCCAGCGTCCGAGGAGGACGACGGTGGAGGGGACCAGCAGGGTGCGGACCAGGAAGGTGTCCATCAGGATGCCCAGGGCCAGTCCTGCTCCGATGTCGCGCATCTGGCTGCCGTTGGGGCTGCTGCCGCCGACGATCGCGAAGACCGCGAAGGTGCCGGCCAGCACCAGGCCGGCGGAGGTCACCGTGGTGCCGGTGGCGTTGAGCGCCCGCTTGACCGCCTCGCGCAGCGGCAGGTCGTGGGCCTCCTCCCGGATGCGGGTCATCACCAGGATGTTGTAGTCCTCCCCCAGCGCGAGCAGGAAGATGAACATCAGGAACGGCAGGATGAAGACGAGTCCGCCGGAGTGGCCGAGCTTGATGAACAGCAGCACCGACAGACCGAGCGCGGCCAGGTAGGACAGCCCGACCGAGACGATCAGGTAGAGCGGCGCCACCAGGCTGCGCATCACCAGCGCCAGCAGCACACCGATCACCGCGATCGCGATCGGGATCACGCTCTTCATGTCGTTGTTGGAGGTGTTGCTGACGTCGTACAGGCCGGGAGCCTGGCCGACCACACCGTTGTCGGTGGCGCCGATGGTCTTGGCGACATCGGCGACCTGGGCGCGGATGGAGGGCACGGCGTTCATCGCGGCCGTCGACGAGGCGTCTCCCGCGGTCAGCGCCGTGGAGTACTGCACCGTGCGGCCGTCCGCGCTGACGTACGACGCCGTCGCCCGGTACGCCTCGTACTCGCTCACCGTGAACCTGCCATCGACCAGCGGCGCCCTCCGCGCCGTGGCGCCCTGACCGGCAGCGGCGGCCTTGGCGAGCGCGGTGCGCTCCTTGCCGACGGTGGCTGCGCCCGCGCCCTTGGGGGCGGTCAGACCGGGGGGTGCCGGAGGCAGATCCTGGGCGGGGCCGAGGGCGGTGTGCAGTTCGGTGTACTGGGACGGTGTCAGGGCCAGTCCGTTGGGGTCGAGCGGGCCGGTGACGTCCTTGAACTCAGAGGCGGACTGCAGCTTCTGCTGCGCGGTGGCCAGCACGCCGGGGTCGTCCCAGGCCGCCTTGGGCAGCTGGAAGACCACCTGCGTCGGGTTGGCCGCGGTCCGCGGGAAGTGCTGGGCCAGCAGCGTCTGACCGGCCGCCGCATCGCTTCCCGAGGGTGCGGAGGTCGACCCGCCGAAGCCGCCCGAGCTGTATCCGGTCGCGAAGTAGGCGAGTCCGCCGAAGAGCAGCAGCCCGGCCGTCAACGTGGCCACCGGCCGCTGTACGACGGCGCCGGAGATACGGCCCCAAAGACCCACCTTCTGGACTCCGGGGCGGATCTTGCTGGGCCAGAAGACGGCGCGGCCGAGGATGGCCAGGAGGGCGGGGAGCAGGGTGAGTCCGGCCAGCAGCATCAGCCCGATGCCGATCGCCAGCGGGTAGCCGAGGTTGGAGTAGATCCCGAAGCTGGCCGCCAGCAGCGACAGCAGCGCGGCGATCACCGTGCCGGCGGAGAAGGTGATCGACTCACCGACCCGGGCCACCGCCTTGGCCACCGCCTCCTTCGGCGGCAGCCCGGCCCGCAGTTCCTCCCGCACCCGGAAGACCAGGAACAACCCGTAATCGGTGCCCGCACCCAGCACCAGGATGATCAGCATCTCCTGCGCCAGCGAGGAGACGTTCAGCCCGTGCTTGGCCGCCTCGGCCACCAGCGGACCGGCCATCGTCACCACCAGCACCGCCGGCAGCAAGGTGACCAGCGGGGCGAGCAACGCGCGGAAGACCAACAGCAGCAGCACCACGATCAGCAGCATCGAGACCATCTGCATCTGGTTGCCGGTCTTGCCGCCCTGCTTGCTGTTGTCCACATTCGCCGCGATCTGACCGGCCAGGTGCGTCTGCAGATCACCGGGCATCGACGCCTTGGAGACAGCCGAGCGCAGGTTGTCGACCAGCGTCTCATCGGCCTGCTGCTGGTTGCTGCCGCCCTTCGCCGGCTGGCCCGCCACCACCTGCAGCTGCTCGGCCTGCCCGTCCTGTGCCCGGCCCACGTCCTTGACCTTGGACACGGTCGGTTCGGCGGCCAGCTCCTTCTGCAACCGGTTGATCGCATCGGTGTCCGCCGAGCTCAGCTGACCACTGGAACGCGCCACCACCACCGGGATGTTCACCGTGCCCGACGGCTCCAACGGCGTTGCAAGGCTCGCCGCATGCTGACTCGGCGCACTCGCCGGCAGAAAATTCGTGTTGTTGTTCTGCGTCACACTCGACAACGACGGCAGAAAATGCGCAGCCGCGATCGTCGCAGCGATCCACAACACCACAACCGGCCATCGGAACCGGACCGAGAACCGGCCGATGGCGGCAAACACGGAATGCACAGCAAATCTCCTCGTCGACGAGCTCGCCGCCCCCGGCGACGGGCCGCCCGCGAAGATACTGCAGTCGGTGGCTGAAAGCCGTCGCGGGCGTGGCAGTGTCCCACGATGCCCCACCCGTTCCGGAATTTTGTCCTCCGCAGGTCGGGTCCTCGGCATACCGCGTTCGCGGTATGCCGGGGACTCCGGTCAGGGGCCGGTCATGGGCTCCCGCTCGGCGACGGCGAGGCAGGTGAGGACGTGGCAGTGGCATGGGGGAGAGCCTGCTGGTCGGCGAGTGCGATGGCGAGCTCGCCTGCGACGGTCGGATGCAAGGGCGCGTTGTCGGACGGCCCCTGGACGAAGGGCTGGCTCGTACAGAGTTCATGCCCGCCAAAGTGCTGCGGGACTGCCGTGAAACCGAAGGCCTGAGCTCCCTGGCCGAGCACCGTGTTCAGCTGGTCCAGGCGCGAGGTGAGGGCCTGTGTCTTCGCCGTGGTCAGCCCGTCCGCCTTCAGGCAGTCGACATTGCGGCCGAAGGGGTCGTAATACTCGTTGATCAGTACGGTCGGGTGCTGCGGGAGGCCGGCGAGGCGGCCGAGGAGCTGGTAGTAGTCGCGGGTGAAACCGTTCAGCTGGTCCTGGAAGTATGCGGTCGAGGCCTTGTCGTTGCAGTCGTGAGCGGCGGCGCACAACTGGGTGAGCACGGACCAGTGGACGTCGTTGGCGCCGATGCTCACGATGATCACGGAGGCGTCGGTGGCCCGTTCGGCGAGTGCGAGTTGGGGCGGGGCCACCTGGTTGCCGAGGATCTGCACCCCGAGGACGCCATTGCGGACGCTGGCGCCACTGCACGCCACGTTGAGGACGTTCCAGCCGTTCACCGCCGCAAGATCCGCCGCGTAGGAGTCCTTGCTGCGCTCGCACGCCCGGTCCAGGGCACTGGGATCGTCCACGAGCGGGTTGCCCATCGCCGCGGCGGTCGAGTCGCCGATCACCACGGCGTGCACCCCGTGCAGTGCAGGTCCCTGGACGACGGGGATGGGCTGCAACGGGCTGCCGCCCACCAGGTCGTCCAGCGTGTGCACTTGGCGGAGGATGCCCGGCGCGCTGGAGGCCATGAGAACGATGCCGGTGGTGTTGACCAGGCAGACGGCGGCGAGGCCGGTGACGAGCATGGTGATCGTCGTGCGGCGCGAGGCCCGGCGGATACCGGCGGCGGTGACCAGGATGAGGGCCGCGAATCCCGCGGCGATGAGCGTCTCCCACAGGTAGTAGCGCTTCCACCCGGCCAGCAGGTCGCTGGTGACGGGCAGTTCGAGTGCGCCGTGGTCGCCGTGCTGCATCAGCTGGGCGACCTGAGGGTCGATGGCGATGCGGTCGAGTTCGAGGCGCGGGCGGATCGGGCCGGGGAACTGCGGTCTGGTCGGCATCACCTGCCCGAAGAGATCGAGCTCTCCCGGGCCGGAACCGCTCAGAACGGGTGAGGTCGCTCCCACGCTCACGGTTTGACCCGCGACGGACACCGACTGCAGTGGCGTGACGCGTACGGCGAGCCAGATCGAGGCCGCAGTCAGGGCGAGCAACGCCACCGCGTACAGGAGCACCGCTCGCCCTCGACGCAGCCACGGGCGCACTGCAGATCCCTCCTGCCCTCCTGGTCGACGGTCCGCCGGATTTGCCGCCAATCCTCCCCTCGGGCGTCGCCGTCAAACCCGTTCAGTGCCGCCGGAGGCTCAGGTGGTGGTAGACGTGGTGCGTCACGATGTGCCGCACGATCGCGTGCCGCACCGGGTAGTGACGGTGATACAGGTAACGGCCGCCGCACGAGGCGGCCAGCGCCCCCAGGACCACTACCAGCACGACGACGGCGCACCCGATCTTCAACGGCTTCATGTGTGTGATGACGCCGACGGCGGCATTGCTGGTTCACAGCTTGGGGCGTGGAGATAACCTCCGCCCAGAGTCGCCCGTTGCCGCCATTGAGGGATTTTAGCCGATTTGTTGTCATTGGTGTTCGGGTGATGCGGTGCGGCCGTGTGCCTGCGGCGCAGCGTGCTTGCCGCCCTCGTCGCGACCGCGCTTGCGGTTCCGGCGGCGGCAGCCGCCCACCCGGCCCCCGGCCCATGCCGCCCTCGCCTCGGCTCCTCTTCCCGCACCGGTCACCGCCGACGGGCTCGACGTCCAGTACCGGGCCACCGCGGCGCAAGCCGCCCAGGCCGCCCGGACTGCCGACGAGCACGGGGACACAGGCCGCACCGGCCATCTGTGGGCTCTCGCCCGGCTCGACTGGCCCGGAAAACCGTTGGCGCCGCTCTCCGGCCGGCCCGTAAGCTCCTGCGCTCGGCAACGGGCAAGGAGCTCCAGGGACATGCGTGTGTACGGTGCCGTGGCGCTGCGCGGATTCCGGCGGTATGCGACCTACCGGGTCGCGACGCTCGCAGGGGTTTTCACCAACAGCGTCTTCGGCTTCATCCTCGCCTACACCTTCATCGCCCTGTGGACGATGCGTCCGCACCTGGGCGGCTACGACCTGCCACACGCGGTGACGTACGTCTGGCTCGGCCAGGCGATGCTGGCGACGACGGCCATCATGGGCGGCGGCTTCGAGGCGGATCTGATCGAGCGGATCAGGACCGGTGACGTGGCGATCGACCTCTACCGGCCCGCCGACCTCCAAATGTGGTGGCTTGCCGCCGATCTGGGACGGGCCGGGTTCCACCTGCTCGGACGCGGCGTACTGCCGATGGCCGTGGGCGCGCTGGCATTTCCGCTCGCGTGGCCCGGGCGGCCGCTGACGTGGGGGTACTTCCTGGTCTCCGTCGCGCTGGGAGCGGTGGTCAGCTATGCCATCCGGTACCTGATCGCGCTCGCCGCGTTCTGGCTGCTCGACGGGTCCGGACTGACGGTCCTCGCCATGCTCAGCGGGACGTTCTTCTCCGGGATGCTGCTGCCGCTGTCGGTCTTCCCGGGCCGGCTGGGCACTGTGGCCCGCGCCCTGCCGTGGTCGTCGTTGCTGCAGGTGCCCGCCGACATCTTCCTCGGACGGCGCAGTGGTGGTGCGGTGGCGGCCGGCCTTGCCTTCCAGGCGGGGTGGGCGCTGGCGCTGCTGGGTGCCGGACGGCTGGTGCAGGCGGCCGCGACGCGCAAGGTGGTGGTGCAGGGTGGCTGACGGGCTGCGCGCCTATGCCCTGATCGTCGGGATGTGGGTGCGCTCGACGATGGCGTACCGGTTCTCCTTCGTGATGATGGCGGTCGGCAACTTCCTCGCCACCGCGCTCGACTTCGCGGCGATCGCCATCATCTTCGGGCACACGCGGGTGCTCGGCGGCTTCTCCCTCCCCGAGACAGCGTTTCTGTACGGGACGTCGGGCTGCGCCCTGGGACTGGCGGACCTGGTGCTGGGCAGCATGGACCAGCTGGGGCAGCGGGTGCGGGACGGGACGCTGGACACGCTGCTCGTGCGGCCGGTGCCGGTGTTCGCCCAGGCCGCCGCCGACCGGTTCGCGCTGCGCAGGCTGGGGAGGATCAGCCAGTCGGTGCTGGTGCTCGCATGGTCGCTGACAGCCCTCAAGGCGGCCTGGACGCCGGTCGACGTGCTGCTGGTGCCCGTGATGCTGGTGAGCGGTGCGGCGATCTTCAGCGCGGTGTTCGTCACCGGTGCCGCGTTCCAGTTCTGGGCCACCGACGCGGCGGAGGTGCAGAACTCGTTCACCTACGGCGGTAACGCGCTGACGCAGTACCCGCCGACGGTCTTCGCCAAGGACCTGCTGCGCGGCGCGACGTTCGTCGTGCCGCTCGCCTTCGTCAACTGGCTGCCGGCGCTGCACATCCTGCGGCGGGCCGACCCGCTGGGCCTGCCCGGCTGGCTGGATTTCTGCTCGCCGCTGGTGGCCGCGGCGGCGTGCGCGGCGGCCGGGCTCGCCTGGCGGGCGGGCCTGAGGGCGTACCGGAGCACAGGGAGTTGAGAGGGAGGATGCGGACGTGGACGCGCTGATCCGTCTCGAACGGGTCGAGAAGGTCTTCAAGGTGCGGCGCAGGGTCGGAAGGCTGCGGCGGGTGCGCACCGAGGTGCGGGCAGTGGACGGCATCTCGTTCGACATCGCGCGCGGTGAGATGGTCGGCTACATCGGGCCGAACGGTGCGGGCAAGTCGACGACCATCAAGATGCTGACCGGGATCCTGGTGCCGAGCGGCGGCCGGGTGCGCGTCGCCGGGATCGATCCGGCGCGTGAGCGCACACGCGTGGCACGCCGGATCGGGGTGGTCTTCGGGCAGCGCACCACCCTGTGGTGGGATTTGCCGCTGCGCGATTCGTACGAGCTGGTGCGCAGGTTGTACCGCGTCCCGGACGCCCGGTACGACCGGAACCTCGCGCGGTGCGTCGAACTCCTCGACCTCGGGCCGCTGTTGGACGTCCCGGTGCGCCAGCTCTCGCTCGGCCAGCGGATGCGCGGCGACATCGCGGCGGCGCTGCTGCACGATCCGGAGGTGCTGTATCTGGACGAGCCGACGATCGGCCTCGACGTGGTCAGCAAGGCGAAGGTGCGCGGCTTCCTGCGGGAGGTCAACGACGGTGGCACGACCGTTCTGCTGACCACCCATGACCTCACCGACATCGAGCAGCTGTGCACCCGGGTCATGGTGATCGACCACGGGCGGCTCGTCCACGACGGCGATCTCGCCGGCCTCCACGGCGCGGGCGACAGCGAACGCACCCTGGTGGTGGACTTCGAGCGGGAGCTGCCCCCGGTGCGGATCGCAGGCGCCCGGCCGGTCAAGGTCGAGGGCCCGCGGCAGTGGCTGGCCTTCCCGGCGTCGGCGAGCGCGGCGCCTCTCGTCGCCGAGCTCGCCGCCTGCTATCCGCTGGTCGACCTGTCCGTGCGGGAACCGGCGATCGAGGACGTGATCGCACGGATGTACGCCGGCCGGGCGGCGCTGTGAGCGCGCAGGTCGGCCGGAATCAGACCGGGTTGGCCAGGTTCTTCGGCCGCAGGATCTCCTGCAGCCGTTCCTTGCTCAGCAGCCCCTTGGCGAGGACCAGGTCGTGGACGGTGCCGCCGGTCGCGAGCGCTTCCTGGGCAACGGCAGTGGCCCGCTCGTAGCCGATGTGCGGGTTGAGTGCGGTGACCAGTCCGATCGAACGCCCCACGAGCTGCGCAAGGTAGTCGCGGTTGGCGGTGATGCCGCAGACGCAGCGTTCGGCGAGCGTCAAGCACCCGGCCCGCAGGTGGTCCAGGCTTTTGAGCAGGCTGTGGACGATGACCGGCTCGAAGGCGTTGAGTTGCAGCTGCCCTGCTTCCGCGGCGAAGGTGACGGTAACGTCGTTTCCGATCACCTCGAAGGCGATCTGGTTGACGACCTCGGGGATCACCGGGTTGACCTTGCCGGGCATGATGCTGGAACCGGCCTGTACGGGTGGGAGATTGATCTCGCCGAAGCCGGCCCGCGGGCCGCACGAGAGCAGGCGCAGGTCGTTGCAGGTCTTGGAGAGCTTCACCGCGATGCGCTTGAGCACGCCCGACAACTGGACGAACGCCCCGGCATCCTGGGTGGCCTCGACGAGGTCTCCGGCGCTCCTCAGCGGTATGCCGGTGATCGCTGAGAGGTGGTCACGGGCGACCGCCGCATAGCGCGGATGGGCGTTGAGGCCGGTGCCGATCGCCGTCCCGCCGAGGTTGATCTCACGGATCAGGTCGCAGGCCTCCTCCAGACGCAGCCGGTCCTCGTCGAGCATGACGGCGTACGTGGCGAACTCCTGGCCGAGCGTCATGGGCACCGCGTCCTGCAGCTGGGTGCGGCCCATCTTGAGGACGTCCGCGAACTCCTCGGCCTTCGCCTCGAAGGACTCCCGCAGGACGTTCATGGCGTCGAGCAGACGGTGGGCGACGAGGTGCAGCGCGACCTTGACGGCGGTCGGATACACGTCGTTGGTGCTCTGCCCGGCGTTGACGTGTTCGAGGGGGTGCAGGTGCTTGTAGTCGCCCCGCTCGTGGCCGAGGAGCTCCAACGCACGGTTGGCGATCACCTCGTTGGCGTTCATGTTGGTGGACGTACCCGCCCCGCCCTGGATGACGTCGACGACGAAGTGGTCGTGCAGCCGCCCGGCGCGGATCTCCTCGCACGCCGCCTCGATGGCTGACGCCTTGCCGGCGTCCAGCAGGCCGAGTTCGCGATTGGCACGGGCCGCGGCCTGCTTCACACAGGCGAGGGCGACGACGAGGTCGGGGCAGGAGGAGACGGGCGTGCCGGTGATGGGGAAGTTCTCCGTGGCCCGCAGCGTGTGGACGCCGAAGTATGCGGCGGCGGGGACCTCGCGGTCACCGAGCAGGTCGTGCTCCGTGCGGTGCGGTGCGGCGGTTGGCATGTCGGTTCCTGTTCAGGACGGGATGGTGGAGGGGAGGTGGAGCAACCGGCGGAGCGTCGTGACGCGTGCGGACGGCGTGTCGGAGGCCAGCAGGGCGGCGAGCACTGCCGTCCGTGCCTGCCCCGCACGCAGGGTGCCCGTGAGGACCGCACCGGCCGCGGCGAGGTCGACGGCTCCGCCTCCGCCGTAGATCTCGGCGACGGGGCCCTCGGGAACACGGGTCGTCAGCGCCACGACCACCCCGGATGCGACCGCCTCCGCCACGGCCTCGGCGATGTCGGGGGTGGTGTTGCCCGCGCCGGTGCCGACCACCACGATGCCCTGCGCGCCTGCGGCCACCGCCGCCTTCAGCAACAGCGGGTCGGCGTCGCAGTGGTGCATGATCATGTCGACGCGCGGCGCGGTCACGTCCGCCGGCGGCAGAGGCAGCGGCTCCGGCCGATCGGGCCGCCTGCGTATGCACACGCCGCCGAAGCCGACTTCTCCGACATGCGAACCCGACGGGTCGTCGAACGCCCTGGGGGCGAGCGTGTGCATCTTCACGGTGCCGCGGGCTGCGTGCACCACACCGTCGAACGCCACCAGCACGCCGAGGTCGCGAACGGAGGCCGCGGTGAGCAGGGCGTCGTGGAGGTTGCCCGCCGCGTCGCCGTCCGCGGCTTCGAGAGGCCGCTGTGCACCGGTGAAGACGACAGGTCGTGGATCGTCGTGGTGGAGGTCGAGCAGGAAGGCCGACTCCTCCAGGGTGTCGGTGCCGTGCGTGACGACGATGCCGTCCACATCGGGGTCGGCGAGCGCGGCGTGCACCGCGCGCATCAGGGTGAGCTGGTGCGCGGTGGTCAGCCGGGAGCTGTTCACGCTGAAAAGGTCGACGACCTCCGTCACGATCCCTTCCGGAACCGCCGCACGGGCGAGCACGTCGTGGCCGTTGGCCTCGGCGACGTACCCGGAGCCCTGCCAGCGGCTGGCGATCGTCCCGCCGGTGCTCATGACGACGACGCGTCCCACGTTCCCCTGCCCCTCATACGGATCATACGGATGGTGCCGGATGTGCGCCGCAACAATAGGGCAAACCGCGCGCAATGTGATCGCTGGTTTTCGCGCAATGGCGCCAGAGCGGGGCTGATAATTGCGCTATGGATCAAATCGATCGCAATATCTTGCGCGAGCTCCAGAAGGACGGCCGGCTGACCAACCAGGAACTGGCGCAGCGCGTCGGGCTCACCGCCTCCCCCTGCATGCGCAGAGTCCGCCAGCTGGAACAGGACGGCGTCATCCAGGGCTACCGCGCCGTGATCGACCCCGAGGCCGTCGGCAGGGGGTTCGAGGTGCTCGTCTCGATCGAGGTCAAGCGAGACCGTGAGGCGGTCGAGGCGGTCGAGGCCGCCCTGCAGGACATCCCGGACGTCATCGAGGCGTACCGGCTCTTCGGCAGCCCCGGCTGCCTGCTGCGCATCGCCGTCGCCGACATCACCGCCTACGAGCAGTTGTGGATCGAACGGCTCACCACCCTGTCCGGCGTCACCGAGGTCAACTCGCAGATCGTGATGAAGCGCATCAAGGAACCGCACTTCCTGCCGGTGGACGGCTGACGGGCGGCGCGGAACCGGCGGCGGGCGCGGTCAGTCGCTGGGCGCGCGGCAGCGCGTCAGTCCCGCTCCTCGTCGCCCAACGGCGCCCCGCAGTTCTGGCAGTGGTCCAGCGACAACTCCTCCCGGAAGCTGCCGCAGTCGGCACAGACCCGGGCCAGCCAGCACGCCGGATCGCCGCCTTCCGGTCCGTCCGTCTCATCCATGCATCCATCCTCGCAGCACCCATGGTGCTGCTCCATCACGGTGATGCTCCGCCCGCTCGGCCGCCCTCCCCGGCGTGCGCAAGGCATCGGAAACGCCGAGCGGGGTACACGTTGCTGGTCTGTTCCCGGGCGTACCGGTGAGGAGGGGCGATGCGGCGTTCGTGGCTCGGAGCCTTGCGCGAGGCGCTGGTGTGGTGGGCCCTGCTGGTCGTTGTCGACCTGATGTTCATCAGCACGGTCTCGGTGCTCGAACTCGTCGTGGCCGCAGGGGGAGCGGCGATCGCCGCGGTCGCCGCCCGCGGCGTGCACACCGTATCGGGCGCCGGGCCGGGCGGTACCCGGCGGTGGGGCGCGGCGGCTCTCGCGTGGCCCGGCGCGGTGCTCACCGACACCGTGCGGCTGTTCGCCGTGACCGCACGCACCCTGTGCGGCCGCCCGGTCGAGGGCCGGTGGCAGACCGTGACGCTTGTGTCCGGAACCGGCGCGGCATGGGCCTGCGGCCTGCTGTCGTCCACTCCCGGCGCGTACGTCGTCGACGTCCGCGGACAGCAGCCGGGAGCCGGGGAGGCGCTCGTCGTCCACGTCGTGATCGACGACCGGACGCGGCTGGAACGCGTGCTCACCGCTGGAGGGCGCCGGTGAACGCGTGGCTGCTCGCGACCGCGGTCCTGCTGACCCTGGGGCTGCCGCCGTGCCTGTGGGCGGCGAGCCGCGGGCCCGCGCATGAACGCCTCGCTGGGCTCAACCTGGCGACCACCGTTGCCACCGTGCTCTTCCTGGTGACCGCGCAGGGCTTCGGCCGCAGCTCCTATGCCGACCTCGCCCTCGTCCTTGCCGTTCTGGGACCTGCCGGAACCCTGGTCTTCGCCCGCTTCCTCGGCGGACGCTCGATGGACGCCGCCGACACCGAGCCGCACACGGAGGCATGAGATGACGCTGCGTCATGTGTGCGCACTGGTCCTGCTCGTCGGCGGGATCGGCGTACTGCTGCTGTCGGCCGCATGCCTGGTGGCGCTCCCGCGGCCGTACCAGCGGCTGCACGCTCTCACCCCCGCCACCTCCGTCGGCGCGCCGCTCGTCGCACTCGCCGCGGCCGTCGACACCGGGCCCGGGCGCGCCGCCGTCAAGCTGATCCTCATCGCCGCACTGATCGCCCTGGGCGGCCCGGTCACCACCATGGCAATCGGCAGGGCGACGGCCCAGCACGACCGCGTGCTGCCGAGGGACTCCCCGCAATGAACGGCGCAGCGAACGGGGCCGTCGACGAGTATCTGATCGTCGTCGCACTGCTGCTGGTGACGGTGAGCGCGACCGCGGCGGCGCTCACCCGGGATCCGGTGCGTCAGGCCGTACTGCTCGCCATGCTCGGTCTGTCCCTCGCGGTGCTCTTCACGCTCCTGCAGGCGCCCGACGTGGCACTGTCCCAGTTGGCGGTGGGGACAGCGGTCACGCCGCTGTTGATCCTGCTGACGGTACGGAAGGTGCGTCGCGCCCCCGGTCCGCGCAACGGCCGGGACCGGCGCGGGGACGGAGCGCGCCGATGAGCCGTACCGCGCGCATCCGGCTCTTCTGGGCAGCGGCGGTGGTCTTCGCCGTCGCGTATGCGGCCGCCTGCACGGGACTGCCGCGCTTCGGGACCCTGGCGCATCCCTACGCCACCCGCGCGGTGGCGGCGGCCCTCCACCAGCGCACCGCCAACGTCGTCTCCTCCGTCAATTTCGACCAGCGAGCCTTCGACACCCTCGGGGAGGAATCCATCCTGTTCGCCGCGGTGCTGGGCACTATCGTGCTGCTGCGCCACGCACGCGACGAGCGCACCGGCCGGCCGAGGCCGGGACGGGTGCTGCCCAGCACCCGCCTGCTCGGCATGGTGCTGCTGCCGGTCACCCTGCTCACCGGTGTCTACATCGTCGCGCACGGCCAACTGTCGCCGGGAGGCGGCTTCCAGGGCGGCGTCATTCTCGCCACCGGACTGCATCTGGCGTACGTGGCCGCGGACTACCGCGTCCTGAAGCGGATCCGGCCGCTGGCTTTTCTCGATGCGGCCGATGCCGCGGGCGCGGGCGCGTTCGCGGCGCTCGGCCTGGCCGGGCTGGTCGCGGGCGGCGCCTATCTGCAGAACGTGCTGCCGCTCGGCACCTTCGGGCAGCTCTCCTCCGGCGGACTGGTCCCCGTCGTCAATGCGGCGGTCGGCGTCGAGGTCGGTGCGGGGGTCATCGTGCTGCTCGCCTTCTTCCTCGACCAGGCCGTCGAGGTGAGGTCGCCGGAGGAGCACGGCACCGGAGGCGGCGGATGACGATCCTGCCCTTCCTGGCGGCCGGCTGGATCTTCCTCGCCGGGGTGCACGGGATGGTCACCAGCCGCAACGCCATCCATGCCGTCGGCTGCCTTGCCGTCGCCCAGTCGTCGACGTACGTGCTGCTGCTGGCCGTCGGATTCCGGCGCGGCGGCACGGCACCGTACTTCTCCGACACCTCGCTGCGCACGCGCGTCGTCGATCCCGTCGTCCAGGCCCTCGCCCTCACCGACGTCGTGGTGGGCGCGACCGTCACCGCACTGCTGCTGGGACTCGCCATGCAGGTGCGCAAGCGGCACGGCACGGTCGACCCGGACGCCCTCACCGGGCTCAAGGGCTAGGGCGGGCCGACGAGGTGCGCACCGCGGATCTGCTGCCGCTCGCCGTCGCCGTCCCGCTGCTCGGCGCCGTCGCTCTCGTCATCGGCGGGCGGTGGCTGCCACGGGTGGCCACCGACGCCCTGGCCACCGTCTGGGCGGCGATGGACGTCGCCGATCTGGCCTGGCTCTGGGCGGGTACCGGCGACGGCCACAGCGTCTCCTGGCTCGGCGGCTGGTATCCGCGGCGCGGTGAGAGCGTCGGGATCGTGTTGGCCGGCGACCGGATCGGCATCGGCCTGGCGCTGCTGACCGCCACGCTCGTCCTCGCCGTCATCGTCTACTCCTGGCGCTACTTCGAGGAGCCGCCCGCGCAGCACGCGGGGACCTTCCCCGCCCTGATCCTCCTCTTCGAGGCCGGCATGTGCGGCTTCGCGCTCACCGGCGATCTGTTCGATGCGTTCGTCTTCTTCGAACTCATGGGCGCGGTGGCCTACGCGCTCACCGGGTACCGCATCGAGGACCCGCGTCCGGTGCAGGGCGCCTTGATCTTCGGCATCGTCAACTCAATCGGTGCCTACTGCTCGTTGCTGGGCATCGGCCTGCTCTACGCCCGCACCGGGGAACTCGGTCTCGCACAGATCGGGTCGGCACTGCAGACGCATCGGGCGGACGCCCTTGAGGTGGTCGCGTTCGTATTCGTCATGACGGGACTGCTGGTCAAGGCGGCGGTGGTGCCGTTCCATTTCTGGCTGCCGGATGCCCACTCCGTCGCACCGACTCCCGTGTGCATGCTGCTCTCCGGCGTCATGGTCGAACTCGGCGTCTACGGCGCCGCGCGCGTCTACTGGACCGTCTTCTCCGGCCCGCACGGCATCCCGCACCCACATCTGCGGACCGCGTTCGTCGCCGCGGGTGTGCTGACCGCGCTGGTGGGAGCGGTGATGTGCTGGCAACAGCGCCACCTCAAGCGCATGCTCGCCTTCTCCACCGTCGGCCATGTCGGACTCTTCCTCGCCGGGATGGCGCTGCTCACGCCCGCCGGGACGGCAGGGGTGGCCCTCTACGTCGCGGCTCACGCCGGCGTCAAGGCGGCCCTCTTCGGCACCACGGGCGTCCTCCTCGACCGGCACGGATCCGTCGACGAACACGGACTGCACGGCCGCGGACGCGATCTGCCGCTCGCCGGTGCGATGTTCACCCTCGGCGGGCTCGCGCTCGCCGGGCTGCCGCCGTTCGGCACCGCACTGGGCAAGGCGGTCACCGAACACGCGGCTGAAGGCCGATTCCCCTGGCTTTCCGCCGTGTTCGTTGTCGTCTCGGCGGCGACGGGCGGGGCCGTACTGCGGGCGGCCGCCCGCATCTTCGGCGGCGCCGGGCCCCGGCCGCAAGAGCACTACGCCGGACCCGAGACCACCGGCAGCGGCGAGGAGCCCGAGATCCGCGATCCGCAGCGGCGTATCCCGGCCCCCATGCTCGCCGTTCCCGCCATCCTGCTGTGCACGTCGCTGGCCGTCGGGGTGCTGCCCGCGCTCGCCGGGTCACTCGCTCGCGCTGCACGGCAGTTCACCGATCGCACCGCGTACGCCGCCGCCGTCCAGGGGCACGCCATCGCACCGGCCGCCGCGGTCCCGGACGTCGGCTGGAGCACCGAGGGTGTCGCCCTGGCGCTCGCCTCGACCGTCCTGGCCGCCCTCCTCGCCGCCGCGGCCATCTGGGGTCCCGCGCTTGCGTGGCGGGGCATGGGCACTGCCCGCGCGGCGCTCCGAGCCGCCGGGCGGAGTGTCGTGCTTCCGCTGCGCCGGTTGCACTCGGGCCACCTCGGCGACTACGTCAGCTGGCTGGTCGTCGGTGTGGCGCTGCTCCTGCTCGTCATGGCGGCGTAGGGCGTCAGGTGGATCGTCCCGAACCTGTCAGCCACTCGGCGAGCACGGCCGCCTGGCTGTGGTCCACATCCTTGGTGGCCGTCAGCAGCGTGAGCTTGTCGTGGCCGGCGAGATCACGCAGATGTCCCGCCGCCTCCCGGTGCCCCGAGTCACGCAGTTCGTCGAGGTAGCGGCGGCGGAACTCCGGGAAACGGCTGGGCTCGTGGCCGTACCACTTGCGCAGTTCCGTCGAGGGGGCGACATCGCGCAGCCACTCGTCGAGGTGCGCCTCTTGCTTGCGCATCCCTCGCGGCCAGACGCGATCGACGAGCACCCGTTTGCCGTCCGTCGGCGAGGTCTCCTCGTAGACCCGGCGGTAGGTGATCTGCTTGCTCTGCCTGGCCATGATCGCACCTCCTGAGCGGCCTGACCGCCCTTCCGGCACGTTCATTTTATCGGGATTGGTCTATAGGTATTGATCGTTCGCACCCGGGTTGTGGACCACGCTGGATTCCATCGGCCGGCACCTGGGCCGCACCGGCTGGAATCCGGCTGGAATGCGATCCGGCCGGCCATCTCCATCGACGCACTGTGGATCAAGATCCGCTCAGGATCACTGATCTCCACGCCCGTCCACCCGGCCGTCGGCGTGGACATGGACGGCTGCACGGCCCAGGAGCCGTCCGAGAGTCCGGGACGTCTCGACAATGCCGGTCCGCAATACCGGTGCGCGGTGACGTGCGCCGTCGTCCGGTGGCTGTTCACTCGGGTTCGACCGAGCCGGTGAGCCGCAGCTTGCGCTGGGCGCGCTGGTAGAAGGTGGTACGGCCGAGGCGGACGACGCGTGCCGCAGCGGGCAGCATGGTCACGTCGACGACTTCGCCGGGAGGGACGTGCCCGACGAGGCGCCCGTCGGCCTCGACGGCGAGATGGCCGCTGTTGGAAAGGACCTCCAGGGAGAGCTTCTCGCCGCTGGAGAGGAACACCGACCGGTTGAACGCCGAGTGCGGGGCCACCGGCGTGATCAGCAGTCCTTCGGAGCCGGGGGAGACGATGGGGCCGCCCGCGGAGAAGCTGTAGGCGGTGGAACCGGTGGGCGTGGCGACGACTACCGCATCGGCGGTGTACCTCACGAAGGGGTGGCCCTGCACCCGTACCGCGACCGCCGCCGACCTGTGCCCGGGGCTGCGGAGGAGGACGACGTCGTTGAGCGCCGTCTCCTGCCCGGACCCGAAGCGGGCCAGCACGCCGGACCGGGTCTCCACCGTGAACCGTTGCTCGTCGATGGCGCAGAGCGCGTCGGACAGCTCGGGAACGTCGATCTCCGCGAGGAAACCCAGGCGTCCGACGTTCACGCCCAGGACAGGCGCACGGCCCCCGACCGACAGCCGCATCGCCCGCAGCATGGTGCCGTCCCCGCCCAGGCTGACCAGCAGGTCGGCAGCGGAGGCCAGCTCTTTGTCCCCGACCGGTACCGCTTCGCAGCCGATCCGCCCCACCTCGTCCGCGAGCCCGAGGACCTTCCCGCCGCGGGCGCGGGCCCAGCGAACGACGGCGTCCACGGTGGGGGCGCAGTTCCGCTCCGGGTGGAGCACCAGTCCGATGACGCTGATCAGTCCCATGGGCAGTCCGTCTGCAGTCCTCGGCGGGCGCCGGGTGCCCGCGTTCCGCTGCTCTTTCAGTGACGCACACCGAGGGCACCGCCGACAAGCGAACCCGAGCCCTTGGACAAGTCCGGATTTACGATGAAATGCGGATGCCGTTCCGTGACGGCTCCGTACTGCCAAGGAGGCCGGCATGACATTCGCAGATGCCGGATTCGGGCGGACGACGGATGGCTCACGCTATCTGCCGATCGCCGAACACGGACTGATCGGCGATCTTCGCACGGCGGCGCTCGTGGGCACCGACGGCACCATCGACTGGTACTGCTGCCCGACGTTCGACTCGCCCAGCGTGTTCGCCTCGATCCTCGACGCCGATAGGGGCGGATCGTTCGAGCTGACGGCGGACGTACCGACGCGGACCCGCCAGTTCTACTTTCCCGACACCAATGTCCTGATCACACGTTTCTTCGCCGCTGACGGCGTGGCCGAGATCCAGGACTTCATGCCCATCGCCGGTGAGTCGCGCGAGGCCGGCCGGCACCGGATAATCCGCCGGGTGGCGTGCATGCGGGGGACGCTGCCGTTCCGGGTGCGAGTGGCCCCGCGCTTCGACTACGGCACAGAGCCGCACACGGTGCAGGTGCAGGCCAACGAGGCGCTGTTCCGGTCATCGGCGCTGTCGCTCGCTTTGACCTCCACTGTGACCGTCGAGCAGGACGGTGCGGATGTGGTAGCGCGGTTCAAGCTCGTCGAGGGCGAGACCGCCGTCTTCGCCCTCGATCAGGTCGGCGGAGAGGTCAGGACGCGGGCCTGCCCGCATGCCGAGGCCGAGGGCGAGTTCGAGAGCACTGTCGCGTTCTGGCGCCACTGGCTGGCGGGATCGAGCTACCGCGGACGCTGGCGTGAGATGGTCCACCGCTCGGCCTTGACGCTGAAGCTGCTCACGTACGCGCCAACCGGCGCCATCGTCGCCGCCCCCACCACCAGCCTGCCGGAGCAGATCGGAGGCGAACGCAACTGGGACTACCGCTATGTGTGGGTCCGTGACGCCGCGTTCTGCATTTACGCCATGCTCAGACTGGGGTTCACCGGTGAGGCCGAGGCGTTCATGGGTTTCCTCTCCGAACGCTGCATCATGTGCCATCAGGCTTCGTCAGGCCCGCTGCAGATCATGTACGGGATCGACGGGCGCGCCGATCTCACCGAGCGCCGACTGCCGCATCTGGAGGGCTATCTGGAGTCCGCTCCGGTGCGGGTGGGCAACGCCGCGGCCGACCAGCTCCAGCTGGACATCTACGGGGCGCTCATCGACTCCATCTACCTGTACGACAAATGGGGACAGCCGATCAGCAGCGACCGCTGGGACGAGGTGGGCTACCTGGTCGACTGGGTGTGCGACCACTGGGATCAGCCCGACCAGGGCGTCTGGGAGACCCGCGGGGGGCGCAAGAACTTCCTCTACTCACGGCTCATGTGCTGGGTGGCGATCGAACGGGCCATCCGGATGGCGAACCGGCGCGGGCTGCCCGCCGACCTCGTGCGCTGGCGCCAGTGCCGTGACGCGATCTACCGGCAGATCATGCAACGCGGCTGGTCGCAGGGTCGACAGGCATTCGTCCAGTGCCTCGACGACCAGATCCTCGACGCATCCGTGCTGATGATGCCGATGGCCAAGTTCATCTCGCCCGTCGACCCCAAATGGCTGGCGACGCTGGATGCGCTGAGCACGGACCTGGTCTCCGACTCACTGGTGTACCGCTACGACCCCGCGGCCAGCCCCGACGGCCTCCCGGGGCTGGAGGGCACCTTCTCGATCTGCTCCTTCTGGTACGTCGAGGCACTCACCCGGGCAGGACGCCTGGACGAGGCCCGGTTGGCCTTCGAGAAGATGCTCACCTACGCCAACCATCTCGGCCTGTACGCCGAGCAGATCGGACCGACGGGGGAACAACTCGGCAACTTCCCCCAGGCATTCACTCATCTGTCGCTGGTCAGTGCCGCCTTCAACCTGGACCGTGCCCTGGGCTGACGGACGGCCGCGGCCGGCGACCCCGAAGAACTCACGGAAGAGTGTGGCTGTTGTGTGCCGGTAGTGCTTGTTCGGCCCATACGGTTTTGCCCTGTCGGGTGTAGCGAACACCCCAATGCTGTGCCAGCTGGGCGACGAGGAAGAGCCCTCGGCCGCCCTCGTCGCTGGTTCGGGGGTGGCGCAGGTGGGGTGCGCTGCTGCTGCCGTCCGAGACCTCGCAGATCAGGGTTCGGTTGAGGATGAGCCGCAGTTGCACGGGGCCGGAGGCGTACCGGATGGCGTTCGTCACGAGCTCGCTGGCGATCAACTCGGTGGAGAACACAAGCGCTTCGAGTCCCCAGGCGTGGAGCTGCTGTCGGACCAGAGTGCGCGCGGTGGAGACGCTTGCTGCGTCCGCGGGCAGCGTTGAGGTCGCGACCCGGTCAGGGCCGAGCGCTCGGGTCCGGGCCGCGAGAATGACGGCGTCGTCCTTGGGCGGTGTCGGCAACAGCGCGTAGACGGCGGCATCGCACACGTCCTGAGCGGGACGTCCGGGTTCGGCCAGTACGCGGCAGAGCTGGTCGAGCGCTTCGTCGGCCTCGCCGGGGTGGGCGGACAACAGGCCGTTGGTGTAGAGGGCGAGGAGGCTTCCCTCACTCACACTGAGCTCCGTCATTTCGAAAGGCAGGCCGCCGACTCCGAGCGGGGGACCGGGAGCCGCGTCGAGAATATCGGGGGTGCCGTCGGGGCTGATGAGGACGGGCGGCGGGTGGCCCGCACGGGCCATGGTGCAACGCAGCGTGATCGGGTTGTACACCATGTAGACGCACGTGGCAGCCAGCGGTTGCTCGGCGGAGGCCCGCTCGTCGAACGGGTCCGGCGGCTCGTCCGCCAGCCGGATGACAAGCTCGTCGAGATGGGCGAGCAGTTCGTCGGGTGGCAGGTCGAGTGCCGCCATGGCGCGGATCGCTGCCCGCAGCCTGCCCATGGAGGCCGCGGCATACAGGCCGCGGCCTACGACATCGCCGACGACCAGTGCCACCCGTGCACCGGAGAGCGGGATGACGTCGAACCAGTCGCCGCCGGCACCGCTCACGCCGTTGACGGCGCCGGGCAGGTAGCAGTGGGCGGCTTCCACGGCGGGATGCTCGGGCAGCCGGGAAGGCAGCAGGCTGCGCTGGAGAACGGACGCCGTGCTGTGCTCACGCGTGTAGCGGCGTGCGTTGTCGATGCTCAGGGCGGCTCGACTGGCGATTTCCGCGGCAAGGGTGAGATCGTCCTCGTCGAAGGAGCTGGGACGCTGCGACCGGGAGAAGCACACCAGGCCGAGCGCGGCTCCGCGGGCGGAGAGCGGGATGAGCATCAGTGAGTGGGCGCCCGCCTCGATCAGCTGTGAGGTGCCGGTCTCGAGCCAGTCGCCGTCGCCCTTCGCCAGGTCGCGCACGAGGCGCGGCCGCAGATCGCTCAGGGTCTGGGTGTGGGGCGTGGGGAAGGGGTAGGTCACCGGTTCGCCCACTGCGGGGGACGCCTGCGCGGCCGTGTCGCGCACGGACTGGTATGCCACCCGCCGAAGGAGGGCTGTGCCGGCCCTCGGCCCGGGCGCAGGGAGCTCGCCGTGAATGACCGCGTCCAGCACGTCGACGACCACGGTGTCGGCCAGTGCGGGAACGGCGACCTCCGCAAGTTGTTCGGCAGTCCGAGTCACGTCGAGTACGGTGCCGATCCGAGCATCGGCCTGCCGGAGCAGATCCGAGCGTACGCGGGCGCGGGAGCTGTCGGTGACATCGCGCACCGAGGCCACAACGCCCAACGGGTGGCCCTCGTGGTCGTACATCGGATAGGCCGACACGGATATCACGTGTTCGCGTCCGGGGTCGCTGGGCGGAAAGCCCGGCTGTTCGACGTCCAGGCTCGGATCGCCGGAGTTCAGCACTTGCCGCAGCATCCGCTCCAGCCCTGCGCTGTCGATGCCATGGACCGCCTCGCCGAGACGCAAGCCAAGGCTTTCGTCGGATACGCCGAGCATGCGGTGTGCAGCGGCATTGATGCGCACCAGCCGCAGGTCCGGGTCGAACACGAACAGCCCGACGGTCCCCCTGGTGAACAGCGCCTCCACGATGGCCTCGTCCATGCAGTGGCTGCTGTGTCGCGTCCGGCGTGGCTCGTTCATATTCATCAATCTCGCCGTGCAGTGGCGCGCCGCGCCTGCATCCGTACCCGCGCTGGTCCCGCAGGTTCAGTAGCGCTGGGCCTTGACCACCTTGGGCGCCGCCGCCCGAGAGGCGGAGGCGGCCGTCGAGGCCGCCGAAGATTGCGCACCGCCGGGCCTGCTCGTCGAGCTGCTGGTGCATGCCGAGATGCCTGCCGCGATTCCGGTTGCGGCCACCACCCCGGCGCCGGAAGCCAGCGCTGCCGTCCGCAGCTCGTCGCGGCGGGCAGCGGTGCGCGTTTCGCCTCTGGTCAAGATATCTCCTCGGATCCCGGGCGGGCGGCGGGCCGGTGAAGCCGTAGCCGCTCACCTCAGCCTGCGCCGCGAGGCCCAGGGCCGCGACTGGTGGCGACCCGCACGGGGGAACCGTTGCCGACGGGGGCCGGAGCACATGCCCGTACGGGTTGCGGCGCGGTGGACCGCGCCCCATGAGCCCGTCCGGGGCACCAGAAGGTGCAAGCCGCGTGGCTGCCGCCCTGCCCGTCTCGCCGTTTCCCTCGACCGGACTCCGGGATGTGGTGGCACCGGGAGGCGTTGTGGTCGTCGTCGGCCTGGCGAGACCCGACGGATGGCGAGCCGCCGCTGATCAGCGGGGGACGGGACGGGATGCGCGGGCCGGATCAGGCACGGGCGCAGTCGGGGCACAGGCCCCGGTAGGTCACCTCGACCTCGGAGACGGTGAAGCCGAACCGCTCGGAGGCGGGCAGATCGGCCAGTGGGTCGCCGCCGGGGCGGACGTCCCGAATGGCGCCGCAGCCAGAGCACACCAGGTGCTGGTGGGGGCGGTGGGCGTTCGGGTCGTAGCGCTTGGCGCGGCCGTCAGTGGCCACCTCGATCACCTCGCCGAGCGCGACGAGCTCGCCGAGGGTGTTGTAGACGGTCGCGCGGGAGATCTCCGGCAGCCGGGCGGTGGCGCGCGCGAGCACCTCGTCGGCCGTGAGGTGAACGTGCTCGCCGTCGAGTACCTCGGCGACCACCCGGCGCTGGGCGGTCATCCGCCAGCCACGTCCGCGAAGCCGTTCCAGCAGGTCACTCATGCCCACCAACCTAACAGTGCAGCGTCTGATGAATGAATCCGTACGGGTCTGGTTGCCGTATTGACTTGGATTGAGTCCATCGTAGGATCGGGTCCGGCGGCAGCCAAGGGACAGGACAACAGCAGGGAACGCACGTGACGGTTCAGGAGACGGGTCCGCCCACCACCGAATCCGGTGCCCCGGGCGCGGACAACCAGAACAGCGAGCAGCGCGGCGCCGGCGCCTGGACGGTGCCCACCTCGACGTCTAGGCGATCGCACTCCGGGGGTGCGCGATCGCGTAGGCCGTATCTCCCTTCACCCCATGAGGCCCTCCATGCGCTCACCGGGTCGGGACTCGTACGCGGCATCGAGCCGGCCGGCAGCCCGGCCCGGTTCGAGGGATGCGTCGGCGACCACCACCACGTCGTGTGCCGGTCGTGCGGTGTCGTCGCTGCCGTCGACTGTCCGGTCGGCGAGGCCCCCTGCCTGACCGCGTCCGACGACCACGGCTTCTCGATCGACGAGGCCGAGGTCATCCACTGGGGCCTGTGCCCCGGCTGTTCCACCGCCCGCAGTGCCTGAACACCGTGATCCGTCTAGTCCGGAAGGATTCCCATGCCCGAGAACCATGACGCAAACGTCGTAGACGCGGCGACGGAGAGCGGAGGTGGCTGCCCCGTCGCACACGGCCGTGCCCCGCACCCGACTCAGGGCGGCGGAAACCGCCAGTGGTGGCCGGAGCGGCTCAACCTGAAGGTCCTCGCCAAGAACCCCGCCGTGGCCAACCCCCTCGGCGAGGAGTTCAACTACGCGGAGGCGTTCAAGACCCTCGATCTCCCGGCGGTGAAGCGGGACATCGCGGAGGTGCTGACGACCTCGCAGGACTGGTGGCCGGCGGACTACGGCAACTACGGTCCGTTCATCATCCGGATGGCGTGGCACAGCGCGGGCACCTACCGGATCAGTGACGGCCGCGGCGGCGCCGGGGCCGGCCAGCAGCGCTTCGCCCCCCTCAACAGCTGGCCGGACAACGCGAACCTCGACAAGGCCCGCCGCCTGCTGTGGCCGGTCAAGAAGAAGTACGGCCAGAACCTTTCGTGGGCCGACCTCATGATCCTCGCCGGCAACGTCGCCCTGGAGTCGATGGGCTTCAACACCTTCGGCTTCGCCGGCGGTCGTGAGGACGTCTGGGAGCCCGACGAGGACGTCTACTGGGGTCCGGAGTCCACCTGGCTCGGCGACGAGCGCTACACCGGCGAGCGGGAGCTCGAGAATCCCCTCGCCGCGGTCCAGATGGGCCTCATCTACGTCAACCCGGAGGGCCCGAACGGCAACCCCGACCCGCTCGCCGCGGCCCGGGACATCCGTGAGACGTTCCGCCGGATGGCGATGAACGACGAGGAGACCGTCGCCCTGATCGCGGGCGGCCACACCTTCGGCAAGACCCACGGTGCGGGCCCGGCGGACCACGTCGGCCCCGATCCCGAGGGTGCCTCGCTCGAGGAGCAGGGCCTCGGCTGGAAGAACGCCTACGGCACCGGCAAGGGCGGCGACGCGATCACCAGCGGTCTCGAGGGCGCGTGGACGCACACCCCGGTGACGTGGGACAACAGCTTCCTCGAGATCCTTTACGGCTACGAGTGGGAGCTGACCAAGAGCCCCGCCGGTGCGCACCAGTGGAAGCCGAAGGACGGCGCCGGGGCGGGCACAGTCCCCGACGCCCACGACCCGTCGAAGAGCCACGCCCCGACGATGCTGACGACCGACCTCGCGCTCCGGTTCGACCCGGTCTACGAGCAGATCTCGCGGCGCTTCCTCGAGAACCCCGAGGAGTTCGCGGACGCCTTCGCCCGGGCGTGGTTCAAGCTGACCCACCGTGACATGGGCCCGATCGTGCGCTACCTCGGCCCGGAGGTCCCGACTGAGACGCTGCTGTGGCAGGACCCCCTCCCCGCGGTGACGCACGAGCTCATCGACGCTGAGGACATCGCCTCCCTCAAGGGCCGGATCCTCGGCTCGGGCCTGTCGGTGTCCCAGCTCGTGTCCACCGCGTGGGCGTCGGCCTCGTCCTTCCGCGGCAGCGACAAGCGCGGCGGTGCCAACGGTGCGCGCATCCGCCTCGAGCCGCAGCGCGGGTGGGAGGTCAACGACCCGGACCAACTGGCCACGGTGCTGCGCACCCTGGAAGCGATCCAGGAAGCCTTCAACGCCACCCAGACCAGCGGCAAGCAGGTCTCTCTCGCCGACCTGATCGTGCTCGGCGGGTGTGCTGCCGTCGAGCAGGCCGCCAAGGACGCCGGCTTCGACGTCGAGGTCCCCTTCACGCCGGGCCGCGTGGACGCGTCGCAGGAACAGACCGACGTGGAGTCGTTCGCCGCGCTCGAACCGACCGCTGACGGATTCCGCAACTACCTCGGTAAGGGCAACCGGCTGCCGGCCGAGTACCTGCTGGTCGACCGGGCGAACCTGCTGACCCTGAGCGCCCCCGAGATGACGGTCCTCGTCGGTGGCCTTCGCGTCCTGGGCGCGAACCACCAGCAGTCGCCGCTGGGCGCCTTCACCACGACCCCCGGGTCGCTGACCAACGACTTCTTCGTCAACCTGCTCGACCTGGGCACGACGTGGAAGGCGACGTCCGGGGACGCGAACACGTTCGAGGGTCGCGACGCCGCTACGGGCGAGGTCAAGTGGACCGGCAGCCGTGCCGACCTCGTCTTCGGGTCGAACTCCGAGCTGCGCGCGCTCGCGGAGGTCTACGCGAGCGATGACGCGAAGGAGAAGTTCGTGAACGACTTCGTCGCGGCGTGGGACAAGGTGATGAACCTCGACCGGTTCGACCTCATCTGATCACGACGTCCAGGCCGGCCCGCGCCGGCCGGCCTGGACGTCCTCAATCCGAAGGCACTCGCGGATCCCACCTGGGTGAGCCCAGGGCGGGCCGCGGGCAGTCGCGCGTGGGCTGACCGTCGTTCGCCCGTACGGCCCCGCGCGGCGGCTTCCGCAGGTCCCGCGGTATCGCGATGATGGGCCGCCGTCAGGTGTCGTCGGAGGGACTGCTCATGAACGCGCTCCGGGCCGGACATGGCGTGTTGCGCCGCAAACCGATCGAGCGGGACGAGACATCCGAGAGGTTCGAGGAGGAACGGGCGGGCGGGAAGCTGACCGCCTCCCTCGGGCTGTGGCAGCTCACCGCGATCGGCGTCGGCGGCATCATCGGCGCCGGGATCTTCGCCCTCACCGGAGCGGTGGCGCACAGAACCGCTGGGCCCGCAGTCGTCATCTCGTTCCTCATCGCCGGGGTGGCGAGCGGGGCCGCCGCGCTCTCCTACGCGGAGTTCGCCGGGCTCATCCCCAAGGCCGGATCCGCCTACACCTACGGGTACGCAGTGCTCGGCGAGATCGTCGGCTGGTGCATCGGCTGGGACCTGCTGCTGGAGTACACGGCAATCGTCGCCGTCGTCGCCATCGGCATCGCCGGGTACTTCGAGTTCCTCATCAGCCAGCTCGGCGTGCACCTGCCGCTGTGGATACAGGGCGCGCCCGGCACCGGACCAGGCCGCAGGATCGATCTGTTCGCGGCCGTGCTCTGCCTGCTCATCGCGTTTCTGCTGACGCGCGGCGTCAGGAACGCGGCCCGCTTCGAGACCTCCGTCGTCGCCCTGAAGGTGCTGGTGGTGCTGCTGGTGATCGCGGTCGGGTTCTTTCACATCACCACCGCCAATTACCACCCGTTCTTCCCCTTCGGCGTCGGCGGCGCGTTCACGGGCGCTGCCACCGTTTTCTTTGCGGTCTTCGGGTACGACGCGATGAGCACCGCCGCCGAGGAATCCAAGGACGCGCAACGCCACATGCCCAAGGCGATCGTCTACTCGCTCGCCATCTCGATGGTGCTGTACGTCCTCGCGTGCCTGGTGCTGACGGGCATGCAGAACTACCGGTTCATCAACCCGGTGAGTGGCTTCGCCAGCGCGTTCAAGTCTGTGGGCCTGAACGGGATCGCCAACGTGGTCGCGCTGGGCGCGATCATCGGCATCCTGACCGTCATGTTCACCTTCATGTTCGGGGTGACGCGGGTGTGGTTCTCCATGAGCAGGGACGGGCTGATGCCCAGGTGGTTCGCCAAGACCGATCCGACGCACCATGTGCCGACCCGTGTCACCTGGATCGTCGGTGTCGCCTCAGCCGTCCTCGCCGGGTTGCTGCCGATCACCGTGGCTGCCGAGCTGACGAACATCGGCATCCTGCTCGCCTTCGTGGTGGTGAGCGTGTCTGTGATCGTCCTGCGTTACCGGCGGCCCGAGTTGCCCCGGTCGTTCCGCTGCCCGGGAGTGCCGGTGGTGCCCGGGATCGGCGCGGTGTTCTCCCTCTGGCTGATCACCTTTCTGCACTGGCAGACGTGGGCACGATTCGCGGTGTGGTTCCTGATCGGGCTCTTGGTGTACTTCGGCTACTCCTACCGCCACTCCGGGATGGAGAAGAGCTGACCTGGGAACCCTCTCCGTCGGCGGTGCGGGCTGTGGCGAGGCCGACGAGGAGACGCTGTCCGTCAACATCATGCGGTCAGACGATCACCTCGAACCGGGTGACGCTGCGCTCCGCCAGCTCGGGCAGGGCCTCGCCGAGGACGTAGGACTTGAAGGCCTCGGTCTCCCGGTGCTCCTCGTAACCGGACGCGTCGGTGTACTTCTCGTACAGCACGAAGGTGTCCGGATCCTCGGCGCTCACGTGCGCCTCGAACTGCAGCATCTTTTCCTCAGCGCGGTTGAGCGGCGCCACCGTCTCCAGGATCTTCCGGATGCGCGCGGCCCGGCCGGGCTTGGCCTTCCAGGTCGCGATGACCACGTGGGGCATGACTGTGTCCTTTCTCGTCAGAAGTGGGTGAAACCGATGGCGCGGAGCTGATCGCGGCCGTCTTCGCTGATGTCGGCCGGCCGCCAGGCCGGCAGCCAGGACCACTCGATGTGGAAGTCCGTCACGAGACGGGACTCCTCCAGGAGCACCGTGCGGATCTGGTCGCGCATCACCTGGGTCAGCGGGCAGGCGGCCGAGGTCAGGGTCATCGTGATGATCGCGTCACCGCCGGCGGCCACCTGGATGTCGCGGACGAAGCCCAGATCCACGATGTTGACACCGAGGTCCGGGTCGATCACCTGGTACAGGGCGTCACGGACCGCGACGGCACGGATGTCGGGCGGACCGGCCGCCGGGGGGGCGGGTGGCGCTTCCTCCCGCGGGGCCGGCTCTGCAGCGACATCCCCGGGAAGACCGTGCAGGCCTGCCGGCCGCAGCTCGATCCGCACGTCGGAGGTGGGACTGCTGATCCAGTCGGCCTTGCCGTGTGCCTTGCGGCGGACCCGGACGATGTCCTCGGCCGTCTCCGCAGTGCCGCCGAGCACGACCAGCTGCTCGGCGCCGAGGCCGGCCCGTCCTGCCCGGGCGAGTGCCTTGTCGATCAGTCGTGCCACCGGTTCGCAGGTCCGGCCGGGGCCGAGCCTCAGCTTCGCCACGGCCTGGACGGCCGTCAGCCCGCTGACCGATTCGAGCGCGGCGCTGGCGTCGGCCGCAGCGACCCGGGCCTGCCGCTCGTGGACTGTCAACACTCCGATACTGGTCATGGTGGTTCCTTCTCCGGTCGTGGGATCAGACTCGGGCGGCCGCCCCGCGGGTCCGCGGCACCAGCCGCTTGAGCGGGACCGACTCGTCCCGCAGCTGCTCGGCGTTCACCTGGTGCGGCTCGAACAGCAGGCGCCGCACCGCCAGCACGTCGCCGGGTCGGTTCAGCGAGACCACGCCCCGGATCCGGTCGCCGGCCAGGGAGAAGGCGGAGAAGCTCCGCTCCGCCATCGAGCCGCGGATCACCAGGCCGTCCGGATCCCGCGGCCGGCCTGCCGCCTGCAGGCTGTGCTCGTACTGGTCGGACCAGAACCAGTAGGTGTCGGCGTGCCCCTCGCTCGCGCCGGTCAGCGTGGCGGCGACGTTCGCGCCCTGGCGCAGCGCGTTGTCGTGGTGCTCGACGCGGATCCGGCTGCGGTAGACCGGGTGGTACTGGGCAGCGACGTCCCCGACCGCGTACACCCCGGGCGCCGTGGTCCGTCCGTACTCGTCGACCACAATCCCGTTGCCGGTGGCGAGCCCGGCCCGCACGGCGAGCTCCACATTGGGCTCGGATCCCACGCTCACCAGCACCAGATCGCATTCCACCCGCTTGCCGAGGTTGGTGGTCAGCAAGAGCCCGTCCCGGGTGCGCATGAGCGAGGTGGCGTACTCGCCCGGGCGGACATCCACGCCATGCTCCCGGTGGACCTCCGTCACAACGGTCCCGATCGCCGAACCGAGAGCCCGCTCCAGCGGAGTGCCGGCCGGCTCGAGCACGATGACGTGCTTGCCGAGCCCGGCCGCGGTGGCGGCGACCTCGCAGCCCACGAAGCCCGCGCCGAGGACGACAAGGCGCTGCGACCGTGCGAGTTCGGCGTGCAGCCGCCTCGCGTCCGCGGCGGTGCGCAGATGGTGCACGCGTTCACCGTCGAATCCGGGCAGCTTCCGTGGCCGTAGGCCGGTGGCGAGCACCAACGCGTCGTAGCCCAGCCGCTCGCCGGAGGACAGCGTCACCGACCGCGCACTCGGGTCGAACGACGCGACCCGGGTGCCCAACCGGAGCTCGACCTCCTGCTCGCCGTACCAGGCAGGTTCGCGGGCCTGCAGCTCGCCGAAGTCCGCGGTCCCTGCGAGGAACCCCTTCGACAGCAAAGGCCGCTCGTAGGGCAGATCCGGCTCTTCGCCGATCAGCGCGATCTGCCCGTCGAACCCGCGCCGGCGCAGATGGGAGGCGGCTGACGCGGCCGCGACGCCGCCTCCTACAAGCAGGTAGCGCCGCGTGCTCATCCGACGTCCACCAGGATCATGCCGTCCTCGTTCACCCGGCACGGGAAAGCGGTCAGGTGGCAATTGTCCGGATTGACGCCCCGGCCGTCGCGGGCGTCGAAGACCCACATGTGGCGCATGCAGGTGATCTCCTGTCCGTCGAAGTCGGCCTCGTCGAGCGCCCACGCCTGGTGCGGACACTTGTTCTCGTAGGCGCGGATCTCACCGTCCACGTTGACCAACAGGATCTTCTTGCCACCGATCTCGACGGGCTCCTTCTCGCCTTCCCAGAGGTCCTCGAGCGCCATGGCTTCCTGCCACTGACCGGTCATCGCGCTGCTCATCGCAATCCCTCGAACACCCTGGCGTGGAAGGCCTCGCGTGCGGCCCGGGCACCGGCGGCCACCTGGCTCGCGTCGTGACCGCGCTCCGGCCGTGTCTGCAGGAGCCCGCCCAGCCCCGCGGCGGCTTCGTCGGCGATCGGGGTCCAGCGCCGAATCCAGCGCCGCAGCGCTTCCTCGTTGCCGGGCTGTTGCTCCACGCAGAACGACACCAGTGCGGCGCTCCACCGGTTGCGCCGGTCACTGTCCGCCTGCAGGAACGAGGCCAGCAGCCACGACAGTTGGTCGCCGTTGTCACGGGAGACCTCCCGGAACTGGCGGATCAGCACGTCGTCCAGGGTGGGCGCGAGCACCAGGTTGAGCGCCGTGAACGCCTCGCCCCAGTCATAGGCGATCAGCGCCTTCTCGATCGCCCGGCGGGCTGGTTGCCAGCTCCCGTCGGTCTCCCAGATCCGCCGCTCACTCTCGCCGATCCCCGAGTCCGGGTGGGCGAGCTGCAACTCCCTGGTGCGGTACGCGGTGAGCGTGACCCGCCGCAGGAAGTCCGCGGCCGCGAACCCCGCGGCGTTCGTGATGTAGGACGTGGGCGCCATGTACCCGACGTAGGCCTCGATCTGCTGGCAACCGTGGACCAGGTACCGGGACGGGGTGTACAGACAACGCAGCAGGGCCAGTTGCCCGGGCAAGAGTGCGCGGTCCGCCTCCGCCTCGGCGTACTCCTCGAGCACGCCGCCGGTCTTCGCCTCGGCGTCGGCCTGCATCGAGACGTAGGCGCGGTAGGTCAGTGAGTCCGGGTCGCGGAACTGCTCCCAGTCCTCGGCCTGGAGTGGCGAGTTCTCCCGGTAGGTGAGGAACCACAGGTTCGCCGGCGACGACGGGTTCTGCTCGAACGCGGCAAGCCGGTTCGACCGGGTCGTCCAGTTCTGGGCGTGGGTCATCACCTCGTACTCGCTCGGCATCCTCCGGACGTCGCCGAAGGCGCTGAACGTACGGCGGGGACGCGGCTTCTTCGCCGGAACGGTCATCGGGTCACTCCCTTCCCGCCAGGGCGTCGCGGCGGGCGGACACCTTCTCCCAGGTGATCGAGTCGCTCGTGGTGATGATCCGGCCGTTGAACGAGGACATGATCGCCTCGAGCGAGCGGATCGCGTAGTCGGCGCCCAGGTAGGCGCGCAGGGTCTGTTGGGTGAGGGTGATGCGGTCCTCTGCCTGCACCCGGACGTAGGAGCCGCGGTCGATGACCTCGATCTCCTTTCCGGGGTTGTCGTCTTCGATCGCCGCGACGACCTTGTCGATCTCGTCCCCCATGCGCAGGATGGGGCCGACAGGATTCTTCACTTCGTTCCCTTCGGCAGGTCGTACTCGACACGGACGTGGTCGTGCGGCTCGATTCCCGCCTCGGCCACCGTCATCTCCGGGGGCAGACGCCGGCCGCGGTGGAAGACCACCTTCTCGTGAGGCAGGGCCCGCACCCGCTTGCCTTCGACGTGGTGCGCGACCGCCGCGGCGACCTCGCGGACGGTGTTCGCGGTGGTGACCGGCACCAGGATCTGGACGAAGTCGGTGGCGAAGATCGCGTTGAGCGGCACCAGCTGCGGTGGCTGGTCCTGCAGGTCGCGCTCGGCGGTGGAGTTGTCGGTCATGACTCCTCGCTCTCGGCCGGGGCCAGGGCCAGACCGGTCGCGGACCGGCCGACGTAGTCCTTCGTCCAGGCGGCGTAGTCCGGGTCGTCGCCCATCACGTCCGGGGTCAGGCCCATGTAGCCGAGAATGCCGCTGACGTCCATGGGCTGGATCTGGCCGGCCAGGAACCGGTCGATCACCGTCTCGTGATTGACGTTGTCGCGGTCCTTCCACCAGATCTGCCGACAGGCGTTGGTGCAGAAGTGGTGGGTCTTGCCGTCGTACTTCAGCGACCAGTCACGTACGCGCCAGCTGCCGTCGCGGGACTGTGTCGGGTTGCACGCCGGCAGGTGGCACATGTTGCACAGCCAGGGCAGGGTCTCCGGCAGCGTCGCCTCGACGTTGTTGGCGTTGATGTTGTCGATGATGACGTCCCACTTGTCGCCGTAGACGCCCTCCCAGTTCGGGTACTTCTCGCGCAGCCACTCACGCTCGTCCTTGCTCACCCCGGCCTTCGGCCGCCACCAGATGGTCGGTCGCCAGAACCAGAGGCCCATGTGCAGCGCGTGGTGCCAGGTGTCGAGGCCGCGCATGAACTCGTCCCAGAACCAGGGCTTCTTGAGTCCGTAGTCCTGGATGGTCCGTATGTATTGGTCGATGATCCACTCTTCCATGAACTCCCGGTAGGACTGCTTACGGTGTTCCAGCGGGGTGTAGTAGTCCATGGCCGGGCCGGTGAGCGCGGCGAACGCGCGGGCGGAGCCCCAGAAGCTCTTCTCGATGACCCACTGGGCGCGCACCGGGTCGTGCTCGACCAGGATCTCCAGCGTCGGGCCGCCCTGCTGGGAGTGGCGTGCCTCGTCGGTCTGGATCGAGGAGATCATGTTCGCGAAGTTGACGTCGCCGGACTGCAGCGCGTCCGCCGACAGAGCGACGAACTGGAGGTTGGTGAAGCCGGTCTCGAAGGTGAACGGCAGCTCGATCGCCAGGTCGACCACGTTCGGGGCGATCATCATGCCGTCGAACAGGTTCCGCAGCGAGATCGGCACCCAGCAGTTGGTGTGGAACGTCTTCTGTGTCCAGTCATACTGCGGGTCCTTGCCGACGAACTCGTGCCCGAAGAAGGTGGTGATCTGCGAGTGCCGCAGCTCGTCCAGTTGACCGAAGGTGGCCATGTTCCGCCAGGCGCCGTTGAGCCCGAAGCGGGCCATCTTCAGCTCGCCCAGCATCGCGGCGTACTCGACGAGGGCAATACCGCCGAAGTGCATCTTGGTGGAGGACTTCCAGCCCTCGTCGAGGGTGTCGAACGAACTGGACCGCTGCAGCGCCGCCTTCACCGCGTAGGCCGCGGACTCCTTCTCGCGCTGGGTCGCTACGTATTCGGGGTAGGTGACCTTGTAGTCCTCCTCCCACTTCAGCCAGGCCTCCCGCGGCACCTTTCCGGTGCCGCTGTGCCATTCCGGATACACCGCCTCGTCGTCGACGTAGGAGAAAGCCCAGTCGACGTCGCGGACGAAGTGCTGCCACTCTTCTCGCCTCAGCAGGCTCATCTGGTGTCCCTCGGTTTCTTTCTCAGTCGACTTCGAGATGCCCGAGCTGGGTGTTGATGCCGGCGTTGTTCCAGTAGGCCTTCACCTTGTCGATGAGTCCCGACTCGTCGACGTGGAAGAGGAACAGGTGGGGTTCGCGGAACTTCTTGCCCTGCGGGGCGGCCAGCGCCCACGCGATCTGCTGCGTGCCCCCGATGTCGCAGGTCACCACGACGTCGCCGTGCTCGTTCGCATCGACGCTGTGCACCTCGTTGAACAGGTTGGGGAAGGAGTTGATCAGCCCGGTCCAGATGACCTTGCCGATGGTCCGCACCTTCCCGTCCCCGCGCAGCACGCGCTGCTTTCCCCACAGTTCGAAGGGGACGTAGGAGAAGTCGGCGTTGTCCGTGCACTTCTCGACCATCGCCTCGATGTCGTGGCGCCGGTAGGCGCCGAAGAAATCGGAGACGACCTGGGCGGCGATCCGGCTGCGACTCGTCATGTCCGTGGTTGTCATCTTCGTCCTCACACGATTGCGATCTGGTCGACCCGTTTGACGGCGAGGCGCCGGTAGAGCTGGCCCTGGCACCAGTACACGCCGACTGCTGTGATCCGCCCGGCGGCGACGGTGAACCGCCACGCCTCGTCGAGGTCGAGGTGCTTCTCCTGGTTGACCACCCCGAGGTAGTCGCGGGCCTGGGTCCCCTCGACCTTGAGCTCGACGGTGACCACGGAGCCCGTCGGGATGACGTTGAGCACGGTCACGCGCAGGTCGGGGAACGCGGCCACGATCTCGCCCAGGAGGCCGCGCAGGTCGTCGAACCCGCCCGCCCGCACGCCGAGCGGGAACACGTCGGCCTGTACTGAACCGCCCACTACGGACATCGCGGTCTCCACGTCACCGAGCTGGAACGCGGTGAGGAAGGCCTGCACGGTCTGTTCCGGTGTCATGTCCACTTTCTTCCACTCCTGGGTGTCGGTCGGCCGGGGGCGGCGCCTGAACAACGTCACCGGATGCCCAGGGCCTTCAGCACGGCATCGGCGGTCGCCTCGGTCGAGCCCGGGTTCTGGCCGGTGATCAGGTTGCGGTCGACCACGACGTGCGAGACCCACGCCGAAGGGGCGTCGTCGAACACGGCGCCTGCGTTCTTCAGCGCGGCGTCCAGGTACCACTGCATACCGATCCGGCCCGGCGCGGTCTGGTCCTCCTCCTCGTCGGTGAAGCAGGTCATCCGGTAGCCGTCGAACAGCCACTGACCGTCCTCGCGCTCCGGCGCGGACAGCAGCAGCGCCGGGCCGTGGCACAGCGTCGCGATCGGCGCGCCCTTGTCGTGCAGGATCTTCAAGAGCCGTCCGGCGTCCGGGTTGTCCGCGAGGTCGACCATCGGCCCGTGCCCGCCCGGGGCGAACACCGCGTCGAACTCGCCGAGTCGGGAGTCGCTCAGGCTTGCCAGCGAGACCGGGGCGCGGAAGCCGGGGATCGCGTCGAGCTTGCCCTCGCGCTCGGCCGACAGCGCACGGGCGTCCTCCTCGAGTTCGTCCACGGCCGCCTGGATCTCCGCCCGGGACAGTCCTCCGTCGAGTGCCTCGGTGACCATCACCTCGGGCAGTTGGCGATCCTCCCGCCACGCGATCTTCGCTGCCCTGCTGACGAGCGCGTGCGCGTCGGCGAAGGTGGCACCGCGTTCCCTGAGCCTCTCGGTGATGCGGCGGCCGGCGACCAGGCCCAGCTCCGTCGTGTGGTGCAGCGTGATCCGGATGTCGTCCGGGTCGTGGTGGAACGTACGGGTCACCGAGGCGAAGAAGTCCATGTCCTGCTCGGGAAAGTGGAAGAAGTACTCGAGCCCGTAGGGGTCGGCCGTCGGCGGCCGACCGTCCGGAGTCAGGACGACGACGTCGGCTCCGGCGGCGACGAACCTCTCGTAGGGCTTGATGGCCTCCTCGGCGAAGTAGCCGGTGGGATGGGTGGCGCCGTCGGCGAGAGCGATCTCGCTTGCACTCGAGACGAGATAAGCAATACGGGGCATGACAACTCCTGTCCAGCGGGGAGCGGCGACCGTTGAGGAACGGTATCCGCGCTGTCGCGTTCGCCGAATCAAACATTCCTGCGGGAGTTGTGCGTATTCCGACACGGCGACGGCGAAGGGTGCGTGATCCGGCTGAGCTGTACCGGATTCCGGTTGAAGAAGCCTGTCCGGCGGCATTGCGCGGTTACCATCGGTCCCGGTTTCCCCATTCGGAACGAGAGACCTCCGAGCCATCCGAAGCAGAGAGGCTTTTCATGACACGCGTACTTTTCGCCGTGTCCGGCGTGGACTATTGGACGCTCGCAGACGGCACCCGGCACCCGTGCGGCTTCTGGCCCGAGGAACTGGCCGTCCCGCACGAGATCTTCCGGGGGGCCGGCTTCGACCTCACGATCGCCACTCCCGGCGCGGCCGTGCCCACCGCGGACGAGGCCGGCTTCACAGCCGCGATGAACGGCGGTTCCGAGGAGCCGGGCCGGCGTTTCCGCGCCTACCTGGACAGCATCGCCGGCGAACTCCGCGCGCCGGCGGACCTGGACCGGGTGGACGCGGCTGCTTTCGACTTCGTCTTCGTGCCCGGCGGGCACGGCCCGATGGAGGATCTGGCCGTGTCCGAGGCGTTCGGCACACTGCTACGCGAGTTCACCGAGGCGGGCAAGTCCGTCGCGGCGGTGTGCCACGGCCCCGCCGCCTTGCTGCCCGCCCGGGACGCGAGCGGGAACTGGCTGTTCGCCGGCCGCCGGGTGACCGGTTTCAGCAATACGGAGGAGGCACAGGTGGGTTTGGCGGAGAAGGCCGCCTGGTGCCTGGAGGACCGGCTCCTGAGCTCCGGCGGCAGGTTCGAGCAGAGCGGTACCCCGTGGCAGCCGCACGTCGTGGTGGACGGGAACCTCTACACCGGACAGAACCCGGCGTCCTCCACTCCCCTCGCCGACCGGCTCGTCGCAGAGCACGCCACGCTCGGCGCCGCTCGCTAGCGCCGCGGCAGGCAACGTTTGCCCGTCAAGGAGCGTCGTCCGGTGCGTGCTCTCGGCGTGCCGGCCGGAAGTCCTCGTACTGGACGTACTTGGGCTTTCGGCGGGTGCGGCGAGTGCGGCCCCTGCTCGAAGCAGCTTGGGGCAGAGCTGGGCGGGGAGAACGCTGCCTGCCGGGGCACTGGCAGCGCCGGGGTGCCCTTTCTCCGGGCACCCCGCCCGGCGCGCTCACGCTTTCCGCACGCGCAGGTCCCTCCTGAGCGAATCGAAGTCGCAGTACGCACGCGGGCTGGCGCCGAACCGGTCGCGGAACTCGTTGATGAAATGCGAAGTGCTCGAGTAGCCGACGGCGCGGGACACCTGCGTGACGCTCAGCTCGCCCTCGAGCAGCAGCTCTCGCGCACGGTTGAGCCGCATCTCCTTCACGAACCGGTACGGCGACTTCCCCGTCACGTCGCGGAACAGATGGGAGAACGCCGACGGACTCAGCGCCACCCGCTCCGCGAGGTCACTGACCGTCAGCGGCTGTGACATATTCTCCTGCACGTAGGAGATGACCTCGCTGAGCGGATTGCTCGCCACCTCCGTGGCCGCCACTTCCAGGAGCCGGGAATACTGCTCGGCCTGCAGTACCCGGTACACCATCTCCTGGAGGTACACCGGGGCCAGCACGCGCCGGTCCGCTCCGGTGTCGGTGGCGCGGAGGAACCGGACCATCGCGCCCACGAGGCTGCGGTCGAGCGGGGTGACGAACGTGCTCTCGGGTTTTCCCTGCGGCGGCCGGCCGAAGGTCGTCGTACGCCGGTCGAAGATGTCGGCCGAGATGCGCCGTACCAGGTTGGGATCGATCTGCAGCACCAGCGACAGGAACGGCTTCGCCTGGGTGGCTTCGAGGATCTCGGCGGTGAAGTGACGGCTGTTGCTCAGCACGAGGTAGTTGAACGCGTCGTAGACATACTCCCGGTCGTCGACCACGACGCACTTCCGGCCCTGCGCGACGATGCACAACGACAACGACTTCACCTCGTCCCAGTGAGGCGCGGTCGGCTGTGTGAACCGGTAGAGGGTCAGCCCCGGCCATCCGCCCAGGTTGCCGCCGATCTCCGGGGTCCGGGTGCGGATCTCCGCGAGCAGGTCTCCGGATGTGTGGGTCTCGTCGAGCAGGTGAAGCGCATCAGTCACGGTCGCGTTCCTCCGACGTCATCGACGGGTACGACCCCGGCCTCGAGGAGGGCGTTCGCGCTACCCGTAACGGCAGATGACTCAGAAGCTACGACAACGCGGCGGCTGTGACGATGCCGGTTACCGCTGAAATACTGCGGGTTCCACCGGCGTTGCACGACGCAGCACCAACCGCTAGCGAACGCCCCGGTCGGACGTCCCGCCCCGAGCCGCCCCACCGGGGCCGTCCGTCGCGGGCCCGCGCCGAGTTGTTGTGCGAACACCGGGACCGACCGGGGGCGTAGTGATAACCACGGCCCCCAACCCATTCGGATTTGTCGGGGCCGCCACGAGGTGCGCACCTGGCGATATCGGCGACCGGCTCTCCGCCCGGCCCGCGTTCTCGCATCGAATGGGCACATTCGCAGCAGGATTCCGCATAGCCGTGAAGCAGCCCGACGGCTAGTGTCCTTCCGCGGTAAGGGCCGCCACCGTCCTCGATCGAGGTTGACCCGTATGCGGCCCCGGGAGATGACGAGGTATCGATGAGCATCGAGAACCGCCCGAAGATCGAGGGCGTGCACCACTTTTCGCCGACCGTCACCGACATCGACCGCAGCATCGAGTGGTATCAGCGCGTCTTCGGCCTCGAACGTGTTCCGGTAAAATTCCCGCATTACGAGGACGAGAACGCGGGGTACGCCGTCTTGTTGACCGACCCGCACTCCAAAATCGCCATCGGGTTGCACCATCACGACGAGAACGCCGGCGAACGCTTCGACGAGCGACGCACAGGGCTCGACCACATCGCGTTCTCCGTGGCCGGCCGGGACGAGCTGACCTCGTGGGTGAACTGGCTGGACGAGCTGGGCGTCGATCACTCGCCCATCACCGATATGACCGAGCCGTTCCGTTATTCGGTCCTGGTGTTCCGAGACCCCGACACCATCCAGCTGGAGCTGTTTGCACTGGGTTGACCACACCCACCCGGCAGCCGTCCGAGGCGCCGGGCGTCGTTCCGTCCGTCAACAGGTCAAGGAGGCCATCCATGCGAGCCGATCTCGACGCCGGATTGGCTGCCCTGTCGTTCGAGCCACTGACCCCGACCGCATACCTCGAAAGGGCGGCAGCCGCGCATGGTGATCGGGTCGCGGTGATCGACGGCGACCAGCGCTGGACATACGCAGAGCTGCACCGCCGCTGCCGACAGCTGGCGGGTGCGCTCCACCCGCTCACCGGCGGCCGCCCGGTCGCCGTGCTCGCTCCCAACACACACGTACTGCTCGAGGCGCATTTCGGCGTGCCCTGGGCGGGGGTACCACTGGTCGCGATGAACACCCGCCTGTCCGCGGGCGAAATCGGTTACATCCTCGGCCATTCGGGGGCCGCCGTACTCGTCTACGACCCGGCGTTCGAGCCGCTGGTCGGCCCTGCGCTCGCACGGGCGAACACGGCGCCACTCACGATCAATGCGGGGGCGGAGTACGAGGAGCTGCTCGCCGGCGCCGCTCCTCGTCAGGCGAGGGCCGACGACGAGCGGTCCCTGCTGTCCATCAACTACACCTCGGGCACCACCGGCATGCCGAAGGGCGTGATGTATCACCACCGTGGTGCCTACCTCCAGGCGCTGGCGATGGTGGGGCACACCGGGTTGTCGCCGTCGGCGGTGCATCTGTGGACGCTGCCGATGTTCCACTGCAACGGCTGGTGTTTCCCGTGGGCGGTGACGGCGGCCGCCGCCACTCATGTGTGCCTGCCGAAACCGGAGCCCGCCGAGGTGTGGCGGCTGATCCACGAAGAGGGGGTCACCCACCTCAACGCCGCTCCGACCGTCCTTTCCATGCTGGCGTATGCGCCGGAGGCCGAACCCGTCGGGACGACCGTGCGGGTGGCGACGGGAGGTTCACCGCCCAGCCCGGCAATACTGCGCCGGATGCGGGAACTCGGCTTCGAGGTGACGCATCTGTATGGGCTGACCGAGACGTTCGGCCCCGCGATGATCTGTGACTGGCGTCCGGAGTGGAACAACCTCGACGCAAACACGCAGGCCCGGCTCAAGGCGAGGCAGGGGGTCGGGAACATGATCTCGTGCCAGGCCCGCGTGGTGGCCGAAGACGGCTCGGAGGTTCCCGCCGACGGGCGGACCCTCGGCGAGATCACGTTGCGAGGGAACAACGTCATGCTCGGCTACTTCAAGGACGAGATCGCCACCCGGCGTGCCGTGCTGGACGGCTGGTTCCGCACGGGTGATCTCGGGGTGGTCCATTCCGACGGTTACGTCGAGCTGCGGGACCGGAGCAAGGACGTGATCATCTCCGGTGGAGAGAACATCGCCTCCGTGGAGGTGGAGCAAGTGATCGCCGAACACCCTGCGGTGCTCGAGGTGGCGGTCGTCGCAAGGCCCGACGAACGCTGGGGCGAGGTACCCGCGGCCTATGTGACGCTGCACGACGGGGCCGTCGTGACCGAGGGCGAGCTGATCGCGTTCGTCCGGGAACGGCTTGCCCGGTTCAAGGCGCCGAAAACGGTCGTCTTCGGTCCCCTGCCCAAGACCTCCACCGGCAAGATCCAGAAGTACCTGCTTCGGCAGGAGTCCTGAGCGCGTTCGGCATGGCGGATCCCTTGAGCGACGGCTTGTGTGAGTCTCCCGGAGTTCTCTGCGGCAGCCGTCGGATGCCTCCCCGTCCGCCGCAGCTGGCCAGCCTCCTCCCGCATCACCTCGTGAAGGTCCGCAGCTTGCTTCCCGCTGTGTCGTGCGACGGTGGTACCAGAGACCAGCCACTGGCGTGGCGTGGTCCTCTCCTTCGCTGATCGGCAGGGAAGCGCGACACGGCTGCCACCCCGAGAAGCCCCCTGAGGGAACGCGGGCAGGAAGACCGCCGGCCCGTCGCAGCCGTACAACCGTGCGCAACGCAAAATGCGGGTCGAGATCGCTCCCGACCCGCATTCCGTTGGTGAAAGGTACGTGTCCGAGGGGGGACTTGAACCCCCACGCCCGATAAAGGGCACTAGCACCTCAAGCTAGCGCGTCTGCCATTCCGCCACCCGGACCGGGTTGCCGCCTCGGATGTGCCTGCCCTGTTCGGGGCGGCTGCCGCGGCGACGGGGTAAACGATAGCAAAGATCTGGACGTCCCCGATCACCCCGTCGGCGGCCCGGCGGGGCTCGTCCTGTGACGAGCGTGTGACGGCCGGGAGGGGCCTTGGGACTCCCGCGTCCCGCGGGGGAGGATGGCGGGACGAGTCCCGTTCGGCCGGGCGCGGCCGGGCGGGGATGAGTGCGGTACGAACGAGGAGGCAGCGTGAGCGAGTCGAATCCGGCACGGACGGTCACTGGTGAGGACGAGGTCGTCGATCTGTGCCGTGAGCTGATCCGCATCGACACCAGCAACTACGGCGACCACTCCGGTCCGGGGGAGCGCGCGGCTGCCGAGTACGTTGCCGAGAAGCTCGCCGAGGCCGGCCTCGAACCGCAGATCTTCGAATCGCACACGGGACGGGCGTCGACCGTCGCCCGGATCGCGGGGGAGGACCCATCCCGGCCGGCGCTGCTGATCCACGGGCACACCGATGTCGTACCGGCCAACGCCGACGACTGGACGCACAACCCGTTCTCCGGCGAGATCGCCGACGGATGCGTGTGGGGGCGCGGCGCGGTCGACATGAAGGACATGGACGCGATGACGCTCGCCGTCGTCCGGGACAGGCTGCGCAGCGGCCGCAAACCTCCTCGCGACGTGGTTCTCGCCTTCCTGGCGGACGAGGAGGCGGGCGGCGTCTTCGGCGCCCGGCATCTGGTCGACAACCATCCCGACCTGTTCGAGGGCGTGACGGAGGCGATCGGCGAGGTCGGCGGGTTCTCGTTCACCGTCAACGAGAACCTGCGGCTCTACCTCGTCGAGACCGCCGAGAAGGGCATGCACTGGATGCGGCTCACCGTCGACGGCACGGCGGGGCACGGCTCCATGACCAATACCGACAATGCGATCACCGAGCTGTGCGAGGCCGTGGCCCGGCTCGGGCGCCACAAATTCCCGGTGCGGGTGACCAAGACCGTGCGGTCCTTCCTCGACGAGCTCTCCGACGCGCTCGGGGTGGAGCTCGACCCGGAGGACATGGACGCGACCCTCGCCAAGCTGGGCGGCATCGCCCGGCTCATCGGCGCGACGCTGCGCAACACCGCGGCCCCCACGATGCTCGGCGCCGGCTACAAGGTGAACGTCATCCCGGGTCAGGCCACCGCTCACGTGGACGGACGGTTCCTGCCGGGGCTGGAGGAGGAGTTCCTCGCCGAGCTCGACACAGTGCTCGGTCCGCGTGTGAAGCGCGAGGACGTCCACTCCGACAAGGCCTTGGAGACCAGCTTCGATGGTGCGCTGGTGGAGGCGATGCAGTCGGCGCTGCGCGCCGAGGACCCGATCGCGCGGGCGGTCCCGTACTGCCTGTCGGCCGGCACGGACGCCAAGTCGTTCTCGGATCTCGGCATCCGCTGCTTCGGCTTCGCGCCGCTGCAGCTGCCGCCGGAGCTCGACTTCGCCGGAATGTTCCACGGTCTGGACGAGCGGGTGCCGATTGACGGGCTGAAATTCGGCGTACGTGTGCTCGATCGTTTTCTCGACCAGTGCTGAGTGATGAGCCGACCGAAGAACTGGCGGAAAAACAGCTGAACAGGTCGGTGAGGGCCCTGGATGGCGAAACGACACTGCTGGGCAGGGCGGGTGTCTTCGCCAAGCCGAAAGAGTGAATGAATCATCGGGGACGTAGCTTGCCCCTTCTCTCCTCGTTGGGTGGTGTGCGGTCCGCGGCTGGGACCGCACTGCCAACAAGGAGGAATAATGATCAAGAAGGTCGTCGCCGCCGCGGCTGCCACCAGCGGTCTGCTGCTCGCTGGTGCGGGCGTGGCCGCCGCCAACGCCGGTGCGCAGGGTGCCGCTCCCGGCTCCCCCGGCGCCCTGTCCGGCAACCTGGTCCAGGTCCCGGTTCACGTGCCGATCAACGTCTGTGGCAACACGGTGAACGTCATCGCGCTGCTCAACCCCGCCTTCGGCAACCCTTGCGTCGATAAGTGACGTCGCGTCAGGCCCGCTGAGGTCTGACTCCGGTAGGCCCCGGAGTGAGCGCAAAGCGCTCCGGGGCCACTGGCGATACTCGGGGAACCGCGCAGGAAATCGGAATTTCGTCTGTTCCTCATTGCGGCACACGTCCGCGTGCGGCAAATGTCCGCGAACAATCCCGCAGAACCAGAAGGCAGGGAAATTGATGAGACAGGTCGCGAAGAAGGGCCTGATGACGATGGTCGCGACGAGCGGCGTGCTCGCCGTGACCAGCGGACTGGCGTACGCCGACGCTGGTGCGCAGGGGGTAGCATCCGACTCGCCGGGCGTTTTGTCCGGGAATCAGGTGCAGATCCCGGTGCACGTGCCGGTGAACGCGTGCGGCAACACGGTGGATGTCATCGGGGCGCTCAACCCCACCTTCGGCAACCACTGTGTCAACTCCTCCAGCCACCGCAAGGGCAGCGCCCGGAGCGAGGCCGACGCCGAGGGCGTGGCGAAGGGATCGCCGGGCGTCGGGTCTGGCAACAACGTGCAGGTTCCGGTGCATGTGCCGGTGAACGCGTGCGGCAACTCGGTGGATGTGATCGGGGCGCTCAACCCCGCCTTCGGCGACGACTGCCAGAACGAGTCGTCCCCCGGGTACACGCCTCGCTCCCACACGCCGCTCCGCCACATCCCGCGTCGGCACCACCGGCCGTCGGAGACCGTGCCGTGGATCCCGCCGTACCACCATGACCACCATGTGTGGCACGGCGGCCCGGAGCTGGCGCACACCGGTACGGACATGCTCGGCCTGGCCGCCATCCCGGCCAGCGCGGGTCTGCTCATCGGCGGCGTCCTGCTCTACCGCCGGGGCCGTCGCAGCGCTGCTCGCGGCTGAGGTCGCAGAGCAGGAAAAGCTCGACGAGCACGGCATAACGGATGTGGGGTCCTGCGGTCGCAGGGCCCCACATCTGCTTACCAGGTCGCCCTGACCTGGCGGATGATCCGTCTTCGCAACCGCACCTTGCGGCTGCCGTCCGGATACAGGCGCAGGCGGTCGAGCTCCCAGTGGCCGTACTCGGCATGATCGGTCAGCATGCGCCGTGTCGCGTTGCGGGAGACCCCACGCGGCACATACACGTCTTGAAATTCGTATTCCGGCATCGCATCTATTGTGCGGGAGACGGGCCGGTACGGATAGCGTCTGCTCCATGTCTGATGTCGTACAGCCCCCCGTGGCCGAGGTGCGAGCGGCCGCCGAGGCGGTCAAAGCAGCGATCGACCGCCACCTTGCTGCGATCGAGAACCGCACGGGCGAGGACGACCCCGCCGTCTACGCCGCTTTCGACGCCCTCGCCTCGGCGGCCGAGGCGTACGACGAGCTGCTCTACGACGCCTATGACGAGGTGACGCCCTTCGAGGTGCCCGCAGGCGACTCGCTTCCCGCCTACGGAGGCCCCGCGGAACCGGGTGCGATCAGCGTGCTGATCCGCCGCGACTACGCCGTCGCCGAGCCGCAGCGGCTGATCGCCCAGGCCGCGCGGGTCGCCGACGAGGTCACCGGAGCCGGTACGGGCGTCGGCGCCGCGATCGGAGCCCTGTTCGGCGAATACGAGCCGGACGAAATCGCCTCCCGTCACAAGGAGTTCGGTCTCGAGGAAGGCGACTCCACGTTGTGGGTGCAGGCTGCCGATCCCGCCGAGCCGGGCGAGTGGCTCGCCGCCCCCTTCGACCAGGCGGACCCCGAACTCACCGTCTGCCGCTTCGACATCAGCGCCGTCTACGACGACGAGGACGAGGAAGGCGAAGCGGACGACGACGAGGGCGGTGGGGACAGCGATGCCGACGACGTGACCGGCCGGATCAGCCGGGAGAGCTGAGCGGCCCGGCGGCCACGCCGCTCATATCCCTTCGGCCTGATCCCGCAGGATCGTCCGCAGGCGGGTCGTGCGCTCCTTGGCCGGCACTTCGGCCACGACGCCAGGCAGCGCCTGCTCCACGCCGTGCACGACCGACAGATGACGCTCGCCGCGGCCGAATGCGGTGTAGACCCAACTGCGGGTCAGGCCAGCGGCGGCGTCCCCCGGCAGCACCACGACCACGGCGCGCCACCGCCTGCCGACGGCCTGCTGGGCCGTCACCGCCCACCCGTGCCGCACGGCCGTGGCCACTCGGTCACGGGGCACCAGCACCGCGGCGCCCTCGCACTCCAGGCGCAGCCCCCCGGCCTCGGCGGAGACCACGACGCCGGGCACGGCCCGGCCGGCCGCCGCTTCGTACACCACCCGGTCGCCGGGGTCGAAGCCCGCGAACCGGCCAGGGCCGGGATTGAGACGTTCCTTCAACACCGCGTTGAGCGACCGCGTACCGGCGGCGCCGCCGTGGCCCGCGGTGATCACCTGGGTCTGCGCGGCGGGCACGCCGATCGCCCTCGGGATCGAGTCCGCGACCAGCTGCACGGTGCGGTGCACCGCTTCGCCCGCATCATGCACGGGCACGATCACCACTTCCCTGCCCGGCGCCTCCACCTGCGTCAACTCGCCGACGCCGATCCCGGAGACCAGCTCCCCGATGGGGCCGGGATCCGGCGTACGGGAGGCGACGTGCGGGCACACCTTCGCCGCGACGAGATCGGCGAAGGCCCGTCCCGGTCCGCTCGCCGACCACAGGACGCCCGGGTCACCGCTGAGGACCAGCCGTGCGCCGTCCGGTACCGATTCCACGAGCGTGGCCGCCGACTCCACGTCGAGCTGCGGTGCGTCCAGCACGGCGAGCACGTCGAGCGCCAGCGTCCCGTCCTCGCTGCGACCCGGCCCCTGGGCGCCCGACAGCAGCCCGTCGACGGTGACGGCCGACTCCGCCGCATCCTCCCCGAGGTGCTGACCAAGCCGTCGCCTGCCGTCCTCGGTATGTGCGGCCGCGACGGCCCGCAGCCCCGCCGCGCGGGCAGCGGCCACCAGCGCCGCCGGCTCGGCGCGTGCGGCCTCACCGCCGGAGTGGGTCACCAGAGCGCTTCCTGCGACAGCCCGGACGAGCTCGGCCGCGGACGGCGACGGCGCGGCGGAGGCGGCTGCCTCCCAAGCCTCCGCCTCCGCGCCCTCCGCGCCCTCCGCGGCCTCGAAGGTGTTGAGCAGGCGGCCGAGGCCGTCCGCGAGGCTCTCCTCGGCGAGGGAGTACCGGTCCAGACCGAGCAGAAGCGTGACCGGCGCCTCGTCGTCCCCGGCGCCCGGTGCGGCCCCCGGCGTCTCCTGCGCGTCGTGAAAGACCATCACCTGGCCGTTCTCGACGGCCGTTCGCAGCGCGGCGTCGGCATCGGACACCGACTGCTTCTCCAGAGCCGCCCGCAGCACCGGCCACTCCAGCGCCGTATGGCCCGCATCGGCGGCCCGCTCCAGCAGCCAGGTGACGAGCGCGCGCCCGCGCCGCTCGTCGTCCGGGCGGCAGGCGGCGCCGAGCAGCGCCCGCGCGAAACCGTCGGCCTGATCGACCCGGACCCCGGCAAGGGACAGCACCAGCCAGGGATCCTCATGCAGTCGCTCGCCGGCCCGTTCGCCCAGGGCGTCCACGGCAGCCTCGGCGAGCGCCGGCGGCGCACCGCCGGCGGCGAGTACCTGGCGGGCCGCCTCGACGGGCTCACCCGACAGCTCGGGACCGCGTGTCTGCGTCGGCGGCGGAGCCACCGGCTCGGCTGGTGCGGCGGCCGGCGTGGGAGCACTCCACTGCGCCGCCGTGCCCTGCGGCTGCTCGCCCGCAGCGCCGCGGCCGCCACCCCGCTCTATCTTCCGGACCGCCTCGGCGAGGCGGGACAGCTCAACGGACGGCTGCCCATTGGAGCCGGGCGCCTGGCGGGCGCCCCCCTCGTCGGCGGTGCGGTCGGTGCTCACAGCGTGCTCCAGTCGTGGTCGGGATAGCGATGCACCGGCGCCGACACGTCGTCGAGCGCCTGGCAGATCTCACCCGGAAGCGTAAGGGCCTCCACTGACAATGCCTGGCTGAGCTGCTGCGCGTTGCGTGTACCGAGGATCGGCGCGGCCACCCCGGGCCGGTCCCGTACCCAGGCGAGAGCGACCTGCAGCGGGGTGACCGCGAGCCCGTCGGCGGCCGTCGCGACCGCGTCGACGATGAGCCGGGCCGTCTCGTCGAGGTACGGCGCCACAAACGGTGCGAGGTCGTCCGAGGCGCCGCGTGAGTCCGGAGGGGTGCCGTGCCGGTACTTGCCGGTGAGCACGCCTCGGCCGAGGGGCGACGACGGCAGCAGGCCGACGCCGAGGTCGAGCGCGGCGGGCAGCACCTCGCGCTCGACCCCGCGCTGCAGCAGCGAGTACTCCATCTGCGTACTGGCCAGCGCGGTGCGGCCGGCGCCCGCGCGCTGCCAGGTGGCGGCCTTGGCCAGCTGCCAGCCGCAGAAGTTGGAGACGCCGGCGTAGCGGGCGCGTCCCGAGGCGACGGCGATGTCGAGCGCCTGCAGTGTCTCGTCGAGCGGCGTCCGCGGATCGTAGGCGTGCACCTGCCACAGGTCGACGTGGTCGGTGCCGAGCCGCTGGAGCGAGGCGTCGAGCGCGGAGAGCAGGTGTCCGCGCGAGCCGTCGAAACGCCGGTCGGGGTCCGGCACGCTGCCGGCCTTGGTCGCGATCACCAGGTCCGAACGCGGCACCAGGCTGTCGAGCAGCCTGCCCAGCAGGTACTCCGCCCCGCCGTCCGCGTACACGTCGGCGGTGTCCACCAGCGTTCCGCCGGCCTCCCAGAACGCCTTCAGCAGATCGGCGGCGTCCCGCTCGCCGGTGTCCCGCCCCCAGGTGAGCGTGCCAAGACCAAGCCGCGAGACGCGCAATCCCGTTCGGCCGACGTGCCGTTGCTCCATGTGGGGTGACACTACTGGCCCACGCGCTGCAGTGCTGCAGTGTGGCGCACTCGACAGCCACGGTTGTGCGTGCGACGCGCTACAGTCCCCGGAGACGACGACGTTACCGATCGGTAAGGGGTGCGCTATGCGGCTCGGGATCAACCTCGGCTATTGGGGCGCCGGGATGGATGCGGACAATCTCGCCGTCGCGCGCGAGGCCGACCGGCTCGGGTACTCGGTGTGCTGGGCCGCCGAGGCCTACGGCTCCGATGCCCCCACGGTGCTGGCGTGGGTCGCGGCGCAGACCGAGCGGATCGACGTCGGCTCGGCGATCCTGCAGATCCCGGCGCGCACGCCCGCGATGACCGCCATGACCGCGGCCACCCTCGACTCGCTCTCCGGCGGACGTTTCCGGCTCGGTCTCGGCGTCTCCGGGCCCCAGGTCTCCGAAGGGTGGTACGGAGTCAGGTTCGACAAGCCGCTCTCCCGCACCCGGGAGTACGTGGAGATCGTCCGCAAGGCGATGTCGCGCGAGCGGCTCACGCACGAGGGCGAGCACTGGACCCTGCCGCTGCCCGGCGGACCCGGCAAGCCGCTCAAGCTCACCGTCCACCCGGTGCGCGAGCACATCCCGCTCTACATCGCCGCGATCGGCCCGAAGAACCTGGAGCAGACCGGTGAGATCGCCGATGGCGCGCTGCTGATCTTCGCCGCCCCCGAGCACCTGGAGGAGACCGCCCTCGCTCCGCTGCGTGCCGGGCGGGAGAAGGCGGGCAGGACCATGGAGGAATTCGACGTCTGCCCGACCGTCCCTCTGGCCCTCGGCAGCGACGACGACATCGACGCCCTCGCCGACACCTTCCGCCCGTACACCGCGCTCTACGTCGGCGGCATGGGCAGCCGCAAGCAGAACTTCTACAACCGGCTCGCGCAGCGCATGGGCTACGAGAAGGCGGCGGCCGAGATCCAGGACAAATACCTGGCGGGTGACAAGGACGGCGCCGCGGCCGCTGTGCCGCGCGAGCTGATCGACTCCACGACGCTGCTCGGCTCCGTCGAGCGCATCGCGGACCGCATGCAGGCGTACGCCTCAGCCGGAGTCACCACGCTGAGCCTCGCCCCGGCAGGGTTCACCCTCGACGAGCGGATCGCGGCGCTGCGCGCGGGTGTCGACGCGCTGGAGCGTGCGGGGCTCGGGTAATCGCGCGCACTCCCGTCGAGGACGACGTCTGGTGCCGGCCGACCGCCCGGCGCTCCGGGCCAGGGCCCGTTGCGGAAGTCCGTCGGATCGGCCCGCGCCCGCCGCGCCGGCGGCTTTTTGTCGCCGACGGTGCGTGCGATCGCACGGCGGAGGGCCGCCCTCGTACCGGGTCGTACTTGGGCGAGCCCGACAACGCAGCGAGCGTGCCCCGCCGCGCCGGCGGCCGATGGTGCTGTGGGCGTCGCGGGCGCCCGGCGGGACTTCCGCGGCCGGCCCTACCTAGCTCGGCACCAAACGTCCCAGCAGTCTGCCGAAGGCGATCAACCGTGCTATCTGGCCGGGCCCGCCGTCCTCGAGCGACTTGCTGAAACGGAACGCCTCCGGCCGGAAACGGGCCGCGGCGACCGGTGCATCGGGCTCGCTCTGCACGGCGCTGAGCTCGTGCGGCGTCGCCGTCGCGAGAACCAGGTAAACCCCGCGGTCCACCCGCTGCCCCCGCTCGTCCCGCCCCACGAGCGTGCGCATTCCGACGTGCCCGATCGCGTCGAGCGGAAGCACCTGGACCGAGGAGTCGAGCACCGTGCCCCCGGGGGCGGCGTCATCGGCCAACTCCTCGCTGTGCCACAGGATCAGACGCCGCCCGTCGCAGACCGCGGCCTCCTGCCATACGGAGGTGCCGGCCTCCGTGAGGTCGACGACGCGTTCGAGGGTGAACCCGCGCACCTTGCGGCGGCCGAGCACTCCGGCGATCGCGTCCAAGGCCACGTCGGCATGGAGGAAGTAGGCGTGCACGGCATCGTCGAGGCGCGCATACGGAGACCAGTCCGAACCCGCCGGGCCCAGACGGCGCATCGCCGGGCGCCGTCGCGCGGCCCTGCTGAACATGTCCACTTGCTTCGCGATCCCGTCCCCTGGCGCCTGTAAGACCTTCTTCGGCACCTTACCCAGCCGTACCCGTGGATACGGGACGGGAGGGGAGAGCCACGGGCAGATACGGGCGTGCAGGGGCGCGGAACGCGGCCGAGGCGCTGAGACGTGAGACGTTTCTGCGGCCGTGGTGGGGGCTCGGGCGTCTTCCCCGCCACGGCCGTCACCATCACAACGCCCGGCGGCGCCAAAGGGTTACGGCACGGCGCGGCATACCGCACCGGGCCGTGTCCGTGGGGAGTCGTACCCTCGATCCATGCCCACTGTGATCCTTGCCCGGCACGGACGGTCCACTGCGAACGCCGACGGCGTGCTCGCCGGCTGGAGCCCCGGCATCGCACTCGACGAGCACGGCAGGGGCCAGGCGGAGGTGCTGGCGGCGCGGCTCGCCGAGCTGCCGCTCGCCGCGGTCGTCACCAGCCCGCTGCAGCGCTGCCAGGAGACGGTCAGGCCGCTGCTCGAAGCCCGCCCCGAGCTGCCCGTCCACACCGACGAGCGCGTCGGTGAGTGCCGTTACGGTGACTGGACCGGCCGCAAGCTCACCGAACTCGCGGACGAGCCGCTGTGGCAGACCGTCCAGCAGCACCCGTCCGCCGCCGTCTTCCCCGGACCCGACGGAGAGTCGGTGCGCGCCATGCAGGCGCGGGCGGTGGACGCGATCCGTGACTGGAACGCCCGGATCGAGCAGGAGCACGGCCCGGATGCGTTGTACCTGGTGTGCTCGCACGGCGACATCATCAAGTCGGTGGCGGCCGACGCACTGGGGCTCCATCTCGACCTCTTCCAGAGGCTCTCGGTGGAACCGTGTTCCGTCACCGCCATCCGCTTCACCCCGCTGCGGCCCTTCCTAGTGCGGCTCGGAGACACCGGGGAGCTCGGCGGGCTGCGGCCGCGTCCGGCGGCGAGCGGCGGCGATGCCGTGGTCGGAGGGGCTACGGGCGCACCGTGATCGCCGAGCGCAGTAGGGTGGTGCAGCGGAATTCGCGCAGCGACATGTGAACGATCAGTCGAGCAAACGGAGCAGGACGTGCCCCGTCAGGTGTTCTTCTACGAGCAGCCGGACCGGTTCGTGGCCGGCACGGTCGGGCAGCCGGGCCACCGCACCTTCTTTCTGCAGGCGACGGCGGCCGGCCGCACGACGAGCGTGGCGCTGGAGAAGACCCAGGTGGAGGCGCTCGCCGAGCGTATCGACGAGCTTCTCGACGAGGTCCTGCGCCGCTCGGGAGGCACCGCGTCGGTGCCCGCCGTCGCACCCGCGGAGCTGAACGACACGGCCCCTCTCGACACGCCCGTGGAGGAGGAGTTCCGCGTCGGCACCATGGCGCTCGCCTGGGACACCGCTGCCGAGCGCATGATCCTCGAAGCGCAGGCGCTGGTCGAGATCGACGCCGAGTCGGAGCTTTCGTCCGAGGACCTGGAGGCGGCCGAGGAACTGCTACTGCAGGACGACGAGAACGGTCCGCCGATGCTGCGGGTCCGCCTCACCGGGGCGCAGGCCCGCTCGTTCGCCAAGCGAGCGCTCGAAGTGGTCTCGGCCGGCCGCCCGCCGTGCCCACTGTGCAGCCTGCCCCTCGACCCGGAAGGACATGTATGCCCGCGCCAGAACGGGTACCGCCGGGCGGGCTGACGCCCGCGGAGCCGGCCGACGAGGTCGAGCTGCTGGCCAGGGGTGAGCTCACCGTCCGGGGGCGGTTGCACGAGGCGTCCAACGCGGCCCTGTTCTGCACCGTGGCGTACGACGGCCGCGAGGCCCACTGCATCTACAAGCCGGTCGCGGGCGAGCGCCCGCTGTGGGACTTCCCCGACGGCACCCTCGCCGGGCGGGAGGTCGCCGCGTACCTGGTCTCGGAAGCGACCGGGTGGGGCCTGGTGCCTCCGACCGTGCTGCGCGAAGGGCCGTTCGGCGAGGGCATGTGCCAGCTGTGGGTCGAGGCCGATCCCCAGGCCGAGCTGCTGGCGCTGGTCGAGGGCGAGGAGCCCGGGCCCGGCTGGAAGGCGATCGGGTTCGCCGAGGTGGGGGAGGGGCGCACGGCACTGCTGGTGCACGCCGACGACATACGGCTGCGCCGGCTCGCCGTACTCGACGCGGTGATAAACAACGCCGACCGCAAGGGCGGCCATCTGCTGCCCACCCCCGACGGCCGTCTCTACGCGATCGACCACGGCGTGGCCTTCCACGTCGACGACAAGCTCCGCACGCTGCTGTGGGGCTGGGCCGGGGAGCCGTTGACCGACGAGGCCCGTCACGTGCTGGGGCGGCTCGCCACCGCGCTCGCCAACAGCCTCGGCGACCGCCTCGCCGAGCTGCTCACCCCGGCCGAGGTCACCGCCGTACGGGACCGGGTGGCGGCGCTGCTGCGGACCGGGCGCCACCCCGAGCCGGGCGGCCGCTGGCCCGCCGTCCCCTGGCCGCCGGTCTGACGGCCCGGCCTCCGGCGCCTCCCGGAAGGCTGACGCACAACCAACGCCGTGGCGCAAGACCGCCCATCCAGCCATACACCGCGGACTCGGTTCGTGTACGGAACAGGCGTCCGGTTAGGCTCGAGTCATGTATGCCTGGCCCGCTTCGGAGGTTCCCGCCCTGCCCGGCAGGGGACGCGACCTCCGCCTCCACGACACCGCGACAGGCGGTCCGGTCACCCTGGACCCCGGTCCCGTCGCCCGCATCTACGTGTGCGGCATCACCCCGTACGACGCCACCCACATCGGGCACGCGGCCACCTACAACGCGTTCGACCTCGTGCAGCGCGTGTGGCTCGACACCAAGCGGCAGGTGCACTACGTCCAGAACGTGACCGATGTCGACGATCCGCTGCTGGAGCGGGCGGTAGCCACCGGCGACGACTGGACGGCGCTCGCGGAGCGCGAGACCGCCTTGTTCCGTGAGGACATGACGGCCCTGCGCATCCTGCCTCCGCAGCACTACATCGGTGCCGTCGAGGCGATACCCGGGATCGTTCCCCTGATCGAACGGCTGAGGGAGGCGGGTGCCGCCTACGACCTCGAGGGGGATGTGTACTTCTCGGTCGAATCCGACCCCAACTTCGGCAAGGTCTCCCGGCTGGACGCTGCCGCGATGCGGCTGCTGTCCGCGGAACGCGGGGGCGACCCCGATCGGCCCGGCAAGAAGAACCCGCTGGACCCGATGCTGTGGATGGCGGCCCGCGACGGGGAGCCGAGCTGGGACGGCGGTTCGCTCGGCCACGGGCGTCCCGGCTGGCACATCGAGTGCGTCGCCATCGCCCTCGACCACCTCGGCATGGGCTTCGACGTGCAGGGCGGCGGCTCCGATCTCGCCTTCCCGCACCATGAGATGGGCGCCTCGCACGCCCAAGTGCTCACCGGCGAATACCCGTTCGCGAAGAGCTACGTCCACGCCGGCATGGTGGCGCTGAACGGCGAGAAGATGTCGAAGTCCAAGGGCAACCTGGTCTTCGTCTCCACGCTGCGCCGCGAAGGCGTCGACCCGGCCGCCATCCGGCTCGCCCTGCTGGCACACCACTACCGGGCCGACTGGGAGTGGACCGACGACGTGCTCGACGAGGCCGTCGCTCGGCTCGCACGCTGGCGGTCGGCGGTCTCACGTCCGGACGGCCCCAGCGCCGACGAGGTCGTGGAACAGATCCGCGACGCGCTCGCCGACGATCTCGACGCGCCGGCGGCGCTGGCCGCCGTGGACCGCTGGGTCGAGCGCCAGGAGGCCGAGGGCGGCTCGGACACCGGCGCGCCGGGGCTGGTCTCCCGGGCGGTCGACGCGCTGTTCGGTGTGGCGCTGTAGCCGCGCAGCGGTACGCAGGAACGACGTGGGGCGTCCGCCGGGCCGGCGGACGCCCCACCCACGTGTCTGCCCGCTCGCCGCGGGCTCGCTCCCGGGCCTACTCCCGGTCCTCGTTGCCCTTGTCGTCCTTCTCGCCCGCGCCCCCGCCGGCGCCGGGTTCTCCCCGCTCGTCGTCCGGCTCCGCCGGCCCCTGCGGGCCCGAGGCCGTGCCGCGCAGGAACTGCCCGAGGTCCCGCCCTTCGCCGCCCTCGGACGCGTGCGCGCCGTGCTGCCCGTCCCTGCGCCGCAGATAGCGCTCGAACTCCCGGGCGATTGCCTCACCCGAGGCCTCCGGAAGCTCGGCGGTGTCGCGCGCCTCCTCCAGCGTCTGCACGTACTCGGCCACCTCGCTGTCCTCGGCGGCGAGTTGGTCGACGCCCAGCTGCCAGGCCCGTGCGTCCTCCGGCAGCTCACCGGTCGGGATGCGCAGGTCGATCAGGTCCTCGAGGCGGTTGAGGAGCGCGAGCGTCGCCTTGGGGTTGGGCGGTTGCGAGACGTAGTGCGGAACCGCCGCCCACAGGCTGACCGTTGGGATGCCCGCATGGGTGCAGGCCTCCTGCATGATGCCGACGATGCCGGTCGGCCCCTCGTATCGCGACTCGTCGAGGCCGAGGCTGCGGGCCAGGTCCGGGTCCGAGGTCACCCCGGTGACGGGAACGGGGCGGGTGTGCGGCGTGTCGCCCAGCAGGGCCCCGAGGATCACCACCATCTCCACGCCCAGTTCATGGGCGAAGCCCAGGAGTTCGTTGCAGAAGGAGCGCCAGCGCATGCTGGGCTCGATGCCCCGCACCAGTACCAGGTCCCGTGGCTTGGGTCCCTGCACGCGCACCACCGACAGCCGGGTGGTGGGCCATGTGATCCGCCGGGTACCGCCGTCCATCCACACTGTCGGCCGGTTCACCTGGAAGTCGTAGTAGTCCTCGGCGTCGAGCGCCGCGAACACCTCGCCCTTCCACTCCCGGTCCAGATGTGCGACCGCGGAGGAAGCGGCGTCCCCGGCGTCGTTCCAGCCTTCGAACGCGGCCACCATGACCGGGTCGATCAGCTCGGGCACGCCCTCGAGCTCGATCACCCAGCGCCTCCTTCCGGCCGCGGCGGTCGATGCTGCCCGCTGCGGCTTTTCGTTCCCTCTTCCCCGGATGCTTGCGCCCCCAGCCTACGGCTTGTGCGGTCTTCGGCCGCAGTCCTCGGCAGCGGATGATCCGGAGGGTCGGCAGCCGGGTGCGGATGGTGATATCGGCTCGCATGCCCGGTCGATACATCCGACCTGTATTCGGAAACGATCCGGTAATACCGTCGCCATAGGGGTTGTGTGCGCAAAGAGATCCGATGAATACTGCGCGCACGAAGCACTTCCAGCACTTCCGGCGACGAGGAGCGGTCGGATGACCGGCACGAGGATGGGCAGGGCAATGAGAGCGGTGCTTGCGATGGCTGCGGCCACCGCCACCCTTGCGGCGGTCGCGGGCTGCGGCACCACCGCCGACACAGCCGCCGGCGGCAGCGGCGGTTCGAAGGGCAGCGGGATGGTCGGGGTGGACCTGCCGCTGCTCACCTCGCCGTTCTGGCAGGCGTACAACAGCTACATACCGACCATGGCCAGATCGCAAAGCGTGTCGATCCTGCCCACGGTGAACTCCAACAACGACACCGCCCAGCAGATCACCGACATCAACAATCTGCTCAACCAGGGTGTCAAGGGCCTTGCCATCGCGCCGATCGACAGCTCGGCCATCGTCGCCGCGCTCGACCAGGCGCAGCGCAAGGGCGTCCCCGTCGTCGCCGTCGACGTCGCCCCCGACAAGGGCAAGGTCGCCATGATCGTCCGTGCCAACAACGTCTCGTACGGACTTCAGGCGTGCGACTACCTCGGCAGGACGGTGAAGTCCGGAAAGGTCGTGCAGATCCAGGGCGACCTCGCCTCCGTCAACGGCCGCGACCGTTCCCAGGCCTTCGACAGCTGCATGAAGTCGAAGTACCCGGGCATCAAGGTGCTTGAAGTGCCCGCGGCCTGGCAGTCCGACGTCGCCGCGTCCAAGCTGGACACCCTGCTCAACGCCAACCCCGACATCAAGGGCATCTACATGCAGGCGGGCGGCGTCTATCTCGCCCCCACCCTGCAGACCCTCAGGAGCAAGGGGTTGTTGAAGCCGGTCGGCACCCCGGGACATATCACCATTGTCTCCAACGACGGCATCCCGCAGGAGTACCAGGCCATCCGTGACGGGCAGATCGACGCCACTGTCTCCCAGCCCGCCGACCTGTACGCCAAGTACGCCATGTACTACATCAAGGCGGCGATGGAGGGGAAGACCTTCCAACCCGGCCCGACCGACCACGGTTCCACCATCGTCAGACTCCCCAACGGGATGCTCGAGGACCAGCTCCCCGCGCCGCTGGTGACCAAGGCCAACGTCAACGACCCCAACCTGTGGGGCAACCAGCTCAAGTCGTCCCAGTGACCTCGTCCCAGTGAGCCGCCTCATGGAACAACGTCCGCTCGCCGAGGCCGCCGGCGTCGGCAAGTATTACGGCCCGACCACCGCCCTCCACGACACCAACCTGACCGTCGTCGCGGGCGAGTCCCACGCGCTCGTCGGACGCAACGGCGCCGGCAAGTCCACCCTCGTCTCCCTCCTCACCGGCCTGCAGGCCCCGGACGCCGGCGAGATCCGCTTCGACGGCGAGTCGGCGCCCGCGCTCGCGGACCGGGACGCATGGCGGACCAAGGTCTCCTGCGTCTACCAGAAGCCGACGGTCGTCCCCGAACTCACCGTCGCCGAGAACCTGTTCATCAACCGGCAGCCCACCGGCCGTGCCCGCTCCATCAACTGGCGGCGGATGCGGGCCGACGCCGCCGAGCTGCTCGACGCCTGGGACGTGCACGTCGACCCGGACGCCCGCACCGGCGACCTGACGATGGAGGACCGTCAACTGGTGGAGGTCGCCCGCGCGCTCTCCTTCGGCGCCCGCTTCATCATCCTCGACGAGCCCACCGCCCAGCTCGACAACCGCGAGATCGACCGGCTCTTCGCCCGTATGCGGTCGCTGCAGGAGGCGGGGGTGACGTTCTTGTTCATCTCCCACCATCTGCAGGAGGTCTACGAGGTCTGCCAGACCGTCACCGTGCTGCGCGACGCCCGCTGGATCATCACGGCGCCCGTCGCCGAACTGCCCCGCCCGGCGCTGGTCGAGGCGATGGCCGGGGACAGCGCGGCAGCGCAGACCGCAGTCGGCGGCGCGCGGACCGCCGTCCCCGAGGACACCCCCGTACGGCTGACCGTACGGGCGCTGGCGGGCGAGGGCTTCGACGCGACCGGCCTTGCCATCCGCCGAGGCGAGGTCCTCGGCCTCGCCGGAAGCAGCGGAAGCGGCAAGATCCAGTTCGCCGAGACGCTCGCGGGCATGCACCGCCCAGCCTCCGGAGACGCGGAACTCGACGGCGACCCGGTGCCGTTCGGGGATGTGCGGGCGGCACTCGATGCAGGCGTCGGCTGCGTCCCGCGGGACCGGCACCACCAGGGTCTCGTCGCCGGCATGACCATCGGCGACAACACGACCATGACGGCCATGGACCGCCTCGGCCGTTACGGGTTCGTCCGCGCCGACCGCAGGCGGTCCATGGCCCGCGCCCTCATCGACCGCCTGGACATCCGCACCGAGGGCCCCGACCAGCTCGTCTCCGACCTCTCCGGCGGCAATGCGCAGAAGGTCGTCATGGCACGTGCCCTCGCCCGTGACCCGCGGCTGCTCGTCCTCATCAACCCCACCGCCGGAGTCGATGTGAAGTCCAAGGAGTCGCTGCTCGCCCGGATCGACACCGCGCGCGAGGACGGAACCGCCGTCCTCGTCGTCTCCGACGAACTGGAGGACCTGCGTCGCTGCGACCGCGTCCTCGTCTTCTTCCACGGCCGCATCACCGCCGAGCACCCGGCCGGATGGCACGACCACGAACTGATCGCCTCGATTGAAGGAGTGGACCGTGTCTGACACGGCAGCTTCCGCCCACCGCCGCGGCCCGACGCAGCCCCAGGACGGCGGCCCCGCACCCGTACCCGCGACGGGGAGCAGCAGGCCACCGGGCTCGCGCGCGGCCCTGCTGCGCCGCGCACGTGAACTGGCGCTGCTCCCGGCGCTGCTGGTACTCGTCGTCCTCGGCGCGTTCGTCAACGGAAGCTTCCTCACCGAGGCCAACATCATCAGCATCCTCGGCTCCTCGGCGGCGCTGGCGATGGTGGTGCTCGGCGAGGCGCTCGTGCTGATCACCGGAAAGTTCGACCTCTCCCTGGAGTCGACCGTCGGCATCGCCCCCGCCTTCGGCGCGCTGCTGGTGCTGCCCGCCTCGGAGTCGGGATTCGGCCTACGCTGGCCGTTCGGGCTTGCGCTGATCGCGATCCTCCTGATCGGCGCGGCGATCGGCGCGTTCAACGGCTTCCTGGTGGTGCGGTTCCGGCTCAACGCGTTCATCGTGACCCTGGCGATGCTGATCGTGCTGCGCGGCCTGCTCGTCGGCGCCACCCAGGGGAAGACGCTCTTCGGCATGCCGAACGCCTTCTTCGCCCTCGCCACCGACACCTTCCTCGCCGTACCGATGTCCGTGTGGCTGGCCGCGATCGCCTTCCTGATCGCCGGTTACGTGCTGCGTCACCACCGGATCGGCCGTTCGCTCTACGCCATCGGTGGCAACGTCGACGCGGCCCGAGCGGCCGGCATTCGCGTCGACCGGATCACCATCGGCGTCTACGTGGCCGCGGGGATCCTCGCTTCCCTCGGCGGTCTGATCCAAACGGGATACGTGGGGGCCATCAACGCCAACCAGGGCCAGAACATGATCTTCACGGTCTTCGCGGCGGCCGTCATCGGCGGCATCAGCCTCGACGGCGGCAAGGGAACCATGCTCGGCGCCCTCACCGGCGTCCTGCTCCTCGGAGTCGTGCAGAACCTGCTCACTCTCGCCCAGGTCCCGTCCTTCTGGATCCAGGCCATCTACGGAGCGATCATCCTCGTGGCCCTGATGATCGCCCGACTCACCACCGGCAAGGCACAGGACTGAACGCGGAGTGAAAGAGAAGAAGGGTGACCTCGTGACGGAACTCAGTGGACTGAGGGCGGTCGTCACCGGCGGCGGTTCCGGCATCGGTCTCGCCACCGCACGGCTGCTGTGCGATCGCGGCGCCGAGGTCGCCGTACTCGACCTCGAACCGGCCGTGGCAGGCAAGCCGTTGCGCGGCTTCCGCGCCGACGTGGGCGACGACCCCTCGGTACGCTACGCCGTCGAGGCGGCCGCCGGCGAACTCGGCGGCATCGACATCCTCGTCAACAACGCCGGTATCGGCGCAGCGGGGACGGTCGAGGACAACGACGACGCGCAGTGGCACCGGGTACTCGACGTCAACGTCCTGGGCATGGTCCGCGTCACCCGCGCGGCCCTTCCCCACCTGCGCCGCTCGCAGCACGCCGCGATCGTCAACACCTGCTCCGTCGCCGCCACCGCGGGCCTGCCGCAGCGCGCCCTGTACTCGGCGAGCAAGGGCGCCGTGCTCTCCCTGACGCTGGCGATGGCCGCCGACCACATCCGTGAGGGGATCCGCGTCAACTGCGTCAATCCCGGCACGGCCGACACCCCGTGGGTCGCCCGGCTGCTCGACGCGGCCGACGACCCCGAGGCCGAGCGCGCCGCCCTGCAGGCCCGGCAGCCGATGGGCCGCCTCGTCACCGCCGAGGAGGTCGCCGCCGCCATCGCCTATCTGGCAGGCCCCGCGGCCGCGTCCGTCACCGGCACCGCACTCGCCGTCGACGGCGGCATGGCGGGGCTGCGGCTGCGCCCGGCCCCGGCATCCTGAGCCATTCCGGACGGCGACGTCACAGCGGCGTACAGCGGCATCACAGCGTCGAGCGGAGCCACTGCTCGACGCTGGCGATATGCACCGTCGACCACGAACGGGCCGCCTCGGCGTCCCGGTCGCGCAGCGCACCCAGGATGGCCCGGTGCTCGTGCAACGTGCGGCGCACCGCGTCCTCCTGGGTCAGGCCGCGCCAGACACGCGCCCGCGTGGTCGGGCCCGAGAGCCCGTCGAGCAGCGAGCACAGCACCGAGTTTCCCGAGGCGGCGACGATCCCGCGGTGGAACTCCAGGTCGGAGGCGACCAACTGCTCCACCGACGGCTCCGGGCCCAGCGCGTCGAGCTGGGCTCCGAGCGAGTCCAGCACCTCGTCGGTGATGCGCGAGGCGGCCATAGCGGTCGCGGCAGGCTCCAGGATGCGCCGTACCGCGAGGAACTCCAGCACGGTGTCGTCGCGGTGGAAATCGACCACGAAGCTGAGCGCTTCGAGCAGAAGCTGCGGATCGAGACTGGTGACGTACGTGCCGTCGCCCTGCTTGACGTCGAGGATCCGGATGAGCGACAGCGCCCGCACCGCCTCGCGCAGCGAGTTGCGGGACAGGCCGAGCTCCGAGGCGAGTTCGCTCTCCTTGGGCAGCCGGTCGCCGGGCCGCAGCGCGCCGGAGACGATCATTCCCTTGATCTTCTCGATCGCCTCATCGGTGACCGCCATGAGCCGCCTCCTCCCGCCACGCCAGCGGCTGCTGTCGCGGTAGACCTCCGATGTATCGGCCCATTATGCACACGCTTGCGACGAGGGGAGAGGCTCCCCGTGCAGCCTCTCCCCTCGTGCGACCCCCGGGCCTGGTACGGCCCCCCGCCTCAGCCGGCGTGCGCCAGCAGCTCTGTCACCCGCGCCCGCACATCCTCGGTGTCCAGACCGCGGATCGTCAGCGTCGTGCGGCGGCGCAGCACGTCGTCGGCGGTCGAAGCCCACTCGTGGTCGCGTGCGTACACCACCTGGGCCCAGATCTCCGGACCGTCGGGGTGGATGCGCTCGCCGAGCGCCGGGTCCTCGTTGACCAGCCGCGCGATGTCGAACGACAACGCGCCGTAGTGCGTGGCGAGATGACGTGCCGTCGCAGGATCGATACAGGTGCCGGGCTCGCGGTCCACGAGCAGCCGGTGCGCCACCGCGTTCGGGTTGGCGACACCCGGCAGCGGAACCCGGCGCACCAGGCCTGCCACCGGCGTCATGTCCGCGCCGAGCGGCCGGCCCGGCAGCCCGGCGAGCTTGTTCATCACCGTGCGCCCGATGTGCCGGTAGGTGGTCCACTTGCCGCCCGCGACCGAGAGCATCCCGCCGCGCCCCTCGCTGACCACCGTCTCGCGCTTCGCCGACTCGACCCCGCCGGGCCCGCCGGGCAGCACCCGCAGCCCCGCGAAGGCGTACGTCATCAGCTCCCGCGACAGGTGCTCGTCGCGTACGGACAGCGACGCCTCGCCGAGGATCTGCCGGATGTCGGACTCGGTGACCGCCACGTCCGCCGGGTCACCGGTGTACTCCTCGTCCGTGGTGCCCAGCAGCAACTGGTCCTCCCACGGCAAGGCGAAGGTGATCCGGTACTTGTCGATCGGCGTGGCCATTGCGGCCTTCCACGGCGCCTTGCGCTTGAGCACGAGGTGCGCGCCCTTGGAGAGCCGGATGCTGGGGGAGACCCCCGCGTCCTCCATCTTCCGCAGGTGGTCGACCCACGGCCCGGTGGCGTTGAGCACCAGCCGGGCGTCGACGCCGAACTCCGTGCCCTCGAGACGGTCGCGCAGCTCCGCGCCGGTCACTCGTCCTCGGGTGAAGCGCAGTCCCGTCACCTCGGCGTGGTTGAGCACCACGGCGCCGGAGTCCACGGCCGCGCGCACCGTCATGACGGCCACCCGTGCGTCGTTCATCTGGTGGTCGCCGTAGACGGCGACGGCCTTGAGGTTCTCGGTGCGCAGCGCCGGGTTGTCCGCCGCGGCCTTCGCCGGGGAGATGACGCGGCCGACGCCGTCGCCGAACGCCGAGAGCATCGAGTAAGCGAAGACGCCGGCGCCGAGCTTCGCCGTACCGTGCGGGCCGCCCTTGTAGACCGGCAGGTAGAAGGTGAGCGGGTTGACCAGGTGCGGGGCGACGTCCTTGGCCAGCACCCGGCGCTCGTGGTGGTTCTCCGCGACGAGCTTGACCGCGCCGGTCTGCAGATAGCGCAGGCCACCGTGGACGAGCTTGGACGACGCGGACGAGGTGGCGCCGGCGAAGTCGCCGGCGTCCACCATCGCGACCCGCAGTCCGGCCTGGGCCGCATGCCAGGCGACCGAGGTGCCGAGGATGCCGCCGCCGATCACCAGCAGGTCGTACGTGGCGCGGCTCAGCAGCTCCCGGGTCTCGGACCGGCCGGGGTTACGGCCCGCGGACGGGTGCGTCCCCAGGGCCGGGACGCTCTGCAGGGTGCTCATGTTTCTCAGTGCTCCTCTTCGATCCAGCCCATGGTCCGCTCGACGGCCTTGAGCCAGAGCTTGTACTCGCGGTCGCGTTCGGCCGCGTCCATACGGGGGGTCCATTCGGCCGCGCGGCGCCAGTTGGCGCGCAGCTCATCGGTGTCCTGCCAGAAGCCGACCGCGAGCCCCGCGGCGTAGGCGGCGCCGAGGCAGGTGGTCTCGGCGACCATCGGACGGACCACGGGCGCGTCCAGAACGTCGGCGATGGTCTGCATCAGAAGGTTGTTGGAGGTCATGCCGCCGTCGACCTTGAGGGCGGTCAGTTCGACACCGGAGTCCTTGTTCATCGCGTCGACGATCTCGCGGGTCTGCCAGGCGGTCGCCTCCAGCACGGCACGCGCGATGTGCGCCTTCGTGACGTACCGGGTGAGGCCGGCGATGACGCCGCGCGCGTCGGAGCGCCAGTAGGGGGCGAACAGCCCCGAGAAGGCGGGGACGAAGTACGCGCCGCCGTTGTCCTCGACCGAACTGGCCAGCGTCTCGATCTCGGCCGCGCTGTTGATCAGCCCCATCTGGTCGCGCATCCACTGCACGAGCGAGCCGGTGACGGCGATGGAGCCCTCCAGGGCGTAGACGGGCTGATCGTCCCCGATCCGGTAACCGACGGTGGTGAGCAGGCCGTTGTACGAATTGACCGGCTGGTGGCCGGTGTTGAGCAGCAGGAAGGTGCCGGTGCCGTAGGTGGACTTGGCCTCGCCGGTGGAGAAGCAGGTCTGGCCGAAGAGCGCGGCCTGCTGGTCGCCGAGCGCGGAGGCGACCGGCACGCCCTCCAGAGCGCCCTTGGCGGTGCCGTACACCTCGGCGGAGGAGCGGATCTCGGGCAGCACGGCGGCCGGGATGTCCATCGAGGACAGGATCCGCTCGTCCCAGTCGAGGGTGTGCAGGTTCATCAGCAGGGTGCGCGAGGCGTTGGTGACGTCGGTGACGTGCACGCCGCCGTTCGGGCCGCCGGTGAGGTTCCAGATCACCCAGCTGTCCATGGTGCCGAAGAGGATCTCGCCGCGCTCGGCGCGCTCGCGCAGGCCCTCGACGTTGTCGAGCATCCAGCGGATCTTGGGTCCGGCGAAGTACGAGGCGAGCGGCAGCCCGGTCTCGCGCCGGAAGCGGTCCTGGCCGACGTTGCGGCCGAGCTCCTTGCAGAGCGCGTCGGTGCGGGTGTCCTGCCACACGATGGCGTTGTGGACCGGCTCGCCCGTCGCCTTGTCCCACAGCAGGGTGGTCTCGCGCTGGTTGGTGATGCCCAGCGCCTTGACGTCCGCAGTGGAGATGCCCGCCTTGGCCAGGGCGCCGGAGACCACCTCCTGGACGTTGGTCCAGATCTCGGCGGCGTCGTGCTCGACCCAGCCGGGCTTGGGAAAGATCTGCGCGTGTTCCTTCTGGTCGACGGAGACGATGCGGCCGTCACGGTCGAAGACGATGCAGCGGCTCGATGTGGTGCCCTGGTCGATCGCTGCGATGAACGGGCCTGCGGTGTGGCTGTCGGTCACGGCGGTGCTCCTGTTACGGCTCGAAGCGGAGAGGAAGCTGAGGGAGAGGGCTGCTTACGCGAAAGCGATCTGGTAAATGCCACCCGCCAGGGCGCCGCCGATCAGCGGGCCTGCAACGGGGATCCAGGCGTAACTCCAGTCGGACGAGCCCTTGTTGGGCAGCGGCAACAGGCTGTGCACGATACGCGGGCCGAGGTCTCGCGCGGGGTTGATCGCGTAACCGGTGGGCCCGCCGAGCGACAGGCCGATGCCGACGACGAGCAGGGCGACCAGGAAGATGCCCAGCCCGTTGAGGGCGAGCCCGTTGGTCATGCCTTCGGTGAGGATGAACAGCACGAGCACGGTGGTGCCGATGATCTCGGTGACGAGGTTCTGCACCGGGTTCCGGATCTCGGGGCCGGTGGAGAAGATGCCGAGCACCGGCCCGCCGGGCAGATGGCCGTCCTCGGTCATCGGGCCCGCCGAGTCGGCGTCGAAGCCGGCGACGATCTCGGGGTCGGTCAGGTGCGCCTTGAACTGGCCGTAGTAGGCGAGCCACACCAGCGTCGCGCCGATGATGGCGCCGAGCATCTGGCCGGCCAGGTAGACCGGCACATTGCTCCAGTCGCCGCTCTTGATCGCCACACCGAGGGTGACGGCCGGGTTGAGCTGGCCACCGGACAGGCCGTTGGCTATGTAGGCGCCCGCGAGCACGGCGAAGCCCCAGCCGAAGGCGATCGCCACCCATCCGGCCCCTCTGGCCTTGGAGTGCTTGAGCGTGACGGCGGCGCAGACACCGCCACCGAGGAGGATGAGAACGGCGGTTCCGATGATCTCGCCGATGAAGATGTGGCCGCTGGACATCGCGACTCCTTCGTCTTCGTGCAGGATGGCGGACCCGGGTCCCGTCCGGTGTTCGACATTGTCGACCGCCGACCGGCAGTTTTTATCGTCGATGGAAATGCGTCAAGAGGTCTGTGACTCAGGACTCCGAAAAGTTCCGATGATCCCTTTCGGATCCTCAAGGTCTCAGAACCGACCGCCTCCGAGATCGCGTGACACAGCACGTGCGCAGTCACGCACCGCGGCCACCAGCCGGGCCCGGATCTCCCCGTCCTCGCACACCCGCTCCACCGCGCCGGTGACGCCCACCGCCCCCACCGGAACCCGCCGCCGGTCGTGGATCGGCGCGGCCACCGACGCCACGCCGTCCCACGTCTCCTCCAGGTCCGCGGCCCAGCCGCGGGCACGGGTGATGTCCAGTACGTCCTCGAAACCCTGCAGCGACGTCACCGTGCGGGGGGTGAACGCCTCGCGCTCACCCTCCACCGCCTCGCCGTGCGCCACCGGATCGTACGCGGCCAGCACCTTGCCCAGGGCGGTGCTGTGCAGTGGATGCATCGCACCGACCTCGAGCACCTGACGGCTGTCGTCCGGCCGGAAGACGTGGTGCACGATCAGCACGCCCTCCTTGTGGAGCACGCCGAGGTAGACGCTCTCGCCGCTCGACCGCGCCAGGTCGTCGGTCCACACCAGGGCGCGGGCCCGCAGCTCGTGCACGTCGAGATAGCTGTTGCCGAGCCGCAGCAGCTCGGCGCCGAGTTGGTACTTGCCCGAAGCGTCGTCCTGCTCGACGAACCCCTCCTGCTGCAGCGTCCGCAGGATGCCGTGTGCGGTGCCCTTGGCGAGGCCCAGCGTCGAGGCGACGTCGGTGAGGCCCAGCCGGCGCTCGCCGCCGGCCAGCAGGCGCAGGATGGCCGCCGCGCGCTCCACCGACTGGATGCTTCCTGCCATCGGGCAACCTCCGTGAAACCAGGGTCGGCAATGCTGAACGCCATTGGGCGATGTCGACCATCCATCGTAGTCAAGAGTCTGCCAACCGGACCCCGGCGGTCGCACACCGCCCTGACCGAAAACCACCGGTTACCGGGACTCCGACGCGACGCGGGTGTCCACCTTTCGAAACTCACTGCGGCGACCAGGGCGCCGACGGTTACCCTGGCCGGGTGCGGATGCCTGCGAAAGGCCCGCATAGCCGACAGCCGTCGCATCCAGGGAGCATCTTTCATGGCCTCGCCGTCCCAGAAGACCGTCCAGCAATCCCGAGCCGCTGCCTTGCGTGAGGCGCTGTCCACGCGTGTGGT
>NZ_JANFNG010000031.1 GCF_024436035.1 Streptomyces humicola
CCTCTCCGCACTCGCGGGCCAGACGGTGACGCTGAAGTTCACCGGAGCCGAGAAGTCCGGCGCGCAGACCTCGTTCGTCGTCGACGACACGGCGCTCGACATCAGCTGACCGCGTAGCGAAGCGGCGGGCCCGGACCATCCCGCGGGACGGTCCGGGCCCGCGTTGGCGCGTCCCGACGCCGCTCGTCAACGCCGCTGGTCAACGCAGGCCGAGCTGCCAGTACGCGTCCTGGTGGCCGGTGGTCGGCTCGAAGTCGAACTGCATCGGCGTCACGCCCTTGGGCACGTCGAAGGCGAAGACGACGGTCGCGGAGTGGCCCGGCGCGAGAGTGTCGGGGAAATCCTCGGCGAGCGCGCCGGCGTCCGCGGAGATCTCGTTGAGGTCCTTCTCGTCGGCGCCACCGGTCCCGTAGTACGTGTAGTCGCCGAGGTTGAGATCGGTCAGACCCGTGTTGCGCACGCTGACGGTGAAGCGATAAGCGCCGTCGCCCGAGGTGTAGCCGCTCACCCCCGACGGCGGGGTGAAGGTCTGCGGCGCGGAGACGGTCACCTTGGTGCCGTCGCCGTAGGAGGCGGTGCCACCGGGCCCCAGCGGGTTGTCGTACGTGCCCCGGCTTGACGTCAGCGACGTGCCCGAGCCGAAGAAGTCCCCCACGACCGAGGTCGCCACGAGGGCGATCATCGCGATCGAGACGAGCACGGCAATCACCCCGAGGACCGAACCCGCCAGCGCCTGTCCGCCGTTGGTCGCCTCGCCCCTGCGCACCCGGCGGCGCCCGATGATCCCGAAGATCAGCGCCAGCACCCCGAGCGGCAGCCCCAACGGCACCCCGAGGCAGGTAACCGCCGCGATGGTGCCGACGATCCCCAGGACGAGGGCGGCGGTGCCCAGGCCGTTGCGCGGCGCCGGATGCAGCCAGGCGGCATACGGATACCCGTACCCGTAACCGGACGCGTCCGGGGTCGGATACGGCGGCTGAGGCGGGCTGGGCGCGGGAGGCGGGGGCGGGGGCGGAGGCGGCACGGCGTCCTGAGGCGGCGCCCACAGGTCGCGGCGCTCGGGCGAGTGGGGCGCGTCGGACATATGTGCCTTCCTGAGATACGTCCCGCAATCCTATGACGTGGAATTACGACATGGCCCGAGGTCCGGGCCATCTACGATGGCCGGACCAGCCACCCGCAGGAGGACCGCATGACCGCCCGCTCCGCCGCCGACACCGACTCCCTGGCCGCCTTCATCGCCGGAATGCCCAAGGCGGAGCTGCATGTCCACCACGTCGGGTCCGCCTCACCCCGCATCGTCGCGGAGCTGGCCGCCCGCCATCCCGATTCGACGGTACCGGCTGATCCGGACGCACTCGCCGAATACTTCACCTTCCGCGATTTCGCCCATTTCATCCAGGTCTATCTCTCGGTGGTCGACCTGATACGCGACGCGGAGGACGTACGGCTGCTGACGTACGAGATCGCCCGGGACATGGCCCGGCAGAACATCCGTTACGCGGAGCTGACCATCACCCCCTACAGCTCGGTCAAGCGCGGCATCCCGGCGCCCGCGTTCATGGAGGCGATCGAGGACGCCCGCAAGGCGGCGGAGGCCGAGTTCGGAACCGTGCTGCGCTGGTGCTTCGACATCCCCGGCGAGGCGGGCCTGGAGTCGGCCGAGGTGACCTGTGACCTCGCCCTGCGGCACGCTCCCGAGGGGCTGGTCTCCTTCGGACTCGGCGGACCCGAAATCGGCGTGCCGCGGCCCCAGTTCAAGCCCTACTTCGACAAGGCCCGCGCCGCCGGACTGCGCAGCGTCCCGCACGCGGGCGAGACCACGGGGCCGCGGACCATCTGGGACGCGCTGGACGACCTGGGCGCCGAGCGCATCGGCCACGGTACGAGCGCGGCGCAGGACCCCGCGCTTCTCGCCCATCTCGCCGATCGGCGCATCCCGTTGGAGGTCTGCCCCACCTCCAACATCGCCACACGCGCCGTCACGACGCTCGAGGAGCACCCGATCCGCACCATGATCGACGCCGGGGTCCTCGTCACCGTCAACTCCGACGACCCGCCGATGTTCGGCACGGACCTGAACACCGAATACGCCGTCGCCGCACGCCTGTTGGAGCTCGACCGACAGGGCGTCGCGGCCCTGGCCAGGAACGCGGTCGAGGCGTCGTTCATGGACGACGCGTCGAAGGCGAAGCTGGCGGCGGAGATCGACGCGTACGCCCAAGCCAAGGTCTGAGCATTCAGCTTGTGGGGAATTCCTCGGTGGAGAGTGTCAGGGCGCCAGGGCCCCGGGTTACGGTGCGTAACCCGGGGCCCTGGGCGGCTCAGGCGAGCTCGGCGCAGCGCCTCGTCAGCCGTCGAGCGACGTCATCACGTGCTTGATGCGGGTGTAGTCCTCGAAGCCGTACGCGGACAGGTCCTTGCCGTAGCCGGACTTCTTGAAGCCGCCGTGCGGCATCTCCGCCACCAGGGGAATGTGAGTGTTGATCCACACGCAGCCGAAGTCGAGCGCCTTGGACATCCGCATCGCGCGGGCGTGGTCCTTGGTCCACACCGAGGAGGCGAGCGCGTACTCGACGCCGTTCGCCCACTCGACCGCCTGCTTCTCTTCGGAGAAGGACTGCACCGTGATGACCGGGCCGAAGACCTCCCTCTGGATGATCTCGTCGTCCTGCTTCAGGCCGGAGACGACGGTCGGGGCGAAGAAGTAGCCCTTCTCGCCGACGCGGTGACCGCCGGTCTCGACCTTGGCGTGGGCGGGCAGCCGCTCGATGAAGCCGGAGACCTGCTTGAGCTGGTTGGCGTTGTTGAGCGGGCCGAAGAGCACGTCCTCGTCGTCCGGCTGACCGGTCTTGGTGTCGGCGGCGGCCTTGGCCAGGGCGGCCACGAACTCGTCGTGGATCGACTCGTGGACGAGGACGCGGGTGGCGGCCGTACAGTCCTGGCCCGCGTTGAAGAAACCGGCGACCGAGATGTCCTCGACCGCCTTGGCGATGTCGACGTCCTCGAAGACCACGACGGGGGCCTTGCCGCCGAGCTCCAGGTGGACGCGCTTGAGGTCCTTCGACGCGCTCTCGGCGACCTGCATGCCGGCGCGCACCGAGCCGGTGATGGAAGCCATCGCCGGGGTGTCGTGCTCGACCATCAGCCGACCGGTGTCGCGGTCGCCGCAGATGACGTTGAAGACGCCCTTGGGGAGGATCTCCCCGATGATCTCGGCGAGCAGCACGGTCGAGGCCGGGGTGGTGTCGGACGGCTTGAGGACGACCGTGTTGCCGGCGGCGATCGCGGGAGCGAACTTCCACACCGCCATCATCATCGGGTAGTTCCACGGCGCGACCTGCGCGCACACGCCCACCGGCTCGCGCCGGATGATCGAGGTGAACCCGTCCATGTACTCGCCCGCGGAGCGGCCCTCCAGCATCCGCGCGGCGCCCGCGAAGAAGCGGATCTGGTCGACCATCGGCGGGATCTCCTCCGACGCGGTCAGCCCGATCGGCTTGCCGGTGTTCTCACTCTCGGCGGCGACCAGCTCGTCCGCACGCGCCTCGACCGCGTCGGCGATCTTCAGCAGCGCCTTCTGCCGCTCGGCCGGGATGGTGTCACGCCAGGCCGGGAAGGCTGCCGCCGCGGCCGCCATGGCCGCGTCCACATCGGCTGCGCCGGACAACGGCGCGGTGGCGTATGCCTCGCCCGTGGCCGGATTGACCACGTCAGTGGTGCGTCCGTCGGCTGCGTCGCGGAACTCCCCGTCGATGTAGTTGCGCAAGGTACGGAGCTCGCTCACTGCCTTCTCCTGTCCTGTGTCCGGTGTGCTGTGTCCGATCGGTGAGACGTCTCCCACCCTAGCCGTAGAACGACCGTATTCGACATACCCACACCCAGCGAACAATGGAATCAGTACTTTTTCTCTCTCTTGACAACTGATTTCATCGCAGAGGGGTTGCGCCAACGACGAGCTCTCGTGCACAGTGGGCTGTGTGGCCACGCGTACACCTGACCCGAAGGACCGGAGCACTGCTCCGGTGATCGACTCCGTCTCCAAGGCGATCATCGAGCAGCTCCAAGAGGACGGGCGCCGCCCGTACGCCGCGATCGGCAAGGCCGTAGGCCTCTCCGAGGCAGCGGTGCGGCAGAGAGTACAAAAGCTCCTCGACCAAGGCGTCATGCAGATCGTCGCCGTCACGGACCCGCTCACCGTGGGCTTCCGCCGGCAGGCGATGGTCGGCATCAACGTCGAGGGCGACATCGAACCCGTCGCCGATGCCCTGGCGGAGATGGGAGAGGTCGAGTACGTCGTCGTGACCGCCGGCTCCTTCGACCTGCTGGTCGAAATCGTCTGCGAGGACGACGACCACCTCCTGGAGATGATCAACAAGCGGATCCGCACGCTGCCCGGCGTGCGCTCCACCGAGAGCTTCGTCTACCTCAAGCTCCGGAAGCAGACCTACACCTGGGGAACCAGATAGCCATGAGCGCAGACCTCTCGAAGACTGCGTACGACCACCTGTGGATGCACTTCACCCGCATGTCGTCGTACGAGAACGCTCCCGTGCCCACGATTGTGCGCAGCGAGGGCACGTACATCTACGACAGCGAAGGCAAGAAGTACCTCGACGGCCTCGCCGGCCTGTTCGTCGTCCAGGCGGGCCACGGCCGCCAGGAACTGGCCGAGGTCGCCGCGAAGCAGGCCGCGGAGCTCGCCTTCTTCCCGGTGTGGTCCTACGCCCACCCCAAGGCGATCGAGCTGGCCGAGCGCCTGGCGAACTACGCCCCAGGCGACCTGAACAAGGTCTTCTTCACCACCGGCGGCGGCGAGGCCGTCGAGACCGCCTGGAAGCTCGCCAAGCAGTACCACAAGCTCAAGGGCAACCACACCAAGTACAAGGTGATCTCGCGGGCCGTCGCCTACCACGGCACCCCGCAGGGCGCGCTGTCCATCACCGGCCTGCCCGCGCTGAAGGCCCCCTTCGAGCCGCTGGTGCCCGGCGCCCACAAGGTCCCCAACACCAACATCTACCGCGCCCCGATCCACGGCGACGACCCGGAGGCCTTCGGCCGCTGGGCAGCCGACCAGATCGAGCAGCAGATCCTCTTCGAAGGCCCGGAGACCGTCGCCGCCGTCTTCCTGGAGCCGGTGCAGAACGCCGGCGGCTGCTTCCCGCCGCCGCCCGGTTACTTCCAGCGCGTCCGCGAGATCTGCGACCAGTACGACGTGCTGCTCGTCTCGGACGAGGTCATCTGCGCCTTCGGCCGCCTCGGCACGATGTTTGCGTGCGACAAGTTCGGCTACGTGCCCGACATCATCACCTGCGCCAAGGGCATGACGTCCGGCTACTCGCCGATAGGCGCCGCGATCGTCTCCGACCGCATCGCCGAGCCGTTCTACAAGGAGGACAACACCTTCCTGCACGGCTACACCTTCGGCGGCCACCCGGTCTCCGCCGCGGTGGCGCTGGCCAACCTCGACATCTTCGAGCGTGAGGGCCTCAACCAGCACGTCCTCGACAACGAAGCCGCCTTCCTCAAGACCCTGCAGAAGCTGCACGACCTGCCGATCGTCGGCGATGTGCGCGGCAACGGCTTCTTCTACGGCATCGAGCTCGTCAAGGACAAGGCCACCAAGGAGACCTTCACCGACGAGGAGTGCGAGCGCCTGCTCTACGGTTTCGTCTCCAAGAAGCTCTACGAGAACGGCCTTTACTGCCGGGCCGACGACCGTGGCGACCCGGTCGTGCAGCTCTCGCCCCCGCTCATCTCCGACCAGGCGACCTTCGACGAGATCGAGCAGATCCTGCGCACGGTGCTCGCCGAGGCGTCGAGCAAGCTGTGATCCGCTGAGGCCACCGAGGCCGACAGGCCACTGAGGCTCGCGGGCCCCGGGCGATCCGTTTCCCTCCCTTGCGGATCGCTCGGGGCCCGCGCGCACAGTGACCCAAACTCCGTGCGTTCGTTCAACCGGTGAGAGGACACGGACAAGGACGAACAGGACAAGCGGAGGTAGTCGGCATGGTGGCTCCGCCGGACAACGACGTGCTGTGGGCGCGCGGGCTGCACTACGCCTATCAGGGCTCGCCCGCCCTGCTCGGCGTGTCGCTCGGCGTGCGGGACGGCGAGATCCTCGGGATCGTCGGTCCGCGCGGCTCCGGAAAGACCACCCTGCTCAAGTGCATGTCCGGGCAGCTGACGCCGGAACAGGGCGAAGTGTGGTTCAACAGCGCCCCCGTGCACACCCTCCCGGCCGGCGCCCGTGAACGGCTGCGCCGCGACCGGTTCGGATGGGTCGGCAGCTCGCCCGAACTCGTCCCCGAACTGACCGCACGTGAGAATGCCGCGCTTCCGCTGCTGTTGTGCGGCATCCCGCACCGCAGCGCCCGCGACACCGCCCAGGAGTGGCTGGACCGGCTCGACGTCGGTGACTGCGCCCGGCGGCGCCCCGCCGAGCTGCACCAGGCCCAGCGTCAGCGGGTCGCGGTCGCCCGCGCTCTCGTCTCGCTCCCCGAGGTGCTCTTCGCTGACGACCCGACGGCCCCCCTCCACCGCCCCGACGCCGCTCAGGTGCTGCGCACCCTGACCACCGCCGCCAGGACGCACCGCATCACGGTGCTGCTCGCCACCTCCGATCCCGAGGTCGTGGCGTTCACCGACCGCGCGGTCGGCCTCGTGGACGGCGTGCGCTCGGCCTCGCTGCCGAAGGGACCCCAGCCGGAGGGCGCCTCGTGCCCGGCCTCCGCCTGATCCGCGGCGAGCGGCCGGCCGCGCTGCTGCGCCGCGCACTCGTCCCCGCCGCCTCCGCGGGCACCGGATTCCTGCTGCTCACCGCGCTCGGCCACACCATGGCCCGTCCCTGGGACACCAGCGGATCCGTAGTACGGCTCGTCTGGTGCGTCGTGCCGCTCGCCGCCGCGGTGCACCTGTCGGTCGCCGTCTGCCGTAGCAGGCCGGGCGGACACCAGAGCGCGGGGCTGACCGCGGCCGGCCTCGGGCCGGGCAGGATGACGTTGCTGGCGGCCGCCCAGGTCGCCATGGAGTGCCTGCTCGGCAGTGCGGTGGCGCTGCCGGCGTTCGTGTGGTGGTGGGACCGCTTCGCGGTCGCCGGCGTACCGATGCCGGTCGGGGCGGTGCTCACGCTGCTGCTCGCGGTGCCACTCGCCGGTGGCGCCGTGTGCGCGGTCGTACTGCGCCCGCGGCGGTCGGATGCGCCCGGTGCGACCGCCGACGGGACGCCGTCGGGGTTGCCGTGGGGTGTGGCGCTGACGGCGGCCGGTCTCGCGATCGAGGTCTACGCGAGCGACCTGACGCGACCCGCCGTCGGATCGCTGCTGCCGCTACCCGGCGGCCTCGGCCGGATCGCGCCCGCCGTGCTGCTCGGCTGGCTGCTCACGGCAGCCGGTCTCGTCCTCACCGGACCCGGCCTCGTCCACCTCAGCGGACGGCTGCTGTCCGCCTGCCGTCCGGGGGCGCTGCGGCTGCTCGCCGGGCGCACGCTCCAGCAGGACGCCTCCCGGATCGGGCAGCCGCTGGGCGTGCTGTGCGCGGCGGCGTCGGCGGCGCTCGCAGCGCTCCGGCTGTACGCACCGGGTGCGCATCCGCTGGGGCCGCTCACCGCGCTCGGCGCCGCCCTCGTCCTCGGCTGCCCGGCCGCGACCGTACTCACCACGGCATCGGAGGCGCAGCGTGCGCGCCGGGAGGCGGTCGCGGTGCTCGGCCCGCTGGGTGCGCCTGCCTCCCTGATGCGCCGCGCGACCCTGCTGCGCGCCGCCGCCCTCCTCCTCGTCCTCGCCCCGGTGACCTCGAGCGTCGCCTGGCTGGCGTCGCTGCCGTTCGCGGCCTAGGGCGTATTGCCCGGGCGACCTTCGAGGATCAGCCCCGTGGAGTCCGGTGCAGGGGGTGCCTTCCGTCGAAGGCAGGGGGAGAATCGCACGGCGGAGGGGCGCGCCCTCGTACCGGGCCATTGCAGGCGATATGCCGCCGGGGCTGCGCGGTGGGCGAGCCCGACACCGCAGCGAGGTGCGCCCGCCCCGGCAGCGGCTGACCTCGCTGTAAGCGTCGCGGGCCCGCAAAGATCGCCCGGGCAGGGCCCAGCCGCACGCTCGGCCGAACTCCGCTGAACACGTCAGCTGAACAGGGGCCGGAACGCACCCGATCCGACGCTCGCGCCCACCGCCAGTGCGGCGAGCGCACACGCCCCGGCCACCAGAGCCGCGTCCGCGCGCACAAACCGTTGTGTGCGGGCGCTCGTACGACGGGCTCCCGAGTCGAAGCCACGTGCGTCCATCGCCGTGGCCAGGCGCGTACCGCGCCGTATCGCACCCACCAGCAGAGTGAAGGAGGCCGAGGCGAACAGCCTCAGCCGGGCGACCGGGTTGCGGCCCCCTTCAACGCCGCGCGCGCGCCGCGCGGCGTTGATCAGTCGCCACTCGTCGCCGAGCAGGGGCACCAACCGCCATGCGGCCAGCGTGCCGATGGCGAAGCGCGGCGACACCCTGGCGTTCTGCACCAGCGCGTCGGCGAGGTCCGTCGGGTCGGTGGTGGCGAAGACGAGGACGCCGGGGAGGGCCACCGCGAGCAGCCGCAGCCCCAGCGCGAGTGCCGAGGCGACGATGTGCTCGCGCTCCGCCGCGAAGAGCAGCAGCGTGACCTCGGCGCCGGCGACGCTGATCAGCAGGGGCCACATCCGGCGCGCCAGCGCACCGTACCGGATCCCGAAGAACGGTACGGCGAACAGCTCGACGACGAGCGCCACGGCAGGCCCCACCGGGTCGAGGCTGACGACGAGAGCAAGCGCGAGGACCGCCGCCGCGCCCAGTTTGGCCACCGGATTGCGGCGGGCGAGCGGCGCGTTCCGGTCGGCGATCGGTGCCATACGGCCGGCCACGGCCATCACACGGCCGCCAGTCGCCGTACGCCCAGGCGCAGTTCGCGGGCGCCCAGTGCGGCACAGAAGTCCGGGTCGTGGGTGACGGCGACGACACCGTGCCCCTCATCGCGCAACTGCGCGAGCAGCACCACCAGTTCGCTCCAGGTCCGGCGGTCCTGCCCGAAGGTGGGCTCGTCGAGGACGAGCAGCCGCGGCGCCGCGGCGAGTGCGGTGGCGACGGAGAGGCGGCGTTGCTCGCCGCCGGAGAGCGTGTGCGGATTGGCCTCGGCGAGCGCGTCGAGGCGCAGACGGCCGAGGAGTTCGTCGACGCGCGCCGCTTCCGCTCCGCCGAGCGCGAGCTCGTCCCGTACCTTCGCCGTTACGAACTGGTGCCCCGGGTTCTGGAAGACCGAGCCGATGCGTGCCGCCAGGGCTCGGGCGCGCCACTTGTGCGGGGGCATGGCGTCGTCCGCGCCCGCCAGTGCACCCGTGGCCTCGACCCGTCCGCCGCCGGGGACGAGCAGCCCGCCGAGCATCAGCGCGAGTGTCGACTTGCCGACACCGTTGGGTCCGACGACGGCCATTGCCTCGGCCGCCCGTACGGTCACCTCGGGAAGGGCATCCGCGGTGAACACCGGCTCATGGGTGAGCGACCGGGCGTGCAGCAGTGGCTCGCCGGCCGGCACCCGGGGTGGGTGCGCCGGGACCGGGTGGCCCGGCACCCATACGCCGTCCGCGGCGAGCCGTTCGCCGTGCTCGGCGAAGATGCGAGCGGGCGGGCCGTCGGCACGGATCCCGCCGCCGGGTTCGAGGACGATCACCCGGTCGAGCTGGGAGGTGAGTTCGGCGATCCGGTGCTCGACCACGATCTGCGTGGTCCCGTCGATCCCGGCGAGCACCTCGCGGACGAGCGCGGCACCGGCCGGGTCGAGGTTGGCGGTCGGCTCGTCGAGCAGCAGCAGCCCGGGTCCGGTGACCAGCGCACCGGCGAGCGCGAGCCGTTGCTGCTCGCCGCCGGAGAGCGCGTGGGTGCGCCGCTCGTACGGGTACGGGAACCGCACGCGCCGCAGCGCGTCCTCGACCAGCGGCCGGATGAGTTCGCCGGGTGTGCCGCGGTTCTCCAGGCCGAAGGCGACGTCGTCGCCGGCACGCTCCATGACCAGCTGGGACTGTGGGTCCTGGAAGACCATGGCGATCCGGTCGCGGACCGCGCGCGGCTCCTCACCGTCGATCTCGACGGTTCCCTCACGCTCGCCTGATTCCGGCGGCAGCAGGCCGGCGAGCGCGGCGAGCAGGGTCGACTTGCCCGCTCCCGAGGGGCCGAGCAGAGCCACCCGCTCGCCGTCCGCGATCTCCAGGTCGACGCCGCGCACCGCCCAGCGGCGGCGCCCGGCGTGCCGGTGGCCGAAACCGCGCAGTCGTACGGTGCTCATCGTGCGCGTCGCCGGCTCAGACCGCGGCGCGCTCGCGGCCGGACGGGAACGGGTCCAGCGCTCCGGTCTGGGCGAGGGACTTGGTGAGCGCGAGGCTGCCGAGCCCGGCGACGACGGCGGAGCTGACGACCACGATCGCGGCGTAGATCAGCTGCCAGGCGGTCGAGTTGGAGGCGTAGTAGAGCGCGTTGTCGAGCAGCGAGGCCGCCACTCCCGCGAGCGCCCCTCCCGCGACGGCGGTCGGCCAGCGCCACACCCGGTAGCCGGTGAAGGCGAAGCCGAACTCGCCCGCCATGCCCTGCAGCACCCCGTAGAGCAGGGTGACCAGGCCCCACGGCGAACCGAAGAGGGTGGCGACGGAGGCGGCCACCAGTTCGCAGAAGATGCCGGCTCCCGGCTTGCGTATGACGAGGGGGCCGAGGACGGCCGGGATGAGCCAGACACCGTAGATCACGGCGCGCCCGGGCAGCGGGATGACGCTCGCGGCGCCGTCCCACAGGGCGTTCCACGCCCAGAAGATGACGCCGAACGCGGCGCCGATGACGGCCGCGACGACGATGTCGACAGTTCTCCACCGGTTGGCGGACGTGGCTGTGCTCTGCGAATTGGCCTGCATGGCCGAACTCCCTACGCCGGTACGAGCCGGATCAGGTTCGAGGGTCTGCGGCCCCGGGCCGCACTCTCAGCGCTTCGCGCGCTCCCCTGTCGGACTGTATATTTGTGCGAATCTACGATATCAGCGGGCTGCAAATCCCTGGCGGGCGGTCTCAGCTTTCGGACGCGGCGAGTTGGCCGCAGGCCCCGTCGATCTCCTGGCCGCGGGTGTCCCGGACGGTAACGGGCACCCCGTGGTGCTCCAGCGCGCGGACGAATGCCTTCTCGTCCTCGGGGCGAGAGGCCGTCCACTTCGAGCCGGGCGTGGGGTTGAGCGGGATCAGGTTGACGTGCACCCGGTGGCCTTTGAGCAGCCGCCCGAGCAGGTCGGCGCGCCACGCCTGGTCGTTGATGTCCTTGATCAGTGCGTACTCGACGGAGATCCGGCGGCCCGACACCTCGGCGTAGTGCCAGGCGGCGTCGAGCACCTCGCGGACCTTCCAGCGGGTGTTGACGGGCACGAGGGTGTCGCGCAGCTCGTCGTCGGGCGCGTGGAGGGAGACCGCGAGACGGCACTTGAAGCCCTCGTCGGCGAAGCGCAGCATCGCCGGGACGAGGCCGACGGTGGAGACGGTGATACCGCGCTGGGAGAGCCCGAGGCCGTCCGGCTCGGGGTCGGTGAGGCGGCGGATGGCGCCGACGACGCGGTTGTAGTTGGCGAGCGGCTCGCCCATGCCCATGAAGACGATGTTGTTCAGGCGGGCCGCGCCGCCCGGGATCTCCCCATCCCGGAGGGATCGCATGCCCGCGACGATCTGGTGCACGATCTCGGCGGTCGACAGGTTCCGGGTGAGGCCGGCCTGTCCGGTGGCGCAGAACGGGCAGTTCATGCCGCAGCCGGCCTGCGAGCTGATGCACATGGTGACCCGGTCCGGGTAGCGCATCAGGACGGACTCCACGAGTGTGCCGTCGAAGAGCCGCCACAGCGTCTTGCGGGTGGTGTCGTTGTCGCAGGAGATGTGCCGTACCACCGACATCAGCTCGGGCAGCAGGCCGTCGGCGAGCTTCTCGCGCGCCGCGGCCGGGATGTCGGTCCAGCTCGCCGGGTCGTCCGCGTACCGCGCGAAGTAGTGCTGCGAGAGCTGCTTGGCGCGAAACGGCTTCTCGCCGAGGCCCGCCACGGCGTCGCGGCGCTCGGCGGGGGTGAGGTCGGCGAGATGCCGCGGGGGCTTCCTGGCTCCGCGCGGCACAGCGAAAGTGAGTTCTCCGGGCTGAGGCATGGTCGTACCAGTGTCGCAGACGCCCGGGTCAGCCCGAGCCGACGAAGATCACCAGCAGCAGCCAGACCACGGGTGCGGTGGGCAGCAGCGAGTCGAGGCGGTCCATCAGCCCGCCGTGGCCCGGCAGCAGGGTGCCCATGTCCTTGATGCCCAGGTCACGCTTGATCATGGATTCGAGCAGGTCGCCCAGGGTCGCGCTGGCCGCGACGCCGAGGCCGAGCAGCAGGCCCTGCCACCAGGAACCGTGGTGGATCAGGTACTGCATGCACAGCGCACCGGCTGCCATCGCGAAGGTGACCGCGCCGATCAGGCCCTCGCGGGTCTTGCCCGGGCTGATGCGCGGGGCGAGCTTGTGTCGGCCGAAGCGCCAGCCGACGGCGTAGGCGCCGGTGTCGCTGACGACGGTGAGCAGGAGGAAGACGAAGACCCGCCACGGACCGTCGTCCGCGGCGAGCATCATCGACACGAAGGTCGCGAGGAACGGCACGTAGAAGGCGGCGAAGACACCTGCGGTGACATCCCGCAGATAGTTCTCCGGTGCCTCGGTCATCCGCCACACCATGACCGCCAGCACGGTGAGTGCCATCGCCACCCACGCGCCCTCGGCGTCCCGCAGATATCCGGCGACGACCATCGCCGTACCGCCGACGGCCAGAGGCACCAGCGGCACCTTGATCTGCTTGCGCTCCTCCAGACGGCTGGTCAGCTCCCACAGGCCGACGACGACGGCGGCCGCGACGACCACGACGAACAGGCTCTTCACCACGAAGAGCGAGGCGAGGATGACCACGCCCAGTCCGAGGCCGACGCCTATCGCGGCGCGCAGGTTGCGGCCCGCCTGCTTCTTGCTCTTGTCCGTCGTCTTCGCGCGGGGGCCGGGCACCGGGGACTCCCCGGGTTTCCCGCCTTCGGCGTCCGGTACTGGTGGCATGCGTCGAGTCTGCGCCGTCCTGTGGTCGTCGGCCGCCTCGATGCCGTCGTACGCGGGACCGGGGGCAGGCTGCTGCTCGGGGGCTCCCCAATAGCCAGTGCCCGGCGGAGCCCCCCGCGAAGAGTCGTTCATCAGACCTCGAGCAGCTCGGCTTCCTTGTGCTTGAGCAGCTCGTCGACCTGGGCCACGTACTTGGCCGTGGTGTCCTCGAGCTCCTTCTCGGCGCGGCGCACCTCGTCCTCGCCGGTCTCGCCGTCCTTGATGAGCTTGTCCAGGGTCTCCTTGGCCTTGCGGCGCACGCTGCGGATCGAGACGCGGGCGTCCTCCGCCTTGTGCTTGGCCACCTTGATGTACTCCTTGCGGCGCTCCTCGGTCAGCTGCGGGAACACCACCCGGATGATGTTGCCGTCGTTCGACGGGTTGACGCCGAGGTCGGAGTCGCGGATCGCGGTCTCGATGGCGCGCAGCGAGCTCTTGTCGAACGGGGTCACGATCGCCATGCGCGGCTCGGGCACCGAGAACGACGCCATCTGGTTGATGGGCGTCATCGTGCCGTAGTACTCGGCCACGATCTTGTTGAACATCGCCGGGTGGGCACGGCCCGTACGGATCGCGGCGAAGTCCTCCTTGGCGACCACGACCGCCTTTTCCATCTTCTCCTCGGCCTCGAGGAGGGTCTCTTCGATCACCATGTGCTCCTGCGTCAATTGAGTTCGCAGAGCCTCGCCCCTGCGCGCGTCTTCCCTGCTTATTACGTCTTGGTGTTGTGCGTCATCCTGCACGGTGTCGAACCGGCAGCGTGTTGTCCATCCCCGTACCGGGCCCTTCGGCCGGAGCGGAGTTGTCGTTCTCAGTCCCGCGTGCCGTGCTCGCTCACCAGCGTGCCGATCTTCTCACCCTTCACCGCGCGGGCGATGTTGCCCGGGGTGAGGAGCTCGAAGACCAGGATGGGGAGCTTGTTGTCCCGGCACAGCGTGATCGCGGTGGCGTCCGCGACCTTCAGGTCGCGGGTGATCACCTCGCCGTATTCGAGGGCGTCGAACTTGACGGCGTCGGGATTGACCTTGGGATCGGAGTCGTAGACTCCGTCGACACCGTTCTTGCCCATCAGCAGGCCCTGCGCGTGGATTTCGAGGGCGCGCTGCGCGGCGGTGGTGTCGGTGGAGAAGTACGGCATCCCCATGCCGGCGCCGAAGATGACGACGCGGCCCTTCTCCAGGTGGCGTACGGCACGCAGCGGGATGTACGGCTCCGCGACCTGGCCCATGGTGATGGCGGTCTGCACCCGCGTTTCGATGCCCTCCTTCTCCAGGAAGTCCTGGAGGGCGAGGCAGTTCATGACGGTGCCGAGCATGCCCATGTAGTCGGAGCGGGCCCGGTCCATGCCGCGCGTCTGCAGTTCCGCACCGCGGAAGAAGTTGCCGCCACCGATCACGAGCGCCATCTCGGCGCCGTCCCGGACGACCGCCGCGATCTCGCGGGCCATGGCGTGCACGACGTCGGGATCGACACCGAGTCCCCCGCCTCCGGCGAACGCCTCACCGGACAGCTTCAGCAGGAACCGCCGTGGGCTTCTGCGGTCGCTGCGGCTGCCGCCTTTGACGGCCTGGTCGGCCTTGTCGTTATGGGCGTCCTGATCCATGGGGTTCTCCTCGTGCACGTACGAAGGAGGCCATTGCCGTGGGTCCTTGATCGTTCCCTCTGCGGCAATGGCCTCCTCGTCACCTCTGCAGCCGACCGGCGCGAGGTCGGCCGCATTCGACCCTATCGGGGTCGACGGTCATTCGCTGCCGTGCTCAGACACCGACGCGGAAGCGGGCGAAACGCTTGAGCGTGACACCGGCCTCCTCGAGCACCTTCTGCACGGACTTCTTGTTGTCCTTGGCAAACGGCTGGTCGAGCAGCACGTTCTCCTTGAAGAAGCCGGTGACCCGGCCCTCCACGATCTTCGGCAGGGCGGCCTCGGGCTTGCCCTCCTCGCGCGCGGTGGCCTCGGCGACGCGGCGCTCGTTCTCGACCGTCTCGGCCGGGATCTCCTCGCGGGAGAGGAACTTCGGCGCGAAGGCGGCAATGTGCTGCGCGATGTCCTTGGCGACCGCCGCTGCTGCCTCCTCCGTGGCGGTCCCCTTGTCCAGCTCGACCAGGACGCCCACCTGCGGCGGCAGGTCCGGGCTGGTGCGGTGCAGGTAGGAGGCGACGAAACCGTCGGTGAACTGCGCGAAGCGGCTCAGCACGATCTTCTCGCCGAGGGTGGCGTTCGCCTCGTCGACGAAGGCCTGGACGGTCTTGCCGCTCTCGATCTCGGAGGCGAGCAGCGCATCGAGGTCGGCCGGCTTGGTCGCGGCGACGTGCTTGGCGATGGTCTCGGCGACCTCGACGAACTTGTCGCCCTTGGCGACGAAGTCGGTCTCGCAGTTGAGCTCGACCAGCACACCGGCCTTGCCGCCCTCGATGAGGGAGACGACCGCGCCGTTGGTGGCGCTGCGGCCCTCGCGCTTGGCGACGCCCTTCTGGCCCTTGACGCGCAGGATCTCGACGGCCTTGTCGAGGTCGCCTCCAGCCTCGTCCAGCGCCTTCTTGCAGTCCATCATGCCGGCGCCGGTGCTCTCGCGGAGCTTCTTGACGTCGGCGGCGGTGAAGTTCGCCATGGTCAGTGAATCTCTTCTCGAAAAGTCGGTGGTCGTCTACCGGTGATCTACCGGCACTACCGCGTTGTACCGCGACCGGCAGCGGGGGCCGGGCTCATCGAGCCGCGAGTCCGTCCCCCGCCGTCTTTCGCCGTACGGTCCGTACGGTGGGTGCGGTTCAGGCCTTGTCGGACTCGTCGGCGGCCGGGGCCTCGGCGGCGGGCGCCTCCGCAGCAGCGGCCTCGCCCTGCTCCTCGGCCTTGTCCTCGGCCTTGTCCTCGGTCTTCTCCTCGTCCTTGGCCTTCTCGCCCACGAGCAGGTCGCGCTCCCACTCGGCCAGCGGCTCGGCCGGGGCGGCCTTGCCCTCGCCAGCGGCGGCGCCGGAGCGGGCGATGAGGCCCTCGGCGACGGCGTCGGCAATCACACGGGTGAGGAGGGTGACGGAGCGGATCGCGTCGTCGTTGCCCGGGATCTTGTAGTCGACCTCGTCCGGGTCGCAGTTGGTGTCGAGGATCGCGACGACCGGGATGCGCAGCTTGCGCGCCTCACCGACGGCGATGTGCTCCTTCTTGGTGTCCACGATCCAGACGGCGCTGGGCACCTTCTGCATGTCGCGGATACCGCCGAGGGTCTTCTCGAGCTTGGCCTTCTCACGCGAGAGGACCAGGAGCTCCTTCTTGGTCAGACCGGAGCCGGCCACGTCCTCGAGGTCGATCTCCTCGAGCTCCTTGAGGCGCTGCAGGCGCTTGTAGACGGTCGAGAAGTTGGTGAGCATGCCGCCCAGCCAGCGCTGGTTGACGTACGGCATGCCGACCCGGGTGGCCTGCTCGGCGATGGCCTCCTGGGCCTGCTTCTTCGTGCCGACGAAGAGGATGGAACCGCCGTGCGCGACGGTCTCCTTGACGAACTCGTAGGCGCGGTCGATGTACGACAGCGACTGGAGCAGGTCGATGATGTAGATGCCGTTGCGCTCGGTGAAGATGAAGCGCTTCATCTTCGGGTTCCAACGGCGGGTCTGGTGTCCGAAGTGGACGCCGCTCTCCAGCAGCTCCCGCATCGTGACGACGGCCATGGCCGTACTCCTTGGGTACTCGGTTCCGTGGCGGCCGGTCGGCCGCCACTCCTGACACCCCGGCGCGTCGTGCCCCAATGGCCTGTGGAACAGCCTTCGAAGGACCGAGAGACGCGGCCGCCGTGGCGGTCGTCCGCTGACAGACGTGACGGATGCGACGGTGGCGGGGCGTGCGAAGTCGACCCGGTGGCCCGGATCGCAAGGGAAAGTGTACGGGACCCCCGCGGGCCCGGGCGACACGGTGCGTTTTGTACGGGATCACGGCGAACGCCACTCGAATGAGTGGCGAGGTTGTCCACAGTGTGCAGGTTGTCCACCGATCGAGGCCATGATCCCTGCCGCGGGCGAGGGCGCGGGACCGTGGGGTCATGACGGTACGAGGGGGTCCGCGGTGGGCGGGCGTGCTGGTGGCGGTAGTGGGGCTGCTCGTTCTGGGGGCTGCAGGCCGGGCGGCGGCCGCAGGGGATCCGGGGGCTCGGGAGTGGCCGGTGGCGGGCGTCGCTGGGCGGGCGCGGCCGGTCGTGGTGCGCGGCTTCGAGCCGCCGCCGCAGCCGTGGGCGGCCGGGCATCGCGGGGTGGATCTCGCGGCGGGCCGCGGCCGGCCGGTGCGGGCGGCGGCCGCGGGGCGTGTGGCCTTCGCGGGGACGGTCGCGGGGCGCGGCGTGGTCGCGATCGAGCTGACGGAGCCACGCGGGCTGCGGATCACATATGAGCCGGTGGATGCGGCGGTCGCGGTCGGGGAGCTGGTGGCGGCCGGGCAGCTGGTCGGCACGGTGGGACAGGGGCCGTTCCACTGCGACGGCGGCTGCCTGCACTGGGGGCTGCTGCGCGGCGGGGAGTATCTCGACCCGCTGTCGTTGATGCCGCCGGGGATGCGCCGAGGCGGCCCGTCCCGGCTGCTGCCGGTCTTCGGCGTGGCGCCGCCGGATGCGGCTGCTCCGACGGACGGCCCGGTCGGCGCGGCCGCGGCGGGCTACGTCGTCGGGGCGTGCCTGCTAAGGACGCGTGCCCTGCAGCGCCATGCGGACGGCGGCCTCGGTGATGCGGGCCGGATCCTCGGCGGCGCCGAGCTCGATGCGCCGGACGGCGGCGTCGACGATCCCCTGGAGCAGCATCGCGGTGAGCCGCGGCTCGTCGTGCCCGAGCTCGCCGAGGGCCTCCACGACCATGGCGATCAGGCCACCGTGCGCCGCGCGGATCTTCTCGCGGGCCCCGGCGTCCAGCTCGCCGGCAGAGATCGCGACGACCGCGCGGTGCCGCCGGTCCCCGACGAGGGCGAGTTGCCGGCGCACATACGCCTCGATCTTCTCCTCGGGTGTCGCGGCCGCCTCCATCGCGGCCTGCACCTCCGCCGCCCAGACGGGGAAATCGACGGCGCACAGCTCCTCTACGACGGCGGCGCGGGAGCGGAAGTACTCGTAGACGGAGGACCGCGCCAGGCCGGTGCGCTCTGCGAGGGCCGGGAACGTCAGTGCCTCGGTACCGCCCTCGGTGAGCAGAACGCGCGCGGCATCCAGCAGTGCGTTGCGCTGCATCGTCCGGTGTTCGGCCACCGAGGCCGCTTTGATCCTTGGCACCCCTCCACTGTACGGACCCCGGCTACGCGCGTCCTCAAGCCCGTCCCACGTCCGCCAGTTTCGCCCGCAGCTGCAGGACGGACTTTGTGTGGATCTGGCTCACCCGGCTCTCCGTGACACCGAGCACTTGGCCGATCTCGGCGAGGGTGAGGCCCTCGTAGTAGTAGAGGGTGACCACCGTCTTCTCGCGCTCCGGGAGCGTGTTGACGGCTCTGGCGAGCAGCCGCCGCAGCTCGCGGTCCTCGGCGACCTCGACCGGGTTGTCCGCCGCTCGGTCCTCGAGTGTGTCGACCAGGCTGAGACGGTCGCCGCTCTCCGTGCCGACGTGCAGCAGCTCTTCGAGCGCCACGACGTTGGCGAGGGAGAGCTGGCTGAAGATGCCGTGCAGCTCGTCGACGCCGATGTCCATCTCCGCCGCGACCTCGGCCTCGCTCGGAGTGCGGTGGAACCTTGCTTCGAGGGTTGCGTAGGCGCGCTCCACCGCCCGCGCCTTCTGGCGCACCGAGCGGGGAATCCAGTCCAGCGCCCGCAGCTCGTCGATCATCGCCCCGCGGATCCGGGTGATCGCATAGGTCTCGAACTTGATCGAACGGTCGGGGTCGAACTTCTCGATGGCGTCGATGAGGCCGAACACCCCGGAGGAGACGAAGTCGGCCTGCTCGACGTTGGAGGGCAGGCCGACGCTCACCCGTCCGGCGACGTACTTGACGAGTGGCGAGTAGTGCAGGATGAGCTGCTCGCGCAGCCGCGCCTCCCCGGTGGCCTTGTACGACCGCCACAGTTCGTCCAGCGGCGTGGAGGCAGGGGCGGCCGTCCGCGCGCTCAGGGGGACTGAGTGGTCGTCGGTCGCCGCTGCCGTGCGGTCAGGCCCTGAGGTGTGCTGGGGCATGCGTCGCCTTGAGCCGTTCTGCCGTGACGTAGGTGAGGAATCGGGTCTCCGCGAGCGTAGCGTGACCCGAGCGTCGCACAGTGCTACGACGTTCGGGTGAGCCGACCGCAGATACGTTCCGCCGCAGGGTGATACACGGCCGGGGCGTGTTCTCCCTCAGGAGTTGCGGCTGTTGAGCATTAAAGCGGTCCGGACCCAGCCCCCAACCTCGTCACCCCGTCGGCCCAGGTCAACAACGCTCCGGTCGCCTGATGGTGTGTTGACCGTCATCGGATCCGGGGCATTGTCACCTTCGGGCGACGGGCGTCAGTGCCCAGCTGTCCCCCTCTCGCTCCACGAAGCCCAGCGCCCGCAACTCGTGAAGGCGGCCCAGCGTCTCGTCGAGGCCGGTGCCCGACCGCACCGCGACCGTCTCGGCATTGGCACCGCCGTGTGCTGGCAGCCCGTCCAGCACCCGCGCGGCCTCCGGCTCCAGCAGGTCCCGCCCCACAAGCGGCCCCCGTCTCTCTGGCGCAAGATCGTCCCCCACTCTGCCGACCAGTTCGATCACCTCCGCCGCGTCGGTGACCAACAGACCGTCACCGCGCAGCAGTTCGTGCACGCCCTCCGACAGCGCCGAGGTGACCGCGCCGGGCACCCCCATCACGATGCGGCCGAGACCGCGTGCCCGGCGGGCGGTGATGAGCGAGCCGCTGCGCAGCTTCGCCTCGACGACGACGGTGCCCCGCGTCAACGCGGCGATGACGCGGTTGCGCAGGATGAAGCGGCCGCGCGTCGGGTGGTCGCCGGGCGGCAACTCGCCTACGAGAAGGCCCTGCTCGGCCATTCGTGCGATGAGCCGGGCATGGCTCGGCGGATACGTCACGTCCACGCCGCACGCGAGGACGCCGATGGTGGCGCCGGCGGCGGCGAGCGCACCCCTGTGAGCGGCACCGTCGATGCCGAAGGCGGCGCCGGAGACGACTGTCCAGCCGCGCTCGGTCAGGTCGGCGGCGAGCGTGGCGGCCACCTGGGTCCCGTAGTCACTGCAGGCCCGGGCGCCCACGACGGCGACCGACCGCAGCGCCCACGGCCGCAACGACGCGCGTCCGCGCACCCACAGCCCGATGGGGCGCTGGTCCCCCAGATCGTCCAACTGGGCGGGCCACTCCACATCGCCCGGACAGATGAAGCGCCCGCCGAGCTCCCGGACGGCCGCCAGATCGGCGTCGGGATCGGCCCGCGCGCTGCGCAGCCGGTACCCCGCCGCCCGCCGTGGCGTCACGCCCGGCAGCTCCTCCTCGCCGGAGAGCGCGCGCAGCACCCGTACCGGCCCCCGCTCGCGCAACCAGCGGCCGACCGTCTCGTCCCCCGGCTCGGCGATCCTGGTGAGCGCGGCACGCGCCCGCCGCTCCTCCCCACCGCCTGTACTCACAGCCCCTCCCGTTGGCTTCTCCGCGCCCCTCACACAATCGACCCGCCCACCGTGGCGGGCACCCCGCGGTGCACTCCCGTGCGCAGCTCCAGCGCCTCGGCGACGTCGCCGAAGTCCGGGCGGTCGTGGCCCGCCAGGTCCGCAACCGTCCAGGCCACCCGCAGCACCCTGTCCAGGCCGCGCGCGGTGAGCAGGCCGCGTTCCATCTCACGTTCGACATCGCGCATCGCACCGGTCCGTAGCCGCCAGCGGGTGCGCAGCTCGTGCCCGGGCACCTCGCTGTTGGTCCGCCAGGGCAGCCCCTCGTAGCGGGTCGCGGCACGCTCGCGCGCCTCCCGCACCCGAGCGGCCACCTTGGCGGTGGGCTCGGCCCCGGCGCCGTGGCGGTGCAGCTCCGATCTGCTGACCGGCTCGACCGCGACCCGCAGATCGATCCGGTCGAGCAGGGGCCCGGACAGCCTCGCCTGGTACCGCCGCACGATGCTCGGCTGGCACTCACAGCCCCCGCCGAGCGTCGCGTAGCGTCCGCAAGGGCACGGGTTGGCGGCGAGTACGAGCAGGAAGCGGGCAGGCAGCCGCATCACCCCGGCAGCTCTCGCCACCACGACGTGGCCGGATTCCAGGGGCTGCCGCAGCGCATCCAGCACGTGGGCGTGGAACTCGGGCGCCTCGTCCAGGAACAGCACCCCGTGGTGGGCGAGGGAGACGGCGCCCGGTCTCGGCAGGCCGCTGCCGCCGCCGATGATCGACTGCATGGTGGCGGAGTGGTGCGGGGCGCAGTACGGCGGGGCGTCGACCAGGGGTTTGCCGGGCGGCAGAATCCCGGCGACGGAGTGCACGGCCGTGACTTCGAGCGACTCCTTGGCGGCGAGCGGCGGCAGCAGGCCCGGCAGCCGCTCGGCGAGCATGGTCTTGCCTGCCCCCGGTGGACCGGACAGGTAGAGGTGGTGGCCTCCGGCGGCCGCGGTCTCCAGCGCCTTGCGTGCGCTGCGCTGTCCTGCGACGTCCGCGAGGTCCGGCTGCCTGCCCTCGCACCCGAGGCCGAGACCGGGCCCGATGCCGGCGCCGGGCACGGTCAGGCCGGCGCCGAGAGCGTCCGGGCGGCCCTCGCCGTCCTCGGGCGGCTCCTGCGGCACCGGCTCGTCATTGAGCACGGCGATCAGCTGGCGCAGGCTGCGCACGCCGAGGACGGAGACTCCGGGCACGAGGGACGCCTCGGCCACGGTGCGCTCGGCGACCACCACATGCCGGTATCCGGCGTCCGAGGCCGCGAGGACGGCGGGCAGCACCCCGCGCACCGGGCGTACCCGGCCGTCGAGGCCCAGTTCGCCGATCATCATCAGGTCGGCGATCGCGGCGGGTGCGATGCGCTCGGCAGCGGCAAGCACGGCGCAGGCCACAGCGAGATCGAAGCCGCTGCCGCTCTTGGGCACGGAGGCCGGGCTCAGGCCGACCGTGAGCTTCTTCTGCGGCCAGGTCTCGCCGCTGTTGACGACGGCTGCCCGTACCCGGTCGCGGCTTTCGGACAGGCTCTTGTCGGGAAGCCCGACAAGGGTGAAGGCGGCGATGCCCGGTTCCAGGTCGGCCTGGACCTCGACGACCACGCCCTCCACGCCGACCAGCGCCACCGAGCAGGTGCGGGCGAATCCCATTCAGGCCACCCCCCGGACGTGCTCGACGCGGGCGGGCCCGCGGTCGGGCAGGACCACCCCGACGAGATCGATGCGGACCCCGCCCGGCGGCGCTCCTCCGTGCTCGGTGAGCCAGCATTCGGCCAGACGCCGAAGCCGTTCGGCCTTGCGCGGCGTCACCGCGGCCATGGGGTCCTCGTACGGCCCGGCGCGGCGCGACTTGACCTCGCAGATCACCAGCGCGTCGCCCTCGGAGGCGACGATGTCGATCTCGCCGGATCTGCACCGCCAGTTCCGGGCGAGCACGGTCAGCCCCGCCTCCGTCAGCCGCCGGGCGGCGAGCTCCTCTCCGTAGCGGCCGAGCGCGGACCGTACGTTCGTGGCGTTCGCGGCGTTCATCGTCACCACCTCCGGGACCGACTGTGCCGGCCCCGGAGCCCTCCGGATGATCATGGAGGGATTCGGTGGATTACTCGCGGGTTGTGGACAACCTTGTCACTCGCCAGGGGGAGACTGGGTGCCGGCGGTTGATCAGCCGCTGAAGCCGGAGTCGTCCGAGGGCAGGTCCAGGTCGCTCTTGTTGAGCTCCTCGATGTTCACGTCCTTGAACGTCAGGACGCGCACTTTCTTCACGAAGCGAGCCGGCCGATACATGTCCCACACCCATGCGTCGGCCATGGACACCTCGAAGAACACCTCGCCCTGCACCGAGTGCACCTGCATCTCGTAGTCATTGGTGAGGTAGAAGCGCCGCTCCGTCTCGATCACATATTTGAACAGACCGACGACATCGCGGTACTCCCGGTAGAGCTTCAGCTCCATCTCGGTCTCGTACTTTTCGAGGTCCTCGGCGCTCATGGCGTTCCCCTTCAGCCGTGCGTTCCCCCGCGTTCAGTCGCGCTCCGCTTCCACGCAGCATCTCACGAGCCGGGAGTACTTCTCCGCAAGAGGCCGCAGCGGTGAATCGCCGACCGACTCAGACCCCGGTCACAGCTGGTCACACCGTGGCCGGGACCCGGCGTCGGTTACCGCGCAGGCTGCGGCGCCGCGCGAGCGGGCCGTACGCCGCACCGGCGATGATCAGCACGGCGCCCGCGGAGACCGCGGAGACCACGAGGACGACAGGACCCGGCTGCGAGACCCCGCCCGGCAGCGCCGCGAAGGAGGCGGGGCGCTGCATCGTCCCGACCCGCGAGAACGGCCAGGCGATCGCGTCGACCCGGGCCTGGACGTCGCTACGCGGCACCGCGCCGTGGTCCCCGTCGGTCATGTGCGCCCGCGAGTCGTCGGACACGGGCCGATTGTCACCCATCATGAACAGCTGCCCCGCCGGCACAGTGGCGGTGAACCCGACCGGCGAGGCGGGGCCAGTGGTGTGCAGATACGGTTCCTCGACCGGAGTGCCGTTGATCGTCAGTCGCCCCTGCTTGTCGCAGCACGCGACCTTGTCGCCGCCGACGCCCACGACCCTCTTGACCATCGGGATGTTGCCCCACGTCGGGTCCTCGAAGACCACCACGTCGCCGCGGTGCACCTCACTGCCGTCGATCCGCTGGGCGAGCACCCGGTCGCCGGGGTTGACGGTCGGCTGCATCGAGTCGGTCGGCACGGTGTACGGCTGGTACTCCACGGCACCCCAGGCGAACCCGCCCAGGAACAACACACAGCCGACGGCCACCGCCAACCCGGACAGAATGGTGCCCAAGCGGCCGTGGCCGCCGTTACCGCGTCGCGCACCCGCGCTCTGGCTGCTCATGCGCGGCACCCTACCGGGCGGTACCGGCGGCGCCCAGCACTACTCGGCAGCCTTTTCGATCAGCGACGCCTTCTTCGACATGTTCTTCATCAACCGGCGTCGGCGCACCAGCACCAACGGAACCGCTCCGGCGAGACCGAGCGCGGCAGGAGTCGCTCCGAGCGCCGCCGAAGCGGTCGAGTTGATCCCCGGCTGATTGAAGGTGGAGGGCACGGGCAGCGTCGCCCAGCGGTTGACCGGCCATGCGATGACGATGGCCCGGCCGACGACCTCCTTGTCGGAGACCGTGCCGCCGCCCGGCAGGTTCTGGTGGTAGCGGGAGTCGAGCGAGTCCTGCCGGTGGTCACCCATCACCCAGATGTGGTTCGCCGGAACCTTGATCGGGCCGAACGGCTTGTCACTGCACGGAGTGTTCCCCGGGTAGATGTACGGCTCGTTGAGCGGCTTTCCGTTGACGTAGACCGGCCCGGTGCCGCGGCACTCCACGGTGTCACCGCCGACCGCGATGACCCGCTTGATCAGGTCCTTCTCGTTGGCCGACGGCATCAGGCCGATGAAGCTCAGCACCGTCTGGATGCCGGAGGCGACCGGGTTGCTGCTGGGGGCCGGGTTCTCGCCGAGCCAGCCGCCAGGGTCGTGGAAGACCACCACGTCCCCGCGCTCGGGCTTGGAGCCGAACCACGGGGTCAGCTTGTCGACCAGCACCCGGTCACCGATCTGCAGGGTGTCCTGCATGGAGGCGGACGGGATGGAGAACGCCTGCACCAGGAAGGTCTTGATGATCAGAGCGAGGACGAGAGCGATGCCGATGAGGATCGGCAGCTCCTTCCAGAAGGAACGAGGCTTCTTCTCGGCCTTGCCCTCCTCGCTCCTGCCGCCCTTGGGGTCGTCCCCGTCCCACTTACCCGACGTGCCGGGGCCCTCGGGCGCCCCGGAGCTCCCGGGACCTCCGGGGACGGTGCCGTCCTCGTCAGGGGACTTGCCCAGATTCACCGCCGCCGCCTCTTCCTCGACCGCGCTCGCCCGGGCGCCCTGCCCTTCGGGCTCTCCTGGTCCGGATCGTGCGCCGACTGCCACGTCCCCCACATCCACTCCTCACTCCACGCCATGGCCCGCCGCGAACACGGCGCAGGCCCACCACTCCCATAACGAGCGAGAGTTCCGCAGGAGTCGGGAGTTGGATCAATCGTTGCCGATTATTGGCATTGCCCGCGGTCGATGTCCCGGCGGCGCGCGCGTCCGGCACCGAGGCGAACGTGCTCGGTTCCGGCAGCGTCGCCCAGTGCGACACAGGCCATGCGATCACGACGGCCCGTCCCACCACATCGCTTTCCGGGACCGTACCCCCTCCGGGATCATTCATGTGGTACCGGGAGTCGGCGGAGTTGGAGCGGTGGTCGCCCATCACCCACAGGCGCCCCGCAGGCACCTTCACCGAAAAGCGGATCATCGACGGCGGATTGCCGGGCATCACATACGGCTCGTTGAGCGCCTGGCCGTTGACCGTGAGGCGCCCTTGCGGGTCGCAGCACGCCACCGTGTCGCCCGGGACACCGATCACACGTTTGATCAGATCCTGCTCGTTCGAGGCGGGCAGCAACCCGATGAAGGTGAAGAAGTCCTTGATCTGCCTGATGCCCTCGGGGTCGGGCTTGGGCTGCGGTTCGCCCTCCAGCCAGTGGTCCGGGTCCTGGAAGACCACCACGTCTCCGCGCGACGGCTTCGAGCCGAACCACGGGGTGAGCTTGTCGACCAGCACCCGGTCACCGACCTGGATGGTGTTCTCCATCGACCCGGACGGGATCACGAACGCCTGTACCAGGAAGGTCTTGAGCACCAGGGCGATCAGCAGGGCGATCCCGACGAGGATCGGGACCTCCTTGATCGCGGAACGGCGCCGTCGGCGCTTGATCCGCTGTGCCGCACGCCGCCGCTCGGCGCGCCCCTGACCGGTACGAGGTCCCGTCCGCGCGGACTGCTGCGCCTCGCCGGGCCCGGTGCCGCCACCGCTCCCGCCTGGCCGGTCCGGCGGTTCCTGGGCACGGCGCTGCCCATACCGCGACCGTCCGCGGTTACCCATGCGCACCGCCCAGCGAACCCATCCGATTGAACGGCCAAATGATCCATTCGGCCCGTCCGATCACCTTGTCCACCGGCACCGCACCTCCGCCGGGGTCGCCGAGATGATCGCGTGAATCGCTCGAATCGCTGCGGTGATCGCCCATCACCCACAGCTTCCCCTGCGGCACCACGATGTCGAACCGCACCTGGGACGGGGCGTCACCCGGATACAGATAGCTCCGCTCGTCCACCGGTCGCCCGTTCACCGTGATCCTGCCCTGCATGTCGCAGCAGGTGACGCGGTCTCCGCCGACGCCCACCACCCGCTTGATGAAATCCGTCTGCTCCGGGGGTGCGAGCCCCACCAGCCTGCCGACGTAGCCGATGAGGCGGACCACCGGGTTCTCGGACGGCTCGTCCTGGATGAAGGAGCCCGTGCCGTCGAAGACGACCACGTCGCCGCGGTGCGGCTGGTTCCCGAAGTGGTAGGCCAGCTTGTTGACCAGTACCCGGTCGCCTATCTGCAGGGTGTTCTCCATCGACCCCGAGGGGATGACGAAGGGCTGTACCAGGAACGCGTTGACCAGGCAGAGCACCGCGAGGCATGCGACGGCGAGGAGTCCGGCCTCCTGCCACAGCCCCAGACCGCGCCACCATACGCGTACCGTCTCCGCGCGCCCGGCTCCTGAGCGTACAACGGAGCGCGACCCCTCCGTCCGTCCTCGGGGGACGGACGAGCGATCGCGCTCCGCCAGTTCTTCCGCCTCGGTTTCCATCGGGCGCAGAGCCTATCCGGCCTGTATACGCGCCCCGTAGCCACCTGGCGGCACGCGACAGCCTCAGCTCTCGCGCTTCTCCTTGATCTTGGCGGCCTTGCCGCGCAGCTCGCGCAGGTAGTAGAGCTTGGCGCGACGGACGTCACCGCGGGTCACGACCTCGATCTTCTCCACGATCGGGGTGTGCACCGGGAAGGTGCGCTCCACGCCGACGCCGAAGCTGACCTTGCGAGCCGTGAAGGTCTCGCGCACGCCGGAGCCCTGGCGGCGGATGACCACGCCCTTGAATTGCTGGACACGGGAGCGGTTGCCCTCGATGACCCGGACGTGGACGTTGACGGTGTCACCCGGACGGAAGGCCGGGATGTCATCGCGCTTGGACTGCGCGTCGACGGCGTCGAGCAGGTTCATGGTCTCTGCTTTCCTCGCTGATGCCACAGGTCATCAGCGGTATGTCGTGTATCAGATCGGGTGTACCGCTTCACCCGCCGGGCGTCGGTCCCCCTGTGGCAGGGGCGCCGGGCTGGCGTAAGGCACAGCGGCCTATTCTTCCATGGTCGGCGCCGCTCGCCCAAATCGCCCGTCTGCCTGCTCGGTCCAGCCGAGTTCGGCGAGCAGCGCGCGGTCGTGCTGGTCGAGCGCGGCGGGGTCGCAGCGCTCGACCAGATCCGGGCGGTTGGCGCAGGTACGGCGGAAGGCCTGGTCGCGGCGCCAGCGCGCGATCTTCCCGTGGTGGCCGCTGAGAAGCACCTCGGGGATCGTCCGGTCCCGCCACACCGGCGGCTTGGTGTAGACGGGGCCCTCCAGCAGGTCGGCCATCGCACCGGGTGAGAAGGAGTCGTCCCGGTGGGATTCGGCGTTGCCGAGCACACCGGGCAGCAGCCGCGCGACGGCCTCAGTGATCACCAGCACCGCGGCCTCTCCGCCGGCCAGCACGTAGTCGCCGATGGAGACCTCGTGGACCTCCCAGCGCTCGGCGTACTCGTCGATCACCCGGCGGTCGATGCCCTCGTACCGGGCGGGCGCGAAGACCAGCCACGGCCGCTGCGACAGCTCGACAGCGAGCTCCTGGGTGAACGGGCGGCCGCTCGGCGTCGGGACGACGAGCACGGGTTCGCGGCCGTCGCCCGACGCGCGGACGGCGTCGAGCGCCTCGCCCCACGGCTCCGGCTTCATGACCATGCCGGGGCCGCCGCCGTACGGCGTGTCGTCGACGGTCTTGTGCTTGTCGTGGGCCCAGTCGCGCAGGTCGTGGACACGGACGTCCAGCAGGCCACGTGCGCGCGCCTTGCCGACCAGTGAGACGTTCAGCGGCTCCAGGTACTCGGGGAAGATCGTGACGACGTCGATCCGCATCAGCTCTCGTCCCGCTCCCGAGCACTCGCGACCTGCACCTCTGCCTCGTCCAGCAGGCCGGGCGGAGGGGTGATTACGGCGCGCTGCAGCTTCAGGTCGATCTCCGGGACGATCTCGGAGACGAACGGCACCATGAGCTCGCTGCCGTCAGGGCGCCTGACCACCAGGAGGTCCTGGTACGGGAGGTGGGAGATCTCGGCGATCCGTCCCACCTCGGTGCCGTCGGAGGTCACCACGTCCAGGTCGATGAGCTGATGGTCGTAGTACTCCTCGGGGTCCTCCGGCGTCTCGTCCGGGTCCACCTCGGCGATGAGCAGGGTGTTGCGCAGCGCCTCGGCACCGTTGCGGTCCATCACTCCCTCGAAGCGCAGCAGCAGGCGGCCGCTGTGCACGCGCCCGGACGCGATGATGAGGGGGCCGGCCGACGCCGGTTCGGTGGCCAGCACGGCGCCCGGCGCGAGCCGCGACTCCGGCTCGTCCGTGCGGACCTCGACCGTGACTTCGCCCTTGATCCCATGGGCGCGGCCGATGCGGCCGACTACCAACTGCACTTGGGCCACCTCTCGGTGCGAGTAAACGGCACGGGCCGGGGCGGCTGGTGCCGTCCCCGCCCCGCGCCGGTGATGAGGGCCGGGGCGGTCGTGCCCCGGGAAACCCTTGTGTTCAGCGGACGTGGTCCACATCGACGAGGTCGACGCGGACGCCGCGGCCGCCGAGAGCGCTCACGACGGTGCGCAGGGCGCGGGCGGTGCGGCCGTTGCGGCCGATCACCTTGCCGAGGTCGTCGGGGTGGACCCGTACCTCGAGCACACGCCCGCGGCGCAGCGTACGTGAAGCGACCTGTACGTCATCGGGGTTGTCGACGATGCCCTTCACGAGGTGCTCGAGAGCCTCCTCGAGCATGGTCAGGCCTCGGTCGGCTCGGCGGACCCAGCAGCCGCGTCCGCAGCCGCTGCGTCCCCGGAGTCTGCCTTCTTCTCGGACTTCTTCGCCTTGGGGGTGATCGCCTCGCCCTTGGGCTCGTCCGACACCTCCTTGGCGGCCGCCTCGAAGAGCGCACGCTTGTCGGCCTTCGGCTCGGCGACGAGCATCGGGGCCGGAGCCGGCAGGCCCTTGAACTTCTGCCAGTCGCCGGTCACCTTGAGGATCGCCTGCACGGGCTCGGTCGGCTGAGCGCCGACGCCCAGCCAGTACTGGACGCGCTCGCTGTCCACCTTGATGAAGGACGGGTTCTCCATCGGGTGGTACAGGCCGATCTCCTCGATCGCCCGGCCGTCGCGGCGGGTACGGGAGTCGGCGACGATGATGCGGTAGTGAGGCGAACGGATCTTGCCCAGACGCTTCAGCTTGATCTTCACTGCCACGGGAGTGGGTTCTCCTGGTCTTGACGTGGTTGGGCACACCAGGTCACCACGTGGGGTTGTGGGAGCCGGATGCCCGACGGACGCGTCAGCCGAAGGAGAGAGGGGTCCTGCACGGCTGCCGAGTGCTCAGCTGACCATTCTGCCATACGGAGCCGGCCGCGCCGCACGCGGGGACCGGCGCGACCGCCCCGTCGGCTGCCATGGTCTTCTGCCGTCTTCTGCCGTCGTCCGCCGTCAGTGTGATCGGCCGCCGTCAGCCGACCCCGACCACTTCCGGAATGCGGAACGGCTGCCCGCACGCCCCGCACATGATCGGCGCCTTGGCGAGCACCGACGGGACGACCCGGACGTTCCGCCCGCACTCGCACACCGCCTTGACGCGTACGCCGCCGCCCGACGAACCGTGTCGAGCCGCAGGCCCGCGGAAGGAGCGGGCGGAGTCGGAGGCCGTCGCCACGACGTGCGCCTTGAGCGCGCGCTGGAGGCGTTCGATCGTCGAGCGGTAGCGCCTGCGCGTCTCGGGGCGCATGACGACCAACGAGAACCCGCTGCTCGCATGCGGCTCCTCGGCATGGTCGAGGCCGAGCTCGTCGGCGATCGCCAGGAAGCGGCGGTTGTGGTAGCGGCCGGCGCGCGAGGTGTCGCGGATGCCGCGTGCGGCGGCGATCCCGTGTACGGCCTCGTGCAGCAGCCTTTCGAAGGAGAGCTCCGTCCCGCAGGCGGACGAGGACTCCCCGATGAGGGATTCGGGCGCGGCCAGATCCGGCAGTTCCGGGTGGTGCCGTTGAATGTCGGCCCACGCGACTGCCAGCTCGGCGGCGAGGACTGGTGGTGTCGTGCTCACGTCGTGACAACGAGGAGAGGGGTCATGGTGTTCCGATTCCGGGGCCATCCCAATTATTTTGCACGTACTCGTCAGTTCACCCACAGACGGAGTCTGCTGATGATACAGGCTTAATACGTTCGCGGGAGGACGGGTGTGGACGTCTATGGATGAGCTGTGCGTCTTCTATCAAGCGGCAATAAGACGGGGCGTACTGCCGTAGCAGTACGCCCCGTTCATTCCCAGGTCGTGCGCGCCCGGGCCCTGCGCGGTCGGTCAGTCCGTCAGTAGGCCCGTGCGACGAGAGCGACGTTACCCGGTGCGTCATCCGCGTCCGGCACCGACCCGTCCTCTGCGACCAAGCACCGCACCGTGATCCCGTGCTCGGCGAGCTTCGCCTCGCCCTCCGGGCCGAGGTCGGCCCAGCGGATCCGCGCCCAGCCGGTGGCGGCGGCCTCCGAGGCCTCGGCGATCGTGGTGACATCGGCGGTGCGCGACTCGCGCAGTTCCCGCGACTCCTTCAGCAGCAGCGCCTGGTCGTCGTCCAGGACCTTGGGCAGCAGGGAGGCGAGCGCGTCGATCGCGACCGGCTCCTTGCCCCCAGGGATGCGGCGGGCCAGCATCGCGGTGCCGCTCTCCAGGTCGCGCGGGCCCACCTCGATGCGCACCGGTACGCCCTTGAGCTCCCAGTCGACGGCGCGCCGCCCGAACGGGGCGTCGGTGCGGTCGTCCACCCGCACCCGGACGCCGGTGGCCTTCAGCCGCTCGCCGATCTCGCGCACCTTGGCGAGCACCGCCTCGTCGCCCTTGATCGCCAGCACGACGGCCTGGACCGGCGCCAGGCGCGGCGGCACGCGCAGGCCGTTGTCGTCGCCGTGCGTCATGATCAGGCCGCCGACCATGCGGGTCGAGGTGCCCCAGGAGGTCTGCCAGACCAGCTCCTGCTTGCCGTCGGCCGAGAGGTACTGCGTGTTGAAGGCCTTGGCGAAGTTCTGGCCCAGCTCATGGCTGGTGCCCATCTGCAGCGCCTTGCCGTCCCGCATCATCGCTTCGAGGGTGAGGGTGTTGACCGCTCCGGCGAACCGCTCCTGCGCGGTCTTGCGGCCGAGCACCACGTCGATGGCGAGCACGTCGGTCATGAAGTCGCCGTAGACATGGCGGTGGATGCGGGCCGCGTAATCGCGCGCGTCCTCGTAGGTGGCGTGGCAGGTGTGGCCCTCCTGCCACAGGAACTCCGTGGTGCGCAGGAAGACGCGGGGGCGCAGCTCCCAACGCACCACGTTGGCCCACTGGTTGACCAGCAGCGGCAGGTCACGGTAGCTCTGCACCCACTTGGAGAAGTACTCGTTGACGATCGTCTCCGAGGTGGGCCGGACGACGACCGGCTCCTCGAGGTCCTTGCCTCCCGCGTGGGTGACGACGGCCAACTCGGGGGCGAAGCCCTCGACGTGCTCAGCCTCCTTGGTGAGGTAGGACTGCGGGATGAAGAGCGGGAAGTAGGCGTTCTCCGCGCCCGCCTCCTTGATCCGCGCGTCCATCTCCTGCTGCATCCGCTCCCACAGGCCGTACCCGTACGGTCGGACGACCATGGTGCCGCGCACCGGGCCGTTGTCGGCCAGCTCGGCCTTGTTGATCAGGTCCTGGTACCAGCGCGGGAAGTCTTCCGCCTGGGGCGTGAGTACGGGTGCCTTTGCCATGGCGCAGATCGTACGGTGACCGGGCCGGGGACCGTGAATCGATATCCCCGTCGGGTCCGTACCGCCGCTGACCTGCTTCCGCAACCCGGCGCCCGGGAGGCAGCGGGAGGCGTCCGCGCCTACTCTCTGGACGAGGGGCCGAACGACCTCTGGACGGGGGGCCGGAACGGGAGTTGTCTGGCCTTGCGGGACCACCAAGCCATACGGGGGCAAGCAACGGCGACTCGGCGGATTGGGGCTGCTCGATGACACCTACGCTCGTACCGGGACGCATGGACCGCGCCGACGCCAGGGCGCGGGATTGGGCGGAGATCCAGGAGCGGATGCTCGTACCGCTCTACGAGGCCGTGTACGAACGGCTCGACGTCGGTCGTCATACGCGTCTGCTGGGCCTCGGCTGCGGCTCCGGACTCGCGCTGCTGATGGCCGCCGCGCGCGGCGCCACCGTCACGGGCGTGGATCTCGACGAGCGGCGTCTCGCCCTGGCCCGCGAACGGCTCCTGCCCGAGCCGCAGCGAGGCACCACGGGATGCAGCGCGCAGGCGCAGCTGCTCTGCGGCGGGCCCGAGCGGGCCTACCAGCACACCGGGAGCCTCTACACGATGGTGACCGCCTTCGAGCCGGCCACGCCCCGTACCGAGCTGGCTCCCGCGCTGATCGACGCGGCCCGGCTCGCCGGGCGCGGCAGTCCCGTGGTGCTCGCCGGATGGGGTCCGCCGGAACGGTGCGCGACGGCGCGGGTGCTCCGGATGGCGGAACGTCTCGCCGAGCCGGGACGGCGGCCTGGCAGCGAGCCCGCGCGGGTGAGCGGGCGGGACGACCTGGAGGAGCTGGCGCGGGCGGCCGGGCTCGGGCTGGACGGGTCGGGGCGGGTGGCGTGCCCGTTCGCGTACCCGGACATGGACAGCGCGGTGCGCGGGCTGTTCTCGACGGGCCTGTTCGACCAGGCCGTGGCGGCGAGCGACCGGACGCAGGTGGAGAAGGAGCTGACGGAGGCGCTACACCCGTACCGGCACCCGGACGGCACGGTGCGCATGGACAACGTCTTCCGCTATCTGATCGCCCGGGTCTGAGCCTCGCCCGGGCGGGCGTTTCCGGCCTGCGGCTTCAGGCCTCCGGCTTGGGGATGAGGGGGATTCCGGCGGTGCGGTAGGCCTCGTCCTCCTCCAGGGTCTCCTGCTCCAGCAGGGCCGTCGTGAGCGCGTCGAACTTGGGCCGGTGTTCGGTGAGCAGCCGGCAGGCGCGGTCGTAGCACTCGTCGACGATCCGCCGCATCTCATCGTCCACCGCGTCGAGCGTGGCAGGTGCGGCGGCGAGCCGGTATGCCTGCCTGCGGCGCGGCGGCTGCGGTGGGGACGGCGGCGGGGCGCCTTCGGACCGCCACGGCTGGTCAGGGCTCTGTCGGGGCGGTACGGAATCGAGCATGTCCGGATAATGCTGACATGGCGCCGCGGCAGGCCCGGCGCGATCTGCCGGACAGGCACCCGCACGGACGCTGCAGACCGGCCTACAGCCCCGGCCATTCGTCGGCGGTGATCGCGTAGCGCTCGTGATCGCGCCATGCGTCGTTGATGTACAGCATGCGCGGCGAGAACCCCTCGTAGCGGAAGCCTAGGCGCTTGGCGAGCGCGATGGAGCGGGTGTTCTCCGGCTGCACGTTGATCTCCAGGCGGTGCAGCCCGAGCCCGTCCGGCTGCGCGGCGAAGCATGCCTGGACGACCCGGCGCATCCCCTCGGTCATGCGTCCCGTGCCCGCATACGGCAGATACGAGTCGTAGCCGAGCACGGCGCAGCGGAAACGCCCCCGCACGATGTTGGCGACGTTGCACTTGCCGACGATGCCGCCATCCTCGTCGTCGATGATCAGGAAGGTGCGCAGGCCGGGCCCCTGACGGCGCAGCAGATCGGCGAGCCCGTCGGGTTCGACCGGATTCCAGGCCCCGATGTGCTCGGCGGAACGCACGACCGCCTCGGCGTACGCCGGCGCGTCGGATGCCCGGGGTGGTCGGATGTGCACGGTCATGCTCGGCTGCTCACCATACTCAGCGCATGAACTTCTTGAACTCGTCTGGCAGTTCGAAGGAGGACGGGTCCTGCCCCTCCGGCAGTCCGAACGGCGATTCCGCCTGCTGCTCGCGGCGCGCAGCCGCGGCCTGCTCGGCGGCCTTGCGCTTCATCGGGTTGCCGCTGCGCTGCTTGCCCTTGGCCGGCTTGGACTGCTTCTTCTTCCTGGCGCCCCCGCCGCCCATGCCCGGGATGCCCGGCATCCCCGGCATGCCGCCGCCCTGCGCCATGCGCGACATCATCTTGCGCGCCTCGAAGAACCGCTCCACGAGGTTCTTGACCGCGCCGACCTCGACGCCGGAACCGCGGGCGATACGGACGCGGCGCGAGCCGTTGATGATCGTCGGGTCGGTCCGCTCGGCCGGGGTCATCGACTTGATGATCGCGGCGGTGCGGTCCACGTCCCGCTCGTCGAGGTTGTTGATCTGGTCCTTGATCTGGCCCATGCCGGGCAGCATGCCGAGCAGCTTGGAGATGGAGCCCATCTTGCGGACCTGCTCCATCTGGGAGAGGAAGTCGTCGAGCGTGAACTCCTTGGGGCCGCGCTGCAGCTTGGCCGCCATCTTCTCGGCCTCGGCCTGGCTGAAGGTCTGCTCGGCCTTCTCGATCAGGCTGAGCATGTCGCCCATGCCGAGGATGCGGGAGGCCATGCGGTCCGGGTGGAAGGCGTCGAAGTCGTCGAGCTTCTCACCGTTGGACGCGAAGATGATCTGCTTGCCGGTGACGTGCGCCACCGACAGCGCGGCGCCGCCCCGCGCGTCGCCGTCCAGCTTGGACAGGACGACGCCGTCGAAACCGACGCCGTCGAGGAAGGCCTGGGCGGTGTTGACCGCGTCCTGGCCGATCATCGCGTCGAGGACGAAGAGGATCTCATCCGGGCCGACCGCGTCCCGGATGTCGGCGGCCTGCTGCATCATCTCGGCGTCGATGCCGAGGCGGCCCGCGGTGTCGACGATCACCACGTCGTACTGCTTGGTGCGGGCGTGCTCGATCGAGTCCTTGGCGACCTTCACCGGGTCACCGACGCCGTTACCGGGCTCGGGCGCGAAGACCGCGACGCCGGCGCGCTCGGCGACCACCGACAGCTGGTTGACCGCGTTGGGACGCTGCAGGTCGGCCGCGACGAGCAGCGGGGTGTGCCCCTGCGTCTTCAGCCAGCGGCCGAGCTTCCCGGCGAGCGTCGTCTTACCGGCACCCTGCAGACCGGCCAGCATGATCACCGTCGGCGGCTGCTTGGCGAAGCGCAGCCGCCGGGTCTCGCCGCCGAGGATGCCGATGAGTTCCTCGTTGACGATCTTGATGACCTGCTGAGCCGGGTTGAGCGCCTGCGAGACCTCGGCGCCGAGCGCCCGCTCCTTGACCTGCTTGATGAACGCGCGCACGGCGGGCAGCGCGACATCCGCCTCCAGCAGGGCGATACGGATCTCGCGCGCCGTGGCGTCGATGTCCGCCTCGGAAAGGCGGCCCTTGCCCCGGAGGTTCTTGAACGTGGCTGCGAGGCGGTCGGAGAGAGTGTCGAACACGGCGGTCGCTGATCCTCGTGTCGGGGGCAGGCGATGAGTCGTCCTCAAGGGTATCCGGACGGCGGCGATGCCCATACGGCACCGGTGGTATCCGTACCGTTCCGTACGGTTGCGGACCGTCGTCGCCGTCGCGTCGGTTCGGCCGTGCCCGCGGCAGTGCCCGTACCCCGATAATGGCCGTATCCCGTCCGCCGCCGGAGAGCGCAGGCCCATGACAGCAACGCACCCGTCCTCCCCTGCCCTGGTCCGCAGCTCGCTGCGGAATCAGATCAGGCAGGTACTGATCGACGGGCTGGTCTCCGGCCGGTGGCAGCCCGGCGACCGGATCGTGGAGCGCCGCGTGGCCACGGAGCTGGGGGTCAGCCAGGCGCCGGTGCGCGAGGCGCTGCGCGAGCTGGAGACACTGCGGCTGATCGAGTCGTCGCCGAACCGGGGGGCGCGGGTGCGCGCCTTCACCCCGGACGACCTGGCGGAGATCTACCCGGTACGGGCCGGCCTCGAACAGGTGGCGGCGGAGCTGGCCTCACCGCGGCTCGCCGGGGACGTCACCGCGCTCGAACACCACCTGGCGCTGATGCGGGCGGCCGTGAACACGCCTGAGCAGGTGCGCCACGTCTTCGCCTTCCACCGCGAGATCGTACGGGCGTCGGGCAACCGCGTACTGCTGCACTCGTGGGAATCGCTCGGTCTGGAGGTGTGGACGGCGGTCTCGCTGCGGCTGCGCGGCCTCGGCCTGGACGAGGAGGCGGCGGACCACGAGCCGATCGTGGAGGCGTTCCGCCGGCAGGAACCGGGCATCGGGGTGCTGGTGCGCGATCACGTGCTGGGCTGCGCGACGATGCGCCGCTGAGCGGCGCCCGCTTCGTGCCATGACGGCTCTTCTGGGCAATTGATCGATCATCGATCGAACCGTAGAGTGGCGCGACGCACACAGCGCGACTCATCCACAGCGCGACCCGCGACCGAAGGAGGCCGCACATGGCCGGCAAGACGACCCGGCGCGCAACCCGCACCGCACCGGCGGTGTCCACGCCTGATGCGGAGGACCTGACCGACCTCTTCCGCCGGATGCTCCTCGTCCGGCGCTTCGAAGAACGCGCCGCTCAGGCGTACACGCAGGCCAGAGTCGGCGGCTACTGCCATCTCAACCTCGGCGAGGAAGCCACCGTCGTGGGCCTGACCAGCGCACTCGAACCCGAGGACTACCTGTTCACCAACTACCGCGAACACGGCTACGCGCTGGGCCGCGGCATCCCCGCAGGCCGCGTGATGGCCGAGCTGTACGGCCGCTCGACCGGCGTCTCCAAGGGCTGGGGCGGCTCCATGCACATGTTCGACGTGCAGGCACGCCTGATGGGCGGCTACGGGATCGTCGGCGGACAGGTCCCGCTGGCGGCCGGCGCCGCGCTCGCCGTCTCCTACCGCGGCGGCCGCGAGGTGGTCATGTGCCAGATGGGCGACGGCACCACCAACATCGGCGCCTTCCACGAATCGCTCAACATCGCGGCCCTGTGGGACCTGCCGGTGGTCTTCGCCGTCGTCAACAACCAGCTGGGCATGGGCACTTCGGTCCAGGAGTCCTCCGCCGAGCCCGAACTGCACCGGCGGGCCGCCGCGTACCGCATCAAGGGCGTACGCGTGGACGGCACCGATGTGCTCGCCGTACGGGAGGCGGCGCGCGAAGCAGTGCGCCTCGCGCGCGAGGAGCAGCGTCCGACGCTGCTGGAGACGGTCAGCTACCGACTGCGCGGCCACTCCGTCGTCGACCCCGCTCGGTACCGCGACCCGGAGGAGGTAGAGCGGGCCAAGGAGGCCGACCCGCTGCCGCTGCTGCGCGACCGGCTGCTGAAGGACGGCGTGCTCGACGAGGAGCGGCTCGCCGCACTCGAGGACGAGGTACGGCAGGAGATCACCGCGGCCGCGGAGTTCGCCGAGTCGAGCCCGCACCCGGAGGTCTCCACGCTCTTCGACCACACCTATGCCACGCCCGTACCCAACACCGAGCCCCGGCTGCCCGCCGACGCGCTCTTCACGGTCTGAGGGGGCTGCCATGTCCGTCATCACCTACCGTCAGGCGCTCCGCGACACGCTGCGTGCGGAAATGCAGCGCGACGAGAACGTCTTCCTCATCGGCGAGGAGATCGGCCACTTCGAGGGCTCATACAAGATCACCGAAGGACTGCTCAAGGAGTTCGGGCCGCGTCGGGTGCGGGACACCCCGATCGCTGAAGAGGGGTTCGTCGGCGCGGCGATCGGCGCGGCGATGCTGGGGCTGCGCCCGGTGGTCGAGATCATGACCATCAACTTCTCGCTGCTTGCGCTCGACCAGATCGTCAACCACGCGGCCAAGATCTACGGCATGTTCGGCGGCCAGTGCAGCGTGCCGATGGTCATCCGTACACCGGGCGGCGGCGGCCAGCAGCTGGGCGCGACGCACTCGCAGAACATCGAGCTGTTCTACTCCTTTGTCCCCGGCCTGAAAGTGCTGGCACCCAGCACACCGGCCGAGGCCGCCTCCATGCTGCGCGCGGCGATACGCGACGACGACCCGGTGCTCTTCCTGGAGAACCTCGGCCTGTACAACACCAAGGGAGAGGTGCCGGACGAGCCGGACGCGGAGCCGGAGGTCGCTCAGATCGGCCGCGCCGCCGTGGTCCGGCCCGGCACGGACATCACGTTGATCGGCTACTCACGGATGGCCGGTGTCGCGCTGCAGGTCGCGGACGAGCTCGCGAAGGACGGCGTCAGCGCCGAGGTCGTCGACCTGCGCAGCCTGCGGCCGCTGGACCGTACGACGATCGTCGAGTCGGTGCGCAGGACGGGCTCGGCCGTCGTCGCCGAGGACGACTGGCTGACGTACGGCATCGGCGCCGAGATCGCCGCGACCATCCAGGAGGGGGCCTTCGACTGGCTGGACGCGCCCGTCGCGCGGGTGGCCATGGCCGAAGTGCCGCTCCCCTACGCCAAGTCCCTGGAGACGGCGGCCCTGCCGTGCGCCGAGTCCCTCGCCGCCGCCGCGCGCCGCACGCTGCGGGCCACCGGCCGCCTTCGCTAGGAGAGCTAGGAGAACCACCGATGACCGAGATCTTTATGCCCCGGCTCTCCGACACGGTGGAGGAGGGCGTGATCGCCGCCTGGCACAAGAAGCCGGGCGACCCCGTAGCTGCCGGTGACTCGTTGGTCGACATCGAGACCGACAAGGCCGTGATGGAGCACGAGGCGTACGAGGAGGGAACGCTCGCCGAGATTCTCGTACCGGAGGGGGGTACGGCGAAGATCGGCGAGCCGATCGCGGTGCTGGTCGCGACGGGCGAGACGCCACCCACAGCGCCCACGCGGCCACCGGCGGCTCCCGAGACCCCGGCACCTGCCCGGGCCCAGGCCCAGGCTCCTGCCACAGCGACGGCGCCTGCCGTCGCTGCCGCGGCGCAGCCGCAGGACGGGCGCGCGCCCACGTCTCCGCTGGCCCGCCGGCTGGCCAAGGAGTACGGCCTGGACATCGCGGCGATCACCGGCACCGGTCCCGGCGGCCGGGTGATACGGGCCGACGTCGAGAACGCAGCAAACGCAGCAAACGCAGGAAACGCCGCGAAACCAGCAGACGCAGCGCAGGCCGCGAGCACGGCAAGCGCCGCGGGCGCGGCACCGGCCGCCGCCACGGACGACGGGAAGGACTCCGTCGAGGCTCCGCTCAGCCGGCTGCGCAAGGTCGCCGCACGACGGCTCGTCCAGAGCAAGCAGGAGGCGCCGCACATCTATCTGCGGCGCACGGTCGACGCGGAGGCGCTGCGCGAGTTCCGCTCGGTGGTCAACGACGGGCGCGAGGAGAACAAGGTCAGCCCCAACGACCTGATCCTCAAGGCCTGTGCGACCGCGCTCCGCCGCCACCCCGACCTGAACTCCTCGTGGGTGGACGACCGCCTGCTCCACCACCGGCGCGTCCACCTGGGCGTCGCCGTGGCCACCGACGACGGCCTGCTGGTGCCGGTGGTCAGGGATGCCGACCGTCTCCAGCTCACCGAACTGGCAGCACGCACCCGCGAGCTGGCGGCGGGTGCCCGCGCCAGGACCCTGACGCCGCAGGAACTGGGCGGCAGCACTTTCACCGTCAGCAATCTCGGCATGTTCGGGGTCGACGGCTTCCAGGCGGTGATCAATCCTCCGGAGGCCGCGATCCTCGCGGTCGGCGCCATCAGCAAGCAGCCGATGGTCGTCGGTGACGAGGTGGTCGCCCGGCACACGCTCGAGCTCAATCTCTCCGTCGACCATCGCGCGTGCGACGGCGCCACGGCGGCGCAGTTCCTCGCCGAGCTCGTCGATCTGCTGGAAGACCCGTTGCGCATCGTCGTCTGACGCAGCACGGCACGGGAGCGAATCGGACCCCCCTTTTGTCCGGTTCGCTCCCTTTTTCTTTTGCCGTGCAATTCGGACATATAGCGCTTCATGCTACACACGCCGAGCACCGGATACGTCACCATGTGTCGATTCCATGGGTTTATCCGTGTGACGCCGAACATAGGACCTACATCACTTACGTACCTGCTTAGTAGACTTATGCGGCGCTAACAGGCCCGCCCGGAAGGGCGTTGGCCAGGGGCGGAGGTCCCCCCGCCCAACTAGTCGGGATAGTAAATAGGGCGATTGCCGACGCAATTCCCGGAAGCTAAGAATGTGCGGGCCGCAGGGCGCCGCATGGCGAGAATGCAGCGCAATTCGCCGAGGGGGACCGGCACTGCGGGCAAAGCAAATCGGAGAGGTCCGCACCCATGCCCATTCCTGCCGTCAACCGCCTGACCCGGACGCACGTGATCACCGCGAGCGGCGCCATCGCCGCCGGTGCCGTCGCCCTGGCCTGCACGGTCGTTCCCGGGTCGGCACAGGCCTCGAACGCCCCGGCGCGCACGCCGGTCGCGCACACCGTCACCAAGCCCACGCCGTCCACCGCCGCGCCGGCCAAGCCGGCCCCCGCGCAGCCCGCTGCCGCGAAGGCCGCCCCCGTGAAGGCCGCGCCCGCGAAGCCCCAGGCCCCGGCTGCCAGGCCCGCCCGGCACGACCACCCCAGGGGCGCGGCGGCCACCAGGCCGACCGACATCAACGTGGCCCCCGTCGCCTACTCGGCCCCGGCCGTCTCCTACCCGGACGACCTGGACGGCTGGATCCGCCACGCGCTCGCGATCATGCAGCAGAACGGCATCCCGGGCACCTATGACGGCATTTACCGCAACATCATGCGTGAGTCGTCCGGCAACCCGTACGCCGAGAACGACTGGGACTCCAACGCCGCAGCCGGCACCCCCTCCAAGGGCCTGCTGCAGGTCATCCAGCCGACGTTCGACGAGTACCACGTCTCCGGCACGGCCTGGGACCTGTTCGACCCGGTCGCCAACATCACTGCGGCGTGCAACTACGCGTACCACGTGTACGGTTCGATCGACAACGTCTACTCGGCGTACTGACCGGCGAATCGGTCCGTGAATTGAAGGCCGATAGGCCGGGGCCCCTTGCCTCGGCCCATCGGCCTTTCCGTTCCCGAATGGCGTGACCCGCATTCGGAATTGACAACCCGCCGACGAATAACAGCCGGCCCGGCAATCTCCGGCCGTCCGGCCCGCCGACGGAGTCGGCTGATGTCACTGTGCGGTGGACCTCATTTGGGCCGGGTCCATCCACATGGCGTCGCCCCGGCGGCCGGCCCGCCCCCTGGGCACCCCGGGCAGCCTCAGCCCCCTTGGCCACGAATGCGCCCTAGGCGAGGGCCCGTTCCACCTCATGGGCGACCTCGCTCGCCCGTACGTCGCTCAGCGGCGCGCCGTCCGCACCAACGACGTAGAAGGCGTCCACCACGTTGGCGCCCAGCGTGCTGATCCGGGCCGAGCGGACGGCGACGCCCGCGGCGTCCTCCAGCGCGCGGCCGATCCTGTGCAGCAGCCCTGGCGCGTCCTGGGCCCGCACCTCGATGACCGTGGCCAGCTCCGACGAGCCGCCTGCCACCGTCACCCGCGGCGGCGGCGCCTTCACCCCGCGCCGCCTCGGATAGGCCGCCTCGCGCTCCGCCAGGCGTGCCTCGATGTCGAGCGAACCCTCGAAGGCGCGGGCGAAGTCGGCGCGCAGCCGCGCCACTTCGGGCAACGAACCGTATTCGGCGGCGACGCGCCACCTCAGCAGAGTCACCGGTCCCGCGCCGATCGGGTCCGCGGTGCGCAGATCCGCCGCCCGAACCGTCAACCGGTGAAGGGCGAGCACCCCAGCCGCGGCCGGCAGCAGCCCCGGCCGGTCCGGCACGGCCAGCAGCAGCTCGACACCGACGGGTTCCGTGCCGTCGTCGCCGACCGGCTCGGCCTGTGCGTGCAGGGCGATGGCCGGGCCCCCGGTGCGCGCGGCCTCGACCGCCAGGCGCTCCTCCTCCGCCGACGGCTCGCGGGCGGGCGGTGTCGGCACGGCCTCCCCCGCGAGCACGCCCGCGACCCGTTTGACCAGGTCCGCGACGAGCGAGGCGCGCCAGGCGCTCCATGCGGCAGGGCCGGTGGCCAGCGCATCGGCCTCGGTGAGCGCGTGCAGCAGCTCCAGCGTCTCGACCGAGCGCACCTCGGCGGCGACCGACTCCACCGTCGCGGGATCGTCAAGATCGCGCCTGGTGGCGGTGCGGATGAGCAGCAGGTGCTGACGGACGAGCAGGGCGAGGGTGTCGACGTCGGTACGTCCGAAGCCCAGCCGGGCGGCCACGTCCCGCACGATCACCTCGCCCGCCTCCGAGTGGTCGCCGGGCCAGCCCTTGCCGATGTCGTGCAGCAGCGCGGCGATCAGCAGCAGGTCGGGACGGCTGACGCGGCGGGTCAGCTCGGTGGCGCGGACGGCCGTCTCCACCAGGTGACGGTCGACGGTCCAGCGATGGACGGGGTTGCGCTGCGGGCGGCACCGCACCCGTTCCCAGTCCGGCAGCAGCCGCGTGATCAGCCCCTCGGCCTCGAGCGCCTCCCATACCTCGACGGTGGGCTCTCCCGCGCCGAGCAGCGTCACGAGCTGTTCACGCGCCTCGGCCGGCCAGGGTGCGGGCAGCGGGCGGGCGGTTCCGGCGAGGTGGCGTACGGCGTGCAGGGAGAGCGGCAGACCCGCCTGGGCGGCGGCCGCGGCGGCGCGCAGCGGCAGCACCGGGTCGCGCTCGGGCCGAGCGGTGCGCGCGAGCACGGCCTCGCCCTCGTGCTCGACGACGCCCTCGGCGAGCGGGCTGCGTTCCGCCGGGGCCTCGGCGCGGCTGCGCCCGAGCAACCCGCGCAGCCGCGGCCGGGCGGTGCGGGCGCGCAGCACGCGGCCGACCTCGCGCCAAGTGACGTCGGAGGCGTAGGCGATGGTGCGGGCGGCCTCGTAGATCTGGCGCAGCAGCGCGTCGGCGTCGAGCAGCCCGAGCCGGGCCGCGACCGCGTCCTGTTCCTGGAGCGCGAGGCGATCGGTGGCGCGCCCGGTGACCAGGTGCAGCGCGTCGCGGGTGTCGAGCAGCCGGGTGCGGGCCTCGTCCAGGCCCTCGCGGGGTGCGTCGGCGAGCCAGGAGGCGGCGACGGCGCGCAGCACGGTCGCATCGCGCAACCCGCCGCGCGCCTCCTTCAGATCGGGTTCGAGGAGGTAGGACAACTCACCCTGGCGATGAGCGCGTTCGGCGCACAGCTCGTGGAGTTCGGGGAGCCGCTTGGGCGCCTGGGCGCGCCAGTCGGCGAGGACGGCGGTGCGCATCGAGGCGGTGAGGGCGGCATCGCCCGCGATGTGCCGTGCGTCGAGCAGGCCGAGCTGGACCTTGAGGTCCTCGCGTGCGGTCTCGCGAGCCTGCGCGGCGGTCCGCACGGAGTGGTCGAGGTCGAGGCCGAGGTCCCAGATCGGGTACCACAGGCGGTCGGCGAGCGCCGAGACCGCTTTCTCGTCGGCCGGGCCGTCGTGCAGAAGCAGCAGGTCGAGGTCGCTGCGCGGGGAGAGCTCGCCGCGGCCGTAGCCGCCGACGGCGACGAGGGAGCATCCGCCAGCCACCCCGGCGTCCTGCGCCGCCGCGTCGAAGAGCCGTCCGAGCCACGCGTCGGTGAGTCCGGCGAGCTCGGAGCGGCGCGACGGCCCGGGCCGGACCTCCCCACCCAGGAGGGCCAGCCGGGCCGCCGCGTAACCGGCGGGCTGCGAGGCCCCGCCGGGCTCTGATCCGGCATCGGCCGATCGCGTGCTCGGGTCGTGGTGGGGGGCTCCGGAGGCGTTCCCGGTCACCGGGGTGGCACGGTCCGTCACGCGATCTCCAATGCCGGTCGTCGATCCCATCCTTGCGACCGGACGGTCACAGGGCGTCCGGCCCGCGTTCACCCGTGCGGACGCGGACTGCAGTCTCGACCGGGATGCTCCAGACCTTGCCGTCACCGATCTTTCCGGTGCGGGCGGCCTTGACGACGACGTCGATCAGCTCCTCCGCGTCGGCGTCCTCGACGAGCACCTCGATACGGATCTTGGGTACCAGATCGACGGTGTACTCGGCGCCCCGGTAGACCTCGGTGTGTCCGCGCTGCCGTCCGTATCCACTCGCCTCGGTGACCGTCAGGCCGTGGACTCCGAAGTCGCGCAGAGCGTCCTTGACCTCGTCCAAGCGGTGCGGCTTGATGACCGCGGTGATCAGCTTCATGCATCCACCTTCGTGGCAGTCTCGGCGGCCTCGGTCGCCTTGGGGGTCTCCTCCGTGCGGTCCGACGAGGTCACGGCCGCGAGCGAACTGCGGGCTGCGGAGCCCACGCCCGAGTAGTCGTAGGCGGTCTCGGCGTGCTCGGTCTGGTCGATGCCGGAAACCTCGTCGTCCTCGGTCACCCGGAAGCCCATCACCAGGTCGATCAGCTTGGCAAGGACGGCGGAGGCGATCAGGGAGTAGAGCAGAACGGCGGTGACACCGATCGCCTGCTTGCCCAGCTGGCCGAAGCCGCCGCCGTAGAACAGGCCCTTGGCGGTCTGGCCGACCTCGCCGGTGGCGAAGAAGCCGATCAGCAGGGAGCCGATGATGCCGCCGACCATGTGGACGCCGACCACGTCGAGCGAGTCGTCGAAGCCGAACTTGTACTTCAGGCCCACCGCCCAGGCGCACACCACACCCGCGATCGCGCCGACCGCGATCGCGCCGAGCGGCGAGACCGAGCCACAGGACGGGGTGATCGCGACCAGGCCCGCGACCGCGCCGGAGGCCGCGCCGAGGGTGGTGAAGGAACCGTGGCGGAGCTTCTCGTAGGCGAGCCAGCCGAGCATCGCGGCGGCCGTGGCGACCTGGGTGTTGGTGAAGACCACCGAGGCGACGCCGTCGGCCTTGAGCCACGAGCCGGCGTTGAAGCCGAACCAGCCGAACCACAGGAGCCCCGCGCCGAGCATGACCAGCGGCAGGTTGTGCGGCCGGAACGGGTCCTTCTTGAAGCCCACCCGCTTGCCGGTGACGAGAATGGCACCGAGACCCGCCGCACCCGCGTTGATGTGGACCGCAGTACCACCGGCGAAGTCGATCACGCCGAGCTTGTTCAACCAGCCCCCGGTGCCCCAGACCCAGTGGGCCACAGGGAAGTAGACGATGATCGCCCAGAGGGTGATGAACAGCGACCAGGCCGTGAACTTCACGCGGTCCGCGAGCGAGCCGCTGATCAGCGCCGGAGTGATGATCGCGAACATCAGCTGGAAGACGGCGAAGACATAGACCGGGATGCCGGTGCTCGGCCACAGCTCGGTGAGCCCGATGTGGCGCATGCCGAGCCAGTCGGTACCACCGATGATTCCGGCGTGGTCGGTGCCGAAGGCCTCGCTGAAGCCGAAGAGCGTCCACAAGATGGTGATGATGCCGAGGCTGATGAAGCTCATCATCAGCATGTTCAGCACGCTCTTGACCCGGACCATGCCTCCGTAGAAGAAGGCGAGGCCGGGGGTCATCACCATGACCAGGGCGGCGCTGATCAGCATGAAGGCGGTCGCGCCTGTATCGAGCGCGGGCTTGTCGGCGGCAAGCGTCGTCATGATGCCAACAGGCATCGGCGTCTCCTCGTCGTCGTTACGGTCCGTGCTGGCGCAGTGACATCAGCCGCTGGCGCGGCGCGGGGGTTGGGCCGGCTGTGGCCATGAGATTGACGCAGGCGGGTTTCAACCACCGCCGTTCGATGTTTCACGGCCGTGACGAAGAAGAAGCCCGTGTTACGGACAAGTGAATCGCCGCCTGTCGTACGTGGCCGACATGCCACGCCGTATACCGCCACAGGGGGGCACTGGTACGCAACACGTGACCGGCCGCGGCGGTTGCCCGTCGACCTGGCGGTGGGGGAGCCTAGTCGGGCTGATCGGGTTGGCCGCCGCGGCCGGGGTCTGTGGGGTCAGACCGCCTGCGCGGTCTCGCAGTCGTCGGGCAGCTCGGCGGCGAGCCGCTCGCCGAGTTGGACCACCTCCGCAACCTCCCCGTAATCCTGCACCGCGGCGTCCGTGGTCTTCCTGATCCGCGTGTTGACCCGCTCGGACCGGACCTTCTTCGCCACTTCGAGCGCCCGCACGGTCAGGTCGGCCGCCTGCTCCGGATTCCGCTCCAGCAGATGGACGGTGGCCATGCCGACGAGGTTGAGCGCATAGGAGCGCTGATGCGTGGAGTCGGTGGAGAACAGCTCGACGGCGCGCGCCATGACCGGATGCGCCAGCGAGGCGTACGTGGGGCTGCGGCCGGCCACGTACGCCAGGTCCCGGTAGGAGTGGGCGTTCTCCGCGTTCAGCTCGGCCTCGGAGAAGAACCGGATCCAGTCCGGGTCCTCCTGCAGGCACCTGTCGGTGAACGCGTCCTCGGCCATCCGCACCGCGCGGTGGCACTTCTGCACCTGGCCCATGCTCGCGTAGGCGCGCGCCTCCATCGCGTACAGCATCGACTGGGTGGTGGCGGTGGCGCTGTCCCGGCTGCCGTACTGCCCGAGGTGGATGAGCTCCAACGCGTCGTCGGGGCGGCCCAGGTGGATCATCTGACGGCTCATGTTGGAGAGCACATAGGCGCCGAGCGGGCGGTCACCGGCCTCCTTGGCGGCGTGCAGTGCGAGCACGAAGTATTTCTGCGCGCTCGGCTGCAGCCCGACGTCGTAGCTCATCCATCCGGCGAGCTCGGCGAGTTCCGCGGCGACCTTGAACAGCCGCTTGGCGACCGGCTCGGGGTGCGACTCCTGCAGCAGATCGGTCACCTCGTGGAGCTGGCCGACGACCGCCTTGCGGCGCAGCCCGCCGCCGCACTGCGCGTCCCACTGGCGGAACATCACGGCGGTCGCCTCAAGGAGCTCGAGCTCGGGGACGGACAGGCTCCTGGGGCGCTCCGGACGGCCCTGGCCGGCGGGGCGTGGCGACGCCTCGCCTCCCCCGGAAGCGGCGGCCGGGGTGGGCACCAGCCAGCGCTGCATCGGTTCCACGAGGGCGGGTCCGGCGGCGAGCGCCAGCGAGGTCCCGAGGAAGCCGCGGCGCCCGAGCATCAGGTCGCTGCGGGAGAACTCGTTCATCAGCTCCACGGTCTGCGGCGCCGCCCAGGGAAGGTCGACACCGGAGACGGCGGGCGGCTGGTGGACGGTGCGCAGCCCGAGGTCCTCGACGGCGATGACGGAGCCGAAGCGTTCGGAGAACAGTTCGGAGAGAATGCGAGGAATGGGCTCGCGCGGCTGCTCGCCGTCGAGCCAGCGCCGCACGCGCGAGGTGTCGGTGCTGACGTGGTGCGCGCCGATCTGGCGGGCCCTGCGGTTGACCTGGCGGGCGAGCTCGCCCTTGGACCAGCCGCTGCGCAGGAACCACGACGCCAGCTGCTCATTGGGCCGCTTCTCCTGCTGGCCCGCCTCGTGCGCGCCGCTCTCCGTGACGCTTCCGCCCACCGGTAACGCCCCCATCCCGCTTGTCCGTTCTGCACTTCCGCGACGAACTGCCGATCCGTCAATCCGTCAATACCTCGAACCGGCAACAGCATGCCGCCGATTGGGGCGCGCTGTCCCGATCGCATCGCTCCGGTCATCGAATACGTGTGCGTGCATTGCCTCCGGCATACCCGCGAACCACGTGACCGACACCGTTCCGTAAACCGAAAGTAATCCTACGATCACCCGTCCGGCGAGGGAGGATGCGGAATCGCCACCATTCGCCACCCCTTCGAATGAACTCTTCCGCTGTCCTACGCGATTCACTTGACACATGACCTTCCGAACGGGGTGGAGCGAAGCACGCGGGGGCGCGTGCGCGTTGCCGTGCCACCGCCCGCGACCCGATGCGCCCTTCACCGGGGCACATCCGACGGAGCGTCAGCCAGGGCGCGGGAGACGGGCGGGCGATATGGACGCGTTATGTGCGAGTGCGTAACCAACGTCTTTTGCGGAGTGTTGGAGGTGGCATGGGCTTCACGATCGGCAGCATCCGGGATATCCGGGACATCACGCCCGGCGCACGGCCGTGGCGGCGGAGCCTGCTCCTGCGGCGATGACGAATGCCCTGCCCCCGGCGCGCATGTCCTGCACTTCGCCGGGGAGATCCCGGCCGGGGCGACGCCCGAGGAGGTCGACGAGGCCTGGTCCCTCACCCCCGGAGCCGCCGTGATGCTGCCCGTCGGCCGCACCTTCGACGTCCTGGACGTCGCCGAGGAGGCCGGGTGCCGCGCGCTGGTGCGGCTGGAGCGCATGGGCCTGCGGCTCGGCCCGGTGCTCGCCACCCCGACCGGGCGAGCGCTGTTCTTCGTTGCGCCGGGCGCCGCCGACGAGCTCCCCCAGCTGCTCTACCGGATGGGCTGGGACGACACCGGGCTCGACCTGCACTGCCTGGGACTCGGTGAGTACGTCACCGCGCCGCCGTCCGATCTGGGCGGGCTCGGCCCGGTGCGCTGGCTGCGCCCGCCCACGGCGACGGCCGCCCAGCCGCCGGAGGCCAGGCTGCTACTGGGGACGCTGGCATACGTCTGCCACCGCCATCGCACCGTGACACTGGCCCGCGCATGACGCCATGAACGACATGAGCGTGGAGGGGCGCCCCCTGCCCGGGGGGCGCCCCTCCACGCTCGTTCTCGTACGGCGTCTCGCGGTCAGTCGCCGATGAGCGCGTCGACGAACGCCTCCGGCTCGAACGGGGCCAGGTCGTCCGGTCCCTCCCCGAGGCCGACCAGCTTGACCGGGACGCCCAGCTCGCGCTGGACCGCGACGACGATGCCGCCCTTGGCGGTACCGTCCAGCTTGGTGAGCACGATGCCGGTGATGTCGACCACCTCGGCGAAGACGCGCGCCTGCACCAGCCCGTTCTGCCCGGTGGTGGCGTCGAGCACGAGCAGCACCTCGTCGACCGGGCCGTGCTTCTCCACGACCCGCTTGACCTTGCCGAGCTCGTCCATCAGGCCGGTCTTGGTGTGCAGCCGGCCCGCGGTATCGATCAGCACGACGTCCGCGCCTTCGGCGATGCCCTCCTTGACCGCGTCGTACGCGACGGAGGCCGGGTCACCCGCCTCCGGCCCGCGCACGGTGCGCGCCCCTACCCGCTCGCCCCAGGTCTGCAGCTGATCGGCAGCGGCGGCGCGGAAGGTGTCGGCCGCGCCGAGCACCACGCTGCGGCCGTCGGCCACGAGGACGCGGGCGAGCTTGCCGGTGGTGGTGGTCTTGCCCGTGCCGTTGACGCCCACGACCATCAGCACCGCCGGGGTGTCCTCGGGGCTCTCGGTGTGGAGCGTGCGGTCCTCGTCCGTGCCGATCAGCGCCAGCAGTTCCTCGCGCAGCAGGGCGCGCAGCTCGGCGGGGGTGCGGGTGCCGAGCACCTTGACGCGGGTGCGCAGCCGCTCCACCAGCTCCTGCGTCGGCGCCACGCCGACGTCGGCGGTGAGCAGGGTGTCCTCGATCTCCTCCCAGGTCTCCTCGTCGAGGTGTTCACGGGAGAGCAGCGAGAGCAGCCCCTGGCCGAGCGAGGTCTGCGAGCGCGAGAGCCGCGAGCGGAGCCGGACGAGACGTCCGGCGGTGGGCGCCGGGACCTCGATCTCCGGGGCGGCTGCGAGCTCCTGCTCGATACGTTCGAGCTCTTCGGCCTCCACCGGCTCCAGCGTCGCGGCCGGCGCCTCGGGCAGGTCGACCTCTTCGATGGTGCGGCGCGGCTCGTCCCGCCCCAGCTCGGCCTCGTCGCCGACGTGCGGCTCGGGCGGCGGGGCGGTGACCTCACGCTCCGCCGACGGGGGGGTGGGCGAAGGCGGCAGCTGCTTCTTGCGGCGGCTGCTGACCACGAGACCGCTGAGTGCGGCGATCGCGACCAAGGCGATGACTACGGCAAGGATGACGGTTTCCATAACGCCACCCAGTATCGGCCACGGCCACCGCTTCCCGGCCACCGTACAAAGCTCTGATAAAGCCGTGTGGGCGGAGAATGGCGCACACCACGCGAATCGCCTCTGGCCAGCGAGATGCAACGCGCGTAGAGTCCCCGTTCGGGTCCGCATCACGCCGGGCAGGCCCGCTTTATTCGTCCTTTATGCTCACTTCGACCGACTCGTCATTTTTCACTCGTACGTACGAACAGTGCATCGCACGATCGCACCGACATCGCACGGAGAACCCCTCACATGGAGCAGACGTCCGCTCTCGATGCCGAAGGCGCGATAGAGACCCGCGGCATCGAACCCGTTCCGGACACCGAGCGGCGCGGACGCGTCCGCGAACTCTTCCCCACCTGGGTGGCGGCGAACATCAGCGTTCTGCTGCTCACCATGGGCGCCGGCCTGGTGGTCTCCAACGGACTCAACCTCTACCAGGTCCTGCTCGTCGCGATCCTCGCTCCCGTCGTCTCGTACGGGATCGTGGGCGTCCTGAGCATTGCCGGCAAGCGCGGCGGCGCCCCCGGCATGACGCTCTCGCGCGCGGTCTTCGGGCAGCGCGGCAACCTCTTCCCCGGTGCGGTCACCTGGATCGCACGCTGGGGCTGGGAGACGATCAACGCGGTCACCGGCGCCTACGCGCTGCTGACCATCCTCGACCTGCTCTTCGGCATCAAGAGCAACACGGTGCTGATCGTGGTCACCCTGCTGCTCTTCGTCGGCTGCACCTTCACCGTGAGCGGCATGGGACGCAAGGTGCTGCTGGTGTGCAACAAGTGGTCGGCGTATCTCTTCGGCGCCTTCAGCGTCGCCGTGCTCTGCTATCTGATCGCCAACACCGACTGGTCGTCCGTCTTCTCCCGGCCGGCTGGGAGCAACGCGCTGCTCATCGCGGGTATCGGCACCATCGCCGCCGGAGGGATCAGCTGGGCGCCGTCCGGCGCGGACTTCGCCCGCTACCTGCCGCGCACCGCCTCCGGCAAGGGCATCGTGGGGAACACGATCGGCGGCGCGGGCATCGTCGTCGTGCCGATGGTGCTGATGGGCGCGGTCATGGCGGTCGGCACCCCGGATCTCGCGCACGCCACCGACCCGGTCTCCTTCATCGGCAAGCTGCTGCCGACGTGGCTGTCGGTGCCGTACCTGTTCATCGCGCTGATCGGCATGCTGCTGATCAACAGCATGTCGATGTACTCGGCCGGATTCACCGCCCAGACACTGGGCTTCCGCATTCCTCGGGCATGGGCGGTGAGCGTCAATGCGGTGATCAGCCTCGTCTTCGGCTCGCTGCTGATGATCGTGGCCACGAGCTTCATCAGCTCCTTCATCTCCTTCCTGACGCTGCTCGCGGTCTCCTTCTCCGCGTGGATCGGCGTCTTCGGCGTGGACATGCTGCGCGGGCGCGAGTACGACGCGGAGGCGCTGATGGACACCTCGCGCACCAGCGCGTACTGGTACCGGGGCGGTTTCTGCTGGCAGGCGATGACCGCGTGGGCCGCCGCGCTGGTGGCAGGGCTGTGCTTCACCTCGGTGTCGTGGTTCGCCGGGCCGCTCGCGGGGAGCTGGACCGGGCGCAACGGGCTGGGGTGGGCGGCGACGATCGCCTTGGCGGCGGGCGTCTACGCGGTGCTTCCGCGGCCTGCTGCCGCTGTGCGGCCGGTGCGTTCCCGCGGGACGGAAGAGGCCGCTCCGGTCCGCGTGTCGTCCTGATCGGCCGGCGGGTCGCGCGGCCTGAGCTCCGGGACCGGATGCTCAGGCCGCGCGCAGCGCCTCCCGCCAGGTGACGCGGGCTCCGCTGCGCAGCACGGAGTTGCGGTAGATGCGCGAGGCTAGGCGGACCATCAGGAAGGCCAGCAGCAGTGTGAGGCCGAGGGCGGTGAACGCCTGCCACACCGGCGCGGTCCCCAGCGCGATGCGCATCGGCATGAGGACGGGGGCGAAGAACGGCACCATCGACAGCGCCGCGACGAGGCCGCTGTCCGGGTGGCCGGGCAGCGTGGAGATGCCCAGCACCCACGCGATGATGATGGGCGCCAGCACCGGGAACTGCACGCCGCTGAGGTCTTCCTGACGAGAGACCAACGACCCGGCCGCTGCGAAGAGCAGCGAGAAGAGCGCGAACCCGGCGAGGAACCAGGCCAGTGACCACGCCAGCGTACCCAGCGAACCGCTCAGCGGCAGGGTGAGCGTCCTGGCGAGGCGGGCGGATATCAGCCCGGCGCCGCCCACCACCACGATCTGGAGCAGGCCGAGCGCTCCGGTGCCGAGCACCTTGCCCACCATCAACTGCCAGGGCCGGACGGTGGCCAGCAGCAGTTCGACCACCCGGCTGCTCTTCTCCTCCACCACGCCCTGAGCGATCAGGGGTCCGCAGATCATGAACGTGAGGTAGAGCAGGAGCCGGACGACGATGCCGAAGATCAGGCGCTGCTGGTCACGCGCCGGGGCGGGCGGCTGGAGCGAGGTGACATGGACGGTCGCCGCGCCCGCGGCGCGCGCCACCAGCACCGGGTCTCCGCCGAGGCGGATGATCTGGGCGGCCAGGGCCCGTTCGCGGGCCACCGTGGTCAGGGCGCCGCCCAGGGTGGGGTCCAGGGTCTTGGCGACGGTCACCGCGAGCCCGTCGGGGCCGCTTCGGACGAACGCGGCAAGCGTGCCCTTGCGGACATCGCTCTGCCCGCTCGCCAGGTCCGGCACGGTGACCGCCGCCACGTTCCGGTCTGCGGCCTGCAGCGGCGCGGACAGCGCGGTGTCCTGCCGCAGCAGCCCGATCCTGATGATGCTCGGGCCGCTGTTGTGGGCCAGGTGGAGCGCGATGTTCATGCCGACCACCATGAGCACCATCAGGACCAACGTGATCCGGAACGCCCTGCTGCGCAGACGCATCGTCAACTCCCGCTGGGCAATGAGCCCCACGGCCTCGCGCGCGGTGCGGTTCATGCCGCCGTCCCCCCGGTGTCCTCGACGTGCTCGGTGTGCTCGGTGTGCTCGTTGCTGACGACGTGGCGGAACAGGTCGGTCAGGGAGGGCAGTCGCCGGGCGAACTCCCGTACCGGGCCGGTGGCCAGAGCCGCCCGGAGCACCGCCTGGTCGTCCGCGCCGGGCGCGAGCTCCAGCAGTGTCGGGCCGGTGGCGTCGCCCACGACCGTGACGCCGGGGAGCCCGGCGGCCCAGCCGGGCGGGGCCTGGGGTGCGTCCACGAGGATCCGTTCGGCACCGCCCGAGCGCAGCTCGCCGACCGCGCCGCAGGCCACCATCGCTCCCGAGCGGACGATGCCCACCCGGTCGCAGAGTCGCTCGACCAGCTCCAGTTGATGGCTGGAGAAGATCACCGGAACGCCCGCATCGGCCTTGTCCCGCAGCACCTGGCTCATCACATCCACGGCGACCGGGTCCAGGCCGGAGAAGGGCTCGTCCAGGACGAGGATCTCCGGGTCGTGCACCAGGGCCGCGGCGAGCTGGACGCGCTGCTGGTTGCCGAGGCTGAGCTTCTGTACCTCGTCGCCGATCCGGGAGGCGACGCCCAGGCGCTCGGTCCACTGGCGGGTGGCTCGGCTCGCCTCGGACCGGCTCAGCCCGTGCAGGCGCGCGAGGTACTCCAGCTGCTCGCCTGCCCGCATGCGCGGATACAGACCGCGCTCCTCCGGCATGTAGCCGATCCGGTTCCGGGTCCGATGCGTCACCGGCGCACCGTCCCAGCGCACTTCGCCGGCGTCGGCGGCGAGCACGCCCAGCGCGATGCGCATGGTCGTGGTCTTGCCGGCGCCGTTGCTGCCGACGAACCCGAAGATCTCCCCCGCGTGGACGTCGAAGGTCATCGCGTCCAGCGCCACGGTCTCGCCGTAGCGCTTGGAGACCCCGTCGACCTCCAGCCGTCTGTGACCCATGGTCCCCCCACCTCCCCTGTTTCCTGCTCCCTAATAAAGTGATATCACAATGATAGAGTCGGTGCCATGGCCGGAGGCAAAACAGCGGTGCCCCAGCTCAGGGATGAGCAGGGGCACCGCGGAGGACTGGAAGAGACGAGCGGCGGGGGGGTTAGCCCATCTCCTCCAGGGTCTTGCCCTTCGTCTCCTTGACGAAGATCAGCACGAACGGGATCGAGAGCACGGCGAAGAGCGTGTAGATCACGTATGCGCCGGAGAGGTTCCAGTCCGACAGCGACGGGAAGGTGACGGTGATCGCCCAGTTGGCGATCCACTGCGCGGAGGCGGCGACGCCCAGCGCGGCGGCGCGGATCTTGTTCGGGAACATCTCGCCGAGCAGGACCCAGACGACCACTCCCCACGACAGCGCGAAGAAGAGCACGAAGCTGTGCGCGGCGACCAGCGCGAGGGTGCCCTGCAGGTGCGGCATGGAGATGTTGGCACCGGTGCCGGTCTTGTAGGAGAACGCCCACGCGGCGACGCCGAGCGAGACGGCCATGCCGACGGAGCCGATCAGCGCCAGCGGCTTGCGGCCGATCCGGTCGACGAAGATCATCGCGATCACGGTGCCGATCACGTTGATGATCGACGTGGTGAACGAGTAGAAGAACGAGCTCGTCGGGTCGATGCCGACGGACTGCCACAGCGACGCCGAGTAGTAGAAGATCACATTGATGCCGACGAGCTGCTGGAAGACCGACAGGCCGATGCCGATCCAGACGATCGGGAGCAGTCCGCCCTTGCCGACCAGGTCCCGATACGTGGACTTGTGCTCGCTGCGCATCGCGTTCTCGATCTCCGCGACGCGGGCGTCCAGGTCGCTGCCCTCGCCCTCGACCTCACCGAGAACCTTCTTCGCCGCGTCGTAGCGGCCCGCCGAGATCAGGAAGCGGGGGGACTCCGGGATCGCGAAGGAGAGCAGACCGTACACGGCGGCCGGGACCACCATCACGCCGAGCATCCACTGCCAGGCCTCCAGGCCGGCGATCGTGCCACGCTGCTGGCCGTGAGCCGCCTGCAGGATGCCGTAGTTGACGAGCTGCGATATGGCGATGCCGATGACGATCGCGGCCTGCTGGAACGAGCCGAGCCTGCCGCGGTAGGCGGGCGGGGCGACCTCGGCGATGTACGCGGGGCCGATCACGGAGGCCATGCCGATGGCGAAGCCGCCGATGATGCGCCAGCCGGCCAGGTCCCAGACGGCGAACGGCAGCGCAGAGCCTATCGCGCTGACGACGAAGAGGACGGAGGCGATCTGCATGACGCGGATGCGGCCGATCCGGTCGGCGATGCGGCCCGCCGTCGCGGCGCCGAGCGCGCACCCGAGCAGCGCCGCGGCGACGACCTGGGCGAGCTCGCCCGAGCCGATACCGAACTTGCCCTGGATGCCGTTGACGGCACCGTTGATCACGGAGCTGTCGTAGCCGAAAAGGAAGCCGCCCATGGCGGCCGCGGCGGTGATGAAGATGACATGGCCGAGATGTTCCGGCGCGGTCTTGCGACCGCCGGTCCCTGTCGCCTGAGCGATGGTGGTCAACGTGATCTCCTGAGGCTCTGCTCTGAGCCGTCCCGGTGGGGCTGGGGCGTTCGAGTGTTCGGCCAACCCCCGACCGCCACCACTCGAATGTAAAAGCAACGCGTCAGAGACTATGCCTTCAAGTTTCTAAGTCAATAGAGGAAAGTGAAACGATTGGGACACGGCATGCCAGTCCATTCGTTCAGATATTGAAGGCAGCTGGCGAAGGCCGCGTCACCGCAGCCGCTGGCTGATCACCTTGGAGACGCCGTCACCCTGCATCGACACCCCGTAGAGCGCGTCGGCGACCTCCATCGTCCGCTTCTGGTGAGTGATCACGATCAGCTGTGAGCTCTCCTGCAGCTCCCGCATGATCCCGATCAGCCGCTGCAGGTTGGTGTCGTCGAGCGCCGCCTCCACCTCGTCCATGACGTAGAAGGGGCTCGGACGCGCCTTGAAGATCGACACCAGCAGCGCCACGGCGGTCAACGACCGCTCGCCGCCGGACAGGAGGGACAACCGCTTGACCTTCTTGCCGGGCGGGCGCGCCTCGACATCGACGCCGGTGGCGAGCATGTCGTCCGGGTCGGTGAGCACCAGGCGCCCCTCGCCGCCCGGGAACAGGCGCGAGAAGACGCCCTCGAACTCGCGCGCGGTGTCCTGGTACGCGGCGGTGAAGACCTGTTCGACGCGCTCGTCGACCTCCTTGACCACCTGCAGCAGGTCGGCGCGGGTCTTGCGCAGGTCCTCCAGCTGCTCGCTGAGGAACTTGTGGCGCTCTTCGAGTGCCGCGAACTCCTCCAGCGCCAGCGGGTTCACCTTGCCGAGCTGCTGGTACGCCTTCTCCGCGGCGCGCAAGCGTTTCTCCTGCTCGGCGCGGACGTACGGGCGCGGCCCGGTGTCGGACGGCTCCTCGCCCTCGGGCGCCGGCGGCGGCGGGACCAGCTGGTCGGGGCCGTACTCGCCGACGAGGCCGGCCGGCTCGACGCCGTGCTCCTCCAGCGCCTTGGCCTCCAGCTGTTCGATCCGCAGCCGCTTCTCGGCACCGAGCACCTCGCCGCGGTGGACGGAGTCGGTGAGTGTGTCCAGCTCCGCCTTGAGGGCACGGGACGATTCGCGCTGGGCGCTGAGCGCGGACTCGCGTTCGGCCTTCGCCCGCTCGGCGGCAGCCCGTTCCTGCTCGGCGCGGCCGAGGGAGACCGTGACATAGTCGAGCAGCCCGCGCGCACCGGCGAGCACCGCAGAGGCGACCCGCGCCTCGTGCTCCAGGCGCGCCCTGCGCTGGGCGGCGCGAGCGCGCGCCTCGCGCTCCATGCGGGCACTGCGGTCGAGTGCGTCGGCGCGTCCTGCCAGGCCCTTGACCCGCTCCTCGTGGGTCCTGACCTGAAGCCGCGCCTCCATCTCGGTCTGGCGGGCATTGGCGCCGTCGGCGGCGAGGCGGTCGCGTTCCGAGGTGTCGGGCTCCTCGTCGGCGGGGGCCTCCTCCGCCTCCCGCAGCCGCTCCGTCAGTTCGACGAGCTCCTCCGAGGCGCGCGCCAGTGACTCCTCGGCGCGGCCCACGGCCGCCGCGGTGCGCTCCGCCTCCCCCGCGGCGCCGCGCGCCTGCCCGGCGAGGCGTCCCAGCTGCTGGGCGACGGCGGACTTCTCCTTCTCCGCGGCGCGGCGGCGCGCGGCGAGATCGTCGACGAGGCGGGCGCACTCGGCGCGCCGCTCCTTGGCGGCGGTCTGCGCTGCGGCGAGCTCCTCGCAGCGCGCGGCGAGGCGCTCGAGCTCCGCCTCCGCCTCGTCCACAGCAGCCTGGACCTCAAGGAGGCTGGGGGCTCCGGCGGAGCCCCCGTGCGCCATGTGGGCGGCGAGGACGTCGCCTTCGGCAGTGACGGCGGTGAGCGCGGGATGCCGGGTGACGATGGCCTCGGCGTCGTCGAGCGTGTCGACGATCACCACGTCGCGCAGCAACGTGCGTACGGCGGGCAGCAGTTCACCGGGCCCGCCGACGAGGGGTGCGGCCCAGCGGGCGCCCTGCGGCGCGCCGGCGCTCTCCGTCGTGCCGCCACGGGGGCCTTCCGGGGCGCCGGCGAGCAGCATCGTGGCCCGCCCCGCATCGTTCTTGCGCAGCAGCCGCAGCGCCTCGGCCGCCGCGGACGGGCCGCTGACGGCGACGGCGTCGGCGCAGGCGCCCAGCGCCGCGGCGACCGGGACCTCGAACCCCGTGGCCACGGTGAGCAGTTCGGCGGCGGGCCCGAGCAGGCCGGTGAGGCGGTCGGCGGCGCCGAGCAGTATTCCGGTGCCGTCCTTGCGGCGCAGGCCGAGCGCGAGCGCGTCATGGCGGGCGGCCAGTGCCGCGCGTTCGCGTTCGGCGGCGGTCGCGGCCTCACGGGCGGCGGCGAACGCCTCCTCGGCCTCCTCCTGCGCGCGTTTGGCCTCCTCGTAGGCGTCGTCGAGCTCCGCGTCACCCGCTTCGAGCCCGTCGACCTGGGCCTTCAGCTGCTCGTACTCCTCCTGGGCGGCGACCGCGCGCTCGGCCGCCTCGTCGCGCGCCGCGGTGAGCCGGCCGATCTCGGCCTCGGCCGCACCGGCCCGGCTGCGCGCGGCGTTGACCTGGCCGTGCAGCCGGGCGAGGCCCTCGCGGCGGTCGGCGATGGCGCGGGCGGCCGCCTTGAGCCGCTGTTCCTCCTGGGCGAGGGCGCGTTCCAGTTCGGCGCGATGGGCGATGGTGTCATCGAGCGCGTACTGCGCCGCCTCCAGCGCAGCGGTCAGCTCCGCCTCCTGCTCGCGGATGCGGGCCGCCTCCCGCTCCAGGTCCTCCGGGTCACGGCCGCGGCGCTCCTCGACCTGCTGGCCGCTGGCGTACTTGACCTTCTGCTCGGCGAGCCCGATCGTGCCGCGGATCCGTTCGGCGAGTTGCGAGAGCTCGTACCAGGTCTGCTGTGCTGCGGCCAGGCGCGGGCCGAGCTCGCGTACCTGCTCCTCCAGCTGGGCCTCGCGCCGGGCCGCCGCCGTCAGCTCGGCCTCGACCGCGTCCCGCCGCTCCTTGAGGGCGGCCTCGTCGGCGACCTCGGTACGCAGCGCCTCCCGCAGCGTCACCAGGTCGTCGGCGAGCAGCCGCAGCCGCGCGTCGCGCAGGTCGGCCTGGATGACGGCGGCGCGGCGGGCGACCGCGGCCTGGCGGCCGAGCGGCTTGAGCTGGCGGCGCAGTTCGGCGGTGAGGTCCTGGACGCGGGCTAGGTTGGCCTGCATCGCGTCCAGCTTGCGCAGCGCCTTCTCCTTGCGCTTGCGGTGCTTGAGGACGCCCGCGGCCTCCTCGATGAAGGCGCGGCGCCCCATGGGATCGGCGTGCAGGACGGAGTCGAGCTGCCCTTGGCCGACGATGACGTGCATCTCGCGGCCGATACCGGAGTCGGAGAGCAGCTCCTGGATGTCGAGGAGGCGGCAGGTGTCGCCGTTGATCTGGTACTCGCTGCCGCCGTTGCGGAACATCGTCCGCGTGATGGTGACCTCGGCGTAGTCGATGGGGAGGGCGCCGTCGCAGTTGTCGATGGTGAGGGAGACCTCGGCGCGGCCCAGCGGCGGGCGCCCCGTGGTGCCCGCGAAGATCACGTCCTCCATCTTGCCGCCGCGAAGGCTCTTGGCGCCCTGTTCGCCCATCACCCAGGACAGGGCGTCGACGACGTTGGACTTGCCGGAGCCGTTGGGGCCGACGACACACGTGATGCCCGGTTCGAAGCGCAGGGTGGTCGCGGAGGCGAAGGATTTGAACCCGCGCAGGGTCAGGCTCTTCAGGTGCACGCTGCCCTCTCCTCCGTCGCTACCGACCGCCGGCCCGTTCGGACTCTACCGGTCGCCTCCCGTTTGACCGGGGAACATGCAGGGCACACCAGTGGTAAGCGAACGATGCCAGTGAGCAAACGGGGCAGGACGAGGCAGGATCGGTCAGCAAGAGCGTCAGCTGGAGCAGGGAAGAGGCGGGGGAAGAGGCGGGGGAGACGACGAAGGGACGCCGAAGCGTCCCTTGCACTCTCTTCAAGCGGCGACGGTGCAGCCCGGCCCGGGGGTGGGCCGGATCATGCCGGCACAGGCTCCGCCTGGGGTACGTCGATGCTGCTGAGCAGCGACTCTTCACGCGACTGCACCAGAGCGTCGTTCTCGGCCTGGATCCGTACGAGTTCGGATTCCAGGTCCTGGACACGCTGCTGGAGTCGTCGCATCTCGGCGAGGAGTCGCGGGTCGGGGCCGCCGACGTAACCGAGAAGCGCCTTTGCCATGATGGATGGTCCTCCACGCTGAGTGACCGACCTGAGCGGTGTGGGTCGTGAGGGGGTGTGGCACCCGCCTTTTGCACCCTCGCCATTGTTGAACACGTAGGGATACGGCTAAGGTGCGCGGGGCTTCCAGCGTCTCACCAAATAGTTTGACGGTCAACACGATCACAGCCCAGAGGTCCGGCGTGCCTTGGAAATCACACGGCGCGACGAGCCGCGGGGCACCCGTGGGGCTTGGAGATCATCCTTGCTGCGGCAGCCTGGCACGGCAACCACGATTTGGCAAGGGTCTGGCGGATACTGCCCGTGGCGATTGCCGCGCGTGACCACTGCTGCGGACGCGGTGTGCGGGACCTCAGCGGATCTCGAAGCCGTCGTAGCCGCCTCGCGGCTCGCTCCAGATCTCGGTGACGCCGTCCACGCGGCCCGGCGCGGCCCCCTTGTGAAGCCAGTCCAGCAGCCGGTCGCAGCGGTCCCGCGCGCCCTCGGCGACGACCTGGACCCTGCCGTCGGAGAGGTTGGAGGCGTAGCCCGACAGACCGCCGATCTCCAGTGCGGTGGCCCGCGTCCACCAGCGGAAACCGACGCCCTGCACCCGGCCCCTGACCCATGCAGTCAGCCGGACGTCGCCTGCATCCGGGGCCGTGCCGGCCGTGTCGCTCATGGGAGCACGCTACCGTGGCGGCCTGCGACGGTCCGCCTTTGACGGTCGTTCAGGACGTCCGGGGCCCGCGCTGGCAGCGCGGGCAGAAGTAGCTGGAACGGTTCATCCAGGGACTGCGCCTGATCGGCGTCCCGCAGCGTCGGCACGGCTCGCCCTCCCGCCCGTAGGCGTCGAGCGACCGGTCGAAGTAGCCGGACTCGCCGTTGACGTTGACGTAGAGGCTGTCGAAGCTCGTGCCGCCGGCCGCCAGCGCGTCGCCCATCACCGCCCGGATATGAGCGATCAGCTCCTCGGTGCGTGGCCGGGTGAGCGTGGCGGTCGGCCGGTCGTAGTGGAGGCGGCTGCGCCACAGCGCCTCGTCCGCATAGATGTTGCCGACCCCGCTGATCAGTGACTGGTCGAGCAGCGCCCGCTTGATGGTGGTACGGCGGCGGCGCAGGGCCGCGTGGAAGGCGTCCGGGTCGAAGGCCTTCTCCAGCGGATCCGGGGCGATGTGGGCAAGCGGCTGCGGAAGGTCGATGGCGGCATCCGGGCCGTCGGGTACGCAGTCGTGCACCGACAGGCCGCCGAAGGTGCGCTGGTCGACGAAGCGCAGTTCCGTACCGAGCGCGTCGGTGAAGCGGATGCGGATCCGCAGATGCTTCTCGTCGGGCGCCTCGTGCGGCTGGACGAGGAGCTGGCCGCTCATGCCGAGGTGGCAGAGGAGCGCGAGGCCGTCGCCGAGCGGCAGCCACAGGTACTTGCCCCGGCGGTGGGCGGGGCCGAGGGTGCGGCCGCGCAGCCGGGCGGCGAAGTCCTCGGGGCCCGCGAGGTGGCGGCGGACCGCGCGCGGGTGCAGCACCTCGACGTCGGCGACAGTGCGGCCGCTCACCCAGCGCTCCAGGCCGCGGCGCACCACCTCGACCTCGGGCAGCTCCGGCATCTCAGTGAGCGCCGGGTCCGGAGCCCGCTCCGGCCCCGTCCGCGGCCCCGCCCTCGCCGTCGGTGCCGGATCCGTCGCGGATCGCACGCCAGGCGGCCTCGGCGGCCTGCTGCTCGGCTTCCTTCTTGCTGCGGCCGGTGCCGGTGCCGTACGCGACACCACCGACGCGGGCGGCAGCCGTGAAGGTCTTCTCGTGGTCGGGACCGGACTCGGTGACCACGTACTCGGGGACGCCGAGCGACTCGGTGGCGGTGAGCTCCTGGAGGCTGGTCTTCCAGTCCAGGCCCGCCCCGAGGTTCGAGGACTTCTCGATCAGCGGGTCGAAGAGCCGGTGCACGAGCTCGGACGCGGCGCCGAGCCCCTGGTCCAGGTAGACCGCTCCGATCACCGCTTCGAGGGTGTCGGCGAGGATCGAGGCCTTGTCCCGGCCTCCGGTGCCCTCCTCCCCGCGTCCGAGGCGGATGAAGGAGCCCAGGTCGAGGGCGCGGGCGACCTCCGCGAGCGCCCGGGAGTTGACCACCGCGGCGCGCAGCTTGGCCAGCTGCCCCTCGGGCAGGTCGGGGTGGGCGCGGTAGAGGGTGTCGGTGACGACGAGGCCGAGCACGGAGTCCCCCAGGAACTCCAGGCGCTCGTTCGTCGGCAGGCCGCCGTTCTCGTACGCGAAGGACCGGTGTGTCAGCGCACGCACCAGAAGGGCGGGCTCGAGGCTGTACCCGAGCCGCCCTTCCAGAAGCGTGTGGGACGAGGCTGCCTTGGAGGCGTCTGCCGACGACTTGGCGTCTGACATGGAGCCTGTCACCTGCCGATCAGACCTCGATGACCTGACGGCCGTTGTAGGTGCCGCAGCTCGGGCACGCGATGTGCTGCAGCTTCGGCTCGTGGCAGCGCTCGCACGCCACGAGGGTGGGGACCGCAGCCTTCCACTGCGACCGGCGGTGGCGCGTGTTGCTGCGCGACATCTTCCGCTTCGGAACAGCCACGGCTATTTCTCCTGCTTCTCGTCGGCACCGGGCTCGGCGCCGCTCTCGTAGTCCTTCTCGCCGGCCTTGAGGCTGTCGGCGAGTCCCTGCAGTGCCGCCCAACGGATGTCGGGAGCATCGTGACGGTGGTCCGGATCGTCCGCGAGCCGCGCCCCGCATTCGGAGCACAGGCCCGGGCAGTCCTCCCGGCACACCGGCTGAAGCGGCAGTTCCAGCACTACCGCGTCCCGCAGCACGATCTCGAGGTCGAACATGTCGTCCTCGAGGACGAGCTCCGCCTCCTCATCGTCGGCCGTGTCGTCGGCGGGCTCGCCGCCGTACCGCTCACCGGCGTCGGGGTAGGAGAACAACTCCTGGAAGTCCGTGTCGAGCTCGCGCTCGATCGGCTCCAGACACCTTACGCACTCGCCCGCGACCGATGCGTGGGCGGTACCCGTGACGAGTACCCCCTCCATCACCGACTCCAGTCGCAGGTCGAGCTCGATCGGTGACCCCTGCGGGACCCCGATCACATCGGCGACGCCGAAGTCCTCCGGCGCGGACACCGTGCGGGAGATCTTCTTCATCGCGCCAGGACGACGGCCGAGCTCGCGTGTGTCGAACACGAGTGGGTCGCGGTGGTCGAGGCGGGCGTTGATGACTTCCTGCTTTCGTCGGTGCATGTGCCGTAACGGTACGGCGGGCCGCCCCGGATGTGGGCAGCCGGAAAGGGCGCACTACGGGGCCGGAGTGGACAGGATACTGGACGCGCCGCTCAGGCCCAACTCAGCGGGCCCGTCAGCGACCCTGGTCGAGCTCGCGCAGGTGGTTGAGGTCGATCAGACTGGTGTCGAAGAAGCTCGTCTCGTCCAGGCCCTGCTGCGGCTGGTGCTGCTGCGGGATCTGGCCGAGCCCCTCGGCGTGCGGCAGGCCCTCGTACCCCTGGTGCCAGCCGTAGCCGGAGGAGTCTGCGTAGCCGCCCTGCTGCGGGATCTGTCCCTGGGCGTACTCGGGGTAGCCCTCCTGGTACACCCCGTCCTGGTAGCCGCCTCCATAGCCGCCGCCGTTCTGGTAGGCGTAGGCCGACGACTGGTCGTATCCGCCCTGCTCGTAGCCGGCGTGCTGGTATCCCGTCGCTGCGGCCATCGCCGCCGGGTCGTACACGGGCTGCTGTGTGTAGTCGCCGTAGTCACCCTCGCCGTACGCGAGGGCCGCGGCGGGCTCGTCCTGCGCGCCGGTTCCGGCACCGGTTCCGGCACCGGCGCCGGCGCCGGCCAGCTCCGCAAGGTACTCGGCGTCGGTCTGCCGGCTCTGCTGGTCTCCTGCCGCCGCGCCGTCCTGGGCGGCCAGGTGCTCGCCCAGCTCGTCGATCGGCCGGTGGCCGGTGAGCTTCTGCCGACCGCGGCCGACGGCCTCCAGGGTCTTGGCCAGCACCGCCTCGAAGGCGCCGAGCTTGGTGTCGACGTACGCGTCCGCCCTGCGGCGCAGCTCCGCCGGGTCGCTGCTGCGCTCGGGCGCCTCGTCGTCCACCTCGCCGTAGCCGTCGCCGTACCCGTCGGCGTCGGAGTCGCGGCCGAGCAGCTTGGCTCGGCCGCGGTCGACCGAGCCGAGGGTCTTGGTGAGTACGACCTCGAAGTTGGCGAGCTTGCTGTCGACGTACTCGTCGGCCTCGGCGCGGATCTCCTCCGCCTCCCGGCGCGCCTCGGCGAGGATGCGGTCGGCCTCCGCCTGCGAGCGCCGGGCGATCTCGGTGTCGGAGATCAGCGAGCCGCGCTGCTCATGGGCGGAGGCGATGATCCGCTCGGCCTCGGCGCGGGCCCCGGCGAGCATCTGCTCGCGGTCGCCGAGCAGCGCCTCGGCGTGCGAGAGCGACTCGGGGAGCGCGGAGCGCACCTCGCCGAGCAGGGACAGCAGCTCCGCGCGATTGACAACGCAGGACGCCGACATCGGCATGGAGCGCGCGCCCTCGACGGCCGCGACGATCTCGTCGAGCTTCTTCTGCACGTCCATCGCTGGTCTGTCTCTCCTCGGCGGGACCCGCCGGCGGAGTGCCGGGGCGGGTGCAGTCAGACTCTACGACCACGCGGACCGACCGCGTCACCGAATGACGGGCCGTCAGGCGGTCCGCTGTCGGTTCAGGGGCGGGAGACCTTGCCCTGGAGCGCGGTGAGAACCGGCCCCGGCACCAGGTGGGAGACGTCGCCGCCCCACTGGACGACCTCCTTGACCAGACTGGAGGAGAGGAAGCTGTAGGTCGGGCTGGTGGGGATGAAGAGCGTCTCCACGCCGGAGAGGCCGTTGTTCATCTGGGCCATCTGCAGCTCGTAGTCGAAGTCGCTGACTGCTCGCAGGCCCTTGACGATGGCGGGGATGTCGTGCTGCTTGCAGTAGTCGACGAGCAGGCCGTGGAAGGCCTCCACGCGCACGTTGCCGAAGTCGCGGGTGACCTGCTCGATCAGCGCGATGCGCTCCTCGACCGTGAACAGGCCCTGCTTCGACTTGTTGATCATGACGGTCACATAGACCTCGTCGTACAACCGCGATGCGCGGGCGATGATGTCGAGGTGACCGTTGGTGATGGGGTCGAAGGACCCCGGACAGACGGCGCGGCGCAACTGTGGTTCCTCGCTCTCCGATGCGGTCATGACGCGTCGGCGCTGTCGTCCCTGCGGCGCGCAGCGCCTCGATTGAGGGCGGTGGCGGGCGACGGGCGGGCGTCGGCGCGTGTCGCGGCGGCGCGACCGTACCAAAGCGTGCCCTCGCCGTAACGACGGGCCCGCAGGCCGTCAATGCCCTCGGGCCAGCGGAATTCTCCGCCTCTTGTGCTCCTCTCCACGGTGACCAGGGCATCGTCCGCGAGCCAGCCCTGGGTCAGGAGTGTGAGGAGGATCTCCCGCAGTTCGTCGTCGGAGACAGCGTACGGGGGGTCGAGGAAGACCACGTCGTACGGGGCCGCGGGAGGCGTGGCGGCGATGGTCTTCTCGGCCTTGCCGGCGCGCACCTCGGCGCCCGGCAGCCCTATCGCGCGGACGTTCTCGCGGATGGTGCACGCCGCGCGCGGGTCGGATTCGACGAGCAGGACGTGTTCGGCGCCCCGGGAGAGCGCTTCGAGGCCGACGGCACCCGAGCCGCCGTACAGGTCGAGGACGCGCGCCCCGGCGAGCGTGCCGCGCAGCGACTCCCAGCTGGAGAACAGCCCCTCACGCGCCCGGTCGGAGGTGGGCCGGGTGCCCTGCCCCGGCGGAACGGCCAGGCGGCGGCCGCCTGCCACCCCTGCGATGACGCGGGTCATGGGTCGATGCCACCCCTGGTTCGGCGTTCGGTAATGCGGACTCGTCTTCATTATGGAGGCCTCCGCGGGCCAGGGCCTCAGCCCTTGTCCAGGTAGCCCTCACGGGAGGCGTCGAGCAGGCTGTCCAGCGCGCTCAACAGCTCGGGGTGCGCGGTGAGTCCGGGGTCGGCGGCGACCAGCGCGGTCGCCTCGTCGCGGGCCTGGGCGATCACGTCCTCGTCCTCGATGACGGCGAGCATGCGCAGGGAGGAGCGGGAGCCGGACTGGGCCTGGCCCAGCACGTCGCCCTCGCGCCGCTGCTCCAGGTCGATCCGGGAGAGTTCGAAGCCGTCGAGTGTGGCCGCCACCGCGGCGAGCCGGGCGCGGGCCGGGCTCGCCTCGGGCATGTCGGTGACGAGCAGGCACAGGCCGGGCGCGGTGCCGCGCCCGACGCGGCCACGCAGCTGGTGCAGCTGCGAGACGCCGAACCGGTCCGCGTCCATGATCACCATCACGGTGGCGTTGGGCACGTTGACGCCGACCTCGATGACCGTGGTGGCCACCAGGACGTCGACGTCGACGTCGGCGGCAGCGAACCGGCGCATCACCTCGTCCTTGGCGTCCGGCTGCATCCTGCCGTGCAGCGCCTCGACGCGCAGGCCGTGCAGCGGTCCCGCGGCCAGCTGCTCGGCGATCTCCAGGACGGCGAGCGGCGGCCTGCGCTCGGCCTCGTCCTCCGGGGAGGCCTGCTCGCGTGCGTCGCTCGCGTCCTCGTCGCCGATGCGCGGACACACCACGTAGGCCTGGTGGCCGCCTTCGACCTCCTCACGCACCCGCTCCCAGGCCCGCGCCAGGTAGTGCGGCTTGTCCTTGGCGGGGACGACGTGGGTGGCGATCGGCGAGCGGCCGGCGGGCAGCTGGTCGAGAACGGAGGTCTCCAGGTCACCGAAGACGGTCATGGCGACGGTGCGCGGGATCGGCGTGGCCGTCATCACCAGCAGATGCGGGGGCTGCTTGCCCTTGCCGCGCAGCGCGTCACGCTGTTCGACGCCGAAGCGGTGCTGCTCGTCGACGACGACCAGGCCCATGTCGTGGAACTGGACCGTGTCCTCGATCAGGGCATGGGTGCCGATGACGATCCCGGCCTCGCCGGTCACCAGGTCGAGTAGCGCCTGGCGACGGGCCGCGGTGCCCATCGAGCCGGTGAGCAGCACCACCTTGGTGCCGAGTTCGGCGCCGCCGAGCATCCCCGCCTCGGCGAGATCGCCCATCATCTCGGTGATGGACCGGTGGTGCTGCTGGGCGAGGACCTCGGTGGGCGCGAGCAGCGCCGCCTGGCCTCCGGAGTCGACGACGGCGAGCATCGCGCGGAGCGCGACCAGCGTCTTGCCGGACCCGACCTCGCCCTGCAGCAGGCGGTGCATCGGGTGTTCGGTCGCCAGGTCGTCGAAGATCTCCGCGGAGACCTTCCGCTGGCCCTCGGTGAGGGTGAACGGCAGCTTGGCGTCGAACGCGGTGAGCAGCCCGTCCGATTGCGGGATGCGCGGGACGGCGGGCAGGCTTGCGTCGGTGGCGCGCCGTCTGGCCAGGGCGACTTGCAGGACGAACGCCTCGTCCCACTTCAGCCGGGCGCGGGCCTGCTCGATGTCCGCCTTGTTCTGCGGCCGGTGGATCTTCTCCAGCGCCTCCGTCAACGGTGCGAGACCGCGGGCCTCGCGCAGCCGGCCGGGGAGCGGATCCACGATCCCGGTCCAGCCCGTGGCCTGCAGCGAGCTCAGCACCGTGTCGACGGACTGGGCGATCTGCCACGAGGCGATCTGCTTGCACGCCGGATACAGCGGCAACAGGCGGCCGGCGAAGGAGCCGACGGCTTCCGCCGCGTCCTCGGCGGAGTCGGTGTCGAGCAACTGGTAGTCGGGGTGGGCGAGTTGGCGGGTCCGGTTGAAGACCGTCACCTTGCCGGCGAACATGCCGCGGCGGCCCGGCAGCAGCCTGGTGTGGTGGTAGTGCGCGGCCTTGTTGAAGAAGACCAGCTGCAGCGAGCCGCTGCCGTCGGTGACGACGACTTCGAGTCGCACGCCTCGGCCGCGGTTGTACGTCTTCTTCTCGGCCTTGGCCACCTGCGCGACGACGGTGACGTGCTCGTCGAGCGGCAGGTCGGCGAGGCGGGTGAGCTCGCCGCGCTCCGCGTAGCGGCGCGGGTAGTGGTGGAGCAGATCGCCGACCGTGTGCAGGTCGAGGTGGTCGGCGAGCACCTTCGCGGTGCGGTCGCCGACGACCTTGCGCAGCTTTTCGTCGAGGACGTTTTCGTCTGGGGCAGCCATCACTGCCCATCTTCGCCCATGCCACCGACAGAACACCGGCAGATCAGGGCTGCGGCCCGCTGCGCGTCACTCCACCCCGATGATGAGCGGGCAGGCCGCCTGGCCGCCGCCGTAGACGACGGTGTCCACCGCGAGGTGACTGTCGCGCACATGTGCCTGCAACCGTTCCGCCAGGTCGTCGGGGACACCCTCGCCCAGCACCAGCGTCACCATCTCGCCGCCCGCCGCGAGCATCCGGTCCAGTACGACGGTGCCCGCCTCGACGATGGTGCCGCCGATGACCGCCACGTCGCCGTCGATGAGACCGAGGACGTCGCCCGCCTGGCAGACGCCCGCCATCGTCCACGACTCCCGCTCGGCGACGGCGAGTTCGGCGTACCGGGTGGCACCGGCGGCCGAGGTCATGGCGACCACGTCCTCGTCGAATCGGCGCGTCGGCTCGTGGACGGCGAGCGCCGCGATGCCCTGGACCGGGGAGCGGGTGGGGATCACGGCGACGCGTACGCCCTCGGCGCGCGCCTGTTCCGCGGCGGCGGCCGCGGCGTCCCGCAGCTCGGCGTCGTTGGGCAGCAGCACCACTTCGAGCGCGTTGGCGCGGCGGACCGCCTCGGCTATATCCCCGCTGGCGATCGGCGCGTCGGGGCAGACCCGCACCACGGTCGCCCCGGCCTGTGTGCACAGGTCGGCGAGGCCCTCCCCGCGGACGACGGAGACGACGGCCCGCCGCACGGGCTCGGGACGCCGGCCGTGGCGACGGCTCCGGCTCGCAGCGTCGCGGGCGGCGTCGCCGAAGTGGGTGATGCGGATCCGGTACGGGCGGCCGGCCTCGACGCCGGCCTCGACCGCCGCACCCGCGTCGTCGACGTGGACGTGAACGTTCCACAGTCCGTCGCCCCCGACGACGACGAGGGAGTCGCCGAGCGCATCGAGCCGGTCCCGCAGCACGGGGATGGCGGGATCGGGCGCTTCGAGCAGGTAGATGACCTCGTAGGCGGGGCCGCCGGGGACGGCGTGCGGGTCGGGTGCGCCGTCGCCCACGCACATCCGGGGTACGGCGGCGGCTCCGGCGAGCGCCTCGGGACGCGGCACCGCGCGCCCCTCGCCGTCGATGGCGTCGGCGAGCGCGCCGAGCACGGCCACCAGGCCGAGCCCGCCCGCGTCGACGACCCCGGCCCTGCCGAGCACGTCAAGCTGGCCGGGGGTGGCGGCCAGCGCACGGCGGGCGCCGTCGTAGGCGGCGCGGGCGATGGCGTCGGTCGTCCCCGCGGCGAACGCGGCGGCCTCGGCCGCGGCCACGGCGACGCTGAGCATCGTTCCCTCGACGGGGTGAGCGACCGCCTGGTAGGCGGAGGCTGCCGCGCGCCGGAGGGCGTCGCGCAGCGCCGCGGCGTCGGCCTCGTGCCCCGGGCCTTCCGCCGCCGTCGTCTCATCGGGCTTTGCCGCGAGCACCTCGCCCATGCCGCGCAGCAGCTGGGCCAGGATCGTGCCGGAGTTTCCGCGGGCGCCGATGAGCGCGCCGTGGGCCATAGCCCGTACCGCTTCGGCGCGGTCGGGCCGGGCGCCCGAGGCGGCGTGGCCGTCGAAGACGGCGTCCACGGACTGGGCTGCCGACTCCACGGTCAGGTACAGGTTGGTGCCGGTGTCCGCGTCGGCGACGGGATAGACGTTGATCGCGTCGATCTCCTCGCGCGCCCGCCCCAGCTCACGCAGGGCCAGTCGGCACCATGTGCGCACCGCGGAGGCGTCGAGCGATTGCGGCACCGAGTCCTCCCGATCCACGGCCGGTGTGATGCGCAGCGCCGGAGCGGCTGCGCGGATACGTAGGGTGTACGCGACAGTAGTGGCGTGGCGCTACCTGCGCCCACCCGGCCCCGTTCGCTTCTCCGCCCGCGGCGGCCACGCGTCACCCGGCCCGCGGCCGGGGCGGAGAGGCCTGCCTGGTCATGGTAGTTTCGTTCTACGGGAGCGGTCGTTGTATGCTGCTCCGGTTGCCCGGCAGCAGTCGGGCCTTCCCCTCGGCTCCGCCGAGATCTCACCGTACGTGCATCTGAAGTCTTTGGAGTGACCCGTGGCTGCCAACTGCGACGTCTGCGGCAAGGGGCCGGGCTTCGGCAACAACATCTCGCACTCGCACCGCCGTACTCGCCGTCGTTGGAACCCCAACATCCAGACGGTGCGCGCCGTGGTCGGTCGGACGCCGAAGCGCCTCAACGTCTGCACCTCGTGCATCAAGGCCGGCAAGGTCTCGCGCTGACGTCGTAACGGACGTCGTAGCGCGCCCTTCGGCTCTTCGAAGCCGGTCCGCCTCCGGGCGGGCCGGCTTCGTGCTGTTGAGACGTGGTGTTCAGCGCAGGCGCCATGCGTGATCGACGGGGCCGATGCCCGCGCCGAGCGGGAAGCCGGCCGCGATCGCGCCCGTGACGTACTCCTTCGCCGCGCCGACCGCCTGCGGGACGGGCAGTCCCCTGGCGAGATGCGCGGCGATCGCGCTCGCCAGTGTGCAGCCCGTGCCGTGGGTGTGCCGGTTGGCGTGGCGGGGTGCGCGGAACCAGTGCTCGTCGGTGCCGTCGGAGAGCAGGTCGAGGGCGTCAGCGCCGCCCGGCAGGTGTCCGCCCTTGATCAGCGCCCAGCGCGGTCCGTGGGCGAGGACGGCGCGCGCCGCCTCCCGCATCTGCGACGCATCCGTCACCCGCACCCCCGTCAGCTGTGCGACCTCGTCGAGATTGGGCGTGGCGACGGTGGCGACCGGCAGCAGCCTGGTGCGTACGGAGTCGAGCGCCTCGGCGGCGAGCAGGGTGTCCCCGTGCTTGGAGACGCCCACCGGGTCGATGACGACGGGGGCGTCGACCTCTTCGAGCAGCCCGGCGACGGTGCGCACCAACTCCGCTGAGGAGAGCATCCCGGTCTTGACCGCCTGCACGCCGATGTCGTCGACGACGCTGCGGAACTGCGCGCGCACCGCCTCGGCCGGCAGCTCCCAAACTCCTTGGACACCACGTGAGTTCTGGGCCGTGACCGCGGTGATCACGCTCATGCCGTGCACGCCGAGCGCAAGCATCGTCTTCAGGTCGGCCTGGATGCCCGCGCCGCCGCCGGAGTCGGACCCGGCGACGGTCAGCACGGCAGGCGGAGCGCTCATGACGACGAATCTACTTCTCGCCCTCACTTGCCGCCGAAGTGGTCCCAGCCGCCCGCCTTGTCCCAGGGCGCACCGTCGACTGTCACCTGTGGGGTGCCGACCGCCTTGTCGACGCGGCCGATCACCCGCCAGCGGGCGGGGAGTTTGGTGCCCTGCGGGAAGGTCGCCACGATCGCGTGGTCCTCTCCCCCGGTCAGCACCCACTGCAACGGGTCGACGCCCACCGCCTGCCCGATATCCGTCATCTGCGCGGGGACGTCGAGGTCGCCGGATTTCACGTCGATGCAGACGCCGCTGGCGGTGGCGATGTGACCGAGGTCGGCGACGAGCCCGTCGCTGACGTCGGTCATCGCGGTCGCGCCGAGCTCCGCCGCCGCGGGACCCGCGTGGTAGGGCGGCTCCGGTCTGCGGTGCGCCTCGACGAAGGCGCGCGGGGAGCGGAAGCCGCGGGAGAGCACCGCGTAACCGGCCGCCGACCAGCCCAGCCACCCGGTGACGGCGACGACGTCGCCGGGCCTGGCCCCGGAGCGGGTGACCGGTTCGCGGTTGCGCAGATCGCCGAGTGCGGTGATGGCGACGGTGATGGTCTCGCCGCGTACGACGTCGCCGCCGACCACGGCCGCGCCCGCCACCTGGCACTCGTCGCGCAGGCCGTCCATCAGCTCGACCGGCCATGTGGCGGACAGCTCGGCGGGGACCACGAGGCCCAGCAGCAGCGCGGTCGGCACGGCGCCCATGGCGGCGACGTCGGCGAGGTTCTGCGCCGCCGACTTGCGGCCCACGTCGTACGCGGTCGACCAGTCGCGGCGGAAGTGGCGGCCTTCGATCAGCACATCGGTGGTCGCCACGACGCGGCGGTCCGGGGCGGCGACGACGGCCGCGTCGTCGCCGGGTCCCAGCCGTACGGCAGGGGTGGTGGTGAGGCGCGAAGTCAGTGCTCTGATGAGCCCGAACTCCCCCAGCTCCCCCACGGTGCCCTTCATCCCACTCGCTCCTTCAACCCCTGCTGCAACAAGAACATCAATACGTCTCACGACGCCTCAATCCGTCAACGCCCGGTGTGCCTTCAGCACCCGCCGCGCCGGACGCGGGTCATGGTCTCCCCGCGACACGCGCGGACGCGGTACCGTGGCGTCCCCCTCCCACATGATCCTCGTAGCCGCCCTGGAGGTTCCGTGGTACAGGCGTACATCCTGATCCAGACCGAGGTCGGCAGGGCCTCGTCCGTAGCGGAGGTGATCTCTACCATTCCGGGCGTCATCACGGCCGAGGACGTCACGGGGCCGTACGACGTGATCGTGCGGGCAGAGGCAGACACGGTGGACGAGCTCGGCCGCATGGTGGTGGCCAAGGTCCAGCAGGTGGACGGCATCACCCGTACGCTGACCTGCCCGGTCGTCCATATCTAGCTCCGCCTATGCTCGGCCGGTGAGCTCTTCCACCCATCGGCTGTTCGTTGTCCTGCCCGTCGCCGCCGTGCTGCTGGCGGCGGCGGGCTGTGCGTCGGGAGGTTCCGCGGGCGTCACCCCTCCGACACCGCCCGCGGCCGAAGCGAAGCTCTGCCAGGCGCTGCACGCGGCGCTGCCTCGGACCGTCGACGGTCTGAAGTGGCGCACGACGGACCCGGCGTCCCCGTACACCGCCGCATGGGGCGACCCCGCGGTGGTGCTGCGGTGCGGGACGCCCAGCCCCGATGTCCTGACTCCCGGCAATGCACATTACAACCCGACGGCCGACGCGGCAGAGATCGACGGCGTCGACTGGTTGGTGGAGCAGCAGTCGGACGGCTCCTACCGCTTCACGACGACCGACCGCGAGGCGTGGGTGGAGGTCTCCGTCCCGTCCAGGTACGCCCCCCAGGTCAATCCGCTCACGGACCTCGCAGGCGCGGTCAGCAGGACCCTGCCGACCACCGTCGCTCCCGGCACGGGCACGCGCTAGCGCGCGGCCTTGCCGGGCTCACGCAGCCAATCCTCCCCCCGGGGGCAAGCCACCCAACTCCCACCAGGGCAAACCCCCGGCCCCCGCGGCCACACACTCGCCGGGCGAAAGCCTGCTAGCGGAGGCCCGTGGGGCGGCGCAGGGCGGCCTGGATGAGGCGGTCGATCAGCTCGGGGTAGCTCACTCCGCTCTCCTGCCACATGCGCGGGTACATGGAGATCGGCGTGAAGCCCGGCATCGTGTTGATCTCGTTGATCACGAACTCGCCGTCGTCGGTGAGGAAGAAGTCCGCGCGGACCAGGCCCTCGCACGATGCGGCCTCGAAGGCGGCGACCGCGAGTTCGCGCACCCGCTCGGTCTCCTCCGCCGTGAGCGGTGCCGGGACGACGCCCTCGGCGGAGTCGATGTACTTCGCCTCGAAGTCGTAGAAGGCGTGCTCGCTCACCGGCGGGATCCACGCCGGGACGCTGGCGCGTGGGCCGTCCTCGAACTCCAGGACGCCGCACTCGATCTCGCGGCCCGTGAGCAGCGACTCGATGAGGACCTTGGGGTCGTGGCGGCGTGCCTCCTCGATCGCCTCGTCCAGGGCGCCCAGGTCGTCGACCTTGCTGATGCCCATCGAGGAGCCGGCGCGTGCGGGCTTCACGAACAGCGGCCAGCCGTGCTCGGACGCGAAGTCCACGATCTTCCTGCGGGCACCCGCCTGGTCGCGCTCCCACTCACGGGGGCGGATCACGACGTACGGGCCGACCGGCAGCCCGAAGGAGGTGAACACCCGCTTCATGTACTCCTTGTCCATGCCGACGGCGGAGGCGAGCACGCCCGCTCCGACGTACGGGACACCGGACAGCTCCAGCAGGCCCTGCAGGGTGCCGTCCTCGCCGTACGGCCCATGCAGCACGGGAAAGACGACATCGACCTCGCCGAGCGCCTTGGGCACCGAGCCGGGTTCGGAGTAGACGATCTCCCGGTTGGCCGGCTCGACGGGCAGCACGACGCTGCCGTCCTGCGACTCTGCGAGCTGCTCGACGCTCGGCAGCTTGCGGTCGGCGATCGCCATGCGCTCGGGGTCGTCGGCGGTGAGCGCCCAACGGCCGTCCGCGGTGATGCCGATCGGCAGCACGTCGTACTTGGTCCGGTCGATGGCACGCAGCACGGCGCCGGCCGTCACCACGGAGATGGCGTGCTCGGAGCTGCGGCCGCCGAAGACGACCGCAACCCGCGGCTTGCGGTTCTGGGGGGAAGGCACGTTGCTCATGTCGCTGTGACCCTACCCGTTACGCGGTGAAATTCAGAGCAGTCACCGGCGCTCCGCCTTCGCCGAGCGCGACATGAGCTCCTTGAGCGCGACGAGCGGGGGTTTTCCGTCGTGCACGATGCTCACCACGGTTTCGGTGATGGGCACCTCGACACCGTGCCTGCGCGCCAGATCCAGCACGGATTCGCAGGACTTGACGCCTTCCGCCGTCTGCTTGGTGACCGCGAGCGTCTGTTCCAGCGTCATCCCGCGGCCCAGGTTGATGCCGAAGGTGTGGTTGCGGGAGAGCGGCGAGGAGCAGGTGGCGACGAGGTCGCCGAGGCCCGCAAGACCCGCGAAGGTGTGGGCGTCGGCGCCCATCGCGAGCCCGAGCCGGGTGGTTTCGGCGAGCCCGCGCGTGATGAGCGAGGCCTTGGCATTGTCGCCGAGCCCCATTCCGTCGGCGATGCCCACCGCGAGGCCGATGACGTTCTTCACCGCGCCGCCGAGTTCGCACCCGACCACGTCGGTGTTGGTGTACGGGCGGAAGTAGGCGGTGTGGCAGGCGGCCTGAAGGCGCTGGGCGACGGCCTCGTCCCGGCAGGCGACGACGGACGCGGCGGGCTGCCGCGACGCGATCTCCTTGGCCAGGTTGGGACCCGTCACCACGGCGACGCGGTCCGGACCCACCTTGGCGACCTCCTCGATGACCTCGCTCATCCGCTTGGCCGTACCGAGTTCCACGCCCTTCATCAGGCTGACGAGGACGGCGTCGGAGGGAAGCACGGGCGCCCACATGGTGAGGTTGGCGCGCACCGTCTGCGAGGGGATGGTGAGTATCACGAAGTCGGCGTCGCGCGCGGCCTCCGCGGGGTCGGCGGTGGCCCGGACGGCGTGCGGGAGTTCGATGCCGGGCAGATAGTCCGGGTTGGTGTGGGTGGTGTTGATCGCCTCGACGAGGGCGGGGCGCCGGTGGTGCAGGGTCACCTCGCAGCCGGCGTCGGCGAGCACCATCGAGAAGGCCGTGCCCCAGGAGCCGGCCGAGTACACCGCACAGCGCGTCGTCACTTACGCTTCACTCTCTTCCGTCGCGTCCGTCTCTTGTGCCTCTGACGCCCCTGACGCCCCTGGTGCCGCTTGCGCCGCTTCCGTCGCGCCGGCGGAGGAGCGCCCGTCCTCCTCCGCGAGGTGCGCCTTGGTCTTCGCGGCCACTTCGGCGCGCGCCTTGCGCGGGTCGTAGCGCTCGGCGGGAGCAGGCTCACCGCGCAGCTCACCCAGCAGATCGGCGATGGCGTTCATGATCACCTCGGTGACGATGCGGAGGTTCTCCGCGGTCGGCTCGAGGTCGTAGTACGCGGACAGGTCCAGCGGCGGCCCGGCGATCACCCTGAGCGTCTTGCGCGGCCACAGCCGCAGCTTGTCCTCCTTGGCGTACGGCGGCATGGCCTCGTTCGCACCCCACTGCGCAACGGGGATCACCGGCGCCTTGGTGAGCAGCGCGACCCGGGCGGCACCGGTCTTGCCCTGCATCGGCCACAGGTCGGGGTCGCGGGTGAGGGTGCCCTCGGGGTAGAAGGCCACGCATTCGCCGGAGTTGATGGCGCTGACGGCGGAGCGGAAGGCGGTGGCGGCGTCGGTCGACTCGCGGTAGACGGGGATCTGCCCGGTGCCGCGCAGGATGGCGCCGACGAAGAAGTTCTTGAAGAGCCCGTCCTTGGCGAGGAAGCGCGGCACTCGCCCGGTGTTGTACTGAAAATGCGCGTATGAGAGGGGGTCGAGGTAGGAGTTGTGGTTGATCGCGGTGATGAATCCGCCCTCGGCCGGAATGTTCTCCATTCCCCGCCAGTCCCGCTTGAACAACACGATGAGCCACGGTTTCGCGATGACGGCTGCAAGGCGATACCAGAAGCCGATTCTGCGGCGGGACACCAGGACACATCTCCTCAGTTGGCTCGGTCGGCGCATGACGCTGTAGGCCGGATCGCGCGGGGATCCGGGCAGCCGCACAAGTGTCGCCCCAGGTCCGCGGTCTGTCGAGAAGCCCCCGCCGTGGCGGGTGCGCGGCTGGTGGTGGTAGGGACACCGTAACGCCGGGTTGGGTGGGTG
>NZ_JANFNG010000032.1 GCF_024436035.1 Streptomyces humicola
ACCACACGCGTGGACAGCGCCTCACGCAAGGCAGCGGCTCGGGATTGCTGGACGGCGGAGGCGGTCATGACACGCCCGCCAGGTGCGGTTCGATCTCCCGGGCGACGAGACCACCGTGAGTCTCGTCAATCCTCGCCACCAAGTCGGCCGCGGAAAGCCGGTATTCCTGGGTGCCGATCGATTCGAGCACGACCGTGGCCAGGGCGCACCCGAGCTGCGCGGCGCGTTCTGCCGTCCACGACCACGCGATCCCCGCCAGGAAGCCGGCCCGGAAGGCGTCACCGACACCGGTCGGGTCTTCGGCCTTCACCGTCGGCACCGCGGGCACGGTGACCGACGGCTCGCCGTCCCGTTCAATGGTGACGCCGTCGGCGCCCCGCGTGGTCACCCAACTCCCCACGCGTGCCAGCACCTGCTGGGCCGTCCAGCCGGTGCGCTCCTGCAGCAGCGCCGATTCGTACTCGTTGGTGAACAGGAACCGGGCGCCGTCGACGAGTCGCCGCACCTGCTCCCCGTCGAGACGCGCGAGTTGCTGTGAGGGGTCGGCCGCGAACGGGATGCCCAGCTCACGGGCTTCGTCGGTGTGCCGGAGCATCGCATCGGGGTCGTTGGGCGAGACCACGACGAGATCGAGGCCGCCGACGCGCTCGGCGACGGGGGCGAGCGCGATCTGCCGCGCCTCGCTCATCGCGCCCGCGTAGAAAGTGGCGATCTGGTTCTGGTCGGCGTCCGTGGTGCACACGAACCGTGCGGTGTGATGGTCACGGCTGATGTACACCGATGCGGTGTCCACTCCGTTGCCGCTCAACCAGCGTTCGTATTCGGTGAAATCCACGCCGGCCGCGCCGACCAGCACCGGACGCTGCCCGAGGCGGCCGAGTCCGAAGGCGATGTTCGCCGCCACTCCGCCGCGCCGCACTTCGAGCCGGTCGGCGAGGAAGGAGAGCGACACCCTGTCCAGCTGGTCGGCGAGCAGCTGCTCGGAGAACCGGCCGGGAAAGAACATCAGGTGATCGGTGGCGATCGAACCCGTGACAGCGATACGCATGTCAGTCTCCGACCTTGATACGCAGGGCCTCCACCCGGTCGGTGCGCTCCCACGTGAAGTCGGGCAGTTCGCGGCCGAAGTGGCCATAGGCGGCGGTCTGGGCGTAGACCGGCCGCAGCAGCTCCAGGTCGCGGATGATGGCGGCGGGGCGCAGGTCGAAGACCTGGGTGACGGCGTCCTGGATGCGCTCGACGGGCACGGTCTCGGTGCCGAAGGTCTCCACGAACAGACCCACCGGTTCGGCCTTGCCGATCGCGTACGCCACCTGCACTTCGCACCGCGCGGCGAGACCGGCGGCGACCACGTTCTTGGCCACCCACCGCATCGCGTACGCGGCCGAACGGTCCACCTTGGACGGGTCCTTGCCGGAGAAGGCGCCGCCACCGTGGCGGGCCATGCCGCCGTAGGTGTCGACGATGATCTTGCGTCCGGTCAGGCCGGCATCGCCCATCGGGCCGCCGACCTCGAAGCGGCCGGTGGGGTTGACCAGCAGCCGGTAGCCGTCGGTGTCGATCCCGAGCCCGGCACGTTCAGGCTCGACCACGAACTCGCGGATGTCGGGCGCCAGCATCGAGTCCAGGTCGATGTCCGCGGCGTGCTGCGAGGAGACCACCACGGTGTCCAGGCGCACCGCCTTGTCGCCGTCGTACTCGATCGTGACCTGCGTCTTGCCGTCCGGGCGCAGGTACGGAACGGTGCCGTCCTTGCGGACCTGGGCCAGCCGACGCGACAGGCGGTGTGCGAGGGCGATCGGCAGCGGCATCAGCTCGGGGGTGTCGTCGCATGCGTAGCCGAACATCAGGCCCTGGTCGCCGGCGCCCTGCTGGTCCAGCTCGTCGCCGTTGTCGTCCCGGGCGGCACTCTCGACCCGTGTCTCGTAGGCGCTGTCCACGCCCTGCGCGATGTCCGGCGACTGCGAGCCGATGGAGACAGACACCCCACAGGAGGCGCCGTCGAAGCCTTTGGCGGACGAGTCGTATCCGATGTCGAGCACGGCCTCCCTGACGAGGGTGGCGATGTCGGCGTAGGCGGTCGTGGTGACTTCTCCGGCGATGTGGACCTGGCCGGTGGTGATCAGTGTCTCGACCGCGACCCGGGAGGTGGGATCCTCTCGCAGCAGGGCGTCCAGGATCGTGTCGCTGATCCGGTCGGCGATCTTGTCGGGGTGTCCTTCGGTGACGGACTCCGAGGTGAACAGACGGCGGGACACAGTTCCTCCAGGGTGCGACGATGCGAGCAGACGGTCCTGTCAGTGCGCGGTCCTGTCAGTGCGCGGCGTGTTCGGCGATGACCGAGGCGTCCTTGTCGCCGTCTCCCGCCTCGACGACGGAGACGAACCGGTCCCGCACGCTTTCGAGGACGGGCAGTCCGACGCCGGAGCGTGCGGCCGCCTCGATGGCGAGGCGCAGGTCCTTCTCCATCAAGGAGGCGCGGAAGAAGGCGGGTTCATAGCGCTCGGAGCGCATCAGTTCGGCGCGGAAGCGCATCACCACGGAGCTGAATCCGCTTGCGGCGATGGAGCCGAGCAGCTGGTCGCGGTCGATGCCCGCGCGTACGCCGTACTCGACGGCCTCGGCGAGCGAGGCGACTTGAGCGCCGAGCAGCAGGTTGAAGATGAGCTTGACGGTGGTCGCGGTGCCGGGCGCACCGAGGTGGACGATCTCGCTGCCGATCGCGTCGAGTACGTCCCTCACCTCGTCCGCGTCGGCCTCGGCGCCGGCGGTGTAGATGCGCAGCTCCCCCTTGCGGGCCTGGAGCGGGTTTCCGACGACGCACGCCTCCACCCGCCGCAGGCCGAGTGCGGCCAGGCGCCCGGCGGCCGTACGGGCGTAGTCGGGTGAGACGGTGGAGGTGTCGATCACCAGACTGCCGGGTTCGAGTGCCGGGGCCACCTGGTCGAAGAGGATCTTCTCGACGACGGTCTCGTCGCTGAGGCTGAGCAGGACGACACGACTGCCGCTGGCCGCCTCGGCCGGGTCGGGAGCGAAGGTGGCGCCCTGCTGCACCAGCGGTTCGGCCTTGTGCGGGGTGCGGTTGTGGACGGTGAGGGCGAATCCGGCGCCGAGGAGGCGGTGGGCCATGCCCCCGCCCATGTTGCCGAGGCCGATGAAGGCGAGGTGGTCCGAGCGCCTTCGTGCGGCGGGATGGTGCTGCTGCGTCGCGTCCATGCCACTCCTTGGGGGTACGTGCGGGGTCAGGCGGCGGAGGCGCGGGCGCCGCGCAGGTCGTACACCACCTCTGTCACGGCCATCTCGCCGCCGGTGCGGTAAGGCGCCAGGCGGCGCCGGTGCTGCACGTGCAGCTCACTGCGTTCAAACCGGCGGAAGCTCGGCTCGTCCGTCCAGTCGGTGATCACGTAGTAGACGTTCCGCTCCTCGACACCGCGCACCAGGACCTGGCCGAGGTTGGCCGGTTCCTTGGCGATCAGCTCTCCCACTTCGAGCCAGGTGCGTTCGAAGCCGTCCACCGCCTCCGGGCGGATCTCCATGCGCAGGATCACCCGGAAGGCGGGGTTGTCCTTGACCTGTTCCGTGCGCTGAGTCATGCGTGCAGCGTCACCCCGGTGTGTCGAGGATCGCTCAAGGAAGACAAGCCTCCGCAGCACTCCCGCCGGCGGTCGGCCTCGGCCTCTTCGGGTGATAGCGCGCAGGAGTGGCTACCGCCCGCCGGCGGTGTGGATGACCTCGCCGTTGACGTTGCCGTTCGCCTCGGAGCACAGGAAGACGATGAGCCGGGCCACGTCCTCGGGGGTGCTCAAGCGACCGCTCGGGGTTTCCTGTGCGGCTTGCTCGATGTATGCCGGGTCGACGTTCTGCAAGCTTTCGGTGAGCGTGCCGCCCGGGGCCACCACATTGGCCAGCACACCGTCCCGTGTCCACATCAGGCCACGGGCGAAGCCGTGCAGTGCGGACTTCGCAGCGCTGTAGATCTCCGAGCCGGGGCTGCCATGCCCCGCAGTGACGGATGACAGCAGCACCACCCGTCCCCAGCCCCGTCTGCGCATGCCGCCCAGCGCGTGCCGGACGGTGAGCATGTGCCCCTCGATGTTCGCCCTCAACTGGGGGAACCATTCGTCGAGCGGGAGGCTCTCGAACGGCGGCAGCTTGTCCGGGTCGACCCAGGTGAACGTCTGGGCATTGGCGACGACCACGTCGATCCCACCCCACCGCTCCTCGACGGCCGCGACCCCGGCTTCCACGGAGGCGGGGTCCGCCAGGTCGAGGGGGACGGCGTGTGCCCGCTGCTCACCGCCGAGTTCGCCTACGACGTCGTTTGCCTCGTCCCGCGCGGAGTGGTACGTGATGGAGACCAACGCGCCTTCCTCGGCGAACGCCCGCGCCGTGGCCTTGCCGATGCCCCGGGTGGCTCCGGTCACCAGTACCCGCTTGTCCTTCAGGCCCAAATCCATTGCTCGTTCCTCACTGATCGCTGGTGCGCTTCGGGCCTCCGGCAGCAGGGCCCGCGGAGGCTCTGAGTAACCTCATTCGTCGTCCCGGTCGCCACCGCGGTAGACGTAGATGTCCTCGGCCATCTTCCGTTTCATCGCCGGCACGCGCGCCGCCGTCCACAGGAATCCGCGCATTCCCGCAAGGGCCAGCCGTCCGATATACGGCTTGTGGACGGGCTGGTCGCCGCTGGTCTGCTTCTTGGACTCGATCACCGCATCGAAGCCGTACTTGATCATCTTGGACTCGTAGTCGCGGACGGCCTCGATGAGAGTCTTCTTCCCGTCGCGGTACGCGATCAGATTCTTGGTGATCAGTGCGGCGTCGCGCAGTGCGGTGTTGGCGCCCACGCCCTGCCCGGGGGTCATGGTGTGGATGGCGTCGCCGAGGAGGGTGATGTTGCTGGTCTCCCACTGCGGGATCGGCACCGAGGTGCGGATGCTGATCGGGAAGCAGGTGGAGGGGTCGCCCATGCTGAAGAGCTTGCGCAGTTCAGGGCTCCAGGTCGGGGTCATCTCCAGGGCCAGCTGGATCAGTTCCTCGCCGCGCCGCTTCATCACATCGGACGGGAACTTGTCACTGGAGGCCCAGAATCCCCAGTTGATGTAGTCGCGGGTGTTGTCGAACAGCAATCCTGGCCACTGCGTGATCAGCTCGGCGTCGTTGTCGCCGATGCCCGGCTTGGGGCTGCCGTCGTCGCGCCACGGGAACTCCATGGTGTGCAGGATGCAGGTGCCGCCCTTGGGGCCCATGACCAGGCCGATGCCGTTGAAGACGTGCTCGGGCAGCAGTTGCCTCGACTCGGGCGTGATCGGCACCTTCGCCGTGATCGAAATGATCTTGGCGTCTTCGACAGTCGCCTGCGGCAGGTACTGCCCCCGTACCCGGGAGTTGGCACCGTCCGCCGCTACGAGCAGGTCACAGGTGGCCTCCGTGCCGTCCGCGAAGAAGGCGGTCACCCGGCCGTCCGGGCTCTGCTCGTAGCGGGTGAAGGTCTTGTCGAAGTGGACGACGTCCTCCATCCCCGTGAAAAGGACCTGACGTAGCGTCATACGGCTGACGGACTTCTCGTTGTTCACGTCATCGCCCTGCTCCGGCAGGCGCAGCGGGAGCTCGATGTTCGGCTTCAGCTTCTCGGTGAGCATGATGAAGTACTTCGGCGGGCGGGCGCAGGTCGCCACGAAGGTGTCGTACAGGTCGGGCGGCAACAGCTTCTTCAGCGCACGGCTGCCGTCCGGGTCGATGCCGACGCGGTACCCGTGCAGTCCGCTGGTCCGGGTGCGGTCCCGCTCGTAGACCGACACACTGATGCCGGCCCGCTTCAGGCCGTGGGCCAGGGCCATGCCACCGGTACCGCCCCCGATGACAATCACATGGAATGGTTTGGCACTCATGTCAGATAATTCCCCTCATTCATCGCCGCGTGTGGCGTGCGCCACAACAGGCTGTCATGCCCAGACCGTGTTCATCTGCTCGTCCTTGATATCGAAAACCCTTCTTTCCAGGAGGGAGTTGACGATGATCGCGGACCGCACGGCGAGCAGAGAGAGGTTGGGGTCGGCAAGGCCGTGCCCGAGACGGCTGCGATTCTGGACATACATCCGGTGGGTCTCGGAGTGCTTCCAGCGCACCGAGTAGTCGGACTCGACGGCCGGTTCGCCGGACGCCGCATCGGTCTCCATCATGGAGAGCAGCCGGTCCGAGAGCGGAAGCGGAGCGGCCCGCCGGCCGGTCGCCATGACGACATGACGAGCGGCATGGCGCTCCTGCCCGCCCCAGTCTCGCTCGCACCACAGGGCCACCGCGCCGTCCCGCTCGGCCGCCCGGACCACATTGCGGCCGGGGAGCATCATCACCGGGGAGCGCCCGTCGCGGAGATAGGCCTCGTAGTTGACCTGGTAGAGCTGTTGCAGCGTGGCCATGGAGATGCCGTCGCTGGTGAGCGTCTGCTCGGCGACGTAGCGCTCGCGCACCGCCTGCGGCAGCCCCTGGAAGAACCGCAGATAGGTGGGACGGTAGAAGTCGTTGGCCGACGGCGACTCGTCCATCGGCGCGAACCACTGGCGCCGCCCTATCCACCGGATGTCCCGGAATCCCCGCTGCAGCAGGCCCAGCACGGCCTCGGCGCCAGTCTGGCCGCCGCCGACCACGATCACCTGCTCGTACGGCAGGCTGGGGACCGTCGACAGGTACTGGTCGAGGTTCTCGGCCTGGACGACGCCGGCGATCTGCCGGCCCGCGAAGCAGGGCGGGAGGTCGGGCCGGGTGCCGAGGCCGAAGACGACATGGTCGGCGGTGGCCACGGGGGACCCGTCCGAGCCGGAGAGCACGAACCGCCCCCCGGCGAAGTCCACGGCACGGATACAGGAGCCGTAGCGGACCGTACCCAACTCCTTGGCGGCCCAGCCCAGATAGCGGGCGAACTCGAGGCGAGGGATGGACTCGTACTGCGCATGGAGGAAGGCGTATATCCTGCCGGTGCTCACCAGGTAGTTGAGGAACGAAAACCGATTGCACGGATCGGCGAGCGAGACCAGGTCCTTGATCCAGGAAGTCTGCAGCTGGGTGCCGGTACGCAGCAGGCCCGGGTGCCATGCAGGGCCCTCGCGGCGTTCGAAGAGCACGATGCCGCCCGGCACATGGTCCCCGCCAAGCGCGGCGAGGCTCAGATTGGCCGGGCCGGCGCCGAGCCCGACGACTGCGTGGTGCGGGAGGGCAGCGGCAGGTCCGTCCTGCTCCCGCAGGGTGTCTCCCATGACTTCTCCCATCACAAGGTCATGATCGGGGCGGGGTGTCGAGCCGGACTTGAGCGGTGCTCGAGCGGTGCTCGAGCGGTGCTCGATGCTCGGGCACGCCGTCCCTCGATCAGGTAGTAGGTCAGCAGGCGCTCGTACTCGGCGAGCGTCCGCTCGCGGCCGGAGGTCGACACGCTCACTCCGCTTCCTGCCTGGCTCCCACCTGCCACCGGATCAGACCGACTTGAGCATGCCGGCGTCGAGCAGCCACTCCGTTCCGGTCGCGCCGGGCAACCGGTCCGAGGCGAGCAGCACGACGATCGCGGCGACCTCGTCAGGCCCAATGATCTTCCCCGTGGTGAGCCCGAGCCACTTGGGGACGGCGGCGATCAGCTCCTCGATGCTCATGCCCATCTGCTTGGCCCGCTGCGGGTTGTTCCAGGTGTCGGTGAGCACCGGACCGGGCGAGACGGTGTTGACCCGCAGCCCGCGCGGGCCGAACTCCTCGGACAGCGACTTGGTGAGATTGGTGAGTGCGGCCTTGGCAGCGGAGTACTCCGTGAGCCGCGGGGCAGGCAGACGGCCATTGACCGACCCGATGTTGACGATCGCGCCCTTGCTCTCCAGCAGGCTGGGCAGGGCGGTGCGGATGGAGCGGACAGCGCTGAAGAAGTTGAGGTCGAAGCCTTTGCTCCAACCGTCCTCGTCCAGGTCGAGGAAGCCGGTGGCGTGGACGGTGCGCCCGCCCACGTTGTTGACGAGGATGTCGAGACCGCCGAACGTCTTGACGGCCTGCTCGACCAGCCGTACTGGGCCTTCCTTGGTGGCCAGGTCAACCTCGGCCGTGTGCGCGGCCGCATCGCGCAGCTCTGCACTGATGGTCCGGGCACCGCCGAACACCTCGACGCCCTCGGCGGCGAGCGCCTGCGTGATTGCGAGTCCGATGCCCCGGCTGGCGCCGGTGACGACCGCCCGCTTGCCCTTCAGCCCCAGGTCCATGGAGGTCTCCCTTGTGTGTCAGTGCTGGTTGGTATTGGTCTGGTTCACATCGCGCGGATCGGTACGGTCACCAGGCCACGGGCAGTGTGAGCGGGCCGCGGACCAAGCCGCCCTCACACCAGGCGATCTCCTCGGCCGGCACCGCGAGGCGCAGCCGGGGCAGACGGCGCAGCAGCGACTCCATCGCTACCTGTAGCTCCAGCCGGGCCAGCGCCGAGCCGAGGCACCGGTGCACCCCGTGGCCGAAAGCCAGATGAGGGTTGTCGGCACGAGAGAAGTCGGGTTCGGGCCGGCCCCCGAAGACGGTCATGTCCCGGTTGGCCGCCGACATCACCGGCAGAACGTACTCCCCCGCGCGGACCAGGGTGCCGCCCAACTCGACGTCCTCGGTGGCCTTGCGGGGGGACCCGGTGCTCACTCCGAGCGGCGTGTGGCGGAGCAGCTCCTCGATCGCGGTGGGGACCAGTGCCGGATCGTCGAGCAGCGCGCGATGGTGGGCGGGGTGGGTGAGCAGGAAGTAGGTGAAGTTGGCGAGCTGATCGGCGAGCACCTCGTGGCCGGCGATCAGGATGGTGACCGCGATGCCGACCAGTTCCTCGTCCGACAGATCACCTTCGGCCACCAGTGAGCTGAGCAGGTCGCCGCCGGGGTCGGTGTGCCGACGGGCGACGAGCCCGGCAAGGTAGTCGCGCAACTCCCGGCCCGCCGACTGGATCTGTTCGGCGGTCAGCTGATGCAGCTTGGCGGCGAGGAACAATTCGGCGAGCTCCCGGAAGCGTGCGCGGTCGGGTCCGGGCACGCCGAGCAGCTCGCAGATCATCAGGACCGGAACCGGGAGTGCGAACAGCTCCATCAGGTCGGCCGGGGAGCCGTGCTTCTCCAGGCCGTCCAGCAGATCGCGGACGATCTCCTGTGCGCGCGGCCGGAGCCTTTCCACACCGCGCACCGTGAAAGCGGCGGCGAGCAGCCGTCGCAGTCGGTCATGTTCCGGACCATCCGAGGAGATCAGCATGTTGGCGCGCTGGACGATCGGCAGCAGCCGTGGCTCGTCCGGGCCCACGGACTCGATCCGGCTGAAGCGGCGGTCGCCGAGCACGGCCTTGACATCGCGGTGACGCACCACCAGCCGGGCGGGCGCACCGTACGGCAACCGCACCGGGCAAAGCCCCTCGCTCGCGCGCAGCCGCTCGTACTCCGGCTCCTCGTCCAGTCCCCGCGGGGTGCCGAACGGGAACGCCACAGGCGCGTCGGGAGTGCTCATCCGTGGGACCTCTTCCTGTTCCTGGCTACGGGTGGGGATCGTGAGGCGCTCGCCTCAACCGTTGCTGGAGCCACGCTCAGGCAGCGCCGACGGCCAACTTCCCGACCAGCCGCTCGACTTGCGAGGCCACCTCGCAGGGAGCGGGCTGGGCGGCGATCTCGGCCTGCAGCGCCCGGGCCGCCGTGCGCTCCGGGCAGTCCGCAAGCAATCGGGTGATCTCCTCGCCCACACGTCCCGGTGTGGCCTCGTCCCGGGTGAGGACCTCACCTGCCCCAGCCGCCAGGACCCGGCCGGCGTGTCCCGCGTGGTCCGGCAGCTGCGGTACGAGCAGCAGCGGCAGTCCGTTGCGCAACGCGGTGAGCACGCTGCCGGCACCGCCGTGTGAGATGACCGCATCACACTGACGCAGCAGCGGATCGAGCGGCGCGTCGACAAACACCCTTACCTCCTCCGGGAGTTCACCGAGAAGTTGCCGCTGTTCGGCGGAGACGGCGACCATCACCTCGGCGCCGGTCTTAGCGGCCGCCCGCGCCATCCTTCCGGCCAGGAAGTAAGACGGGTCGAGCTTGGCCATCGTGTGGCCCCAGGTGACGCAGATCCGCGGCCGACCGTCCCGCTTCGGCAGTGCCGGCGGCAGCTCCCCCGGCCCATTGAACGGGACGTACCGCATGGGCAAACGACTGTAGTCGGCATGGACTTGGAGGCCCGCCGGAGTGGGATCCACGGTGACCGTCCCGAACGGGTCGAACCCCGCGGCACCGAATTCGCCCGCGAGCGGGGCGAGTACATCCGGCAACAGCCCGCGGGCGCGCAGCATCAGATCGGTGCCGTACAGCAGCCGCACGGCGGGGACGCCCAGCGCCGCGGCAGCGATCGGGCCGGCGAACGCCGTCGGCTCGAAGACCACAGCATCGGGGCGCCACTCACGGGCCAGCCGGACCAGGCCGCCTGTCATCGACTCCGCATGGGCCAGGAACATCCGCATGGCGCGGGGACCTTTGCCTGCGCCGCTCGCAGGTGCCGGTGCCGACTGCGCGGTCGGGGTGTCCGAGGCGGTCGGCAGCACGTAGCCGCGCACCAGCTCGACGGCGTCAACGTCTTCCCCAATGGTGGCGGCGGGCAGGCCAGTACGGACCGTGTCTTCAAGCAGTCGCGGCTGGCTCGCCACCAGGACCTCGTGCCCGGCGGAGCGGCATGCCCACGCCAACGGCACCAGCGCGTACAGATGGGATGGCCATGCCCAGGTGGTGAACAGCACCCGCATTCTCGCCCCAATCTCTCACCGGATGGGTGGACGGACCGAGCGTGGACACAGCGGGACGCGCAGCGCTTGAGGGCACCTTGAGCGGCCCCGGCCCAGCTCCGAACCGGTCTTCCCCCTGGGGCAGGCGTGGCACGGGCCCTATCCGCCCCCGAGCCGTGCTCAAGCCGCCCGGGTGACGCTCGCCCGTATGGCGATCCCGATCGCGGCCGGACCGGCCGGTACCGCTCTGCGGGACGAGCTCGGCGAGATGATCGACGAGACGGCCCGCCGCATCTGCGAGCACCCCTACTACCGGGGCCTTCGCGATGGCAGCCTGCCAGGCGCTGCTCTGGTGCACTTCACGCTGCAGGACTCGTGCCATCTACTGCCGGGCTACGGCCGTGCGAATGCTCGCTGCGCCGCCCTGGCCCGTACCGCCCGCCAGGCGGAGGTCCTCAGCCGGATGGCGACCGGCTCGCTGGAGGACTGCGGCGTACGGCTGGAGGCCTTTCACAAGACCGCCGCGCGCCTCGGTCTGCAACTGCCGCCGGAACCGGACCTGCCCCCGGTCGCCCCGGCGACGCTGGCCTATACGAGCTTCCTGACTGCCGCATCAGCGACCTCGCTGGCTGCCGGTGTGGGCGCGCTGCTGCCGTCGGCATGGCTCTACATGCTGGTCACTGACGATCTGGTAGTGCGGTACGACCCGTTCTCGCGCTACGCGAAGGAGGTCGAGCAGGCGCACCCGGGCGAGTTCTACCGGGGAATGCTCGAGGACTTCCTCGACGTCGCCGAGGAGATCTCGGCGACCGAAGGGCCGGGCGGAAGACGCGAGTTGGCCTGCCACGCCGAGCGGGCCGCGCGCTACGAGTGGGCCTTCGTGGACGCCGCCTGGCGGCTGGAGTCCTGGCCGTTCTGATGCCGACCGGTTCGCACCGGTCTTAGCTGATCACGCTGAACAAGGGAGTTTCCGCATGTGCGGTATCGCAGGCTGGGTGGACTTCGGACGCGACCTGAACCGGGAGCGACCCACCATCGACGCCATGACCGACGCGCTGGGCAAGCGCGGACCGGATGCCCGGGGCACGTGGGTCGCTGCGCACGCCGGCCTCGGCCACACCCGTAACTCCGTCATCGACCTGGCCGGCGGTGTCCAGCCGATGACTGCCGAGGAGGACGGCCGTACGATCGCCGTCCTCACATACAGTGGCGAGGTCTACAACTTCAAGACCCTCCGCACCGAGCTGGAGTCGCGCGGCCACCGCTTCCGCACCCGCAGCGACACCGAAGTGGTGCTGCGCAGCTACCTCGAATGGGGAGCCGACTGCGCCACCCGCCTGGAGGGAATGTTCGCCTTCGCGGTGTGGGATGTGCGCCGCGAGGAACTCGTACTGATCCGCGACCGGATGGGCATCAAGCCGCTCTTCTACAAGACGCTGCCGGAAGGTGTGCTCTTCGCCTCGGAGCCGAAGGCACTCTTCGCCAACCCGCTCGTGAAGCCGACGGTCGACGCCGACGGGCTTCGAGAGCTGTTCTCCACCGCCAAGACCCCCGGTCAGAGCGTCTACCAGGAGCTGCGCGAGCTGCTGCCCGGGCACACGCTGACGTATCGCCGCGAAGGGTCGGCGCTGCGCCGGTACTGGAAGCTGGAGGCGAAGGCGCACACCGACGACCTGGACACCACGATCACGACGGTGCGCTCCATGCTGGACGAGATCGTCACCCGGGAGCTCGTCGCCGACGTGCCGCTGTGCACCGCGCTATCCGGCGGCATCGACTCCAGCGCCGTCACCGCGCTGGCCGCCATCGCCCGGAAGAATAACGGTGACGAGGCGGTCCGCACGATCACCGCGACCTTCGTCGGCTACAGCGAGAACTTCCGCCCCGACGACCAGCGCGACACCCCCGACGCCCCGTACGCCGCCGAACTCGCGCGGCACGTCGGGGCCGACCACACCGACATCGTGCTGGGCACCGCCGACCTGATAGAACCGGCCGCCCGCGAGGCCGCCATCACCGCCCAGGACATGCCGACCATGCTCGGCGACATGGACACCTCGCTCTACCTGATGCTGCGCGCCACGCGCGAGCACTCCACCGTGGCGCTCACCGGCGAAACAGCGGACGAGATCTTCGGCGGCTTCAAGTGGCTGCACGACGAAGAACTCGTGGGCCTGGACACCTTCCCGTGGATCGCGGCGGAGAAGCGCCAGCAGGGCAGCCGCAACGGCCAGGGACGGGGGCTGTTCGACAAGGGACTGCTGGACAAGCTCGACATGCACGGCTACTACGCCGATGCGTTCCGCACGACCCAGACCGAGACCCCGCACCAGGATGGCGAGAGCCCGCGCGAGCACCGCATGCGCGAACTGTGCTATGCACACCTCTCACGCTGGCTGCCCATGCTGCTCGACCGCGGCGACCGGCTGGCGATGGCGTCAAGCCTGGAGACCAGGGTGCCGTACTGCGACCACCGGTTGGTGGAGTACGTCTACAACACCCCATGGGAGTTCAAGACCTTCGACGGACGGGAGAAGAGCCTGCTGAGGGCGGCCACCAAGGATCTTCTGCCCAAGTCGGTGCTCGAGCGGCCGAAGAGCCCCTACCCGGTCACCCAGGACCCCACCTACACCCAGGCGCTGCACCGGGAGTTCGCCGCTGTGCTGAACGACCCCGCCTCGCCCGTGCTCCCGTTCCTGGACGTGGACGCGGCACGTGATGCCATCAAGGACGCCTCCGGCGTTGCCCATGAGTGGCACAGCCGTTCCAACATCGAGATGGCCCTCGGCTTCGACTACTGGCTGCGCACGTACGGCGTCGAGGTCGACATCTGAGCAGCCCGCGCGCTGTGCGCTCCGTCCAGCCCGGGGGTCCGTCCGGATCCCCGGGCCACCGACCCGGCTACGAAGGAAACCGCCCGCCATGAACAGGGCATCGCGGCACGCCTGGTCTGCTCTGCTGGTGACGCTGTTCGCCGGGTTCATGGACGCGCTGGATCTGTCGATCACAGCTGTGGCGAACCCTGCCATGCAGCGTGACCTGCATGCCGGCTACAACGAGGCACAGTGGTTCGTCGCCGCCTATGCGCTCGCTTTTGCCGTGATGCTGATCCCGGGTGGCCGCCTCGGGGACATCTACGGCCGGCGGCGGATCCTGCTGACTGGCGTCGCCGGATTCACCCTCGCCTCTGCGGCGTGTGCGCTCGCACCCTCACCGCTCGCCCTGATCGCCGCGCGTCTGGTGCAGGGAGGGTTCGGCGCACTGATGGTGCCGCAGGTGCTCGCCGCGGTGCAGCTGCTCTTCCCCGCGGAGCGGCGCGGCCCGGCGCTGGCAGCCTACGGAACGGTGATGAACCTCGCCCAGATCACCGGCCCGGTCCTCGGCGGGTTCCTGACCACCGACAACGTGCTCGGGCTCGGCTGGCGCGCGGTATTCCTGATCAACCTGCCGGTCGGGCTGCTGGTGCTGGCCGGCACCGCCCTGCTGCTGCCGGAGTCCCGTTCCGACCGGCCGCTGCAGCTGGACATGCCGGGTGCGCTGCTGGCGGGGCTGTTTTCGGGACTCGTCGTCTATCCACTGCAGCAGGGCAGGGCCGACGGCTGGCCGCCATGGCTGCTGGCTGCGTTGGTGGCCGCGCTGCCGGTGGGGTATGTCTTCGTCCGGCAACAGCGCCGACGCGCCCCGGAACGCGCTCTGGTGCCGGTCGGGCTGTTCCGCAATCGCGCCTTCTGCGCCGGCATGGTGCAGCTGCTGCTCGTCTACTCGGCGATCCTGGCGCAGCAGATGCCGGTCATCTGGCACACCCAGACCGGACTGGGCTGGTCCGCATTGCGCACCGGCACCGCCACTGTCGGCTGGGTCCTGGGCCTGTGCGTGCTGGGCGTGCCCGCTGTCGCGCTGGCGCCGCGGGCGGGGCGTGCCCTGCAGGTCGCCGGTTGCCTGGTGGTGGTATCCGGCACGTTGTTGCTGAGCGAAGTGATCGGTCATCATGCCCTCGGTTTCTGGTCGCTGTTCGGATGTCTGACTGTGATCGGCTGCGGTCTCGGACTGGTGGTCCCGACGCTGATCAGCATGGTGCTGGCCGGCGTGCCGGGCCGGGACGCGGGCGGCGCGGCCGGGCTGGCCAACGCCGCCATCTACTTCGCCGCCGCTGCCGGAGTCGGGTTGATCGGAATGGTCTTCTTCGGCCGGGTCGCCGACACCGGCGTGGCGGCCGGGGGCCCGGCACAGGTCCGGGTCTTCTCCCAGGCCGCCGCCTACAGCCTCTACTACCCCGCGGCCGCCTTCCTCGCGGTGCCGCTGCTGGCCCCTTTCCTGCCGCGCGGTACAGCCTCTGGCGGATCGGGTGGGCGGCACCGCGGAAGGCACGCCCGGCGTGGCCGGCATTCCAGGCGTTACACCGTGGAGTCGTCGACCGCCGGGTCCTCGGCGCCGCGGTAGGTGTAGAGGTCGTCCAGGAACTTGCGTCGCAGCGAGGGGATCTTGTCGACTGCCTTGAAATAGGTCCGGTTGGCGCCGAGCACTGCCCGCCCGATGACCGGCTTGTGCAGCGGGTCGCCGCCGGATGTGCCGTTCTGGGCGAGGGAGTCGGCGACCCTGGCGAACCCGTACGGGATCATCTCGGCCTCGTAGTCGGAGATCGCCGGGATGAGCTCCTTCTCCCCGTACCGTACGGCCGCGAGCTGCCGGCACAGCAGCTGCGCATCGCGCAACGAGGTGTTGGCACCGACGCCCTGCCCTGGCGTCATGGTGTGGACGGCGTCGCCGAGCAGCGTGATGTTGGTGGTCTGCCAGGCCGGGATCGGCTCGGAGGTGGCGATGTCGAGCGGGAAGGCGGTGCTGGGATCGGAGAGCGCGAACAACTTGCGGAAGTCGGGGTGCCAGTTCGGTGTGAGGCTCAGGGCCAGGTCGATCAGCTCCTGACCGCGCTTCTTCATGGTGTCGGCGGGGAACTTGTCCCGCGCCGCCCACAGCCCCCACGAGACGTAGTCGCGGGTGTTGTCGAAGAGCAACCCAGGCCAGGCCTGCAGGAGTTCGGCATCGTTGCCGGCGGCGCCGTCCTTGATGCCACCGCGCTCGTCCCACCGGAACTCCATGACATGCCAGATGCACATGAAGCCCTTGGGCGCGAAGACCAGGGACAGGCCCTGTCCGGACTCGTACGGCAGCAAGTCGAGCGTCTGCCGGGTGAGGGGGATCTTGGCACTGATGGTGACGATTCCTGCGGGCCGCAGGACAGCGTGCGGCAGATACTGGGCACGCACTGCGGAGTGCGCGCCGTCGGCGGCGACCAGCACGTCGCCGACCGCCGAGGTTCCGTCTGCGAAGTGCGCGACCACCTTGCCATCGTCGCGTCGCTCGTAGTGCGTGAACCGCTTGTCGTACTGCACCTGCTGTTCCAGTCCGGTGAGCAGCAACTGGCGCAGGGTCTGCCGGGACACGGAACGCTCGGAGTTGATGTCGTCCGCGTCGCCGCGCAGCGGGATGGCCGCTGTGCGCCGCTTCTTCTCGGTGAGGACGGTGAAAAAGCGCGGGGCCCGGGCGCAGGTGGCCAGGAAGGTCTGGAACAGCTCGGGCGGCAGGCACTCCTTGAGGGCGCGATTGCCGGTGGGGTCGATGCCGACCCGGTATCCGTAGAGGCCGTCGCTGCGGCTGCGGTGCTTTTCGTAGACGGCGAACGAGACGCCGGCCTTGCGCAGACCGTGGGCGAGGGTCAGGCCGCCGTAACCGGCGCCGATGATCAGGACATGCATGGCGAGGAAGCCCTTCTTGTGGGTGGGTCTGAATTCGGTACGTCATTGCTCGTTGACGGTGAGGTGGTTGCTGCCGGAGTCGAGGGTGATCTCGTAGCCGGGGACCGAGCCGTCGGCGGAACCTCCGTGGCTGTGCCAGTCGCAGCCGGCCGACGTGCCGACCCATTCGCCGTCCAGCGAGAGGCTGGTGAACCCGTGCTTGCCCCGCAGCGCGACGCGGGTGCCGGCCGGGCGGGTGAAGGTCACCCACCGCAGCCCGCTGCCGATACGGATCGGCACCACCCTGTCGGTCGGCGGGAGGAGGAAGTCCGAGCGGGCGAGCGCGCCGGTGACGGCAAGGGAGTTCAGCCGCACGCCCGTCAGGTCGGCGGCGATGTGCGTGGCGTTGCCCTGGACCTCGATGTCCCACTCGGTGCCGGGGGCCAGGGTGATGAAGGCCGCGCGGCGCGCGAAGTCGAAGGGGTGCATGGAGCCGCGGCGCGTGACGGTGACCGTGCGGCCGTCTGCGCCGGACGCCACGTTGGACGCCGGTCCCTCGAAGCGTGCGGCGTAGGGGCTCCCGTCGGGAGTAGGTCCGGCGGTGATCGTGAGGTGGTGGACCTGAGGGGTGAAGACGAGGCGGCTGGCGGCGCGAGTGCGCATGATTCCTCCCAGAAATCTAGTCGCTAGATTTTCTAGCGACTAACTCTGAGAGAAACCATAGGGGCGCAATCGCTAGAATGTCAAGAGAATCGAGGAGAGGAGCCGCCGATGGCAGCGGAACCGGATCGGGACGCGGACGAACGCGAGCGCCTGATCGAGGTGTTCGGGCAGGTCATGCAGGAGTTCCAGCGGTCCGCCGACACCCTGGACCAACGGGTCGCCGACCGGCTCGGGCTCAACCGCACGGACCTGCGCTGCCTGGAGTTGATCTTCGCGCCCTCACCGCTCAGCCCGGGAGAGCTCGCTACCGCGGCCGGCCTGACCACCGGCGGCGTCACCACGGCCATCGACCGCCTGGAGCGGTCCGGCTACGCGACGCGGGTACGGGACACCAAGGACCGGCGTCGGGTCATCGTGCAGCCGACCGAGAAGAGCTCCGCGATGCTGGGCGAGGTCTTCGCGCCGATCGTCGAGGAAGGCGCCGAGTATCTGCGCCGGTTCGACGTCCAGACGCTGGAAAGAATGACGGAGTTCCTGCGCTTCGCCACCCGGCAGCAGCAATCACACGCTGCACGCCTCGCAGCCGGCGAGTAGACAGTAGACAGCGGTGTGGGGGCCCCCGTCGTCGGGCCCCACACCGCTGTCACACACCCGCCCACTCGCGCCTACTCGTCCACCCCTTCGCCCACCCCTTCGCCCGCCTCCTCCACTCGTATGGAGCCGGTGGGGCAGCCGCGAGCCGCCCGCAGCAGCTCCCTGCGCAGCCCCTCCGGCGGGTTCTCGTCGAGGACCACGACCCGGCCCTGCTCGTCCTGGTCAAAGACCTGGGCGAGCCGGTACACACACAGACTGGACGTCACACAGGTCGAGCTGTCCGCTGTCACACGCAGGGCACCCATCGGGCGCGCTCACCCCTCACCACTTCACGGGAATCCGGGCATATCCAGCGAGGAAACCGCCGACCGGGCGCTCCAGCTCCTCACCCGCCACCGCGAGGCGCAGATTCGGGAACCTGCGCAGCAGCCCATCGGTGGCCTCCTGCAGCTCCATCCGGGCCAACGCCGCGCCCGCGCAGAAGTGGATGCCGGCGCCGAAGGTCATGTGGTGGTTGTCCTGGCGCCGGATGTCCAGCGTGAGCGGCTCCTCGAAGACGTCGTCGTCCATGTTGGACTCCACCGAGAGCATCACCGTCGCACCCTTGGGGATGACGGTGCCGTCCAACAGCTCGATGTCCTCCAGCGCGTACCGCAACGAGCCGAGGGAGGTCCCCATGATCTGGAAGCGCAGGAGCTCCTCGACGGCCGAGGGCACCAGCTCCAAGTTGGCCTTCAGGTCCTCGGCGACCTCGGGGCGGTGCAGCAGAACGGCCATGCTGGTGCCGATCTGCGACGCGGTGGTCACATAGCCGGCGATCAACAGGGTCTTCACCCAGTGCTGGAGCTGATAGGGCGTCAGCTTTCCTGGCTCCTCCTGGCTGACCCGGATCAGCTCACTGATCAGGTCGTCCCCCGGCTCCGCCCGCTTGGCGGCGATGAGCTCGCTCAGGTAGTCCCAGTACTGAACCCGGCAGCGCTCCACCTCGTCGTCCGGCAGCCGGGTCACCGACAGATAGCCGTCGATCAAGGACCTGAACTTCGCACGGTCCTCCGGCGGCACGCCCAGCATGTGGCAGATGACCAGGATGGGCAGAGGGTAGGCGTACGCCTCCATCAGCTCGGCGGGCTTCGGCCCGGCCTCCATCGCGTCCATGAGCTCCTGGGTGATCTGCTTGACCACCGGGCGAAGTGCCTCGATCCGTCGGGCACTGAAGGCTCGCATGACGACGCTGCGTTCCTCCAGATAGCGCGGAGGATCGTTGTCGATCTCGGGGTCGCCGAACAGGTCGTTGTTGGCCGAGATCCGGGACGCAGGATAGCGGGAGGTGTTACGGCTCAGCCTCTCGTCGGCGAAGAGCTGTCGGACGTCCTTGTAGCGGGTGACGAGGACAGCGGGGTCACCGCTGGGCAGGGTGACGTGGAGCAGAGGATTCTCCCGCATCGTTCGCCAGTGCTCCGGGATGTCCGGCGCGGGGGCCCACGGGAAGGGGTAGCTGACCGGGCACGACGAGTCCACGCGGCACCTCTCTGGTCTTTCGTTGGTCTTTCGTCAGGCGAAGCTCGGAATGCCGCTCAGTCTCCGCATACCGGCTAGGGGTCTGCTCAATCTCCGGTGGACCTCGTGCGACTCCCCCCACCATCGAGCCATCCTCCATCCGGCACTGGGAGATTCCGCCCGGAAGAGCCATGGCCGGACGAGGGAGACGCCGATATGACACGCACCGGTCCTGACGTCGCGACGGCGGCGGACCTACTGCGCCTCGGAAACATGTTCTGCGACGCCAAGGCCCTGCTCACCGCCGTACGACTCGATCTGTTCACGGTGCTAGACGAAAAGCCCGCGACGGCCGAGGAGTTGCGCGTGCGGCTGGGCCTGCACGGGCGCGGTCTTGCCGACTTCCTCGGCCTGCTGACCGCGCTCGGCCTGCTCCACCGCGATGCCCAGGGCCGCTTCCGCAACACCGAGGGCGCCGCCGCATACCTGGTGCAAGGGCGACCCGGTGCGGTCCACGGATTCCTCATGGGCGCGGACATCAACCTCTACGGCGTCTACGGACAACTCGCCGAGGCCCTGCGCACCGGCAAGCCGCAGGCCGACGGCGACTTCACGGGAATGCTCGACGACCCGGAGGCACTCGGTCACTTCGTGCGGATGATGGACGGCCTGACACAGGGTCTCGGCGGGCAGCTGCTCACCGCTCTGGAAGGCATCTCGTACGACTCGGTGCTCGATCTCGGCGGCTGCCGTGGACACCTGACGGCTCAGCTGCTCACCGCCCGCCCCGGCCTCGTCGGGCACGTCTTCGACCTGCCCCAGATGGAGCCGTTCTGCCGCGGCTACCTTGCCGAGCTGGGACTGAGCGACCGAGCGGTGTTCCATCCCGGCGACTTCTTCCGTGACCCTCTGCCCTGCGCCGACGTCGTGATCCTCGGCCACATCCTGCACGACTGGAGTCCGCAGCAGCGCCAGGAGCTGCTGTCGAAGGCACACCGTGCGGTCAACCCCGGCGGCACGCTGCTGGTGTACGACCGGATGCTGGGCGAGCACTCCGACGACACCGAGAACCTGGTCGCCAGCCTGAACATGCTTCTGGTCACCGAGGGCGGCAGCGAATACACCGTGGCCGAGATCGCCGGACAGGCCAGGGCCGCGGGCTTCTCCTCCATCACTCACCGGTCGATCGCCGACTACGACACCCTCGTGCTCTGCCGCGCCTGACAGACTCCGGCAGGAGAGAGCGTGGAACAGGGAGCGGGGCGGCCCGGGCGGCAGCGGTCGCGGCCGGCACCGCGCCCCCACCGCCGCAGGCCCCATGGCGCGCCACCATCCTGACGAGGCCTACTACCAAGGGGAACACCATGAGGAGCTCGACCACGAAGCAGCCGACGGCCGCGGAGTACCTTCCGCTGCTCTTCGGTTTCGCCGTCTATCAGATCGGGGCCGCCGTCGCCGGGCTCGGCGTCGTCGAGGCGCTGGCCGACGGGCCGCGGACCGTCGGCCGCCTGGCCACCATCACCGACACCCATCCGGGTCATCTGCGCAGGCTGCTGCGGGCGGCGACGGCCGCGCAGCTGTTGCGCGCCACGGACGACGATGCGTTCGAGCTGACGACCCTGGGCCGGATCTTCGCCAAGGAGTCTCCGCTCCAGGCCGCTCCGCTGACCGCGATGCACAGCGCAGCGCCGGTCTGGCAGGCCTGGGGCGCGCTGGAGGAGTCGGTCCGTACCGGCCGCAACGCCTTCGAACTCGCCCACGGCAGCCGACTGTTCGATTTCCTGAAGGGGGAGCCGGAGCTCGCCGCCACATTCCACGACGCCATGGCTGCGGGCAGCGAAGTACAACTTCCGGCCATCATCTCCGGCTTCGACTTCTCCCGCTTCCGCCATGCCGTCGACGTGGGCGGCGGCAACGGAACCCATCTGGCCGCGATCCTCGCCGCCAACCCGCGGCTGCGCGGCACCGTCTTCGACACCGCCAACGGCGTGGTGGAGGCAGCCGACGTGCTGGAGTCGGCCGGCGTCGCCGACCGCTGCGAGGTGGTCAGCGGCTCGTTCTTCGACTCGGTACCTGCCGCGGCGGACGCGTATCTGCTCAAGAACATCCTGCACGACTGGAATGACGACGAGTGCCGACAGATCCTGGAGAACTGCCGCGCAGGCCTGGCGCCCGACGGAAGGATCGTCGTCTTCACCTCGGTGCTCTCCGAGGGGCGCGGCGACGAGGACCCGGCTGAAGCGTTGGGCGCGGCCATCTTCGACATCGAGATGATGGTCATGACCACAGGCCGGGAGCGCACCTTGAGTGAGTTCGAGGCCCTGTTCGCCGCCCCGGGGCTGCGGCTCGACACGGCGACCGCATTGCCCTGTCCCTTCCTCTACTACGCGCTGGAAGCCGTTCCCGTCGAACGGTGAACACGATGAAGGGGCGCCCATGACCACCCTGCCCGTCGGTGCCACGGCCGGCACGCCCATGGTGGCGGCATCCGACTACCGAGCGATGATGGCCAAGTTCCCCAGCGGGGTCTCCGTCGTCACCGCCTACGCACCCGACGGCACACCGCGGGGCATGACCTGCTCAGCGGTGTGCAGCGTGACGCTGGAACCACCGACGCTGCTGGCCTGCCTGCGCAACGACAGCCCCACCCTGGCGGCCGTCCTGGCCGCCAGGGCGTTCACCGTCAACCTGCTGCACGAACGTGCCCGTTCGGCCGCCGTGCTCTTCGGCTCGGGTGACCCCGGCCGCTTCGACCGAGCCGAGTGGTCCCGGACGGCCATGGATTCCGGACCGGGCCTGTTCGCCGACGCCCACGCGGTGGCCGACTGCCATGTCGCCGCGGCGCACCGGATCGGCTCGCACACGGTCGTCTTCGGCGAAGTACAGCACATCACGCTCGACCCCACGCGGCGCCCGCTGCTCTACGGGATGCGCGAATACGCGGCCTGGCCGCTGATCCACCTGTGATCCCACGCGGACACATGCAGATCCGAGGCCGTGGGCAGGGGCACCCCCTGCCCACGGCCTTGTCCGGCGTTGGAGCGGCCTCAGTGACTCCGGCAGCAGGGCCCGCCGGGGTGCCCCATGCCCGGCGAGCGAGGGGTCCCCCGCCCTGGCCTGCGGCCGGGGGACCCCCGGGCGCACCGCGTCCCCCGCAGCTGCGCTCGGGAGCTATCCCCTGCGTGCAGCACCGCTGCGTCCGCCGACGGAGTCGGCTGAGAGCACAGCCTCACGCGGCACGCCCACTCCTCATAGCCCTCCGGGCATGGGATGTGCCCCCTCCTCGCCCTCCGGGCGTGGGGGACCCCTCCGTCACCCGCGCTCCCTCCTGCCGGAGGCTCTTACAGCAGGCCCATCCGCCGGGCTATCTCTGGACCGGCCCAACTGTCCTCATCGCCGAGCAGCTGGCGGTTGAGCTCCGCATGCGCGCCAAAGGCCTCCAGCGCCTCACGCGTAGGCAGCGAGTGCCGTACCAGGACATCCGCGGCCTGGCGGCGTGCCTTCCACCGCTCGACCGGCTCGTCCATAGGCAGCAGCCGGGTCGGCACCTGCTGACCGAGCAGCAGATAATCGATGCCGAACAGGCCGAAGAAGCTGGGGGCCACCCGGTTCAGCAGGTCCTGTACGAGCGGGCTGCGGCGTGAGAGGGGCGCGCCGCCGGCGTAGACATCGAGCAGTGGCTGGAATCCGGAGACGTCGACGCTGCTGACGCACTCCTTCCAGAACGGCGTGGTCTTCCGGGTGTTGAACCGGTAGTGGATGGCGAGCAGCCAGCGGATCGCATCCCAGTGCTGTGCCAGGCCGATGTTGACGGCGTCGCGGACCTGCGGATCGGCCCAGGAGCCCGGGAGGGTCGAGAGCAAGGTCTGGATCTCGGTGCCGATCATCAGCAGGCCGGTGGACTCCAACGGCTCGACGAAGCCGTAGGAGTTGCCGATGCCGATGACGTTTCCCCGCCACGCCTGCTCGTACCGGCCGCTTCGGAAGCGGACGACGCGCGGTTCACTGATGCCCGGGTACTTGGTCATGAGCTCGTGGGCCGCCTCGTCGTCGGAGATCGCGGACGAGGAGTACACATAGCCGCGGTGGTCGCTCTCCCGGGTCGGGATGCACCAGCACCACCCGGCGTTCATCGTGGTTGCCTGGGTGTAGGGCTTGATCGTGCCGCCGTGGTCGATGTTGCCGGTGACCGCGGAGTCGGTGAACAGGCTGTCGGCGAAGGAGACGTAGCGGGTCTTCAGCGCCTGGCCGAGCAGCCGGGAACGGAAGCCGGTGCAGTCGATGTAGAGGTCGAAGCGGAGCTCGCGTCCATCGGCGGCCCGGACGTGGTCGACCCATTCGTCCGCGCCGAGGACCACGTCGTCGAGGGTGGCCTCGACGTGGTGAATGCCGCGTCGCTCGGCCAGCCGCGCCAGGTAGGACACCAGCCGTCCGTTGTCGAGGTGGTAGGCGAACGGCAGGTACTTCATCAGCGACAGGGGGCTGCCGCCGACGTCGTAGACGGCAGCGCGGTCGGCGACCATCAGCGCCGAGCCGAGGGTCGAGCCGTTGATGTTGCCGGTGGTCCGGATCGCGCCCTGCAGGCCCACGGAGTCCGCCGACCAGTCGAAGGGGCCCATGAAACCGTCCGGATGCGGCCCCCAGTCGAACCGGATGCCCAGCTTCCAGGTGGGTTTCACCTCCGCGTAGAGCTCCTGCGGGTCGATGCCCAGATAGTGGTGGAGGAAGAGCGTGAACCACGAGACAGTCGCCTCGCCGACGCCGATGATCGGGATGGACTTGGACTCGACGAGCGTCACGTCCAGCCACGGCCGCTTGGCCTTGAGGGCGAGAGCGGCCAGGTATCCGGCTGTACCGCCGCCGATGACCCCGATCCGACGGATGGCCTTCGGGTCGTTGTCTTCCGGTTTGGGGACGTCGCTCGCGGTCGCGGCCAGAGTGCCCAGCATCGCCATCGGGTCGGTGGTCCCGGGTCCGCCGCCGGGAAGCCATGCGCGTACGGAGTCCGCCTCCTGCGCGGGGAGAGCCGCGAGCAAGCGGTCGAGTTCATTGCCGTCCTCGGGTGCCAAGCCCTTGCCGAGCGTCTTGTGGTCCATCGTCACTCCCGGATCCGGTAAGTCGGCCAGGCGCCCACTGCGCGTACGGCACAGGGGTCGCCACGGGAACCTTCTTCCCGGACGCTCAAGCCGTGCTGGACCGCCGCTGCGTCACCAGTCGAAGACCAGCTCCGCGCGGCGGAACGTACCCGTCGGGCCGCCGTCGGGCAGCAGGACGGCATCGGCGATGTCCCGGGCGGCCTCGTCCGCGGTGCGCGCGGCGTCGGGCATCATCCGGGTGCGGGTCGGTCCCGGGTTCACCGCGTTCACCAGTACGCCTGTGTCCTTGGTCTGCGCGGCGAGCATCTGGGTCAGGCCGTTCAGCGCGGTCTTCGAGACCGAGTAGCCGGGACTGCCGGTGAACAGGCCGTTGTGGAACGATCCGGTGCCACTGGAGACGAAGACCACCCGGCCCCAGCCCGCCCGCACCATGTCCGGTACGAACGCCTGCGCCACCCGCCAGGCGCCGACGAAGTTGACCGCGAAGGTGCGCTCGACCACATCGAGCGGCACCGAGAGCGGATCGCTGCCGATGTCGAGCAGCACGCCCGCGTTGGACACCAGCGCATCGACCGGCCCGATCTCCTCACGAGCCCGCTTGACGCTCTCCGGGTCGGTGACGTCCAGCACGCAGGCGCGGACCCCGACGCCGAGGCAGGCGGCGGACTCCTCGGCCGCGGCCGCATCCCGTGCGGTGACGACGACCCGCAGCCCCCGATCGTGGAGTTCCACTGCGACGGCACGTCCCAGCCCGCGATTGGCACCTGTGATCAACGCCGTGCGTTGCTCGGTCACTTCACCCTCCAGGTCTCGTCGCTTTGGTGCGGATGCTGACAGCAACGGCTCAAATCCCGCTGGTGCGCGAGGGGGTCGAGCCCGACGCGAGCGCGGCCGGAGAAGGTGGGCCGGACGGCAATCGAGTCGATCACACCACGGAGGACGCGATGACGGCGCTGCCACCCCCGGAACCTTCCAGGAACGCCGACGAGCTGGCCCGGGCGGTCGCCCGGGACGGAGTGGACTTCCTACTGGTGATGTTCGTCAACCTGCACGGAAAGCCGTGCGCCAAACTGGCCCCGGTCCGCACGCTCGACCGGCTGCTCGCCGAGGGGCTCGGCTTCGCCGGCAACGCAGCGGACGGCCTCGGGCAGTCGTCGGCCGACCCGGATGTCGTGGCAATCCCGGATGTGACCTCCTATGTGCCGTGTCCGCTGCAGGAGGGGCTCGGCATCATCCAGTGCGACCTGTACGTGGAGGGGGAACCGTGGCCGTACGCGCCGCGCTGGATTCTCCGCCGCCAGCTGGAGCGGCTCGCCGAGCAGGGCCGGCAGCTCAAGGTCGGTGCGGAGCCCGAGTACTTCCTGGTCAGGCGTACGGCGGACGGTACCGTCACGGTCGCCGACGAGCTCGACACATCGCCGTCGCCCTGCTACGACGCCAACGCCGCAACCCGCGGCTTCGGGCACCTGTCCACCATCAGCCGGGCGATCGATGCCCTCGGCTGGGAGAACTACTCCAACGATCACGAGGACGCCAACGGCCAGTTCGAGCACAACTTCGGCTACGCGGAAGCGCTGCGCACGGCTGACCGGGTGGTGGTCTTCCGCCACCTTGTGAAGCTGGCAGCTCACCGGGCCGGGCTGGTCGCCACCTTCATGCCCAAGCCGTTCTCACGGCTGACCGGCAATGGGTTGCACCTGCACGTCTCGCTCTGGGAGGGCAGCACCGAGCTGTTCGCGGACGCGAACGATCCGCGCGGGCTCGGCACATCAGCGCTCGGCTACGCGTTCGTCGCGGGCCTGCTGGACCACGCGCCGGGGCTGATGGCACTCACCTGCCCGACCGTCAACTCCTACAAGCGGCTCGGCGCGGGCGCGGACACCCTGTCACGCTCCAGCTGGGCACCGGGGTACGCGAGCTACGGCGGGAACAACCGCACCCAGCTGGTGCGGATACCGGACACCGGACGGATCGAGGTGCGGTGTGTGGACGGCGCCGCCAACCCGTACCTGGCCATTGCCGGGATCGCCGCGGCCGGCGCGGATGGCATCGCGCGCAGCGCCGACCCGGGAGAGCCGGTCACCGGCGACCTGGAGAATGCTCTGGTACAGCGGCACCAGGGGCTGCGCCCGGTGCCCCCGACGCTGCTGCACGCGGTGGAGGAATTGCTGGCGGACGGGGTGCTGCGGGAAGGCCTGGGCAAGGTGCCGGGCGCCGTCGGAGGCACCGCGGGTGAGTACGGCGAGTATGCGGTGTACTACGCGGCCGTCAAGCGGGCCGAATTCGCCGAGTACCACCGTCAGGTGTCGGCCTGGGAGACCGAGCGCTATCTGCTGGCGTGAGCGCGATGAGGTGCCCGGGGCCGATCCGCCCCGGGCACCCACCGTCACCGGATCTCCTCAACCCACGACGTTCCGGTGGAGCCGTCGGCGCGCCGCCACTCCTCGCGCAGCCGAATCCGTCCGTCGGCGAGGAACTCCGGGGTGCTGACGACCTCGCCGCCGACCGTCCGCCCGTCGTCCAGCACCTGGCAGTACGCGGCGGTGAGCACGCCGTCGGGCGCACTGCGGCCCACCAGCCGACCGGTACGCACCGCGCCGCCGGAGAACTCCGCCCACACCAGATCCCCGCGCTGGTGATAACGGCCGACGGGGGTGGCGCCGCCGGATGCGGTCTCGGCCGCCGAGGAACGGAACGCCCTGCCCTCGTAGTTCATCGCACGGCCCCCGCGGGGGCAACGTTGTAGTTGGAGCGGAAGAAGTTCTCCGGATCAAGGCGGCGCTTGACGCGCTCGAGGCGCTCATAGGCAGCGGGCCCGAAGGTACGCAACGCGCGCTCGCGGCCTGCGGATCCGGAATCGCCCACGTAGTTGATGTAGCCGTCTCCCCAGTGCCCGTACGGCTCGGCCCGCCCCGCGACGGACTTGGCCCATGCCGTCTGCTGAGCGTCGGCCTCCGGGCGGTCCGCTTCCCATATCGCCATACCGGTGATGTTGAAGGCCGCGCCCCGGAACGGAACGGCGCTCGCGGTCGGACCGCCGCGGCGTACCGCACCGTTGATCGGCTCGATGAGAATCGTGTCATTGTAGGGGTCGGTGATCTTCGCCGCACGGAAGCGCTCCGCGATCGCCTCGACCAGCTCGTCCGGCAGCCGTTCGACGCAGCGTGCGCTCCAGTAGTGCCGCAGGCCGAAGGGCAGGCGGCCCAGGCACATCTGCATGGACACATACGATCGGTCCTCGATGCGCCAGTCGAGGATGTCGAGGCGGCGCAGGGCCTTGTCCAGGGTGGCGCGGTATTCCGCGTCGTCGCCTGCGTAGCACACGCTCATGACCGCCGCCGGGCCCTGGGCCGGGCCGTGACGTTCGAGCAGCAGGGTACAGGTGAGGTCGTCGGGAGCGGTCAGCATCAGATCGCGGAACAGGCGGATGGCGGATTCGGGATCGGCGCCCGGGTAGGCGACGTAGCCACCGTAGATCCGCTCGACGGGATGCAGCCGGAAGGTGAACTCGGTGACGATGCCGAAGTTGTGGCCCGCACCCCGCAACGCCCAGTCCAGCTCAGGATCGGACTGCGGGTCGACGGCCAGCCGCTCACCGTCGGCAGTGATCAGCTCGTACGACTCGACGTTGTCGCAGGTGAGTCCGTACCGGCCCATCAGGTGGCCGATGCCGCCGCCGAGCGTGAGGCCGCCGACACCGGTGTCGTCGAACGTTCCGCCGGTGACGGCGAGTCGGTACGCCCCGGCCGCCAGATCGACGTCTGCCCAGACGGCCCCGCCTCCCGTGCGAGCGAGCCGGCGCTGGGGGTCGGTGGACACCCGGTTGAGCAGGCGCAGGTCGATGACGAGTCCTGCGTCCACGGATCCCGAGCCGGCGACGTTGTGCCCGCCGCCGCGCACCGCCGTGGGCAACCCGGCGTCCCGCGCCACCCGGACCACGGACCGCACCTCGTCCGCGTCCCTGGGCAGGCAGATCAACGTGGGCCGGCGGTCGTGCATTCCGTTGAAGAGCAACCGCACCCTGTCGTAGGCGGGGTGACCGGGCGCGATCACCCGGTCCGGGCAGACGGCTTCCAGCGCACTGCGGGCATCGGCGGTCATCGGTGGTCCCTTTCGGCGGTCGGGAGGGGGCGGCGGGCCCGAAGGGTGTGCATCAGGTCGGCGGCGGCGTCGGCCGACGCCGCGAGAGCGGTCTTGGCCGCCGCGCCGCTCCCACCGGCGTAGGTGAACAGCCCGGTCCGGTGCTCAAGGACAGGCCGCAGCGCCAGGCGCCCCTCGGCGGCATAGGCTTCGGCGCTGGCGATGACGCGGCGTGGACGGCGGTGCACGGTCAGCCCGGGGAAGCGCCGCGCGACGGCTACGCGCACCTCGCGTTCCTCCCGGTCGAGGAAGACCTGCGGCCCCGGCGGCAGGTCCCAGCGATCGGTGGGCAGGCCGAAGAGCATGCGGCCGGGCCCGGCCGGGCGTCCGTAGAGTCCGCTGGTCTCGTCGACGAATGCAGGCGGGCGCTCGCCCTCCACCTCGTAGACGGCGCACTGGATGGCCTTGGTCCGCAGCCCGGTCTGTGTGTCCGGAAAGCCGAGATCGGACAGGAGGCGGCCGGTCCATGCACCGGTGGCGAAGACGATGGCGTCGGCGTGGCCGTACTCCGTCGACGTGCGGTAGACGAACCCGTCGGCGTCCGGGCCGAGTTCCCGTATCGCTCCCTCGTACACCTCTCCGCCTCGGGCGGTGAAGTCGCGGCGGGCCGCTCTCCGCAGGGCGTCGGGCGAGAAGTATCCGGCGTGGAGCTCCAGTACACCCACGGCCTGCTCCGGCAGTCCCTCCATCCCGAACTGCGCAGCCAGCTCGGCCGGTTGGAGCAGGGAAGCCGAACCGGGCAGCATCCGGTCGAGCACGGCGAGGCGCTCCCCCGCCGGGCTCGAACCGACGACGTGCACCGAGCCGACCTCCCGGTACTCGGACCAGTCGCGCAGCAGGGCGCTCTCCCGCAACTCCGCCAGGGAGCGCGCGGCAAGCTCCGACAGCCGGGGGTCGGTGTCGAATCCGCGTACCAGGCCCCCGGAGAAGGCGGTTGCGTCGTGTTCGGCGTCCGGTCCGGTGATCAGTGTGACGTGGACGCCGGCCTGCCGGACGAGGCGCCAGGCGATGAGCATTCCGGCGATGCCCGCTCCTGTGATGCAGATTCTCACCGGTCCGCCGCCTTGCCTGAGCCGATGATGGCATCGAGCGGCCCGCAGGGGGCGGCCCCGTTCGTGCCGAGCAGGCAGCGGGCCGCGAGCGCGGCATCGAAGTGCTCCAGCGTGAGCGCCGATTCAGCCCTGGCCAGCTCGTTCGGGTCGACCGGCGCCTGGCCGCCGTCGAGGTCCCAGGCGTCCGTCGTGGTCCGGAAGCGATCGAGGGTGAAGTTGGTGGGATGCGGCGCCGGGCGGTCCCAGGCGATGAAGGCGCGGACCGCGCGCGGGTCCTCCTTCTCCAGCAGCTCGTTCGCCCACACCGCGTGGTTACGGCTGGTGGAGAACTTCTGCCCTTCGAGGCGGTAGAACTCGTTGACGACGAGCCCGCCCAGCAGCTTCTGCGCCGGCACGCCCGCGGCGGCGAAGAGCGCCGGGAACATCGCCAGGTAGTAGAACGCGTTGTCCAGGCCGAGGAAGGCCCACAGTGAGTCGAGCCCCTGCCAGGCCGCAACATGTTCACGCAGTCCGGTCGCCGCGGGCTGCAGGTGTCGGCCGATCGTGTAAAGGTAGCCCAGGCCCATCTCGGCCCACACATCGAGGCGGTGGCCTGGCGTGCCGGCCCCGAGCTCGATGCCCCAGTCGGTGGGGTAGCTGAGCGGCACGACCGGCATCGGGTCTTCGGCCAGCAGTCGCGCGGCCAGCTCCCGGGCACGCGCCGGCAGGATCGCTGTGCACCATGCGGCCTCAAGCGCGGCACGGTGCTCCTCAAGTGGCAGCACCGGCCCACGGACGGTCTTCTCGCCGGTCGCCGCCGAGCCGCAGCGGGTGCAACGCGGATCGACCAGCCGAGCCGCCGGGGTATAGCCGCCGCAGCCCTCGCAGGTGCCGCCGCCGCACTCCGCGCCGCAATGCGGGCAACGCCCGCTGACGTAGGCGTGGTGCGCGACGCCGCGGCACGAGGGGCAGGCCGGCGTGCTCCACTCCTGTACGGGCAGGGCTCCGCTGCCGACGAGTTCGCCGAGGAAGCCGGTGACGGCCGAACGGTAGCCGGGTTCGGTGAGCGGTTGTGTGAAGCCGTCGTGCACGACCCCGGCGCGTGCGAACGCGTCGCGGATCAGCCGGGCGTAGCGGTTGCGCACGTCGAGTACGTCCGCGCGCTCCTGGCGCGCCTTGGCCAGGACGTAGTTCTGGTGGTCGTCGAGGCCGCACAGGGCAAAGATCCGGCGACCGCCTCGGCGGGCCTCGCGTACGGCGATGTCCGCCGCGACGTACGGGCCGGCGAGATGGCCGACATGCAGTGGTCCGTTGGGCGTCGGGGGCGGGGAGAGGACGACGGTGGTGAGCTCGGACCTGTCAGTCATCGGAGCGTCCTTGGGCGTCGGGCAGCCAGTACAGGCTCAGAACGCGGACGGGCTCGCGGTGCGCGGTGATCACATGGCGCTCGCCCGGTCGCAGCAGCACGGCGGTCCCCGCTGCCACCTCCGTCGCCCGCCCGTCCACCGTGAAGGTCGCGTCGCCGCCGACGACGACGGCGAGCTCCACCTCGGGGTGGTTGTCGAGAGTGCTGGACGAGTTCGCGGGCACCTGGCACCACATGGCCCCGAACGGCAGGGCATCGGCGTCCGGGTACCTCTCCCACCGCCCGATCTGGATTCCGTACTCGCTGGTGAGCGGCGAGTCATCGATGCGGAACGTCTGCACGGACGCCTCCTGCTGGTTGACCGCGGGCGATGCCCCTCATATGCACAGTCATCCTCGGCAACAACGCTCAACGGCGGCTCAAAGGACGGTTGGCGGCCTTCGCGCGCTGTGTCACCATCCACCGCATGACGACGAACCTGCGGGTGGGCGAGCGCCCGGTGGAGTATTCGACGCGTTCGGTACGGACGCTGCGTCCGGAGTCGTTGGGCGGCTGGACGGTGAAGCGTTACGCGGTCTCGTCGCTGCGCGACGCCCCGCCGTCGGAGGTGCTGGACTTCGCGCGGCTCGGGGTACGGATGTCTCTTCCCGAACCCTGCGCCGACGTTCCCGCGCACGCGTTCAGCGTGGTGCACGAGGACGAGGACGGCTGCTATGTGGTGGTCGGCTGGTGGAGCCGTAACCGGCTGATCCTGCACACCCGCACCTGGATCGCGGGTTGGGACAACCTGACGGCCCCCGTCGAGGCACCGGCGCACGCCACCGCGTGCATCTGGGAGATGGCGGCGATGGCACACGAGCGGGATGCCTGGGTACGGCACGTGGTCCGGCCGGAGCGGCCGGACCACGCGGCGTATCTGTCTTCGTCGATCCAGGGGGAGTACTGAGCGGCCAGGGCCTAGTACGCGCCGATGTTCGGGTCGCTCGACGGAATCGGGTTGCCGAAGTAGTCGTGCGCCCCGCTCCCGGTGATCGCCGTGCCGGCGCCCAATGCCGGGGAGCCGTCGTCCAGCTGGTATCCGCCGGCATCGCCGACCGAGGTGGCCGTGCCCGGCGCCACCAGCAGCGGATCGGCCTGGATCGCATCGGAGCCGAACCCCGAGCCGCTGCTGACGTTCTGGTAGATGTTGTGCGAGTAGGTGCTGTGCGGGTCGTTCAGCACGGAGCCGGCCGGTCGGCCGATGAAGATGTTGTTGGTGAAGGCTGCGGTCGATGCTCCGTAGACCTCCACGAGGTTGGCCGCGCCGGGGGCGTAGATGGTGTTGTTGTAGATCTGTGTGCCGGGTTCGTCGCCACACGGGTTGGTGAACACGCCGTAGACGCCGCTGGCCTGGTCGTTCTGGCTGATGTTGTACCGGACGATCCCGCCGCTTGAGACGGAGCCCTGAGACGGGCAGATGAACAGGAAGCCGGCGCCGTTGTCGTGGCTGAGGTTGTACTGGATGAGGGTTGCGGTGTCGCCGCCCTCCAGGTCGAAGGCCATGCCGGGGCTCTTGCCGTCGGCGACCTCGTTGTACTGGAAGACGGTGTAGTCGGAGTTCCAGGCGTAGGCGCCGACGTTGTAGTCCGCGGAGCGTTCTTCGTAGCCGTCGACCACGTTGTGTTGGATGAGGGCGTGGTCGCCGTTGAAGACCATGATGCCGTCGCCGCCGGTGTCGCTGACGTGGTTGCCGTCGATGACGAGGTGGGTCATCGGCACCCACGTGGTGCCCGGCCCGTTGGGGTACTGTGAGCGGCGCTGCCAGTACGAGACGGTGCCGATGCCGGTGCGGTCCACGTGGGCGACGGTGTCTCCGGTGACGTGCACGCAGTCGAACCCAGTGGGCACCGAGGAGCCCCCTGCGACGAAGAGGATGCCGCCGCTGCTGTTGGGATCGCGGCAGTCACAGCCATTGACGTTGTGCACCGAGACGTTGGATATGACGTAGTGATGGCCGATGCCGAAGTCCTCGAGGAGGACGTAGATGCCGACGCGCTGCTGAGTGGCGGTCGGGGCCGGGCCCTCGTTGCTGATGTCGAGATTGCTCAGCTCGTAGTACTGGACGTTGTGCAAGAAGACGGCCGCGGTGGCGCCGCCGCCGACGATCCTCGCCGTGCCAGAGCCGTAGGAGGCGATGGTGATGGGCGCAGCCGCCGAACCGGAGCCCCGCGGGGCGAGGGTGCCCGCGCAACTGCTGCCTCCTCGCAGGCGGATCGCGTCGCCGGGCCGCAGCGTAGTGGCGTTCACCATTGCCAACGACTTCCAGGCGCTGTTCGGGCTGGTGCCTGCCGCGCTGTCGCTGCCGCCCGAACAGTCGACGTAATAGGTGGTGCCACTGCTCGCATCGGGTGAAACGGGAGCGGCTGTCGCGACAGCCGCTCCCGGAACCACCAGCGCGACGGTGGCTGCGACAGCCGCAAGCACGCGTCGGCCTCTACCGGATAGTCCGTTCATGTCCTTCCCTCCAGGCGCACGTGGTCTCCCCCGTATGCCCTGGTCGGTGGTGGTAGGAATGGCCGGATCCTTTCCCCCGCCGGTCGAGCGCGGCTCGCGTCGAACCTGAAGCGGCCCCGGTGCCCAAGGAACGGTCAGGGCACCGGGGCCGCGGCACGGGATCCCGTTTCAGACGGACTTGCGGGCGACCACCAGAGTGTCGTAGTCACCCAGCGGTGACACCTCGGTGGAGGCGAACCCGGCATGCCGGGCATATTCGGTGATCTCGGCTGCCGGGTACTCCGAGCCGCCGTCGGTGACCAACAGCATGTCTAGGCTGATCACCAGGTTCTCGGCGTGCTCCGGCTCGTCGTCGAGCATGCGGTCGTAGACGAGCAGCGCTCCGCCCGGGTTGACCGCGTCGTATGCCTTGTGCAGCAGCTCGCTGCGCTGCTGCGCATCCCAGTCGTGCAGCACATGACCGAGGATCACCACATCTGCGCTGGGCAGCGGATCGGTGAAGAAGCTGCCGCCGTGGAATTCGAGCCTGCCTTCCAGCCCCAGCTCGGCGATGAGCTCCTTGGCGAAAGGTTCCATCGCCGGAAGGTCGAAGACGTGGCCCGCGAGGTGTTGGCGCGCCCGGACGATCTGCGAGGCGAGGTTGCCTCGAGCGCCGCCGATGTCCGCCACCGAGCCGTACGGAGACCAGTCGAACGCGTCGATCAGCTGAGCACCCAGCACATTGGTGAAGGCGTCCATGCTGCCGATGAACTGCCGCAGAATCGCGGGGTTCTTGGTGACCGCCTCAAAGTCGCTTCCGGACTGCGGTTGGCCGGTGCGCAGGGCCTCCTCCAGCCGGCCCCAAGCCGGGTAGAGGTTGCGGCTCGATCGCAGCAGGAAGCCGCCGATGTACTCCTCTCCGCCGCGGACCAGGTGGCGGTCGGCGGCGGGCGCGTTGCGGTAGCGTCCTTGGGCGCGCTGCAAGACCCCCAACGCCACCAGCAGGTCGAGGAAGTCACGCAGCCCGCGGCCGTGCAGCGACAACCGGTCGCGGACTTCGTCAACCGTGGCGGCGCCGTCGGACGCTTCGTGCAGGGCGGTGAACAAGTCGAGTTCCACGGCGGTCAGCAGCGCCTTGGCATCGCAGAACGCGTTGCCGAGCCGGAGGATCCCGGCGGGCGTGCTGACGTCCGGGGGGTTGCTCGTCATCGGTGACTCTCCTTCCTGGACGCCTGGTGGCCAGGCGCCGGACCCGTACGTGCCGCGACGCTCGCAGGACGGCGTGGAGGGCTCCTCGAACCGGACTGGAACCGCGTGATCCGGGCGTCCGCCCGACCGCGATGCCAGGAATCCTCAAGGGCCTGTCAGTAACTCTTCGGTGTGCGGCGGGCCGTATCACCTCGTTGCGCGCACAGGACTTCGGAAACGAGGGGAAGATGAGGGGACACGCATGTATGACGTGAGGATCCCTGTGCTGATCGTGGGCGGCGGCCCGGTGGGCCTGTCCACCGCCCTGTTCAGCGAACGGCACGGGGTCGGGACGATGCTCCTGGAAAAGCGCGACGGCACCTCGACGCTGCCGCGGGCCCCGGGCATGCAGGCGCGCACTCTGGAGATGTTCCGCGCCGCCGGCCTCGGCAAGGACATCCGCGCGCTGGAGATCGGGGATTCGCACCCGTACTTCGAGGGCGGCATCATCCAGGTCGAAACCTTCTCCGGGATCGACGACGCGGTGCTGCTCGAGGCGCCGTCGCTGGACGGCCCCACGGTGAGCCCGGAGCGGGTGATGGGCTGCGGACAGGACCGGTACGAGCGCGTGCTCGCCGCCAAGGCGCGTGAGCTGGGCTCCGACATCCGATTCAGCACCCGGCTGGTGGAGTTCACCCAGGACGACGCGGGCGTCACCGCCGTCGCCGAGGAGACCGCCACCGGCAAGCGCATCACCATCCGCGCCGACTACCTGGTGGCGGCCGACGGCGCGAACAGCACGGTCCGCAAGCTGCTCGGCGTGGAACGGCACGGGCGCGGCACCGTCTTCAACGCGCTCAGCATCTACTTCCGGGCACCCGAGCTCGAAGTGCTGCTGAAGGACCGCAAGTTCATCCTCTGCTACGCCTCGGCGCCGGGCACGCTGATGGGCCTGTCCCGGCTGCACGGCTGCAATCCGTGGCTCGCCGCCCCGATCTACTTCCCGGAGAAGGGCGAGGAGCCGGAGGACTTCACGGACGAACGGTGCGTGGACATCGTCAGGACCGCGGCGGGCAAGGCCGACATGGACGTCGAGGTCGTCGCGAAGATTCCGTGGGAGGGTGCGCAGCTGGTGGCGGAGACATTCCGGCGCGGCCGGGTCTTCCTCGCCGGGGACGCCGCCCACGTGCACCCGCCGGCCGGCGGCTTCGGCGCCAACACCGGAATCCACGACGCACACAACCTGTCGTGGAAGATCGCCGCCGTGCTGAACGGCTGGGGTGGCGAGGCACTGCTCGACACCTATCACGCCGAGCGCCACGCGGTGGGCAGCGCCATGGCCGCGCAGGCTCTGGTGCGCAACCGGATCCGGCACGGTTACGCCACCGAGGAGGACAAGGCGGCGATGGTGGACGACATCATTGTGACGCTGGGGTACCGGTACTCCTCCACGGCGATCTCCGCTCCCGCGGACCGGCCGGTGCTCACCCCCGAGCTGCAGCTGGTCGGCGAGCCCGGAACCCGCGCCCCGCACGTGTGGCTGGAGCGGGAGGACGGCGGGACCATCTCCACCATCGACCTGTTCTGGGACCACTACGTGCTGCTCACGGACGCCTCGGGCACGGCGTGGACGCAGGCCGCCGAGAAGGCCGCGGGCGAGCTGGGGATTCCGCTGCGCACCCATGTGCTCGACGCCGTTGGCGAGTTGCGGTCGAAGGGCCGCGACTGGCTGCAGGCGTACGGGATCGAGGCGGGCGGTGCGGTACTGGTACGGCCGGACGCGATCGTCGCCTGGCGCTCGACCGGGCGCGCCGGCGCATCGGCGGCGGCCGGGCTCGCCGGGGCGATCGCGCGTGCCGCAGGCCACACTCCACTGGCCACGGCGGTGCGCTGAACGTCCCGGAACAGCTTCGGGTGTGCGGCTCAGGGCCTGCCCAGTGGATCGTGTCTGGGCAGGCCCTGCCCTGGTGCCCTGCACGAAACGGGCGGTCGGCGCGCACGCTCTCGTCCCCCTCACGGCAGGAGTACTCGCGATGCCCGCTCATCTGGTGGCTCCCTTCTTCCTGGCCCTCGCCACGGCTCTGGCGCTCGCCTGGACTCTGGGCGCCGCGGCCCGGGCGATACGACAACCATCGGTCCTCGGTGAGCTCCTCGCCGGCATCCTGGTCGGACCGACCCTCTGGCACGGCGCGATCGCGGCGCATCTGCTGCCCGTCGCCGTCCGGCCGTACCTGAACGCGCTGGCCACTCTCGGCCTCGCGCTCTTCATGTTCGCGGCCGGCACCGAACTGGAGCATTCCCTGATGCGGTCGCAGGGCCGGATCGCGGTCAGCGTCGCCCTTACCTCCGTGCTGCTTCCGTTCGCTCTGGGGTGTGTGCTCGCCCTGTATCTGGCCGGGCAGCGCCCCACGACGCATACGGCCGGCTTCGTGCTCTTCCTCGGTGCGGCGACGGCAGTGACCGCGTTCCCCGTACTCGCCAGGATCCTCGCCGACCGCGGGCTACTGCGGACCAGGATCGGCGCAATCGCGCTGGGCTCGGCCATGCTGGCCGACCTGCTGGCCTGGTCGTTGCTGGCCGTTGTGCTCACGGTGATCGGCGCCGGACAGTGGCACGCGCTGCTGATCCCGCTCTACGTACTGGCGATGTGGGCGGGCGTCCGCCCGCTGCTGCGCAGCCTGCTGAACGGTGCGGGCGCGGCGGCCGGGGCCGTGGTGATGTGCGGCCTGGTGCTCTCCTGCTTCGCTGCCGACTGGATCGGCCTGCACTACATGTTCGGCGCGTTCGTCTTCGGCGCCGCCATGCCGCGCGACCCGACCGCCGCGGCTGCGGGATTCGTGGAGCAACTGCGGCAGTCCGGCGGGTACTTCCTGCTGCCCGTCTACTTTGTGATGGCCGGCCTCAACGTCGATCTGTCCGCAATGGGCTCGGGCGCCTTCACCGACCTGGCACTGATCCTGGTCACTGCCGTGACCGGGAAGGCACTGGGCACTTGGGGCGGGGCTCGGCTGCGGGGATTGCCGGCACGGGAGTCCTGGATTCTGGCCACCTTGATGAACACCCGCGGACTCACCGAATTCGTGGTGCTTACCGTCGGGCTCCAGCTCGGCGTGCTGGATACGCGGATGTACTCGCTGATGGTGGTGATGGCGCTGGTCACCACCTTCATGGCCGGTCCTCTGCTCACCGTGCTGCTCCCCGGTGCCGACACTGGGATCGTCGAACGGCCGCAGGAGGCGGAACTGCCCGGCGTCCCGCGAGCGGGAGCCGGGCAATCGCGCCATCAGTAGGCCATTCCTGCTGGTCACCCCAGCGCTGCCGCCCCGAGCAGCTCCAGCTGCTTGGGGTCGGCGGTGCACGGCAGCAGGACCAGCTCGTCGCATCCCGCCTCCGCGTAGGCTTGTACGGCGTCCCGTACCTGACCGGCGTCGGTCAGCACTCCGGACGACGCGCGTTCCGCCTTGGCGTCAATGAACGAGTAGTAGCGCCGCAGATATCCGCCGGCCACCCGTCCGGCGCCCGGGCCCAGGCACGCATACAGCAGCGAGACCATCCGAGGCCGCTCGGTGCGCCCCTCCTCGGCCCACACCTCACGCGCCTGCCGGACGAGATCCGGGTAGGCGGTGACGGAACTGCCGCCCGCGATCCAGCCGATGCCGAAGCGCGCCGAGCGCCGCATCGCCGCCGGGGAGTGCCCGCCGACCAGCAGCGGTATCCCTCCCGGGCGCGCAGGGCGCGGCCCGATACCGGGCACTGGGCCGCCGCCGTCCCAGATCTGCCGCAGCTCCTCGATGAGCCGGTCGAGGCGCTCGCCGCGTGCGGCGTAGGGGGCGCCGGTCGCCGCATAGTCGTCGGCGCGGCCTCCGGCGGCCACCCCGAGCACCAGGCGCCCGCCGCTGATGGCGTCGATGGTGGCGGCCTGTTTGGCGAGCAGTGCCGCGGCGGGGCGGTAGGGGGCGATGAGAATCGTGCTGGCGAGCCGGATGCGGGTGGTGACCGCCGCGGCCGCGGCGAGCGATGTCAGCGGTTCGAAGTTGTCGTAGACCAGCCGGTCGAGCGTCCCGAGGCTGGCGAAGCCCAACTCCTCGGCGCGGCAGGCCCATTCCGGCAGCGTGGTGCCGTCCTTGTCGGGGACCGTGGTGGGCAGGCCGATCCCCACGTCGATGCCGGTCACCCTTCCTCACACCCCGCCGTCGACGTTGAGGGTGACGCCGGTGACGTAGCGGGAGGTTTCGCCGGCGAGGAAGAGCACCGCGCCCGCGACGTCCTCCGGCTGGCAGATCCGGCCGAGTGCGGTCATGCCGACGATCCGTTCCACCGCCTCGGGCGGTAGTCCCGCGCCGGGTTCTGTCTCGGTGAGCCCCGGAGCCACGGTGTTGACGCGGATGGCGCGCGTGCCCAACTCCTTGCACAGCGCCCGGGTGAGGCCGACGAGGGCGGCCTTGGACGCCGTGTAGTGGACACCGCGCACCCGTCCGCGCAGCCCCACCGACGAGCCGATGTTGATCACCGATGCGCCGTCGACCAGCAGACCGAGCATCGCCTGCGTGACGAGGTAGGCGGCGGTGACGTTGTGGTCGACGACGCGGTGCCATTCGGCCTCCGGCAGTTCGGAGAACCACACCTGGCCGTCGACGCCGACGTTGTTCACCAGCACGTCGAGGCCGCCGAACTCCTCGCGGCAGCTGTCGGCGACCGTCGCCACCTGGGCCGCGTCGGTGACGTCCGCCTGGAGCAGCACGTGGTCGGCGCCGGTCTCCTTCAGCTCCCGCCTCAGCGAGTCGGCGGCCTCGCCGGCGCTGCGCGAGACCACGGCGACGCGGGCTCCGGCGCGGGCGAAGGCGAGCACGGTGGCCCGGCCGATGCCCTTGGTGCCGCCGGTGACCAGCACCCGCTTGCCCGACAGTCCCTGATCCATGGGTTCCTCCCGTTCCTCATCGGATGTCAGTACGAGGTGTCAGTACGCCGCTGTGACTTCGTAGATGCCGAACGGCACCGGCAGCCTGGTGTCCCGGTAGGGGCGCAGCGGAGCCGTGTCCTCGCGGTGGTCCGCGCCCTGTTCCCAGGCATGGAAGGCCTGCCGGTCGGCCCATCGGCTCACCACGACGACCGCGGTGGGGTCGACGGGCGAGCGCAGCAGCTCGTTGCCGAGAAGGCCGGGAACGTCGGCCATCCGCTCGCTGATCAGGTGGTACGCCTCGCCGATCGCGGCGAGCTCCTCCTCGTTGCGGGCCTGGTGGTGGACGATCACCATCACCTGGCCGTTGGTCTCACCCGGCATCGCGCACGCTCCCCAGGACGAGGGCGGCGGTGAAGCCCCCGTGGCCGCGGGCGAGGACCAGTGCGGTGCCAACCGGTATGTGGCGCGGCGCGTCCAGCACCAGGTCGAGTTCGTACGACGGGACGGGTGCGGCCGTGCCCGCAGTGTGCGGGACGACCTGGTGGTGGAGCGCGAGCGCGGCAGTGGCCACGTCCAGCGCCGCTCCGCCGCCGTAGAGGCGGCCGGTGAGGGTCTTGGGCGCGGTCACCGGAACCCCGCACGGGCCGAAGACCGCGCGCAGCGCCTGCGCCTCGGCGGCGTCCTCGCCCGGTACGGCGGAGGCGTCGGCGAAGACGACGTCCACGTCGGAGGGTGCCAACCCGGCGTCGGCGAGGGCGTGTTCGACGGTACGCCGCAGTGCGGGCTCCCGGCCGGTGCCGGGGGCCGGGTCGAAACCGGCGGCGTAGCCGAGGACTTGGGCGTAGCCCGGGCCGCGGCCGCGCCCCGCGAGGGCCTGCGGGTTCTCCAGGATGAGGATCGCCCCGCCCTCGCCCGGCAGATGGCCGGCCGCCTCGGCGTCGAACGGCACATAGGCGCGCTCGGGGTCCGTGACGGTGGACAGCTTGCCGTTGCTCAGCTGCGCGGTGAGGCCGTACGGACACAGCGACGCGTCGGTGCCGCCGCTGACCACGAGCGCGGCACCGCGCCGCAGCAGCCGCCGGGCCTGGCCGATGGCGTCGAGGCCGCCGGCCTGCTCGCAGCAGATCACTCCGCACGGGCCGCGCATGCCGTGCCGGATGGAGACCTGCCCGGTGGTGGCCGCGTAGAACCAGGCGATCGACTGGTAGGCGCCCACCCAGGTGGAGTCGTGCGAGTAGAGGTTCTCCATCTCGTGCTGGCCGAACTCGGTGCCTCCCGAGGAGGCCGAGGTGACCACCGCCATGTCGTACTCGGGCAGTTCACGCGGGTCGACGCCGGCGTCCGCGAGCGCCTGTTCGGCGGCGTACAGGGCGAGGTGGGTCCAGTGGTCGGTCTGCTGGACGAGCCGGCTGGGCACTCGCTCCTTGCTGTCGAACCCCGGTACCTCACCGGCGAGCCGGACGGGATAGCCGGAAGGGTCGAAGCGGCTGATCCTGCCGATTCCGGACTTGCCTGCGAGCACCGCCGCCCAGTGCTCCTCGACGCCGATGCCGGTCGGCGCGGTGATCCCGAGGCCGGTGATCACCGGGCCGGCTGGTGTGCTGGCCACCGTCAGCTCCTCTCGTACGGGACGGCGCCGGGCCGGGCCAGCACCATCGCGCTCTGGAAGCCGCCGAATCCGCTGCCCACGCTCAGTACGACGTCCATCCGGTGCTCCCGGGCGACCAGCGGCACGTAGTCCAGGTCGCAGTCGGGGTCGGGGTTCTTCAGATTGGCGGTGGGCGGCACGACCTGGCGGTCAAGTGCGAGTGCGCAGGCCGCCACCTCGATGGACCCGATCGCGCCGAGCGAGTGGCCCACCATGGACTTGATGGAACTGACCGGGATCTGCCGCGCGTGCTCGCCGAGGCTGCGCTTGAACGCGGCCGTCTCGTGACGGTCGTTCTGCTTGGTGCCCGAGCCGTGAGCGTTGATGTAGTCGACGGCGGTCGGGTCGAGCTTTACCTGGTCGAGCGCGGAGCTGATCGCCTCGGCCATCTCGCGCCCGTCCGGCTTGAGGCCGGTCATGTGGAAGGCGTTGCTGCGGCCGGCGAAGCCGACGATCTCGCCGTAGATGCGGGCCCCGCGCCGCTCGGCGGCCGCCTTCTCCTCCAGGACGAGCACCGCGGCGCCCTCGCCGAGGACGAAGCCGTCGCGGTCCCGGTCGAAGGGGCGCGAGGCGTGCTCGGGGTCGTCGTTGTTGGGGGTGGTGGCGCGGATGGCGTCGAAGCAGGCGGCGGTGATCGGCGACAGGGGCGCGTCCGTGGCCCCGGCGATCACGACGTCCGCAGAGCCCTCCTCGATCAGCTGCACGCCATGGCCGATGGAGTCCAGGCCCGAGGTGCAGCCGGTGGAGATCAGCGCCACCGGGCCTTCGGCCCCGACCTCGTGCGCGACCTCGACGGCCAGGGTGCTGGGCACCATGTAGCCGTACAGATGCGGCACACCGTAGCTGTGGTCGACCAGCCACCGCCTGCCGCTGTCGCTGAGGACGACGTACTCCTCCTCGAGACCCATCGTGCAGCCGACCGCGCTGCCGAGCGCGACCGCGGTGCGCTCCGGCGGGACCGGTTCGCCCGCGATGCCGCTGTCCTCGACGGCCTCGCGGGCGCACACGACGGCGAACTGAGCTGCGCGGTCCATCCGCCGCACCTGACGTGGCGTCAGGCCCGCGGCCGCCGGGTCGAAGTCCACCTCGGCGGCGACCCGGGAACGGAAGGGCGCCGGGTCGAAGAGGCTGATCCGCCGGGTGGCGGTACGACCGGAGGAGAGCAGGTCCCACGCCGCCTCCCGGCCGACTCCGCCCGGCGCCACGATCCCGACGCCCGTGATGACGGCACGCTTGGTCACGGAGTCCCACCCACTCGGGGGTCGGCCGCCTGCGGGTTGGCGACCGTCTCGGTGTCGACGTGCCCGAGCTCCGGGCGGGGCGCGAGCGGCGACAGGTGGAAGGCGCAGTGCGCCCGTGCCTGACCGCTGTTGACGAGACGGTGCCGCACCCCGATCGGTACGAGCAGCGAGTCGCCCGCGCCGAGCGCCACTGGCTTCCCGTCGAGCGTGATCTCCAGCTCACCGGAGATGACGTGCAGGAATTCCTCCGAGTAGGGGTGGTAGTGCTCGGTGACGAATTCGCCGGGCTCCAGGTAGAGAATCCCGCCGAAGCCGGAGGTCGACCCGACCGTCACCGGGCTGAGGGTGACGCGGATGTCGCCGCCGCGCTTACGGTTCGGCTTGGCCTCGTCGACCGAGAACTTCAGCCTCGACGGCTCCCCGGTCTCCCCTGTTTCTGTCCTTGCGATCGCCTCGGTCATCGAATCCTGCCTTCCCGGGGGGTCCACACATAGAACGGGGATGCCATGGCGTCCTTCGGCTCCTGCCAGTTGGGGTCGTAGGGCGAGATCCACTGGGCCAGACCGGTGTTGATCCGGTCGTAGAGCGGGTGGCTGCGCGCCTTGTACAGGTTGGGCGAGATGTCGTCGTCCGCCTCGACCAGATGGAAGTACAGATCGTGGAACGAGAAGAGCGTGCGCCGCGACACACCGATCATGTGCGGCAGGTCTGTCGCATCAGATTCCTCGAAGATCTTCGCGACGGATTCCGCGTCCTTCGGGTCCATCCGCGCCACGATGAGTGTCCGGTGCACCGCCGACCTCCTGCGTAGCCGATACTGAGCGTTTGCCGAATGGCAATGCTCAGCACGGTCGTCGACACGGCTCGACGGCTGCTCGAATCGGCGTCCAGGCGTGGGCTGGGGGAGTTCACCGAAGCCGGCGCATGGCACGGCGACGGCCGTCCTCGCGGAAGGGGACGGCCGCCGTGGCAGGTGGGGTCGGATTCAATGGAGTGTGGCGGCCAGGCCGTTCAGCGCAAGGCCGGCCACCGCCAGGGCGGTGCGCAGCAGGTGCCAGCGCCGCCAGGTCGGTCTGGGGTCGGTCCAGCCGTCCGGGAGCACCTTCGGGTCCTGGACCGCCTTGACGCGTCGGTTGATGGGAACGTTGCACAGATGCGAGACGGCGGAGACGCCGAGCATCAGCACCGCGGCCGCCACGTAGAGCCCGCGGGCGGACGACGGTCCGGTCGGACACAGCGCCGCGTCCACCACGGTCGTGCCGAGCACGGTTGCCGGCATCACCGGGTCCCAGTGGCGTCCCAGCAGCTTGTGCGCGTAGATGTAGGTGCCCGTCGGCATCGCGAAGAGGGCCGGGAGAACGCTCAGCGCCACGGCGAAGAGCACCCCCGCGGTGATTCCGCTGCCGAGGGTGGCGAGCACACGCAGCACCTCGACGGCCACGGCTCGGTCAGCTTCCCTGTGCCGCGGGATGGGTGTCGACGCTGAGCTGAGCGATCGACCGCATGGTGGCGTCCTTGAAGTACGCCGCGAAGCCCTCCGAGGTCGAGGTGTCCCGCGGCTCCTTCAAATACGGCTGCAGCTTCTCCTCCAGCACGTGGACGCCGCGTTGGGCGGCCATGTGGCGGCCGACCGCCGCGAAGTCCCCTTCGTAGTGGATGACCCGCACCATGACGTCGTCCTTGATGAACACCCCGGTGCCGAGGAGCCGGCCGGCTGTCGTGCCCGGTTCGTCACTGGGCAGGTCGGGGGTGTTCACACGCTGGAAGCCTGCGAAGATTTCGGCGATCTCTTCCTCATGACCGGGCTTGACCCGGTAGGTGATGGCCGCGTACGGCATGGGAATTCCTCCAGATGGACTGGCAAGACGTCAGGCTGCCTGGGCGGGGCTCTCGTTGATCACCTTCAGGAGCAGGCGCGGGGTGTAGGCCTCGATCACGGCATCATCGGAGAGCGCGATCGATCGTTCTCGGGCCACGACGCCGGTCACCTGGAGCAGAGCCAGTGAGTCGTAGCCGAGCTCGATGAAGGGGACGTCGAGGACATCGCCGTCCAGATCGACTCCCTCGGAGTCGCCTGCGCACTCACGCAGCTTGGTTGTCAGTTCCTGCAAAGTGAATTCGGTCATGAGTGGTGTGTCCTTCCGGGATACGTACAGCGAGCCGTAGAGGCCGGTCGCGCTGGGAGGCCGGCCCCGGGCCTGTGAATCCTCCGGCCGAAGTCACCCGGCGCGGAGTGCCTGGAGCGATCCCGCGCCCGGCCCGTGCGGTGCATGGGAAGGCAGCGCCGTCTCGCACTCAAGGACGGGATCGGAGGTGAGCATCGCCCGCTGCAGCTCCTGCAGCGTCGGGGACGGGTCGAGCCCCAGCTCCCTGCCGAGCGCGCCACGCAGCCGGTGGTACACCTCCAGTGCACCGCCGCGCCGGCCGGCCCGGTAGAGGGCGAGCATCAGCTGTGACTGAAGCCGCTCGTTCAGCGGGTGCTGCGCGGCGAGCCCGGCCAGCTCCCCGAGGATCTCGTGATGACGGCCCAACCGCAGATCGGCCTCGATACGCTGGGTGAGGATGCTCATCCGCGACTCCTCCAGCCGCGTGACCTCCGCCTCCAGCAACGGGCCCACCTGCACGTCCACCAGGGCGGGGCCGCGCCACAGATCGAGCGCGCGTCGGAGCCGCGAACTGGCGCCGGCGTTGTCGCCCGTCTCCAGGGCCCGATGGCCGGCGCCCGCGAGGCGTTCGCACTCCAGGGCGTCGACCATCCCGCCCTGCGTGTCGAGCAGATAGCCGCCGGACTCGGTGACAAGCACGCTCTTGGCGCCCCCGGGCAACATCTCGCCGGGACCGGTCGCGAGCGCCGCGTTGATCAGGTTCCGGATCTGCAAGATGTAGGTCTGCAACGTGGTCTGCACGCTGCGCGGCGGATTGCCGCCCCACAGCTCCTCTATCAACGCGCTCACCGAGAGCACACGGTCCGGATGGAGCGCGAGCAGCGCGAGAACCTTGCGTGGCTTGACCGCGGTCGGGACCACCGGCGTGCCCGACTGTGTCACCCTGAAGGGCCCCAGTAGTTCGATATCCATCGTCTTGGCTCCGTTCGAGTGTCAGGTACGCGCCAGCGTGAGCCGCTCGTTGAGCTCGGTGCGGAGCAGCTTTGGCAAAGCGCTGCCACGGACGAAGAAGTGATCTCCGTCGATGACAGCCATGCGGAAGCCGCCGTCGGCGTAATCGCGCCAGGCACCGACCGATTCCGGAGGCACGACCTCATCGCCGCGTCCGGCGACCGCGAGGACGGGGCATGGCAGGGGGAGCCGTGGGCCGGCCCGCAGGCTGCGCGCGAGCGCCAGGTCGTCGCGGATGATGCCGACGGTCAGCCGCAACCACTCCGGCCGCTCGGCGAGTTCCCCGCGCATTCCGCCAGTGTGATGCAGGAAACCAATGATGTCGTCGTCGGATGGGCCGCAGCCGTCGAGCATCGGCATGCCGACGTGCGGCGCCGAGCACGCCCCGGCGGCAAGGAGTTGCGGCGCACGGCCGCCCCTGCGCAGGTGGTGCAGCGCGTAGGAGTACGCGATGAGTGCACCCAGACTGTGCCCGTAGAAAGCGTACGGCTCGTCGAGTAACGGTCCTAGGTGTTCGTCCAGTTCGCGCATGAGCAGAGCCGCATCACGGATCCGCGGCTCCCGCAGCCGGGCCTCGCGTCCCGGCAGCCGCACCGGGAGCACGCTGACCTCGGGTCCGAAGACTTGCGTCCACCGCGCGAAGGAGAGCGCGCCCGCCCCTGCATGATGAAAGCAGAAGAGCCTGAGCGAGGCGCCAGGATTCGGCCGGACGGCGAGGTATCCGGTCGGCCTGCTCACCTCACGGCTCCGGTGGACCACGGGAACACTGGCACCATCGCTGACTCCTCAGGCCCGGGCAGCCGGAGGCAGGGCCCCCGTCGCAGCCTCGTGGATGCTTCATTCCGCTTCTGGCGGATGAAGCGATGCTCCACAAGCGGCCTGGAAAGCCACTCGACGAGTGCTGGAGACGCTCCCAGCGCGGTCTACACGCGTACCGCGACGTCCAACGCGGGATCGGAGGCCAGGATCGCCTGGTGGAGACGCTGCACCCGGGCCGAGGGTTCGAGCCCCAGCTCTTCGACGAGGCCGGCCCGCAGCCGTCGGAATGCCTGCAGCGCGCCGGACGCTCGGCCGCAGCGGTACAGGGCGAGCATGAACTTCGCATGCAAATTTTCGTTGAGTGGGTACTGCGCGGTGAGACCGGCCAGTTCGCCGAGCACTTCGTGATGGCGGTTCAGCTTGAGATCCGCGTCAAGGCGACGTTCGAGGGCGGCCAGCCTGCTCTCCTGGAGCCGCATCACCTCGACATCGAGCAGCGGACCGCGCTGCAGGTCGACCAGGGCTGGACCGCGCCAGAGCGCGAGCGCCTCGTTGAGCAGCCGCGAGGCCCGGGCCGGATCATCCGCCTCGAACGCCGCGTATCCCTGGGTGGTGAGCCGGTCGAACTCCCATGCGTCGACGTCCCTCGGGTCGACGCCCAGCAGATACCCGTTGTGCCGCGTGGACAGGACGTCCTTGGCCGAACGTGACGGGACGGCGGGTGCGGGCGAGGAGGCCAGGGCCGCGTTCAGCTTCCGCCGCAGCTGAAGGATGTACGTCTGCAGCGTGGTGGGGGCGCTGCGGGGCAGGTCGAGACCCCACAGCTCCTCCATCAGCCCGGCAACGGTGATCACGTGGTTGGCGTTGAGGGCCAACAGAGCGAGGATCTGCCGTGGCTTGGCGGCACTTGGGACGATGGATACGCCGGACTCGGATGCCGTCAACTGCCCCAATACCTTGATCTCCATGACCTGCCGCCCTCTCTCCGGCTGTTCGCAGGACGTTCTCCGCTGCCGCTGCGTCGGGGACTGGACAGAGACTGGCACGTTCACTGGTCAGCGACCAGTGATGGATTCACATTCTTCCCGTCGAGCCACGCAGCTCGATGACCATGAAAATTTCACATCCGCTCGGTGACGCATCCACTGGTCCGCGGCCAAGAACCGAACGCAGAATCCCTCATGCACCGCCACAGCACGATTACCTCCCGGACACGGCCTTGGGGAAGGGCTGATCATTCATGAGAAGAGAAACGTCGTCGCAGGGGTTCCAGGCCGAAGCCTCGGTAGACGAGGACTGGCGGTTTGCGGAGCTGGTTGCGCGAGCCTGGATCGATCCGTCGTTGAGCATCCGCTACCACAACAACCCCCGCACCGTGCTCGCCGAGTTCGGCGTGCACCTGTCGGAGACGGGAACAGCCCCGATGCTGCCGCCGGCTCCAGCCCTTGAGCTGGTGGTCGAGGACTTCGGTGCGGTGGGACCGCGCTCCAGCTCGTGCAGCCAATGCACCAGTTGCGCGGTGTGCATCGTGACCGAGAGCTGACGGCCGCACCACGGACGCACATTCCTCGACGAGACGCAACTACGGACTCTTTGGGGGGAGATCCGGCCATGCCAGGATTCAAGGCGCATCTGCGTGCCGAAGTCGTTCCGGGGGAAGGAACATACCTCTTCTCGGAACGCGGGGTGAAGGTCATCGAGAATCCTCAACTGGAGCTACTGGCTCCGTTGATGGACAGCCGGCCCAACCTCGGGGAATTGCTCAGAGCGGCGCCGCGCAGCATCGCGCCGCAGGAGATCGGATACCTGCTCGGAAAGCTGGCCGAGGCCGAACTGGTTGATCATCTGGACGACGACGGCGGCATACCGCTGCCCGATTCGGCAGATTCCACCACTCCCCCCGACCATTCAGCCAGGGCATTTTGGGAATTGGGCGGTCTTGATGGTGCTCATGCCTGCTCGCGTTCCCGCTCCGGCTCATTGCGCCTGCTGACGGTCGGCGGGGCGGACGGGTCTGCGGTCCTGAGTGCGCTCAGGACCGCGGGCCTGTCCGTCCTTGCACAGCCGGGGACGGAACGGAACGCGTGCCTGGAAACCACACCCGGCCTCTCAGTGATCATCTGCTCGGACTACCTCGACGAGGCGCTGGCCGAGGTGGACGCCACGCACCGGGCGTCCCGCCGCCCTTGGCTGCTGGCCAAGCCGCACGGCGCCGACATCTGGGTCGGTCCGGTCTTCGAGCCGGAGAACGACTGCTCGCCCTGCTGGCACTGTCTCGCCCACCGGTTGCGCGACCACCGCGAGGTGGAGGGCCATGTGCAGCGCGCGCTGGGCCGGCGCGGACCGCTTCCCGTACCGACGGCATGCATACCTGCCAGCGTGGGGCTGGGGGCGCAGCTGATCGCTCTGGAGGCGACGAAGTGGCTCGCCGGGCATCGCTATGGTGGCCAGGGTTCGGTGCTGGTGGCCGACAGTCACGCCATGCGCTCCCGCCACCACGAAGTGCTCCGCCGACCGCAGTGTCCGCACTGCGGTGATCCGTCGCTGGTCGCAGACCGGCTGCGACGGCCCGTACGCCTGGTCTCCCGACCCAAGGCGCACACCGGTGGCGGCGGAGACCGCGCCATGCGGCCGGCCGAAGTGCTCGCCCGCTACCGGCATCTCGTCAGCCCGGTCAGCGGGGTGGTCCGGGCACTGGAGGCCGATCCGCAGGCGCCGCCAGGGCTCAACGTCTTCCGCGCCGGACACAACCTCGCCCTCGGCTCGGACACCTTGCGCGGGCTGAAGTCCGGCCTGCGCGGCCAGAGTTCGGGTAAGGGACTGACGCCGCTCGATGCCGAGGTCGGCGCGCTGTGCGAGGCGCTGGAACGTTACTCGGCGGTCTTCACCGGCACCGAGGCGCTGGTCCACGACTCGCTGCGCGGCCTCGGTGACATAGCCGTCCACCCCAACCGGTGCCAGCTCTACCACGAGCGCCAGTACGCCGACCGGGACCGTTGGAACGGCTCGCACTCCGCCTTCCACTACGTCTGCGAGCCGTTCGATGAGAAAGCGCCGCTGGACTGGACTCCCGTCTGGTCGCTCACCGAGCAGCGCCAGCGGCTGTTGCCCACCGGGTACCTCTACTACAACGCGCCACACCCCGACGGCCACTGCTTCGTGCGCGCCGACTCCAACGGCTGCGCAGCGGGCAGCAGCCTGGAAGACGCCATCGTCCAGGGCTTCCTCGAACTCGTCGAGCGCGACTCGGTGGCGCTGTGGTGGTACAACCGCACCCACCAACCCGCTGTCAGCCTGGAGGCGTTCGACGAACCCTGGATCGCGGAACGCCGCGTCCGGTACGCGGATCTGCACCGCGAGATCTGGGCCCTCGACCTCACCGCCGACCTGGGCATTCCCACGGTCGCGGCGCTGTCGCGGCGTACCGACAAGCCGGCCGAGGACATCGTGATCGGCCTCGGCGCCCACTTCGACGTGCGAACCGCGATGCGCCGGGCGCTTACCGAACTCGACCAGATGCTCCCCTTCGTGGCCATGGCCGCCCCGGACGGCACCGGCTATGACTGTTCCAGCCCGGAGGTGCTCGACTGGTGCCGCCGTGCCACCACCGGCAACCAGCCCTACCTGCTGGCGAATCCGGCGGAACCGGCCCGCGTTCCCGACGACTTCCCTACGCACCGCCCGTCGCCCGATCTGCTCGGTGACATCCAGGAGATCGAGCGTGTGGTGACAGGCAAGGGCATGGAACTGCTCGTGATCGACCAGACCCGTCCCGACATCGGACTGCCCGTGGCCAGGGTCATCGTGCCCGGACTGCGACACTTCTGGGCTCGATTCGCGTCCGGGCGGCTGTATGACGTACCTCTGCAGCTCGGCAGGCGCGACACCCCCATTGCGTACGAAGAGCTCAACCCAATCCCCGTCTTCTTCTGACCCGCTTCCGAACCGCCTATCCCGGAGGAGTTCCTTACCTTGCCCGGCATTCCCTTGTGGTCACTTCGGGAGGACGTCCACCTGGAGAAGGACCCCACAGGCGACGTCACCGTGCTGCACAGCCGTTGGGGGGATATCGGTGTCACAGGCAAGGACGCGCTGGTCTACGAGTGCCTGCGCCGAATGAGCTTCGGCCCCGTCTCGCTGGAGAATCTCCTCGGCGCGGCCGACGGTACGAGCGAGGCCGCGACGATCGGCAGGCGGGCGCGGCTGCACTACGTCCTGGAACGGATCCAACCGCTCGTCGTTCGTTCGCTCGGGATGGAGGATGCCAAGCAGCCGCTGCTGTCCGTGGTGGCCGTCTCCCAGCACGCCCGCTTCGAACTGCGCGCCGTCGACCCCGCGACACCGCTGCGGCTGTCGCGGTTCGCCACGTTGCGCGCTCAGGACGGGCGGCTGCTGATGGAGTCGCCGATCGCCTTGCACCGAGTAGCCTTTCACCGTCCGGAAGCGGCCTGGGTCGTCGCGTTGCTCGCCACCCCTACCACCCTCGACGAGCTCGGTGCGCCCGGGGCGCTCGACTCCGACCTCCTCTCCGACATCATGTGCTATCTGGCCGCGGCCGGCCTCGTGGTGCTCGGCGAGCAGGACGACGCAGGGGCGATGACGTTCCCGGAGGACGACGATCCGGCCCTGTTCACCTGGAACGCCACCGAGCTGCAATTCCACGTTCAAAGCCGGCTCGGCCGCCACGATGGCGACTTCGGCGCCACTTTTCCGCACGTCGGGCGGCTCCCGCCGGAGCCTGCCGTCAAGGAGCCTCCGGACGGCAAGCGCATCCCGCTCTACCGTCCCGCGCTCGAAGACATCCTGCCCACCGACCCCGCGCTCACCACGGCGTTGGAGACACGGCGTTCCATCCGCCGTTACGGCAAGCGCCCGATCAGCCTGCGCCAGATCGGCGAGTTCCTCTACCGGGTGGCCCGGGTCCGCTCCGTCCACAGCCGGGTCGGCGTCCCGCCGGCGACGTACGAGGTGAGCAACCGCCCCTACCCCAGTGGCGGAGCCGCCCACGAAATGGAGTTCTATCTGACCGTCGGCAAATGCGAAGGACTTGAGCCGGGCAACTACTACTACTCCCCCTACGGCCACTGTCTGGTGCATCTCGGCGGGGACGAGCAGACCGTCGGCGAGCTGATCGCCGACTCGCAGGCGCTGGCCGGTATGACCGCGCCGCCGCAGGTGCTGATCACCTACACCGCCCGGTTCCGCCGCCTGTCCTGGAAGTACAGCGGGATGTGGTACGCGCTCGCGCTCAAGCACGTCGGCGTGGTGCAGCAGACGATGTGCCTGGTCGCTACGGCGATGCGGCTGGCGGCCACCCCACTGGGCGCGGGCGACATCGACACCTCCTCCCGGGCGTTCGGCCTCGACTGGCGGGAGGAGTCCAGCGTGGGCGAGCTGGCGCTCGGTTCCCTGCCACCGGACGACGAATGCACGACATGGTGCTGTGCGGCGGAAGCCCATCCGGTGAACGATCCGGAATGGGCAGAGCACTGCTTGGCAACAGGCAGTCCACGAACGAACGTGTCAGGTAATCTCCCCCCAGAGTCAAGTTCCGTACAGAACCGGCGCTGATCCTTTTGGGCTGACGGGGAGGCTTCACTGATGGATCCGCAGGCGCAGGAACGGGTGAGGGGCCGCACCAGACAGGCCACGGACGGACGGGACAGGCACCGGTCGGCCACGCAAGGACGTCCCGCGGACAGCGCGGAGCTGAGGGACTCGCTCACCGACTCGGCCGCGGCTCCGAGACTGGCACGCACCATCGTGGCCGTCACCACCTCGGGCTACTTCATCGTCGCAGTGATGAACATGATGGTCCGCAGGCTGCCCGCGGCCGAGCTGTTCTGGGGCATCGCCGCGCTGCTCGGCGTGCTGCTGCTGCAGAACCTGCACTCGCTGCCCGACCGCAGCGGCCGTAGGCCGCGCTACTGGGTGTGGACGCTCAGCGCGCAGGCCGTGCTGACGTATGTGCCGTTCCTGGTCTACAAGTCCAGCTGGGTGGGGATGCCCGGGTTCCTTGCAGGATCGGTTCTTCTCTGGCTCCCGCTGCAGCTGTCCCTGATCGGCTTCGGGGTGGTGCTCGGCTCGCTCGTCGCCATCCAGAGCCAGCTCGGCTTCGACTGGTACACCAACAGCTTCTACACGGTCGGCGCGGCGATCAGCGGTCTGACCGTCTTCGGCCTGACCCGGCTCGTCGACCTGATCTCCGAGGTGCGCCGGGCCCGCGCCGAACTCGCCCGGCTCGCGGTCGCCGAGGAACGCAGCCGTGTCGCGCGCGACCTGCACGACCTCCTCGGTTACAGCCTCTCCGCGATCACCCTCAAAGGGGAGCTGGTGTACCGCCTGGTGACATCCCAACCGGACCGCGCCCGCGCCGAGGTCTCCACGATGCTCGCCGTCTCCCGCCAGGCGCTGTCCGACGTACGGACGGTGGCCCAGGGCTACCGCGACATGTCACTCGCCTCGGAGGCCGCGGCCGCCCGGGCCATCCTCATCTCAGCCGAGATCGACACGGACGTCTCCATCACCTGCGGGACGCTGGACGACGACGCCAACACCGTGCTCGCCACGGTCGTCCGGGAAGGCGTCACCAACCTGCTGCGGCACAGCAAGGCCCAGCACTGCACCATCAGGGCGGAACGGGACGGCGAGATGGTGCGGCTGGTGCTGGAGAACGACGGACTGAACGGGGCAGCGGTCACCGCGGCCGCGAAGGCCCCGGCGAAGTGCAGCGGCCTGGCGAACCTACGCGTACGCATCGGAGCGCTGCGCGGCACGCTGGACGCGGGCGCGTCCGAGGACGGCTGGTTCCGCTTGGTCGCCCAGGTGCCGGCGGCGAGCGCGGCGGTCCCCGACGACGGCGCGGCACCGACCCCGGACCCGGACGCGGCAGAGGGAGCTGCGGCCTGACGGCACGCATGTGACCGGATGATCGGCGAGCACGGTGGCCGGGCGCGTCGGGCAGGCCCGCAGAGGCCTGGCCCGACCGGCCGCTCGCCGACGCCCGGCGCCCGGCCACCCCGCCAACCTCCGTCGTAACCCCATTCTTTGCGCCTGGAGGGCCCGAGACGAAAACTGCGCCCGGCACAGCAGAATGCCGCCCCGCGGCCCGAAGCCGCGACGGGATCCGTCTGATCCCGGTAACGAGAGGACGGGCGGGCACGTCACGTACAGCGCCCACACCCGCGCTACAGCCAGCCCGCCTCTTCCGCGATGCGGATCGCGTCGACCTTGTTGCGTGCGTTGAGCTTGGAGAGGATCGTCGTGAGGTAGTTGCGGACCGTGCCGACGGAGAGAAAGAGCCGGGCGGCGATCTCCATCGCTTCCGCGCCGTTCGCGGTGAGTTTGAGGACTTCGATCTCCCGCTTGGTGAGCGGGTTCTCGCCGGTGTCCCACGCCTGGAGTGCGAGTTGCGGATCGATCACCCGCTGGCCTGCGTAGACCTGGCGTATGGCTTGGGCGAGCTGGTCGGGCGGTGCGTCCTTGAGGATGAATCCGGCGACGTGCGCTTCCAGTGCCCGGCGCAGATTGCCCGGGCGGCCGAGGCTGGTGAGGATCAGCGCCCGGCACTCCGGCAGCTCATCATGGAGCAGACAGGCCGCGGTCAGGCCGTCGATCCCGGGCAGGTCGATGTCGATGATGGCCACGTCAGGCTTGCATCGCAGCGACGAGGGAACGATGGCGTTGCCCGTATCGACCTCGGCGACCACTTTGATGTCCGGCTCAAGATTGAGCAGCGCCACCAATGCGCCACGGACCATGTGCATGTCTTCGGCGAGGAGAACCTGAATCATGCGCGCTCCCCCGGTCCCACCAGATGTCACCCGACGCCGACACGCAGCATCGCACATTCGTGCACAGCTCGCACCAATACCGGTGGTAACTAAGCGAATTGTGCCGTCGGCGTGGGCGTCACCTTCCGCGTGCGCCGCCCACGCCCGAGGAGGAGATCAGCTCTTTGACCTCGGGATCGACGACCTCGTGAATCGGACGCAGCCGCCCCGCGAGGAAGAGCCGGCGCATCGCGGACCGCTGCACCTTCCCGCTGGTGGTACGACGCACGGTGCCCGGCCGTACCAGGACGACGTTGCCCAGCGGGATCTCGAACTCCCGCGACACGCGCTGCTGCACGGCGGAGACGAGGCCGGGCAGGTCGGCGTCGAAGGCCTTCCCGGAGCGGACCTCCTGGACGACCACGACGTGCTCGCGCACCGAATCGACGGCGAACGCCACCGTCGAGTTGAACAGCGTGCTCACCTTCTGCACGGTCCGCTCGACGTCCTGCGGGTACAGGTTCCTCCCGGCGACAATCAGCAGGTCCTTGATCCGCCCGGTGACGTACAGTTCGCCGTCCTGCACCACGCCGAGGTCGCCGGTGCGCAGGAAGCCGCCCTCGCCCCCCGCCGTCACGGCCCGGAACGCCTCGGCGGTCTCGGTGGTCCGGTTCCAGTAGCCGCCCGCCACGCTCTCGCTGCGGATCCAGATCTCGCCGATCATGCCGGGGTCCAGCTCCCGGCCCGACTCGGGGTCGACGATCCGCACCTCGCACTCCGGCCCCGGTGAGCCGCAAGAGATCAACGTCCGTGCGGGGCGGCCGGGGACGGGATCGACCAGCCGGTGCTGTTCCAGCGCGGCGGCGTCCGCCATGAGCCGTGCGGGCGCGTGACCGGGAGCGCCCCCGGTGACGAGCAGCGTCGACTCGGCCAGCCCGTAACAGGGGTAGAAGGCCGCCGGGTCGAGCCCCACCGGAGCGAACCGCTGCGCGAACGCCTCCAGGGTCTCGGCGCGCACCGTCTCCGCGCCGTTGACCACCGCCCTCCATCGCGAGAGGTCGATCCCGTCGAGCTGCTCGTCGGTCACCCGGCGCACGCACAGCTCATACGCGAAGTTGGGGCCGCCGCCGGTGGTGATCCCGTAGTCGGAGACCATCCGCAACCAGTGCACCGGCCGCCGTACGAAGCTCATCGACGGCATGATCACGCCCTGGCCGCCCAGCCACAGCGGGTGCAGCAGATGGCCGACGAGCCCCATGTCGTGGTGGAACGGCAGCCAGCCGCCGATCACCGACTCATCCGTCGTGTGCATCGCGTACTGGATCGCCCGTTGGTTGGCGAGCAGATTGCGGTGCGAGACCATGACGCCCTTCGGCTCCCTCGTCGACCCCGAGGTGTACTGCAGGAACGCCACGTCGTCCGGTGCGATGGCGGGCATCCGCCGGCTGCAGGCGTCGGCGAAGGCCGTGGTGCCCCGACGGTCCGTGGCCAGGCACACCAGCCCGCCGTACCCGGCACCGGCCAGGACCTGGGAGACGACGGGCGCGTGGCGGGCATCGGTGAGGACGACGGAGACCGCCGCGTCCTTGACGATGCCGAGCAGCCGCTCCATGTGGTGGTCGGTGCCGCCGGGAGGCGGTGCCGGGACGGCGACCGCGCCGGCGTAGAGGCAGCCGAGGAAGGACGCGATGAAGAGCGGGCCCTGGTCGTGCAGGATGAGCACGCGCTGCCTGGACGGACCGGGCGGCAGATCACCTTGGAGCAGCCAGGCGGCGATGCGCCGCGCCTCGAGGTCCAGCTGCCCGTAGGTGAGTCTGCCGATCTCGCCCCGCTCCTGCGGGCCCTCGGCGGGGAAGACGAGCGCCGGCCTGTCGGGCTGTCGTCGCGCCCGCTCTCTGATGACCGATCCGAAGTCTGCGAATTCGCCTGACTGTTCGGACATGACGCTCCCCCAGAGGTGCCGCGCGTGTTCCACCTGTGCACCGCTGGCCCGCACGGCGGCTCAACGAGCCCGGTGATCCGGCCAGCCTGACCCCACGGGCTCGAAGTCACCTTGAATGTGGGCAGTCTGCGCGAAGTGGAAGTAGGGGTGGTCGGCGGAGTCGCTGGGATCCGCGCGGTCCGTGGGCTCCGGGGCCGGGTCGGTGGAACGCAGCAGCTGTGCATACGCATACGGGTTCGGCACATAGAACAGCCCGTAGAGCGCCAGCGCGCGCTGGACGGGCCGCAAGCAGTAGATGAGCAACCAGCGGGCCAGTGGACGCAACGTGACCTCCCATGGCTGACGGTTCCGCGCCTGGCGCGCGGACCGCGTTCGACAACCGCGTCCAGCGTGTCCGTTCGCGCTCAAGGACGGCTCCAGGAACGGCCAAGCGGATGTCCATATGCGGCGTCGAGCACGGTCCCAGCGGTGCGCGAGGCGCGGCGGAAAGGCTCCGGGCATGCTCCGATATCCCCCGAATCGGCCGTCCGCCACCCAACCGCCTCCCGTCTACGGCGAACTGCGGGACGTCTGCCCCGTGGCGCCGGTCCGGCTGCCGAGCGGGGACGACGGCTATCTGGTCAGCCGGTACGAGGACGTGCGCGACGTGCTCTGCGACCCGGTGTTCAGCCGGGCCGCGACCGTGCACGAGGGTGCGCCCCGGCTCACGGCCCAGCCGTTCGAGGCCGGCGGCCTGTTCACCCTCGACCCGCCCGAGCACACTCGGCTTCGGGCTCTGGTGGCGGGCGAGTTCACACCACGCCGGGTCCGCGAGCTCCGGCCGCGGATCGAGCACGCGGCCCAGCGCCTCGTCGACGAGCTCGTGAGCCACGGCCCGGGCGCCGACCTGGTCCGTGGCTACGCCTTCCCGCTGCCCGCGGCCGTCATCTGCGAGCTGCTCGGCGTGCCGTACGAGGAACGCGAACGGTTCCGCGGCTGGTCCGAGGCCCTGCTCTCGCTCACCGCGCACTCGCCAGGCCAGATGCGGGCCGCCCGCGACCAGTTGCTTGCGTTCCTGGGCGAACTGGTGGGCAGCAAGCGCAAGGAGCCGGGGGACGACCTGCTCAGTGCCCTCGTCCTCGCCCGCGACGAGCAGGGGGCGCTGAGCCACCGGGAGTTGCTCACCATGGCGATGACGCTGCTCGTCGCCGGGCATGAGACGACCGCGTCCGTCATCGGAACGTCGGCGCTGACACTGCTGCGGTCGCCGGGCGGGCTCGCGACGCTCGAATCGCATCCCGCGGGACGGGCCGCCGTCGTCGAGGAGCTGCTGCGTTACAACCCGATCGGGGACGGCGGCCCGCTGCGGGTGACGCTGGCCGAGACCGAGATCGCCGGTACGCGCCTCCCCGCCAACAGCGCGGTGATCGCCTCGATCTGCTCGGCGGGGCGGGACGAGACGGTGTTCGCACGGCCCGACGCGTTCGATCCCGGCCGCCCCGAGGTCCGCTCCCATCTGGCCTTCGGGCACGGCGTCCACTACTGCCTGGGTGCCTCGCTCGCCCGCGCCGAGCTGGCCATCGCGCTGGGCGCGCTCGCTGCGCGGCTGCCGGGGCTGCGTCTTGCGGTCGGGCCGGAGGAGATCCGGATGCACTCCGGGCTGCTCGTCAACCAGCTCGTGGAACTGCCGGTCACGTGGTGAGCCGCCTGGTGAGCATCCGGGTCGCTTTCAGAGCACGTAGCCGTCGCGGCCACGGGGTCCGTAACCCCAGGCGCGGTCCCAGCCGATGTGGCCGAGCCAGCCGAGGCCGGCGACGGCAAGGCGCCTGTCCCGGGCGAGCAGCGCCGCGGTGAGCAGCACGGCCGGCACGGCCGGCGAGTGCAGCACGTTGTAGGGGCGCACGGCGTACGGCGGCAGCTGCTTCCAAGAGGGAGCGGCGGTGATGCCGATCAGCAGTGCCACATCCGGGGCGACGGCGGCGGTCCACACCGTACGGCTGCGGCGGCCGCCCAGCGCCACAGCGGCCGTCAGTGCGCCCACACCGACGCCGAGGCTCACCAGCCGGCCGGCCGGATGCCGGTGGCTCCAGCGGGCGTCGTACCGCATCACGCCGCCCGCCCTGCGGGAGCGGGCGCGGGCTCGGGGGCTGCTACCGGGGCTGCTGCCGCGGCAAGGGCCTGCAGTGCCGCGCCCAGCAGCAGCGCGCGCGTGCGGTCCACGTGCCCGGGCGCGCCGTGCACGTCGTCGAAGACCGTGGTCTCGCCCGGCACCTGCGCACGGCGCAGCACCGCCACCTCCCCGATCGGCACGATCTCGTCACGCAGCGCCGCCACGTAGTGCACCGGCACCCGCAGCATCGCCAGCTCGTCGCAGCGCAGCCCCCATCCCCGCGTGTAGCCGAAGACGAGCGACGGGTCGACGCCGGTGGTACGGGCGAGCGTGGCGACCGTCAGCCGCGGGAGCTGCCGCTGCCACGCCTGGTCCTCGAAGAAGAGCTTCACAGGCGCGCCCACAGTGGCCACGCACACCACCCGCGGGTCCACCAGCGCACAGCGCAGCGCCAGATGGCCGCCGAAGCTGAGTGCGATCGCGGCGGTGCGGCGGACGTCGGCGCGTCCGTCCAGGGCGTCGAGGACGGCGGAGAACATCCGGAAGCTGAGCGGCCCGTAGCGCAGGGTGTTCTCGCCGACGCCAGGCAGTTCGGTGACGGCGACGGCGACGCCCAGCTCCTGCGCACGGGCCAGCAGCGGCGCCCATTGCTCCTTGACGCTGACGATCCCGCCCGCCACCACGATCAGGGGGCGCGGCTCGTCCTGCGAGAGACCGGCCGTCCAGCAGCGGACCGTTCCGTCCTGGAAGGGGACGTCCAACCGCTCGATGGCGTGGGGCTGTCCGGTGCGCCAGCGGTCGAAGGCGGCGACGCAGCGCTGCTGGGCGAGGTGCCGCAGCTCGTCGGCCGGATAGGGGAAGCGCGCCATGGCGTAGTGCGCACAGGCCTCCAGATGCCTTCCCTGCCCGGCGAGTGCGTCGCCCTCGGCGAGCCAGACGCGGGCCCATCCGCCGGGTCCGGTGCTCCAGGGCTGGGTGACGCGCGACAGCACGGTGCGGGTGCGGTCGGCGGGGATGCCCTGCCCCTGCGCGTGCAGCAGCGCGAAGTCGCGCAGTTCATCCAGGCCGATGCAGTCGGCCTCGCCGGTGTGTGCCGTCATGCCCGTTCCTCCTCGTAGGGCGCGTAGGCCTCGTGGCCCTGGTCGGCGGGGTCGGCCCTCTCGCCGCGCTGCGCGGCGAAGTACGCGGGTTCCAGCACCCGGGCGCGCAACCGCGGGCTCGCCTGCAGGGCGCGGTAGGCGGTGCGCCGGGCCGCCGCCGCGGGACGGGACGCCCAGGTGAAGACCCGTTCCTGGCGCCATTGCAACCGATGCGAGTCGGCGACCGCTCGAGCCCGCCGCCGCTGGAACTCCGCGGTCGCCCGGTCCACGGCAGCGACGGCATCCGTCTCCTCCAGCGCACCGGCAACGAGCGGGGCGAGCGCGGCGGCGTCGCCGAGGGCGTGGTTGACGCCCTGTCCCAGCACCGGGGAGAGGGTGTGCGCGGCGTCGCCGAGCAGCACCACGCCCGGCGCGTGCCATATCGGCACCTCGGCGGTGAAGATGTCGAGCAGCGCGGTCTCGGACCAGTCGCGCGGCAACTTCCCCACGCAAACAGCGAGTTCGGGGACGATCTCGCGCAGCCGCTCGTGCAGCGCGCCGATCCCGGCCGCACGCAGCGCCCGCAGCCCGCGCTTGGGCAGGCTGAACCCGACCCGCACGGTGCTTCCGTTGGCGTCGGGCAGGACGAGGGCGTGCCGGTCGCGGCGGATCCTGACCCGGTAGGCGGGCTCGGTCCACTCGGCGGGCCGCGGCAGCCGGAACCACAGCACGTCCCGGTCGAGCGGCCGTACGGTGGCGCGCAGTCCCGCCTCCTCGCGCAGCCGGCCGAACCGCCCCTCGGCGACGGCGGTGAGCCGGGCGCGGATGGTGCGTTTCCCCTCGGGTCCGACCACCCGCACGCCCGCTGTCCGGCCGGCGTGGTCGTGCCACAGCCCAGCGGCGGACCAGCCGCGCAGAAGCCGGAAGCCGTCGTGGCCGGCCGCGGCGGCGGCGAGTTCGTCGAGCAGCCGCAGCTGCGGGAGCTCGACGGGGAAGCGGTACGGGTACGGGAAGCCGGCGAAGTCCACCGACAGCACGCGGTGGCCGCCGTCGGTGACCTCCAACCGCCGTACGGTCAGGGCGTCATGGCGCAGGGTCCGCAGCAGGCCGAACCGGTCGAGCAGGCGCACGCTGTCGGGTGAGAGGGATTCCCCGCGCAGCTCCCGATGGCCGGTGATGGAGCGTTCGAGCACCGTCGTGCGTACGCCGTGCCGGACCAGTCCGAGCGCCAGTGCCAGCCCGGCGGGACCGCCGCCGACCACGCACACATCCGTCTCCATGGGCCCGTTCATGCCGCCCGCCCTTCCGCCGGCGCCGGCTGCCCGGGTTCCTCCGGCTCCGAGGTGAGCGCCGAGACCAGGCCCTCGTCGAGCATGGTTTCGGCCGCGGTGTCCTGGGTGTCGCCGAATCCCGCGTCGAACAGCGCCCAGCTGGTGGTGTAGCGGCCCTCGACCTGGCAGGTTCCGAAGCTCCACTCGCGCCCGGTGCCGGGCGAGCCGTCCGGCATCAGTACCTGGACCGGGCGGCCGCTCGGTCCGAAGCCGAACTCGTTGAAGCGGAAGCGCATGCCCTGCCCGATGGCCTTGGAGTAGGCCTCCTTGAGCGTCCAGAGCCGGACCATCTCCTTGTTGCGGTGCTCCTCGTCGACACAGGCGAGCGCCATCCGTTCGTACGGCGTACAGACCTGGCGCTCGATGCCGGAGACCAGCATCGGGCGGTCGGCGAGTTCGGCGTCGACGCCGATCCAGCCCCTCCTGGTGATCCCGACCATCAGCAACTGCTCGGTGTGCGTGAGGCTGATGCCGATCTGGTCGCAGCCGCGCAGGAAGGGGCGGCCGCCCGCCTGGTACGCCAGTTCCACGGTGTGCGGGGGGGCGTGAATGGCCTTGGCGGCGACGTGCTTGAGGAGCAGACGGGAGGCGGCGAAACGTTCCCGCACCGGGCGGTGGCGCATCGCGCGGTAGCGCGGCCAGTCCCGGCCCATCATCCGCTGCAGCTCAGGCCCCTCCAGGTCGTCGGGGATCCAGTCCTTCAGCAGCCCGTGAGCGATCACGCTGCCCCGGTCCCGCAGGGCGTCGAGGACCTGCTGCCAAGGCCCTTCCGGGCCCGTCACCGCCAGGGGCTGTCCGATGGCCGACGGGCCGGAGTTGAGGGGCGTGCCACCCCCCGGCAGAAACAGCATCGCAGCCCTCCAGTAGGTGTACGAGATCGTCGAGGACGTCGGCGGCAGCGGCACCGTCGATCACCCGGTGGTCGAATGTCATGCCCAGCCGCATGACGGGGGCGGCCACGACCTGCCCCTGCCGCACGACCGGCCGCTGGGCGATCCGCCCGGCGTTGAGGGTGACCGCCGTCCCGCCGTAGGCGTGGAAGGTGTCGGCCCGGTGGTTGCCGAGCGAGCTCACCGCGACGCTGCCGAGCAGCTCGGGGCGGCGCGCGGTACGCGCCATCGCCGTCCGGAAGGCGAGCCGGCCGACGGGGGCGGGGAGCCGGCCGAGCAGCCTGATCCGGTCACCGCTTGCGGAGGCGTCCTCGCCGCCGTCACGGCACCGGTCGACGAACTGCTGGATCGCGTCGAACTCCAGCCGGTCGGCATGGTGCAGCACAGCGGTGCGGACGCAGCGCCCCTGCGGTGTCATCCGGTCCATCGCCAGCTTGACGTGGACGGCGTCGTACCGGACGGTGCGCGGAGCGACGAGGCCGGCCGCCGCCGCGTTCGCCTCGGGGTGCGCGGCCATCACCCGGCTCGCCGCCCACACCAGCCAGCCGGCCACCGACGAGCGCGTCCCGGCCGCGCGCGCGGCGGACCGGTGCGCCTCGATCGCCGACATGTCGACCTCCGCGGCGAGGTGGACGGGTGACGCCGAGCGCGCCCACTGCAGGAAGTAGCGGGTGTGGCGTCTTGCGCGGTCGGCCGCGGCGACGGCATTCACTCCGCGGCCACCAGGGCATGGATCTCCGCGAGGCTGCTCGCGGAGATGACGTCGGCGACTGGCAGCGGACGGCCGGTCGCCGCCTCCAGTACGGCGATCAGGCGCAGCAGGAGCAGCGAGTCCCAGCCGGGCAGGGCGCCCAGCGGGGAGTCGGCGTCCGCCGGCCGAAGGGCCATGCCGAGCTCTTCGTTGACGAGTGAGATCAGTTCCCCGACGCCGCGCACGACCCCTCCTCCACGGTGGCCTGCATGGTGGCCTGCATGGTGATGTCGATCTCGACGTGCTCCGGCGGCTGTTGCGGCGCGGCGGTCGGACGGGCGAAGACCCAGAGCCCGTCCGGCCCGTTTCGCCCGTTCCGCCCGTCCGGCCGTTCGGGCGCGAAGCCGTGGCGCAGATACAGCTCGCGTACCGCCGCGTTGGCACCGGTGTCGCGCCAGTGGGCGCGCAGCTGTCGGGCTCCCGCGTCGCGGGCCGCGGCGACGAGCGCGGCGAGGCAGGCGTCCTCGATCTCCCGGCCCAGCACCCGGCAGCTGAGCGCGAGGTTCTCCAGCGTCCATCTGACCGGCTCGGGGCGGATGAACAGCGCGCCGGCCAGCCCTTCGTCGCCGAAGCGGTCGGCGGCGCGGATTCCGAGCACCGCGCCGGTGCGTGCCCGGTCGGTCACCTCGGCGGTGGTCCAGCGGGCGCCGGTGGCGTTGAGACGGTTGGTCCGGGCGGTGAGCTGGGCGATGCGCGGCAGGTCGGGTGCGGTCGCTGGCGCGATCCGGACGACGACGTCGAGCGAGCGCAGGAAGGCACGGTGGTCCAGGAGCTCCTCGCGCAGCCGGGCGCGCCGTGCCCGTCTCCGGTAGCGCTCCGGGCGGGCCCGGTCGTCGTCGGTGAGCTTCAGCGTGTCGAACCAGCCGTCGGCGAGCAGCCGGTCGGTGTGCAGGGCGGGCTCGGCGTCCAGGGCCGGCACGGCCGTGCCGGGGAGGGCGGAGCGGACCAGGTCGCGCTCGGCCGCGGTGTCGTCGACGAAGACCAGCGACCCGGTGGACAGGCCGAGTTCCTCCGCGATCCGCACCAGAGCCTCGTGCTTGGGCCCCCACCCGGCGGCGATGGTGGTGAAGTCGCCTTCCCGCAGCAGCATTCCGGGGTGGGCGCGCAGGGCCCGCCGGACGCGTTCCTCGTCGTTCTTGGTGCACAGCGCGACCAGGACGCCCTGCGAGCCCAGTTGCCGTACCGCCGCCTGCAGTTGGCGGTGGGCGGCTCCGACCTGGACGCCGTCGGGCCCGTCGGCGTCGAGCGTGCCGTCCCACAGGGTGCCGTCGAGGTCGAGGACGAGGCACTTCTTCGTATCGCCGCGCAGCGCGCGGGCCAGGTGCGCCACCTCGCGTGCATATCCCGCGAGCAGGCTCGTGGCGAGCGGCGATCCGGCGTGGACGCCCATGCGCGGGTCGTCGGCCCTGGCCCCCGCCGCGGTCACCGGATCGAGGTCGAGCACCACGACGCCCTCGCCGGGCCGGGAGAGCCGTAGCAGTCCTGAGGTGAACTCCCGCCAGGCGATGCCGAGCTCGGCGCGCGAGGCGAGGTCGAGCAGTTGCTGGGCGTGGTGGCGCAGCAGCGGGACGGTGTTGAGCACCAGCGTCGATCCGGGCCGCTGCTGCCGGTGGGAGGCCGCGAGCCGGGCGATCAGGTCGAGGCGCTCGCCCAGAACGCGCTCCGCGTCGGCGGCGCTCCAGGTCTGCGGCAGCCCTTCGAAGACGGTGAACGGGTCGAGGACGCAGAGCGCGAGATCGGGGCGGTGGGCGGCGAGCGGCGAGGACGGGTCGGTGAGCTCGCCCACCCAGCCGTTGAACTCCCCGGCCCGCACGTCGGGCAGCATGCCGTGCCGGGCGAACTCCGCGGCCAGCGGCGCGACGACGGCGCCCGGCACCGCCCGCCCGGCGGAGACGGTGACCCGTACGACCTGAGTACCGGGGTGGTGGCGGAGCACTTCACCGGGCGCGAGCCGGGAGAGGATCACCCCGGCGCCCGCGAGCCGGTCGGCGTCGAGCCGGTCGAGGAGCGTGCGCACCCGCGGGTAGGCGGCGGCGAGCTGCCCCGCCGCATGCAACTCGCGCACCTCCCGCAGGCCGCTCATGGCGCCTCCTGTCATGACGCCTCCAGGCCGAAGCCCGCAGCGATCCACTTGCTGGACTCCACACATGCGCACAGCGCGCGCTGCCCGGGCGTCATCAGCGCAAGCAGCCGTTCCAGCTGCGAGAGGACCAGGGCGTTGCCGGTGTTGCCGGTCTCCGCGACGCAGGAGACCTCCTCGGCCCGCTCGGCACCGAGCCGTTCGCGGAGCCCGGCGGCGATCCTCGCGGTCATCCGGCCGCCGAGCTGCGGCGGCAGCAGGTAGTGGAGCTGCTGTCCGCTCCAGCCCAGCCCGTCGAGCAGTTCGGTGCAGATCCTTTCCGACAGCTCGGGCACCCGGTGCTCAATCGCCTTGTAGTCCTCGGTGACCGGCGACCCTCCGCCGGCGCGGTCGGCGGCTCCATACCATTCGACGCGCTGCCCCGGAGCGTGCCCCGGCAGCACGGGACGGTGCACGGCCGCACGCAGACGCACCACCGCACCGGACGCTCCCGACGCACCCGACGGCTCCGCGGTGACGACGGCTGCACCGGCGCCGTCGCCGAAGAGCACGTAGTTGACCAGCTCGCCCGGCGGCATACGGCGGAACTCACGCGTCAGATCGAGGTGCTTGACGCAGACGTCACCGCCCATCACGAGCCCGGCCCGCGCCCCCGCCCCGATCAGCGCGTCGGCGAGCGCGAACGCCTGCACGGCGCCGGAGCAGCCGGACTGCAGCTGGTAAACGGGGGCTCCGGTGACGCCGAGCCGGTCGGCGACGACAGCGGCCGTCGTCGGCATGAGCGCATCCGGCGTCGCGGTGGCGAGGACGACGAAGCCGATCCGGCCGGGGTCGACGGCGGCCCGGTCGAGGGCGCGTTCGGCGGCCTGCCGGCACAGGTCGGCGAGGGTGTGGGTCGCCTTGCCCGTGGCCAGATCGGCGGCGAAGTGCCGGGTCCTGGTGCCGATGAACGTCTCGATCCACTGGCGGGACAGCCCGAAGCGTTCCTCCAGCTCGTCGTTGCCCACCGGCTCGCCCGGCAGCGCGCTCGCCACCGACGTCAGGTGCAACACGGTTCCGCCCCTCACGCGCAGGCCCCGGCCAACTGGCCCAGCTGGCCGCGCAGGTAGTCGGTCAGCGTGGCCGGGGTGACCAGGCTCGACATCATCTCCGGAATGGACAGCTCGCCCAGCTCCGGAATCCGCTCCTCCAGCCGGTACTTCAGCTCCATGAACATCACCGAGTCGAAGCCCAGGTCGTCGTAGAACCGGTCGTCGTCGTGCAGCCCCTGCGGCTCGGTCCCGATGATCCGGGCCACCGTCTCCCGTACGGAGTCGACCAGCCCGCCCTCGGCGCCGGCGGGCGCAACCGCGGTCACGGTGGCGGTGACCGGCGCGGCGGCGAACCGCTGCGGGGTTAGCCGCCGGTGGACCCGCTGTTCGGGCGGGTAGAGCGCGTCCCAGTCCACCTCCACGCCGTGCAGGTAGAGCTGCGCGGCCGCCTCGGCGAGCGCACGGTCCATGGGCTCGCCGTCGAGCGGGATCCGGACCACGGGCACGGACGGCGGCACCGCTACGGACGCATCCCCGATCCGCACGACAAGACCGGCCCCGTCATCCGGTACCGAGCCGGATCCGAGCCCGATCCCGAGCTCCGCCAGGCGGGCCGCCACCTCCCGTGCGCTGCCGTCCCGTTCGTCCGCCACGACGGCGACGACGGGCGGTTCGGGCGGCCGCCGCGTCCCCGGCTCCGCTGCCCTCGCAGCGTCCTGCAGCGCCGCGACGAGGCGGACCGTATCCGTGGCGGGCATCGCGATGCGGTGGGCGAGACCGGTCCTGACCCGGTTGCTGCTCCAGCAAAGGGCAGCCACCGGCTCGTTGCAGCGCGCCGCCAGATCGTCGGCCTGCGCCTGGAGATTGCGGCGCAGCGCCGCGGCATCGGGGGCGGTCAGCGTGAAGACTCCGGCATCCCGGCCGTCGTCGGTGCTCCGCCGCTGCGGAACGCCGTCGGCCCACGCATTGGCGAGCAGCGCGTGCGCGTTGCTGCCGCCCATGCCGAAGCTGGAGACGCCGGCGATGACGCGGCGGCCGTGCGGCAGCGGCAGCGGTGTCCGCACCAGCCGCAGGCCGTGCCCGGCGAGGTCGAGTGCGGGATTCTCCGGGCCACCGGTCAGAACCTGCGGTACGAGGCGGTGGCGCAGCGCGAGCACCGCCTTGATCAGCCCGGCGAGCCCGGCCGCGCCCTCGGCGTGCCCGATGTTGCCCTTCACCGAGCCGACCGGGCACGGCTCGGCCCGGCCCTCACCGTAGACGTCGCCGAGCGCCCGCGTCTCGATCAGGTCGCCCACCGGTGTGCCCGTGCCGTGCGCCTCGATCCAGTTGACCTGTGCGGGGCGGACCTGCGCACGCCGGCATGCGGCGCGCATCACCTCCCGTTGGGCGCGGCGTGAGGGCGCCACGATGCCGTTGCTGCGGCCGTCCTGGTTGATGGCGCTGCCCAGCAGCAGCGCCTGCACCGGCCTCCCGGCGAGAACCGCGTCCGCCGTGCGGCACAGCACGACGGCGGCGACGCCCTCGGCGCGGCCGATGCCGTCGGCGGCCGCGCCGAACGGCTTGCAGCGGCCGTCCGGCGCGGCAAGGCCGGCATGGCGGTAGAACCCGTCGAGCGCGTTGTCGAGCACCAGGTTGACGCCGCAGGCGACGGCGAGCTCGCACTCGCCCGACAGCAGTGCACCGGCCGCGAGGTGGACGGCGACCAGCGCCGAGGAGCAGGCGGAGTCGACGGTCAGGCTCGGGCCGCGCAGGTCCAGTTGGTAGGAGAGGCGGTTGGCGAGCATGGAGCGCCCGGCGCCGGTCCCGGTGCGGGCCGTGAGGGTGCCGCCGTCGGCGAGCTGGATCCGCGACCAGTCGTCGGCCATGGCGCCCACGTAGACGCCCGTGTCGGTTCCGGCGAGCGCCGACGGGTTGACACCGGCATCCTCCAGGGCGCGCCACACGGTCTGCAGCAGCAGCCGCTGCTGGGGGTCCATGGCGGCGGCCTCGGCGCGGTCGATGCCGAAGAAGGCGTGGTCGAAGGCGTCCGCGCCCTCCAGGTGGGCGCCGTCTGCGCGTTGGCCGCCCGCCAGTAGCTCCCAGAAGGCGTCGGGGTCGGGCGCGCCGGGGAAACGGCAGTCAAGGCCCAGGACGGCGACGCCTTTCACCGTTCCTCCCCCAACGGGCCGGTGACGCGGCGGACGCACTCGGCCGCCAGATGGCGGGCGAGCGAGTCGACGGTGGGGTAGTCCCAGGCGACGGTCGGCTCCAGGTAGAGGCCGAAGTCGTCCTCGATGTCACCGAAGAGGCTGAGGGCGGCGACCGAGTCGAGCCCGTACTCCGCGAACGGCACTCCGGTGTCGATCTCCTCCACCGAGCGTCGCAGATACTGGCCGAGCCGCTCCAGAAGCCAGCTGCGGAACTCCCTCTCCTGGGGACTGGTTCCCGAAACCACCATCTCAGCCTCCATGGGTCACCCCGGTGAGCGGGGTGTCGTAAAGGTCGTAGCTGCGCCGGTCGTGGAACCGTTCGAGCACCTCGGGCAGCAGTCCTGCGGTCTCCTCCGCGGCACGCTCGGGCACCGGCAGACCGAGCCGCTTGCAGATCCGGGCCAGGGCCGCGGTGGTCCACACCGGGCCGGCGATGAAGCCCGGCTCGTCGTGACGCTGGGCGCGCCATACGCCGAGGCACGCGGCGCCGGCGAGGACGAGGGCGTAGCGGTCCGCCAGGGCATAGGCCTCGGGGCTTGCCAGGGCGGTGCGGTCCTGGGGCCGCATGTCGAGGCATCGCTCGCGCAGGGCGCGCAGTTCGTCGACGAGGGCGCGGGCCATCTCCCGCAGTGTCCCGACCGGGTCGCCGCTGCCGTACGAGTCGAGCCATGCGGTGGTGGCGACGAGCGAGGCAGCGAGCCCGTCGTCGCTCGCCGCGAGGGTGAGCCGTCCGGTGTCGAGCGGCGGCAGGTCGTCGTGGATGCGGAAGAGCGCCTGGGGCGGCTCTTCGCCGCCCGACAGCCAGGAGTTGCGGGCGAGCCTGGGCAGCTGCGGGATGATCGTGGCCTGGCATGCGGCGGTGCCTGCGTGGCCCAGACTGGTCATCGGCAGGTCGCGTACGTGCTTCTGGAAGACGCCGTACGCACCGTCGCGCACATAGAAGTTGGCGCCCAGCACGATCGACAGGTCGTAGGTGGCCTCCTGCAGCAGCTTGGGGACCAGGTACTTGACGACGGCGGCGTAGACGCTGGTCTGTTCCGGCAGCAGGTGGACCGCACGGGTGCCGACGAGCGCGAGGCTGTCGCAGATCAGCAGGTCGACGAAGGCCCCGGCGACGGTGGCGCGGACGTGCGGGATGTCGAAGACGGACCTGCCGTACAGCTGCCGCTCGACGGCGAAGCCGACCACCGTGCGCAGCGCGGTGTCGCCGCCGCCGAGCACCATGCCCGGCACCGCGCTGCGGGTGATCTGAAAGGAGCGCAGGGCGAGTTCCACACCCTGCCCCGCTGCGCCGACCAGCGCGTCGGCGGGCACGGGGCAGTCGCGGAAGTCGAAGCCGCCGATCGGGCAGCCGCGCACGCCCGTCGTCTCGTAGCGGGGCAGGTGGCTGAAGCGGTCGCGGGGCAGCCGGGACTTGTCGATCAGCAGCACGGAGTGGCTGCGCGAGCCGGGCGCCGGGGAAGTGCGGCTGAAGAGCACCATGGCCTCGGCGCGCGTCGCATTGTTGATCACCTCCTTGCGGCCGTCGAGACGGAAGCCTGCGGTTCCGCCGCCGTTGCCGTCGTCCTGCTGGGGCACGGCCGCGAACTCGTTGCGCACGAAGTCGTTGCCGTGCGCCAGTTCGTGGTAGGCGATGGCGAGCCGTCCGCCGCTCAGCAGCAGGTCGGCCGTCCAGCGGCGCTGCTGCGGCGTGCCGGCGACCCACACCGCGACGGCGGCGAGGAACGAGGTGACGCCGTAGCCGAGGCCCAGCGATGCGTCCCGGCGGAAGACGGGCCGCAGGACGCGGGCGAGGGTGTCGATGCGGTCGAGCCGGCCGCCGAGCTCGAGCGGGATGAACTCCTGGTTGAGCCCGAAGCGCGCTAGGGCGGCCTCGGCCTCCGGGATGAGTTCGGCCCGTTCGTCGGCGGCGAGCACGGCGGCCTCGCCGAACGGGTTGTCGGGGTCCCCCGGGTCGCCGAAGAGCGCTTCGAGTGCGGCCACTCTGGCCTCGGGCGCGTCGGGGCCGGCGGTCCCGACGCACGTGGTGTGCTTCAGCATGACGGCGGCCCCTCCGCTATCGGGCAGGGCAACAGTGAAAAAAGGAAGCCCTGTTGGTAGTGCGCGACCAGTCGCTCGTACAGCTCGTCGAAGACGCCGTCGTCCGCCGCGGCGTCCTGGCCGTCCTGGCCGTCCTGCATGCCCAGGCGCGCGAGGATCCGGCGCAGGCTCGCGTGCAGCCACAGCCCGTCGCGCCACAACTCACCCGAGCTGCACTCCGCCTCCGCGGCCTCGTTGCTGTGCAGCCACAGCCCGAGGCAGGCGGCTCCGGCGAGGCACAGCGCGTAACGGCGTGCCTCGGTAAAGCACTCCGCCGACGCGTCGGCCACCGTGGGGGCGACGCGGCGCATGCGCCGGTGCAGCTCGCTGGCGGCGTCCCCCAGTTGCTGCGCGCGCCGTGCCGCTCCGGCGAGCGCCGGCGCGCGGTCGGCCATGGCAGACAGGCGGGCGACGGAGCCGGGCAGGGTGCCGAGGATGCTGCTGCCGTAGCGGGAGACGAGCGCGAGCCCTTCGGCCGCGAAGCGCGGCAGGGTGCGCTCCAGGTCGAAGAGCATGGCCAGGCCCGGGCGGTGGTCGTCGGGGCCGAGGTAGGCCCGCGCCAGCGACCGGAACTGGGAAACGAGAGCGTACTGGTTGACGAGGCTGTTGCCGTCGAAGATCCCGACGATGCGGTGGTCGCGCGCGATCTTCTGATACATGCCGTGCGCGTACTGCTGCCCGAGCACCGAGCGCGCCCCGAGTAGTGAACCGAGCCGGTCGATGACGCCGTCCACCAGCGACGGCACCAAGTACTTGACGGCGGCGGCGGTGACGCTCAGTTCGCTCGGCAGCGCGTGGATGCTGCGGACGGCCACGGTGGAGACGGCCTCGCACAGCAGCAGGTCGGCGAAGCCCTCCGCGAGCGTGCGGCGGGTCAGCGGCAGGTCGGCGAGGTGACGGCCGTACAGCTCGCGGCCCCGGGAGAAGCGCACGGCCAGGCGCAGCGCCTGGTCGGCGGCGCCGAGTGAGAGCGAGGGACACAAGGCGCGCGAGACCTGCAGGGACTTCATCATCAGCTCGGCGCCGCTGCCCTCGGTGCCGATCAGCGTCTGCGGCCCGACCAGTGCGTCGTGCAGGGTGATGCCGCTGATGTCGGCGCCGCGGACGCCGTGGGTGTGCACCTTGGGCAGGCACTGCCAGGCCTGCGCCGGCAGGTCGTCCTTGTCGACGAGCAGGGCGCTGAAGCCGCGCGGGCCGCCGGCCGGTGAGGTGCGGGCGAGCAGGGTGATCAGCCGTCCGCGGGTGGCGTTGTTGATCAGCCACTTCTCGCCGTTGAGCCGGTATCCGCGCCCTTGCGGTTCGGCGGTGAGCTCGCCGGCCATGATGTCGCTGCCATGGGTGCGTTCGGTCAGGCCGAGCGAGACGCGGGCGCCGGCTCGTACGAGGCCGCCGAGGCGGGCGGCGGTCGCGGCGTCGGCGCCGACCCACACGGGCAGCGAGCCGAGGAACGTCTTGCCGTGCGCGATGGTTGTGGTGAGGTCGCGCCGGGCCGCGGTGCGGATCAGCATTTGCAGATCCTGGAAGTCGTCGAGTGCCCCGCCGTAGGCGGCGGGTACGTAGTAGTGCGCGAGCCCCCAGGTGTTGAGGGCCGCGCAGATCTCGTCGGGGAAGGTCTCCGTACGGTCGAGGCGGATCGCGTGCTCGTAGGAGAAGACGGTGGCCTCGTCGCACGGGTCACCCAGTTCCCGGTCGAAGCGCGCTGCCAGCGCCCAGGACCGGTGCCGGAGCCCGGTGACCGGTACGGTCGTTGGAGCCGCCGCCGTCCTGGGTGGCAGGGCCGTCACCATGTCCGCCCTCCGTTCATCCGGCCTCACGTCATGGGATGGCCGTCACCGGCCGTCGACCGAGGGTGGACAGAGCACCTCGAAGGCGCCTCGAAGGCGCATCAAAGGGGGCCTTGACCGGTTCTGAAGCGGTTCGAGGGACTTCGCGCCACATGGCGCGTATCACGCGCTGTACGTCCGCCGTGCCATGGCGTCGGCGACCACTCAGGCGTGATCACACGCCACACCTGATCACTCCCTTGTGTCACGTCCGTCACGCGTGTCACACGGGCCGGGGGGTCGGGTGCCCGGGAGGGGCGATCACGAGATATCTTGATGTCAAGACGATGTAGACGTGAAGCTGGAGTATCGGTGACTGACTCGACGATCATCTACACACACACGGACGAGGCCCCGGCCCTGGCGACATACTCGTTCCTGCCCGTGGTCCAGGCGTACGCCAAGAAGGCCGGGGTCAGCGTCGAGAGTCGCGACATCTCTCTGGCCGGCCGGATCATCGCCAGCTTCCCCGAGCGCCTCGACGAGGGACAGCGCATCGACGACGCACTCGCCGAGCTCGGTGAGCTGGCCAAGACGCCCGAGGCCAACATCATCAAGCTGCCGAACATCTCGGCGTCCATCCCGCAGCTCAAGGCCGCCATCGCCGAGCTGCAGCAGCTGGGCTACGCGCTGCCGGACTACCCGGACGAGCCGAAGACCGACGAGGAACGGGAGATCCGCGCCCGTTACGACAAGGTCAAGGGCAGCGCCGTCAACCCGGTGCTCCGCGAGGGCAACTCCGACCGCCGCGCCCCCGCCTCGGTGAAGAACTACGCCAAGACCCACCCGCACCGGATGGGCGCCTGGTCCCCCGACTCGAAGACGAACGTCGCCACGATGGGCGCCGACGACTTCCGCTCCACCGAGAAGTCCGTGGTCAGCCCCGAGGAGGGCTCGCTGCGCATCGAGCTGGTGGGCGACGACGGCAGCACCACCGTTCTGCGGGAGTCGGTGCCGGTGCTGGCGGGCGAGGTCGTCGACGCGTCCGTCATGCGCGTCGGGCCGCTGCGTGAGTTCCTGACCGAGCAGGTCGCCCGTGCCAAGGCCGAGGACGTGCTGTTCTCGGTGCATCTGAAGGCCACGATGATGAAGGTCTCCGACCCGATCATCTTCGGCCACGCGGTGCGGGCCTTCTTCCCGAAGACGTTCGCGGCGTACGGCGAGACGCTCGCCGCGGCCGGCCTGAGCCCGAACGACGGGCTCGGCGGCATCCTCAAGGGCCTGGAGTCGCTGCCCGAGGGCGAGCAGATCAAGGCGTCCTTCGAGGCCGAGCTCGCCGAAGGACCCGATCTGGCGATGGTCGACTCCGACCGCGGCATCACCAACCTGCACGTGCCGAGCGACGTCATCATCGATGCCTCCATGCCGGCGATGATCCGGACCTCCGGCCACATGTGGGGCCCGGACGGCCAGGAGCACGACACCCTCGCCGTCATCCCCGACAGCAGCTACTCCGGTGTCTACCAGGTCGTCATCGACGACTGCCGCGCCAACGGCGCCTTCGACCCCGCGACGATGGGCTCGGTCCCGAACGTCGGCCTGATGGCGCAGAAGGCCGAGGAGTACGGCAGCCACGACAAGACATTCGAGATCCCGGTGACGGGCACGGTACGCGTCGTCGACCAGGCCGGCACCGTGGTCCTGGAGCAAGTGGTCGGCGCCGGCGACATCTTCCGCGTGTGCCAGGCCAAGGACGCCCCGATCAGGGACTGGGTGAAGCTCGCCGTCAACCGAGCCCGCGCCACCGGTGCTCCGGCGGTTTTCTGGCTCGACAAGGACCGCGCGCACGACGCGAAGCTGATCGAGAAGGTCAAGGCGTACCTGCCCGAGCACGACACCGAGGGCCTGCAGATCGAGATCATGTCGCCGGTCGAGGCGACCAGGTTCTCCCTGGAGCGGATCCGTCGCGGCGAGGACACGATCTCGGTCACCGGCAACGTGCTGCGCGACTACCTGACCGACCTGTTCCCGATCCTGGAGCTGGGCACCAGCGCCAAGATGCTCTCGATCGTCCCGCTCATGAACGGCGGCGGGCTCTTCGAGACCGGAGCGGGCGGCTCGGCGCCCAAGCACGTCCAGCAGCTCATCAAGGAGAACTACCTGCGCTGGGACAGCCTGGGCGAGTTCTTCGCGCTGGCGGCCAGCTTCGAGCACTTCGCGAAGACCACGGGCAACGCGCGCGCCCAGATCCTCGCCGACACCCTCGACCGCGCGACCGCCACCTTCCTCAACGAGAACAAGTCGCCCAGCCGCCGCCTGGGCGGCATCGACAACCGCGGAAGCCACTTCTACCTGGCCATGTACTGGGCGCAGGAGCTGGCCAGGCAGACCGACGACGCCGAGCTCGCGAAGGCGTTCGCCCGCCTCGCCAAGACCCTCACCGAGCAGGAGCAGACCATCGTCGACGAACTGATCGCGGTGCAGGGCTCCCCGGCCGACATCGGCGGCTACTACCGGCCCGACGACGCCAAGGCGTCGGCCGTCATGCGTCCGTCGAAGGTGTTCAACGAGGCCATCGCATCCCTGGGCTGACGCGATCGAGTGATCCAGTGATCATGCGAGGGAATGGTCCTCCGGGCCGGACGGCGGCCCGGGGGACCATTCCCATGCGGTGCCGGCAATCCCGTGCATCGCGCTAGTCCGCGCCGAACCAGGCTGTCCAGTTCATCGCGAAGTAGATGTCGCCCGAGATCTTCAGGCGCCCTCCGACGAACGCCTGCGAGCCGGTGATCTCGCCGACGGCGAGGGCCACCAGGTCCTCCAACTCCACGGCGATCGTTGAGTCCTCGCCGTCGGCGGGCGCCTCACCCGTCACCTCGCAGCGCCCGTCGGCGACGACGACCCAGCGGTGCCGGACGCCGCCCGGGGTGCTCACCTCGTAGTGGAAGACCCCGGACTGGCCGCCGGTGCGCTCGGGGTGGAAGCAGGCACGGATCCAGTCGAAGACCAGGTCGAGGAGGCGCCCGGCCGCGGCCTCACCGCGCGCTCCTCCGCTGCGTACCTCGTGGCGGCTGGTCGCGACGGCGCCCAGCAGACCGCCCCTGGGCGATTGACGGCCAGTCATCAGTACCGGTAGTGGTCGGACTTGTACGGGCCCTCGACCGGGACGCCGATGTAGGCGGCCTGCTCGGGGCGGAGC
>NZ_JANFNG010000033.1 GCF_024436035.1 Streptomyces humicola
CGGGCTCCGCCGGGCTCCGCCGGGCTCCGCCGGGCTCCGCCGGGCTCCGCCGGGCTCCGCCGGGCCCCGCCGGGCTCCGCCGGGCCCCGCCGGGCTCCGCCGGGCCCCGCCGGGCCCCGCCGGGCCCCGCCGGGCCCCGCCGGGCTGAGCCGGGCTGCGCCGGGCTCAGCCGACTTCCCGGTTCACGGCGAAGTCCGCGGGGGGCTGCGGACCCCACAGAAAGAACCCGTTCTCCGGTTTGTGCTGCCGCGCCGTCCAGTCCATTCCGCAGGGAATGTAGTCCATGGCGGCCGAGTACTCGGAGTAACTGCCCCAGGGGTCACGGACGTAGTGGAAATAGTTCGACCCCAGAACGTGGCGGCCGAGACCCCAGCCGTGGGGAAAGCCCCGGTCTGCCATCTGCATGGCCCCCAGGCCGACTTCGTCGACGGAGGCGACGTCCCAGCTGCAGTGGTGGAAACCGGGGCCGTTCGATACGGCGAACGCCAGCAGGTGGTGGTCGCTGCCGTGCACGCCGTGCATGAACGCGACGTCACCTGCCTGGTCCGACAGCCGCAGCCCCAGCACGCGGCCGTAGAAGGCGATGGCCCGATCCAGGTTCCGTGTGAAGATCAGGACGTGCTGCAGGCGGCGCGGCCTGATCTCCTCGGCCTCGTCGCGCAGCGGAGCGCACCGCACGCCAGGGGGCGAGGTGGCCATCGCGGCCTGCGACTTCGCGTCCGGGGAGCTCTTGGGCGCGCTCTTCAGCTCGACCGGCAGGCCGTCGCAGTCGTGGAACCACAGGCCGTCGCTGTCGACACCAGGCGGCGGATCGATGCGCTCTATGCCCAGCTGCCCGAGCCTGCGACGGAAGCGCGGCAGGTCGTCGGGGTACACGGCGAACGACAGATGCCGCAGTTTCTTGCCGGGCCCTTCGGAGAGCGTTCCCCAGCAGTGCAGGTGGCCCTCGGTGTACAGTCCGAGCCCGTTTCCCTGCTCTGCCACGTGGAGACCGAACTTCCGGTAGAAGCTCTGTGCCTGCGCCAGGTCGGGGACGGCCAGGCTGAAATTGTCGAGAGAATGCACTCCGAGGAGGTCGGTGCGGTGCGTGGACTGCGCGGGGCGCGGAATGTCGTCCATGGTCTTCTCCCGGGCCAGAGGTTCGGGTACCGCCCGTGACCGTAGGAGATCGTCGCGGCGGAGACGACCAGAATGTTGCTGCCGAAAAGGGGCACGCCCTCCGCCCGGGTTCGCCCGCAAGAACCGGAGTGATGTGCCCGGGCGGCGGATTGGAGACTCGCACCGTCGACAGGCCCGGCCGAACCCGAGACGTAAGGCGGAGCTCATGAAGCTGGTGCGTTATGGACAGCCCGGACGCGAGAAGGCGGGAATACTCGACCGCGACGCGCGGGTGCGTGATCTGTCCGGGGTCCACCCGGACATCAGCGCGGAGACCCTGGCCCGCGACGTCCTGGACGAGCTGCGGAGCATCGACCCGGAGACTCTGCCGCTTGTGGACGCCACGGAGCGGATCGGGCCGTGCGTGTCGGATGTCTCGAAGGTCGTCTGCATCGGCCTCAACTACCGTGACCACGCCAACGAGACGGGCAAGCCCATCCCGTCCGAGCCGGTGCTGTTCATGAAGGCGACGACGTCGATCTCGGGTCCCTACGACGACGTCGTCCTGCCCAAGGACGCGGAGAAGGGCGACTGGGAGGTGGAACTCGGCCTCGTCATCGGCGAGAAGGCGCAGTACGTCGCCGAGGCGGACTGGCAGCGGTACGTGGCCGGATACTGCGTGGTCAACGACGTCTCGGAGCGAGCCTTCCAGGTGGAACGCGGCGGGCAGTGGGTGAAGGGCAAGAGCAGCGACACGTTCTGCCCGCTCGGCCCCTGGCTCGTCACGCCGGAAGAGATCGCCGATCCCCAGGCGCTGGCGCTCACCGCGGAGGTGAGCGGCGAGATCATGCAGGAGGGCTCGACCCGCGACATGATCTTCAACTGCGCCGAGATCGTCTCCTACGTCAGCCGGTTCATGACCCTGCTGCCCGGTGACGTGATCGCTACCGGCACGCCCGCCGGCGTTGGCTTCGCGCGTAACCGTTTCCTCAAACCCGGGGACACCATGCGGCTGTCGGTGGCGGGGCTCGGGGAGCAGCGCCAGCGCGTCGTGGCCCACGAGGACAGGATCCGCTGAGGCGGCGTCCGGCATGGACCTTGTGGCACGGACCCCTGTGGTCATCGTGGGCGGCGGCCCAGTCGGTCTCGTCCTCGCCCTCTTCCTCGACGCCCAGGGTGTGCCGTGCGTGGTGTGCGAGGAGCGCGACGAAACGGACCCCTCCTTCGACCACCCCCGGGGCAACACCCACAACGCGCGCACCATGGAGCACTACCGCCGGCTCGGCATCGCCGACCGGGTGCGCGCCGTGGGCCTGCCCGACGAACACCCCACGGACGTGGCCTACTTCACCCGCTACAACGGCTATGAGCTGGCGCGCCTGCCGATGGCGTCCAGCGCCGCCAAGCGCCGCCGCGTCGCCTCGGCGCCGCGGGCGGACCAGGTACCGGAGCCGCTGCACCGGGCCAACCAGATGTACGTCGAGCGGTTTCTCGTCCGTCATGCCCGCACCCGGTCCGCCATCACCCTTCGGTACGGCTGCGGGGTGGAGCGGGTCGTCCCGGACGCGGACGGCGTGACGGTGCACGATGTGCGCGGCCGGCGGCTGAGGGCTCGGTACGTGGTCGGCTGCGACGGCGGGCGGAGCTTGGTGCGCCGCTCGGCGGGGATCGCCTATGCCGGGCACTCCCGTCTCGACCAGGACATTCTCGGGCGGCGGGCGACCGCGGCGCATCTGCGGCTGCCCACCCTGCGCCGGGACCTGCTCGGCGGGCGTGACGCATGGAGCTACTGGGCCGTCAACGCCGAGGTCGTCGTCAACCTCATCGCTCTCGACGGCGCCGATGAGTACTCCCTGCTCACCAGCTCGGTCGACCCCGACAGCTTCGACGCGGAGCGGCTCGCGCGAATCGTGCGCTGCGCCGCGGGCACCGACCTGCCGGTCGAGGTGCTGGGCCACCGGCCGTGGACGCCGGGGGTGGCGCTGGTGGCCGAGAGCTTCGGGGAGGGGCGGGTGTTCCTCGCCGGGGACGCGGCCCATCTGTTCACGCCAACAGGCGGGTTCGGCATGAACACCGGCATCGACGACGTGGCCAACCTCTCCTGGAAGCTGGCCTCCCGCGTGCACGGCTGGGGCGGGGCACGGCTTCTGGACAGCTACGGCACGGAGCGCCGCCCGGTCGCGCTGCGGAACACCGCCGCGGCGCGTAACCTCAACCGCAACCTCGGGGAGATCGACCGGCCCGGCCATCTCGAGGAGGACTCGCCGACGGGGCGGGGTGCGCGGGCGGCGCTGGGCAACCGACTCGGGGCGCTCGGTGAGCAGTTCGCGTCCATCGGCATACAGCTCGGTGCCCGTTACGACGGCTCGCCTGTCGTCGCCGACGGCGACCGGGACGCACCGCCCGCCGACTCCCTCACCACCTACATGCCCAGTGGCGTCCCCGGAGGCCGAGCCCCGCATTTGTGGCTGAACGGACGCCGTGACGCGGGAAGTTCGCTCTACGACCGGTTCGGAACGGGGTTCACCCTGCTGCGTCTGGGCGGATCGCCGCCGGACGCCGGCGCGTTGCGCTCCGCGGCGGTCGCACGCGGGATTCCGCTGGCGGTCCTCGATCTCCCCGACCCGCTGGCGCGTGATCTCTACGGGCGCGACCTGGCTCTTGTCCGCCCGGACCAGTACGTGGCGTGGCGCGGCAACCGTCCACCGCCGGACGCCGACGCCCTGCTGGACCAGGTGACCGGCGCCCGTTGAGCGCGGCCGCCGTTTCGCCGGTCCCCCTTTCCACGGCGTTCATCGGTAATTCTCTTCAGCGGTAAGAATTCACCAAAAAGACGGCACGAGCCGCCCGCGGGCCCGTGCCGTCTTTTCTTTTTGTCGGAGGCGGGAACTCCGCTTCCCTGTAGCACCTCTGTGCAGATCCTGGTGTTTTCGCCCGCACACTCTTCATATGCGTCGTGCATGAATTTCATTGCACAAGGGAGTGCCCGATGTTGAGAATGTCTTCCACGGGAAAGTCGCGGCGTCTGGCCAGGCTGTCCGGTCACGGTGACGGCCGTTATCTGTTCGTGCCGCTCGACCACTCCGTCTCCGACGGCCCGATAGCCGGCGTCGAACGCTTCGATGAGCTGGTCCGCGACGTGGTCGCCGGCGGTGCCGACGGCATCGTCGTGCACAAGGGCCGCGCTCGCGTCATCGATCCCGAACTCCTCAGGGACTGCTCACTGATCGTCCACCTGAGTGCCAGCACCGCGCACGCCCCCGATGTGGACGCCAAGGTCCTCGTCGGCGACGTCGAGGACGCCATCCGCCTCGGGGCGGACGCGGTCAGCGTGCATGTGAACATCGGCTCGCGGACCGAGGCTGCCCAGCTCGCCGACCTCGGAGCCGTCGCCGCGGCGTGCGACCGGTGGAACATGCCGCTGCTCGCCATGGTCTATCCGCGTGGCCCCCGGGTCACCGACCCCTCCGATCCCGTTCTGCTGTCCCATGTGGTCAACATCGCGGCCGACCTGGGGGTCGACATCGTCAAGACGGTGTTCGCCTCCCCCGCCGAGCGAATGGCCGAGGTCGTCGACAGCTCGCCCCTCCCGATCATCGTGGCAGGCGGCGATCTCGACGGCAGCATCGCGGACTTCGCGGCCTCAGCCCTCGCCGTCGGATGCCGTGGACTCGCCGTCGGGCGCAGGGTGTTCGGTTCCGCCACGCCTCGCGCCACCGTCCTCGAACTCGCCGGCATCGTCCACGATTCGGCCGGCTCCCTCCTTGACCGTCCCTCTCCGTCCCATCCCTCCCCGCGAATGGCAGGTGCTCTGTGAAGCTCAGCTGGATCGACATCCGTTCCGTCGGATCGGCGAAGGAAGCCGTCGTCGAAGAGGCGATCCACGCCCGGGTCGACGGCATACTCGCCTCCGACCCGGCGGAACTGTCCGCTCTGCCGCCGACGGTGAAGAAAATCCTGTTCCCCCAGGGCCAGACCCTCCCCGAGGACTTCGGGTCCGCGGACGTGGTCATCGTGGATCCGGCCAAGCACGGTGAACCGGCGGAACTGGCGCTGCGCCACCCCCAGGTGGAGTTCGGACGCTATGTCGAGATCGTCGACGCCGGGACGCTGGAGGAGGCCTGCCGCTCCGGACGTACGGAGAAGTGGAGCCTGCTGGACTTCCGTGATCCGACGAAGATCCCGCTGGAGATCGTGATTGCGGCGGCGGCCAAGGCCGACGGCAGTCTCATCACCATCGCCCGGGACGTCGAGGAGGCGGAGATCATCTTCGGCGTCCTCGAACTCGGCTCGGACGGCGTGCTCATGGCGCCGGCCAAGGTCGGCGACGCCACCGCCCTGAGGAAGTCAGCCGAGGCCGGTGTGCCCGATCTGCAGCTGGTGGAGCTGGAGATCACCGCCACCGCTCATGTGGGCATGGGCGACCGGGCCTGTGTGGACACCGCCACCTACTTCCGTGAGGACGAGGGGATCCTGGTCGGCTCCCACTCCAAGGGCATGATCCTCTGCGTCAGCGAGACCCACCCGCTGCCCTACATGCCGACGCGCCCCTTCCGCGTCAATGCCGGCGCCATCCACTCCTACACCCTCGGCCAGAACGAACGCACCAACTACCTGAGCGAGCTGAAGGCGGGCAGCAAGGTCACCGCCGTGGACATCCACGGCAGGACCCGGCTGGTGACCGTGGGCCGCGTCAAGATCGAGAGCCGTCCGCTCATCTCCATCGATGCGGTCGGCCCCGAAGGCCGCACCGCCAATCTGATCCTCCAGGACGACTGGCACGTCCGCGTGCTCGGCCCGGGCGGGGTGGTGCTCAACAGCACCGAACTCAAGCCGGGGGACAAGGTGCTCGGCTATCTGCCCGTGGAGGACCGCCACGTCGGCTACCCGATCGACGAGTTCTGCCTGGAGAAGTGAGAAGTGAGCCCGGTGGAGGAGAAGGCGTTGATCGCGGCGCGGGAGTTCGGCGACGACGAGGCGCGCTGGCATGCAGTGCTGCGGCGCGACCGGCGGGCGGACGGAGCGTTCTGCTACTCGGTGCTGACGACCGGCACCTACAGCCGTCCGTCGTGCGGATCCCGGCACGCTCGCCGCGCCAACACGATCTTCTTCCCCGATCCGGCGGCAGCGGAAAGAGCGGGCTTCCGTCCGTGCCGGCGCTGCCGCCCGGACCGGGCATGGCACGACGCGCACGATATACACGTCGAAGCAGTCCTGCGCTCGTGCCGGCTGATGGAGGCTCCGGGACCGGCCCCGTCGCTCGGTGAGCTCGCGGCCGCCACGGGATTCAGCCGGTTCCACTTCCACCGCGTCTTCACCTCGCTGACGGGAGTCACCCCCAAGGCCTACGCCGTCGCCTGCCGCGCCGACCGGCTCCGGCAGGCGATCCCCAGGACGAGGACCATCACCGAAGCCATCTACGAAGCCGGGTTCAACTCCAGTGGAAACTTCTACGCGTTGGCGCAGCACCTGCTCGGCATGACCCCCACCGCGTTCAAGAACAGCGGGCGCGGTGTGCGTATCCGTTACGCATGCGCCGAGTACGAGCTCGGCCGGCTGCTCATCGCCGCGACGCCCACCGGCATCTGTTCCGTGCTCTTCGGAACCGACACCGAGACCCTCGTTCGGCGACTGCGTGCCCGTTTCGCCGAGTCGGGACTGTCCGCTGCGGAACCCGGCCTCGACCGGAGACTGGCCGTGACACTGCGCGGTGCGGCGCCACTTGCGGGAAGCCACGGCATCCCCTGGGACATCCGCCGCAGGGCACTGGGGGAATGGCTTCGCTCAGCGCTCAACGAGTCGAACGTGTCATGGGCACAGACACCGACGGCCCAATGCTGATCCCATGCCGGCCCAATGCTGACCGAAAGCCGATCGATGGCTCAAGAGAGGCACACCAATGATCATTTTCGGGTCCCAGCGGACCGTCGCCCAGCGCCTGCGCCTGACGGCGAACCGGCGGCTCGGCGCGGGCAACTTCTTCTGGCACGCCTGGCAGACCGCGAACGACCGGGACAGGCCGATCCTGTTCCACCCCGATACCACCTCACCCACCTGGGACGAGGGCGAGCTGCCGGGCGTGTCCCTCAACGAGATGCGGATCCGCGTCATCAGGTACGCGCACTGGTACCGCAGCCACGGAGTCGTGCCGTCGACCCATGTCGGAGTCTGCACGCGCAACGGCCTGTTCGGGCTGCTACACCACATAGCGATCACCAGCCTCGGCGCGGTCGCCGTGCACTGCAACCCCAACATGCCCACGGATACGGCCGCCGAGTACTTCCGGCGCACCCGCACGACGATCCTCGTCGCGGACCAGGACCGGCTGGCCGGCTGTGCCGAGGCCTGGTCCCAGTCGGGCGCCGCCTCGGGCAAGGCGATCCTGACCGAGGACATCGCCACGCTCGAGGCGACCGCCCCGCGGCCGACCGGGCCGCTGCCGGGATTCCCGTACCGGCACCAGGGCGACGACCTGGTGATGATCTCGCACTCCTCCGGAACGACCGGCCGGCCCAAGGCACCGGTCTTCACCCACGAGTCGTTCTTCAACGGCAAGCGGGAACGACTGTGGACCTTCCCGTCCCTGCGTTCCGACCGGATGCTCACTGCGCTGCCGCACAGTCACTCCGCGGGCATCAGCTATCTGAGCATGGCCGTGATGCTGGGCATCCCCACCCTCGTGCTGGACGCGACGGACGGTGCGTCGGTGGCCCGGGCGATCAACCGCTTCCGGCCCACCTTCGTCCTCGGATTCCCGCTCACCCTGGCGGAGACCGACGTCTCCCGCATCACCCCGTACGCAGCACAGGCCATCCACTCCTGGTACGGCATGGGGGACGCCTCCCATGAGCGGCACATCCGCCCGCTGACGTCACTGGGCACGCGGCGCCACAGGGGCCGCAGGCTCACCGGCTCCCAGTACATCGACGGCCTGGGCTCGTCCGAGATGGGGATGGTCCTGTTCAAGCAGGTGTTCACCCCCGAAAGCTCCGGCTACGGGCGGCTGATCGGCAGGCCGGTCAAGGCCGTGCGTGATGCCGCGGCCCTCGACGGGCAGGGCCGTCCGCTGCCGGACGGCGAAGCCGGGCTGCTCGGGGTCCGCACGCCCAGCATCACTCCCGGGTACTGGGACGACCCGGCGCTGAGCCGGGATTCCGTCAGCAACGGCTATTTCCTGACCGGGGACGTCGTCCGGAGGGACGGCAACGGACTGTGGTACCACCTCGACAGGACCCCCGATGTGATCGGCACCGCCGACGGCCCGGTGTACAGCCTCCCGCTCGAAGAGGCCGTCCTGATGACGACTCAGGCGCTCGACGCGGCGGTCGTCGCCGTGGACGATCCCGACAACGCGGGGACGTCGCTCCCCGCAGCCGTCGTCATGTTCGGCGACGAAGCGGCCAGCTCCCCGCAGGAGCTGCTGGACCGGTGCACTGCGGCGCTGCGCAACCGCGGGCTGGTGCCGCTCAGTGCCCTGGTCGTCGCCGCAGACCGCAACGAGCTTCCCGTCGGCCCCACCGGCAAGGTGCTCAAGCGACGGCTGCGCGAAGCGCACCGCGACATCCTGCGCCGGCCGGCGGAAGGGGCCGTCGCCCACCACCGCACGGCGCAGGCGCGGCCACCGGCACGGCCACAGCCGCAGCCACAGCCACAGGCCGAATAGCCACCGGCCGCACAGCAGACACGCCACAACACCCCGACACCGAAAGGCTCGACACATGGCCGGCAGGCATCCCGCACGCCGCGTGGTGGACATCCTCACCGGTGCCTGGCAGGCGCAGGCGCTCTACGCGGCCGCCGCACTGGATCTTCCCGACCACATCACCGCCGGGAACACCACCGCCGCCCGACTGGCCGCCGTCACCGGATCCGACCAGGACGGCATCGAGCGTCTCATGCGGCTGCTGACCGCCATGGGCGTTGTCGACGGCACGCCCGGGGAGGGCTACCGGCTGACGGATGTCGGCACTCTGCTGCGCTCGGACGACGACCGGTCGATGCGCGACATGGCGGTGATCTACGGCGAGGAGTTCCACCGTGCCTGGGGCGAGGTGGTCCCCGCCGTACGCACCGGCACATCCGGATTCGAGCACGCCTTCGGCACCCCGCTGCGCGGCTACCTGGAGCGGGAGCCGGGCGCGGCAGTGCGGTTCCAGCGGGCCATGAACGCCGGCAATGTGTTCTTCGCCGACGTGGTGAAGGCGTACGACTTCACCGCCTGCCGCACCGTCGTCGATGTGGCAGGGGGCAGCGGCATGCTGCTCTCCACCATCCTGCAGGCCCACCCGCACCTGCACGGGCTGCTCTTCGACCTCCCGCACGTGATACCCGTGGCGGAGGAGCACCTCTCCCGGACGCTGGGGCCCGGCCGCTGCCGCACCGTCGGAGGGGACGCCTTCCGCGCCGTTCCGCCGGGAGCCGACGCGTATCTGCTCTCCCGTGTGCTGCAGGACTGGGACGACGCCAGGTGTACACAGCTGCTCTCCACCGTCCGCGCGGCGATGCCCGACACGGCCCGGCTGCTGATCCTCGAGCGGGTCATCCCCACCGCCGGCTCCACCGCCGACTCCACCGACGGCGAGGGGGTCCTGGCCCTGCTGTGGGATCTGCACCTCCTCATGGCGGCCGGCGGCAGAGAACGCACCCTCGACGGTTACCGGACCCTCCTGGACGGGGCCGGACTGCGGCTGGAATCCGTCGTCCCGCTGGCCCTCGAAACCAGCCTGCTGATCGCGGCGCCGGCGCAGGACCGCCCGGTCGCCCCGCAGACGCGCGAACACAAGGAAGCGTGATGAACTCATCCCGTCGACCGACCCCGGCCGACCGGCACACACCCGTTCTGATCGTGGGCGGCGGGGGGTCCGGGCTCACCGCCTCCCTCGTCCTGTCCGACCTCGGCATCGGCTCGCTGCTCGTCGAACGACACCCCAGCACGTCGGTGCAGCCCAAGGCGCACATCCTCAACGCCCGCACGATGGAGATATTCGCCCACCACAAGGTGGCCGACGACATCTACCGCGAAGGAGCTCCGCAGGAGAACTGCGGTGCCATGGTGTGGCTCTCCAGCCTCGGCGGCGACGAGCCCTACGACCGCAAGGTGCTGCACCGGGCCGACGCGTACGGCGGTGGAGCACTGGCCGGCCGTTACGCGCAGGCATCCGCCTACCGGCACGCCAATCTCGGCCAGCGGTGGCTCGAACCCCTGCTGCGCCGCCACGCCGAGGAACGCGCCCCGGGCAGCCTGCTCTTCCACCACGAACTGACGGACCTCACCGAGGACGACGACGGAGTGACGGCCACGGTGCTGGACCGCACCTGCGGCCGGAGCTTCCAGGTGCGTGCGGCGTACGTCATCGCCGCCGACGGCGGCAAGACCGTCGGCCGGCTGCGGTCCATCCCCATGCTCGGCACGCCGACGTTCATGGAGTGGATCAACCTCCATGTGCGGGCCGACTTCTCGCCGTTCATCCCCTACGACGACGCCGTCGTCAACCGCGTCTCCAGCCTGTCGGAGGACGGAACCCTGGAGCACTGCGGCGTGGTGCCCATGGGACCGCGCAACTGGGGCCGCTTCTCCGAGGAGTGGACCTTGATGTTCTCCAGGCCGCCCGGCGACCGCGACGCGGCCGGGCTCGACGACGAGACCATCGTCAAGATGGTGCGCCGCACGCTGAAGCTCTCCGACGACCACGCCATGGAGGTGCAGAGCATCAGCCGCTGGCCCGTGGAGGGAACGGTCGCCGAGCGGTTCCGCTCCGGCCGCGTCTTCCTCGTCGGGGACGCCGCACACCGCCATCCGCCCTCCGGTGCCCTCGGTCTGAACACCGGTGTCCAGGATGCGCACAATCTCGCCTGGAAGCTCGCCTACGTCATCGACGGCCTGGCGGGCCCGTGCCTGCTCGACAGCTATGAGGCCGAGCGTCGCCCGGTGGCGCAACGCGTCGTGGAGCGTGCCCTTTTCTCGCTCTTCAACCAGATCGCCTTCACCTCGGGGACTGCAGTGGTGCCGGGCGCACGGCCGGAGTGGAACCGCGCCCAGATGACGGCGCTGTTCTCCGACACCCCGGACGGTGAGACCAGGCGAGCCGTCCTGCGCGAGTACTTCGACACCAACCGGATCACCACGGCCCACCTCGGCCTCGAGATGGGATACGACTACGCCGATGCGGGCTTCGTCGGCGACGACCGGACCGCGCGCCCCCAGCCGGACCCGCTCGGTCTCACGCTGGTGCAGTCCGCCCGGCCGGGCTCCCGGCTGCCGCACTCCTGGCTGCGCCATGGCCAACAACGCCTCTCCACACACCAGTTGCAGGCTGCTGCGGGATCGTTCCTGCTGGTGGCGGGCGCGGGCGGCGCCGCCTGGCTGTCGGCCGCGAGGAAGCTGTCGGAGGCGCGCGGCGTCCCCGTCACAGCCCACGCCGTCGGGGCCGACGGCGGCCCGGTCGACGCCGACGGCACCTGGACGCGGCTGCGCGGCCACGACGAGGACGGCGCGGTGCTGGTCCGCCCGGACGGCTATGTGGCCATGCGCTGGCTGTCGGGATGCGCGCAGCCTGCCGATGCTCTCGACGCGGCGCTCGACGCCGCTCTCGCCCGCGAGCCGGGAGGGAGTGCGCCGACGGATGAGTGACTCCCCCGACTCTCTGCACACGCCGGTGGCCGTCGTCGGAGGCGACCCGGCCGGCCTGATGCTCGCCCTCTTCCTGGACCACCATGGCGTGCCCAGCGTGGTCTTCGACGTCTGCGACCCCGACGGCGCCCCTCGGAACCCGCCGTGCGCCACCACGCAGAACGCGCGGACGATGGAGCACTACCGGCGCCTGGGCGTCTCCGCCTCGATACGCCGTCTCGGCCTGCCCTGCGAACACCCCACCGACATCGCGTTCTTCACCCGGTACAACGGCCACGAACTGTCGCGCCTGCCGTTGCCCGGCACCACGCAGCGGCTGCGCCGGGTCGCCGCGGCGCCCCGCACGGACCAGCTGCCCGAGCCGGCCCACCGCGTCGACGACACGCGCGCCCGCGCGTTTCTGCACGACCATGTCCGCACCCGGCCGAACATCACGGTGATGTCCGGACGAACGGTCACCGGCGTGGAGCAGGACGCGGACCGGGTGCGGGTACGGGCCGAGCGCCCGGGCCACGCCCGTGAGGAGTGGACGGCCCGCTACGCAGTGGTGAGCGACGCCGGACGGGACCTCGTGCACCACACTCTCGGCATCCGCTACGAACGGCCCGGCCCGCTCGACCGGAACAGCCGCGGGTACGGAGTGACCACGGCGCACCTGCGCCTGCCCGGCTTCCACCGGGACGTGCTCGCCGGAGCGCCTGCATGGAGCCACTGGGTGCTGAACGCGGAACTCGTCGCGCAGCTCGTCGCGCTGGGCGGTGCGGATGAGTTCCTGTTCCGGGTGGCCGGCCCGGCGGACGCCGGCCCGCTTGGAGAGGGCCGGCTCACCGACGTGGTCCGGCGGGCCGCGGGAACCGCCCTGCCCGTCGAGATCCTCGGCCCGTGCTCCTGGACTCCCGCCGCGGCTTACGTGGCGGAACGGTTCATAAGGGGAAGGATCTTCCTTATGGGGGATTCCGCCCATCCGGCGGGCCTCTATGGCGACTTCATGATGAACGCGGGCGTCGACGACGCCGCCAACCTCGCCTGGAAGCTCGCCGCTGTGCTGCAGGGCTGGGGCGGACCGCAGTTGCTTGCAAGCTACGAGGCAGAACGGCGGCCTGCCGCCGTGCGCGCCCTCGCCGCCGCACGCGAACTCGACGCCGAACTGAACGCAATCACCCGCCCGGCGGCCCTGGAGGCGTGCACTGCCGAGGGGGAAGCCGTCCGTGACCGCACGGGGGCGCTGCTGCGCGGATTCGGCGAGCACACCCACGCCGTCGGCATCCAACTCGGCACCCGCTATGACGATTCACCGGTCGTCGCCTCTCAGGCGCAACCGCCCGGTGACTCCTGGGGTACCTACGTTCCCACGAGCGTTGCGGGCGGCCGTGCCCCGCACTTGTGGCTGGACGACTGGCACGGCCGGGGCAGTTCTCTGTTCGACAGGTTCGGCCCCTGCTGTAGCCTGCTGCGCCTGGGGCCCGAGCCGCCCAGCGGGAAGCCGCTGCAGGCCGCTGCCCAGGCGAGCGGCATGCCGTTGACCGTGCTGGACGTCGACGGCGACGCCGCCCGCGACCTGTACGAGCGGGACCTGGTGCTGATCCGCCCCGACCAGCATGTGGCGTGGCGGGGGAACCGGTGGCCGACGGACCCGGGCGACCTGGTCGCGCTGGTGACCGGAGCGGGACAGCAGTGGCCGGGGAGGCGGGTATGAGCGCAAGCGGTCTCGAGGTCTGCATCGTAGGGGCAGGCCCGCGCGGACTGTCGGTGCTGGAACGACTCTGCGCCAACGAGCGCACCCATGCCTCGCATTCGTCCCTCGTCATCCACGTCGTCGACCCGTTTCCTCCGGGCCCGGGCCGGGTCTGGCGCACCACCCAGTCCGGTCTGCTGCTGATGAACACGGTGGCCTCTCAGGTCTCCGTCTTCACCGACGACAGCGTGGAGATGGACGGTCCTGTCGAGCCGGGTCCCAGCCTCTACGAGTGGGCCGAGTCCGTGGTCCGGTCCGGTGGTCCGGACCGGTACGACGACAGGACCCTCGCCGAGGCCCGCGACCTCACCCCGGATGCGTACCCGACCCGCGCCTTCTACGGTCACTATCTGGCCGACGCCTACCGGCGGGTCAAACAGAAGGCGCCCTCGCACTGCACCATCCGGGAACACCGCACGCGGGCGGTTGCACTGCACGACGCCGGCGGCGTCCCCGGCGGCCCGCAGACCCTCGTCCTCGCGGACGGAACCCGGCTCACCGGCCTGGACGCGATCGTCCTCGCCCAGGGGCACCTGCCGGCCCGCCCGACCGCGCAGGAGCAGGAATGGGCCCGCACCGCCGCTGCGTGCGGGCTGACCTACGTACTGCCCGCCAACCCCGCCGACCTTGACCTGACCGCCGTGAAGCCGGGCCGGACGGTGCTGATGCGCGGGCTCGGCCTGAACTTCTTCGACCACATGGCACTGCTCACCCGGGGCCGCGGCGGTTCGTTCGAACGGCACGGCGACCGGCTGGTCTACCACCCCTGCGGGCAGGAGCCGCGCATCTGGGCCGGTTCCCGGCGCGGAATCCCCTACCACGCGCGGGGCGAGAACGAGAAGGGCGCCCACGGCCGCTACATCCCGCGCCTCCTGACGCCGGAGATGATCGGCCGGCTGCGGAGCCGGGCCGTGGACGCCGAGCGCGTCCACTTCGGCACCGACCTGTGGCCGCTGATAGCCAAGGAGGTCGAGAGCGTCTACTACGAGACGCTCCTCGCCGCACGGAGGCAGGAACACCAGGCACCGCGCTTTGCGCGCCGCTACCTTGCGGCCGGCGACGGCGAGGCCGAACACCGCGTGCTGGACGACTTCGCGATCGCCGCGTCCGAACGGTGGGACTGGGAGGCCGTCGCCCGGCCAATCGGACGACGGCGCTTCGCCGACCGCGACAGCTTCCGCGGCTGGCTGCTCGACCATCTGGCACGGGACGTGCACGAGGCAAGGGCCGGCAACCTCAGCGGGCCTCTCAAGGCTGCCCTGGACGTCCTGCGCGACCTGCGCAACGAGATACGGCTCGCCGTCGACCACGGCGGTCTCGAAGGCAACTCCTACCGCGACGACCTGCAGGGCTGGTACACACCGCTCAACGCCTACCTGTCCATCGGCCCTCCCGCCTCCCGTATCGAGGAACTGCGCGCCCTCATCGAGGCGAACGTGGTGGACATCATCGGCCCGGACCTGGAGATCGGCATCGACACCGGCGACCGCCCGGCGTTCGTGGCCGTCTCCAAGGCGGTCGACGCCGAACCCGTCCGGGCCGAGGTCCTCATCGAGGCCCGGCTGCCCGAGCCCGACCTCAGGCGCACCGGCGACGCCCTGCTGCGCCAGTTGATGATGAGCGGCCAGGCAGTCCCGTACCGCCTCGAAGGCAGCTGCGGCACCACCTACGAGACCGGCGGTCTGGCGATCACCGAGCGCCCCTACCGGACGGTGGACGCCCACGACCGCGTCCATCCGCGCCGCTTCGCCTACGGCGTCCCCACGGAAGCCGTGCACTGGGTGACGGCGGCCGGCATACGGCCCGGCGTGAACTCGGTGACGCTCGGGGACTCCGACGCCATCGCCCGCGCGGTACTGTCCCTGGCTCCCGCACCGACTGCCCCTGCCACTTCCACGGGCCGGCATGGCTCCGCACTGGTGGAGATGACGACATGACGCAGGGATTCGACGGCGGGCCCGACACCGGGCTGCTCTCGCCGGTACGGGCCGGCGTACCGGTCGAAGAAGCCGTCTGCGATCGTGCGTGGCTGCAGGCGATGCTCGACGCCGAGGCGGCGCTGGCCAGAGCCCAGGCTGCGCTGGGGACCGTACCGGCGTCGGCCGCCGCCGCGATCACCCGCGCCGCACGCGCCGAGCAACTGGACCTGCGCGTGCTGGCACTGGCAGCCCGGGAGACCGCGAATCCGGTCGTCGGCCTCGTCCAGGCCCTCACCCGGACGGTCGCGGCCACCGACCCCGCCGCCGCCGAGTACGTGCACCGGGGATCGACCAGCCAGGACGTACTGGACACCGGGGCCGTGCTCGTGTGCAGCAGGGCACTGGGGCTGATCCGCGCCGACCTCACGCAGGCGGCCACGGCCCTGACCCGGCTCGCCGAGCGGCACCGCGGCACGGTGATGGCCGGCCGCACGCTCTCCCTGCACGCGGTGCCCACCACGTTCGGGCTCAAGGCCGCCGGATGGCGCCAGCTGATCGTGGACGCGGAGGCACGGCTGGCCGGCGTGCAGCGTGCGCTGCCGGTGTCGCTGGGCGGAGCCGCGGGCACCCTCGCCGGCTACCTGGAATACGCGGCTCTCGACGGACCCGGGATGGATCCCGGGGCCTACCTCGACCGGCTCGTCGACCGGTTCGCCGCCGAGACCGCGCTGGCCCGGCCGGTCCTGCCCTGGCATGCGCTGCGCACACCGATCGCCGATGCGGCCGCGGCACTCTCCTTCACCGCGGGAGCGCTGGGCAAGATCGCGGCCGATGTGCAGGTGATGGCCAGAACGGAGATCGACGAGATTTCCGAACCCGGCCCGGCCGGGCGCGGCAGTTCCTCCGCGATGCCCCACAAACGCAATCCCGTGCTGACCACCTTGATCCGCAGCGCCACCCTCCAAGTCCCCGCACTCGCCACCGCTCTGACCCAGTGCATGGTCTGCGAGGACGAGCGTTCGGCCGGCCCGTGGCACGCCGAGTGGCTGCTGCTGCGCGAATGCCTGCGGCTGGCCGGCGGCGCCGCCCACACGGCGGCCGAGCTGACCGGGGGACTGGTCGTCAAACCGGACCGCATGCGGGAGAACCTGGCGCTCACCGGCAGCAAGGTGGTGACCGAGCGAGTCGCCGCGGTGCTCGCTCCCCGGCTCGGCAAGGCCCGTGCGAAGGAACTGCTCACCCACGCCTCGACCACCGCGGACCAGGAGGGACGTCCGCTCGCCGAGGTGCTCATCGAAATCCCGGACGTCGCCCGGCATCTCGACGCGAAGGCGCTGGAAGAGCTTCTCGACCCCACCGCCTACACCGGTGCCGCCGAGGCACTGGTGGCGCGCGCACTTGACGTACGTGCACCGACTGACCAACGGACCGCCTGACCAAGGGACCGTATTCATGGCAAAGCGCCTGTTCACCTCGGAATCCGTGACCGAGGGACACCCCGACAAGATCGCCGATCAGATCAGCGACACCATCCTCGACGAGCTCCTGCGTCAGGACCCGGCCTCCCGGGTCGCCGTGGAGACGCTCATCACCACCGGCCAGGTCCACATCGCGGGCGAGGTGACCACCACCGCGTATGCGCCGGTCGCCGAGCTCGCCCGCAACAAGATCCTCGAGATCGGATACGACTCGTCGGCGAAGGGCTTCGACGGGGCCTCCTGCGGCGTCTCGGTCTCCCTCGGCGCGCAGTCGCCCGACATCGCCCGAGGTGTCGACAGCGCCTACGAGCAGCGGATCGAGGGCGCCGGCGAAGAGCTCGACCGGCAGGGCGCGGGCGACCAGGGCCTGATGTTCGGCTATGCGACCGACGAGTGCCCCACCCTGATGCCGCTGCCGATCGAACTGGCGCACCGGCTCTCCCGCCGGCTGGCCGAGGCGCGCAGGGACGGCACCATCCCCTATCTGCGGCCCGACGGCAAGACCCAGGTCACGGTGGAGTACCAGGGCAGCCGCCCGGTACGACTCGACACCGTGGTCGTCTCCTCCCAGCACGCGGGCGACATCAGCGTGGAGCAACTGCTCACCCCCGACATCCGCGAATACGTCGTCGATCATGTCCTCGCAGGACTCGCCGACGACGGGATCAAGCTGGAGACGGAGGGTCACCGGCTGCTGGTCAACCCCACCGGCCGTTTCGAGACCGGCGGCCCGATGGGCGACGCCGGCTTGACCGGACGCAAGATCATCATAGATACGTACGGCGGCATGGCCCGTCACGGCGGCGGCGCCTTCTCGGGCAAGGACCCCTCGAAGGTGGACCGTTCGGCCGCGTACGCGATGCGGTGGGTGGCCAAGAACGTGGTGGCCGCGGGCCTGGCCTCGCGGTGCGAGGTGCAGGTGGCGTATGCGATCGGCAAGGCCGAGCCGGTGGGTCTGTTCGTGGAGACCTTCGGCACCGCGGTCGTGGCGCAGTCGCGGATCGAGCAGGCCATCGCCGAGGTCTTCGACCTGCGCCCGGCCGCGATCATCCGCGACCTGGACCTGCTGCGCCCGATCTACGCCCAGACCGCCGCCTACGGCCACTTCGGGCGCGAACTGCCCGACTTCACCTGGGAGCGCACCGACCGCGTCGACGCGCTGCGCGCGAGTGCAGGAGTCTGAGATGCGCATCGCCGTCACCGGTTCGATCGCCACCGACCACCTGATGGTCTTCCCAGGACGCTTCGCCGAGCAGCTGATCCCCGGTCAACTGGACCGCGTATCCTTGTCGTTCCTCGCCGACTCCCTTCAGGTGCGGCGCGGAGGAGTGGGCGCCAACATCGCCGTCGGCCTGGCGCGGCTCGGTCTGCGGCCGCTCCTCGTCGGTGCGGCCGGCAAGGATTTCGCGGAGTACGACGCCTGGCTGCAGAACACCGGAGTGGACACCGGGTCGGTGCGGGTCAGCGAGACTGTGCACACTGCCCGCTTCATCTGCACCACCGACGCCGACCACAACCAGATCGCCACCTTCTATGCCGGTGCGATGTCCGAAGCCGGTCAGATCACTCTCGCCTCGGTCGGCGGACGCGCCGGCGTGCCCGACTTGGTGGTGATCGCACCCAACGATCCCCAGGCCATGCTGCGCCACACCGAGGAGTGCCGAAAGCTCGGCCTGCCGTTCGCCGCCGATCCCTCCCAGCAGTTGGCGCGGCTCGGCCGGGAGGAGGCGCGCCTGCTGGTGGAAGGCGCCGACTTCCTGTTCACCAACGAGTACGAGGCGGCCCTGCTGCAGGAACGCACCGGCTGGACGCGGGCCCGCATACTCGCCACGACCGGCGCCTGGGTGACCACCCTCGGCCCGCAGGGTGCGATGATCGCCCGGCAGGATCAGCCTCCCTTGCACGTCGCCGCCGTGCCCACCACGGAGGCGGCCGACCCCACCGGCGTAGGCGACGCGTTCCGGGCCGGACTCCTGGCGGGTGTCTCCTGGCGGTTGCCCCTGCGGCGGGCCGCTCAACTCGGTTGCGCGGTTGCCACGGTGGTCCTCGAATCGGTCGGCACACAGGAGTACAAGCTGGTGCCGGCGGACCTGCTGAGCCGCATCACGACGGCCTATGGCCCGGCCGAGGCATCGGAGACCGAACCGTACCTGGTGGGCCTGTTATGACGACGCTGCGCGACATCCTGGCCTCAAACGAGCCGCTGTATTCCTTCGAGTTCTTTCCGCCCAGGACGCAGGCGGGCGAAGGCCTCCTATGGCAGACGATCCGGCAGATCGAGGCGTTCTCCCCGGCCTTCGTCTCGGTCACCTACGGCGCGGGCGGCTCCTCTCGGGACCGTACCGTCGAGATCACGCGGCGTCTGGCGGCAGAGACGACCCTGCGCCCCGTCGCCCATCTCACGGCGGTGGGCCACTCGGTGACCGAACTGCGCCACATCATCGCCCGGTACGCGGACGCCGGCATCCGGGACGTGCTCGCGCTGCGCGGTGACCCGCCCGGCGATCCCCGGGGCCGCTGGGTCCCGCACCCCGAGGGCTTCGAGCACGCGATCGAGCTCGTCCGCCTCATCGGTGCACTGGGCGACTTCAGCATCGGCGTTGCCGCCTTCCCCGAACGTCACCCCCGCTCACCGGACTGGGAGAGCGAGGTGCGCCACTTCGTGGCCAAGTGCCGTGCCGGCGCCGACTATGCGATCACCCAGATGTTCTTCCACGTGGAGGACTATCTTCGGCTGCGCGACCGGGTGGCTGCTGCGGGATGCGAAACGCTCATCATCCCGGAGATCATGCCGGCCACCGATGTACGGCAGATCCGCCGTTTCGCCGAACTCAGCAACGCCTCGTTCCCCGGGGACCTGGCTCGCCGCCTGGACGCCGCGCGTGACGACCCGGCCGAAGGGCAGCGGATCGGCGTCGACCACGCGACCGCCATGGCCCGACGCCTTCTCGATGAGGGCGCGCCCGGCCTGCACTACATCACCCTCAACCGCTCGACCGCAGTGCTGGAGATCCATCGCGCCATCTGCGGGGGCCGTACCGCCATGTCCGATTTCCGCCGGTTGCCGCACCCGGACCGGCGCATAGTGGTGGGGTGAGGAGCGCAACAGGGCATGAGGGGCATGAGGGGCACGAGTGACCGAGGCGATGAGGCTGTACACCACGTTCGGCAGCCCGCTGGGAGAATTTCTGCTGGTGGGTGAGGAGTCCGCCACGGCACGCGGTGGCGTCGCCCTCGCGTCGCTGTCGATGCCGGGCCAGCGGAACGCAGCGGTCGTCCAGGACGGCTGGCGTCCCGATGCGTGCGCGTTCGCCGAGGTGACGCGGCAGCTACGTACATATTTCGGCGGCGAACTGACCGATTTCGACATCGAGTTCGTGCCCGGCGGATCACCGTTCCAGCAACGCGTCTGGTCGGCCCTGGAGCATATTCCGTACGGCACGACGACCACCTACGGAGCCCTCGCGGACCGGATCGGAGCCGAGCGCGCGGAAGTCCGTGCGCTGGGGGCGGCGATCGGCGCCAATCCGCTTCTGCTGGTACGTCCGTGCCACAGGGTCATCGGCGCGGACGGCACGATGCGCGGCTATGCGGGAGGCATCGAGCGCAAGCGGGACCTGCTCGTCCACGAGGGCGCCCTGCAACCCACGCTCTTCTGACGTCTCACTTGGCGTCGTGGAAGACCAGGCCGAGGGTGCGTCGCCGACCGGTACGCACCGTACTCACGCCGTGCCGCATGGGGGCGGTCGACCACCCGCGTGCCGAACGGACCGGGCGGTCGCGGGTGGTGAAGACCAGCCCCTGGCCCTGGGGCAGCGTGGTGGACGATCCGCGGGACTGGGCGCGGGGACGCTGCTCGGTCATCAGGAACTCGCCACCGCTGTAGTCGGCTCCGGGCCGGTCCAGCCCGATGACGACCTGCAGGGGGAAGACGGCCTCGCCGAACACGTCCTGATGCAGTGCGTTCCAGTCACCGGGCCCGTAGCGCAGCAGAATCTGCGCCGACTTGGGCTGCCCGGCTTCGTGACAGATCGCCAGCCACTCCTTCAGCGTGTCGGGCCAGGGGGCCGGACGGCCGAGTTTTTCGGCCCAGTCGCGGGCGATCGGCAGGAGGCGGGGGTAGAAGGCCTCGCGCAGTTCCCTCACCGGCTGCGGGAGGGGGTTGGCGAAGTAGCGGTACTGGCCTGAGCCGAACCGGTAACGGGCCATGTCGACCGTGGACCGGAACCGCTCCACGTCGTCGTACATGGCGGCGACCTCACGGCATTCCCCGGGGGTGAGAATCCGCGGGGTGAGCGCGCTGCCGTACTCGCCCAGCTCCTCGGCGAGTGCCGTCCAGTCGCCCGCCGCCAGGCCGGTGGCCTCGCTCATGGCTCCTCGCTTCCTCGCGTACCCGCTGCTTGCCGTCCCCTCCCACTGTGAGGCGTTGCGATCACGCTTGCTGGCGGAAATCGGACATCAAGTGGCCGGCGGCCTGCTCCGGCCGAGGAGGCGTGGCCGGGGCGCAGACTGCGGGTCCGGTCGCAGACGGCCGACCGCGGTCCTCGATTTCCTTAAGCCTGCCAACAGTTGCGCTTCACGATCGCTCCGACCAGCCGCGGGCTGCTTGCGCAAAGCTGACCGTTTCCAGGCTGCCCGCCCTGGCAGCCTGCTCAGGCGGCGGTCTCACCGGAGAGGCGGGAGCCGCCGCCTCCGCCAAGGTGAAGCTGCCCACCTACGTCCCCGCCAAGGCGGCGCCACCGGACCTGCCCGGCAATGTGCAGGGCCTTGACCCCGCCTATCTGCACTACCCGACCGACCTCGTGCAATCGGTGGCCACGCCACCCGGTGATGGAGAGCCGATCACCGCGCTGACGGAAACCTTCACCACCCCGCCGCCGGACATGAGCCGCAACGCCTACTGGCAGACGCTCAACAAGGCTCTCGGTTCCGATTTCCAGATGGACATCGCCACCGATGCCGGCGACGGCTACCCGGCCAAGTTCAACACCGTCATAGCCGGCGGCACCATCCCCGATCTGGTGTGGTTCCCCCCGAACCAGTTCCTCCAGCACGTTCCGGAACTGCTGGAGGCCAAATTCCACGACCTGACCCCCTATCTGTCCGGCGACGCGGTCAAGGCGTACCCGAACCTCGCCAACCTGCCGACATACGCATGGCAGACCGCCGTGGTCAACGGAAAGATCTGGGGCGTGGCCGTCGCCTACGGCCGGATGGGCCAGGTCTACCTGTTCGATGAGGACTTCTGGCAGCCCGTCGGCGGCCCGTCCTTCACCAGCGCCGACGACTTCCTCGCCAAGGGCAAGGAACTACTCGACGTCAAGCGCAACAAGTACGTGCTCGAATTGGCCGCCTACAACCACTGCTCACACTTCGCACAGTGGCACGGTGCCCCCAACAAGTGGCGCCTGGAGGACGGGAAACTCACCTACCTGTACGAGACCGACGAGTGGCATGCCGCCCTGGAGTTCCTCGTCAAGGTGGCCGGCGCCCAGCTCTTCTGGCCGGACAACACCATCTCCACCACGACCATGATGGATCTCCTGCAAGGAGGCACCATCGGCGCCTACGTGCAGTCCTTCCCGAACTATCTCAACGACTCCAAGCAGTACAACCTGCCGCTCACACCGGTGACCCCGTTCCCCGCAGCCCCCGGCGCCACGCCGCACTGGTGGTACGGCTACGGCTCGGTCGGCTTCACCGCGATCAGCAAGCAGGACGACGACAAGCGGGTCAAGACCCTGTTGAATGTCCTCAACTACCTGTGCGCACCCATGGGCACCAAGGAACGGCAGCTACTCGACAACGGAGTCGAGGGCGTCCACTACACCCTGGCGGGCGGTGACATCCACCTCACCGCGCGAGGCAACGCCGAGGTGGTCTCCACCGCCCAGCCGCTGGACTTCCTCGCCAACGGGCCGCAGTACCTGCACATTCCGAGCAAACCGCAGACCACTTCGGCGATCCACCGGACCGAGACCGCGCTGATGGAGATCGCCGTCACCGACCCCACCATCGGCCACTACTCCGCTGCCTACACCAACAGCTTCCCCGGCAACTACCAGAACATCGTGCAGTACGTCACCGACCTGGCAGCCGGCCACCGGTCGCTGTCGGAGTGGCCATCCGTGCTCAAGGCCTTCCAAACGGGATGCGGAAACCAGATGCGGCAGGAATACGAAGAGTCTCTCGCCAAGAGCTGAAAGGAATCTCCGTGGACGACCTGCGCATCGGCGTGATCGGACTGGGGCTGCGCAAGAGCATCGGCCTGGCCGCCCACCGCCCAGGGCGCGGCGCTCGCGTCGTGGCGCTCGCGGACACCGACCGATCGGCGCTACGCGCCAACGCACCACGCTTCCACAAGCCGACGCTCTTCGACGACCACCGGGCACTGCTGAAGGATTCCGGAGCCGATGCGGTCATCGTCGCGACCCCCGACGACACCCATGAGCAGATCGCCTGCGACGCACTGCGCGCCGGTGTGCCGGTCTTCGTGGAGAAGCCGCTCGGCATCACCGTGGAGCAGTGCGACACCATCCTGCGCACCGCACAGCAGACCGGCACCCGACTTTACGTCGGCCACAACATGCGGCACATGGGCGTCGTCCGGCTCATGCGGGACATCATCGCCCGAGGCATCATCGGCGAGCCGAAGACGGTGTGGGTACGCCACTTCGTCTCCTACGGAGGTGACTACTACTTCAAGGACTGGCACGCCGAACGCTCCCGCACCACCGGCCTGCTGCTGCAAAAGGCCGCCCACGACCTGGACGTCATCCACTGGCTGGCCGGCGGCTGCACCCAGCGGGTCAACGCACTCGGCGACCTGATGGTCTACGGCGACCTGCCGCGCCGCGCACCGGGCACGCCGCGCCCGGAAGGCTGGCTGAGGGAGTTCACCTGGCCGCCCACCGCCCACCGGGACCTCAACCACAGCGTGGAGGTGGAGGACGTCTCAGTGATGAACATGCGGCTGGACAACGGGGTGATCGCCGCCTATCAGCAGTGCCATTTCGCCCCGGACTACTGGCGCAACTACACCGTCATCGGCACCGAGGGGCGCCTGGAGAACTTCGGTGACCGTCCCGGCGACCTGGTGAAGGTGTGGAACACCGGACCTTCCGACTACCGGGTCGAGCCCGACGTCACCTACCGCATCCCGGATGCCCACGGCAGCCACGGCGGGGCCGACGGCCAGATCATGGACGAGTTCCTCCGCTTCACCCGCGACGGCGGACACACGGACACCAACCCTGTCTCCGCCAGGATGAGCGTGGCCGCCGGGGTGATGGCCACCCGCTCACTGCGCGACGGCGGCACCCCCTACGACGTACCACCCCTGGACCCCGGACTCGCCGCCTACTTCGCACTCGGGCAGACCACGTCTGCCCGATGACATCCCCCCGCGACGCCGTTCCGTCAGCACTCGATGACGTTGACCGCGAGCCCGCCCCGCGCCGTCTCCTTGTACTTGACCTTCATGTCGGCACCCGTCTGCTTCATCGTCTTGATGACCTTGTCGAGGGAGACGTGGTGCCGGCCGTCGCCGCGCAGGGCCATGCGGGCGGCCGTGACCGCCTTGACCGCGGCCATGCCGTTGCGCTCGATGCAGGGGATCTGCACGAGGCCGCCGACCGGGTCGCAGGTGAGGCCGAGGTTGTGCTCCATCCCGATCTCGGCCGCGTTCTCGACCTGTTCGGGCGTGCCGCCGAGGACCTCGGCGAGGCCGCCCGCGGCCATCGAGCAGGCGGAGCCGACCTCGCCCTGGCAGCCGACCTCGGCGCCGGAGATGGACGCGTTCTCCTTGAAGAGCATGCCGATCGCCCCGGCCGCGAGGAGGAAGCGGACCACGCCCTCCTCGTCCGCGCCCGGCACGAAGTTGACGTAGTAGTGCAGCACCGCGGGGATGATGCCGGCGGCGCCGTTGGTGGGTGCGGTGACGACGCGGCCGCCCGCCGCGTTCTCCTCGTTCACCGCCATCGCGTAGAGAGTGATCCACTCCATCGCGCGCGGGTCGGGCGGGCCCTCGGCGCGCAGCTGCCGCGCGGCGGTCGCCGCGCGGCGGCGCACCTTCAGCCCGCCGGGCAGGATGCCCTCGCGCGTCATGCCGCGCGCCACGCACGCCTGCATCACCCGCCAGATCTCCAGCAGGCCCGCGCGGATCTCGTCCTCGCTCCGCCACGCCTTCTCGTTCTCCAGCATCAGCGCCGAGACCGAAAGGCCGGTTTCCCGGGAGAGGCGGAGCAGTTCGTCGGCGGTGCGGAACGGGTACGTCAGCACGGTGTCGTCGAGCTTGATGCGGTCCTCACCCACCGCGTCCTCGTCGACGACGAAGCCGCCGCCCACCGAGTAGTACGTCTTCTCCAGCAGCGGTGCCCCGGCCGTGTCGTATGCGAAGAGCGTCATGCCGTTGGCGTGGTACGGCAGGGCGCGACGCCGGTGCAGGATCAGCTGGTTGCGCTCATCGAAGTCGATCTCGTGGGCGCCGAGGAGGTTGAGCCGGCCGCTGGTGCGGATCCGCGCCACCTGGTCGTCGGCGGTCTCGACGTCCACGGTGCGCGGCGAGTTGCCTTCCAGGCCGAGCAGGACGGCCTTGGGGGTGCCGTGGCCGTGGCCGGTCGCGCCGAGCGAGCCGAACAGCTCGGCGCGGACGGATGCGGTGTGCGCGAGCAGCCCTTCGTTCTTCAGCCGCCGGGCGAACATGCCCGCGGCGCGCATCGGCCCCACGGTGTGGGAGCTCGAGGGCCCTATGCCGATCGAGAAGAGGTCGAAGACGGAGATGGCCACAGGGCTGACTCCCTTGTCTGCTCGTGGGTGGTGCGGATGTACGTGAGGGGAGGCGACGCGGGAAGGGGCGCCGGCGCACTGGTCCAGTGTGCACGGCGCCCCACCGCCGCGTGACCCCGTCAGCCCAGGCCGGGGTAGAGGGGGAACTTCGCCGCGAGCGCAGAGACGCGGGATGTCAGCGACTCGGCGTCGCAGGACGGCTTGAGCGCCTCAGCGATCACGTCGGCGACCTCGCGGAACTCCTCCGCGCCGAAGCCGCGGGTGGCCAGCGCCGGCGTGCCGATACGCAGGCCGGAGGTGATCATCGGCGGACGCGGGTCGTTCGGGATCGCGTTGCGGTTGACGGTGATGCCGATCCCGTGGAGGCGGTCCTCGGCCTGCTGACCGTCGAGCTCGCTGTTGCGCAGGTCGACGAGGACGAGGTGCACGTCGGTGCCGCCCGAGAGCACCGAGACGCCCGCCTCGGTGGCGTCAGGCCGCGTCAGCCGCTCGGCGAGGATCTTGGCGCCTTCGAGCGTGCGGCGCTGCCGGTCCTTGAACTCCTGGCTTGCGGCGACCTTGAAGGCCACCGCCTTCGCCGCGATGACGTGCTCCAGCGGGCCGCCCTGCTGACCGGGGAAGACCGCGGAGTTGATCTTCTTCGCGAGCTCCGCGGTGGAAAGGATCACACCGCCGCGCGGGCCGCCCAGCGTCTTGTGCGTCGTCGTGGTGACGATGTGCGCGTGCGGCACGGGCGAGGGGTGCAGACCCGCCGCGACCAGGCCCGCGAAGTGCGCCATGTCGACCATCAGGTAGGCGCCGACCTCGTCGGCGATCCGGCGGAACGCGGCGAAGTCCAGCTGACGCGGGTACGCGGACCAGCCCGCCACGATCAGCTGCGGCCGGTGCTCCTTGGCGAGCCGCTCGACCTCATCCATGTCGACGAGGTTGGTCTTCTCGTCGACGTGGTAGGGGACGACGTTGTAGAGCTTGCCGGAGAAGTTGATCTTCATTCCATGGGTCAGGTGCCCGCCGTGCGCGAGGTTCAGACCCAGGATGGTGTCACCCGGCTTGAGCAGCGCGAACATCGCCGCCGCATTGGCCTGTGCGCCGGAGTGCGGCTGGACGTTGGCGGCCTCGGCGCCGAACAGCTCCTTGACCCGGTCGATGGCGATCTGCTCGGTGACGTCGACGTGTTCGCAGCCGCCGTAGTAGCGGCGACCCGGGTAGCCCTCGGCGTACTTGTTGGTCAGGACGGAGCCCTGGGCCTCCATCACCGCCACCGGAGCGAAGTTCTCCGAGGCGATCATCTCCAGGGTGGACTGCTGGCGGTGCAGTTCGGCGTCGACGGCGGCCGCGACCTCGGGGTCGAGCTCGTGCAGGGAGCTGTTGAGAAGCGACATCAGGTCTGTCTCCTGGCTCACTCGGGGGCGACAGGTGGGCGCAGCGGCGCGCAGCGCCTCGGTTGAGGGTGGTGGTGGGTGACGGGCGTGTATTACAGCGGCGCGCAGCGCCTCGGTTGAGGGTGGTGGTGGGTGACGGGCGGGCGGGTCACTCGCCGATGAAGGCGTCGTACTCGGCGGCGGAGATCAGGTCGCTCGGCTCCTCGGTCAACCGGACCTTGAACAGCCAGCCGCCCTCGAAGGGCGCGGAGTTCACCAGGCTGGGGTCGTTGACGACATCTTCGTTGATCTCGGTGACCTCACCGGTGACCGGCGAGTACAGGTCGCTCACCGACTTGGTGGACTCCAGCTCGCCGCAGGTCTCGCCCGCGGCGACGGCCGACCCGGCCTCGGGGAGCTGGACGAAGACGACGTCGCCGAGCGCGTCGGCCGCGTGAGAGGTGATGCCCACGGTGGCCACGCCGTCCTCGGCGGGCGAGAGCCACTCGTGCTCCTTGCTGTAGCGCAGCTGCTCAGGGTTGATGCTCATGTGGGGAATTCTCCTGGATCGGGGGAGTGCTCGCGAACACGGATTCGGGAATGTTGATCGGGCGAGGGGGCCGGGAAGGGAAGTGGATCAGCGCTCGCGCTTGTAGAAGGGGAGCACGACGACCTCGTACGGTTCTCGCGTCCCGCGGATGTCCACGGCGACGCCTTCGGTGCCGGGGGCCGCGTGCCCGGCGTCCACGTACGCCATCGCGATCGGCTTGCCCAGGGTGGGGGAGGGGGCGCCGGAGGTCACCTGTCCGATCGTGGCACCGTCGGCGTCCACGACGGCGTACCCGGCGCGCGGCACACGGCGTCCGGTGGCGACCAGACCGGCCAGCTTGCGCGGCGGCGTGGCCTGCGCCTTCTCCGCGGCCTGTTCCAGCGCCTTGCGGCCCACGAAGTCGCCGGGCTTGTCGAACTTCACCACGCGGCCGAGTCCGGCGTCGAACGGCGTGAGTGCCGTCGTCAGCTCGTGCCCGTACAGCGGCATGCCGGCCTCCAGGCGCAGCGTGTCCCGGCACGACAGGCCGCACGGCACCAGGCCGTGGGTCTTGCCCGCCTCGGTGAGCGCCTGCCACAGCGCCTCGGCGTCGGAGGGCGCGACGAACAGTTCGAAGCCGTCCTCGCCGGTGTAGCCGGTACGGGCGATCAGCGCGGGGACCCCGGCGACGGTGCCGGGCAGGCCCGCGTAGTACTTCAGGCCGTCCAGGTCGGCGTCGGTGAGCGACGTCAGGATCGCCGGGGAGTTCGGGCCCTGCACCGCGATCAGGGCGTAGGCGTCGCGGTCGTCCCGTACCTGGGCGTCGAAGCGTGCGGCGCGCTCGGTGACCGCGTCGAGCACCACCTGGGCGTTGGAAGCATTGGCGACGATCATGTACTCGGTCTCGCCGAGCCGGTAGACGATCAGGTCGTCGAGGATCCCGCCGTCCTCGGCGCAGATCATGGTGTAGCGGGCGCGGCCGACGGCGAGTGCGGACAGGTGTCCCACCAGCGCGAAGTCCAGGGCCTCGCCCGCCTGCGGGCCGGTCACCGTGATCTCGCCCATGTGGGAGAGATCGAACAGCCCCGCACTGGTACGCACGGCGTTGTGCTCCTCGCGCTCGCTGGCGTAGCGCAGCGGCATCTCCCAGCCGGCGAAGTCGGTCATCGTCGCGCCGAGCGTGCGGTGCACGGCATCGAGCGCGGTGCGGCGCGGAGCGTCGGGGGCGGTGGTCATGTACGGGCTCCCAGGTGCAGGCGTGCCGTGACGTCGCCGAGACGACGTCCTCGGGTTCGGGCGATGAAGGCAGATGGCGGCGGTGTCCTCCCCATCTGTCATCGGAACCTGAGAGGTTCGCCGGAAGCCCCGAACGGGGCGCGGCTTGCACCTTGGGTGGGACAGCCGGGGCTGCCCGCTTTTCAGATGTGCCTCACCTGTGCGGTAACGGGGCCTGAGAGATTCAAGGGAGGGCTTGCTCCTTCGGCGCCCCGGCACATGTTGCGCGATGGCTGGGCTGGGGACTCTCCCGCACGGGTTCGAACGGCCGGTATGCAGTTGGCGCCGCCATCATTGCACGCTCCGGGCCGTGGGTGCCAGGGACGTCCGCGGCGCTGTGCGCGGTCGCGGGGGACGTTAAGGTTCAGCAGGTAGTACGCAGGGCAGCAGGCGGGTGGAGATGGGCATTCCGGCGCAGTACGGGTACGGGGAGCAGGAGCCGGACAGCGTAAACGGTGCAAACGGGGTGAGCAGGATGAACGGGGCGGGCGAGGCGTTCGGTGCGTACGGATCACACGACCCGTACCTCCCGTATGGCCCGTACGGCCCGCGGGGCGCCGACGACTCTGGGCCTCCTGCGGCTCCGCCGGGCGGCGGCTGGCCCGCCAACGACCTCGAAGAGGTCCTCTCCGCCGCGCTCGGCGACCCCGGCGCGACGCCGCGCGTCGTCGAGGTGCTCGGCCGCTCCCAGGTGTGGGTGCCCCTGCCGTCCGGCGGTCCTTCCGCCGATCCGTCCGGCGACCGCACCCCCGACCCCTCCGTCGACCTGCCCGGTATGCAACTGCACGGGCTGCCGTACGTACCGGTCTTCAGCTCGGAGGAGCAGTTCCGGCGCGCCGCGCCCGGCATGCCGTATGCCGTGATGCCGGCCCGTGACTTCGCCCGCGGCCTGCCGCCCGGCGTCGGCATGGCCGTCAACCCCGGCGGAGCCGTCGGCATCCCGCTGCCAGCCGTCGCCGTGGAGGACCTGTGCCGCAGCGGGGCGGGCGGCGGTGACGGCGGACCGTTGAAGGGCGGCCGGGTGCGCTTGTGGGAGCCGGATCCGGACGACGAGCCGGTGGACTTCCTCGCCGCGGCCGCCGGCGAGTTCGCGATCACCCCCGTGGTGCTCTCGGCGCGCCGCGCCCTGGGCTCCGTGGAGGGCGAGCGCCCGACGCTGTTCATCGGCGTCGAACTCGACCGCTGGCAGGAGGAGGACAGGGCGGCCGCGATGGACGCACTCGGCCGGGCACTCGGCGCCGAGTCCGTGCCGTGGGCGGTCAACCTGCTGCTGCTCGACGTCGCACAGGACCCGCTCGCTGATCTGATGCACGACCGGATCTCCCCGTTCTTCTCCCGGGACTGACCCCGGGAGAAACTGGAACGGGCGTGAGGGCATGAGCGTACGAAGGGGCGGTGCCGGGTGAACGCGGGCGCGGCAGGAGGCGTGGGGGGCATCCCGCAGTCGGGCGTGGAGCTAGCGCTGCGCCAGGTGGTGCCCGGCCGCCTCGACGCCTACGAGGCGCTGTTGCACGCGCTCGGCGACGGCCAGGTGTGGATGCTGCTCTGGCAGGGGCAGCCGGGCTCGCCCGACGCCCAGTACGGGAACATGGACGTCGACGGCCACGGCTACGCGCCGTGCGTCACCTCGGCCCTGGAGCTCACCGCCAGCCGCTGGAGCAGATCGCACGAGATCGTCACCGGCCGTGCCATCGCCGCCGAGCTCTACCGTGAACGGTGGGGCCTGTGGCTCAATCCGCACGACGCGTCAGGCGGCGTCGGCATCCCCTGGCTCGATCTGCGGCGCGTTGCCGTCGGACTCGACCGAGTGCCCGCAGGGCCGCTCACCATCACCGAACCGGCTCTGCAGATCCCGCAGTTCTACGCGCTGCTGACGCAGACCGCCTACCGCACACCCGTGGTCCGCGCGCTGCGCACCGCGTGGGTTCACCCCGCCTTCGGTGAGGCCTTCCTGGCGATCGGGGTGGAGCTGTACGACAACAGCCCGCAGTCGGGCGAGGCGGTCCGGGGGATGGTGCAGCACGCGGCGGCCGGCGCCCCGGCAGGACTGCCGCTGTCCACGGTCGCGATGGCGGACGAGTACGACCCGGTCGCGATGTGGATGCGGGCCTTCGCGCGACCGCTGTTCGACCGCGAGGCGTACGGCACCACGGTGGGCGCCACCGGGCCGATACCCGGCGGCGCGCCCGGGCCGGTGCCGGGGCCGCCACCGCCCTCCGTACCTCCCCAGCCTGCGGTGCCGCTGCCGGGCGGGGCGTGGCCCACCGCGCAGAACGTTCAGCCCACCTTCCCCGCGCCGGGCCCCTGGCCACGCCCCTACTGATCCGCTGATCCGTGACTGATCCGTGACTGATCCGTGACTGATCAGCGACTGGGCCGCGACTGGTCCGCTACTGACCGGCCCGCGCGGACGGGCCGCCGGCCAACGCCCGCTCCAACAGCCCCAGCGGCGGGCTGCCCAGCGCCAGCAGCGCACTGTGGAAGCCCGCGAGCGAGTAGCCGGACCCCCACTCCTTGCGCGCGCGCTCCCGCAATCGCATCAGCTCCAACTTCCCCCACGTGTACCGGCCATAGGCGGCATCGAACGTCCCGCGGCGCGCCTCGGAGGCGGCCGCCGCGCGCGCGAGACGGGCGTCGCACACAAAGCGCTCCGTGGCCTCCGCGACGTCCATCGCACCCGTGTGCAGCCCGATCGCACACGTCAGCCGGGTCACCCGGACCAGCGCCTCCAGCGCCACCCCGATGGCGAACCGCGGATCCCCCTCCCGGAACCCCTCCTCCAGGCACATCTCCTCCGCGTAGTGCGCCCAGCCCTCGCAGAACGACAGCGAATGCAGCGCCCGCCGCACATCCGTCGGAGCGTGCCGCAGAGCCCGCCCGTGCGCGAAATGGCCGGGCGCGACCTCGTGCACCGTGATCGCGGGCAGGCTGGTCCGGCTGAAGATCGTCAGCCATTCCTCGCGCTCCCGCTCCGGCCAGTCGGGCTGCGGCGGCGTGATGTGGTACCAGGACGGCGCGTCCGCCTCGTACGGCGCCGCCCACGTCATCATCGCCGACGACCAGCGGCGCGAGGCCGGTGCGGGACCGACCAGGCACTCGCCGTCCGTGTACGGGACAAGGCTCCGCTCCCGGGTGAAGGCGATCACCTCGTCGGCGAGCCGGGCCGCCTCCGGGACCACCCCGTCGGCGTCGGGGTGGTCGGCGAGCAGCTCCGGGACGAGCTCGGCCGTCGTGCGCTTCGGGTCGTACGCCCGGCACGCCTCCTCCAGCAGCCCGGACAGCCGTTCCCGCTCGCGCTCCGCCGTCGCGGCGAGCGCCGACAGGTCGACCTCCACGCCCTCCTGACTCCCCATCAGGCGAGCCAGCGCGGCCCCGCCCAGACGCGGATCTGGGTCGCCGGTCTCCGCGACTCTCGCGACGTGCGCCACCAGCCGCTGGTGCGCCGCGAGCGCGGAGCGCGTCTCCGCCCCCTCCGCCGGGTCGAGCCCGGCCGCAAGACCCTGTACCGCACGCAGCAGCGCCGCCGCGACGACAGCGCTCACCCGGTCGAGCGAGGCGATTGCGGCGTCCACCGCGTCCGGCCACTGCGCCAGATGGCGCCGCCGGGCCGCGGCCCGTTCTTCCTGCGGTGCGTACTCCCGGTCGTAGGCGGTGAGTTCGAGGTTGGACAGATGCACATACGGGTCGCGGCGGTGCAGTTCGAGCTCCCCGAACTGCACATGCAGCGCGTCCTCGAAGACGGTCAGATGCGCCTCGTCCTGGGGATCGGCGAGCGGTTCGCCGTCCCGCCGGGCGCGCGCCAGCGCGTCGAGTCCGCGGCGCACGCCGTCGGGGGAGAGGTCCTGCACCGTGCCGTCGTACTCGTGCAGCCCGGCCATCTCGCGGACTACGGGGACCATCAGGTCGCAGACCGATCGGATTCGGTTGTCCATGAAGGCGACCGTAGCGGCCGTAGGGCCCGGTCAGGGGCGGACGGGGGCGATGCCCGACACGGCTGCGTTGTAGAGCCGCCTGATGTCGCTGCCGAAGTACGAGCTGTACGAGACGTCGGCGGTCGGGCCGCCGGTGTCCCAGCCGCCTATCAGGCCGACGAGATCGCCGGTCTGCCTCGTGCCACCCACGTGGATGAGGAACGGTCCGCCGCTGCTGCCGGTCGAGTAGCCGTTGCACGCGATGCGCAGAAACGATCCGGGCACGTTGCCGGGTGTGAACTTCGTGGTGGCGTTGGTGCAGGTGAGCGGGCGGGAGGCGGAGCCGGGGTAGGCGATCAGCCGCACACTCCCGTAGGTGTAAGGACCGCCGGTGACAAGGGCGTTGGCGCCGACGACGTCCTGCACCTGCTTGCCGTTGCTGCCCGCTCCGAGTTCGGCGAAGGCGACGTCCCACTGGTCGCCCTGCACCCGCCCCTCGGCGTAGTACCGGGGATCGATCCAGATCCGGCCGAGCCCGCTGGAGTCCTGGTCGACCGGGAAGATCCCGTACGGCTGGGGCTTCGCCTTCGTCCACTGCGGTACGAAGGCGATCGGCTCGCCGGGGTTCGCCTGGTCCAGGCAGTGCGCGGCGGTGGCGACGAGGTCGTGGTGCGGGCTGGAGACGACACTGGCGGTGCAGAAGTAGGATCCGCCGCCCCGCATCAGATACATCCGCCCGACCGTCGGCACCCCGCCGAACGGCGTGGAGACCGGCGACGGGCCGCCGGTCCCGGCAGGCGAGGCCGTGGAAGCCGTCGAGGCCGCCGAGGCCATCGAGCGGAGCGGCGGGGCGCTGTCCGCGCTCGACTGCCGCCGGGACTGCGGCAGCGGCTGGGCCTGCGCCATGCGCTGCAGCGTCCAGAACCGCGCCGCGTCCTCGGCCGTCCAGGGCTTGGCGGTGGAACGATTCGGCGCGGGCGCGGGCGCGGGCGCAGCGGAAGGCGCGGGCGCAGGCGCCGCGTTGCCGATGGAGAACGTCCCGATCCCCGCGACCACAGCGCCGGCGATCCCCAGCGTCGCCGCCCTCAACGGCGTTATACGGAACGGTGGTTTGTGGCGCGCCACGGACTTCCCCCAGGATGGTCGGCCCCGGACATGACAAACGGAAGGCAGACTCTACGCGATCGCATCGACGCCATCGCATGGAGCCCGGGGTGCGCGGCGGTCAGGCAGCCGCCCGGTAGAACTGTCGGCGTGACCTCACCCCCGACCCCGCACCTCTTCGACCCCGAAATCCAGCAGGCGCTGGACCTCGCCGGGATCTTCGTCTTCGCGATCTCCGGAGCGTTGCTCGCCGTCCGCAAGAACCTCGACGTCTTCGGCATGGTGGTGCTCGCCGAGGCCACCGGTCTCGGCGGCGGGGTGATCCGGGATCTGATCATCGGTGCCGTCCCGCCCGCCGCCTTCACCAACCTCGGCTACTTCCTCACCCCGCTGCTCGCCGCGGGGCTCGTCTTCTTCCTCCACCCGCAGGTCGAACGGATCACCCGCGCGGTCATGGTCGTGGACGCGGCCGGCCTCGGCCTCTTCTGCGTCACGGGCACGACGAAGGCCCACGCCTACCACCTGGACCTGACAGCCTCCGCCACGCTCGGCGTCGTCTCGGCGGTGGGCGGCGGCGTCATCCGCGACGTGCTGGCGCAGGAGGTCCCGTCACTGCTGCGCTGGGACCGCGACCTGTACGCCGTACCGGCCATGGTGGGCGCCGCCATCGTCGCGCTGCTCTTCCACTTCCACGCCTTCACAGGGGTGGGCGGCGGCATCGCCGCGCTGGTCACCTTCGTCATGCGCCTGCTCGCCATGCGCTACGGCTGGCACGGCCCGCGCGCCTGGCGCCGCCGCAGCGCGCGGGCGGAGGTGGCGCAGGAGATCTGAAGCCGTCCGCGGGGGCGAGAAGGCACAGCCGCTCCTCGTAGAATCGGGATCACCATGGCCTACCTCGACCACGCCGCCACCACTCCGATGCTTCCGGAGGCGGTTCAGGCGATGACGGTGCAGCTCGCCGTCACCGGAAACGCTTCGTCCCTGCACGCGGCCGGACGGCAGGCCCGCCGTACCGTCGAGGAGGCGCGTGAGGCGCTCGCCCAGGCGATCGGCGCGCGGCCCAGCGAGGTGGTGTTCACCAGCGGCGGCACCGAGTCCGACAACCTCGCCATCAAGGGGCTGTACTGGTCGCGACGGGCCGCCGACCCGGCCCGCACCCGCGTCCTCGCCAGCCGGGTCGAGCACCACGCCGTCCTCGACGCCGTGCAGTGGCTCGCCGACCACGAGGGCGCCCACGTCGACTGGCTGCCTGTCGACGCCTACGGGAGGGTGCACCCGGACGCACTGCGCGAGGCAATCGCACGCAATCCCGCCGACGTGGCGCTGGCCACCGTGATGTGGGCCAACAACGAGGTCGGCACCGTTGTGCCGATCCGCGAACTCGCCGACGTGGCAGCCGAGTTCGACGTGCCGCTGCACTCCGACGCCGTCCAGGCCTTCGGCCAGCTCGAGGTCTCTTTCGCCGGCTCCGGCCTGGACGCGATGACCGTGACCGGCCACAAGATCGGCGGCCCGTACGGCGTCGGCGCGCTGCTGCTGCGCCGCGACGCCACCCCCGTACCGCTGCTGCACGGCGGCGGCCAGGAGCGGGATGTACGCTCCGGCACCCTCGACGTGCCCGCCATAGCCGCCTTCGCCACCGCCGCCACGCTCGCCGCCGAGCGGCGCGCCGACTTCGCCCGCGAGGTCGGTGCCCTGCGGGACGACCTCATCGCCAAGATCCGGCAGGCCGTCCCGGACGCGGTCCTCAACGGCGACCCGGCGCCCGATGGCCGCCTTCCCGCCAACGCGCACTTCTCCTTCCCCGGCTGCGAGGGCGACTCACTCCTGCTGCTTCTGGACGCCCAGGGCATCGAGTGCTCCACCGGCTCCGCCTGCACCGCGGGCGTCGCCCAGCCCAGCCACGTCCTGCTCGCCATGGGCGCGGAGAGCGACCGTGCCCGCGGCTCGCTGCGCTTCTCCCTCGGCCACACCTCCACCCAGGGCGACGTGGACGAGCTGGCCAAGGCCATCGGCCCCGTGGTCACCCGCGCCCGTGCGGCGGGGCTCAGCTGAGGGCTGCCCTTACCCTGGACGGGTGATGTCAGAGTTCGCAGGTGTTCCCAGCGGCCCCCGCAAGGGCGGCCTCCTCCGTGTGCTCGCCGCCATGTCCGGCGGCGTGGATTCCGCCGTCGCCGCCGCGCGCGCCGCCGAGGCCGGTCACGAGGTCACGGGCGTCCACCTCGCGCTCTCCGCCAACCCGCAGTCCTTCCGCACCGGCGCCCGCGGCTGCTGCACCATCGAGGACTCGCGCGACGCCCGCCGCGCCGCCGACGTGATCGGCATCCCCTTCTACGTCTGGGATCTCGCCGAGCGGTTCCGTGAGGACGTCGTCGAGGACTTCGTCACCGAGTACGCGGCCGGCCGCACCCCCAACCCGTGCCTGCGCTGCAACGAGAAGATCAAGTTCGCGGCGCTGCTCGACAAGGCGCTCGCCCTCGGCTTCGACGCCGTCTGTACCGGCCACTACGCGAGGATCGTCACCCGCGACGACGGCTCCCGTGAGCTGCACCGCGCCGACGATCACGCCAAGGACCAGAGCTATGTGCTCGGCGTCCTCGACGAGCGCCAGCTCGCCCATGCCATGTTCCCGCTCGGCGACACGCACACCACCAAGGACGAGATCCGCGGGGAGGCCGAGCGCCGAGGCCTCGCGGTGGCCCGCAAGCCCGACAGCCACGACATCTGCTTCATCGCCGACGGCGACACCCAGGGCTTCCTCGCGAAGCGGCTCGGCACCGCCGAGGGCGACATCGTCGACGAGAGCGGGCGCAGGCTCGGCACCCACACCGGCGCCTACGGGTTCACGGTCGGCCAGCGCAAGGGACTGCGTCTCGGCGTCCCGGCACCGGACGGCAAGCCGCGCTTCGTTCTCGACATCTCGCCGGTGAACAACACCGTCACGGTCGGCCCGGCCGAGGCGCTGGAGGTGATCGCGCTCACCGGCATCAAGCCGCGCTGGTGCGGCGAGCCGCCGGCCGGCCCGGGTTCGTACACCGCGCAGCTGCGCGCGCACGGCGACGACGTCCCCGTCACGGCCGAGCTCGTCAGCGACGAGCTGCGGGTTCGCTTCGAGGAGCCGGTGCGCGGCGTGGCGCCGGGCCAGGCGGTCGTGCTCTACGACGGCAGCCGCGTCGTCGGCTCGGCGACGATCGCGTCGACGCAGCGCGCGCGTGACACGGCATCCGCCGGCTCGGGAGCCTGACGCCTCCGCCCCACCGCTCGGCGCTCGGTTACGCTCCCCGCTCATGAGCGACGACGTGCGCAACATCATCCTCGGACTTGCGGCCAGCGCCGTCAGTGCGGGTTTCGGCTGGTTCGTCCGTACCTGCCTATGGCGGCGGCGACTGAGGCGGATGCAGCGCTTCTTCGGGCTGCCGGCCGGCTCCGAATGCCTCCTGGTGGTCAACCGGGACATCAAGGCGGAGAGAGAGACGAGCGTGGGCCGGCACGACGTGTACGCGCTCATGGAACTGGCGGCCGTGGTCAAGGAATGCGGCGCGCACGCCGAGGTCCTGCCGCACGACGCGGTGCAGCAAGGATTCGGCGTCCGCACGGAGTTCTGCGTCGGCGGGCCGGCGTCCAACACGCGCATGGCAGCGCATCTGAGATCCATGCTTCCCGGGGTCACCGTCGACGTCGATGCCCCACCCGGCCCGGACCAGGGCGCCTTCACCATCGGGGGTGAGATCTACCGCAAGGAGAAGGGAGTCGTGGAATACGTCCTGCTGGCGCGCCTTACGGCCGGCAAGGACGCCGGCAACGACCGCCCCGTGTTCCTCGCCTGCGGCCAGCGCGGCATAACCAACCAGGCTGCGATCCGCTATCTCACGCGTCACCATGCCGGCCTCGCGCGCCGCCATGGGGCCGACGCCACCTTCTGCCTGCTGCTCAAGGTCGTCAACTCCCAGGCGTACGGGCCGGACATGGCCGAACTGGTCGCCGACGTGACGCGCACGGCGACCACGGCGCCCGCGAAGGCCGCCTGACAGCAGGTGGTCGAACTCCCCCGCCCCGCGGCGCCTGTCCGGTCCGTATCTGTGGAGTTGCGTCGAGGGGGGCGCGTCATGATTGGGTGAACCGATGCGCACAACCGTACGACGCAGAAGCAGAAAGAGGGTTCGCCGCCTGCCTCGGCTGTTCCGCTATCTGATCGCCGGTGCCATCACCGCGGTGGCGTTGGTACTGGCGGACCGCTGTGCCCTGCTGTACGCGCAGGACAAAGCCGCCGAGGAGATAAAGAAACAACTCGACCTGGCAGCGGCGCCTGAAGTCCGGATACACGGCTTCCCGTTCCTGACCCAGATCCTGGACAAGCAGATCGACCAGGTGGACGCCGTCGTCCCCGACATCCCCGCAGGGCCTGTGACCATCTCGAAGGTGCAGGGCGACGTACGCGACATCCGCATCGTCGGCAGTCTGCCCTCCTCGATCAGCGGCGCCGTCGTCGGCCGGCTGCAGGGGCAGGCGGTGCTCTCCTTCGACGACCTCGACCGGGAACTCGGCAGCTCCCAGGTGAAGTACTCGCAGATGGACGCCGATTCGATACAGGCCGTCGGAACGCTCCCGATGCAGGTGGCCGGTCACACGGTGACGGCACGTGCCCAGGCGCACGTCACCCGGACCGCAGACGTCGTCACCACCCGGGTGGACAACATGCGGCTCGACGTCTCGGGGCTCGGCACGTACACGCCCGGTCCGCAGGGCGGCCTGACCCTCGCGCCCCAGCAGGCGCAGCGGCTCAGCCACGACACGGCGCGCGTGCGTGAGCTGCTCTCCGTCCCCGCGGTCGCCCAGCAGCTCGGCGTCGGCCAGGCAGAGGCCCAGCGCGCCGCGTACGACGCCCAGGCGCTCGCCGAGATCACCGGGAATCCGAAGTTCACCGACGCGCTCACAGCGAGCACCAAGGTCGCCAATGCCGTCGCGCAGAGCCCTGATGCGCTGCGTGCGGTGGGCATCAGCCCGAGCGTGATCACGGACCTGGAGAACCTCAACGTCCCCGGCCTGGCAAGTCAGTTGTCATTTTCGGCCAAGGTTCCCAAGCTCCCAGCCGGTGTTCAGCTCGACGACATCCAAGTCACGGCGGTGGGCGTCCAGGTGAATGTCAGCGGCGTGAACATGCCCCTCGGAAAGTCCGCCTGATGCCACGCCATGCCACGCCACGTACATATGTCCCCGGTGGCTGCGGCGGACGGTCGCCGCACACGACCGTCCGTCGCCGTTTCGGCTATCGTCCGTCTCAGCCTTCGTCAATGATCTCCGTGACGATGATGTCGGAGAGATCGGCCGTCGCGTGGCCCCCCATGCGGCTCACAGCTTCGGCCAATGCCTGCGCCTCTCGGCCGATGGATTCCGTCGGGTCGTCTGATCGCTCCATCACGTGATGGTCCGGCTGTCGGCAGGCAGCCGCTGCCGGGCCGTTCGATAGCCGGATCCCGCCCGTAGAGTGACCGCATGAATATCTGTGTCTTCTGCTCCGCGGCCGATCTCGACGAGCGGTACACCCGGCCTGCCCGCGAGCTCGCCGAGCGGATCGGCAAGGGCGGGCACACCCTCGTGTGGGGCGGATCCGACGCCGGCCTGATGAAGGTGATGGCCGACGGCGTCGAGGAGAACGGCGGCACGCTGATCGGGGTCTCCGTGGGGTTCCTGCAGGACAAGGCACGGTCGCGGGCCGACGTGATGGTGATCGCCGAGGACCTCGCGCAGCGCAAGGCGGAGCTGCTCAAGCGCGCCGACGCGATCGTGATCATGGTGGGCGGCACGGGGACGCTCGACGAGGCGACCGAGATCCTCGAGCTGAAGAAGCACGGCATGCACAGCAAACCGGCTGTGCTTCTCAACACCGCCGGGTTCTACGACGGGCTCAAGCAGCAGTTCGAGCGGATGGAGGCCGAGGGGTTCCTGCCGCTGCCCCTCGCCGAGCTTGTCTTCTTCGCGGAGGACGGGGCGAGCGCCCTCGCCTACATCGAGAAGGCGGCGGGCATGCAGTGAGATGCGCGCGGTGATGCGAGCATGGCGGCATGTCGATTCACGTGATCACCGGTGCCGGCTCGGGCATCGGTGCAGCCCTGGCGCGCCGGCTCCTCGGACGCGGCGACGATCTGTGGCTGCTGGCGCGCGACGCGGGCCGCGCCAAGGAGCTGGCCGAGGAGTTCCCCGGCGCCCGCACCCTCGTCGGCGATCTCGCCGAACCCGACCGGCTCTCCTGGGCGCTCGGTCACCAGGCGCTGCCCGACCGGCTCGACTCGTTGCTGCACGTCGCGGGCGTCGTCGACCTCGGCGAGGTGGTCGAGCTGACCACCAAGGTCTGGAACCGCACGCTCGCCGCCAACCTCGTCGCGCCCGCCGAACTGACCCGGCTGCTCCTTCCCCAGCTGCGGCTCTCCCGCGGTCACGTCGTCTTCGTCAACTCGGGCGCCGGCTTGCGCGCCAACGCCGGCTGGAGCGCCTACGCGGCCAGCAAGCACGGCCTGAAGGCGCTCGCCGACTCGCTGCGCGAGGAGGAGCACGGCAACGGCGTCCGCGTCACCAGCGTCTACCCCGGCCGCACCGCGACACCCATGCAGGAGAAGGTCCACCGGCAGGAGGGCAAGGCCTACGACCCCTCCCGCTGGATCGATCCCGAGTCGGTCGCCACCACCGTCCTGACCGCGCTCGACCTGCCGCGCGACGCCGAGGTCACGGATCTCGGCGTCCGGCCGGGGCGCTGACCGTCCGCCCGTCCTGACCGGCGATTACGCTTCCGTCGTGAGTGATGTCAGCACGCAGAGCACGCAGAGCAGGAAGTCCGGCTGGGGCGCGGGCGCCGCGACCGGCATCGGGTCGATGCCCGGCGCGGACGCCCGGGAGGCGGCCCGGACGGTCACGGGGGAGCTGGAGGCGCTGCCGTTCCTCCCCGAGCTGCCGGCCCGCGGGCCCGGCGCCGACATGATCGGGCGCACGCTCGGGATGCTCGTCGAGCTCTATGCCCGCGTCGAACCCAGCGGCTGGCGCTTCGGCGACCGGCCGGGGCGCGATACGCGGCGCGCGTGGGCATGGCTGAGGGAAGACCTCGACGCGTTCGAGGAGTTCACCCAAGGCTACGAAGGGCCGCTGAAGGTGCAGGCGGTCGGCCCCTGGACGCTAGCCGCCTGCGTCGAGCTGCACGGCGGCCAGGCGGCGCTGTCGGACCCCGGCGCCTGCCGGGACCTGACCGCCTCGCTCGGTGAGGGGCTGCGCCGGCACATCGCGGACGTACGGCGCAGGGTGCCGGGCGCCGAGGTGGTGCTGCAGCTCGACGAACCGTCGCTCACCGCCGTCCTGCAGGGGAGGGTGCGGACCGCGAGCGGCTACCGCACTCACCGCGCCGTCGACCGGGCCGTCGTCGAGGGCGCGCTGCGGGAAGTCGTGACGGCGGCCGGGACGCCGGTGATCGCCCACTCGTGCGCGCCCGCCGTGCCGTTCGGCCTGCTGCGGCGGGCCGGGGTGGCGGGCGTCTCGTTCGATGCCGGGCTGCTCACGGAGGGTGAGTACGACGTGATCGGGGAGGCCGTCGAAGGGGGCACGGCGCTCTTCGCTGGGGTGGTGCCCGGCACGGACGCGGGTTCGAGCGCAGGACCGGCGGAATTGTCAGACCCTGCCGGTAGCGTCAGTGGTGTCAGGTCGCTCTGGCGCAGGCTGGGGCTGCCGCCGGGGACTCTCGGGGAGTCCGTGGTGGTGACTCCGTCGTGCGGTCTTGCGGGGGCTTCGCCCACGTATGCCCGTCGTGCACTGGCGCACTGCGTCAAGGCGGCCCGGACACTCGTCGACGACCCTGAGTGACGGATGGCTGACGGCCGAGTGACGGCACTGTACGGAAGAAGGACTGACGTGGAGATCCCCGCCGAGGTACGCGAGCGGCATGCTCAGCTGGCTGAGCAGGTCGAGGAACACCGCTTCCGCTACTACGTCAAGGACGCGCCGGTCATCAGCGACGCCGAGTTCGACGAGCTGCTGCGGCGGCTGGAGGCGCTCGAGGACGAGTACCCGCAGTTGCGCACTCCCGACTCGCCGACCCAGAAGGTCGCCGGCTCCTACGAGACGGAGTTCACGGAGGTCGCCCACCGCGAGCGGATGCTCTCGCTCGACAACGCCTTCGACGACGCCGAACTCGACGCCTGGGCCGAGCGGATCAGCACGGATCTCGACGGGCTGACGTACCACTTCCTGTGCGAGTTGAAGGTCGACGGCCTCGCGGTCAACCTCACCTACGAGCACGGCCGGTTGACCCGGGCCGCCACCCGCGGTGACGGCCGCACGGGCGAGGACATCACCCCGAACATCCGCACCATCACCGAGATCCCCGACCGGCTGAAGGGCAGCCGCATCCCGGCGCTCGTCGAGGTGCGCGGCGAGGTCTACTTCCCCATGGCCGAGTTCGAGGCGCTCAACGCACGGCTGGTCGAGGCCGGTGATAAGCCGTTCGCCAACCCCCGTAACGCGGCCGCGGGATCGCTGCGCCAGAAGGATCCCCGGGTCACCGCGTCCAGACCACTGCGCATGGTGGTGCACGGCGTCGGCGCCCGCGAGGGCTTCACCATCGACCGCCAGTCGCACGCCTACGAGCGGCTCCACGAATGGGGCCTGCCGACGGCCGCGCACTTCAAGGTCGTCGACTCCATCGAGGGCGTGCGGGAGTTCATCGCGTACTACGGGGAGCACCGGCACTCCGTCGAGCACGAGATCGACGGAGTGGTCGTCAAGATCGACGAGATTCCGCTGCAGGGCAGGCTCGGCTCGACCTCGCGCGCCCCGCGCTGGGCCATCGCGTGGAAGTACCCGCCCGAGGAGGTCAACACCAAGCTCATCGACATCCGCGTCGGCGTGGGCCGTACGGGACGGGTGACGCCGTACGCCGTCGTGGAACCGGTCACGGTGGCCGGCTCCGAAGTCGAATTCGCCACGCTGCACAACCAGGACGTGGTCAAGGCCAAGGGCGTCCTCATCGGCGACACCGTCGTGCTGCGCAAGGCCGGGGATGTGATCCCGGAGATCCTCGGGCCCGTGGCGGATCTGCGAGACGGCAGCGAGCGCGAGTTCGTGATGCCGTCGCAATGCCCCGACTGCGGTACCCCGTTGCAGCCGATGAAGGAGGGCGACGTCGATCTGCGCTGCCCCAACGCGCGCTACTGCCCTGCCCAGTTGCGTGAGCGCATCTACTACCTCGCCGGCCGCAAATGCCTCGACATCGAGAACCTCGGATATGTCGCCGCCGCCGCGCTCACCCAGCCGATCGAACCCGCCGAGCCGCCGTTGCGCGACGAAGGCGATCTGTTCGACCTGACCGTCGACGAACTGCTGCCCATCCGCTCCTACGTCCTCGACCCCGACAGCGGCCTGCCGAAGCGCGACCCCAAGACCGGCGAGGAGAAGGTCGTCACCTTCTTCGCCAACCAGAAGGGCGAGCCGAAGAAGAACACTCTTGCGATGCTCGAGAACATCGCCGCCGCCAAGGAGCGTCCGCTCGCCCGGATCATCACCGGCCTGTCCATCCGCCACGTCGGGCCGGTCGCCGCCGAGGCGCTGGCCCGCGAATTCCGCGACCTGGACCGGATCGCGGAGGCGGCCGAGGAGGAGCTGGCCGCCGTCGAGGGCGTCGGCCCGACCATCGCCGCCTCGGTCAAGCAGTGGTTCTCCGAGGCATGGCACCGGGAGATCATCGAGAAGTGGCGTGCGGCGGGCGTGCGATTCACCGAAGAGGGCTCCGGCGAAGGTCCTAGGCCGTTGGAGGGGGTGACGGTCGTCGTCACCGGAACGCTCCAGAATTACACACGGGATGGCGCGAAAGAGGCGCTCGCCGGGCGCGGCGCGAAGGTCACCGGATCGGTCTCCAAGAAGACCGGATTCGTCGTGGTGGGGGACAACCCCGGCTCCAAGTACGACAAGGCGGTCCAGCTCAAGGTGCCGATCCTCGACGAGTCAGGCTTCGAAGTGCTGCTCGAACGGGGTGCGGAGGCCGCGCAGGAGGTGGCCGTGAACCCGTCTGAATAGTCCAGGAGTTCACCCGTTCGGCGCATACCAGACGGATGTGCTGTGCAGGGTTCCATTCGGGCAACCCCTGTGGATCGCTGCCCGCAACAGGCTTTTGCAGCCTACTGTTGAGGTGCGCTCCTGCCGGGCATCAATCTTGCAGCCGGGCGTGGCCATCCGCGGGCGCAGCACACCTGGCTGTGAGAGGGACGGGCATGAAACCGACGGAGAACGCCGGAACGGCGCCGCGCCAGCGGCCCTCCGCCGTACCGCTGGTGCACCCGGCGGTGCTGCGCGGAGCAGTCGTGGCCGCGGCGGCACTGGCACTGGTCGGGGGAGTCACCGATCTGCTGCTCGACGGCCGTGCACTCTTCCCCGGCGGGCCCGCCGGGTGGGCGTTCGCCGTTCTGACCGGTCTCATCGTGGGCCACCTCGTCGCCCTCGGCCGCGACCGCTGGTGGGGCGGCACCGGCTCGGGCGCGGCGCTGACGCTCGCCGTGCTGCTGCTCTACGGCTATGTGCCGGGCGTCCTGGTCAGCCTGGCGGTGGTGGTCCTCGTCGGGGCGGCGCGCCGGCACCGGTGGCGGCAGGCGCTGCTGCACGGCGCAGTGGACATCCTCGGCATAGGCGCGGCCGCCCTTGCCCTGGTGGCGACCGGCGGCCACCCTTCGGTCGAACACCCGTGGACCCCCGACAGCTGGGGCATCGCCGCCGTACCGGCCGTCCTCGCCGCCGCCCTGTGCTACCTCGCGGCGACCCGTGCGCTGCTGTGGTACGCGGTCGCCCCGCGCGGCGGTGTCGGGCTGCGCAGCGTGGCCCGTACCGCGCTCGTGCGGCAGGCGCTCGTCGGCGTCGCGCTCCTCGGGATCTCCCCGCTCATGGCTGTCGTCGCGGTCCATCTGCCGGTGCTGCTCCCGCTGTTCGCGGTGCCGCTCGTCGCGCTCGACTCCACGCTGTGGATAGCGCGCGCCCGCGCCGAGGAGCAGTTGCGCGACCCGCTCACCGGCCTGCCCAACCGCCAGTGGCTGCTGGAACGCACCTGGTCCGCGCTGGACCACGCCGAGCGGCTCGGCGAACGCGCCGCCTTGGTCCTGATCGACCTCGACCGCTTCCGCTCCGTCAACGACACCCTCGGGCACCTGGCCGGCGACCGCCTGCTGCTGCAGATCGCCGACCGGCTGCGGCTCGCGCTGCCGCGCGGCGCGGAGGCCGCCCGCCTCGGCGGCGACGAGTTCGCGGTGCTGCTGCCCGGCTGCGACTCCCCGACCCGCGCCCAGCGGGTGGCCCGCACTCTCGTGGCGGCGCTCGGTTCGCCCCTCAACCTCGACGGCCTCACGCTGGTACTGGAGGCCAGCGCCGGCGTCGCGGTCTTCCCGGACCACGCCGTTGACGCCGAGGGGCTGCTGCGCCGCGCGGACGTGGCGATGTACGAGGCGAAGCGGGACCGCAGCGGTGTCGAGGTGTACGAGGCGACACGGGACGGAAACACACCGGACCGGCTCGGTCTGCTGGGCGACCTGCGGCGCGCGCTGGACTCCGGCGACGTCGAACTGCACTACCAGCCCAAGGTGCGGTTCGACGGCAAGGTGGCGGGACTCGAAGCCCTGGTGCGCTGGGTGCACCCGGAGCGCGGCCGGGTCAGCCCCGAGGAGTTCATCGCCATCGCCGAGACCTCCGGCCTGATGCCGCAGTTGACGGAGTACGTGCTGGAGACCGCGCTCGCCCAGGTCGCGCGGTGGCGGAACATGGGTATCGATGTGCCCGTCGCCGTCAACGTCTCGCCGCGCGACGTGCACACCCCCGGCTTCGCCGGCTCCGTCGCCGCCCGGCTCGCCCGTCACGGAGTCCCGCCAGGCGCGCTGCAGCTGGAGATCACCGAGCACGTCCTGCTGGAGGACCCGCAGCGCGCTGCGGACACCCTCGCGGGCCTGACCGGCCACGGCGTGAAGATGTCGCTGGACGACTTCGGCACGGGTTATTCCTCCCTCGTCCACCTGCGCCGCCTGCCGGTGAGCGAGCTGAAGATCGACCGGTCCTTCGTGGCCAGGCTCGTCGTCGACACCGAGGATGCCGAGATCGTCCGCTGCACGGTGGACCTCGCGCACTCGCTCGGCCTGCTCGTGGTGGCCGAGGGCGTCGAGGACGACGAGACATGGGAACGCCTGCGGGACATGGGCTGCGACGCCATACAGGGCTGGCTGGTGGCGGCGGCGATGCCGCCGGAGGAGACGACGGCGTGGCTGCGCATCCGCGCGAAGAGCGGCTGGCACCGCGGGGACGACGCGGACGATCTCGCCGGGAGGGCAGCGGAGGCCGAGAGGGCCGCCGTGCCCGAGAAGACCGCCGAGGCGGCGGAGGCCGCGGAGGTCGCGCAACGGCCGTCCGGCCAGGTTGTGAAGTGATGTGACACCCCCGCGCTGATGCTCCCGCAACCTCGCCGGAGCCGGACGCCGGGCGAAACCGTTTCGCGGGGCAGGTGCGCGCCGCCATAGGATTGGCCGCGGAACCCACACACTCACCCCTGAGGATCGCTGCATGCCTGGCATCACGCGCGAGGAGGTCGCCCACCTCGGCCGGCTGTCGCGTCTTGAGCTGAAGGACGAAGAGCTCGATCACTTCGCCGGACAGCTCGACGAGATCATCGGCGCGGTGGCGCGCGTCTCCGAGGTGGCGGGCGAGGACGTCCCGCCCACCTCGCACCCGCTGCCGCTCACCAACGTCATGCGCCCCGACGTCGTCCGGCCGTCGCTGACCCCGCAGCAGGCGCTGTCCGGCGCCCCTGCACAGGAGCAGCAGCGCTTCAAGGTGCCGCAGATCCTGGGGGAGGAGTGACCGTCATGGCTGACCTGACACGGCTCACCGCCGCCGAGACCGCGGCCGCCATCGCCTCCGGCGAGGCCTCCGCGGTGGAGGTGACCCAGGCCCACCTGGACCGCATCGCCGCCGTCGACGAAAAGGTGCACGCCTTCCTGCACGTCGACACCGACGGCGCGCTGGGGGCGGCCGAGGCGGTCGACGCCAAGCGAGCCAAGGGCGAGGAGCTGGGCCCGCTCGCCGGTGTCCCGCTCGCGCTCAAGGACATCTTCACCACCGAGGGCGTGCCGACCACCGTCGGCTCCAAGATCCTCGAAGGCTGGATCCCGCCGTACGACGCGACGCTCACCAAGCGCCTGAAGCACGCCGGCGTCGTCATCCTCGGCAAGACCAACATGGACGAGTTCGCCATGGGGTCCTCGACCGAGAACAGCGCGTACGGCCCGACCGGCAACCCGTGGGACCTGACCCGCATCCCCGGTGGCTCCGGCGGCGGCTCCGCCGCGGCGCTCGCCTCCTTCCAGGCGCCGCTGGCGATCGGCACGGACACCGGCGGGTCGATCCGCCAGCCCGCGGCCGTCACCGGCACCGTCGGCGTCAAGCCCACCTACGGCGGCGTCTCCCGGTACGGGATGGTGGCCTTCTCGTCCTCCCTGGACCAGGGCGGGCCGTGCGCCCGTACCGTCCTCGACGCGGCGCTGCTGCACCAGACCATCGCCGGCCACGACCCGATGGACTCCACATCCATCGACGCGCCCGTGCCGCCGGTGGTCGAGGCCGCTCGCAACGGGGACGTCCGGGGTCTGCGCGTCGGCGTCGTCAAGGAGTTCGCCGGCGAGGGCTACCAGGCCGGCGTCATGCAGCGCTTCACCGAGTCGGTCGAGCTGCTGCGTGAGCTGGGCGCCGAGGTCGTCGAGGTGTCCTGTCCGTCGTTCACGTACGCGCTCGCCGCGTACTACGTGATCGCGCCCTCCGAGTGCTCCTCGAACCTGGCGCGCTTCGACGGCCTGCGCTACGGCCTGCGGGTCGCGGACGACGGCACGCACTCCGCGGAGGAGGTCACCGCGCTGACCCGCGAGGCGGGCTTCGGCCCCGAGGTCAAGCGCCGCATCATGCTCGGCACGTACGCGCTCAGCTCCGGCTACTACGACGCGTACTACGGCTCGGCGCAGAAGGTCCGCACGCTGATCACCCGCGACTTCCAGCGTGCGTTCGGCGATGTGGACGTGCTCGTCTCGCCGACCACGCCGACCACCGCGTTCCCCATCGGGGAGCGTGCGGACGACCCGATGGCGATGTACCTCGCCGACCTGTGCACCATCCCGGCCAACCTTGCGGGCAATGCGGCGATGTCGCTGCCGTGCGGCCTCGCGCCCGAGGACGGGCTCCCGGTCGGACTGCAGATCATCGCCCCGGCGATGGCGGACGACCGACTCTACCGGGTGGGAGCCGCGGTCGAGGCCGGCTTCGTGGAACGCTGGGGCCACCCGCTGCTGGAGGAGGCACCAGCGCTGTGAGCGTCGACCGCGCGGCCGCCGGGCCGCAGATGACATTCGAAGCCGCGCCCCTCGCCGCGCGGTCGCAGAAGCGAACGGAGGCACGGTGAGCACCTTGCAGAAGGCCAAGGGCTTCAAGAAGTCCAAGCCCGGCACCTACCTGTCCATCGGCACCACGCTGTTCGGTTCGGTGGGCGTGATCAAGCAGGCGCGCACCGCACGCAACGATCACGACACGCTCAAGCTGATCGACGCGGTCGTCGGCGGCGTGGCGATCGTCACCGGCGTGGCCCTGCTCGTACGCGAGCTGCGCCGGATGGACAGCGGCGACGTGCTTGCCGACTGACGCGGGCTGAGAGGGAAAGTTTTCCGTGACTGTCACTGACGAACTGGTGTCGTACGAGGACGCGCTGGAGTCCTACGACCCCGTCATGGGCCTCGAGGTCCACGTCGAGCTCGGCACCAAGACCAAGATGTTCTGCTGCTGTTCCACCAGCCTCGGTGCCGAGCCGAACAGCCAGACCTGCCCGACCTGCCTCGGGCTGCCCGGCTCGCTGCCGGTCGTCAACGCGACCGGCGTGGAGTCGGCCATCAAGATCGGTCTCGCGCTCAACTGCGAGATCGCCGAGTGGTGTCGCTTCGCCCGGAAGAACTACTTCTATCCGGACATGCCGAAGAACTTCCAGACCTCGCAGTACGACGAGCCGATCGCCTTCAACGGCTATCTGGACGTCGCCCTGGAGGACGGCGAGATCTTCCGGGTCGAGATCGAACGCGCCCACATGGAGGAGGACACCGGCAAGTCCACCCATATCGGGGGCGCCACCGGCCGGATCCACGGAGCCTCGCACTCGCTGCTCGACTACAACCGGGCCGGCATCCCGCTGATCGAGATCGTCACCAAGCCGATCGTCGGCGCGGGGGCGCGGGCGCCCGAGGTCGCCAAGGCGTACGTCACCGAGCTGCGCGAGCTCATCCGGGCGCTCGGGGTCTCCGAGGCCCGCATGGAGATGGGCCAGATGCGCTGCGACGTCAACCTGTCGCTGCGCCCGAACGGCACCGAGACCTTCGGCACCCGCTCGGAGACGAAGAACGTCAACTCGCTGCGCTCCGTTGAGCGTGCGGTGCGCTTCGAGATCCAGCGGCACGCCGCGGTGCTCGACTCCGGCGGCACGGTGGTGCAGGAGACCCGGCACTTCAACGAGGACACCGGTTCGACCACCTCCGGCCGGATCAAGGAGGAGGCCGAGGACTACCGGTACTTCCCCGAGCCTGACCTGGTGCCCATCGCTCCCGAGCGTGCATGGGTCGAGGAGTTGCGCGCCGCCCTGCCGGAGCTGCCACGGGTGCGCCGCCAGCGGCTCAAGGCCGAGTGGGGCATCTCCGACCACGAGATGCAGTCGGTGCTCAACGCCGGCGCGATCGATCCGATCGTCGCGACGATCGACGCGGGCGCACCGGCCGACCAGGCACGCAAGTGGTGGATGGGCGAGCTGGCCCGCCGCGCCAACGAGGACGACGTGGAGCTGTCGGCGCTGCCGATCACCCCGGAGCAGGTGGCGCGGGTGTGCGCGCTGGTCGCCGAGGGATCGCTCAACGACAAGCTGGCCCGCCAGGTGATCGAGGGCGTGCTCGCGGGCGAGGGCGACCCGGATCAGGTCGTCGACAAGCGCGGCCTTGCGGTCGTCTCGGACGAGGGCGCGCTGGGCGCCGCTGTGGACGAGGCCATCGCGGCGAACCCGGGCGTCGCCGACAAGATCCGGGGCGGCAAGGTCGCCGCTGCCGGTGCGCTCGTCGGCGCCGTGATGAAGGCGACGCGTGGCCAGGCGGACGCGGCGCGGGTGCGCGAGCTGATCCTGGAGAAGCTCGGCGTTCAGGGCTGAACTGCACATACAGCGCACAAGGGGCGGGGCTCCCGTGGCGGGAGCCCCGCCCCTTGGTGCTCTTCGGTGCGGTGCTCTTCGGTGCACCGAGGTGCTCTCCGGGCCGCCGATTGCCTTATCCGAGGCGGCGTAAGGCGGAAATAAGCCCTTGTGAGGAAGCACACGAAAGCCGCAAAGGATCTCTTAATGCTGCCACTGTTGAGGGCTGGACGGCACGGCTTCGGCCGCCGTTGATCGGCATTCGGGCGCCATCGGACAGGGAAGCAGACAGGTATTCAGGGTATGGCCGTACTCGCCCGGTGGTGTCTTCACCGCCGCCTCGCCGTCATCGTTCTGTGGCTGGCAGCCCTCGCAGGCGTCTCGACCGCCGCGGCCCTCACCGGCTCCGCGTACTCGCAGAACTACTCCGTCCCCGGCACGGAGTCCGACAAGGCGGCCGCGCTGTTGCGGGAGGCGTTCCCCGGCCGGACCGGCGACACCGACACCATCGTCTGGCACACCACGGGCACCAAGGGCACCACGGTCAGGGCCGCCTCCGTGGAGCAGCGGATGACCGGCGCCCTCGACAAGGTCGCGGGGCTCCCCGGCGTCGGGAGCGTGACCAGTCCGTACACCGTCGACGCCGCAGCAGAGGCCGACGGCACCGCGCAGATCAGCCCGGACGGCCGCACCGCCTACGCCACCGTGACCTTCGACGCCTCCACCGACCACCTCAAGGCGAGCGAGGTCCAGCGCGTTGTCGACACCGCCAAGGCGGCCTCGTCGAGCGATCTGCAGGTGGAGCTCGGCGGCGATGGCATCGGGCTCACCGAGCAGTCCACCGGGCACCTCAGTGAGATCATCGGCATCGCGGTCGCGGCCGTCGTCCTGCTCTTCGCCTTCGGTTCGGTCGCCGCGATGTGCCTGCCCATCGCCACCGCCGTCGTCGGCGTCGGCACCGCGTACATGGGTATCCAACTGCTCGGGCATCTGATGACCGTCGCCGACTTCGCACCGATGCTCGGCACGCTCATCGGCCTCGGCGTCGGCATCGACTACGCGCTGTTCATCGTCACCCGGCACCGCAGAGGGCTCAGACGCGGCCTGAGCGTGCAGCAGGCGGCGGAATGCGCGGTGGCCACCTCCGGGCGTGCCGTGGTCTTCGCGGGCGGCACCGTTTGCGTCGCCGTGCTCGGGCTGCTCGCACTCGGCCTGAGCTTCCTCAACGGCGTGGCGATCGCCGCCTCGCTCACCGTCCTGCTGACCGTAGCGGCCTCCGTGACGCTGCTGCCGGCGCTGCTCGGCGTCATCGGCGAGCGGGCGCTCAGCAAGCGCGAGCGGCGGCGGCTCGCCGAGCACGGCCCGATACCCGAGCTGCCGACCGGGCTTGCCGCCCGCTGGTCCGCCTTCGTCGAGCGTCACCCGAAGCTGCTCGCGGGCGTCGCCGCCGCTGTCATGCTCGTCCTAGCGGTGCCCACCCTCTCCCTGCGCCTCGGCACCTCCGACCAGGGCAACGACCCGGCAACGTCCACCACCCGCAAGGCGTACGACATGATCGCCGAGGGCTTCGGGCCCGGCGTCAACGGACCGCTCCAGATCGTCGCCCAGACCTCCAACGCCGCGGACCGGGTCGCCGCCGACGAACTCACCGACACCCTACGCACCACGCCTGGTGTCGCCTCCGTCACGGCGGGCAGCACCCAGGGCGCCGGGGACATCGAGGTGATCACGGTCGTCCCCACCAGCTCTCCGCAGTCGCAGGCGACGAGCGACCTGATCGACCACCTGCGCCACGACGTGATCCCGCGCGCCGAGCAGGGCACCTCGCTGCAGGTCTACGTCGGCGGTGAGACGGCCGGCTACGACGACTTCGCGGCGGTGCTCGTCGGCAAGCTGCCGCTCTTCGGCGGGGTGGTCATCGCTCTCGGCGGGGTGCTGCTGCTCGTCGCCTTCCGCAGCCTCGGCATACCGCTCAAGGCGGCGCTGATGAACATGGCCGCCGTCGCCTCCTCGTTCGGCGTGGTGGTGGCGATCTTCCAGTGGGGCTGGGGCAGCGAGCTGATGGGGCTGGGCAGGGCGGGCCCGATTGAGCCCTTCCTGCCGGTGATCATGCTCTCGGTGCTTTTCGGGCTCTCCATGGACTACCAGGTCTTCCTGGTCAGCCGGATGTACGAGGAGTGGCTCGCGACCCGCGACAACCGGCGCGCGGTACGCGTCGGGCTCGCCGAGACCAGCCGCGTGATCAACTCGGCCGCGGTAATCATGATTTCGGTATTCCTCGCCTTCGTGCTCAGCGGCGACAGGACGATCGCGATGTTCGGCATCGGGCTCGCGGCCGCCGTCGCGCTGGACGCGTTCGTCCTGCGTACCCTCCTCGTTCCGGCGCTGATGCACCTGCTCGGCGGCGCCAATTGGTGGCTGCCCGCATGGCTGGACCGACGGCTGCCCAGAATCGGCATCGAACCGCCCGAGGAGGTCCACCCCGCCGTGGCTGCCGAGTTCGGTGTCCAGACCGAGCCGAACGGGCGCGCAGCGGGAGCCGGCGCCGAGGCGGACCCGATACGGGATCCCGGATAGGGCGCTTCTAAGGCACCGGGCGCCGACAGGGCCTGTCGCCTAAGGCCCGCGGACGTGGAGAGATCGGGAAGTCGCCCGATGTGCGCAGCCCCCCTTGCAGACGAGGCTTGAGGCAGTCAGCAAGCCACGACCGAAGCCCGAGGGGGGCGCCATGCACTACTACGAAGCGGAGTTCAGGTACCGGGAATCCGAGCTGCGTCGCGAGGCCGCGCAATGGCGGCTGGCGCGTGAGGCGCTGAAGGAGCTGGAGACCGAGCTCGACGCACTGGCGGAACCAACCGAACCGGCCGAACCGACCGAATCGGCCGAATCGGCCGAGCCGCAGGCCGCCGGGGCCCGCTCGGTGACCGGGGCCCGCGTCACGCGGCCCAAGGCCACCTCCCGGCTGCGGTCCTGGTTCCGTACGGCCGCGTGAATGCACCGCGTTCATGTCCCGCGCGAATGTCCCGGTATCCGGGACGACCCGGATAAGCGATGCCGGATTGTCGGACCCCTGTGCGATGCTCAGCTCCGTGCAGACTCAGTCCGTCTCCCCGGTGTTCGTCGGCCGCGCCCGTGAGCTGAAGGCGCTCGGCGCCGCGCTCGCCCGCGCCCACGCGGGCGAGCCGCAGGCGCTGCTCGTCGGAGGCGAGGCGGGCGTCGGCAAGACCCGGCTGCTGGAGGAGTTCTGCGCCGCGGCGGGCGCCGCGGGCGCCACGACGGCGGTGGGCGGCTGCGTGGAGATCGGCGCCGACGGCCTGCCCTATCAGCCGATATCCACCGCTTTGCGCGTGCTGTACCGAAGCCTCGGCGACGAACTCGCCCGCGCCGCCGCAGGGTTCGAGGACGAACTGGCTCGCATCCTGCCCGAATTGGGCGAAGCAGGACGAGAGGGGCGTGACGAGTTCGGGCGCGCCCGGCTCTTCGAGCTCACCGCCCGCCTCATCGAGCGGCTCAGCGCCGACCGCACCCTCGTCCTCGCCTTCGAGGACCTGCACTGGTCCGACCGCTCCACCCGCGAACTGCTCGCCCACCTCTTCCGCGCGGTGCACCGCGCGCGGGTCGTCATCGTCGCCACCTACCGCACCGACGACATCCACCGCCGCCACCCGCTGCGCCCCTTCCTCGCCGAACTCGACCGGCTGCGCACCGCCCAGCGCATCGAACTGTCCCGGCTCAGCTGCGACGAAGTACGCCGCCAGATGGCCGGCATCCTGCAGGGCGAACCCGACCGCAGCCTCGTCGACCGCGTCTTCAAGCGCTCCGAGGGCAACCCGTTCTTCGTCGAGGAGCTCTCCTGCAACATCCGCGAGGGCTGCGACAGCGGGATCAGCGAGTCGCTGCGGGATGTGCTCCTCGTCCGGGTGGAGGCGCTGCCGGAGGACGCCCAGCGCATCGTCCGCGTCGCCGCCGAGGGCGGCTCCCAGGTCGGGCACGCGCTGCTCGCCGCCGTCGCCGCCATGCCCGACGACGAGGTGAACGAGGCGCTGCGGGCGGCCGTCGGCGCCAACATCCTGCTGCCGAGCGACGACGGGGACGGCTATCGCTTCCGCCACGCGCTGGTACGCGAAGCAGTCGTCGACGATCTGCTGCCGGGCGAGCGCAGCCGCATCAACCGCCGTTACGCGGAGGCGCTGGAGGCCGAACCCGGTCTCGTCTGCGCCCCGGAACGGGCTGCCCGTCTCGCCAGCTACTGGTATCACGCACACGACGCGAGCAAGGGCCTGCCCGCGGTGCTCGAAGCCGCCGCGCAGGCGCGTCGCCGCCATGCGTTCGCCGAGCAGCTGAAGTTGCTGGAACGGGCGATGGAGCTGTGGGACGACGTACCGGAGGAGGAGCGGCGCGAGCTGCGCAACACCGGCTCCGCCGAGTCCTACCCGCCGTGCGGCTGCCACAAGGAGACCGCCGACCTGCAGCTGCACTACCTCGACCTGCTCGCCCAGGCCGCCGTCGCCGCCCGCCTCTCCGACTCCCGCGACCGCGGATACACCCTGGTGAAGCGGGCGCTGAAGCTGGTCGACTGCCGACGTGACCCGGTGCGCGCCGCCTGGTTCTGGCTGGAGCGCTCACGCCTGGTGATCGGCCTCGGGCGCGGCGACGGCTGCGAGGAGCTGGCGCGCGCCGAGGAGCTGGTCAGCGGCCTGCCGCCGTCGGGGGTGCACGCCGACGTTCTCGCCCAGCAGGCGGGCTGGGAGATGTGCTATGCGCCGAGCGACGAGACCATACCCAAGGCCGAACGGGCCGTGGAGCTCGCCCGGTTGGTCCAGGCCGAGGACGTCGAGCTCAACGCACGGGTCACGCTGGCGACACTGCGGGTGAACGCGGGGGAGGAGCAGCTCGGCATCACCGAACTGTACGAGCTGCGCGAGCGGGCCGAACGGATCGGTGCGACGCGTGCGCTCACCCGCGCGCACGGCAACCTGGTGCACGCGCTGGAGCAGATCGGCCGGTCGGCGGAGGCGGTGCAGGCGGCGAAGACCGGCCTCGCGGTCGCCCAGCGCCGCGGCTCGCGTTCCAGCACCGCGTTCCTGAGCAGCAATCTCTTCGACGCCCTGATGTCGCTCGGTGAGTGGGACGCGGCCGATGCGCTCCTCGGCACGGCGAGCGAGGGCATCAAGGGCGGCGCTCTGGCCGCCATCGAACTGCGGGCCGCCCAGATGGCCCTGCTGCGGGGCGACCACGAGCGGGCGGCGGAGCGACTGGCGGGCTGCCGCGGGGCGTTCGGCCCCGCCGGAGGAGAACCGCAGCACGCTATACCGCTGGCGGAGGCCGAGATCGCCGTCGCCGCCGCCCGCGGGCGCCACGCCGAGGCACGGGCACGCCTGGTCGAAGCGCTGGACGCAGGTCTGGCGACGCTCGGCCACGAGTCGTACTGGTGGCATCTGCTGGCACGGGGGGCGGCCACCGAGGCGGACGCGCGCGGCCTGCCGGGGATGGATGAGGGCCGGTACGAGGTGCTCGACCGTCTCGCGCGGACCGCACGCTCACTGGCGTGCGTCGCGCCCGTGTGGGAGGCGTGGTCCAAGCACTTCACGGCCGAACTCGCCCGGGCCCGCGGCGAGTCGCAGCCGCGCCACTGGGCCGAGGCGGCCGGGGCGTTCGAGCCGTTGGAGCGGCCGTATCAGCTGGCGCAGACCCGCTTCCGCTGGGCGGAGTCACTGCTCGCGCGGACCGGCGCACGCGAGGAGGCGGAGGAGCTGCTGGCACAGGCGCACGAGACCGCGGCCCGGCTCGGCGCCCGTCCGCTGCGCGAGCAGATCGTCCTGCTCGCGGAACGGGCCCGCATTCGCCTCGCACCGCCCGCGCCGTCGGGGAAGGGCGCCGAGATCATCGACATGCCGGAGCCCGCCGACGCCGTCGACCCCGCGGACTCCTTCGGCCTCACGCCGCGCGAACGCGACGTCCTGCGGCTGGTCGCGGCAGGCCGGACCAATCGCGGTATCGCCGAGGAGCTGTTCATCTCGCCCAAGACGGCGAGCGTGCACGTCTCCAACATCCTTGCCAAGCTTGGCGTCTCCGGCCGAGGCGAGGCGGCGGCCGTGGCCCACCGCCTCCGTCTCGTCACGGAACGCGCCGAGCCGGTCGCCTAGGCCCTGACCGCCTAGTCCCACGAACCCCGGGCCCGCGGCAGCGCCGCGATCTCCGCCAGGTCGGCGTCGCTGAGCCGCACATCCGCCGCCGCTGCGTTCTCCACTGTCCAGCGCTGCTTCTTCGCGCCCGGGACGGGTACGACCTGCGGCCCCTGGGCGAGCACCCATGCCAGGGCGATCTGCGCCGCCGTCGAGTCGTGGCGCCCGGCGACACGTCGCAACCCGGCCACGATCGGCTGGTTGGCCGCCATCATCTCGGCCGTGAACCTCGGATGCCGCGCCCGGATGTCGTCCGGCTCGAACCCCTGGCCGGGCGTCAGGGTCCCGGTCAGGAAGCCGTTTCCGAGTGGCATCGCCGCCATGAAGCCGACGCCGCGCGCCGCGCACCAGGGCAGCAGATCCTCCAGCGCCTCCGCCGCCCACACCGACAGCTCCGCCTGCACGCACGTGACGGGGAAGACCTGCTGGGCACGTTCCAACTGCCGTATCGTCGCCGTGTGCAGGGCGTTTCCCGTGCGGCGGCTGCCGCGTGCCCCGACCGCGCACAGCCCCAGCGCCCGCACCTTCCCGGCCGCCACGAGCTCGGCCATCGCACCCCAGGTCTCCTCGATCGGCACCTCGGGATCGACGCGGTGCAGCTGGTACAGATCGATCACGTCGGTCTGCAGCCGCCGCAGCGACGCGTCGCATGCCCGCCTGACGTACGAGGGCCGTCCGTTGGCGACGATGTGCTGCTCGCCGACGAGCAGTCCGACCTTGGTGGAGACGAAGGCATCCGCTCGCCGGGTCCGCAGCACCCGGCCCACCAGCAGCTCGTTGGTGAACGGACCGTACATGTCGGCCGTGTCGAGCAGTGACACCCCCGCGTCCATCGCGGCATGCACCGCCTTCAGCGAACTCTCGCCCTCCTGCTGCGAGGCGGTGTAGGCCCAGCTCATCGGCATGCACCCCAGTCCCACGGCGCCAACGCCGAGAGCCGTCGCACCGATCGTCCTGCGCTCCACCTGGACCTGCCCTCCTCGCACGCCCCGACCCCGAAGGGGCGCAGACCAAGGTAACGTCCTGCTACGACAATCCGAACGACAGCCCGTGCGAGCGGCGCACGCGAGCAGGCGGAGGGGGTCCCCCGCGGAGCCTGGGAGCCGGGCGACCGCAACCCTGCGCCGCTGCCGCGGCGGGGCGAACGGAGGGACCGAGCGATCATGCCCCTCACCGTGTGGCTGCCTCTCCCGGCAGCCGACATCCCCGGCCTGCCCGAAGGCCCGGTCTACGTCCACTGGGACGGCGAGGACGACTTCCCCGCCGACCCGGCCGACGCCGACTTCTACGTACCGCCGTACCTGAAGGGTGCCGAGGTCGCCACCCGCCCGCTGCGCCACGGCGCCCGCCCCCGCGTGGTCCAGACGCTCACCGCGGGCACCGACCACGTCCAGCACGAGGTGCCGCCGGGCACCGTACTGTGCAACGCCCGCGGGGTGCACGAAGCCAGCACCGCCGAACTCGCCCTGACGCTCATCCTCGCATCGTTGCGCGGCATCCCGTCCTTCGTCCGCGGCCAGGACGCGCAGGAGTGGCGGGCGGGCTACTATCCGGCGCTCGCCGACCGCACCGCCCTCGTCGTCGGATACGGCGCCATCGGCAGCGCGATCGAGGACCGGCTCGTGCCGTTCGAGTGCGAGGTGCTGCGGGTCGCCCGCACCGCCCGCGATTCGTCACGCGGGCCCGTTCATGCCCTCGCCGAACTGCCGGCACTGCTGCCGCGCGCCGACGTGGTGATCCTGTCCACGCCGCTCACCGACGCCACCCGCCACCTCGCCGACGCGGAGTTCCTCTCCCGGATGCGGGACGGCGCTCTGCTGGTGAACGTCGCCCGGGGACCCGTCGTCGACACCAAGGCGCTCCTCGCCGAGCTGGAGTCGGGCCGGCTGCGTGCGGCACTCGATGTCACGGATCCGGAACCGCTTCCCAAGGGCCACCCGCTGTGGCACGCGCCGGGCCTCCTCGTCAGCCCTCACGTGGGCGGCAGCACCTCCGCGTTCTTCCCCCGCGCGAAGCGCCTGCTGCGCTCCCAGCTCCTCCGCTTCGTCGCCGGGGAGCCCCTGGAGAACGTCGTGACCACCGGCTGAAAGGCGGCAACGGCACAGCGTGACCGTACATTAACTGCCGCAGCCCCCCTCCGGTTACGCTCAGTAGAGCAACTATGTCCCTGTGTGACTGGACTGGTGTATCGTCCCGATCGGGGGTGCGTCGCACGTATCGCTCATTTCGTGAGCGATTCTGCGAACGCACATCAACAGCCCACGACCGCAGTACGGGCAGACCGCAGTACCGGCAAGAGTTACTGGACGCGAGGGGGATGACGGGCGTGTGCGGCCGATGCAGACAACAGACGACACAGGACACCCGCCACCCGCGGAGCGATTGCCGGGCGGCCGGATGAGTGCGCCGGGGGCAGTGCTCGCCAGCGCGCCCTCCTCCGTGGCCCGATCAGGACTGCTGCCCCAACTCCTCGTCGCCGTGCTGTGCGGCGCGTACGCCATGGGCGCGGCGTTCGGATGGGGATCCGCCGCCGTCGCTCTGGTCATGGGCGACTTCGGTCTGTCCGCCGCAGCCCTGGCGGCCTGCGTCTCCTGCCTGTGGTACGCGAAGGTGGCGCCCGGAGCCGGCCGCCCGGCGTGGGTGCTCTTCGCCGTCTCCTCCGCCATGGTCGCCGCGGGCAACGGCGTCTGGGGCTGGTACGAGGTGGTGCTCGGCGCCCCGGTGCCGCGCGCATCGCCGGCCGACTTCTGCTTCCTGTTCTTCGCCCCGCCCGCGATCATCGGACTGCTGGTGCTCGCCAAGCGCCCGGTGACCAGGGCCCGCTGGATCTGCCTCGCGCTCGACGCCTCGCTCATCGCGGGGTCGCTGCTCACCCTCACCTGGAGCCTGGCACTCGCCCGCGCCGCCGAGTGGGATGGCCGCAGCACCGCGCGGATCGCCCTCTCCCTCGCCTATCCCGTCCTCGACATCATGCTCGTCTCCATGGTGCTGGCGCTGCACTTCCGCCGTTCGTCCGCCAACCGCTCGGCGATCAACACGGCGCTCGCCGCGTTCGCCCTCACCGTCCTGTGCGACGCGCTGTTCACCTCACCCCTGCTGCGCGAGCACTACCGTTCCGGGCAGATCCTCGACGCCGGATGGTTCGCCGGCAGCCTGCTGCTCGCCTACGCCCCCTGGGTCGGACACCGCAAGGACTCCCGGCCGGGCGACGCCGAAAGGCCGTGCCCCGAGCGGAAAGCCGCAGGCGCCCTGGCGGCGCTCACCCCGTACCTGGCAGCCGCCGTCTGCACGCTGGCCATCCTCCACAACATCATCGACGGCCGGAAGATCGACCGGGTGGTGCTCGTCAGCGGCTGCGCCGTCGCACTCATCCTCGTCGTGCGACAGGGCATCATGCTGCTCGACAACATCTCCCTCACCCAGGAACTCGCGCAGAAGGAGAACCACTTCCGCTCCCTCGTCCAGGGATCGAGCGACGTCATCATGATCGTCGCCCCGACCGGTGTACTGCGCTACGTCAGCCCCGCGGCCCAGGGCGTCTACGGGCGGGACGCCGAGGAGATGCTCGGCACCGAACTCGCCTCCCACATCCACCCCGAGGATCTCGGCCGCGTCCTGCACGAAGTGCGCCGCTTCCTCGCCGCGCCACCCTCCGACGAGCCCGCCACCCGCATCGAATGCCGCATCCGCTCTGGCGACGGCGGCTGGCTGCACGTCGAGTCGTCCGTCAACCGCTACCAGGGCGGCCTGATCTTCAACAGCCGGGACGTAACCGAACGTGTCCAGCTGCAGGCCCAGTTGCAGCACAACGCCTCCCACGACCCGCTCACCGACCTGCCCAACCGCGCATTGTTCACCGAACGTGTCGGCCAGGCGCTGGGCGGGCGGCGCGCCGGGGACGGCGACTGCGCCGTCCTCTTCATCGATCTCGACGGCTTCAAGGCCGTCAACGACACCATCGGGCACCAGGCCGGCGACGAGCTCCTCGTCCTGGCGGGCCGCAGGCTCGCCGAATCGGTGCGCGCCGGGGACACCGCGGCCCGCCTCGGTGGCGACGAGTTCGCCGCTCTCATCTGCGGAAGCATGGGTGACCGCCGGTTGCGCGAACGGCAGATCCGCGAGATCGCCGACCGGCTGCGGCTCACCCTCTCCGAGCCCTACGTCCTCGGCGGCGCGCAGGTGAAGGTGGCCGCGAGCATCGGCGTCGCCTTCGCCGAGCCCGGCATGGGCCCTGCCGAGCTGATGCGCAACGCCGATCTCGCCATGTACCGGGCGAAGACATCGGGCAAGAACCGCGTCGAGATGTACGCGCCGCAGATGCAGGCCGAAGTGATGCGCCGGGCCGAACTGGCGGCCCGGCTGCGAACCGCCCTGCGCGACGGCGAGTTCACCCTCCTCCATCAGCCCGTCGTCGACCTGGAGACCGGCGAGGTCGACGCGATCGAGGCGCAGGCCCGCTGGCGCTCCACCCAGGGCATCCTCTTCACACCCGCCGAATTCCTGCGGATCACCGAGACCCGCGGCAGGGGGAACCACCCGCCGCAGGCGGGGGGAGCCGACGGCGCAGACGGGGACCGCTCCGAAGTCAGTCGCTGGCTGCTCGAAGAGGCCATGATCCAGGCCGCGCACCGCCACCGGAACGGCCATGCCGTGCCCGTCGCGGTACGGATGTCGGCACGCCGCCTGATGGGCCGCGAGCTGCCGGTACGTACCGTCGAGGCACTGCTCGACCGCCATGAGCTGCCGCCGGGCGCGCTCGTTCTCGTGCTCACCGACCACGACCCGCGGATCCCGCTCGACGAGCTGGAGCGCCGCCTGGTCGCACTGCGCCGCCTCGGCGTACGGATCGCGCTCGACGGCTTCGGCGCCGGCTACGCCGCGATGGCCGCGTTGCGCCGCCTTCCCGTCGACGTGCTCAGGCTCGACCGCTCCTTCACCGAGGGCCTCGTGGAGTCGGCCCGGCTGCACAAGATCACCTCCGGCCTGCTGCGCATCGCGCGCGACCTCGGCCTGCGTTCGGTCGCGGACGGCGTCGACAGACCCGAGCAGGTCGTGGCGCTGCGGGAGATGGGGTGCACCCACGGGCAAGGCATGGCCTTCTCGGGGCCGCTCGACGAGCACCGGCTGCGCGGCTCACTCGCGCGCGGCAGCTACCCGCTGCCGCAGGCCGCCGAGCGGGAGCTGCTCACCTCGGGCCGCTCGCTTCCCCTGCCCGTACGGCGTAACGGGTCACCCGACCCCGATCAGCCGAGCACGGCGCCGATGTAGTCAGCTGTGCAGCCGGGGGAGGGGGCCGGGACGCAGACCGAATGCGTAGCCCGAATGCTGAGACGACCGTCCCACTCACTTGACACCCGCACCGTATCCGGAGGAGGGTCGGAGCCATGCGCACCCGAATTCTCGTACTTGGACGGCGCGTCGGCTGATCCGGGGCCACTTCAACGCCCCGCTGACAGCACCGGCGCGCTTCCCCTCGCTTGCCTCCAGGCACGAGGGGTTTTTTGTTGCACTGGCACCTCCCGCCCCCCATACGATTGGGAAAGGGGCGGCCTCTTCGAGAAGAGATACGCAGATGACCGAGCAGGCCACAGGGGCCCATCACCCGCAGCCGCGGGCCCCTCGCGCGGCACAGCAGCCCATCACCGAGCACGTGACGGGCGCCCAGTCCCTCATCCGTTCTCTGGAGGAAGTCGGCGCCGACACTGTATTCGGCATCCCCGGCGGGGCGATCCTTCCTGCTTACGACCCCATGTTCGACTCGAAGCGGGTGCGTCACATCCTCGTCCGGCACGAGCAGGGCGCGGGGCACGCCGCCACCGGATATGCGCAGGCCACGGGGAAGGTCGGGGTGTGCATGGCCACCTCGGGCCCCGGTGCCACCAACCTGGTCACGCCGATCGCCGACGCGCACATGGACTCGGTGCCGCTGGTGGCGATCACCGGCCAGGTCAACTCCAAGTCGATCGGCACGGACGCCTTCCAGGAGGCGGACATCTGCGGCATCACCATGCCGATCACCAAGCACAACTTCCTGGTCACCAAGGCCGAGGACATCCCGCGCACGATCGCCGAGGCGTTCCACATCGCCGCCACCGGCCGTCCGGGCCCGGTGCTGGTGGATATCGCCAAGGACGCGCTGCAGGCGCAGACGGTCTTCTCCTGGCCGCCGCAGCTGGACCTGCCCGGCTACCGACCGGTGACCAAGCCGCACGCCAAGCAGATCCGCGAGGCGGCCAAGCTGATCGTCCAGGCCAAGCGCCCGGTGCTCTACGTCGGCGGCGGTGTGCTGAAGGCGCGGGCCACCGAGGAGCTGCGCATCCTCGCCGAGCTGACCGGTGCGCCCGTGGCCACCACGCTGATGGCGCTGGGCGCGTTCCCCGACTCGCACCCGCAGCACGTCGGGATGCCGGGCATGCACGGCTCGGTCTCGGCGGTCACGGCGATGCAGAAGGCCGATCTGCTGGTGGCGCTGGGCGCGCGGTTCGACGACCGGGTCACCGGAAAGGTCGACACCTTCGCGCCGTTCGCCAAGATCGTGCACGCGGACGTCGACCCCGCCGAGATCGGCAAGATCCGGGCCGCGGACGTGCCGATCGTCGGGGATGCCCGTGAGGTGATCGCCGATCTGATCGTCGCGATCCAGGCCGAGCACGAGGCCGGACGCCGTGGCGACTACGCCGAGTGGTGGACGCAGATCGACTCCTGGCGCAAGACCTACCCGCTCGGCTACGACCTGCCGGAGGACGGCTCGCTGTCGCCGCAGCAGGTGATCGAGCGGATCGGCAAGCTCGCGCCGAAGGACACGATCTACGCGGCCGGTGTCGGCCAGCACCAGATGTGGGCCTCGCAGTTCATCGACTACGAGAAGCCGTACACGTGGCTGAACTCCGGCGGCGCCGGGACGATGGGCTACGCGGTGCCGGCGGCGATGGGCGCAAAGGCCGGTATGCCGGAGAACACCGTGTGGGCGATCGACGGCGACGGCTGCTTCCAGATGACCAATCAGGAGCTGGTCACCTGCGCGCTCAACAACATCCCGATCAAGGTCGCGATCATCAACAACGGCGCGCTGGGCATGGTCCGCCAGTGGCAGACCCTCTTCTACAACGAGCGCTACTCCAACACCGTGCTCCACTCGGGCCCCGCAGAGTCCAACAGCGGCTCCGCCGCGGGGAAGCAGAAGGCGGAGAGCCTGGGCACCCGTACCCCCGACTTCGTGAAGCTGGCCGAGGCGATGGGCTGCGTGGGCATCCGCTGTGAGGACCCGGCCGACCTCGATGCGGTGATCGAGAAGGCGAACTCGATCAACGACCGCACGGTCGTGGTGGACTTCATCTGCCACGAGGACGCGATGGTCTGGCCGATGGTCGCGGCAGGCACCTCCAACGACGAGGTCATGGCGGCCCGCGGGGTCCGCCCCGACTTCGGCGACATGGAAGACGACTGAGGACCGAGAGACAAGAGACAGAGGAAACTGCCACATGTCCAAGCACACGCTCTCCGTCCTGGTGGAGAACAAGCCCGGCGTCCTCGCCCGGATCACCGCCCTGTTCTCCCGCCGCGGGTTCAACATCGACTCGCTCGCCGTCGGCACCACCGAGCACCCGGACATCTCCCGGATCACCATCGTTGTCAATGTCATCGAGGACCTTCCCCTCGAGCAGGTGACGAAGCAGCTCAACAAGCTCGTCAACGTGCTGAAGATCGTCGAGCTGGAGCCGTCGTCCGCCGTCCACCGCGAGCTCGTCCTGGTCAAGGTGCGCGCCGACAACGAGACCCGCTCCCAGATCACCGAGATCGTCCGGCTCTTCCGCGCCAAGACGGTCGACGTCTCCCCGGAGGCCGTCACCATCGAGGCCACCGGCGGCGCCGACAAGCTCGAAGCTCTGCTGCGGATGCTTGAGCCGTTCGGCATCAAGGAGCTCGTCCAGTCCGGCACCATCGCCATCGGCCGCGGCGCCCGCTCGATCACCGACCGCTCGCTGCGCGCCCTGGACCGTTCGGCGTAACCGGCCGGCCGACCGCATGGCGAGACTCGCCGACCCCATTCGTCCCGCCGTCATACGGTGGGAAGTACAACACCGGAACAAGGAGAAACCCGAAGTGGCCGAGCTGTTCTACGACGACGACGCCGACCTGTCCATCATCCAGGGCCGCAAGGTCGCGGTTCTCGGCTACGGCAGCCAGGGCCACGCCCATGCGCTGTCGCTGCGCGATTCGGGCGTCGACGTGCGCGTCGGCCTCCCCGAGGGCTCAAAGTCCCGCGTCAAGGCGGAGGAGCAGGGCCTGCGCGTCGTCACTCCGGCCGAGGCGGCCGCCGAGGCCGACGTCATCATGGTCCTGGTCCCGGACCCGATCCAGGCCAAGGTCTACGAGGAGTCGATCAAGGACAACCTCAAGGACGGCGACGCACTCTTCTTCGGCCACGGCTTCAACATCCGCTTCGGCCTGATCAAGCCCCCGGCGGGCGTGGACGTGTGCATGGTCGCCCCGAAGGGCCCGGGCCATCTGGTGCGCCGCCAGTACGAGGAGGGCCGCGGCGTCCCGTGCATCGTCGCCGTCGAGCAGGACGCCTCGGGCGGCGCCTTCGCGCTCGCGCTGTCGTACGCCAAGGGCATCGGCGGCACCCGCGCCGGCGTCATCAAGACCACCTTCACCGAGGAGACCGAAACCGACCTCTTCGGCGAGCAGGCGGTGCTCTGCGGCGGTGCCTCCGCGCTGGTCAAGGCGGGCTTCGAGACCCTGGTCGAGGCCGGCTACCAGCCGGAGATCGCGTACTTCGAGTGCCTGCACGAGCTCAAGCTCATCGTGGACCTGATGTACGAGGGCGGCCTGGAGAAGATGCGCTGGTCGATCTCGGAGACCGCCGAGTGGGGCGACTACGTCACCGGCCCGCGGATCGTCACCGACGCCACCAAGGCCGAGATGAAGAAGGTCCTCGGCGAGATCCAGGACGGCACCTTCGCCAAGAACTGGATCAACGAGTACAACAGCGGCCTGCCGAAGTACAACGAGTACAAGAAGGCCGACAGCGAGCACCTGCTGGAGACCACCGGCCGCAAGCTGCGCAAGCTGATGAGCTGGGTCGACGACGAGGCCTGAGAAAAAGGACGGGGCGGCCGGATTCCGGCCGCCCTCGTCCGTGCGTTGAGCCGCCTCCCGCATACATGTCACCTATGTATCGCAACGTTTATCCACCGCGGACAGCCCCGTGCGGGTGATCCTTCCGTAACGGCGCAGGACGAGCGTCGCTCCGCCGATACACTGCCTTAACAAGCGCGTCAGGCTCACAGCGTCGTGCGTCTTCCACGCGGCATGCCATCCCTCCCTCCCTGGAGCGGTCGTACGGGACCGGCCGCCCACGAAGGACAAGTGAGGACCCCGTGAGCACTGCATCAACCGACAAGCCTGTCGTACTCATCGCCGAAGAGCTCTCGCCCGCCACCGTCGACGCCCTCGGTCCGGACTTCGAGATCCGGCACTGCAACGGAGCGGACCGCGGCGAGCTGCTGGCCGCCATCACCGACGTCGACGCGATCCTGGTGCGCAGCGCCACCAAGGTCGACGCCGAGGCCATCGGCGCGGCCCGCAAACTCAAGGTCGTCGCGCGCGCCGGCGTCGGCCTGGACAACGTGGATGTCTCCGCGGCCACCAAGGCCGGCGTGATGGTGGTCAACGCGCCGACCTCCAACATCGTCACCGCGGCCGAGCTCGCCTGCGGTCTGCTGGTCGCCACCGCGCGCAACATCCCGCAGGCCAACTCCTCCCTGAAGAAGGGCGAGTGGAAGCGGAGCAAGTACACCGGCGTCGAGCTGGCCGAGAAGACCCTCGGCGTGGTGGGCCTGGGCCGCATCGGTGTGCTGGTGGCCCAGCGGATGTCCGCGTTCGGCATGAAGGTCGTCGCCTACGACCCGTACGTCCAGCCGGCGCGTGCCGCGCAGATGGGCGTCAAGCTCCTCTCCCTCGACGAGCTGCTCGAGGTCGCCGACTTCATCACCGTGCACCTGCCCAAGACCCCCGAGACGCTCGGCCTGATCGGCGACGAGGCGCTGCACAAGGTCAAGCCGTCGGTCCGGATCGTCAACGCGGCGCGCGGCGGGATCGTGGACGAGGAGGCGCTCGCCTCGGCGCTGAAGGAGGGCCGCGTCGCCGGCGCCGGCCTGGACGTCTTCTCCACCGAGCCGTGCACCGACTCGCCGCTGTTCGAGTACGACAACGTGGTGGTCACCCCGCACCTGGGCGCCTCGACGGGCGAGGCCCAGGAGAAGGCGGGCATCTCGGTCGCCAAGTCGGTACGCCTGGCCCTGGCCGGGGAGCTGGTGCCGGACGCGGTCAACGTCCAGGGCGGTGTCATCGCCGAGGACGTACGCCCGGGCCTGCCGCTGGCGGAGAAGCTCGGCCGGATCTTCACCGCGCTCTCGGGCGAGGTCGCCGTCCGCCTCGACGTGGAGGTCCGCGGCGAGATCACCCAACACGACGTCAAGGTGCTGGAACTGTCCACCCTCAAGGGCGTGTTCGAGGACATCGTCGACGAGACCGTCTCCTACGTGAACGCCCCGCTGTTCGCCCAGGAGCGCGGCGTCGAGGTGCGGCTGACGACCAGCTCGGAGTCGCCGGAGCACCGCAATCTGGTGACGGTGCGCGGCACGCTCTCCGGCGGCGACGAGGTCTCGGTCTCGGGCACGCTGTCGGGCCCGAAGTTCATCCAGAAGGTCGTCGGCGTCGGTGAGTACGACGTGGATCTCGTCCTCGCGGACCACATGGCGTTCCTGCGTTACGCGGACCGTCCCGGTGTCGTCGGCACGGTCGGCCGCATCCTCGGCGAGGCCGGGATCAACATCGCCGGCATGCAGGTCGCGCGTGCGACGGCCGGTGGCGAGGCGCTCGTCGCGCTCACGGTCGACAGCGCCGTGCCCGCGCCCGTGCTCACCGAGATTGCGGACGAGATCGGCGCGACGTCCGCACGCGCGGTTAATTTGGCCGCCTGATCACGTGCTTTTCCCCGCCGCCCGCGGTTGCGGTGCCGTTGCGCTGGGCGCTGGGCCTTTGGGGGTCGGTTCGCGTGTTTCCCGCCCGTCTCGGCTGGGGTGGGGTGTTTTTCCCGCCGCCCGCCCGTTGCCGTGACTGGGCGGGTCACGTGGGCGCTGCGTGGGTG
>NZ_JANFNG010000034.1 GCF_024436035.1 Streptomyces humicola
ATCCGCTGCCCCGGTCAGATGGCGTCAGCCAGGGAACGCGCTCAGCACTGCCTCGGAACGGATCTCAATCCCGACCCCAGACCGCCACCCGACATATGCCGGAACGGCCGCTCGGGTATCCCCCACGAGTAGCAACCAACGTGCCGCCTTGCCAGGGCGGATGACGTGTTCGGCAAGCGGAGGGTCACAGATCCCACTCAGTGCTGAGCGCGGTCAGAAGGTAGTCCTGACGTTTCGCCAGCACTTCAGGGGTCCAGGTCTCGTAGTTGAGGACCTGCGCGGTCAGTGCAAAGTTGACCGTGCCGAGCTTGCTGGTGAAGTACTTGGCCTTCTTGGTCGCGAAATCATAGTTCTGCGCCTCGGAGTTCTTGGCGCGGTTGAGCAGCACGAGGTTGCCCAGCCGGTGCGTCCAGCGTTCGCGCTCGTCCTCACCGAAGTCGTCCAGCCAGCGAGACCCCGTCTTCGGCTTCTGCGGCAGGACGTGCTCGACCGTGATCAACGGATAGGCGTAGACGGCGCCAGAGCTGTTGGCCAGTACTTCGTCCAGACGCAGCAGGACGTACTTACGGGTTCTGGTGTCGAGGTAGATTGGTCCGGCGAGCCGCTCCCGGGTCGCCGCCCGCTCGTCTCCGGTCAGTGTGAATGACGGGGCATCCAGCTCGTAACCGCCGTCAAGTTCCTTCAGAAGTTCGGCGTAGCGCAGGACACGCGGCGTCGTGTAGATGCGGCGGATGAACATGCTCGCGGCGAGCCGCTCCAGCGTGCGGAAGAAGCGGTCAAGCCAGCCCGCGTCCTGGCCGTGGTTACGCAGCGCCCACAGCGCGGAGGGCCGCCAGTCATTGTTGTCGATCTGTGCCAGCCGCCTGAACCAGGCATTGACCTGCTCGGCTCCGGTCGGCGTGCTGTAGCTGTGATCACGGATCTGCTCGTAGGCGTTGGCGTAGGGCACCAGCACGTCATTGACGAAGTCCTGCGCCTTGCCTGGTAGGAAATACCGGTTGAGGACCTGCTCGGGGAACTCCTTGAGAAGTTCGCGTCTGGCGCGCTCCTTGGCAAAGATCATGCGCAGGTGTAGGAACAGGTCGGCGAAGTCGTCGCGGCCGAGGCTCTCCTCTGCGTCCTCCCACTTCGCGGCGCAATCGTCCCCGGTCGCGAGGTCGAGATCTCCGATGATCAACGACTTGAAGATGTCGGCTGGCGACAGGTCCAGACCGCGGGCGTTCATTACGCTGAAGATGCGGTGAGCGCTCTCCAGGTCCGGGGTGCTCACCACAACGAGGAAGGTGCGGGCGGCCAACAACTGCACCAGCTTCAGCTGCCGCTCGGGCGACCACGTGGACAGCTGTAGATGCAGCGCGCGGGCATTGGCTTGCAGGGCCTGCTGTGCATCGGTCTTCAGCTTGTCAGTCTTCAGTTCCAGCAACGTGGCGATCGAGCCTTTGGTCTGCACATAGGTGCGGAAGAAGCCGGCGTCCTTGCTCCGCAGGGTCAGCCGAGGCTTGGCCGTGAGCCCCAGGGTCATCTTGCCGGGCTCGGCGATCTGGGCATCCAACTCGGCTTGGAGTCCGGGGTCCTCGGCGAGATCGCGTAGCACCGCGAGCAGGATCGTCAGCGTTGTGAGCCGCTGTTGCCCGTCGATGACGTCTGCTGCGGCATCGCGAGGCTCCTTGACGAGGACTATCGAACCGAGGAAGTACGGCTCGTCCCCGCTGCTGTCCAGTGCCTCGGCGAGGTCGGAGAGCAGTTGTTCGGCCTGCTCGGGCTGCCAGGCATAGGGGCGCTGGTAGTTCGGGATGCGGAAGTCGTAGTCGCTGCAGAACACCTTGTGCAGCGGCACTTCGTGAGCCTCTAGTTGCTTCATGTGCCTATCCTTCCGGAACAGGAATCATCGCGTTTCGGGAAGCGCAGCGCTGCTCCACAGCACGACGGTGTTGACATGTCTGCGCAGCTCCTCCTCGTGATAGGAGAGTGTGTCTCCAGAGATCTCCAGGGCTGACTGATCAGCGGTCAGGCCGACAGTCGCCTGATCACGACGTGGCCGGGGAGTCAGCGGTCGCGGATGTCACTGGCTGGCGACCGGGCGCAGCGCGACGACGGAGTCAGCGGGGCCGGTGAGTGTGTCACGGGCCCAGTCGACTATGAGTTGCTCCTGCGCGAAGAGGATGACCTGCTGGTGAGCGGAGAGTTCGTGGAGTAGTTCGAGGAGCCGCCGGGTGCGTTCGGCATCCGACTGTACGGTCACGTCGTCGAGGAGCAGCGGGCAGGATTCGTCGCGGACGGCCAGATGGCTGGCGAGGGCGATCCGCAGCAGTAGGTAGATCTGTTCGGCGGTTCCGCGGGAGAGCCGCTCGGAGTGGCGCAGGGTCCGCTGGTCGCCGCAGACACGCACGCGCAGGTCCGACGGATCGACGATCGCGTCGACGTACCGGCCGCCGGTGATGCGCGGGAGCCACTGTTTGAGGCTGCCTGCCAGCACAGGTGCGATGTCGCGGTGTACCCGCTCCTGAGCGTTGTGAAGGAACTGCTGGGTGAGAGACAGGACGATGTCGAGCTGCTCGACACGGTCCAGTTCACGTCGGGCCGCGGCTGCCCCCTCCTCTGCCTCGGGGACCGAGGGCAGGGCCCGCGTGCGTTCCTGGAGGGCACCGTCGGCGGCTGCGGCGCAGTCGGCAGCGTAGCTGGCTGTAGTGCGAGCCTCGCCGAGGGCCTGGCGGGCTCGTTCCCGCAGTCCTGTGAGGCGGACGGTGTCCGGGTGCGGTATTCCTTCGCGTTCTGCGCCTTCGGCGAGCTTGGCCGCTGCGGTTCGGGCTTGCTCCTCGGCCGTATGTGCCTCGGTTTCCGCCTGCGCATGCCGGCTCTCCATGGTGGTGACGGCGGCGGCGAGGTCGTCGAGGCCGGCGCCGTCGAGGAGGGTCTGCAGTGTGCTCCATTGCGATCGCTGCTCATCGAGGGCAGCCTGCGCCGTCGCGCGCTCGTGCTGCCACTGGGTCAGGGCGGCGGTCAGTGCCCAGGCGGTGCCGGTCACGTCGTCCGTGTTCAACGCCGAATCGACTCTGACTGCGGCGGCCTCCGCCGCGGCTACCAGGTCAGTTAGAGCGGCAGCGCGCAGCGCCTCGGCTTGGGCGGCATTGTGCTCGCGCTCGCGGCGGGCTTCGAGTTGCTGGAGAAGGGCCGCGCGCTGGCTCGCAGCTGCGGCCTGCTCGGCACGGGCACGGCACTGGTCCTCGTAGTCGTTCCGCATCGCCTCGATCGAGCCACCGGTGCCATCTGTGCCATGGGCGACCAGTGTGTCGCGAAGCAGCCGCTCGGCCTGGTCAACGCCGGCACGAAGCCGCTCGAACCGCTCGGTCCAATGGGCTGTCGCCTCGGTCGTGGCGATGGCATGCTCGGCTTGGGCGGCCAGGGTCGCCAGCCGCTCCGCGTCGCCTGGCACGTCGAGTTCGGCGCAGAGCGCGGCTGTCTTCTCCCGGACCGTCTCGGCGGTGCGCACCGCGCGCTGATGCTCGTCCTGCCGCGCCTGGGCGGCCGCGGCCGCGCCCTCGGCGGAGGCCAGTTCGGCTTCGAGCCGCCGCACAACGGTATCGCTGTCAGTGACCCGCTGGCTCGCCTGGGCCAGCCGCTGCTCGGCGGCAGCCAGCTCGGGCGCGGGCTCTTCCTCGGTGTTCGCATTCGGCCGCGCGCGCCGCCTCAGTGCGGCGACCACGAGCAGGGCCACGCCGAGGATTCCGCTGACGGCGCTGACGACGGATTGCCCGGCTGCGAGCAGGCCTGCACCCCCTGCGAGAGAGAGCACTCCCGCGCCGGCCAGCTCCGTCCGGCGCCGCTTTGTGGCGGCAGCCTTGATGGCCGCGGCCGCGACCCGTGCCTCCTGCTGTGCGGCCAGTCGTCCCTGCACCGCGGCGCGAGCGGATTCGGCGTCGCGTAGGTCACGCTGTGCCTCGCCGTGTTGTCGGCGTGCCTGCTCCAGAGCCTCGGCAGTCCTGCTCCGCTCAGCGGCGGTAGCGTCGAGTTCGCTCAGGAGTCCGTCCGGCATCTCGGGGAGAGGCGCGGTCATAGCCTGGGCGAGCTCTCGCAGCCGCGCCGGTCCCACCCGGACGGCGGTGTCCACCTCGGTGTCGGCCTGCGATTCCGCCGGTCTGCTGCGAAGGTGCTCTTCGAGCACCGCTGCGGCCTTCTCGAACTCGGAGGTCGCAGCGCGCACTTCGTCGTGGACGGCGGTGTCGCCGTCCGGTGGCTCCGGCAGTTCCGCGATCATTGCGGCGAGTTCAGCGGACGTCGGCCCCGTGAGAACGGGTGCGGCGGGTGCGGCTTTCCAGGCGCTGATGGCGTCACCGACCAGCCGGGCGGTGCTCTCCCCGATCAGGCCGTCGTCGGGTGCCTTGCCACCGAGGACGCTGTGGAGCTGCCTGGCACGCTCCAGGCGATGCCGCTCCCGGCTGAGCTCACTGGACACAGTGTTCAGCCGCTCGACGAGCCGGTTTGCAATCTCCTGTTTCCTCGCGGCATCCGCGGCATGGTCGATAAGCCGGTCCAGCCGGACGATGACACGGTCGCGGGTCTGAACCTCGTCAGCGGCGGCCCGGGCCGCCTCTCGACATTCCTGGGCCTCGGCGACGAATTGCAGGTAGTCCTCGTGGAGCCGCTGGACGACGTTCAGGTGCTCTTCGGCTCGGACCAGCCGGTCCTTGGCCCGGCGTAGTGGGCGGGTGCTGTTGCTGCGGTCCGAACCGACGTGCTCACGCTGGAACGCCTGCAGGCATTCCAGCGCCTGGGCGGCGGTGCTGTCCGTGTTCGCGTTCGCCGCTGCGCGTTGCAAGTGTTCCTGCAGGCTGCCGGCTGCATCGAGGACGGACAGCAGCTCGGCCTGGGTGACGCTGCCGGTGGCGGCGAAGGAACGGCGGTCCAGGCCTAGCCAGCGGGAGCCGTCGGGCGCACCATCGTGCATGATCTCGGCGGACACGTCGCGACCCAGCGCCAGGTCGGTGGCCCGGCAGTCGACCATTCCAGCAAGGTCGTGGCGCAGTTCGATCCGGCGTCCGTCGTCCAGGGACAGGATGCAGGAAACCCCCCACTCCTCTGGACGGTCCCACGGGCGGTGCCGGTCGGCGAAGCGCTGGTCCTCTGTGGTCTGGCGGCCCCTGGCACGGCGTCGGCCGCACAGCGCAGCGTAGGTGGCCGCGTGCCAGCTGGACTTCGCGGACTCGTTGCCGCCGTGGACAACCGTCATACCGGGGGTGAGGATCAGGGTCTCGCCGACCAGCGGGCCAAAGGCGCGCGCGGTGACCGTGTGTATGCGCATCAGCGCACCTCCAGTTCGTCCGCGCGACCGTCGAAGGCCCGCAGACCGGTGATCAGGACTCGTCGGCGGGTGTCCTCGTCGAGATGCGCTGCTGCCTGCACATCACGGACGAACTGGCCGCGTACGGTGGCCTCCTCGGCCAGCGCCGCGAGGTCGTAGGCCGGGCGCACCGCGCCGAGCCTGGCCACCAGCGCCTCCAGATGCGGGGCGACGCCCTCCAGGCCCTCTGCCCGCACGTTGATGTCGGGCGCGACCTCGCCCTCCAGAGTCACCCGGGCGATGCCGGTCATTGCGGCCACGGCTGCTGCGACGCGCTCGCGTACCTGCCCGGTGTGCTCGACGCCGTCCAGTCGGACGGTCACGTCGTGGACTTCGCTGTGCGCGACGCGCTGCCGTGTCCGCGCGACGGTGCCGTCGGACGTCACCGTGACGATCACCGCTCCGCGCTCGCCGGTCTCACCGAACTCGAGCGGGTCGGGATTGCCCGGGTAGGTGTGCGTCTCGGCGTCCTTCGGCAGATGGAAGTGGCCGAGCAGGGCGTGGTCCAGCCCTGCCTCGCGGATCTGAGCGGCCCGAAACGGCGCGTGCGGCGCCTTGCCCGACTCTTGGTAGGGCAGCTCGGACTGCTCGGAGCCGTGGAACAGTGCCACGTTCACACCACCGCGGTCCACCCGGAACCCGTCCAGGAAACCATCGGTGTTGGCCGGCGCCCGGTGAGCCGCTCCCCACAGGGTTAAGCCGTCGGCGAGCTCGACCGGGGACAGGCGTGCCTCGGTGAAGACGTGCACGTTGGACGGCCAGTCAACCTGCCGGTACAGGCTGCTGGGTCCGTACCAGTCATGGTTGCCGGGCGCTAGGAACACCGGGCGCGGATGAAGTGCGCCGAATACAGAGCAGAGGAACGCGCCGGTGTCGGCTGCCACCCGGTCGTGCTCGTACAGGTCGCCCGCGCACAGCAGCGCGTCGACATCTTCGGATATCGCGAGATCGCGGATGCGCTCGAGGGTTTGGCGTAGCGCCAGTCGGCGTGCCCGCGCCAGTTGCGGCCGTGCCCAGCGGAATGGCGTGTCCAAGTGGAGATCGGAGAAGAGCAGGAGCTTCACCGGGCCACTCCATGCGAACGCCGGAGCGGGGCACGGCGCAAGAGACACCGCGCGGACGCGGAGCCAACCGCGCGTAGAGCGATTCCAAGCATGGAGCGCCCTCCAAGAGTATGTCACGAATGAGCGTGAAGAGTGAAGCTATCAGGAAGATTTTGCGGTCATGATCTGGTCTGTCTTTGGTCTGCGATCAGGCGACCAGCCCGGAGGGGCCGCCAGCACGAAGTGAGTTGGTGATCTGTTCTGCTGACTTGCGTGCCACGGATTCGGGGGTGCGGCCGCTGGCGCGGTGGAGGGCGAGGCGGGCGAGGGCGTCGGCGGCCTCGTTGAGGTCGTGGCCGATGTGACCCTTGAGCCAGCGGACCTCGATGCGGTCACGGTGAGGCGCGAGTTGGTCGAGCAGCGCGCGGCCATCGGGGAAGAGCACGGTGCGCTGGATGATGGACGGCTCCGAGCCGTTGACGGCGTGGCGCACGGCCTCGACCGCCTGGATGCTGTCGCACAGCACGAGGACGCGCTGGAGCGACGGATGACGGTCGACCAGGGCGAGAAGCGCCTGGCAGACGGCGATGACCTCGGCTTCGCCGCTGGTGGATGCGAGGGAGTCGCCCCAGCCGGCGGTCCCGTCGGCGGCGGCCCAGCCGTAGCCGCACAGTGCGGACTCCTCGGTGTTGACGGCGGCGTCGGCCACCGCCCAGGGGATGTTGGCCGGTACGTCGTCGAGCAGCGCGTAGCGGGCAGCGTCCAGGGCGATGGGTGCTGTGATGGCAGCCGGGGAGCGAGGTTCGTCGTCGCGGGCGAGGTAGGGCGCGGCCAGGCCGGGGGCGCAGGCGGGGCAGCCTTCGCTGCTGTTCCTGCAGGAGAGTTCGTGTGCGGCGGCTGCGGCCGTAATCTCCTCCCACAGTTCGGGCTCGGCGGCGGCAAGGCGCCGGGTCGCTTCGGAACCACACTTCAGCCGCAGCTGTCCGATGACTGGATGGGCGAGGCGGCTGATGCGGCGGCGCAGCCCGGCATGTCGCCATGTGGCCTCGTGGGCGCGCAGCGCCAGGACGGCCGCGTCCTGGTAGGCGGCGTCGAGGGCGTCGAGTTCGGCTGCTCGGGCGTTCGCCGGGCGCTGGAGTATGGCTCGTTCGGCCAGGGCTATGGCGTATCGGCCCCACGCCTGCGCGGTGCGGGCGTGCGCTGCCCAGTGCTCGACGACGGCGTCGTGGGTCAGGTGCGGATTCTCCTCTTCCCGGGCGTCGTGGAGCAGTGCCTGGACGAACTCCTCATCGGAGCATGCAAGGAGCCGCTGGATGTCCGGCGGGAGTTCGGAGGTGACCAATCCTCGTGCGCGCGCCCAGTTCCATACGTTCGAAGCGGGCACGTCCAGCTCCGTTGGCGCCAGTTCGCGCTCGGCGCACGCGGCTTCGTACGCCGCGTGGAAGGCATAGGGGCGGGCCTTGGCCAGGACGCGCGCGGCGAGCGGCAGCCGGGGCCTCGGGGAGCTTCCGGGCTCGAGGCGGGCGTGCTTCGCCGCGGCTGCCGCGCGCTTGCGGGCCTGGGCGATCCGCTGCAGCCGGACGGTCATGACTCGCCGTTCCCGCGTGGGCATGGCGCTGAGCCGGGCGCGGTGCAACCCGCCGCGGGCGAGTGTTTCGGCGTGCAGGAGGGCGCCGACGTGGGCGTCGGCGAGCTGAGGGGAAGTCAGCGCGGCGATCGTCGATGGCGAGGCGGTGCCGTAGGCGTGGGCGAGTGCGGCCTTCTGCAGGGCGTCGAAGTCGGAGGCGAGGTGTGCGATGAGGGCGGTGGTCTCGGGAGGGGTCATGGGCGGCCGTATCCCTTTCTGTCCCGGGCTCGGTCGGGTGCGGGGCGGGGCGATTGCCGGGTGGGGCGGCGGAATGGCGGGCTGGTTACTTCCCGGGGTCCTGGCGGGCGGTGGCGTAGACGTTGTTCTCGCAGGCGTTCATGTACTGCTGCCGGTCGATGGTGATGTTGGACGCGGATGCGTCGTCCGCGTACTCGGTCGAGCAGGTCTGGTCGTCCGGCGTGGTGTCCGGGGTGGTCGAGGCGTTGTCGTAGACGCCGCCGGAGGTGATCTGTCCGGCCGCGTGGATGCCCAGCAGCACGGACTTCCCGAAGATCGGGTTCTGGACGACCTTGGTGACGGTGATCGGCTTGGCCGCCTTCGCGTCGGCGGCGCGCGTCTCGGCCCGCGCCGCCTGCACCGCCCGGTCCTTGCCGGCGATCCTGGAGGAGTCGACCGCGTTCACGGCGACCGCGCCGGTGACGGCGGCGACAGCGACGCAGCACGCCACTACGGTGACGATTCTGTCTCTCGTCATGTCCATATTCCTTTCTCGTGAGGGGTCCCGGCCGTTGCGTGGCCGGGAGGGGGTCAGCCGCCGTTGACGACCTTCACGGTCCAGTCGCACTCGGAGTTGATCTGAAGGTGGTGGGTGCCCGCGTCGTACTGCGGATCCTGGCCGCTGCCCTGGGACTTCAGCTCGTTGGCGAGCGGCATGCCCGTCTCGTCGGTGACGATGAAGTTGCCGGGCTGCCCGAGCGCCGCGCAGTTGAAGGTGTACTGGAGCGTCCAGTTGCCGCCGACTGTGAAGGACGGGGTGTTCTTGATTCCGCTTCCGCTGTCGGTCATGACGACCGTGGGCGCCGCCGTCGGAGTCGGCTTCTGGTTCAGAGCGCTGCTCGACGGGGCGGTGGCGGTCGGGCTGCCGGAGGAGTTGCTGTGCGCGCCCGTGGTCGTGCCCGTCGCGCCGGCGGCTACGAGACCGATGATGACGAGCAGAGCCAGCGCGCCCGAGCATCCGAGGCAGCCGAAGAGGCCCTTCCTGGACTTCTTCTGCGGCTGCTGGGGCGGCCCGTATCCCGGCTGCTGACCGTACGGGTACGGGTTAGCCGGGGGCTGGTTGTGATTCATGAGGCGTGTTCCTCCCCTGTTGTCCTGCGCAGTTGCTTGTCCCGCGCGGCGCCTACGTCTGGAACTTCTGGAACTGGTCTGTCCGGTCGACTCGCGAGCCCCGTTCGCCCGGTGGGCGGAGGGACGGGGCAGGGCCGGGCTTCCTGCGTGCTGGAGATCAGCGCAGTCGCTACGAGGACCAAGCCTCGAGCGGAAGCAGAGCCAGATAAGCAGAACAATGAAAGCACTGTCAATCACATCTTCTGGAGTGGATCGTCGTGTAGGGTGTGTGCGTCAGCTCGCCACCGAGTGGGGGAAGGTCATGCCGAAGCCGTCCGCACAGGTGACCGCCGCCGAGATCTCCCGGCTGGCGGGGGTGACGCGTGCCACGGTCAGCAACTGGCGCCGCAGGCATGCCGACTTCCCCGCCCCGGTCGCCGGCACCGATGCCAGCCCGCTGTACGACTTGGAGGCGGTGCGCGCCTGGCTCGCGGCGCGCGGCCACGTATCGTCCGCCTCACCGGCCGAGGAACTGCGCACCGTCTTGCGCCTGCATACCGGGACCGACGGCGCCGCCACCCGCCTGCTGCCCCTGGTCCTGGCCGCCGCCGAGCGCGACAAGGACGACCTGGCCGCGCTGAGCGGGCTCCCCGACGCCGATCTCGCGGCACGCTGCCAGGAAGCGGTGGGCAAGCTGACCGACGTCGTCCCCGACGCGGACGCCATCACCTACACGCCGGACGACGCGTCCCTGCTGCGCGCCCTGCTGCACTGCGTGCACGGGCAGAGCGCCCAGGCCGCTCTCGACGTCCTCGCCGAGCGCGAGTTGGAGGACAGCGCCGCAAGCGGCGCCTACCAAACCCCCCAGCGGCTAGCCGATCTGATGTCCTGCCTGCTGGCACCCGGCCCCGGCCCGTATCCGGCGCGGGTGCTCGACCCGGCCTGCGGCAGCGGCAGCCTGCTCGCCGCCGCCCGCTCCGGCGCCACCTGCCTGTTCGGCCAGGACAGCATCCCCGTCCAGGCCCAGCGCAGCGCCGTGCGGCTACACCTGTCCGCCCCCCGCGCCGAGGTCGCCGTGCGCGCCGGGGACTCGCTGCGCGCCGACGCCTTCCCCGGCCTCACCGTGGACGCCGTCCTGTGCAACCCACCGTACGGAGACCGCGACTGGGGCCACGACGACCTGGCCTACGACCCCCGCTGGGCCTACGGCCTGCCACCGCGCGCCGAGTCCGAACTCGCCTGGGTCCAGCACGCTCTGGCCCACCTCGCCCCCGGCGGCCTCGCGGTCATGCTCCTGCCGCCCGCCACCGCCTCACGCGCCTCCGGCCGCCGGGTACGCGCCGAACTGTTGCGCGCTAGCGCCCTGCGCGCCGTCATCGCGCTGCCGCCCGGCGCCGCCACCCCCTTCCACATCGGCCTGCACCTGTGGATCCTGCAACGCCCGCGGCCGGACGAGACCGGGCAGCACACGGTGCTGTTCATCGACACCGCCGCCGACCAACGACCTAGCCCCGCCCACACGTTGCCCACCCAAGCGGCGGGCACGCCGGCCCGCTCCCGGGAGGGACGAACGGACCTTGACTGGACCGCGCTGAGCGACACCGTCCTGGCTCACTGGCGGTTGTTTGCTGCCGATCCTGCTGGCTTTGCTGACGAGCCCGGCGTGGCGCGCGCCGTCCCGGTCATCGAGCTTCTCGACGACCTGGTCGACATCACCCCGACTCGTCACGTCCGGACCAGCCCGTCCGCTGCTGACCCGGCCGCGATCGCCAAGCGCGCTGAGGAACTGCGACGCCGGCTGAAGGAGGGCGTCACGATCTTGGCGGCGTCCAGCGGCGGTGGCGGCTGGCAGCCGGCGGGGGAGGGCGCGCGTTCTTGGCGCACCGCCACCATCGCCGACCTCACACGCGGCGGAGCCCTCACCCTCCACCGCGCCGCCCCCGGCACGCGCGGCGCCCAGGAATCCGAACGACCGGGTGAGGGTGAGGAGTACGCGGGCCGGGCTGTCCTCACCGGGTACGACGTGGCGACCGGCGGATGCGCCTCCGGAGACCCCGATGGGCAGGCGGGAGCAGCCTCCGTCCTCGTCGAGGAGGGCGACATCCTGCTGTCGAGCCTCCGCACCGTCGCCCCGGGCGCCATCGTTCGAGTCGCGGACGCCACCGACGCCGGATGCCTCCTCGGCCCGAACCTGCACCTCTTCCGCCCCGACCCCGAGCGCCTGGACTCCTGGTTCCTGGCGGGCTTCCTGTCCGCCGAGGACAACATCAACGCCGCATCCACCGGTACCACGACCATCCAGATCGACCCTAGGCGCCTGCGCCTCCCGTTGCTGCCGCTGGCCGAACAGCGCCGCTACGGCAAGGCGTTCCGCCGCCTGTACGAGCTACGCGCCGCCGCCCGGCAAGCCGCCGACCTGGCCACCGCCACCGCAGACCTCCTCGGCACCGGACTCACCGGCGGCGCCCTCCTGCCCCCCGGCACTCAACCCGAGTCCGATTCCGCCTGACGCCGGGACGAGCGCCCCCGGCATCGAGCACACTGGCTTCCTCCGCACCCAACCGGACGGACCTTGTGAAGGGAACCCGTTGAACAGCAGCAAGCACACGGAACTGGCGAACCACGCCTGGTCCGTCGCCGACCTCCTGCGCGGCGACTACAAACAGTCCGACTACGGCAAGGTCATCCTGCCGTTCACCGTGCTGCGGCGCCTGGAGTGCGTACTGGAGCCGACACGGGAGAAGGTCGCGGAGCTGGCCGCCCAATACAAGGACAGCGGCATCGACCCGGACGGGTTCCTGCGCCGCGCCTCGGGCCACTCCTTCTACAACAAGTCAAACCTGAGTCTGAAGAAGATCGCGGCGGACCCGCAGAACGCCGCGAAGAACCTCCAGGTGTATGTGGGGGCGTTCTCGGACAACGCACGCGGAGTGCTGGACCGCTTCGAGTTCGCCCAGCAGGTGAAGCGGCTCGACAGCGCAAACCTGCTCTACAAGGTCATCGGCAAGTTCACCGACCTGGACCTGCACCCGGACAACGTGCCCAACCACAACATGGGTTACATCTTCGAGGAGCTGATCCGCCGCTTCGCCGAGCAGTCCAACGAGACCGCGGGTGAGCACTTCACGCCCCGCGAGGTCATCAAGCTCATGGTGAACCTGCTGATCGCCCCGGACGGCGACGCGCTGCACCTGCCCGGTGTGGTCCGCACGGTCATGGACCCTGCGTGCGGCACGGGCGGCATGCTCTCGGCGATGGACGACCACATCAAGGCGCTCAACCCCGACGCCACGGTGGAGATGTTCGGGCAGGAACTCAACCCCGAGTCGTGGGCGATCTGCCGGTCCGACCTCATGATCAAAGGCCAGGACCCGGAGAACATCGTCTTCGGAAACTCCTTCTCCGACGACGGGCACACGCGCAGGACCTTCGACTACCTGCTGGCCAACCCGCCGTTCGGCGTGGAGTGGAAGAAGGTCAAGGAGGAGGTCGAGCACGAGCACCAGACGCTCGGCGAGGCCGGCCGCTTCGGTGCGGGGCTGCCGCGCATCAACGACGGCTCGCTGCTGTTCCTCCAGCACATGATCTCCAAGATGAAGCCAGTCGACGTCAACGGCGGGGGCGGCTCGCGCATCGCGATCGTCTTCAACGGCTCACCCCTGTTCACGGGCGCGGCAGGCTCGGGCGAGTCGGAGATCCGGAGATGGATCCTGGAGAACGACTGGCTGGAGGCCATCATCGCCCTCCCGGACCAGCTCTTCTACAACACCGGCATCTCCACCTACTTCTGGATCCTCACCAACCGCAAGAACCCCGAGCACAAGGGCAAGGTCGTACTGCTGGATGCGCGCGACCAGTGGCAGAAGATGCGCAAGTCCCTCGGCGACAAGCGCAAGGAGCTCGGCAAGGAGCACATCGCGACGATCACGCGGCTGTACGGCGAGGCCCTTGCCGCCGCCGAGAACCCCGAACACCCGCTCCACGCGAAGGTCAAGGTCTTCGCCAACACGGACTTCGGGTACCAGCGGATCACGGTGGAGCGGCCGTTGAAGCTCCGCTTCGAGGTCACGGAGGAGACGCTGGCCGCGCTGGCGGCAGCCAAGCCGGTGCAGAAGCTGGAGGCCAGCGAGGAGTTCCTGTCGGCGGCGCGGACGCTGCTGGGCTCGACGTGGGAAACCAAGTCCGAGGCGTTCGTGGCGTTGAAGGACGCGGTCGTCGCGGCCGGGCTGCTATGGCCGACGGGCGCGCCTTTCGCGAGGGCGCTACGCGAGGCCATCGGCGTGCGGGACCCGGAGGGCGAGGTCCAGCTCATCAAGGGCACGCCCGAGCCGGACCCGGAGCTGCGGGACTACGAGAACGTACCGCTGGGCGAGGAAGTCGAGGAGTACCTGAAGCGGGAGGTCCACCCACACGTGCCGGACGCGTGGATCGACCACAGCAAGACCAAGGTGGGGTACGAGATCCCGTTCACCCGGCACTTCTACGTGTATGAACCGCCGCGACCGTTGGCGGAAATCGACGTGGAGTTGCAAGCGCTGGAAGCTGAGATCCAGATGCTCTTGGGGGAGGTCACCCAGTGAGCAGGTGGCGCAGTGTTCGCCTTAAAGACCTCTGTCTCGACGCCGGTCAATACGGTCTCAACGTATCGGCAGAAGCGTATGCCCAGTCAGGAGTACGGCTGCTGCGTACCACGGACATCAGCACTGGTACCCTGATTCCTGAAGATTGCGGAGTCTTCGTAGACTCCGTTTCCGAGGAGCGATTCACCCTTGTAGCGGGGGATCTACTGCTCTCCCGCAGTGGAACGCCGCCTGGGCAGTCCTACCTTGTTCGTCCTGGCGATGCAGGTATGACGTTCGCGGGCTATCTGGTGAGATTCCGTCCCCGTTCGGATGTGGACCCGCGGTTCCTCGCCTACGTTGCCCGCAGCGCTCCATTCCAGCACACTATCCATGCGGAGTCGGTATCATCGACAATCCAGAACTTTAACGCTGAGCGTTACGCGAACATCCGTTTCGTATCCCCGGACCTCGCGCAGCAGCGCCGCATCGCCGACTTCCTCGATGCCGAGACAGCTCGCATCGACCGAGTTGGTCGACTACGTGACTCGCAAAGAGACCTGCTGAGTCTTCTGCTGACGCAACTCGTCGATGGCGCTTTGGCCGGCGACTCTGAAACGCTGCAGAAACTAGGTGTCGAAACCAATAGCTTGGGCTGGGCGAAGGGGAAGGTGAGCCGTCTATGCGAGGTGATCCCAGGCTATGCGTTTCCAAGTGACGGATTTTCGCCGAGCGGCAAGATGCGGCTCCTGCGCGGGGTCAACGTCTCTGTCGACCAGACGTCCTGGACGGACTGCGTTTCATGGGATGAAGACCGAACACCAACGCCTGTGCGGTTCCACCTGCGCGCGGGGGATCTGGTTCTCGGTATGGATCGCCCTTGGATCTCCAGCGGTATGCGTATCACCTTCATTGACGAAGAAGACCTACCTGCCTTGCTGCTTCAACGCGTTGCTTGCCTGCGGCCAAATTCTGCAGACATAGATATGCGGTATGTCTACTGGAGCTTGCGCTCCTCTCAATTCCGTCAAGCGGTGGAGGGCGAACTCACGGGTGTCTCAGTTCCACACCTGAGTGGAGATCAGATTGGTGGCTTCTCCTTTCCTCTTCCGCCGATCTCCGTGCAGAGGACTATCTCAGATCAGCTGGCGATTCACTCTGCGCTTATCCGCAAGCTGCAGGCCGCGATGATTCGGCAGACCACGTTGCTGGGCGAACGCCGCCAGTCTCTCATCACCGCCGCCGTCACCGGCCAGTTCGACGTGTCCGCCGCCAGTGGCCGCAACGTAACGGAAGGACTCCCCGCATGAGCCCTGCACCCGCGCCGCATGACGAGTCCGCCTTCGGCTCCGCTATCGTTGCCGCCCTGTGCGAACGTGGCTGGCGGAAGGCGAACCCCGAGGACTACCGGCCCGATCTCGGGCTGGACACCAGCGAGCTGTTCGCGTTCATCGGCGCCACCCAGCCTGACGAGTGGAACGAGCTACTGACCGTCTACGGTGGCGACCCGAACGAGGCCCAGCGGGGCTTCGCTCAGCGCTTGGACCGGGCGATCGCCGACAGCGGGCTGCTGCACATCCTCCGGAACGGCGTGAAGGACCGGGGCGTCCGGCTTCGCGTCGCGTACTTCAAGCCCAACCTCATCTCAGCCGACTCCGTGCTCGACGGCTACCGGGCCAACCGCCTCACCATCGTCCGCGAGCTCCCCTACGCCACCAAGCAGGCCGACTGGGGCCACCGCCTCGACCTGACCCTGTTCCTGAACGGAATCCCGGTCGCCACCGCCGAGTTGAAGAACCCACTCACTGGGCAGGGCGTCGAGCACGCCAAGGAGCAGTACCGGACCGACCGCGACCCGACCGAGCTGATCTTCACCCGGCGCGTGATCGCCAACTTCGCTGTCGACCCGGACCTGGTTTTCGTGACCACCCAGCTCCGTGGCAAGAGCACCCAGTTCCTGCCGTTCAACACCGGCTCCACTGGCCCCGGCCAGCCCGGCGGGGCCGGGAACCCAGCGCCCACCGCATTCGGCATGTACGCCACCTCCTACCTGTGGGAGCAGGTCTGGCAGCGGGACAACTGGCTGGACCTCCTCCAGCGCTTCGCGCACCAGCAGAAGCACAAGACCCCCGGCGGCGGCACCACCAAGTCCACGATCTTCCCCCGATTCCACCAGTGGGACGTGGTCAAGAAACTCACCGCCCACGCGGCCACCCACGGCACTGGCCAGAACTATCTGATCATGGCGTCCGCCGGCTCCGGCAAGTCGAACACCGTCGGCTGGCTTGCTCACCGCCTCAGCGATCTGCACGCCGACACCGCCCCGAACGGGCTCGATCCCGAGGCCCTGCGCAACAACCGCATCACGCCCGGCGAACCCGTCTTCGACAAGGTCATCGTGATCACGGACCGCCGTAACCTGGACGCCCAGCTCCGGGAGACCGTCGGCAGTTTCTCCCAGACCGACGGCTTGGTCGTGAAGGTCGATGAGAAGCACGGCGCGAAGAGCGAGCAGCTCGCCCGTGCCCTCTCCCGGGACACCGGCAAGATCGTCACTGTCACCCTGCATTCGTTCCCGGCGCTGCTTGACTACATCAAGCGCAACCCGACCGAGATCAGCGGCACTCGCTTTGCGATCGTCGTCGACGAGGCGCACTCGTCCCAGTCCGGCGATGCCGCCACCGCCGTCAAGGCCGCCTTGCGGGACCTCGGCCTGGATGCCGACTCCGACGACGAGGGCGCGAGCTCCGTCACCCTGGACACGCCGGAGACCTTGGACGGCAAGCTCAAGGCGAAGGCCGAAGAACGCTCGCAGGCCGCCAATCTGTCCTACTTCGCCTTCACGGCCACCCCGAAGGCGAAGACTCTCGAACTCTTCGGCACCGAAAGCATGGAGAACGGCAAGGCGGTATACCGCCCGTTCCATACGTACTCCATGCGCCAGGCCATCGAGGAAGGCTTCATCCTCGACCCGTTGCGTAACTACGTCACGTACAACACCTACTGGAAGCTGGCGAACCTGAACCGGGACGAGAAGGAGGTCGATCCCTCCAAGGCGAACAGTCTGCTTGCCCGGTTCGCGCTCATGCACGAGCACACCGTTGCCCAGCACGCCCAGGTGATCGTGGAGCACTTCGTCGCGCACACCCGTGGCCGGCTCGGTGGACGTGCCAAGGCGATGGTGGTTACGGCGTCCCGGCAGTCCGCCGTGGAGATGGCGCGGGCCATCAAGAGCTACCTCAAGGACCGCGACTACGACTCCATCTACCCGGACTTGGGCGTCCTCGTCGCCTTCTCCGGTTCGCTCACCATCGACGGGGAGGAGACCACCGAGAGCAAGGAGAACGGCGGTCTTCCCGAGAGCGCGCTGCCCAAGGCGTTCGCGTACGTCCGTGCCGACGACAAGGCCGTCAAGGCGGGCGGCAAGGGGCAGCAGGAGTACAAGATCCTGGTCGTCGCCGAGAAGTACCAGACCGGCTTCGACCAGCCGCTGCTCACGACGATGTACGTCAACAAGAAGCTGACCGGCATCTCTGCAGTGCAGACCATCTCCCGCCTCAACCGCACCGCCGAGCGCAAGTCCCAGGCCGATCTGGCGGTCCTGGACTTCGTCAACCACGCCGAGGACATACAGGACGCCTTCCGTCCGTACTTCGAGGAGGCGACGACCCTCCCCTCCGACCCGAACCTCCTCTACACGGCCCAAAGCCGCGTCATGTCCGCACCGGTCATCTCCGAGCAGGACATGGACGAGTTCGCCGCCGCGTACTTCGAGGCGAAGGAGAAGGCAGGCGGCTCGCAGGCCAGGTGGGAGAAGCTCCACGCCGAGCTCTACCGACTCCTCTCCCCCGCCGTCACCCGGTTCACCGCCCTCATGGAGAGCGAGGAGGAGGACGACGTCGAGACGGCGGAGGACTTCCGCGCCAACCTCAACGACTACGTCCGCAAGTACGGCTTCCTCGCCCAGATCGTGCCGTATCACGACCCCGAGCTGGAGCGGCTGCACCTGTACGGGCGCTACCTCCTCAACCGGCTTCCCCGCAACGCCGACGGCGGCGTGGACATAGGCGAGGTCGACCTCAGCCACCTTCGCGTCGAGAAGACCGGCGAGTACGACATCTCCCTCAGCCCCGAGGGGCCCGCCGAGCTCAAGGGGTTCGGCGACGGCGTGGGCGCCGCCAAGGAGGCCGAGAAGTCACTGCTGTCCGAGCTGATCGAGAAGTTCAACGCGAGGTTCGGCACCGAGTTCACGGAGGAGGACATCCTCCCGGCCTTCAACGCCGCCAAGAACGACCCGAAGGTCCGCGCCGCCGCGGTCGTCAACGACGAGGAGAACTTCGGCGTCGTCTTCGACAAGGCGTTCAACGGCTACATGATGGACCATGTCTCCACCATCGACACCCTCGGTAAGCGGTACTTCGGCGCCGACCGCAGCTTCAAGTCCAACCTGGACCGCAGCGCGCGGCGCGCCGCGTGGCGGATGATCCGCAACGAGGAGGGCCTGGACGACGTGTGACCCCTTTGGGGTCCGGGTTCGCACCGGGCCCCGACGGCGTACGTCCCTGCCGGCCCGGCTCCGCCTGGACGGGGCGAATCCTGGGCAGGGAGACTGATCCTTAAGACCACATCGGATGCTCGACGGGGGCACGGTGCCTAACCGACCGATCGCAGGCCGCTACGAACTGCTCGAACATTACGGCCATGGCGGCATGGGAGACGTATGGCGCGGCTATGACGCCGTACTGGACCGGCCCGTGGCCGTGAAGCTCATCCGGCCCCAGTCCGTGACGACGCCGGAGCTGGCCGAGGAGTTCGCGAAACGGTTCAGGCGCGAGGCGCGGATCACCGCGCGCATCCAGCATCCGGGCGTGCCGCAGGTATACGACGCCGTGCTCGACGAGACCTACGACCATCTGTTCCTGGTGATGGAGTTGGTCGACGGCGTGCCGCTGACCGCCTACATCAACCCGGCGCGACCGCTCCCGGTCAGCTGGGCGGTGGCCGTCGCGGCGCAGGTCGCCACCGTGCTGTCGTACGCGCACGACGTGCCGGTGGTGCACCGCGACCTGAAACCGGGCAACATCCTCGTCGCCCGCGACGGAACGGTGAAGGTCCTGGACTTCGGCATCGCGGCGATGCTGCGCACCGACGTCACCAAGCTGACGGCGACCGGCAGCCCCGTCGGCACCTACCAGTACATGTCGCCGGAGCAGGTTCGCGGCGGGCACGTCACCCCGCAGACCGACCTGTACGCCTTCGGCTGCGTGCTCCACGAACTCCTGTGCGGGCGCCCGCTGTTCACCGGTGACAGCGATTTCCAGCTGATGAACCAGCACGTCAACGCCGCCCCGACGCCACTGCGGCAGCTGCGCGCCGATGTGCCGGCCGCCTTGGAGGAGCTGGTCCTGCACCTGCTCCGCAAGGCGTCCGAGGCACGCCCCGCAGACGTGCAGGAGGTGTACGAACGGCTGCGGCCCTTCCTGCCGCCACCCGGCGAGCAGACCGTGCCGGAGGAGGCAGGGCCCGCCGCGGTCCCCGACCCCACGGGGATCTTCCGACACCCGTACGCGCCCCGCTCACGCGCCGGCACCAGCACTGCGCGGTCCGCGCCGGTCACCACAGAGGAGCGGCCCGCTGCTCCGGTGCCGCTGCCAGATACGCTGCGCGCTCAGATCAGGGAGGTCCACGCCCACTATGCCGCGCTCATGGAGGAGGAGCGCTACGCCCAGGCCGCCGAGGTGGTCGGTGAGCTGATTGGCCCGGCGGCGCGCGCACTCGGCTCCGAGAACAAGATGGTGCTCGGGCTGCGCAGGCGCAGGGCGTTCAGCCGGCAACTCGCGGGCGACCACCGGGCCGCGCTGCCCGAATTCGAAGCGCTCGCCGAAGCCTACGGCCGGATCAGCGGCCCGAGAAGCAAGGAGGCGCTGGACAGCCGGGCCCAGGCTGCCCGGTGCCGCGGCGAACTCGGCCAGATCACCGACGCGCTGGCAGGACTGCGCGAAGTCCTCGGGATCGTACGGTCCGTCGACGGTGACGTGAGCGAGGACGCCGTCGAGCTGCGCCGCGACATCGGCATGCTCCTGCTCGCGCAGGGCCGGACAGCGGAGGCGCTGAGCGTCCTGGAACCGCTCCACGAGGACCTGTGCCTGGTGTTCGGCCCGGACGACGAGCTGACGGTCGAGGTCGCCGAGACCCTGGCCGTGATCCGTCTGGATCTCGACCGCCCCTCACCCTCCGCCTGACCAGCGACCGGCGCATCCGGCCGTGCCGGGCAACGGTCGACGAATCCGGGGGACACCTCGCTGTCCAGCAGCTCGGCCACCAGTATCGCGATGCGCTCAGTGCTGATGCCCTTCTGCGGCCAGCAGCGTCCCGAAGGACCGCAGGTTCGGCCCGTAACAGCCCGGACCGCTGATACGCGGGGGCGCGTCCGCCCGGCAGAAGGCTGATCGCGGCGGATGCTGGAGCCGCTCCTACGATGGCCTTGCCGTGGCGGGGGACGACCTGCCGGCACAAACCGCGGCACAGGGGAGCGACCAGTGCTCAGCGATTGCCTCGAGGCATTCGTGACCGGCCGTCCGCCAGGCACCAGCTCACTGGACGACCGGCCCACGAGGTCAGGAGCTGGGCAGCTGCGAGGGCAGGTCCATCGTGTCGCTCGCCGCGGGCGGGGTGATGGTGACCGGCGTCGTGCTGAAGTCGGAGTAGTCGATCGTCACCTTTAGCTGCATCGAGGAGGATGGCGCGGTGGCCTCCTGGACCCGGACGGGGAGGTTCTGGTCGTTGACCCACAGGTCCACGTTCATGTTGGTGATGCCCTGCTTGCTGTCCTGCTGGATCAGCGACTTCAGTTGCGAGTCCTCCTGCTTGGCGGCGAGCTTGGCGAGGTCCACAGCGCCGGAGTAGCGCGTTGTCGAGACGCCGTCCACCGTCTGCGTGCCGACGCGCTTGATGTCGCCGGAGGAGATAAACAGCTTGACCTGGGTGGCCGGATCCGTCCCGCTGGTCTTGTTCAGCGATTCAGCCGCCGCAGCGTTCTTGGACAGGTCCATCTTCAACCAGTGCTTGCCCTTGAAGGCCGCAGGCGCGTTCCCGGTGAAGCCCATGTACATGGTCGTCCCGGACATCATCATGCGCAGCGAGGAGTCGCCGGCGAGCTTGCTCGCCAACTGCGGGCTGGTGACGGTCATGTCCATAGCCAGCGGGCTCCAGGAGATATGGCCGCTGCCGGTCATATCCACCGCCTGGCCCTTGGCGGTCACCTGCTCCGACATCTTTGTGCTGGCCGAGGTGTACTTCTGCGTGGCCTTGGTCGTCATCGACATCGCGTCAGCGACGGAGACCATAGGAGCCGCAGCGCCTTGCGCGGCCTTCTGGGCCGCGGAGCAGGCGGAGAGGCTGGTGAGAGCAATGGCGGCCACCGTGGTGGCGACGAGCGGACGTATGCGACGCATCTGGGATTCCCCCCGTAGGACGACTTTGTGATCTCCCAGACGCTACACCGCTTTGCCAACGGCCATGTAGTTCGGAAAGTCCAACCGGCGATGGGCGAACCGCCTCACGCGCGGGCAGCACTTGAGAGCAATACGAAGCCCAGACGCGCCTCGCCCCGCTTCCCCGCCGTCAAGTCCGTCCTTTGTCTAGGGATAGGGACCCAGACTCCCCCAAGCGGACCAGTCCGTACGGACCCTTGGTCAAGGTCGCCTCTACGTCGAGCGTGCAACGTGGCATTGGCTGAGGGCGGCACGCGCGCACCACGAGCCTGGAGGCCGCGTCGCAAGGGACTCTGTACAGTCTTCGGCTCTGTCGCGCAGGACGGGACAAACCCGTGGCAAGTTCTCGACCACCTGTTGGGTATCGCGGGGGTCGAGGTTCAACTGATCGTATAATCCCTAGGGTTGTGTCTGGAGGGGGACTCGGGGGGACGTGACGCATGTCGATCAACTTGCCGCATTGGCTTGCCGAGGTCGTCAATCTGCTGGGCTTCAACTGGCCGGAGATCGATGAGGACCAGTTGCGTGATGCGGCCCGGGGGCTGCGTCAGTACGCGGACAAGTGCCAGCAGTCGCACGATGTGACGCACGGCATCGTCAACGGCGGTCTGCAGCAGGCGTATGCGGCGCAGTCGTACACCGCGCTGGCGCAGGTGTGGGCGCAGCAGTCGCAGGGCCACATGAGCACGCTGATCGACGCCTGCCGGGCGTTGGCCGACGGCCTGGACGTGGCGGCGGTCGGCGTCGAGGGGATGAAGGGCGAGTGTATTGCGCAGCTCGGCATCGCGGCGGGTGAGCTGCTGGTCGACACGGGTGCCGCGGTCTTCACGTTCGGCCTGTCGGAACTCGCGGCGGCTGGCGAGATCGAGCTGCAGAATCGTCTGCTCAGCGGCATCTTGCAGCGGTTTGAGCAGGAAGTGATCGGGCAGCTGGTGGGCGGGTTGATGGGCCCGTTGAAGCAGCAGATCGACGAGGCGGTCGACAAGCTCGTCTTCGAGGAGGTCGCGGGTGTTGCCGTCGGTGGCCCGCCGCCGGGGCTGAAGCTGGACACCGGGGCGATCCGTGAGCACGCGGGCAAGATCAACGAGCAGGCCGAGGCGAATCTCGAGCACGGCCGGGCCTTCGGCAACCAGATGGGTGCTCTGACGTTCACCACCGGAGGCTGAGCCGACCGTGAGCGAGATCGTCGAAAAGCTGGTCAGGCCCACGGTCGAGATGCTCGACCATATGGCGCGCAAGATCCCGCAGGCGCTGGGCAAGGCGCATTACCGGATCTCGAAGATGGCCCACGACGCGGCGGACCACTTCGACAAGGTCGAAGAGGACGTCGCGGGCAAGGCCCACATCCACACCCACGACGGGGAGGAGCACCTGCCGGGCGAGGGCGGTCTGGCGAACTCGGCCGCGTCGCGGGCGGAGGCCGCTGCTAAGGACGGCGGCAAGGCGGCCGAGGACGCGGAACGGGATGCTGCGCGGGATGCGGAGCACGACGCCAACCTGCGCTCCGGCAATACGGATAAGGACTCCATACCCGCTGGCGAGCGGACATGCAAGACCGACCCGGTCGATGTGGTGACCGGCGACATGGTGCTGCCGCAGGTGGACGTGCGGCTCCCGGGTGCGCTGCCGCTGGTGCTGGAGCGCATCCACGTCTCCTCGTACCGTCACGGCGTCTGGTTCGGCCCCTCGTGGGCGTCAACCCTCGACCAGCGGCTGCAACTCGATGCCGAGGGTGTGGTGTTCGCGGCAGCTGACGGGGCGCGACTGGTCTATCCGATACCGCGGGGTGACGCGGCGGTCTATCCGCTCAAGGGGCCGCGGCGGCCGTTGACCTGGAGTGGTGAGCCGAACACGCCGATACGGATCGGAGACCCCGGGACCGGCCAGACCCTCGTATTCGACCACCCCCGCCCCGCCCCTGGAGCGGTGGGCGGGGTGAGCCTGCGGCTCGTCGCCGTCGAGGACCGCTGCGGCAGGCGCATCGAGGTGACCTGGTCCGACGACGACACTCCGGTCCTGCTGACCCACCACGGCGGTTATCGCATCGCCATCGACCGCCATCCCGCACTGCCCCGCATCACCGCCTTCCGTCTGCTCGACACCGACGGCCCGGGCACGGAGACGGTGCTGATGCGCTACGGCTACGACAGCGCGGGCAATCTCACGGAGATCATCAACTCCTCCGGACTCCCGCTGCGTCTGACCTACGACCCACAGGGGCGGGTGACCGGCTGGACCGACCGCAACGGCACGGCATATCGCTACGTCTACGACGACGCGGGCCGCGTCATCGAAACCGCGGGCTCGGACAACTTCCTGTCGTCCAGCTTCGCCTACGACGAATCGACGCGCACCACGTCCTTCACCAACTCACTCGGCCACACCACCACCTACCAGCACAACGACGCCTACCGCCTGGTCAGCGAGACCAGCCCGCTGGGCGAGATCACCGTGCAGGAGTGGGATGGAGCGGGCCGTCTGCTGACGTCTGTCACCGACCCGCTGGGGCGCACGACCCGCTACGAGTACGACGACGAGGAGAACGTCACCGCCATCGTGCGTCCGGACGGCACCCGCGCGAGCGCGGTCCACAACGAGCTGAGCCTCCCGGTGGAGGCCACCGAACCCGATGGCCTGAGGTGGCGTCACACCTACGACACACGGGGCAATCGGCTGTCCACCAGCGACACGGCCGGGGCCGTCACGCGGTACGCATACGACGAGGCCGGCGATCTGATCTCCGTCACGGATGCCCTGGGCAACACCCAGCAGTTCCGGTACGACGCGGCCGGTCTCCCGATCGAAACGATCGACGCCCTCGGCCGCGTCACTACCGCCGAGCGCGACGCCTTCGGCCGGGTGCGCACCCTCACCGACCCCCTGGGCGGCGTGCACTGCTTCGGCTGGACGACCGAGGGCAACCCTGCCTGGTACGAGCATCCGGACGGCACCCGGGAGAGCTGGGAATGGGATGCCGAGGGCAATGAGCTCTCCCACACCGACACCGCCGGGCACGTCACGTCGAGCGCCTACACCCACTTCGACCTGCCCTCGGAACGCACCACGGTCGATGGCACGCGCTATCGCTTCGCGTACGACACCGAACTCCGGCTGACCGGCGTCACCAACCCGCAGGGGCTGACCTGGCACTACGCCTATGACCCGGCCGGCCGACTGGTGTCCGAGACCGACTTCAACGGACGCACCCTCGCCTACCGCCACGACGCGGCGGGTCAGCTCGTCGCCCGGACCAACGCGGCCGAGGAAACGATCATCTTCGTCCGCGACGAGGTCGGCATGGTCGTGGAACAGCGCAGCGGCGACGAGGTCACCCGCTTCCAACGCGATCCCGCCGGCCGCCTGCTGCATGCGGTCAACGCCCACTGTGAGCTGAACCGGACCTACGACGAGGCCCGCCGTCTGGTCGCCGAGACCGTGGGCGGCCGGACCATGACGTACGCCTACGACGTGCTGGGGCGCCTCGTGGAGCGGCGCACACCCAGCGGCATCGTGTCGAGGTGGAGCTTCGACGCGGAGGGATACCCCGAGGCCCTGACCACCGGCGGCCAAACGGTCGGCTTCGCCTTCGACGCGAACGGCCGCGAGACCACGCGCAGGTACGGCGCCGATCTGATGCTCACCCAGAGCTGGAACGCCTCCGACCGGCTCACCGCCCAGTCCGTCGGCGTGTCCGGCGAGGCGGGCGGCGGGCTTGTGCAGCACCGCGAATACCACTACCGCGCCGATGGGTTCCTCACCGAGATCCAGGACCTGCTCGCGGGCACCCGCCGCTACGAGCTCGACGCCGGCGGCCGTCCCCGACGCGCCCTCGGCCACCAGTGGACCGAGACCTACGCCTACGACAATCTCGGCAACCTGACGAGGGCGGCCGCCCCCGTCGGCGACGGCCAGGAAGAGGAGCGTGAGTTCGCCGGGACCCTGCTGCGTCGCACAACCCGCACCGTGTACGAGCACGATGCGCAAGGCCGCGTCGTGCGCACCACCAAGCGGCTGCTCAACGGTCAGACACGCATCTGGCACTACACGTGGAACGCCGAGGACCAGCTGACGCAGACGGTCACCCCCGACGGCGTCCGCTGGCGTTACCTTTACGATCCGGCCGGTCGTCGCATCGCCAAGCAGCGGATGGCACAGGACGGGAGCGTCGCGGAAGAGATCAGGTTCACCTGGGACGGTGCCCGGCTCGCCGAACAGACCGCTCCTGATGGTGCCAGCACCGCATGGGAGTACCTGCTCGACTCGCACCGCCCGCTCGCCCAGATCGACCAGACGAACGCCGGTGACGGAGAGCTCTCGCAGGCCGAGGTCGATGCGCGCTTCCACGCCATCATCACCGACCTCACCGGTGCGCCCCGCGAACTGGTCACGCTCGACGGCGAGCTCGCGTGGCAGCAGAGCACTACCGTCTGGGGCGTCACGACCCAGCAGCGTACGGCTGGCGCCGTCGACTGCCCGTTGCGTTTCCCCGGCCAGTACGCGGACGAGGAGACCGGCTGGAATTACAACTTCTTCCGCCACTACGACCCGGAAACAGCCCGCTACACCTCCCCCGACCCGCTCGGACTCGCCCCGGCTCCCAACCAGTTCGCCTATGTGGGCAATCCGTTCTCGTGGAGCGATCCTCTCGGGCTCGCCGCATGCCAGGATCAGTACGCCTGGGACGGCAGCGTCAAATACGGAAAGCTTGACGAACTTGGGCGGCCCACGGGGATATCCGCCTCCATTCGGCCGGAAATGCTGGACAAGGGAAGCGAGGCCGGGAGACTGATGCCTCGCGGGTGGCGGGGCGACGGAACCGCGTTCAACGAAGCCCGCGGACATCTCCTCGCCAACAGACTCGGCGGTGTCGGCAAGGGCCGCCTCGCCCGGCACAACCTCGTCACGCTCACCCAGGACCCGGTTAACACACCCTTGATGCGAGACAACTTCGAGCAAAAGGTTTACGACGCCGTCAAGAAGGGCGAGATCGTTCAATACCACGTGACACCCATCTATGAGGGAGCCAATCCAATCCCCGTCAGACTGGAGTTCCTCGCCCACGGCAACAGGGGATTCCACCTCTCCGGCCACCTCGAAAACCCGGCCTCCGGCGTACGCATTCCCGTTCCGCGGTAACGCGGCCGCGGCACGCCGGCGCGGCGCGTAGCTGACTATGCTCGGGGACGCTGCAATCGACGGAGGAGCCCCATGACGCGGACCACGCCGGCACGGCCGGTCGACATCGAGGCACTGTTTCCGCAGCTGTCGGACTATCGCGCCATCGGCACGCGCCTGCACCCACGGCCCGGCGTGCCAAGTGCGAAGCAGAGCTCGGTGGGCGGGCCCTTCCTGTGGCCCGCCGACGAGCCGTGGCCGGTCTGCGTGGAGCCGCATCCGCGCGACACCGGCCTGCGCCCCCAAGACGTGCGCGAACGACGCCGGATCCTCGCCGAGGCGTGGAGCAGACAGCCGGGACCGGACGGCCGGCGCGGACCGACGGACGAGGAGATCGCCCGGCTCACCGCTTTGGAGGCGACGCACCACGTCCCGGGGCTCCGGAACACCGATCCCATTCCGCTGCTGCCGCTCGCCCAGCTCTTCAGACATGAGGTCCCCGGCCTGGAAGGCCCTGCCGGCCACGACTTGCTGCAGATCTTCTGGTGCCCATTCGACGCCCACGGAGACGGCCGCCACGACCTGTCCGTCCAGTTGTACTGGCGCAACAGCGCCGACGTCGTCCAGGTGCTCGGCAATCCCCCCGAGCCGCAGGTGGTCGGGTACGAGGGCTACGTTCCCGAACCCTGCGTGGTCGATCCCGAGGAGGTCCTGGAACACCAGTACGCGGAACTCCTCCCGGATGAGCTGCGCGAAGCCATCGACGCGTGGGACGAACAACAGGAGGAAGAAGCCGAGGAAGCCGAAGAGGAGGAGTGGCCCGCCTATCAGTACGACCTCTCCATTCCACCGGGCTGGAAGGTCGGCGGTTTCGCATCCTGGAATGTCACCGGCCCGACGCAACTCACCTGCGCATGCGGCCGGACCATGAAGCTCCTCGTCACCATCGACAGCAAAGAATGGGACAACGGCAGCCGCAGCTGGGTACCCATCGAGGACCGAGCCGTGATCGACACGATGGACGCCAACATCCCCACACACATCACCGTCGGCCGCGGAGGCTCCCTGAGGATCTTCGTCTGCCCCGCCGACCCGACGCATCCGCACCGGATCAACCTGCAGTAAGAAGCTGTGACCAAAGCGATTTTGGGGCTTGAGGATCGGACGGGGTTTCGGCTCTCGGTTCCGTTCGAGTGATCGCGTACCAGCCGGCGCATGAAGGAAGGGCCTCCTGCACAGCTCGGAGATGTCGAGTCACCGGAGCAGGAGGAGGCCCTGTTGTCCCAGTCTGTCGCTTCCGCTATTGCGGCGTCCAACTGCGGCGTGTCGGACTGTGATTGCCTCGCGCACCGGTTCGGCAACGCCGCCGACCACGAGGACCGCGAGCGCCGCTACCCCAGCGATCTCACCGACGCCGAGTGGGCCGTGGTACGCGACGCGCTGCCGCTGCCGCGCTGGCTGGAGGGTCGCGGCGGCCGCCCGGAGGGCTACTGCCACCGCACCATGGTCGACGCCGTGCTCTACCTGGTCGACGGCGGCATCAAGTGGCGGGCGATGCCCGCCGACTTCCCTCACTGGCGGGCCGTCTACCGCTTCTTCCGCCGCTTCCTGACCCAGGGCCTGCTCACCGAGCTGCACGACCGGCTGCGCCGCCGGCTACGGGTCAAGGAGGGCCGTGACCCGGAACCGTCCGCGGGGATCATCGACTCCCAGTCGGTCAAGGCCGACGCCACCGTGGGTGCTGCCACACGCGGCTACGACGGCGGCAAGAAGATCAACGGCCGCAAGCGCCACCTGGTGGTGGACTGCCTGGGCCTGCTGCTGGCCGTGCTGGTCACCCCCGCCTCCACCACCGACCGCGACGCCGCAACCGTGATGCTGCCGTGCCTGCGCGAGAGGTACTTCCGCCTGAGGCTGATCTGGGCCGACAGCAGCTACAGCGGCGCCCTGGTCGAGTGGGCCCAACGGGCGCTGCACCTGGCGCTCACGGTGGTCAAGCGCACCGAGGCCACCACGGGGTTCCAGGTGCTGCCCCGCCGCTGGGTGATCGAGCGCACCAACGGCTAGTGCTGTGACCGCATAGGTTCGCCGGGTTGGTGGTCGTGGCGGTTGGATGTGCGGTGACGTCCGATCCGACCGCTGGAGGTGCGGTGGCCGAGCCTGTCCGTGTGCGCAGACTGACCGACCAGGAGGGGCAGAAGCTGCAGCAGATCGTGCGCCGGGGGAGCACCAACTCGGTGCGCTATCGGCGCGCGATGCTGCTGCTGGCCTCGGCCGGCGGCAACCGGGTTCCGGTGATTGCCCAGCTGGTGCAGGCCGACGAGGACACCGTCCGGGACGTGATCCACCGTTTCAACGAGATCGGGCTGGCCTGCCTGGACCCTCAGTGGGCGGGAGGCCGTCCCCGCCTGCTCAGCCCTGATGACGAGGACTTCGTCATCCAGACCGCCACCACCCGACCGACCAAGCTCGGCCAGCCCTTCACCCGCTGGTCACTGCGCAAGCTGGTCGCCTACCTGCGCAAAGTCGACGGCCGCGTGATCCGCATCGGCCGCGAGGCGTTACGCGGCTTGCTCGCCCGCCGCGGCGTCACCTTCCAGCGCACCAAGACGTGGAAGGAGTCCCCGGACCCCGACCGCGAGGCGAAGCTGGACCGGATCGAGGTAGTCCTGGACAGCTTCCCGGACCGGGTCTTCGCATTCGACGAGTTCGGCCCGCTCGGGATCCGGCCCACCGCGGGCTCGGGCTGGGCGGAACGCAAACGCCCCGACCGGTTGCCCGCTACCTATCACCGCACCCACGGGGTGCGGTACTTCCACGGCTGCTACTCGGTCGGCGACGACACCCTGTGGGGCGTCAACCGGCGCAGGAAGGGCGCCGCCAACACGCTGGCCGCGCTGAAGTCGATCCGTGCCGCCCGGCCCGACGGCGCCCCGATCTACGTGATCCTGGACAACCTGTCCGCCCACAAGGGCACCGACATCCGCCGCTGGGCCAAGAAGCACAAGGTCGAGTTGTGCTTCACCCCGACCTACGCCTCGTGGGCGAACCCGGTGGTGGAGGCGGGGGTGACCAGCACGGCCAGCAGCAGGCCCAGGCAGTCCACCACCAGGTGGCGCTTGCGGCCGTTGATCTTCTTGCCGCCGTCGTAGCCGCGTGTGGCAGCACCCACGGTGGCGTCGGCCTTGACCGACTGGGAGTCGATGATCCCCGCGGACGGTTCCGGGTCACGGCCCTCCTTGACCCGTAGCCGGCGGCGCAGCCGGTCGTGCAGCTCGGTGAGCAGGCCCTGGGTCAGGAAGCGGCGGAAGAAGCGGTAGACGGCCCGCCAGTGAGGGAAGTCGGCGGGCATCGCCCGCCACTTGATGCCGCCGTCGACCAGGTAGAGCACGGCGTCGACCATGGTGCGGTGGCAGTAGCCCTCCGGGCGGCCGCCGCGACCCTCCAGCCAGCGCGGCAGCGGCAGCGCGTCGCGTACCACGGCCCACTCGGCGTCGGTGAGATCGCTGGGGTAGCGGCGCTCGCGGTCCTCGTGGTCGGCGGCGTTGCCGAACCGGTGCGCGAGGCAATCACAGTCCGACACGCCGCAGTTGGACGCCGCAATAGCGGAAGCGACAGACTGGGACAACAGGGCCTCCTCCTGCTCCGGTGACTCGACATCTCCGAGCTGTGCAGGAGGCCCTTCCTTCATGCGCCGGCTGGTACGCGATCACTCGAACGGAACCGAGAGCCGAAACCCCGTCCGATCCTCAAGCCCCAAAATCGCTTTGGTCACAGCTTCTGAAGCCAGGTGACCAGCGACTTGGCAAGGGCAACCCCTGCACCGCCGGACCCTAAGGCAACAGTGAGCACCTCCATAGCACCGCCCAGGTGAGTCGGGTCGGGAGGAGGCTTCTCCCAGGCGATGCCGCCCCGCAACTCGGGCTCGTCGTGCAACCAATCCCACAAGGCAGCGCGTTCCCCGACATCGTCGCCGCCGCTCAGAGCAATCCGCGCCCGCACCTCGCCCACCCTCCCTCCACGGTCGGTGATCGTCACGCAGCCGGCATGACGCCCCGGCCTCATCGCTGTGATCACCGCAGCAAGTGCCCATCGTAAGAGGAGGGTTCGCCACCATGCCAGTGATCACGCTGCGCTTCGTGGCCCCGCGGAAACACCAGGCAACACCGACGGCACGCACTGCGCAGGGGTCTCTATCACACGGGCTGCCGCGTACGGCCGCTGCCGTGGCCGCGGTGGCGGCCGTAGGCGGCTATACCGGTGGCCGCCTCCGGCGAGGCGCTCGACTGCCCAGGCCCACGACGAGGCGTTCCTGCGCGGAAATGACCGGCCGTCCCCCAGCTTCCCCGCGGGCGTCACTCTCGGCCATGTGGGGGCGAGTTGGCGTTTCTGGCGTGGCCTGCATGCTAGCGTCGTTGCCGGGGAGGGATGTGGGGCATGAGTGACGCGGTGGTGTTCCAGTTCTCGGCGGGTTGGTGTGAGCTCGCCTTGGGCTCCGGTGCGCAGCGGCGCGCTTTCCGGGCGACCGGGATCGATGATGCCTTCCGGCACCTGGCTCAGGCCGTCGCAGCCCTGGCCCATCCGGAGCCCGAGACGTGTCTGCAGGCGGTGCTGTGGGGCGATGAGCCGGGCGGGGTCTTCCTGGACTTCGCTACGGTCGCGCCCGATCACCTTGCCCTGGTGGTGCACGCGCTGGCGATCCCGAATTGGATCACCGGCACTGCGGCGCAGTGGATGCCGATCCGGGGCGAGGTGCTGCTGAAGCAGCTGGCGCCCCGCCAGGAGCTCGTCACGGCCTTCCTGCATGGCTTCACCGCGGCCGGTGCCACTGCCGGGCCGGACGGCTCGATCGCGGGCTGGCCGCATCCGTATCCGGCAGCGGCCGTCACCGAGATCCGCGACGCACTGGGCGGCTGACCTCTCCGCCCTACTGACCCGCCGAGTTCGATGCTCGGCTGAAGAGAAACGGGGATTTGTCATGAACTTATCGAATATCTTCCGTGTCGTGAGTCGGCTCGGCGTGCTGGCCGTCGTGGTGACGTTGGCGTGGTTTGTCACGAGCGCCGCCGGTGCTGCCGCGGTGACCACCACCGTTCCGGCCGGGGGCTTCCAGGACTGCTTCGCCCCCAATGCGGACGCGAACCATCTGGTCACCTCCGTGGACAACCAGGACACCTACCGCACCGTCGCATTACGCTGCGGCAGCGCCAGCACCTTCGGCGTCCTGCACATCAACGCCGGCCACCCGCCGTTCAACGCGACCACGGTGCAGTGCATCGAGCACGTCTTGAGCACGGCCCCCTACGAAGGGCCGGCGTCCGGCAAGGACAACGTCTCCTACACCATCTCCAACCGCCAGCTGGACGCCATCGTGATCGTCAACGTCGACACCGACAACGTGGTGACCGCCTACACCTCGCAGGGCGGCAGCCCCCGCAGCAACGACTGGGACGGCTGCGTGTCCATCCCGGCCTCCGCCCAGCACACACCGAACGTCACAGTCACGCCGCAGACGGCGGGTTCCTGCTGGCAGGAGTGGTTCGGCAACCGCTCGGTGTGCATCGCGGTGAACGGCACCAAGCTGCACGTCAACACGCTCGGCGCGGGCGAGAGCTATGAGAGCTTCGACGACACCGGCTGCGCGACACCGCTGCTGTTCGCAGGCGGCCGGCTGTTCCGCATCGGATCCAACACCTGCGGCCGCGGCCTCCTCTCCCAGAACTTCGCCATGAACAACGACTTCCCCAACAACCTCCGCCTCTGCCTGGGCTGGACCGACATCGACCACCGCGGCTGCCTCACCATCCACGACTGACCCCGAAGACGCAGATGGCGGTGGGGGGGGGGGGGGGGGGCCCCCCCCCCCCCCCCCACCGCCGTCACCGAGACCGTACTGCTCAGCAGACAGCGAGCGCCGTCAGCCGAGGCCACGCTCCACGCGGCGCAGCTGCTCGTGCGAACACCGGCTTAGATCCTTCCCACCAGGCGGTTGGCGGTCGTTGCGCGCGGGGTGACCAGGCGGAGTGGGACGTCCGCGCGCGGGCGAGCCGTCCGGAGTCTGTGATCGCTTTCCTCGGGTGGGTGGCTGCTGCAATGCTGTTCTGGAATGCTTGACCTATGTCTGAGGGGGAATTGTCAGGCGGTGGGGGCAATCACCATGCCCGTCGACGCAAATCCACAGCCTTGGCGGTTACGGTGACCGCGGTCCTGGCCGCGGTTGTACACCTGGTGTGGCCGCACATCAGGTTCGATGCAATCACGGTGACGTTACTAGTGATCGCGATAATCCCCTGGCTGGGCGAGATCTTCGACAGCATCACCCTGCCCGGCGGCGCAGGCGTGCAGTTCCGGAAGCTGACCGCGCGGGTGGAGGAGGCCGAGGCGGCCACAGCCCGCCTGGAACGGGAGGTGGAAGGAGCCGCCGACACCTCCCAGGTTGCCCTGACCGCCGCGCAGGAACACACCGCAGGTGAGCTCGCCGCCGACCCGGCAGAGACGGTGGATCGGCTGGCAGCCGACTATCTGGCCCTACGCCAGTCCCTGCCCGCAGGGACGGAGCGTACTCGCCTGATGCAGCAGGTGTTCGGAGAACTGGTCCGGGAGACGGCGCGTATCCCCGACCCGCCGATTGCCTCCTGGCTCGAGTCGGAGAACGGTGGACTGCGGCTCGCCGCCTACACGCGCCTTTTCCTCAAGCCGGATCCCCAGTATCTGGAGGCACTGCTCGACGCCGTCATCAAGGATGACTTTGCTTTCAACGTCAGCCGGGGAATCCGTGCGCTGGAGAACGTCATCGACATCATCGGCCCGGCACAGATCCGTGTGGGAACAGTCCACCGGCTCCGCATGTACTTCGGAGAGCTGCCGGAAGGCAACCGCAAGAAACACCTACGCCGTCTCCTGGACCGCTTTCCCGAGCTGGCCTGAAATAGGCCGCCGACACCGTGGACGTGGCCTCTGGGCGCGTTCGGTTGAACCGCGCGGCCACCGGGTGCGAGCAGCCCGGAATCAGGCCGGCCCGGCCGCGGATGCGGCTCGCACAGCTCGATCCGGTGAAAGGTCCGGCACGGATGTCGGCTGGGGTGTTCGCGGCTGGCGCTGATCGGACGGCCCGCCTCCTGATAACCGACATCCGGGCGGGACCACCACCAACAGCAGCCCTCCTCCGAACTCCCAATAGACAGAGGAGTTAGCAGCCAGGAATCATGGCCGTCATGTCTGCCACCGCCCGCCCGTCGCGCCGGTTCGGCGAGAAGCGCGCCGTATGGATCCTGGTCGCGGGCGCGATCAGCGGCCTGACCGCGGCGGTGTGCTTTGCTACGGTGCGCATCGCATCGCTGCTGTTGGTCTCCACGTCTCCGGCAGTGGGCGCCGCGTGGTGGGGTGTGGCCGCCGGGACAGTGGCGACAGTGCTCGCCACCGCAACCTTTTATATCCGGGGAAGAGCGAAGGACTTCCTGTCGGCGCTGTGGCTGCTCGTAGCCCCTGCAGTGGCGCTCGCAGGCGCCGCATGGCTGCTCACTAGCGCAGCCCATGAACTGCTCGACAAATTCGTGAAGCCAACGCTACCGGTGGCGGCGGCGCTCTCCGACTGCCACGAGGTATCGAGTGGTGAAGGCGGTGACCACCACGACACGGTGTGCACCTTCACCTGGCGGTACGACGGCCGGACGTGCAGCGCCACTGCGGACGGCGCTGGGGAAGACACCGTACCGCCGGCGGTCAAGGTGATCCGGATCGACTCGCGTGACCCATGCCGCTCGTCACTAATCGACCCGTATGGACTGCGCCTTACGACGCCTGTCCTGCTGGGCGTCCTCGGCCTAGCGGCGACATTCTCCTCCGCACGCGGGTACCGCGCACTCGTCGCTGCGCTCCGCGAGGAATACACATGACCAGCGCAGACCGGATCACGAGCGTCAGGCGAGTACGTCAACGCCTCTCGGCGACGGGTGAATCCCGTCGTGTCGCGTCTGTTGGGGGCGGGTACGGCTTCGGCAACTGGCCGCCGTTTTGAGGGAGGTTGTGGGGTGGGGAAGGCGAGCCGGGGCAAGCGGGAGCGCAGCAGGGACCGGGCCGGGCAGTGGATGGCATCCCGCGCGGCGCTGACGGCGCAGAGGCTTCGTAGGCTGTCGCTGCGTGACCTGTCGGGTAATCCATGGGTGCAGATGATGCTCGCCTCCAACATCAACAACGTGATCGGCGAGCTGCATGGCGTGCTGCTCCACAGCGATCTCTCGGACGTGGCCGACGATCCGGCGGGCCTGGAGTGGGATGCGGCGATGTCGATGACGTTGGGCAAGCAGGGGTTTAGGCCGCCGTGGCCGCGGGCGCCGCGGGAGGTCGCCGCGTGGCAGATCCGGCAGATCGGGAAGTTGCTGCGGCAGGCGGAGGTCTTCGTTATCTCCCCGGCCGCGCACGCCGCGGTGATGGCTGCAGCGGCGACGCTCGAGCCGGCCGACGTCAGCACCCTGGACCGCGACCGGGACGTGATCGTGCCCATCGGGTTGCTGGTGCTGCCCGAGCCGGTTGTGGTCGTCAACCGTACCGGCTCGCTGTCGGACACCGCGGCGTTCGGCTGGCAGTTCGTCACCCAGCATCAGGTCCTGCCCACCGCGCAGTACGCGGGCGTGCGGGTGACGACGTTCATGGACCGCGACGGGCCGGTTCAGCCGGCCGAGTGGCAGTTGGCGGTCCGTCAGGCGCGCGCGTCCGGGACTCCGCTTCCGCCGTTGGTGCCGGATGGCATGTACGGGATGCGGGGGGATGGGTGCCTGGCGGAGGAGAGCACCGAGACGATGGCGGATCTGTCCGAGCGGCACCGTCAGCTGCAGAAGGCGCTCACCCAGGCCTCCCAGTGGCGCTCCGAGCCGGTGCCCGAGATGGGGGAGTGGGGCGGGGGCCGTGTCGAGGACCCGTTCGACGACTTCGCGGGCCGCTACATGTTCGCGTTCTGGCGGCTCATCAGCCAAGGAATCACGGCCGCTGACCAGCCCCAGGCGCCGTTCGGGCCGCGGACGGCCGCCGACCGCGGCGGCGGTTCTGAGCCGGACGATCCCGAGGTTCGGGTCATCCGGCTCACGGCTCCGGCCCCGCGTACGACGGATACGCCGGGGGAGAAGAAGGCGCGGGTGTACCACCACCGGTGGCCAGTGCGGATGCACAAGGTCCGGCAGTGGTATCCGAGTCGCCAGGAGCATCGGGTGATCTGGCGCGGCCCCTACATCAAAGGACCGGCCGATGCGCCGCTGATGATGGGCGAGAAGGCCTACCTCGTGGACTCCTGACCGCAGCCGTGTGCGCCGTGGAGACCGGGTCGGACGGATCACGGGCGCCGGTTGAGGACGTGGGACGCGCCAGAGTGCATATGGGCGGTGGTCCTGCCAGCGGTCGCCGAATCCTTGGCCAGCGGGGAGTTGACCCGCCGGACAGCGTGACGGTGCCTCGAACCCCTACTCGGCGCTCCATCTGCCGACAGGGGCGTGTGGATCCCGATCAGGGGGTGGTGGTGAGCGCGTCGACCAGGACGCGCAGTTGCAGCATGACGGCGGCGGGTACCTTGTCGGCGGCCTGGTCGAAGACCTCGGTGGCGGGTTCGAGGACGTCGATGAGCCGGCCGCCGCGTGCGTCCGGCGGCACCTTTCGCAAGGCAGCGCGGAGGAACTGCGCGTCCCAGCGGCCGCGGGCGAGTTCGTCGGCGAGCTCCCGCTCGCCCGGCTGGGGTACCCACCGGTGTGTCCGGTACGCGTCCAGTAAGACAGCCGCGTCGCGGCGCAGTGCCTCGGCCAGCGGGGTAATGATCACACCCGGCCCAACGAGCCGCAGCCGCGTGCGGCATGGGAGCGGCAGACCGTCCCCGCCTGGCCGGCACGGTGAGGCGGGGACGGTGGGTGTCCTCCTCTTCTTCTTTTCGGCACGGGGAGGACGTTGCCTTCCGGACGGGAAGGTCCGACGCAGCAGCGTCTGCCCTTCTCATTGGCGGGTACGGCTCGGCATACCCGCTCCGGCTTCGTCGATACCGGCGGCGGCTTCTCCCACCGCCCCGGCACGGTGTCTTGGGAGTCGGCATGAGCGCCGACGTCCCGGCGGCCACGTGCAGGGAGGCAGGTCCTGCTGGTTGTTCTGGTAGATGTAGTCGAGGCTGATGTAGACATTCCTGCGGCCCTGGTCGTTGGTGGTTGCTACCCAGATGTCACTGGCGCGGCCGAAGGCGTTGAACCATTCGCCGTGGGTCCAGCAGGAGAACCAGCGCGGGCCCGGCCCCACGTCACCGGCGTAGGTGGCCTCCTTGGCATCGGGTGCGGTGTGGTCCAACTCCTGGTAGACGACAACCAGTCGCTGCGGGCCGGGTTGTTCTGATTCCCTGCAGGTCGGCCGTGAAGTGCTGTTAGCTGATCTGTTCGGCCAGGGCGAGGATGATGCCTGAGGGGCCGCGGAGGTAACAGAGGCGGTAGATGTCCTTGTACTGCGCTACCTCGCCGATTAGTTCGGCGCCATGGCGGCGCAGGCGGGCGATGGTGTCGTCGATGTCGTCGACGGCGAACATGACCCGGTGCAGGCCCAGCGTGTTCGGCGGCGGGTTGTGCGATCCATCGCCGATCGCCGCGGGGGTGTGGTACTGCGCGAGCTCCAGCTTGCCGTGGCCGTCCGGGGCCCGCATCATCGCGATGTCGCTGCGGACTCCGTCGAGTCCGACGGCCTGGTCCGCGAAGAGGCCCTCGATCTGTGCCTTGCCTTCGACCTCCATGCCCAGTTCGGTGAAGAAGGCGACGGCGGCGTCCAGGTCTTCGACAACGATGCCGACGTTGTCCATCCGTTGAAGCGTCATGACGGTTCTCCCTCTGCGTCGCGCGGCTCTTTGAGGCCACCGGTATACCGAGGACGGAGCCAGCGGCCCATTCTCGACACCGTAAACGGACTGAGTTCCGGAGACGCGTTCGGCGGCGGCCCGGCTGCGGCAGATGGCAGCGGCTTCCGGAAAGCCTCCCGCATGCCTGTGACATCCGTCACGCTGTCCTGATTTTGCCTGGTAGACGGGGCGTACTGTCGCAATTGCCCCGTGCCCGAGCGCATCCGCGGAAGCGCCGGCTCCACGGGGTCCAAGACGAACGGACGGTTCGAGGCGGTAAGGACCATGCGACGGACCAGTTAGGGATCGCGCGCGTGCGGGAGCCCTTGCTACCGCGCGGGGTCGTCGCGAACCGATGGCCCTCGACCCACGTGGCGGGGCACCGAGCGCCCGGAGCCCGGTGAGGGACGAGCGGGCATGTGCGAGGACGGCCACGCGTCCCGGAACCTCCCCGATCGCCTGTCCCGCCTTCCGCAGGCGGTACCTTCGCAGGACTGGCATGTACCGGGAAGGTAGTGGAAGCGTGGCGCACGGCACTCGCAATGGCACGCCCTATCGGTCGCTGATCCTGGATTTCGCAGGTGTCTTGACCGTGGACGTTCATCCGGCTCACCGCGCGTGGTGCGCGTCGGAAGGACTGGATCCGCAAGCGTGGGTCGACACGCTGGAGACCAATCCCGAGGGGCGGCGCCTGTACGTGGCGCTGGAGTCGGGCGAGATCGATCAACGCGAGTGGAACCGGCGTACGGCCGCGCTGCTCGGCGTGGACGACGAGAACCTGATGGGCCGCGCATGGACCGGGGTGGCGCCCGCAGCCGAGATGGTCCAACTTGCCCGCGACGCACGCGCGGCCGGGCTGCTGGTTGCGCTGTTGTCTAATTCCTTCGGCTTGGACCCGTACAACCCCTATGAGGCTCTTGGTGTGTGGGACCTATTCGACGTACACGTGATCTCAGAGGTCGAGGGGATCGCCAAACCGGACCCGGCGATCTACGAGCGGACACTGGACCGCCTTGGCCTGCCCGGTGAGGCATGTGTGTTCGTGGACGACCACGAACGGAATCTTCCCCCCGCTGCGGCGCTTGGTATCACCACCGTGCACGCCGACGGGCAGGACGGTACCGCAGCCCGCGTCGCCGCGCTGCTCGGCCTGTGTACAGCGCCCGCAGCCTAATGGGACTCATCGGGTCGTGAGCGAGACTCGATGAGTGGCCGCCAGCCGGTGAGCACCATTGTGGCCGGAGCCTTCGAGCTCTGGTGTCAGACCGTGCCCCTGCTGGTCGGCCGGAAGGCCCGACTGCTGATGGGATGGCGTGCCCGCCGGGGCTGTGGCGGCGTGAGTACTGGATCCATTAGGGCGCGAGCTGTGTCTTCCGCTGGGCCACGCGCACGTGTACGTCGAGAGGTTGGAGAAGCGGGTGCTGTTCGTCGGCGACGACTGGGCCGAAGATCACCATGATGTCGAGGTCCAGGACGGTTCGGGCCGCAGGCTCGGGACCGCCCGACTGATGGAGGGCATCGAAGGGATCGCGAAGCTGCACGCTCTGGTCGCCCGGCACGGCGGGGAGGACCTGGAGCCGGGGCAGGTGGTGGTCGGGATCGAGACCGACCGCGGCTCGTGGGTGCAGGCCCTGCTCGCGGCCGGCTACCAGGTCTACGCGGTCAACCCGCGCCAGGCGGCCCGGTTCAAGGAACGCTACGCAACCTCCGGTGCCAAGAGCGACAAGGGCGACGCGCACGCTCTCGCAGACATGGTCCGCATCGACCGTGATCAGTTGCGGCCGATCGCCGGGGACAGCGAGCAGGCCCAGGCCGTCAAGGTCGTCGCCCGCGCCCACCAGACCCTGATCTGGGAACGCACCCGCACCTTCCAGCGGCTGCGGAACACGCTGCGCGAGTACTTCCCCGGCGCCCTGACCGCATACGCCAGCCTGGAGCTGACCAGCACCGACGCCCTGGAGCCGCTGGTCAAGGCCCCCACACCCGAGCGGGCGGCGAAGCTGACGAAGAAACAGATCACCGCCGTTCTGGCCCGGCACGACGTCGCGACCCCGGTGGCAGCCGCCTGCGCCGCCGCAGCAACCGCGCACGCCCGGCTGCTGATCGCCCTCAACGAGCAGATAGACACGTTGGAGGCTGAGGTGAAGGCACATTTTCGAGCGCACCCGGACGCTGAGATCTACCTGTCGATGCCCGGCATCGGCGAGATCGTCGGGGCCCGGGTGCTCGCCGAGTTCGGGGACACCCCACCCGCTACGCGTCCGCCAAGGCACGGAAGAACTACGCCGGCACCAGCCCGATCACCCGGGCCTCCGGCAAGAGCCACACCGTCCAGGCCCGCTTCGTCCGCAACAACCGCCTCGCCGACGCGCTGCAGCGCCAGGCGTTCTGCGCCCTGCAGAACTCACCCGGAGTCCGCCGCTACTACGACAAGCAACGCGCCCGCGACCTCGACTACAACCCCGCCCTCCGCCAGGTCGGCAACCGACTCGTCGGCATCCTCCACGGGTGCCTCAAGACCCGCACCCGCTACGACGAAGCCACCGCCTGGGCCCACCACGCCAACCTCGCCACAGCTTGACACCCGACGCCATGGGATGTCTGACACCGATAGCAATGTGGGCCTGTCTCACCGTCAACTGCGGAGCTGGGGTATCACCTGGGTTCTGTCACGCCGACGAAGCGCGTAACGTCCTCAGTGAGGCGACTCGCAGGAACGGAGCCCGGGTTATGACGGCATGGCAAGACCTCACTACCGGCGAGCGGGTGAAGTCTTTGCGAGGCTCAGACATGACGCAAGAGCAGCTCGCCGAATCCGCAGGCGTCAGTGTCGGCACCGTTCGGAAGTTGGAACAGGGCGGCACCTTGTCGTTGCCGTTCCTGCTCAAGATCGCAGGTGCCCTCGGGACGGACGTTTCTACGATCCTCGGCCAGCAGTCACCGCGCCGGGGCATGGACCGTGACGAACGCTCTGCCGTGCGCGCCATGTCGGCGGCCGTCCACGGCTCGGCGATGGGCGACATCGACCACGTCGAACCCGGGCCACTGGACGGCTTGCAAGCAGCTGCTCGCCGCGCGGACACCCTGCTGTGGGTCAGTGACTACCCTGAGCTGGGAGCCGTGCTGTCTCGCCTGCTGCCTGAGGCCCGCGCCGTGTACGACGCGAGCACCGGTGAGGAGCGCAGTGCCGCCGCCGGCGTGCTCGCCGATGCCTACCAGACCGCCGCGTATGCGGCGAACCTTCTGGGGCAGCGGGACCTGTCTCGCGCGGCGTTGAACTACGGCCGGACCACTGCCCTCTCTGTCGGTGACGACCTGCGGGCCGCGCATCTGGCGTCCACCGTCGCATGGGTGAGCCTGCGCGACGGGCAGACCAAGTACGGCGTCCAGGTCGCCGCGAAGGCCGCCGCCGCGACCGAACCCCGCATGTCCGAGACCGACCCCGACCTCCTCAGCGTCTATGGCCAGTTGGTCACCAACGCCGCCGTAGCGGCTTCCCGCGGCGGGGCCAGCCCCGACACGGCCCGGGATTGGCTCAGCCAGGCGCACGCCGTTGCCGCCCGTATCGGCCGCGAGCACGCCCGTGGCAAGCAGAATCAGCCCTTCGGTCCCGCGTACGCCGCCACGCAGGCCATGTCGGTGGCTATCGCACTGGGCGACACTGCGCGAGCGCTACGGCTGGCAGAGACCACCACGCTGCCGGACGACATGCCGCTATCCACCCGCGCCCGCTGGCGCCTCGACGTGGCCCTACTGCGCACGCAAACGCGGCAATGGGATACGGCAGCGGATGAGCTGGAAGAGGTGTGCATGATGGCCCCGGCATGGGTGCGGCATCAGGCGCTGCCTGGAGTGGTCGCGGCCAAGATTGCCGATTACAACGTGTCCCGGGTCCGGCGGATCGCCGCCATGGCCAGGGTGCCACTCGGTGTCTGACGGTGCCTGACCACCACGGGACGCGGTAGTCCATCACTTGCGACGTGGGCAACTACTACGGGCCGTGGTAGTCGGCGGCCTGCGATCTGGGCCGCTACCACGCCCCGTTTCTTCACGGTGAGTCATGGTGCAGCCACGCTAAAGGCATGTTGAGTGACTCCCGCCCGGCGACTGGCCGCGTTCCGGTCGCCCTCTACATCGCCACCGATGTCAGCGATGACGAAGCGTCCCATCTGATGCGCTGTTGCCGGGACTATGCCGAGGCCCGTCACTGGACCGTCGCCGCCGCTGTCTGCGACACCGGCACGACCGCGCCCCTGACCGGCCGGCCCGGCTGGTGCGAGATCACCGCCGCCCTTGGTACCGGGAGCGCCCGTGGCGTTGTCACCTGGCAACGCCGCATGATCGCCGCCGACACCACGGCGTACGAAACGCTCACGGCCTTGGTCGCCGACCGTGGCGGATTCCTCGCCATCGCCTCCGACAGCCGTACCCCGATCGAGATGCGCCCCGGCATCCCGCTGCCCCGTCGCACCCCCGGCCAGGTCCAGCGACTCCGCTGGATCGCCGATGCCGCGGCTGGATTCGGCCCCTGGATGCCGGAGGCGATCTCATGAGCGCCGCCGTCCACAACGTGCCGGGTGGCGAGCACACTACGGCCGAGCACTCCCGGTACGGCCGTCACCGCTACAACAAGGACAGCGGCCGGTGCACGGCTGGCTGCCCCGGACCATGGCCCTGCACAGTCGCCATAACGCTGAATTCGGGCGACTCTACCCCGCCGCGGCCGGAGACTGAGCGGTGAGCGCGGCCGTAGACAGCGCGTCAGCGCAGCCCCCGGCCTGGCTGGTGGCGGGCCGGGTCGTGTACGACTCGGCCCGCCACCAGTTCGGCCGCGTGATGGCGGTCGGTGAGCCGTACGACCAGCGCGGCTACCTGGGCAACGGCTCGGACACGACCCTTGTGGTGCCTTACCCCGGCGGCGGTATCGGGTGGGAGGCGGCAGAAAAGGATCTCACCCCCGCACGGCTGGAGGATGTCAGATGACCGGCCGTCACGCTGCGCCCGCCGAGCCGATCTCGGTACCGGGGTGGCGGTTCGCGGTCGCCCTTGTCGCCCTCGGCTCGGTCGGCCCGGCTGTCGTGGCCGCGTACCACGTGCTCGCCCCTCGCCCACAGCCGGCGTCCGTACAAGACACGCCGCCGCTGGATGACGGCTAGCTCCCCGTCGCTCACACACCCGCCGCTCCGAGCGGGTCACCGAATCCGTACAACCACAACCACAACCATCGACAGAGGCCCAATTGACCAACACCATTACTGTCGCGGTCTGGAACGTCGAGGCCGACGGAGGCCGAAACGGCGAGCATCGCGACCTCGTACTCGACATCCTCAGCGAGCACCTGCCGGACATCTTCCTCCAACAGGAGGCGAAGTTCAGCCGCGAGCGCGGGTGCGCGCGCATGCACGCCGCCGAGGAGCGGCTGGGGCTGCGCGGGTTCCTGTCCACGCCCAACCCGCACGCGGACGCCGGCATCGCTAGCGCTGTGTATGTCCGACAACGACGACACCCGTGAAGCCTCTGACCCATGCCCTGTTGATCTTCCGATTCCACCGCGGCCGGGTGGAACGCGTACTGCGACAGCAGCCCGTCGCCTGAACTGAGAGAGGACCAGACCGATGCCACGGGCAGACATCCGAGGACCGCCCCATCGTCCGATCCGCACTGCGGGGCGATGGGTCAGTTTCGGTCATCTGTGATGAGGACCGAGCTTGCGGCGCGCACCGCCGAGAAGGATGAGGCCCTGGCCCTGGCGTAGTACCGGAACTGCGGTGTCCGCGCATTCGACTGGCCGGGCGATGGGCAGCCGGATGCGGGGATCCCGCACTCCCCGCCGCGCGCCCAGATGCATCGGCGGCGCGCCATGTACGTCCGTAACGTCCCTACGATTCATGGGAGTTGCCATGAAACGAAGCACCGATCCGAGCACCACGCAGGTCCGCCCGCAGACGCCGCAGTCGACGACGTCCGACGGCTTCGAGCTGGACGTCACCCTGCTGGAAGTGTCCGACGCTGCCAGCCTCACCAACCTGACTGACGACGGCTGCGGCGAGACCTGCGGCGCCTGCACCACCAACGTGGCCTGACCCGAGGCGCACGTCATCCCGGGCCGGTGTCTTCGCGCTGCGGGCCGCGAGGGCACCGGCCGCCCGCCTGGACCACGGAGGTTGTGATGGCTTCGAGCACCGCGTTCCGCGCCGGTAAGACCGCTCTCGTCCGTGCGGTCGCCCGACCGGAGCTTCCCGTTTCACCGTGCCCCGACCTCGACGACCCTTCCCCTCGCGGCGCAGCTGCACGGCTCGCGTGGCTGCGGGAGGTGTGGTCCGAGGAGGACGTTGCCGAGGCGCTGCAACACGCCAGCGCTGCCCTGGCCTCCCAGGTGCGTGTCTTGTGCTCATCCGGCACCCCGGCCGAGCGTGATGTGCGCCGCGCGGTCGCCTCCGTGGCCCGCTATGTGTTGCGAGCCGAGCACCGGGCGACTCCGTTCGGCCTGTTCGCCGGCGTGACCTCAGCCACCTTCGGACCACGAGCGGGCTCGACATGGGGCTTGGATCACGTGGTCATCGGCAGGGCGAGCGCGGAGTGGCTGACGGCTGTTGTCGAGCGGCTGGAGTCGTGCCCCGGACTGCTGGAGCGTCTTTTGGTGGTCGTCAACAACGCCGTCGCACGACGTGGTGATCGGCTCATCGTGCCGTACACCTGCGAGCCCCGAAGTGGCCGGAGTCGTGCGGTCGAGACATCCATCGGCCTGACGGAGCCGGTGCGGGCGGTCCTGGATGCGGCCGGGGCACCGATCCGCGCTGGTGTTCTCGCTGACAAGCTTGCTGCGGACTTCCCCACAGCAGGGTTGGATAAGGCGCATCGGCTGGTGCAGGAGTTGATCCGGTACCAGGTGCTGATCACCAATCTGCACGCGCCGAGCACTGACACCGACGCCCTGGGCTACCTGGTCGACCAGCTCGACGCCGTGGACGCCGGCACCGTGGCTCCGGCCGCTGATACGATCCGCAACCTGCACTTCGTGCACAACAATTTGCGTGAGTGCGGCATCCGCAGTAGCCGGGACCGCATCACCGCACGGATGCAGGCTCTGGTCCCGGGCCTTCGCCGCCACCCCCTCGCTCTCGACCTGCGTCTGGACGCCCGCGTCGAGCTGCCCGAGGAGATCGCCCGGGAGATCGAGCGTGTCGCCTTGGTCCTGACCTGGGTCAGCGCCCTCCCGTACGGAACGGCGGCGTGGAAGGCGTATCAGCGGCGGTTTTACGAGCGGTATGGCATCGGCACGATGGTGCCGCTCAAGGAGGTCGTCGCGGACAGCGGTACCGGTCTGCCTGACGGGTATCCGGGCGCCCCGGCCGACGGGCGCCGCCCCCGGCTCTCCGAACGGGACGACAGCTTGGTGCGCCTCGCGCAGGCCGCCGTCCTCGATGGCCGCGACGAGGTGGTCCTGACCGACGAGTTGATCGCCGCGATGGACGTGGGGCCCGAGCACCCAAGGGTGCCGCCCCACCTGGAGGTCGGTGTCCGGGTGCACGCCTCCAGCGCTGAGGAGCTTGACCGCGGGCGGTTCCGGCTGGAGGTCGTGAGCGTGTCCCGCGGCGTCGGAGTCACCACGGGCCGGTTCCTCAGCGTGCTGGCCCCCAAGGACCGAGAACGTCTGGCCGCGGAGCTGGCCGACCTGCCGACCGCGGATGCAGGCACCGTTCCCGCTCAGTTGTCCTTCCCGCCGCTGCTGTCCAGGAGCGCCCATGTCGCGCGCGCCCCGCAGGTCCTGGCCAGCGTGATCAGTGTGCAGGAGCACCGCGCCGACCCAAGCGGGGATGTGCTCACGCCTGACGATCTCGCGGTGGCTTGCGACGGTCGCCGCATGTATCTGGCCGCACCCCAGCGCGGACACCGGATCGAGGCCGTGGGGATGCACGCGCTGAACCTCAAGGAGCACACCCCGCCGCTGGTGCGGTTCCTCACCGAGCTGTCCCGCGCTCAGTGCGCGCAAGTCACGCTGTTCGACTGGGGCGCCGCAAACGCGATGCCGTTCCTGCCCCGACTGCGCTACGGACGCACAGTCCTGGCTCCCGCACGGTGGCGGCTGGAAGCGCCGGAGCTGCCCGGCCGCGACCGCCCCCGGGCCGAGTGGGAGACGGCTCTCCGCGAGTGGCGGAGCCGGCGGCGGATGCCGCAGCGGGTCTACCTGGCCGAGGACGACCGCCGCCTCCTCCTCGACCTCGACCAGGCCGGACACCGAACCTTGCTGCGCCAGCACCTGAACCGCGCCCGCCTGGTAGTTCTCGTCGAAGCCCCGGAAGTTGACGCGTACGGCTGGTGCGATGGCCGTGCGCATGAGGTCGTGGTACCGCTGGAGGCGACGCGGCCACCGGGGTGGCCAGCCCTGCCGGCCCCCGCGCCGGCCCGCACCTTTTCTCCGGCGCAGATCCAGTCTCCGGGCGTCTCGCCGGTGTTGCTGGCTACTTTGTACGGCGACCTGCGCCGCCAGGACACCCTGCTCACCCAGCATCTCCCAGACCTGCTGGATCGACTCGGCGGTCCGCCGTGGTGGTTCATCCGCTTCCGCGACCCCCACCAGCACTTGCGGGTGCGCATCTCATTGCCCGACCTCGATGCCTTCGCCGAGACCGCCCGATCGGTCAGCACGTGGGCCGACGAGCTGCGCGCCGCCGGATTGCTGTCGGATCTGCGTTTTCCCACCTCGTACCAAGAGATGGGCCGTTGGGGCTCCGGCGCCGCCTGGGACGCCGCCGAGGAAGTGTTCCGCGCGGACTCGCGCGCCGTCGTCGCTCAGCTCTCCCAGCCCCAGCGCCCGCACCAGCGTGCGCTGGTGGCCGCGCACTCCATCGCCATCGCCACGGCGTTCCTCGGCAGTACCGAGGCCGGGATGCGCTGGCTGATCGACCACATTCCGCCCACCGCGCCCGCACCGGTGCCGCGCCCGGAATTCGCCGAGACCGTACGGCTCGCAGATCCGTCCAACGACTGGGCGGCATTGCGCACCGTTCCCGCAGGGCAGACCATCGTGGAGGCGTGGGCCGGTCGCGACGCGGCGCTCGCCGCCTACCGGCCGCACCTCCCCGGCTCGCACACCCAGGGCATCGCCCTGGACGACGTCCTCTCATCGCTGCTGCACGTCCATTTCGTACGGCACATCGCGGTCGACTTCCCCGAGGAAGCAGTCTGCCTCTACCTCACGCGCGCCACCGCCCTGGCCTGGATGTCCCGGAGGGCACGGTGACCCACCCGCTCGCGCTCAAGGTGGCGGACGCGGTCGCAGACCTCCTGGCCGACCCCGACACCGCCCCGGTGAACCCTCGCACGACAATCACTCACCGGCAGCAACTCGCATACGGGCCACCGGGGATCGCCCTGCTGCACATCGAGCGCGCCGCATCCGGCATCGGGCCGTGGCAGCGCGCCCACGACTGGCTCGCCGTCGCTGCCCGGCAGCCGTTCACCAGCGGAGACGACAGCCACCCCTTCTACGGGGCCCCCGGCCTCGCACACACCGTGGCCTGCGCAGCCGAGCACCTGCCCGGCCCGTACCAGCGCGCCCTGGACACCCTCGATGCGCAGATCGCCACCGACATCCGCCGGCGCCTCGGCGCCGCGCACCGCCGCCTCGACGCCAAACTCCTCCCGCAGCTGGCGGAGTTTGACGCGATCCGCGGGCTCACCGGCTACGGCGCCTATCTCCTGCATCGCAACCCCGGCAGCGATGCCGTGCGGACCATCCTCGACTACTGCGTCCGCCTCACCGAACCGATCACCGATTGCGGCGACGTCCTGCCGGGGTGGTGGACAGCGAGCGGACCCTCGGGCCGACCGGACGAGAAGTTCCCCGGCGGGCACGCCAACAACGGTGTCGCCCATGGCATCGCATCGGTCCTCGCGCTGCTGGCCCTGGCCGCCCGGCACGGCACCGTCGTCGACCGCCACCACGACGCCGTGCGCACCATCCTGGCGTGGCAGGACCGCTGGCGCCTCGACACCGACCGCGGACCGACCTGGCCGTACTGGGTCACCCGCGCCGAACTTCGCGCGGGACGGCTCGCTCCTTGCGCGCCGCGGCGGCCGTCGTGGTGCTACGGCACCGCGGGCCTCGCCCGGGCCCGGCAACTCGCCGCCCTGGCCCTGGGCGATGTTCGGCGCCAGATCGAGGCGGAGAACGCGCTGACCTCCGCACTCACCGATCCACTACAGCTCAAGGCCACCACTGACAACGGCCTGTGTCACGGCACCGCGGGCCTCGCGCACGTCGCCGCCCGGATGGCCGCTGACGCCCACCCCTCAACCGCCAGAGCGCTTCGCGCCACGATCCCGGCACTCCTGACTGCTATATACCCGCCAGGCACCGACCCGCGGGAGGCCGCCCTGACGATGGTCCAAGACGAGGAAGCCGGGCCCGGATTCCTCAACGGTGCCGCGGGCATCGCCCTGGCGCTCCAGACACCCGCCACCGCCGTACCGCCCCGCTCAGCGTGGGACGCCTGCCTGCTCATTGCCTGACCGTCGCCGACCGAAGGACCTGTCATGCCCACGGACTGGCACCAGCACAACATCACCTTCGCCGACCGCGAGACCGGCCACCGCGTCATCACCGAACGCCTCGGCCCTGCCCTCCTCGCGGCTGAGGACTCCGGGCAACTCACCGGCTGGTGGTTCATGAACAAGCAGCCCTGGCCCTTGCGCTACCGCGCCGCCAAGCCGTCCCCACTGATTGAGTCACTGCTCACAGATCTCGTCGGCCAAGGCGCCGTCCACTCGTGGCTGCCCGGCATCTACGAACCGGAGACCACCGCGTTCGGCGGCCCCAAGGCCATGGACGCCGCCCACGACCTGTTCCACCAGGACAGCCGCCACCTGCTCACCTACCGGCCCGGCCCGGGCCACCTGGGCCGCAGGGAGACCGCCGTTCTCCTGATCAGCGCCATGATGTGGTCGGCTGGCCTGGACTGGTTCGAGCAGGGCGATGTCTGGGCGAAGGTTGCCGAACTGCGCCCGGCCACGACCGAACCGCTCGCCCCGGAGACGGCCAGTGCTCAGGTCCCGGCCATGCGCAAGCTGATGACCACCGACGCCCACAGTCTGTGCCGTCCGAACGGTCCGCTCGATGGGCACGCCGAGTGGGTGACCGCTTTCGAGCGGACAGGCGCCACCCTCGCTCACCTCGCCACCAGAGGCGGCCTCACCCGCGGCCTACGAGCCGTCATCACCCATCACGTGATCTTCCACGCCAACCGCGCAGGTCTCCACCGGGACGACCAGCACGCCATGTCCCACATCGCACGAGAGGTAGTCATGGGATCGAGTGACAACACCGCGTCTCCCAGTCAGGCCACGGCCGAGGCCGATAGCGTCAACGTGGTGAACACCGACATGCTCGCCACCCCCGAGGCCGACGCGCAACGGCTCCGCAACGCCCTGGTCGACTCGATCCGCGAATCCGGGTACGCCCGCACGGCCACTGTCGAGACCGCGCTGCGCACCGTGCCCCGCCACCTGTTCGTACCCGACGCGCCGCTCGAAGAGGCCTACGCCGACACGCCGGTCAACATCAAGTACGACACCGACGGCACGTCGATCTCCTGCGCCTCCCAGCCCGGAGTCGTCGCCCTCATGCTGGACCAACTGGAGGCGCGGCCTGGTGAACGCATTCTCGAACTCGGCGCAGGCACTGGTTACAACGCGGCCCTGCTCGCCTGCTTGGTCGGTGAAACCGGTCACGTCACCACCATCGACGTCGATGACGACCTCGTCGAAGGAGCCCGCGCACACCTCGCCACAGCCGGGTTCACCAATGTCGAGGCCCTGACCCGCGATGGGGCTGTCGGCCACGCCGAGGGCGCACCGTACGACCGGATCATCGCCACCGTCGGCTCACACGGTGTACCGCACGCCTGGATGCAGCAACTCGCCCCCGGCGGGCGGCTCGTGGTCCCCCAGCGCCTCAAGGGCAGCGTGTCCCGCTCCATCGCCTACGAGCAGCACGACGGCCGCTGGATGAGCGTCAGCAGCAAGATGAACACCTTCATGCCGCTACGAAAAGGCATTGCCGACGACGACCGCCGCGTCATCCCGCTCAGCACGGACGGCACCGTACGGCTCCAGGCCCCCGCCGGGCAGCACATCGACACCGACGCCTTGGCCGGAGTCCTGGACCAGCCGCGCACCGAGGAGTGGACCGGCATGATGGTCCGCGCCATGGAGTCGCCTGAGTGGATGGAGCTGTTCGTCACCTGCTGCCTGCCCAGCGGTCTGATCCGGATGCTGTTCCCGAAGGAAGTCAAGGGCACCCTCCTTACCGACGACCCCTACCCCTCCTCCGCCGCGTCCGTCGACAAGGGGGCTGTCACCTACCTCGCCCGCCGCCTGTCAGAGAAGAAGACCCCCGAGGGCGGCAAGCTCTGGGAATTCGGCGTCATCGGCCATGGGCCGGGCAGCGACGAGTTGACCGCGAAGGTCGCCGACGCGATCCGCACCTGGGACCGCGACTTCCGCGGGCGCGAAGCCTCCTTCGAGATCCAGCCGCTCGACGCCCCCGCGATCGAGCAGCAGCCCGGTCTCTTCGCCATCGACACCCCGCTGAACCGCATCGTCGTCGATTGGCAGTGACGCCCCGAGTACGGTGCCCGTCGCCGAGCGTCGACGGGCACCGCTGTCTTCACGCCTCCGTTCTTGCCTCCTGGGAGACCCATGGACCCGCACGGCCTCATAGCCCAGCGTTTTCCGCTCGTCGCCCGGTTCCGGCCCGCATGCCTGCCGCTGCCCGAGCGCGTGGGCGCGCTCGTCGACCTCGCGGACACCGCAACACGAAAAGCCGACCAGGGGCTAGCCTCGGCGGTCTTCAACCAGGCCGCGCTGATCGCCTCCGACGTGGGCGTTCCCGATCTGGCCCGCGAGATGTGCCACCAGCACGCCGCCGCCTACCTCCACGCCTGCCCACTGCCCGGCATGTCCGTGATCCGCGCCCTCGAGCCCGTCGTCAACCTCGCCCGCTTGCAGATCCGCGCCGGTCGCGCCGACGACGGCCGCCAGCGCCTCCTCGCCCTGTACGAAGCCGTCGACCAGGGCACAGCCGCTCAGTTCGAGGACGTCACCGTGCCCGCAGACCTCACCGCGTCTCCGGAAGATCGGCACGAGGTCCGCGCGTGGCTGTGGCGGGTCCTCCTCGCCGACGGCACACGCACCTTCACCATCGCCGGACGCTGGAACGAGGCCCTGGCGCACATCGAAGCCCATCGCGGTGTGGGTAAACGGATGCTCGACGGTCGCCAAGTCGCCGTCCTCTCAACCCTCACCACAGGCGACACGGCGGGCGCTGCGGCCCTGCTCGCGGACACGGCGCCCGGCGATCCATGGGAGCAGGCCGTCACGGCATGCCTGACCGCATTGTGCCGCCGTGACGCCGGGCAACTGACCGATGCCCACGTGAACGACCTGGTGAATACCTTCCATGAGTGGAAGGCCGAGCGTGGCATGACCGTTTTCGATATCCGGCTCGGCCTGACCACACTGGACGTCATCGGCATTGCTGATAACCCGGCGGCGCACCGCATCGTCGAAGACCTGGTTCGCCGGACAACCGAAGCCCGTGACGGATACGTGGCCCGCGAGATCCTGGCGCATCCGCTGTGCTCCGCTCTCATCACAGGCCAACAGACACACGACTGCAGCGACCTGATACGCACCTGCGCTCTCGGATCGCGTTCTCTCCCCCCGCGTTTGCAGAACGATCTCACCATCGCGCTGCGCACGAGCGACAAGGTGGTCCGGGAGAGTCTTTGACCAGAATCTGGCAAGTAGTCAAGGACGGCATCATGCCGATGCATTCTGCGGCCCAGGTCCAGCCTGACGACAGCCGTAGATCTCCGACCGCTGGCGTGCCCTCAGGCGCGCTGTGGCTGCCTACGGTTACCTCGCCGACCGACTCGGCGGCCCGGGCCCGGTTCCGGGCCGCTTCCGAAGGCGGGGTGGAGCTGGGTCCGGGTGTGTTGGCCCAAGAGCGCATCGTCAGCTTGAACCCCCGACCCGAACCGCCACTACCCGGCAGGCTGCTTCAGGTGAGGATGGTCAGGCGGCGGGATCGCAGGTTGTCGACGATCTCACGGGGTGCCGTGCGGGGCGAGCCTGCTTGGTAGGGCGGCCGTGGGTCGTACTCAAGGCCCAGCTGTATCGCCTGAGCCACCGGGTCCCCTGCGATGCGACCGGCCAGGTCGAGAGCCATGTCCAGACCCGCTGACACACCGGCGGCGGTGACGTACTTGCCGTCGACGACGACCCGTTGGTCCTCGACCGGGTGGGCGCCGAGCGGTGCCAACTGCTCGATTGCAAGCCAGTGCGTGGTCGCTCGGCGGCCGGCCAGGAGCCCTGCCGCTGCGAGCAGTAGTGATCCGGTGCAGACCGAGGTTGTCCAGGTGGTGTGTGCGTCGACAGCAAGCAGCCACTCCAGCACCGGCCCGTCGTCCATGTGTGCGTTCTGGCCCGGACCGCCGGGCACCACCACGAGGTCGGGCCGCAGCACATCGCCGAGCCCAGCCTCGGCCACTAATCGCAAGCTGCCGATCTCGTTCACCACCGGGCCCGGCTGCTCGGCGACGAACACCACCTCGGCCCCAGGCAGGTGGCTGAGCACGTCGTATGGCCCGACGGCATCGAGTGCGGTGAAGCGTTCGAAGAGCAGAATAGCTATCTGCATGGGAACCTACCTTTCTCGGCAAAGGGCCATTGCGCCGGCTGCGCCCCGGCGATCCTAGGCATGAGCGCCCCGCTTGATCATTCGCTACGTGGACAGCGTCGACCGCCGTGTTGTAGGCACTGTCGACAACCCCTTGGCGGGTGGCAGCCAAAGAACCCGACGGAGACGTGAGATGCACTACCTGGTCCTCGGCTATGACCACCCGGGCGAGGAGGGACGACGACGTCGCGCCCATGCCCGGGAGCGGCACCTTGCCCAAGCCGAGACGATGATCCAGGTCAAGGCCATCTTCGGGACCGCCACCCTCGACAACCACGGCGACATGATCGGTTCAATGCTGGTCATGGCCGCCGACTCCCGCGAAGATCTCGACGCATGGTTGCGAGTGGTGCCGTACGTGGTCGACGACGTCCGGCGCGACGTGCGCGTCCACCCGTGCCAGGCAGGGTCTGCTTTGCTGCCGACCGGCGATCAAGCCGCCGAGTGACCGGCTCACGCCAACCCGCCCCGCGGATCCGGCAACCGCACGCACCATGTCATGCCCGATCAGGACGGCGACTTACGTTCGGCTGTGCCCGGGTGCTGTAGCGAGGAGCCGGGCTGCGGGATGCGACGCCAGTCGTGTTCGGAACGGCCTGGCTACGCCACTGGGATGGCTCCGCGAGAATGTCAAGACTCATCTCGTATCGCTGGGCCAGCCCATGTTCACCGATGCCGTGTGCTGCTTCTTGGGCTGCGGTCGTCGCCACGAGGAGTTTGGGGATCAGGGTGTCGTCCTGCGGCAAGTTCATCAGGAGTTCGGCGAAGGCCAGTACTTGCCGGTGAGCGAACTGGAGCGTCGCACATTCTACTGGAAAGCCACTGATGTGATGCGCTGTCATTTTTGCTGGAGCGGAGTGCGGGTGGGCAGAAGCACGGTTAGCCGGGGTGCGGTCCCCATCGCCCTCGGGCAGAGCGGTGCGCGGGACCGGGATGAAGTGTCGCTGGTCGCTTCCTGTCCGGTGGTTGGCGTAGTGGAGCCAGTCGTTGGCCAGTGCGACGGCTGGGCAGGGGGCAGCCGCGATCCTCGTCAGGCCGTCGTCGGCCGGGACTGACCACGTCCGTGCCAGGGCGGCACCGGGCCATAGATCGCGTACGGAGACGGGGCTGCCTGTGGCTTCGGTGAGGAGTTGGGCGACGATGGCGGGGACCGGTTCGCGGGGGATGCGTCCCGCGTGGAGCCATTCGGAGACGGTGGAGCGGCGCAGATAGCCGTCACCGAGAAGGTCGTTCACGGCTCTGGTCAGGTGCGACGGCCGCCATCCGGCACGGTCGAGTTGCTCGGTGAGAGCGAGGTTCGGGCGGCGCATGATCGCCTCCGGCTATTCGGCGCCAAACGGGCAGCGTGGACCATAACGTCGTTGCCGGGCAGAGGGGAACCGGGACGCCCACGACCATGCGGTCGTCTCTCTTTGTATACGTCGGTTTTCGGGTAACGACGTCGCCGGCGGCCGGTGCCCCTCTTGCCGGGGTCGGGGTGTGGTGGTCGTGCATTCGCTGCGACCATCACGGAGGCACCGTTGATGCTGCCCGCCCTGTTCATTGCCACTCTGTTCCTTCCAGTGTTGCCAATCGCCGCACCGCTCGCCATCGGCGAAGCGCGGGCCATCGCCGGCCCCGGAGGCGGACGTCACCGCCGTGTCCCGGTTCGGGGCCGTCACGCGGCCCGCGGAGGTGCACGATGATGCGCCGCCGCCCCACCGCTGAATTGCTCTGCACCTGGACAAGTTGCACCCCAGGAGCAGCCGCCCGTGTCCGCACAGCCCTACGCCACGCTCTGGATAGAAGGCGAATCCCGGGGGAAGTGATCAGCGACACGGTCCTGGCCGTCTCCGAACTCGCCGCCAATGCCAGCGAACACGCCGAAGGGCCGTACGAGCTGTGGCTGCGCCCCACGGCGGCCGAACTCATCTGCGAAGTTCATGATCGCGATCCGCGCATGCCCGATCTCCCGGATTTTCCGGCCGTAACTCCGTTCGTTCCGGACCCTGAACATTGCGGGGGAGGGCTGGAGGCGTTGTGTGCGCTGATGTCGGAGCGCGGGCGCGGGCTGCAGATCGTCGATCATCTGACCGGCGGTCACTGGGGTTACCGGCTCACGAGAAACGGAAAGAAGAAGATCGCCTGGGTAACGGTGGGTATGTGATGAGACGTGGCGCACTGGACTGATTATCTCCCGTGCGCTGTCGCCGAGCCTGTTTCGTCGATTGCCTACCGCATATGCTACACACAGTTGCTATGCTGCTGCGCTCCGTGATAGCACTGGGTGGCGATTGGGGGTTGATGCGCGTGCGCAGAACATTCGAAGGCGTTGCCGTCGCCGCTGCGGTACTGCTCGCTCAGGGTGTCCTTGCCGGATGCAGCGGGGGCACGCAGGGGCATTCAGCGCAGGCTTCGCAGCATGAGAAACCCAGCGCGTCGGCTGCGATCCCCGCCCGTCAGCTGGCTGCTCTCTCGGCATATCGCGCCATGTGGAACGATCTCGTCCACGCCTCCCTCACAGCCGACGTGAACGCCCCGCAACTGAGCGACCACGCCTCTGCGGGCGCCTTGCAATTGTTGCGGTACGGGCTCGAACAGGAGCAGAAGGAAGGGGTCGTCAGCAAAGGCCAGCCGGTCCTGGACCCGGTAGTCGTCTCGAGCCAGCCCACGGCGCAACCGGTCAAATACGCCCTTCGGGACTGCTTCGACGACACGCATTGGTTGCAGTACACGAAGTCCGGCAAGCTCAAGAACGATGTTCCGGGAGGGCACCACCTCACTGACGCCACCGTCGAATTGAACGACGGCACGTGGAAGGTGACCTCTCTGTACCTCCACGAGGCCGGAACGTGCTGACGCACTCGAACGTGAGGCCGTGCCTTGTCGTCGTTGTGGTGATGGGCGTCCTCGGCGCGGTCGCGACGACAGTCGCGTACTCCGACGGCAATGCCGATCCTTGGACCGGAGTGGCCTGCACCGCCGCGCAATGCCAGGTGGGGGCCGGGACGCCAGGAAGGGCATCAGTCCCGGCACCTTCCGCTCAAACTGCCAATGCCCCAAAGCCGCAGGGCCACGAGGCCGCGAAGGCAGATGATCAGCCAGCCTCAACGGCCGCCTCGCCCTCGCCCTCGCCCACCGATTGCGCGCTGTTGGCCGGTGCCACGTGTTTCGGCCTGAAGACTCAGGGTGTGAACCCTGCCGCGCCCGCGGCAGCGGGATCACACGCGTCACCCGAGGCGCTGGCGCAGCAGGCTGTACGTCAGTTGCAACTGCCATTGCCGGTGATCCGGATGAATCCCGATGCGTCCGCTGCTCAGGTGGTGCGGGTGCCCACCTGGTTGTGGGTCGACCGGGGTGTGTGGCGGCCAGTGTCGAAGACGGTGCAGGTGCCGGGTGTGACGGTGACGGCGACGGCCACGCCGCAGCAGGTGATCTGGTCGATGGGGGACGGGGGCTCGGTGTCGTGCGCAGGGCCTGGTACGCCGTATTCGGCGGCGTATCCGGCGGATGCGTCGTCTCCGGATTGCGGCTACACCTACGTGCGCTCGTCGGCCGGGCAGCCGGGTGAGGCGTTCACGGTGACCGCGACGGTGGTGTGGACGGCGGTCTGGCACGGAGGCGGCCGGGGCGGCACCGTACCGGGCCTGAGGAGCAGGGCCCAGGTGTTGGTGCGGGTGAGTGAGGTGCAAGGCGTGATCGTGTCCGGGGACGGCGCGATATAACCCCTGCCCTGGAGCGGCCTTCGCGGGCGACTGCCTGGTATGCGGAACGATCGTCCTAATGTCCTGTGGGGAATTGACGTGGGTATCTCCTTCTCTGCTTCGGCTTCTACCTCTTCACCGTCGTCACGGTCTGTGCTGTCAGGTTCGGGCGCTACTTTCACCGCTTCTGGGTCCGGCCCTGATGGGGGCGGGCCGCGTGGTGCGCCGGGGCGGCTGCCGGCAGGTCGGGTACGGCGGCGGCCTGGGTTGGTGTGGGCGGGCATTGGCGTGGTGCTCGTCTGCTCGGTCGGCTTCACGACGGTGCTGGCACAGGCAGGGCGGACGGTGCCGGTGCTGGAAGTGGCCCGCCCGGTTCCGGCCGGGAGCGTGGTCACGGCTGGTGATGTGCGGGTGGTGCGGCTGGGCGTGCACGATGCGGGCGGCGAGGTCGTCCGCAAAGCACGGGAAGACTCGGCGCTCCGCCGGGTAGCCGTCGTGCCGCTCGTCCCAGGGGAGCTCTTGTCCCCGGGGCAGGTCGGTGGCCGGGCGGGGTTTCCGCCCGCGGGTAAGGCGCTGGTGCCGTTCGCGGTCGAGCCGGGCGGAATTCCGGCGGGCCTTGAGGCCGGCCAGCGCGTCGCGATCCTGCCCGGGTCCTCCGACACCGGTGGTACTGAGCCTTCGCCTACCTCGCCACCGGACGGTTCCACACCGGCCTCGGTGGTGGGGACGGTCATGAGCGTCACGGCGGCTTCCGCCGACGGCGGGTCGGCGGGGTCAGTGGTGACGGTGCTGTTGGACACGGCTGCCGCGAGCCGGGCGGCGCAGATTGCCCGGCCGCATCTGGTGGTGCTCAGCCCGACGGGCCGGGAGCTCCCGTAATGGGCGGGGCGCTGGTCGTGATCGGGTCGGTGAAGGGCTCGCCGGGGTGTACGACCCTGGCGTTGGCATTGGCGACGTGCTGGCCGAGAGGGGAACGACTTCCCGCGCCGCTGGTGGTGGAGGCGGACCCCGGCGGAGGTGATGTGGCAGCCCGGTTCGGGCTGGCGGAGTCACCGGGACTGGTGAGCCTGGCTGCTGCGGCACGGCGTCCGGCGTCACCACAGGTGCTCAGTGAATGCGTGCAAGTACTGCCTGGCGACCTGCATGTGATCGTGGGTCCGACTGGGGCCCAGCAGGCGGCTGCGGCGGTGGGTCTGTTCGCCGGGCAGGGGCCGGGGCTGCTGCGGGCCGGGATGGGCACCGCCGGTTCGGTACTTGTTGATGTGGGGCGTTTCCAGCCGCAGACGGTGGGGTTGGTGGCTGCGGCGGACCGGCTCCTGCTGGTGACTCGTGGCGAGGCGGACGCCTTGGCGCACGCTTCGGGGAAGGTCGAGGAGTACCACGGCGCGGGCTGTGATGTGGAGCTGGTGGTGGTCGGGCCGAGCCCCTACCCGGTGGCGGAGATCAGCAGCGTGCTGGGGGTGGAGCGCGTGCACCTGGTGCCATGGGAGGAGAAGACCGCCCGGGTCTTGCGCGGGCGTGGTGCCGTGCCTGCCCGGCGGTGGCGCAGCTCGCCCCTGGTACGTGACGCCACCGCGATGGCCCTCCACCTCATGCCACCCGTCGTCACGCGGCGCCCCGGCCATAACTCGGCTGTGCACGACGCTGTCCCCGCCCCGGTGGCGCAGACCGGCGGTCAGCCGTTGGCCGAGGCGGGTGAGCGAACGTGAGCAACCGCATCGACCATGTCTCCCCGTCGCTATCGCTGTCGATGGAAAGGGAGCGTCACCTGATCGAGACGCTGCGGGACCACGTGGCGGGACGGATGGCCGCCTACGCGCAGGCCAGGCAGGAGGCGGGGCTGCCGCCGGAGGATGCCGGGCAGCGCCGACAGGTTACGCGTCGTCTGCTGGCCGAGGGACTGGACGCCCACGCACAAGACCAACTCGCCGCCGGAAAGCCGACACTGGATACAGACGCGGAGGCGAGGATCGAGCAAGCGGTGCTGGGGGCGTTGTCCGGCCTGGGGCCGCTGGAGGCCTTGCTGGCGGATAAGCGGGTGGAAAACATCGCGGTCAACGGCGCCGATACAGTCTGGGTGCGGCATGCGGACGGCAGCAAGCACCGCCTCGCCCCGATCGCCGCGTCGGATGAGGAACTGGTGGAGCTGGTGCGGCAGATCGCCGCCCGCACCGGGCTGGAGGAACGCCGATTCGACCGCGCGGTTCCGAGGTTGAACATGTGCCTGCCGGACGGCTCCCGCCTGTTCGCCGTGATGTCGGTGACCGGCCGGGTGTCGCTGTCGATCCGCCGCCACCGCTACCGCGCCGCCACCCTCGACGACCTGGTGACGCTCGAGGTGTGTGATGAGGCGATGGCGCAATTCCTGGGCGCTCTGGTGCGCTCGCGTCGCAACCTGCTCATCGGCGGGGGCACCAACGTCGGCAAGACCACCGTCCTGCGCGCCCTCGCCTCGGCGATCCCGCCCGCCGAGCGGTTGGTGACGATCGAGGACACCTTCGAACTCGGCCTGGACGCTGACCCGGTGGCGCATCCGGACGTGGTGGCGATGCAGGCCAGAGAGGCCAACATCGAGGGCGAGGGGGCGATCGACCAGGCGGAGCTGGTGCGGTGGGGGCTGCGGATGTCTCCGGACCGGGTGATCGTCGGGGAGATCCGCGGGGCGGAGGTGGTGCCGATGTGCAACGCCATGTCCCAGGGCAACGACGGCTCTCTGTCCACGATTCACGCCTCCACCTCCCGTGGGGTGTTCACCAAGCTCGCCGCCTACGCAGCCCAGGCCCCGGAGCGGCTGTCGCTGGAGGCCACCAACCTGCTTGTGGCCTCGGCGGTGCACTTCGTCATCCACCTCGCCTGGGACACCAGCGGCCGGCGGACCATCGGCTCCATCCGGGAGATCATCGACGCCGACGGGGCCCAGGTGGTCTCCAACGAGGTCTACCGCCCTGGCCCCGACGGCCGGGCGGCACCCGCAGCCCCGTTGCGCACCGAAACCCAGGCCGCCCTGCTGGCGGCGGGCCTGGACGAGCGGGCGCTTCCTGCCCAGAGGGGATGGTGACCCACCGATGGGCCTCACCCTCCTGACCGGGCTGATCCTGGGGTCCGCCACAGGCGGCGGCCTCTGGCTGATCGTCCACGGAATCACCCGGCAGCACGAGCCCGGCGAATCGCGGAACCCGCCATCCCGGACGGCACGTTGGCGTGAGCGACTGCGGTGCTTCGGCTGGCGGCGCGCGTCCGTCGTCGCACTGGTCGGGCTGCTGGCGGGGATGGTGACGGACTGGCCGGTCGCCAGTGTGCTCGCTGCCCTTGCTGCCGGAGTACTGCCGAAGCTTGTTGGGCCGGACCGGGCTGCGCGGGCGCGGACGGAGCGGTTGGAGGCGGTGGCGGTGTGGGCGGAAATGCTCCGCGACACGCTGTCAGCCGCGGCCGGGCTGGAACAAGCCATCCTGGCCACCGCGCCACTCGCCCCGGATGCCCTGCGCCCGCACACCACCGCTCTCGCTACCCGGATCGAACGGGGTGAGGCACTGGGGGCCAGCCTGAGGCTGTTCGGGCAGGAGGTCGGCGACCCGGTGGTCGATGTGGTGGCGGTCGCATTGGTGATGGCGGCTGAGCGGCAGGCCCGTAAACTCGCCGACCTCCTCGGCTCGCTGGCGGCATCGACGCGGGAGCAAGTGGCGATGCGGTTGAAGATCGACGCGAGTCGGGCGCGGGTGCGGACCTCGGTGCGGGTCGTCACCGGCACCACCCTGGGTATGGCCGCAGGGCTCATGGTGCTCAACCGCCCGTATCTGCAGCCGTTCTCCGGTCTGACCGGACAGCTGATGCTCACCGTGGTAGGCGCCCTGTTCGCGGCAGGGTTCGCGTGGCTGGCCAGGATCGCTCACATCCCCGACGAGCCCCGCATCCTCGCCCCATCTGCCCTGTCGGCACCGAGCAGCCAGGCGACCTCAACCGGCCCGGTGCCACCGCAGGTGGCCGCGAAAACGACGGAGGCCAGGACGTGATCGGGATCGTGCTCGGCGCGCTGTTCGGCGCCGGAGTGCTCGCTGCGGTGCTCGGCCTGCGCCCGCCCCGCCCTTCCCTGGCAACCACTTTGGCGGCCCTGCAGCGACCGAGCCCCCGCCATACGGCGTCGCCGACGGATGGCCTGGAGCAGCAGTCCGCCGGTGGGTGGGCGGCGCGGTGGGGGCGGGTCGGAGTGCCGCTGCTGCGCGCGGCCGGGCTTCCGACCGCAGCGTTGCGCGCGGACCTGGAGTTGGTCGGAATGAGCGTGGAGCGGTACCTGGCCGAGAAGGCCGCGGCCACAGCAGTCGGTCTGATCGCCCCACCGGTCGTGATCGCCCTGGTCGGCGCTGTCCTGCACGCAGGGGTCGGTTGGTGGCTGCCGGTATGGTCGGCGCTGTTCAGCGCTGTCGTGATGTTCCGAGCCCCCGATCTGGGGGTGCGCTCGCAGGCTGCGGCGCGGCGCTCGGAGTTGCGGCATGCGCTCGCCGTCTTCCTCGACCTGGTGGTCATCGCCCTGGCCGGCGGTGCCGGCGTGCAGCAGGCGCTGACGGACGCGGCCGGAGCGGGGCACGGCTGGGCTGCAGCACGGATCCGGCGGGCTGTGGCCACCGCGAGCCTTGCCCGCACCGGCGTCTGGGACGAACTCGCCGCCCTCGGACAGGCCACCGGCGTCAGCGAGTTCTCGGAACTGGCTGCGACCGTAGGCCTGGCGGGTGCCGAAGGGGCGAAGGTCCGCCAGTCGCTTGCCACCAAGGCAGCGGCCATGCGCGCCCGCCGCCTGGCGGAGGCGGACGGTGCCGCCCAGGCCGCCACGGAGCGCATGTCCTTGCCGGTGGTGTTGATGTTCGCCGCCTTCCTGGTCTTCATCGGCTACCCGGCCATGATGCGCGTCCTGGTCTCCACGTAGACCCCGGAGCCTCCTTCCGTTCTTTCCCCGCCCTGCTCATGAAAGAGATCGAGATGGAACCAATGACCCATTACCTGCGGCACCAGGTACGGCGCCTGGTGGTCCGGTTGCGCGAGTGCGCCAGGGATGACGCGGGATACTCGACCGAGACCGTGATCATCACCGCGCTGCTCGCCGCTTTGGCGATTGCGGCGGTCGCGGTCATCACGGCCAAGGTCATGGCCAAAGCCCGAGGGATCAACCTGGGGGGCTGACGATGCCTCGTCTTGCCCTCCAGTTGCTCCGTCGACGCGGCGCCGCAGGAGCGCGCGCTTCCCGTTCCACGCGCAACGCGAGCGCTGTCGGCGGCTGGATGCACCGTAAGGCGGCGCATTGCCGTGTTCCTGCCCTTGCTCTGCTCCGGCGATGCCGCACCGCCGGCAAGGATGCTGGTGCGTCGGCAACGGAGACGGTCATCGTCACGCCATTGCTGCTGGTGTTGCTACTGCTGATCGTGCAATTCGCGCTCGTGGAGCATGCGCAGCACATCGCGCAGACGGCGGCTGCCCGGGCACTGGCGGCGGCTCGGGCGCAGGACAGCAACGCAGCCGCAGGCCGGGCCCAAGCGGCCCGCACGCTGACGGCGATTGGGCACGGCGTGCTGCTCGCGCCGACCGTCACCGTTCAGCGGAGCGCGCGCACCGCGAAGGCGGTCGTACGCGGGAGAGTGGAAGCGCTGATCCCGGGGTTGCAGCTTGATGTCTCCGCACACGCGGCAGGTGCCGTCGACCGGTGGACACCGGCTGGACGCCAAGGGTGAGTAGCGTGCGGCAGCGAGCATCCCAGCGCCTGCATCGGCCCTCGATCCGCCGCCACGCTCTTACCGATACCGAGGAGGGTATCCACAGGCGTGCGGCGGGGCTGTGGAGGACGGAAGAGGGCTCGGCCGCGACCGAACTGGTGGTGGTCACGCCGTTGCTGGTGCTGGTGCTGCTGGTCATGGTGGCCTTGGGACGGCTGGCGACCGCGCGGCTGCGGGTGGATGACGCCGCGCACCAGGCTGGCCGCGCTGCCACGTTGGCCCGCACCCCGGATCAGGCGCGGCGGCAGGCCGGTGCTGCGGCGGGAGCGGCGCTGTCCGCCTCCAGTCCGGCCTGCACACGCTCCACCGTGCAGACGGATACCGGTGCGTTCGCCCCGGGTGGTGTGGTACGCGTGACGGTGGCCTGCACCGCCGCCCTCGGCGTGGTCGGTCTGCCGGGCCACGTGACGATCACGCGTACAGCTGTCTCCGCTATCGACTCCCACCGAGGAGTAAGCAGATGATCAGGCATCAGCGGTCATCCGGCCGCAAATCGGTGGGATGGGATGTAGAGACGGGGCAGACGACGGCGTTCGTCGTCGTGCTCTTCGCGGGCCTGTTCCTGTTCGCCGGGCTGGTGCTGGACGGTGGCGTGGCGCTGGCCGGGAAGGTGGCCGCCGCAGACGAGGCGGCCGAAGCCGCCCGCACCGGAACCCAGCAACTCCAGATCTCCCAGGTCCGCGCCCGCCAGCGCGTCCGGATCGACCCTGGGCGGGCGGTCCAGGCAGCGCTGGCCTACGTGCACGCCGCCGGAGACACCGGCCAGGCCCACGCCGCCGGGAACACGGTAAGCGTCCAGGTCACGCACCGTCAGCACACCCAGATCCTGTCCTTGGTCGGCATGGATGATCTGGTCACGACCGGACGAGCCACCGCCCGCGCCGAGCAGGGGATCACCACACCGTGGCGAAATGAGGTAACGCCATGACACACTCTGGCAGTTCGTGTCGGCGCCGTCTTGGCGCGGCGCTGCAACTTCTCGTGTCCTTGATCGCCTTGCTGGCCATCACCGTGGGCGCCCCGATCGTCCTTGCCTGGTCGGTCGGCACTCCATGGCCCGCCTCGGTCACCTCACTCAGCGATCTGATGGAGCGTCTGTCCGAGCCGGTCAGCGACCCGTTCCTCACCAAACTTCTCGCCCTGATCGCCTGGTGGTGCTGGGCGGCGTTTATGGTCACACTCGTGCGGGAGGCGTTCTGGGCGGCACGGGAGCTGCCGGCGTTCTTCCGGGACGGCACGGTACTGCGCCACCGTCTGCGGACCGTACCCGCCCACCAGGCCGCTGCCGCCTTCCTCACCGGCACGCTGCTGCTCGCCCTGGCGACCATGTGGCGCCCGCAGGCGGCCAGTGCCCAACAGCCTTACTCCACCAGCGAGATCCGGCCACACATCGCGGCCACGGCACCGCTCACCTCCGCCCCGACCCCGCGGTCGGCCCCTTCCACAGCGGTAACTGCGAACCCGCGCACCCAGGCCGCGAACCGGGGTCATCGTCCAGCGTGGCCCGGACCGCATACGCTGGGCGAGGCGGCCCGTTATGCGGAGTACACAGTCCGCGAAGGCGACACCTTGTGGGACATCGCCCGAGCCCACATGGGAGATCCGCTCGCCTGGCCGCGGATCTACGCGCTCAACAAGGACCGCGTCCAAAGCGACGGAGCCCAGCTGCACGATCCCGACCAGATCACGCCCGGCTGGCGGCTGGCCATCCCCAACAGCCAGACCACCACGCCGCCACCCGCGCCTGCTCCCGCCCCGGCGGACCGCACACCGGCTGCCGGTGAGGCCGGGCCCGTATCACAGGTCGCCCCCGCACCCCACATCGCTCGGCCCGGCACCAGCATGAGCGTTCACGCAGACACCGATCACGCGCAGACCAGGCCCGGCAGGCGCCACGAGCCGACGACCCGCCGACCGGGCACGCAGCGAGGTCCGGCGGCGGTCGACCTGGGCGAGGCGGGCCTGATCGGCATTACGGCCGCGGTCGGCCTGCTGGCCGCGCGCCACTACTTGTGGGCACACCAAAGCCGCCACCGTAAACCGGACCTGACGGCCTTGACGGCAGAGTTGCCCTCATTGAGCACGGTGGTCTCCCGGGCTACCCGGGCCGCCCGCGAAGCCACCATGCCGCCCCGCCCGTACGACCCGGATTCGCTGATCCCCCGCCGCGTCCCGCCCCAACGCCCGCAGCGCCCCCGGACCGTCACCATCGGCGAGCGGGACAACACTGAGGTCACCCTCGACGAACTGGCCATCCCAGGTGGCTGCACGTGGACCGGCCCCGGCGCCGAAGGCGCCGCACGTGCCCTGCTGGTCGGTATCCTCACCGCAGCCGAACGCCAGCGCCGCAAACCCGCACGGGTTACGGCCGTCGTCCCCAAAGACGTGGCCGAGCACCTGCTGCCCGGTCTGCCACCGCAGTTCACGGCCCTGACTCAAAAGTGCGACATCGCGCAGACCATCGAAGCCGCCGAGCAGCACCTGATCGCCCACGCCCGCACTCACGACGAACAAACTCACGACGACCACGACACGCCTCACACGGTCACCGGAGCCGCGGACACCACCGAGCAGACCGACCCGGGCACACTGATCCTGCTCACCGTACCGGATGCCGCCCATAGCGGACAGCTTCAGGCGCTGGCGGCCCGCAGCGACCCCGACGCCTTGATCGTCCTTGCCCTGGGCGCTCCGCTTCCGGGCGCTGCCTGCTGGAGTATCGCCGCCGACGGAACCACCACGAGACCCGGCGCACAAGGGCAACACCCCAGCGGGCTACGGCTGTTCCACCTCACCCCCGACGCCGGGCTCGACATGACCGAGATGCTTCTGGGCGCCCATGGCCAGCGTCCCCGCCTGCGCCTCCTGCCCACTCCTCGCCCCGAACACTCCGAGCACCCCGGGATCGTGACCAACCCCGCATGCGAGCCAGAGCCGGAGGCAGAGCCTCAGCCCGAGACGCAAGCAGCGCCCGCCGCCTCACACACGACCGACGTGCTACGCCCGGCGCAGACCAACCCGGTGCGCCTCCACGTCCTCGGACCGGTCACCTTGTACGCCCGCGGCCTCCAAGAGCCCTTCGGCACCAACCTGCGCAGTGAAGTCCATGAATTCCTCGCCCTGCTCGCCGCCCACCCCGCAGGACTCCTGGCCTCGGACATCGCCGACAAACTCCGCCTCGACACGGAATCCGAACAACTCGCGCTGAAAAACCTGCGCCGCGCCGTACGCCGCGCCCTGCGCGCCGCGACCGGCATCACCACACAAGAATTCATCCTGCTCCACGGAGAACTCCACAAACTCAACCCACAACTGGTGGAAACCGACCTCGCGGACTTCACCCACCATCTGAAGCAGGCATTCCCCACAACCGGAAAAACCGGCACGGAAGACATGAGCAACGGCACGCTGCCCGCGCTACGGGAGGCACTGTCCCACTACCGCGGACCCTTCGCGCACAGCGGTGACTACCTGTGGGCCGACGCCATCCGCGAACACCTCGCCACCCAGGCCACCGACGCGGTCCTACGCCTGGCCCACCACGCCGAACGCGCCGACGCCGATCCGAGTGAGCGGGACGCCGTCCTGCCACTGCTGGAACACCTGGCCGCCATCCACCCCGACCACGAACGGCTGGTCCAGCAGGCCATCCGCCTTTACCAAGACGCCGGACGCCACGACGCCGCCCACCACTCCTACACCCGCCTGCAGCGGCACCTCGCCGAACTCGGCCTCGAACCCGAGCCGGCCACCCAGGCCCTCATCACGCCACGCACCCGCTCCCGCCAGGCACGCTAAAAGGTAAATCTGCAGGTCACAGCCCCTGCGGGCGCACCGGCCGAGGGCGGGTGGCTCGATGTCGTCTACCCCGTCGTATCCGGGCTCGTATCCGGGGCCGTTTCCGTGTGCGCGCTTGGATACGACACCCCGCCCCCGCACACAAGCGCAGGCCACGGGGCCTACGAGCCACCCGCCGGCGAGGGCGCCTGTATATCGGTGCAGCAAAAGCATCCCGATCTACCCGTAAATCCCGCCCGGCCCCACGAACGCTCACACAAGGCCAGGCACAGCCAGAGCCACACCCATCCAGCCTGTCTCCTCCTCAATCTCTCCAACTCAGCCCCCAGATAGCCACATAGAGCCCCTACACACCGCGCCCCGTCCAGGTACGTGCGCGAGGCGCGGTGTGTAGGGGCTCTATGTGGCTATC
>NZ_JANFNG010000035.1 GCF_024436035.1 Streptomyces humicola
CACCGTCTCCCGGAGCATCTCGTGCTCCTCGGACAGCCGGTAAAGATCGAAATCCTGGTCCACGGCGGGCACGGGCACTCCACTCCACGGTCGCGACGATGCTGATGACACTCAGTACCCTGAAGTATGCACACTCGGTGCCACTCGCCGCCAGTCGTGGATGCGGCCCGGACCGGTGTTAGGTTCCGGTTCATGAGTCAGGTGGGCGGCCGAGGCCGGCGGAGCCAGAAGAACGAGAACGACAGCGGGAAGCCGACGATGCGCGACGCGCTGGTCGCGGCGGCCTTCCAGCTGTTCCTTGAGCGGGGGTTCGAGCAGACCACCGTGGACGACATCGTCGCGCTGGCCGGTGTCGGCCGGCGCTCCTTCTTCCGGTACTTCCCGTCGAAGGAGGACGTGGTCTTCCCCGACCACGAGCGCTGCCTCGCCGACATGACCGAGTTCCTCGACTCGGGCAGCGACGACGAGGACCCCATCCTGCGCGTCTGCGACGCCGCACGCCTCGTGCTGCGCATGTACGCCGAGAATCCGACGTTCTCCGTTCAGCGCTACCGGCTCACCAAGCAGGTGCCCGGGCTCCGCCACTACGAGCTCTCCGTCGTCTGGCGCTACGAGCGCACCCTCGCCGCCTACCTGCGCGAACGCTTCGCCGACCGTCCCGACGGGGACCTGCGCGCGGAGGTGGTCTCGGCCGCCGTCGTCGCCGCCCACAACAACGCGCTGCGCTCCTGGCTGCGCTCCGGAGGCCAGGGCGACGCCACCGCGGGCGTCGACGAGGCGCTCGAATACGTCCGCCGCGCCTGGACCTGCGAGGGCGCTCCGTCCGGGGGTCCGCAGGAGGCGGAGGACGTGGTGGTCGTGATCACCAAGCGCAGGACCCCCATGTGGCGGGTCGTGCGCGACATCGAGTCGACCCTCGGTAACGATTGACACTCAGTGCCTTTACTTGCGGGCACGCAGTGCCATAACCTCCTGAGCGGATGCCCACAGGAGGGAGATGCCATGCTCCACGCAGGAACCGTGGCCACCGCCACCGAGTCCGCCGAGTCCGCCGAGTCCGCCGAGCCCGCCGAGTCCCCCGCGACGACCCGCACGACCCGCACGACCGAGCCTGCAGGGCCCGCAGGGCCCGCCGACCGGAACGCCTCCGGATGCGGCCAATCCGCAGGCGGCGAACTGTACTTCCAGCGCTGCCGCTGGTGTCACACCCCCGTCTTCCGCCGCTCACTCTGTCCCACCTGCGCCTCCACGGACCTCGACTGGGAGCGCAGCGAGGGCATCGGCGTCGTGATCCGCCGCAACGCACCCATGGCCCAGAACCGTTCGGTCGTCTCCATGGCCGAGGGCTTCACCGTGGTCTGCAGGGTCGTCGGCTCGCCCCCGGAGGCGGTCTCGGCCGGCGTCCAGGTCCGCGTCGCGCGAGCCGTCGACCCCAACCGCCAGGACCTTCCCGTCGTCGAACTCTGGAACCCGCCCTACGAGCCGGGATACGACGCACGGTAATCGAGGCCCGAATTCCCTGGCTGCCCAGGGGAATTGTGGCGTCGGCGAACCGGCATCCGCGGTCGCCGTGCGACCCCGGCCCGGCGAGCCTACGATTTTCTCTAGCGGCGATAACCCGGGAGACCGGGTTGATGTGGTGTCCGCAGTCCTGCTCCAGCTTCGGGAAAGCCAGGAGGGCCGGGATGCACGAGATGCGCGCTACGTCCGCTCACGACGACGGGGATGTCGTTGTCGAATGGCACGTCGTTCCCCGCCACGGCGCAGTTGCGTTGTGCGGACGCGATATGGCCCATGCCTCACCAACACCGCCCGAAGAGCAACTGGAACCGCCGCACGAGCGATGGTGCCGGCCGTGTCTGGCCGCATTCGCCCAGGTCGTAACGCCCGTCGCCTCGTGACGGAGCCAACGGCCCGCACATGACACAACTGCTGCACGCATTCCGCTACTTGTCAATTCCGTCTCGTCTGGCGGGATTCCGGAACAGGCAGGAGAATCGGTTGCAGTGTGGACTGGCAATCGGCCAGTGAACGGCCGGGTCGTTGCAGGCTGGGCCGTCGCACTGACCGCAGCAGGTCTGCTCACCTGTGTGTGGTTCGCATACACAGGTGGGACGGGACGGCACGTGTCCGCCGCGGCGGGAAAACGGCCGGGCGCGACCAAGGCCGCCATGCCGCACAAGGGCACGCTCCCGGCAAGGGTGAGCGCAGAGATAACGCACGCCGCGGAAAGCGGCGGCAAGGCCGTCAACATCACCATCGACGACGGCCCGGATCCGGTCTGGACGCCGAAGATACTGCAGGTCCTTCAGGACAACGGCGCCCATGCGACCTTCTGCATGATCGGCCCGCACGCGACCGCGAACCCCGCCGTCGTCGAAAAGATCGTGGCGGACGGCGACCGGCTCTGCGACCACACGGTGTCGCACAACACCCGGATGGACCACAGCCCCGAGGCCTACCAGAAGTCGCAGATACTGGACGCCGCGCGTATGATCCAGCAGGCCTCCGGCGGCGTCGCCCCCATGTATTACAGGGCTCCGGGCGGCGCGTTCACACCGTACAGCCGCCACGTCGCGGCAATCCACGGAATGCGCCCGCTGGGCTGGAACATCGACAGCAGGGACTTCTACAGGCCGGGCGTCAGCACCATCGTCAACACCGTCAAGTACGAGCTGGGGAACGGCCCGACGATGTTGTTCCACGACGGCGGCGGCAATCGCTCTCAGACCTTCGAAGCGCTCCGGCAACTTCTGCCGTGGCTCAAGTCCCAGGGATACACGTTCAGTTTCCCGGTCCGCTGAAGCGAGCGCCGAGTGACGGCCGGGCGACCGCCGCGACGGCAGTACCCTGCGTAACTTTCCCTTCACGGAACGCGATTCCGGGCGGGGGTCGCCGGCCCGCCCGTCGGCCCCTTTGCCATGCCCCCGCAGCCACAGCAGGCGATCGAGCGCGCGCCGTACGCGGTCGGGCGCCGCAGGGTCGCCGAAGCGCTGAATCGCCTGGTTGAGGCTCATACAGAAGCCGATGAGCTCGAAGACCACCTGATCCGGATCGGTGTCCGCCAGAAGCTCGCCCACCGCGACCGCATGACGCGCGTCCGACGCGAGACGCCGCCGCCAGAGCGCGAACAGCCGGGCCATGGCATCGCGTACGGGCCCGCCCCGCGCATCGAACTCCACCGACGCCGTGGTGAACAGGCAGCCGCCGGGAAATGCACCGCGTTCGCGCTCCAGGTAGGTGATCCAGGCGTCGCAGATCGTACGAAGCCGCGTCAGCCCGGGCTGCGCGGCCGCAGCCGGCCAGGTGGTCACCTGCCCTGAGCAGTCGCCCTCAGCAGTCGCCCTCTGCGGTCGACTGCCCTGCGCAGCAGTCCGGTTCGGGCCCGTCAGCCGACGGGCTCCGACGAGGGCTCGGGCGCCTGGGCGTCGGAGGACGAGGCCGCGACCCCGTCCGGCCGGTGGGTGAACACCCATCGCTTCATCCCCCACCAGCGGAAGCCCGTCGCGAGCAGGGTGCCCAGGATGATCCCGCTGAGGAAGTCGGAGATCTCCTGGGTCGTCCTGCTGACATACGGGGTTCGCAGGTTGAAGACGTACTCCGCGACCATCTGGGGAATCGCGTTGACGAGGATGGCCAGCGCGCTCACCACGAGGAAGAGCACCAGCTCGCGGTGGTGCGCCCCGCTGGAGCGGAAGGACCACTGACGGTTGAGGACGTAGGAGACGACGGTTGCCACGGTCGTCGCGACGATCAGTGCGGTCACCGGTTTCGCGCTGAGCACGGTGAGCTTCAGACCGTAGTTCACGGCCATGGTGAGCACGAAGCACGTTCCCCCCACCAGCAGGAACTTCACCAGCTTGCGGTGCCGCACCAGGAACGGGCGCAGCGGATGAGGGACTCGGCGCAGAGCGATCTGAGTGGGCGACGGCATTGGCATAGCCTCGCATGACGCATCCGCACGCGTACAGGCACGCTGGGCCGCCGAGGTTCCGGCCGCAGCCGTGATCCGATCTGATGGCCGGTAGGCGTACGGCGGGCACGTCCGGCGCGTTTGAATGGACGGCATGAATGATGTCATGCACGGCATGCCGGAATGGGAGAAGCGATTCCGCGCGCCGAGGGTGGGGCTTCCGGAGTGGGCGCAGGACGCGCCGCACCGCTCGCTGTACGTGTCGAACGCATCGGGGACCTACGAGCTGTATGCGTGGGACCGTACGACGGGCACGCACCACCAGGTCACGGACCGGCCGCACGGTACGACCGAGGGGACGCTCAGTCCGGACGGCGAGTGGGTGTGGTGGTTCTCGGACACCGACGGCGACGAGTTCGGGATATGGATGCGCCAGCCATTCGCCGGGAGGCCGGGTGGGAGCAGCACAGCCGGTGGCGACGCCGAGCCCGCGGTGCCGGGCCTGGAGCCCTCCTACCCCGCGGGCATCGCGCTGGGACGGGACGGCACCGCCGTCATCGGGCGGTCGACGGAGGCCGAGGGCACCACGATCCACGTCGTACGGCCGGGTGCGGAGCCGGTGGAGATCTACCGGCACGAGCAGTCCGCCGACGTCGGCGGACTCTCGGAGGACGGCACACTGATCGTCATCGAGCACACCGAGCACGGCGACGCCATGCACCCGGCACTGCGCGTCGTCCGGCTCGACGGCTCGACCGTCGCGGAGCTCGACGACACCGCGGGCGGAACCGAGGAGTCCGGCCTGGAGTGCCTGGGCTTCGCGCCCGTCGCGGGCGATGCGCGGCTGCTCGTCGGGCACCAGCGGCGCGGACGCTGGGAGCCGATGATCTGGGACACCGCGACCGGCGAGGAGCGGGAGCTCGTGATCGACCTGCCGGGCGATGTCAGCGCCGACTGGTATCCGGATGCTTCCGCGCTCCTCGTCGACCACACCTTTCAGGCGCGCAGCGAGCTGTGGCGGTACGACATCGTCTCGGGCGCCTTGACGCGGCTGGAGACGCCGACCGGTTCGATCAGCGGCGCCACGGCACGGCCCAGCGGCGACGTGGAGTTCCTGTGGTCGTCGGCCGCGCAGCCGCCGCAGGTGCGGTCGGCGTCCGGCTCGGTCGTCCTGGAGCCGCCGGGGCTCCGCGCGCCTGCCTCGATACCCGTCGAGGACGTCTGGGTCGACGGGCCGGGCGGCCGGGTGCATGCCCTCGTCCAGCGTCCGCTACGTTCCGGCTCCGGGGCCGGATCCGGGCCCTTCCCGACCGTCTTCGACATTCACGGCGGCCCGACCTGGCACGACAGCGACGCCTTCGCCGCCGAACCCGCGGCCTGGCTCGACCACGGTTTCGCCGTCGTACGCGTCAACTACCGCGGCTCGACCGGCTACGGCCGCGCGTGGACGGACGCGCTCAAGCACCGCGTCGGGCTGATCGAGCTCGAGGACATCGCGGCGGTGCGGGAGTGGGCCGTCGCCTCGGGGCTGGCGGACCCGGCGCGGCTGGTGCTCGCCGGCGGGTCATGGGGCGGCTATCTGACGCTGCTGGGGCTCGGGACGCAGCCGGATGCGTGGGCCGTCGGCCTGGCCGCGGTGCCGGTGGCGGACTACCTGGCCTCGTACGAGGACGAGATGGACGCGCTCAAGGCGCTCGACCGCACGCTCTTCGGCGGCTCGCCGCAGGAGGTCCCGGAGCGGTTCGCCGCGTCGTCACCCCTCACGTATGTCGAGAAGGTGCAGGCGCCGGTGTTCATCTCGGCGGGGATGAACGACCCGCGCTGCCCGATCCGGCAGATCGAGAACTACGTCAAGCGGCTCGAAAGCCTCGGCAAGGTGCATGAGGTATACCGGTACGACGCCGGACACGGCTCGCTCGTCGTCGAGGAACGGATCAAGGAGCTCCGGCCGATGCTGGCCTTCGCGCAACGGCACGTCGGTATGACGGCCGCACCGGCTACGTGACGGAGGCGGCGTCCCGCGCCTGTGCCCCGTCACCGGCCTCGTCCGCGTCGTCCCCCTCGCCGGGCGCCGGGATCAGGCCGAGGGACAGGTCACGCTGGACCTCGGCCTCGCGGCGCACCAACCGGAGCCAGATGAAGACGACGAAGCCCGCGAAGACGAACCACTCGCCGGTGTAGCCCAGGTTCTGGAACGCCTGCATGTCCAGGCCGGTGTTCGGCGCGGCCTGGGGCGGGACGGGCCTCATCGGCGCGGTGGCCTGGTCAAGCGTGATCCAGCCGTCGTAGACGGGGTACGGGACGAGGTTCACCAGGGTCGCGGCACTGATCATGCCCAGCTGGCCGGACGGCAGCGTGCCCGAGGTGTCGACGCCGTCGCTGCCCTCGCTCTCCGGCGCCTGCAGCACACCGGTCACCGAGACCTTGCCGACCGGTGCCGGCGGCACGCTCCCGGCGGTGGCGGTGGAGGCGTTGCCCGGCAGCCAGCCGCGCACGACGGGCAACGCGCCCCCGCTCGTACGCAGCAGCGTGAGGACGTAGAACCCGTTCTTGTTGTCGAGCACCCGGCCGGGGACGAGGAACTGGTGCGCGGCGTCGTACGTGCCCGTCGCCGTGATGTTCCGTCCCGACGTCGTCTGGGTGACCTGTGCGCCGACGCTCGCCAGCGCGTCGTGCAGGGGGATCGCAGGCGCAGTGCCGGGCTTGGGTGCCTTCTCGGCGGCCTGGTGGGCGGCCACACGCGCGTCGAACCGGCTCAGCTGCCAGGTGCCCATGAAGATGCAGAACGGAATCGCGAGCACGGCGAGCAGCGTGAGCCCCAGCCAGCGGGGGGTCAGCAGGAACCGGTACACGCATCAACGGTACGGGGGGCGGGACTGCCGTCCGGACCCGCCCCCCTCGGTGGCGGGACGAGGAGGCGGCCTTACGGCGTGGCGGCCACCGGTTCCGAGCTGTAGACCGTGCCGGCGCAGGCGCCGCCGATGCTGGTGGAGGCGACGGCGGGCCCGCCCTGCTGGGGTATGTCGGAGAGCGAGATTGCGTCACCGCCTGCGGGGGTGGCGGAGGGTGAGCCCGCGTCGGTGGGCGTGTTCTGCGACGTGCTGCTGGTAGAGGTGGAGCCGCTGCTGCCGGTGGTGCTCCCGCCGGTGGTGCCGGTGCCGCCGGCGGTGGTCGTGGCACCGGAGCCGGACGAACCGCCCGTGCCGCCGGAAGTCGTGCCGCCGCCTGTGTCGCTGGAGCAGCCGGTGGTGCCGCCGCCCGCGGCCGGGATCCAGGCGAACTCCACCTTGTAGCCCTTGCCGGGGGCGAGGATGAGCGGCAGTGCCGCCGAGCCGGGCAGCCCGGTGGCCGGGTCGCCCGCAGTGTGGTCCACGACCCGGATCTTGGAGGCGTCGGTGCCGCCCTCGCCAGCGACGGTGATCTGGTCTCCGCCGGCCACCGTGCAGCTGATGTTCGAGGTGTTGAGCACCGTGAACGAGCCGTAGACGCGGCCCTGGGAATCGGGCACTGCGGTCTGTGCGCTGCCGTTGCCGAGCTGGGCGCGGGCGCAGAGCGGGAGTGCCGCGGCGAGCGTGCCGGACGGCGCCGCACCGGTGCCGGGGGAGGCGTCGGACGCGCTCGCGGACGGCTTGCCGCCGCCGGTCGCCCCGCTTGCGCCGCTGTCGCTGCCGAGGGTCCCGGCCGCGGCGCCTGAGTCGCCGCCGAGTTCGTTGCCGCCCTGGCCGCCGCGGCCGGTGCCGATGGTCTGACTGGCCGAGGCATTGGTGGTATTGGCGGTGTCCAGGCCGCCGCCGGTCGCCGTGTGGACCAGCACCGGTACGGCGGTGCCGACGAGCAGGACGCCGGCTGCCGCCCCGACCATCGCCTGGCGGCGCCGTGCCCGGCGCGCGGGAATGGCCTGGCGCAGCCGGTTCAGCGCCTGTGGCTGGGGCTCGATGTCACGCACTGCGTCGTGCAGCAGACGGCGCAGCGCCGGCTCGTCGAAGTCGTGGTCGTTCTCGCGGTGTTCGTCAGCCATGCCATCGGGGTCGAAGAAGTGAGTCATGCCGGCGCCTCCATGGCGACACGGAGCGCCGCGATGCCGCGCGAGCCGTATGCCTTGACGGAGCCGATGGATATGCCCAGCGTCTCGGCGACCTGGGACTCGGTCATATCGGCGAAGTAGCGCAGCACGAGGACCTCGCGCTGGCGCCGCTGCAGGCCGCGCATGGAGCGGATCAACTGGTCGCGTTCCAGCTGCTCGTACGCGCCCTCCTCGGCGCTGGCCATGTCCGGCATCGGCTTGGAGAGCAGCTTCAGGCCGAGGATGCGGCGGCGCAGCGCGGAGCGCGAGAGGTTGACGACGGTCTGCCGCAGGTACGCCAGCGTCTTCTCGGGCTCGCGGACCCTGCCGCGCGCCGAGTGGACGCGGATGAACGCCTCCTGGACGACGTCCTCGCACGAGGCAAGGTCGTCCAGGAGCAGCGCGGCAAGGCCGAGGAGGGACCGGTAATGGGCCCGGTAGGTCTCGGTGAGGTGATCGACCGTCGTGCCCGTGGCCATCGCGTTGTCAGCGCCCCGGGCTTCGGCGGGCAGTTTGGCGACGGGCCATGGGGCGATCACGGGCAGGCCGCCCGACGGAGCCCGCCGCAGGGATGCCCCCAAGGGAGATCCCAGGGCTGCTTCGATGCCGAGTACTTCTGCCACGACTGTTGGACACGCTTCCCCCCGGCAGGGTTGTACGCACCGACCGCCTCATCCGGCAGGTCGACAGAAATCCCCATGCGATCCAACTCACCCCCAATGCCCTGAACATCCGTGAATATTCGCTCTACCCAATGCGCGTATGGCAGCACGGTAGAGCAGGGCACTGACACAGAGACGCTCCCCGCCAACTGTCGGTTGCAGTAGGCAGGGAGCGCATTGTCGAACACGGAGAGCATCCGCATCAAGCGGACGCCTCATCGAGTTCGTCACAACATCTTCACGGAACCTCCCGGATCCCGTGAAGTCTCGATTCAGCCGGCCGCCGTCAACTCCGCGGCGACGACCTCGGCGATCTGCGCGGTGTTGAGCGCCGCGCCCTTGCGCAGGTTGTCACCGCAGACGAACAGCTCCAGCGCCTGCGGGTCGTCGAGCGACCGGCGCACCCTGCCGACCCACGTCGGGTCGGTCCCGACGACGTCGGCGGGGGTCGGGAACTCGCCCTCGGCCGGATTGTCGCTGACCACGACGCCCGGCGCGCTGCCGAGGATCTCGTGCGCCCGCTCGACCGTGACCTCGTTCTCGAACCGCGCGTGCACGGCGAGCGAGTGCGTGGTGATCACCGGAACCCGCACACAGGTCGCGGTGACCCGCAGGTCGGGCAGGCCGAGGATCTTCCGCGACTCGTTACGGACCTTCAGCTCCTCCGAGGACCAGCCGTCCTCCTTGAGCGAGCCCGCCCACGGCACGACGTTGAGCGCGAGCGGCGCCGGGAACGGCCCGAAGTCGCCCACCGCGCGGCGTACATCGCCCGGCTGGGTGCCCAGGTTCGACCCGGCGACCTTCGTCAGCTGCTCGCGCAGCGTGTCGATCCCCGGCTGGCCGGCGCCCGAGGCCGCCTGGTACGAGGAGACGATCAGCTCGGTGAGCCCGAACTCCGCGTGCAGAGCGCCCATCGCGACGATCATCGACAGCGTCGTGCAGTTGGGGTTGGAGATGATGCCGCGCGGACGGACGCGTGCCGCATGCGCGTTCACCTCGGGGACCACCAGCGGAACATCCGGATCCATCCGGAATGCCCCCGAATTGTCCACGGCGACCGCGCCCTTGGCCGCGGCGATCGGTGCCCACTGCGCGGAGACCTCGTCGGGCACGTCGAACATCGCGACGTCGACGCCCTCGAACGCCTCCTCGCTCAGCGCGATGACCTCGATCTCCTCACCGCGGACGACGAGCCTGCGCCCGGCGGAACGCGGCGAGGCGATCAGCCGGATCTCGCCCCAGACGTCCTCGCGCGAGGAGAGGATGCCGAGCATCACCGTGCCGACGGCACCGGTCGCGCCGACGACGGCGAGGGTGGGCTTGCGTGCGGCGCTCATCGACCCGTACCTCCGTACACGACGGCCTCGTCGTTCTCGCTGTCCAGACCGAAGGCGGAGTGCACCGCGCGGACGGCCTCGTTGACGTCGTCGGCACGCGTGACGACGGAGATGCGGATCTCCGAGGTGGAGATCAGCTCGATGTTGACCCCGGCATTGGAGAGAGCCTCGAAGAAGCCCGCCGTGACACCCGGGTTGGTCTTCATGCCCGCGCCGACCAGCGAGATCTTGGCGATCTGGTCGTCGTAGCGCAGCGACTCGAAACCGATGGCCGACTTGGCCTGCTCCAGCGCCTGGATGGCCTTGCGCCCGTCGGTCTTCGGCAGGGTGAAGGAGATGTCGGTCAGACCGGTGGAGGCCGCCGAGACGTTCTGCACCACCATGTCGATGTTGATCTGGGCGTCCGCGATCGCCCGGAAGATCGTCGCGGCCTCGCCCGGCTTGTCCGGCACCCCGACGACCGTGACCTTGGCCTCGGACGTGTCGTGGGCAACCCCCGAGATGATCGCCTGCTCCATCGGCTGGTTCCCTTGCGGCTCGTTGCTGACCCATGTACCCGGCAGTCCGGAGAAGGACGAGCGGACGTGGATCGGAATGTTGTAACGGCGTGCGTACTCGACGCAGCGGTGCAGCAGCACCTTCGAGCCGGAGCTGGCCAGCTCCAGCATGTCCTCGAACGAGATCCAATCGATCTTGCGGGCCTTCTTCACCACCCGCGGGTCAGCGGTGAACACACCGTCGACGTCCGTGTAGATCTCGCACACCTCGGCCTCGAGGGCGGCGGCGAGCGCCACGGCGGTGGTGTCGGAACCACCGCGCCCCAAGGTCGTGATGTCCTTTTTGTCCTGGGAGACGCCCTGGAAACCGGCGACGATGGCGATGTTGCCCTCGTCCAGCGCGGTCCGGATCCGCCCCGGCGTGACGTCGATGATCCGCGCTTTGTTGTGGACCGAGTCGGTGATGACACCCGCCTGGCTGCCGGTGAACGACTGCGCCTCGTGTCCGAGGTTTTTGATCGCCATCGCCAGCAGCGCCATGGAGATCCGCTCTCCGGCGGTCAGCAGCATGTCGAACTCGCGTCCGGCAGGGATCGGGGATACCTGCTGCGCGAGATCGATCAACTCGTCCGTCGTGTCGCCCATCGCCGAAACCACCACGACCACCTGGTGGCCGCTCTTCTTGGCATCGACAATCCGCTTGGCAACGCGCTTGATGCCCTCGGCATCCGCAACGGAGGAGCCGCCGTACTTCTGCACGACAAGGCCCACGTGCGCTCCTCACAACTGTCTCTTCCGGGCCCGCGGCGACTGCCGCTCACGTCGAAGCCCGGATAAATGGGGTCGGCTCAGTCTAACGAGCGGCGCGAAAACACCCCGCGCATATCACATTGTGAGACATGCAGCTCACTCCATGATCTGCTGCGGTGGATCCGGCGCCCCCGTGACCGCTCCGCGAACATGCCTGCCCGCTCGGCGGCGGGACACACAAAGGAGTAACCCAGGTCACACTTACGGGCCTCGCAAGGGCCTCGCAAGGGCCTCGCGGGCGGGCTCAGCCCCGCTTCAGCCCCAGCGGCTCGGCGATCTCGGCGGCCATCACCTTGCCCGCCTCCTCGGCGAGATCCTCCTCGGCGTCCGGCTGCTCATCGGTGTCCAGACCGTCGAGGGCGTCCAGCGGCGAGTCCAGACGCACGTGGGCGACGAGCGACTGCAGGGCGCGCAGCGACGCGCTCGCGGTCGGCCCCCAGTTGGACAGGTACGAGAACTGCCACCACCACAGCGCCTCGCTCACCCGGCCCTCCCGGTAGTGGGCCAGGCCGTGCGTGAGATCGGTCACGACGTCGGCGAGGTCGTCGGAGATGCGACAGGCGACGGGCACGCTGCGCGGGACATACGGGTCGAAGACCTCCGAGTACACGTCGATCGGCTCCAGGAGCACGGCGAGCTGCTCGCGCAGTTCGTCCGCGTCCGGCTCCGGGCCGGCGTCCGGCTCGTACCGCTCGTCCGGAACGATGTCCTCGTGCGCACCGAGCCTGCCGCCCGCGAGCATCAACTGGGAGACTTCGAGCAGCAGGAACGGTACCGCGCTGTCCGGCTCGTCGCCCTTGGCGACCTCCCGGACCGCAACGATGAAGCTCTCGATCTGGTCGGCGATCTGGACCGCGAAATCGTCCGGCTCGCCGGACTTCTTCGGGTCCCGCGGGACCTGGTTCGTCATGGCGTCGCGGTTTCGGTTACGTGCTGCGGTCTCAGACATCGAGCAGTCGTCTCCCTTCGAAGGCGCGTCCGAGCGTGACCTCGTCGGCGTACTCCAGGTCGCCCCCCACGGGCAGCCCGCTCGCCAGCCGCGTCACCTTCAGGCCCATGGGCTTCACCATGCGCGCGAGGTAGGTCGCGGTGGCCTCCCCCTCGAGATTCGGATCGGTCGCGAGGATCAGCTCGGTGACCGTGCCGTCGGCGAGCCGGGCCAGCAGCTCGCGTATCCGCAGGTCATCGGGGCCGACCCCCTCGATGGGGCTGATCGCCCCGCCGAGAACGTGGTACCGGCCGCGGAACTCCCGCGTCCGTTCGATGGCCACGACGTCCTTGGGCTCCTCGACCACGCAGATTACCGCGGGATCGCGGCGCGGATCCTGGCAGACCCGGCACTGCTCGGCCTGCGCGACATTGCCGCAGACGGTGCAGAACCGCACCTTCTCCTTGACCTCGGCCAGGGCGTGCGCGAGGCGGCGCACATCGGCCGGATCGGCCTGCAGGATGTGGAAGGCGATCCGCTGCGCGCTCTTGGGCCCCACGCCGGGCAGCCTGCCCAGCTCATCGATGAGGTCCTGGACCACGCCTTCGTACACCGAATGCCTTCTTTCTCTCCACCAGGGCCCGACCAGCTCTGATCAACTCTGATCAACTCTGATCAACTCTGATCAGAACGGCATGCCGGGCAGCCCCCCACCGCCCAGCCCCTGGGCGAGTGGACCGAGCTTCTGCTCCTGCATGGCCTGCACGGAGGCATTCGCGTCGCGGACCGCCGCCAGGACGAGATCGGCAAGGGTCTCGGTGTCTTCAGGATCCACCGCCTTCGGGTCGATGACCAGGCCCACCAACTCACCGGCGCCGCTCACCGTCGCCTTGACCAGGCCGCCGCCCGCGCTGCCCTCGACCCTGGCCTCGGCGAGCTCCGCCTGCGCCGCGGCGAGGTCCTGCTGCATCTTCTGAGCCTGCTTGAGCAGTTCCTGCATGTTCGGCTGACCGCCACCGGGGATCACGGGCTCGCTCCTGCCTGTCGGACGTCGTGTTCGTATCGGTATCGAGCTATCGATAGGTAGGGCGAGCCTACGTGCTCGCACGGCCGAGTGCGCTACGCCGTGCGGAGGATCGGAAGCGCGGGAACGAGCGGTGTGCGCCCGCCCGTTCGCATCGCGAGCGGTCAATCGTGAGTGATCTCCTCGATCACGGTGGCGCCCAGTTCGCGCACGATCAGATCGTGGCCGCTCAGAGCGGTGTCATCGAGATCGGGGTCGTCCTCCTCCGGGATGTCCTCCTCGATCGGGACCGGCGGGGGCGGCTCCGGCGCGGCCGCCTCCGGTGACCGCTGCGGCTCCGGCGGCGGGGGTGGTGCGGCCTCGGGCGCCGACGGTGCCGGAGGTGCTGGGTCAGGGTCCGCCGGCTGAGGCCTGCGGGGCGCCGGGGCGGACGCGGAGCCAGGCGTCACGGGCCGCGGGCCGGGCCCTCCGGGACCGGGACCGGCACCGCCGCCGTTCCCACCGCCGGACGGATCGACGATCGCCTCGATCTTCCACTGCAGCCCGAACGCATCACCGATCGCCTGCCGCAGTACGTCCTCGCTGCCGCCGCCCACGAAGCTGTCCCGCGCGCCGGGGTTGGCGAAACCGAGCTGCAGCGTGGTCCCGTCGAAGCCGACGACCTGCGCGTTCTGACTGAGCAGGATCCAGGTGAAGCGGCGGCGGTTCTTGACGGCCTCGAGGATGTCGGGCCACATCTGCCGTACGCGCGACGGATCACCGACAGGAGCAGACGGCACAGACGGCACAGACGGCGCGGCGGCCGCCGACGGGGCGGACGGCGCGGGCACGGGCTGCCGGGCCTGCCGCGGAGCCTCCTGCTGCGCACCCGCCGGGGCCTGCGTCCCCACCGGCCACGCACCCGGCGTGCGACGAGAGGGTTGCTCCTCCGCAGGCGGCGGAGGCGGCGGGGCCGGCCGCCGGGCCTCTACGGGCCCGCCGGCATGTGCATCGGATTCCGGCACGTACCCCACGGACGGCTGCCCGGCCGGCGGAGGGACCGGAGCCGGTGCCGTCACCGCAGCCAGGCCGCCTGCCAGCGCCTGCCGTTCGAGCCGGTCAAGGCGCGCCTGCGTGGACCGCTCGTCCTCGTACGCCGCGGGCAGCAGCACCCGCGCACAGATCAGTTCGAGCTGCAGCCGCGGCGAGGTCGCGCCGCGCATCTCGGCCAGCCCCGCATTGACCAGGTCCGCGGCGCGGCTCAGCTCGGCCGCGCCGAAGACCGACGCCTGCCCTTGCATCCGCTCGACCACATCCGCGGGGGCGTCGATCAGCCCCTTCTCCGCCGCATCCGGCACCGCGGCCATGATCACCAGGTCACGCAGCCGCTCCAGCAGATCCGCGACGAACCGCCGCGGGTCATGACCACCCTCGATCACCCGGTCGACGACCTCGAAGGCAGCGGCTCCGTCGCCCGCCGCGAAGGCGTCCACCACGTCGTCGAGGAGGGCACCGTCCGTATATCCGAGGAGGGCGGTGGCCATGGCGTACGTCACGCCGTCCTCGCCCGCGCCCGCCAGCAGCTGGTCCATCACCGACATCGAGTCGCGCACCGAGCCGGCGCCGGCCCGCACCACCAGCGGATACACCCCGTCCTCGACCGGGATCGACTCCCGCTCGCAGACCTCGGCGAGATAGTCGCGCAGCGTGCCCGGGGGCACCAGCCGGAACGGATAGTGATGCGTGCGCGACCTGATCGTGCCGATGACCTTCTCGGGCTCGGTGGTCGCGAAGATGAACTTCAGATGCTCCGGCGGTTCCTCGACCACCTTCAGCAGGGCGTTGAACCCCGCCGAGGTGACCATGTGCGCCTCGTCGATGATGTAGATCTTGTAGCGACTGCTCGCCGGCCCGAAGAACGCCTTCTCCCGCAGGTCACGCGCATCGTCGACACCGCCGTGCGAGGCGGCGTCGATCTCGATCACGTCGATCGACCCCGGACCGTTGCGCGCGAGATCCCGGCAGGACTGGCACTCGCCGCACGGTGTGGGCGTCGGCCCCTGCTCACAGTTGAGACAGCGCGCCAGGATCCGCGCACTCGTCGTCTTCCCACATCCGCGCGGCCCGCTGAACAGGTACGCGTGATTGACCCGGTTGTTGCGCAGCGCCTGCTGCAAAGGGCCGGTGACGTGCTCCTGCCCGATGACCTCGGCGAAGGTCTCGGGCCGATAGCGGCGGTACAGAGCGAGGGACACGCCTACGACGATATCGGTGCCCACTGACAGCCGGGCCGCCCCAGCCACCCCGGCAGCCGCCCGCGGAAGCCCAAGGAAGATCCCCCGCAAAAGAAGAAGACCCCTCACGCACCCGCCAGAGCTCACCTACCCTTGCTGCCTTCCGGCCCTGGGGGGGTTCAGCGAGATAGCGCCACGCGAGGGGCTGCGCCCCAGCCTACCCGATCGGAGCAGCCAGGATCGAGTTCGCTACCACCCCCTCGGGTCTTGTAAGGTTTGCCGCGGAGGATTCGCCTAGAGGCCTAGGGCGCACGCTTGGAAAGCGTGTTGGGGGCAACCCCTCACGAGTTCGAATCTCGTATCCTCCGCACCCGCCCACCAGGGCATACGAAGGCCCCGACCGGATCATGGTCGGGGCCTTCGTGATCTTCCGTCTCAGTTTCCGTCTCATTCGACGTTGTCGGGACCCTGCTGCGAGTCCGCGTCGTCGGCCGTGTCGCCCTCGCCGCCCCATAGGGTGTGACCGACCTGCTTCGCGACCCGCTTCAGCATGGGATCGGTCACGTGCATGTACCGCGCCCGCATGCGGGCCGCGCCGCCGGGCTCCCACCCCATGATCGAGTCCACGATCCTGTCGGGGACGCCGAGGAGCAAGAGCACAGTCCCGGCGGTGTGTCGTGCGTCATGCAGCCGGCCATCCCGCACGCCCGCGGCGCTCAGCAGATCTTTCCAGTGGTGATAGTCGGTGTTCGGAACGAGCGGTTCGCCGTCCGGCTTGGTGAAGACGTAGCCCTTCTCCTGCCACCGGCCGACTGCCTCCGCGCGCTGCCTCTCCTGCTCCTCCTTGTGCTTCTGGAGGAGCTTGATCAGCTCGTCAGGTAGGCCGATCGTTCGCCGCCCAGCGCGGGACTTCGTGGGCTTGGTCTCCCGGCGGATCTGCTCGCGCTGAGGGCAGTACCCGGCTTTCCGCCCGCACGTGTCACCGCAACCGTGCTGGTACTTGGGCCGCAGCCGGTTCTTCCGGACGCGCATGTATCCGGCTTCAAGATCTACGTCTTCCCACTTGAGCCCCAGCGCTTCGCCTTGCCGCAGCCCGAGCGCAAGCGCGATGACCCAGCGCGCGCTGTTCGGCGCCTTTGCGGCGACCAGGAGCAGTCGTTGCACCTCGTCGACCGTGTACGGCTCGATCTCCTCCTCTTCCAGCCGCGGAGCCTTCGCGATCTCCGCGGGGTTGATCGTGATGTGCCCGCGGCGGACCGCCTCACCCAGGGCTGTACGGATCGTGCGGTGAGCCTGGTGAGCGGTTGCGGGCTTGCTGCCCGTGTCCTGCATCTTCTGGTAGAAGCGCTCCAGGTGTTCGGGCTGCAGACGATCGAGCCTGTGCGCGCCGAGGCCCGGAGTGAGATGGACGCGCACGGCGACCTCATAGCCGTCGTACGCGTTCTCGCTCACGGACGGCTTGGCGATGTTCTCGATCCAGTGCGCCAGCCAGGCCGCGACGGTCCACGGCTTGCCCGGCTTGCGTACCGTCCCCTTGTCCCGCTCGCGCTCCAGGTCACGAACAGCCTTGGTTACCTCGGCCTTTGTCTTCCGCTCGACGTGCCGCCGGTCGGGCTTGCCATCATCCCGCACGCCCACGGTCACCCGACCGTGCCATTTCCCGTCCTTCCCGAAGTAGATCGAGGACGCGCCGTTGGGCTGACGGGAGCGCTTGTTCTCTGCCATGGCCAACCCCCTCAGGCCGCTTTCTCGGAGCTGACGGACGCGCGGAGCCGCGTCACGAACTGGGCGATGGCCTCGGCAGGCACCCTGCGCAAGCGACCAACGGTCACGGACTCGATCTCTCCTGAACTGATCAGGCTGTAGCAGGTGGTTCGCCCGATCCCCAGCCGCCGGGCGGCTTCCTCGACGGTGAGGAGGACGAGCGTCGGATCCACCTGAACCGCTACGAGACTGCATACCTCTGTCACTTCGCCTCCTCCTCTCCGAGATCTGTGTGCGCGGCAGGCGCGAGGCTGATGGCAAGCCATTCCTCGCCTGGAGTGAGGCCGGTTCCGGCGAAGGACCAGTGAGCGAGGACGAGCGTGGTCTCGTCACTGTCCGCGCTGGCCGGCTCGGGGACTTCGTCACCGCGTGCGATGGCGGCTTGGAGCCGTCGCCACTCGGCGCGTGCTGTGCGGAGCGCGCCGAGGGTGGTGGAGTAGCGGCGGGTCTTGGTCGAGAAGTGGCCGCGGAAGCCGAGCATGTGAGCCCACGCGCGGAGCCGCAGGTCTTCCAGCTCCCGCCGCCCGCCGAGCGCCCAGGCCGTCCGGATCATCCGGCGGGCGTGATCGCTGATCGCCATCCGGGCCAGCTCGGCGAGGAACTTCACCGGCCGGTCCAGGGTGCCGGTGGCCGTCTCGGCGCCCTTGGTCGCGTACTTGGCGATGTACGCCGCCACAGCGCGTTCGGTCAGCTCGGCGCCGTCGTCGAAGTCCGCCGTTCGAATCGGGCGGATGTCGAGTTGCCTACCGAAGGCGAAGGCGTGCGCCCGGCTGTCGACGACCGGACCGGGGATCTCCGCCCGTTGGGCGGCAGCCCGGATGGCGTCGGCGAGCAGGTCAACCGTGGCCCAGGCCGGGGGCGGAGTGTCGCCACCGTCGGGGCCGTCGAGACGGATCACGGCATGGAAGTGGACCGCGCCGCGCTTTTGGTACTCGGCGACCTTGGCGAACGAGACGCGGGCGTGGTGCCGGAACTCGCGTTGCGTGAGACCTGCTCGCTTGGCGATCTCCCGGCGGAGGTAGATCGAGAAGCGCCGCCAGAGTGCACCCGCGTGGGCGTTCCACAGCACCGCCGCCTCGTAGTCGTACCTCTCCAGGTCGAGCGGTGTGCCCAATTCGGACGAGTCCTCCGGATGCTGGACGCCGCAGCGGCAGCGGCCGGAGTCGGGCCGGTTGTGCACTGGCCCGAAGGACGGCGCGGTGAACGTGGCGAACACGCGCGGATGGGTCGCGACTTGGTCACTCGTTCCCTTGCCCCCACGAAGCCCCGCCGTGATCAGGTGGTAGGTGTCGCGGCGGTAGGTCTCGGCGCAGGCCGGGCAGCGGGTGGTGCGGCGGTTGTTGCAGCGGACCAGGAGGTGACCGGCGGGCAGGTCTGCGGCCTGTAGCTCGGACAGGATCTGTCCGGTGGCGGTGTCGACCGTGGTGCGGTGGCCGTCGAGGCGGATGGGCCGGGCACACCCGCCCAGGCCCCGGAGTTGCCGGAGCAGGGCGGGCATGGTGCCCAGCGAGGCCAGGTCGGCCAGGTCCTTGACGGGCGGCGGTGTGCGGACGGGCATCGGGCGAACTCCTCCTTTCAGCGGCGGCGGTTGTGGTCGGCGAGCAGGGAGCGAAGGACGACGGCGCAGACCGCGACGGAGACGGCGCAGACCGCGACGGAGACGGCGCCAACGGCGACGGCGGTCAGCAGCGCGGTCAGGACGACGCCGATGGCGATGACGGCGGCCACTCCCCCGGCGCCAGCGGCGATGAGCGGAGCGACCGGACGGCGAGGAGCCGGGACCGGGGCGGCGGTGTGCTGGCACGCGCAGGCGGCCGGAACGTGGACCTGCTGGACGGGCTGGGCCGGCTGGGCGGGCAGCATCACGGCGGATGTCGGGACGGTCGGAGCCTCGGGGAACTTCGGGTTCAGGAACACGGTGGATCTCTCTCAGCTAGTCGTCTAGATGTGTTTGCCGTTGACGATCTGGACTCCGGAGCGGGTGCCGGACTCCACGGCGGGGGCGAGGAAGGTGTGGGCGAGCCAGAAGCCGAAGAGCGCGATGACGACGGCGGCCCACAGGCGGATGCCGAGGAACTTGATCGCGGCCCAGGCGATGACGCCGAGGACGAAGACCAGGGGCAGGGTGATGGTCACGAGGCGGGACCTTTCAGCGGACCGGACAATGGTGGGTGCGTGCGGCCAGCTCGGCGGCGGCGCGGCTGTCGTAGTCGGCCGAGAAGCCGCAGCGCGGAGCGGTACAGGCGGCGGTGTGTTTCTCGTGGCCCCGGCTGTCGTAGGCGGTGCCGACTTGGACGGGGCCTATGCGGATCACGTTGCGGAAGTGGCGGTTCGCGGGCATGGGATCTCTCCTCTCAGATCTGGGCGGCGATCGCGTCGGCGAGGTGTGCGGGGACGCCGAGGCGTGCGCGGAGGGTCGGAGTGTCGATGGGGGCTCCGGTACGGGCGCGGTGGTCGGCGGCGACCTTGCGGGCGTGGCTCACCAGGGCTTCCGGGACCTTCACCGCAGGCGGTTCGGATGCGGGAGCAGGCAGTTCGGGCGGTTCTTCGGCCTGCTCCTGGTCGGCACGGGCCAACTCGACCGGCTCATCTGCCGGTTCGGGATTGGTGGGCGCCGACGGGGTGTGAGCCAGGAGCGTGCCGCCGAGGAAGGCGACGGCTGGCCATCCGGCGACGAGGATCCGCAGCCAGGCCGGGACGGCGCCGAGGTCGAGCATTCCGGCGGTCGCCACGTTGGCGCCGAGCGAGGCCGTAAGCGCGATGAGGAACCAGCACCATCCGGCCGCCTTGTCCCCTCCGGACCGTAGCCGCCGCCAGGCCGCGACGAGCAGCAGATCCACTGAGATCGGGTAGGCCCAGGCTTTCCATCCGTGCTGTCCAGCCGCCGAGGCGATGTCGTGCAGGTGGGCGAAGGACAGCGAGGCAGCGATGACCGCCTGCACGACGACCGCGTCGATACGGGCCAGGTAGGCACGCATGGTTTGGCTCTCCTCTCCGTATGGTCAGCCGTTGGCCTTGAGCTGGTTGGCCCTGGCACGGGCGCGTGCTGCGACTTCGGCCGTCTTGGTGTCGCCGGGCAGGTCGGCCGCGATGCGCTCCAGCAGGTCCGCCTTCCGCTCCATCAGCTCCGCGAAGGTGGCGGGCTCGGAGTCGCGGCGTGCGTTGAGGCCGGCGAGGAAATCGGCGACCTCACGGACGGTGGGACGAGACATGGCACGTCCTCCTTTCGGTTTGTGGCATGGCGGGGGTAGGGACGTGGCGCGAAGCGGTCGCGCCGACCGTGGGTTGAGTGGTTACTCGGTCGCCGGGAGCGGCTTGACCAGCGTCACGGGGCGGTCAACAGGCCCGGCCGGAACAGCGGGCCGGAACGGATCGAGCGCGCGCACGTCCGGCACGAGATGGGCGTTGGCGCGGCAGATGGCAGCCGCCTCGCCGAGTGACAGGTACGGAGTACGGATGCGGGACCAGCCGCCGGAGGTGTCCCCGGCGACCGCGAGGCCGGGCCGTTCGGGCGCGATGGAGCAGGCCGCGCCTACGGCTTCGGGGGCGATGTCGCCGAGCGCCATCTTGGCCGAGGCTTCATCGTTCACGCGGTGGCAGACCCGTCCTGTGAGCTGGGCTCGGAGCATGGTGGCGCCCTTGCCCAGCTCGGCCCCGAAGCGCTGGCCGCAGACCTCCAGGTAGATGCCTGCCGCGCGGCCGAGTTGAGCGAGGCGGATGAGCTGGGTGACCATCTCGTCCCGCCTCTCCTCGTCCTTGCGGGTGGCGACGAGGAACAGTTCGGCCACCTCGTCGACGAACAGCACCACCGGAACGGGCCGTTCTGCTTCCGGCAGGCCCCAGATGTCGGAGGTGATCTCCTCGTCCGGGGTGCCCCGGGCGATGCCTTGCCGGGCCTTGATCAGGTCGTAGCGGTCCTCCATCAGCCGCACCAGCACCGGCAGCAGTTCCGCGGCTTGCTCCGGATCTGTCGCCAACCCCGACAGCCGGGCCGCGAACGGCGCCAGCTCCACACCGCGCTTGCAGTCGATTCCGACCAGCGCAACCGGCTGCGGGGCGAGCCCGGTGACCAGGTGGCGCAGGAACATCGACTTGCCTGACAGCGTCGCGCCGAGGGTGAGTTGGTGCGGGATCGTCCGGTAGTCGCGGACGTACGCGGTCGCGTCCTCCCGCAGTGCCACCGGCACCTTGAGGAAGCCGCCGCCGGTCTTGCGGGGCATCCGCACCTTCCGCAGGACATCGAAGCCGACCAGGCGCAGTTCGACCACGCCCGGCTTGACCTCCGTGACGTACACGGCGTGAACGCCCCAGGCGTGCCGCAGCCGTTCGGCCGAGGCCGCGACATCCTGCGGTTCCTGTCCCGGCGCCAGACGCAGCCGGACGCGAAGTCCCGTCGCGTTTGGGCGGATCAGCCCCCGGCGCGGAGGCACGGGCCGCACCTCACGGCGAGTCGTCGCCCGAACCGCCAGGGCCCGCCACCGGGACGGCTCGACCGTCAGCCCGCACGCCTCCATCACGGAGCCGTACGAGCCGAGCAGCCGGACCGTCGAGAGCGGCAGCCCGACCGTCGACCAGTAGGCGGCAGGATGCTTGGCTCGGGCGTAGGCGGCCCCACCCGCTATCGCGGTCACGGGGCCACCCACCTCCAGCAGCGTCGTCAGGTCCGACATGGCCTCAGGCCACCTCCGCCGCAGCCGGAATCACGCCCGGCGCTACCGCCTTCGCACGGAAGGCGATCCCGTGCCGCTGCTGGCCGTTGAACGTGCTCTCCCACGGCCGGGCCACCAGGTCGACGAACGAGACCGGAGCCCCGACGGCGAGTCCTTCGGTGATCCCGCGCTCCGGCACGGTGACCTTGATCAGCGAGGACTCACCCTCCTCGATGTAGACCACTCCGACCGTCCACAGCGTCTCGCCGCTGACGGCATCGGTGGCCACCTCGCCCGACCGGCGGTCCTTGACCTTCTTCTCCGGAGCCTCGGTCAGCAGGATCGTCGCCGACGAGGTCTCAACACGGATGGAACGCAACGCTTTCTCCTCTCAACGACAGCTAGTCGTCTAGACAAGCTGCACTCCTTCGCTCCCCGATAGAGCGGAAGCACTACCACTATGACACATGGACGCCTACTCGTCTATACGAGTAGGCGTCTCGGTGTGTACGAGTCGAGAGAAGCGGCACGGCGGCCATGTTGGCGCCCCATACGCCGGCCGTCAGGTGGCCGGGAGCTGGTAGCTCAGGACGTACGCGTCAGCGGCCATCACGGTGTCGCAGACCTCCACCGCTCGCCCCTCGGAGTCGTAGGCGGTGCGGATCAGGTGGATCACCGGAACACCCGCCGCCAGCCGCAGCGTCCTGATCTCCTGCGGCGAGGGCATCCGGGCACGGATCTCCTCGTCAAAGTGGTCGAGGTGGTGCCCCAGCTCTTCCAGCCGGGCGTAGATGCCGCCGGGACCGGGATTCGGCTCGGCGATCGGGGTGCCCGACGCCAGGTCGAGCGGGATGTACGAGACGGCGAACTCCACCGGACGCCCGTCAAGCAGGTAGCGGCGGCGACGCGCAAGCACCTTCCGCGGCCCACCCAGGCGGGTCGCGATGTCCTGCGAGGGCCGCTCTTCCTTGACCTCCAGGCTGTCGACCTCCGGCCGACTTCCCGCAGCTTCCGCCTCCACGGTGAATGCGGCCTTGCCCTGCTGACGGTGCCGACGCGCGAAGCGGTCGGAGGCCAGCCGCCGCACCGGGGGACGAGGCCGGACGAACACGCCCTTACCGTGCTCGGAGACCACCAGCCCCTCGCCCTGCAGCACGGACAACGAGTTGCGGACGGTCATCCGCGAGACACCGTAGTGTTCGACCAGCTCCGTTTCGGACGGCAGCTTGTCGCCCTCCTTGAACCGGCCCTTGTCGATCGCTTCGCGCAGCTGGTCGGCGATCTGCCGGAACACCGCACGGTCGCTGGTGGGGTCAAGGGCGCCGAGCACGGCGGAAGTCTGCGAGGGCATATCCACTCCTTTAGGTATCTAGACGAGCGGCTGACTTTTGTTGCTACGGTGGGAAGCCTAGCCAGCCGAGGAGACCGAGGAACGTGAGTACCGAGCGCCCGCACTCCGTGAGTGTCGCCGGGGTCATCGTCGATGACCAAGGCCGGGCCCTGCTCATGCAGCGACAGGACAACGCCCACTGGGAACCGCCCGGCGGCGTCCTCGAACCCGGCGAGACGATCCCCGACGCCCTCCAGCGCGAAGTACTGGAGGAGACCGGCATCAAGATCGCGATCCCCGCGACCTTGACGGGCGTCTACAAGAACATGACCGGCCTGATCGTCTCGCTGGTCTTCCGCTGCGAAGCGATCGACGGCAGTCCCACCACCGGTGAGGAGACTCGCGCTCTGCGCTGGGCCACCCGCAAAGAAGTCACCGAACTCGCCGACGAGGCATACGCGATCCGCGTCCTGGATGCCTTGGACGCGACGTCGCCGCCCGCCGTACGGGCGCACGACGGCGTCAAACTCGTCTAGCTCGAACCCACTGCCCATAGCGGCCTACCAGCGCAAAGGAACTTGTATGCACGAGTATACGAGAAGATGGCAAGGCAAGACAGCCGCTTGCTCAGATTCACCCGAAGAAGTTGGCCCGGCCCGCCACGAACCTGCACCGATTCGCACTGGTTATCGATGTGACGCCACTGCGCGGACGCCCCAGGACGGCAGGTCTTTCCCTCTCGGCTCCAGCCCCGCAACCACGCCACGCCTGGCACTGCGCTGGTTGCGCCGCCGAGCCCGCGATATCGCCGACCAGCTCGACCCGCCGGCCGCCCGTCCAGCCCGGTACTGGATCCGCGACGACGTCGAACACGAACGCGCCTTATCCGTCCTTACTCACGGCGAGACGTACACCTTCACGATCTTCGACGACAGCACCCGCTACACGCTCTCGGCCCGCCCGACAGGAACCGCTCGATGAACAATCCGCCCATCATCCGCTGCGGCTACTGGTGCGAGTGCTGGACACAGAGCCCCGCAACCGGCAAAGCCCCCGTTCTGCTTGCGTCGTTCGACGCCGCCAACGCCGCCCAAGCAGTGCGTTGGATCCGCGTTGCCCTCCGCACAATCGCCTCAGCTCTCGACCCAGGGGAGTTCGCCGGAGCATGGGGATGGCTCACAGGTGGATACGTCGCCGACATCGAAGCTCTGGCCCGAACCGAGCCGTGTGCCGTCGCCATCCACCACGGCAGGACTCACGTCCGATGGACCGCACGGCCGGTGCTCTTCCTCGGCCTGGCCGATCGCCGGACGGGCAGCCTCCCAGCATGCGCAGGGAAGTTCACGCCGCTCACCAATGCCCCTGCTCTCTCTAAAACTGACGATCATCGTTGACACCTGGGTCTCCGACCACTACGGAGATCCACATGCCGAAGTCCACCACCACCCCGCCGCTTGACCGTGAAGCCAAGCGGCGCCTGGCCGTCATACGCCATGTCGAAGAGGTCACCGGGAACGTCGCGATGTCCTGCCGGTACTTCGGGATCAGCCGGCAGGCCTACTACACCTGGTACCGCCGCTATCAGGCCGACGGTGTCGAGGGCCTGCGCACCCGTTCCAAGGCGCCGAAGACCTGTCCTAACGCGACCCATGTCGAGGTGGTCGGAAAGATCATCTACCTGAGGCAGAACTACCACTTCGGGCCCGAGAAGATCGCCATGTACCTCAAGCGGTACCACGACGTGGCCATCAGCAAGTCGGGCGTGTGGCGGATCCTCAACCGCCTGGACATGGGCCGCCTTCCGGCCTCCCAGCGATACAAGCGGCACGACCGCAGATGGAAGCGGTACGAGAAGCAACTGCCTGGCCATCGGGTGCAGATCGACGTGAAGTTCATCGAGCCGCTCGCTTCCATGCCCCAGGGGCGCCGTGGCGGCCGCAACAAGTACTTCCAGTTCACCGCGATCGACGACTGCACCCGCCTGCGCGTGCTGCGGATCTACCCCAAACTGAACCAGGCCACCGCGATCCAATTCCTCGACTACGTCATCCAACGCCTGCCGTTCCAGGTCGAGGTCATCCAGACCGACAACGGGGCCGAGTTCCAGTCCGCCTTCCACTGGCACGTATTGGACAAGGGCATCGCCCACACCTACATCAAGCCCCACACCCCGCGGCTGAACGGTAAGGTCGAACGCTCCCACCGCATCGACGCCGAGGAGTTCTACCGGCTGCTCGACGGCGTCATCATCGACGACGCCGAGGTCTTCAACGACAGACTGCGCGAGTGGGAGGACTACTACAACTACCATCGCCCCCACGGCGGCCTCGGAGGCCAGACCCCCTACGAACGCCTCAAACAGAAGACGACGACCCGGGCGTAATCGATCTTCGTCAGTGGCACACCACCCCAGCTCTCGCTGAGTAACACTTTTCTCCACGGGTTCAAGGCACGCCGCGCACGGCGCGGCGCGCGGCCCCGCTCGCTCGGGCGGGCCCTTGGCCAGCCTTCGGCGCCAGGCCCGCCCGGCGGCGGGCCGCACCACCCGAGGGGTGAGACCCGCGATGGCTGGGGCGGGCGGTGATCCGAGGCTTTACGCAGCCACCATGGGGCGAGCCTCGAAGATCGGGGCCCACATCGGGCTATTGCGGGCAGGCGAGGAGCCAGCCCGATTCGCGGCAAGCGTACGGGCCCCGATCTCTCGCCCCATGGCAGCTCCAGCCCAAAGCCTCGGATCACCGCCCGCGTGGGCATGCGTAACGCCGACTCGAAACTCGCGTCCTCCGAAGGGAGTTGTCCGCAGCTGAAGCTCTTGCCCGGATGTGTCCCCTCTTAGCCCTTTTCAGCCGAGAAACAGCCCCCGACCACCATCTGTCACAGCCCTCCTACCCGTAGTATCGTGCCCTCCAAAGATGGAGGCGGCTCTTATAATTTGCGAGCTTGACGTGATGGCTCGTCAAGCGCGTCAGGGGGGCATCGATGAGCAACAGCCCGCGGAACGCTAAATACGCCACCACTGAAGTGACTCAGCTTCTCAAAGATCTGCAAGAAGCTACACGCGCCACTCCGTTCGGTGGGCCGCAAAGTTACGTACCCCCGAAGGGGGGCGAAATCGCGGAGGCCAACTATCATCATTTCGTGTTCGGCCAACGCGGCTCCGGGAAATCCAGCCTGTTGCGCCACCTGCAAGAGCAGGTAGCCACCAACCAGCGCGCTGCAGTATGGATTGATCAGGAGATATTTGCCAATCTCAGCTATCCCGATGTGCTCGTCAGTGCGGTCCACGAGCTGATCAAGGGTGTCCGCGAAGCTCTTCTCCTGCGTACTCCGCAAATCGACAACCGTGGCTTCATTAAGAGAGTGCTCCGAATAAAGAATCAGCAGACGCCACTGGGTGTACTCGCAGAGGCATTAGGCGAGGCTGCCGGCCAGCTTGAGTTGCTAAAATTTGCGCCACTAGACAGAAAAGTGCAATGGACGGTGAGTGACGAAGCCGGCCGAACCGCCAGCGGCAGCGCTGGCGTCAAGATGAGGCTTGTCTCTCTAGATGCGAAGGCCGAGGACAGCAGCAAGCTATCTGTCTCCGCGAGCGAGGTTGTCGAAGGATCGAAAGAGCAATACCTGGAAAGAGCGTTGACGAATTTTCGAACGCTAATCACAGAGGCGGCAAAAGAGACCGGCGGCGGCTTTGCCTTCATTGACGATCTTTACCAGCTACGACGCGACGTCCAGCCGCTGGTGCTCGGTTACCTGCACCGCTTGGTTAAAGACACTGGCATTTGGCTGAAAGTCGGAAGCATCAGGTACTCGACGGTCACTTTCAAGCCGGGGGATCCCCCGCGCGGTATGCAAATTGGACATGATGCCCATGAGGTCCCACTGGACCGCGGCCTGCGACACTTCAAAGCAACGCAAGACTTCCTAGAAGAGATTCTAGCGACTATTGCCGCCAAATCTGAGGTGGATGTCAAAGATCTCTTCACAGACGATGCCCGCAAACGTCTCGTGCTGGCCGCTGGGGGAGTGGCCCGCGATTACCTGCGGTTGGCCTCTGGCTCCATCACCGAAGCTAGAAACCGGGGGGTTAGTGACAAAACCGGATCTCACCGAGTTATCGTGGAAGATGTCAATAAAGCAGCTGGCCTGATTTCCCCGACCAAGTTCGATGACCTTCGCAAAGACGAGCCCGCTGAAGCCCAGCAACTTGAGAGGCTTGTCAGGAAGCTCACTGAGTTTTGTCGTGAAAAAAAGCCGCCTACTTTCTTGTGGCAACCGATGACATCGAGTTGAGCGATCAAATCAATAAGCTGCAACACCTTCGATTCACCCATCTTCTTGTCGAGAGCGAGACGGTTCCCGACAAAGGATCTCAACGCTTCAACGTTTGGCTTCTCGACGTCGCGGAGTTGAGTGCCCAACGGGCGACCACCGGCATGGACTTCCTTAAATGGGAGAAGCGGGAAAATCGTCGTCAAAGACGTCTCATTTTCACAGTCGATGCCACTAGCTCTGCCGCGGTCGCTGGGACGGGCACGAGTCCAGACGGTCAGACGGCTGGAACGATGCTGCTTGAAGAAGGAGGAGTCGAGCAACCGACGCTGGATGACGCGTAGCGGAATGCCGTTTGGGGCGTGATTGGTCAGATGTCGGTCTGCGCGGCCTGACGGGGCAAGGGCCGACCGGGGATCGAACTCCAATTCGCCGGTCACAACAAAAGCTCGGCGGGGCCATGCGCCTGTGCCTACTCGGCCTCACATCCACCCCGCGCCCCGATGCGACCCGGTTGCGCCCTATCGTCCCCTGCGCTCGGCGCTCAGCCTCCACCACATGGGGGCGACTCAGAACACCAACCAGAACGTATGCCAGGGGTGCCACACGTCCGACACTACCGTGAAGCAACGTGGCCGCATCTGCCTCATGGCCGTTCTCTGCGATCCCTGTTGGAACGCTTACGTTAACGAGCTTGCCATCGAGGAAGGTGCCACCGCCCCTCCCAAGGTTGAACCTGATCCGGACGATTTCGCCCTGTATGAGCCTGCAACCTGTGGCGACTGCGGGGCGGTGGTCAGGCACTACCCCACCAACTACGACCGATGGGTCTACCTGGCCATCGAAGACCTCCCGGCCAAGGACGTGGCCCCTCGCTATCGGTGGCGGCTGGAGACGATACGGGGCCGGCATTCTCGCGTTCCTGTCGACATCGTGGCCGTGAGGATCCGCGGTATGGAACCACTCCCCAGCGACCCCGTACGCCCCGCACACCGGGCAGTGTGTCTCAACCCCGACACCAAGCACGAAGCCGAGCAGGAACGCGCCACGGACCCGAAGTGATGCAACCCGATGCCCTGGAGCCAGGCCAGCGCCTATGGGTCCGGGTCGCGCGACGGCCCGCCGGGGCCGTCTCGGGGCCGTCCGACGTTGACCACCGCTGACAGACTATGACACCCACTCCCCGCATCAGCGCATGTCAATCAACTACCCCGAATCATCACACGACTTGAGGAAGCACTGAAACCAGTTCTAGTTATAGTGAATACGGTCGGGCGACCGGGCAGTTTGCATCGGGGCGCGTGCTGCGTGCCACATCCGTGCCAGAACGACCGGTCATCCACAGTCACTCGCGGACCACGGGGGCGAGAGAGCGCAGGTCAAGGCATAGGGCGACCATACGCGGGATGACCAGCGCAGATGTTACAGAGATCATCCCGGGCTCCTAAGGCGGGTGTCACTTGCGGACTTGCGTGCGCACTATCGCCATGACCTCGGCGAACCGATCTTCCTGGGGCTCCAGGCCGCCCAGGTCGCTCAGCGCGAACGAGGTGTACTTGAACCCGTCAAGAGTGTGGAACTGTGCGCCAGCGCCATTCAGACTCACCGAGCTGACGCCGGACCACGGCAGATGCTGGGTCCCCCAGGGATTGACCGTAACGATCCCGTCGGTGGTGAGTTCGAGACGTACGCGCAGCAGTACCCACCAACCGAACAGGCCGAAGCCGACCGCGAAGGCCATCGCCTCGCCCGCGGAAGCCAGATGGCTCAGGTCCGGGTGCACCAGCAGCTCCAACCACGTCGACATGGCCGCGGCAGCAGGGAGCACAGCGAACGCGTAGCCGGCGGCACGGCGATACATGCCGAGTCGCCACACTCCGAGAACGGTGCCACGCGTATCGTCCACAGCGCTCCATGATGCACGCGCAGGGCCCTGACAGGAACCGAGAGGCGCTGCTGGTTGGTACAGCAGCGAAGTACAGCAACCTCCGCGACCGCAGGCGACCGGAGCCACCCGTCAGCGACCGAACGGCAGCCTGTATGACCGCCGATGACCGATCCATCTAGAGCTACGGATCAGCAGGCCCGCTCGACTACCGACGGCGTCTCGCCTAGCCGAGACCGCCGCCTCCGCGCTCTTGAAGAGCTAACGTGGCCCAGGCGTTCGCCGTCGGTGCGACGGTTGACAGGGGCGCCGTGCTGTCTTAGCCGTGCGGCGGAGTATCGCGCGGCGTAGCAGGAGGGGGACGCGGTGGTCGGTGAGCAGCCGGACGACACATCATTGGGGGACTTCACGACGGCGCAGGGATATCTGGATAACAGGCTGTCCCAATACCAGGGCTGGTACGACCGCAAGGCCGTCAAGGCGAAAGCCATGCATTTACGTATGCGCACCGTCTCTGTGGTCGGTGGCGCCTTGGTGCCCGTCTTCGTGAATATCAACCTGCCGAGCTTCCGGTTCATCGCGACGGTTCTAAGCCTGGTGGTCGTGGGATCAGTGTCGCTGGAGAGCGTCTACCGGTACCGGGAGCAGTGGAAGAACTACCGCTCGACGGAACAACTGTTGGGTCATGAACGGATCTACTTCGAGACCAAGGTGGGCCCGTATGCGGGCCTGTCCGCCCAGGAGTCGTTCAAGACCCTGGTGACCAGGGTGGAGAAGGCCATCGCCAACGAAAACTCGGCCACGCTGAACGTTATGACGCTGGGCGGACAGGTGAGCTCCGACGTCCAGCCTCCGCGAGGCAGCGCCGACGAGTTGAAGGGCGGATGATCCGGTACGGTCCATGCGGGGCCCGGCCGGCCGACGCGGGCCGACATCGTCGTAGGGCTCCCGGGCAGAGCCCCGTCTCAGTTTCCGTCTCATTCGCTGCCGTTCGGCCTCGTCCGGGACCGTGCGGGAGGCAGGGTAGCCACCACTCGGCGAACGCCCTTGAACTGTGACGAACACCCGCCTGACCTGCTTAAACAGACTTGGAAAGCGTGTTGGGGGCAACCCCTCACGAGTTCGAATCTCGTATCCTCCGCAGCGCCTGAACAGGCAAAACGAGGGCCCCGACCGCTTAGCGGTCGGGGCCCTCGTTGGCGTTTGGTCTCAGTTTTGGTCTCAGTTGGCCCTGCGCGGTCCGTCGCCAGCCCCAGCGGCTGATCTCCAGAGCAGCCCGCCGACCTTGTCCGCCGTGTCACGCAGGACCCGTCCGGTCAGATGCTGGTACCTGCGACGCACCCGGGCCGACTTGCCCGGCTCCCAGCCCATGATCGCGTCGACGATCACGTCGGGTACGCCGAGGATCAGCAGAACCGTTCCTGCGATGTGGCGTGCGTCATGCAGCCGCCCGTCGCGTACGCCCGCCGCTTTCAGCAGGTCCTTCCACCGGTGGTAGTCGGTATTCGGGTTGAGCGGCTCACCGGTCGGCGAGGTGAACACGTAACCCCTCTCCTCCCACAGGTCGCGGGCGAGTGCCCGCTCGCGATCCTGCTCGGCCTTGTGCCGTTTGAGCAGCTTTATCAGCTCGTCAGGAACGCCGATCGGACGCCTGCCCGCACGGGACTTCGTATCCTTCGTTTCACGGCGGGTGTTGATCTTCCGGGGACAGTACCCGGGCTTGCGTCCACAGCGGTCACCGCAGCCGTGCTTGTAGCGGGGTCGCAGCCGCCCGCGCCGGACCCGGATGAAACCGGCCTCGAAGTCAACGTCGCTCCACTGCAGGCCGAGCACCTCACCTGCTGAATTGGCGCATCACCGGTATACCGAACAGGCGCCTCCTTGCGGCTACGGCCCGGAGCACTTTGGTCAATGGGTCAGCCAACCCTGCCGTGCCGCCGCCCAGGGCGCAGAGGCCGCCGCAGCCCAGTGACGTCGAGCGTCGACGACACGGCCGCTGAGATCGCCTGCCCGGCTTTGAGCCTCCGGCTACCTTGTGGGAAGCCAGGCGCTGCTTCCTTCACACAAGGTGGTCGGGGGCCACGGCTTCGGGCAGTTCGCAGTCGTCTCAGGATGTGACAGGCGAGCGTGTGGAGGTGCCGAGGTCTTCGAGGAGCATGGCGAGCCAGCCCTCGCGGACGGCGGAGGCGTAGAGCTTGGGCACCGGGATGCCTCGGCTGCGCGCCGTACGCAGTGCCTGGTCCTCGCGGTGGAAAGGCGTCTTGGCATACTTGAAGATGGCCGTCGTCTCGTCGGGAAAAGCCACTCGCTCGACTCCGGACGTCGACCACACCCGAACCTCCTCCCGCTCGGGTGCTGGACGGTCGGTCTGGGTGCACAGGTCGGCGAGCAGTTCGGTGATGAGCGTCGGTTCCATGGGCAGGGCTCCGTTCTGGTGAGGCGTCCAGGGCGGGCGGCGCGGGTTCGGCCCGCCCTGGAGCCGTCGTGGGGCGGTTCAGTTGACGATCAGGCGGCGTCGGTCACGGGGTGGGCGTAGACCTGCGCGATCCACTCGGCCTTGAAGCGGGTGAGGTCCTCGCGGAATGCGGTCATCGAGGCACCGTAGGGGGCAACCACTCCGCCTGACTGGTCCGGCACGGACTGGCAGCCGTGCACCAGCCGTCCGCCGAGCGCCGCGTGGGCCTTGATGGAGTCGATCCGGCGGTGCTCGTTGAACCAGCCGCCGTGGTAGACCTCGTCGAGCATGCCGCCCATCTCGTCGTCCAGGTCGAAGACGACCGAGGTGGCGGCTGGGAAGAACCAGCACGGCCCGACGTTGGAGATGTGGCCGTCCAGCTCGACCTTGTTCAGCGCCATCAGCGTGGAGGCTTGGCGCAGCATCCGAAGGTGATCGGCGGTGATCTGGGGCAGGCCCAGGCCGTTCAGGTGCTCGTCGCGGAACAGGTAGGCGTACACCTCGTAGGCGATGGCCAGGACCCGGGCCGCGTCGGAGGTGGAGTGGCCGTGGGCCTTCACGAAGTCGAGGGCCATCTGCTCGACCGCGCTCTCGGTCGTCTCCTCCGTGGGCAGCAACTCGGCCTTGACCAGCTCCCAGTCGGCGACGAGCCAGGTGTGCGACTCGAACCGGAAGAAGTACTGGGCGGGGTCGATGGTGATGTGCTTGCCGTCCACCGTGATGCCCGGCAGGCGGCTCCAGGGCGGGTCGAACGCCTCGGGCAGTTCGACCGACATCAGCCTGGTGTCGATGGTGGTCACCGTGTCTCCGTCTCTTCGCAGGCGGTGCTGGGCACAGGCGTGCCCGAACCGCGTGAACGGACCTGGGAGGCCGCCCGGATCCGGGAAGCCTGGCATGTGGTAGGTCGTCGGCTCCGGGCGGCTGACAATCAGTGAACCGCCCGGCCCTCACTGTCGGTACGGTGGTGACCACGCGAGGTGGTATACGCGGTTTACAGCTTCGGGTCGGAGGGGATCGTGGCACCGTCGAGAGAGCCCAACGTCCGCTTGCGCGAGGCCATCGCCGCGGTTGGCTGCACCTATGAGGCGCTGGCGAAAGACGTCCGGCGCATCGCGGCCGAGAACGGCGAGATCCTCCGGACAAACAAGTCGGCGGTCTCCCACTGGGTCAACGGCGCCGAACCCACCGGCCAGACAGGCCAGTACGTTGCCGAAGCCCTCTCCCGCCGAGCTGGCAGGATCGTCACCCCTACGGAGATCGGCTTCCGGAATAGTGAGGAGCCCGTAGAGCTCAGCACCGATCCGGTCGTCACCGCCACAGACCTGGGACGACCGACGTCGAACGCCGCCGATTTTTAGCGATCGCAGCCTTCACCACCGCCAGGGTCGCCATGCCTCTCGGCTACGACCACGAGGCCACCTCCCCCTGCTGCGCGCCCGCACCGGTCGCACCATGGTGGGCGAGGAGGACGTCGACGTGGTCCGGCAGATCACGACCGCCTTCAGCGCTGCCGACGAACTCTCGGCGGAGGCCACGGATTGACTACCGTCACCGCCTACCTCGCCGACACCGCAGCCCCCATGCTCCGCGCCCGCTTCCCCTCCAACTTCATGCGACGCCAAGCCTTCGGTGCCGTCGCCGAACTGGCCTACCTCGCAGGGTGGAAGCACCACGACCTCGGACATGAGGGCGCCGCCCAGCGCTACTACCAGGTCGGCTACCAACTTGCCTGTGAAGCGGACCCCCCAACAACCCGGCTAAGGAAGGGACCATCGTGGCTCAGCCGAAGACCGACGAACCCCGCGCCCTCAAGCCAGCCCTCGAAGCGATGACCCTCCTCGTCGCCGCAGTCATCGTCCACGACAAGCCCACCAACCGCGTCGTGCTCCTGCAACGCGGTCCGAACGCCAAGTTCGCCCAGGGCATGTGGGACCTGCCCGTCGGCAAGAGCGAACCCGGCGAGCCGATCACCGAGACGGCTGTTCGCGAGCTCCGCGAGGAGACCGGCCTGATCGTCAAGCCGGAATCCCTGCACGTCGCCCACATCATCCACGGCGCCCGGGGCGTCGAAGCCCCCAACGGCTTCCTCACCGTCGTCTTCGCCGCCCACGAATGGTCCGGCGAACCGGAGAACCGCGAGCCCGGCAAGCACGCCCAGGTCAGCTGGGTCGACGCCGACGCCCTCCCCGGAGAGTTTGTACCTTCCACTGCCGCCGCACTTCATCGGTACCTCGCCAACGGCCCCCAGGTATCGCTGCACGGCTGAGCAACGGCGCCCTCGACGGCGACTGGCGCTTCTGGGAGACGGTCGCCGAGCCGCTCGTATCGGACCTGTCCACCGAGTCGATACCACGCAACCGGTCGACGTGCCGGCTTTCGCCTCCCTGATCAACGTCTTCATTGAGACCCGAGGCTGAAGCGAGCTTCCAGCGGACATAGAGGATGAAGCAGACGACGCGAGAGCGTGATCGTCCTCGCATACATTGGGCACATGGTCAAGCAGGCGGGGGCGCCCTCGCAATCAGAGCTACCGAGGCGCGGACGTCATGCGAAGCGGCGCGCGGGTGCGGCGTCGGGCGGATTGATGCGCTCCTCGGCGTTGATGGCGGTGGCCAGTGTCGTCTCAAAGGCCACCGGGATGATTCGCTTGGTACTGCAAGGTGCCGCGCTGGGGACACTGGCGGTGGGCGGCGCTTACAACACCGCGAACACGTTGCCGACGAGCCTGTACACGCTCATGATGGGCGGAGCGTTGAACTCGGTACTGGTACCGCAGTTGGTGCGGGCTCGGGCCGAGCATCCCGATGGCGGGCGAGCGCACGAGCAGAGGCTGGTCACCTTGGTGCTCAGCGTGCTCGCGGTCGGCACGGTGCTGGCGGTGTGGATGGCGCCGCAAATTGTGAGCCTCAACACGCCTGACTCCCCAGGCAATCATCAGCTGTTCGAGCTGACTGTCGCCTTCGCTCGTTTCCTGCTGCCGCAGATCTTCTTCTACGGACTGTTCTTCGTACTGGGGCAGGTCCTCAACGCCCGTGGCAAGTTCGGGGCGATGAGCTGGGTCCCGGTGCTCAACAACATCGTCTTGATCTCCATGTTCGTCCTGTACATGTGGCTGGCCCCCGCTCCTGGCCACGTCGGTGACGTAACGCCGGGCCAGGTACGGCTGCTGGGCATCGGCACGACGGCCGGGATCGCGGTACAGGCGCTGTGCCTTGTCCCGGCTCCCACCGGCACCGGGTTCCGATGGCGACTCCGCTTCGACTGGCGCGGCGTGGGCCTGGGCAAGAGCGTGAGCGCGGCCCGCTGGACCATGCTGTTCGTCCTGGTCAACCAGGTCGCCTTGACAGTGGTGACCCGCTACGCCAACGACATCGACGCGGCACTGCCCAACAGCGGAGCCAGCAACAGCGCGTACTTCTTCGCCCAGAACATCTGGATGCTCCCGCAGGGCATCATCACAGTCTCCCTGGTCACCGCGATCCTGCCGCGCATGAGCCGAGCCGTGGCCGAGCACCGCCTGGACGACGTACGTGAAGACATCTCGCGCGGCCTGCGCGTCACCGGCGCCGCCATCGTCCCCGCCGCGTTCTTCTTCCTGGCCTTCGGTCCCCAGATAGCCACCCTGATGTTCTCCTACAGCAGCGGCGGCGCCACCTCCGCCCAGCCGCTGGGCCACATGCTGCAGGCATCCGCCGGTCACAGAGCTATGAGTGCGGTGGGGACTCCGCCTGCCGTTCGGTTTGACGTCGATGGACGGTCATCCGAACGGCAGCCCCAGGGCTCAGGCGGCTTCCGCGAGAGTGACCGGGGCGGCTTCCGGGCAGCGGTGCGTCCCGGCCAGACTGGGGGCGCGGCGAGGCTCCCTCGACGGAACATCAGATGATGCGTTTGAGGTACCCGTGGGCGACGAGCCACCCCACGTTGAAACCCGTGGAGGGAGCGCCTGGCACCAATGCAGGGTCGAGCTGGTACTGGACGCCACGTCCCGGCTGGGCAAACCAGGGGGCGACGGGGCCATAATCCACCTTGAACGGCTTGATCACTGCGTAGTCGTGGTAGTTGCAGTTGGCATCCGGGGCGTTGTTCAAACTCATCGGCGTAAGAGAGCGCCAGGCGAAGGGGGTGCCCGCCGGGGCCAAAAAGCTCCCGAACTCAGATCCGTAGCGGTCGACGTGCTGACCACGGTGCAGCCGATGGACGTGCTCGATCGGGGTGCCGTTCCGGCGGAGCACGTAGCCAAACAACGGCGGGAAAATATAGCCCGGTTTACCCATGTTGATGTACTGGCTGTAGTAGGTGCTGAGGAACTGGCTGGTCGTCAGGCCTCCGGTGCGCTCGTAGCCTCGCAGTTCCCGGCCCACCGGGCCACGAGTCGGCAGCTCCGCCGGTCCCAGGAGCGGATTGCCGTCCTTATAGGTATCCGAGCATTCGTTGGGGGGAGTCCCCTCGGGTTTGGCGGCTTGGGCGGGCGCAGCGACGGCGAGCAGAGCCGCGATGGCAACGGAAGTTGCGAGAATCCGGCGAAGGTACACGTGATCTCTCCGTTGGTGACAGCGTTGCTAACGGAAGCCGCTGGTTGCCCAACATGCTCGTTCGATCACAGATAAACCGCTTTTCCGATGATGCTCAATCACGTCACGCCTGGCGTGGCGCGAAGTTCCACCCATTGGAGTAGCGTGGCCGAACAGCAGACGGGCGTGTCCGGCGTCGACGCGAACTGACCGACCTGACGTCTGGTCCGTGCGCAGCGGCAGCCCCAGCAGCAGGCGACCTCTCTCACGACAGCCGCCTGAAGATCCTCAAGCTTCCGCTGCCGTTCGCAATCCCGTCCATCGACGCCAAACCGAACGGCAGGCGGAGTCCCTACCGCACTCATAGCTCCGTGACCGGCGGAAAGAGGTAGGACAGCTTCTCAGGCCGTCTTGAGCAGTTAAGACGCTCGACCCCGTGGTCTCAGTTTTGGTCTCATTCACCCCCGTCCAGCCATGTCCATAGCCGCTGAGCAAGTTGCTCTGCCGCAGGTCAGGATGCCCACGTCCCCACCCGAACAGCCGCACGAACAGCTGGAAAGCGTGTTGGGGCAACCCCTCACGAGTTCGAATCTCGTATCCTCCGCCGTGCTCTCGCCGGGCACTTTGAAGGCCCCGACCGGTCCGCCGGTCGGGGCCTTCGTGATCTTCCGTCTCAGTTTCCGTCTCATTCGGCCTTGCGGGGCCCTGCTGCGGCTCCGTGTCGTAGGCCGTGTCGCCCTCGCCGCCCAGGGCGCCCCACAGGGTGACCCCGGCGCTTTGCCGGTGCCGGGCCAGGCGAGGTGCTGCCCGAGTCGCAGCAAGCTTACGGGCCCCCGATCTCTCGCCCCATTGCAGCTCCAGCCCAAAGCCGCTACGCCGGCCTCACGACGGTTGTCGCGCCCGAGGTCAGACGGATTGTGCTGCCTCGTTCTGACGGAGCAGGTCATAGCCGACGATCTCGAACATGCGGGTTCCATTCCGAAGGCGTTGAGGTGTGCCAGCGAACCGGTGCACACCTACCCCGTAGCCCACATCCGGCTCTGACAGCCACTGCAGCTCGAACCCCTGCGCGCCGAACCATTCGCAGATCATCGGCACCCGGTCGGGGGCGGCACGGTGCCGGGTCCAGATGACGGTGCCGCCGGTCTTGCATAGTTGGTTGCAGGCGCCGATGGTGTGCTCGATGTCGTTATCCGTGATGTTCCCGAAGACACCACAGACCAGAACGAGATCTGCAGGAGCCAGGTCCTGGTACTGGTCGATGAGTGAGGCGTCGCCCGTCACCACTTCGACCTGATCCAGGCATGCCCGGCGGGTTGTCTCCGAGGCTGCAGCGGTGTTGCGAGAGTCCAGCTCGACAAGCCTCGCCCGCACCTCGTGGCGGCGAGGGTGACCGGCGAGGACGTGGAGGAGATCGCGGCCGTCCCCGGCGCACAGGCTAATCACCTTCAGCGGTCCGGCCGGGTCGTTGGCGGCCCGGATGGCCTCAGGAGCATGGCCTGCCGGTCACGGCCATCGACGTGCCGCCCGCGGCGCCTGATGCCGTCGGCTGAGGTCCTCACGATAGCCCAGGGCCAGGCTGTGCAGGCGGGCGACGCCGAGCAGTAGAGCGGCTGACATCTTGAACGGACGCGGTTAAGGGCTGCTACTCGTGCGTATTGCGCCATTCACGGGCCAGAAGGCCGTAGACCACGTCGTCATCGCGGCGTTCGTCGGGGAAGGCCACTGCTTCGCGCAACAAGCCCTCCTCGGAGAACCCCAGGCGGCGGGCTACGCTCCGGCTGCGCTCGTTGTCGGTGCCGGTACGCAGTTCAACGCGTTGCAGGCCAATGGGACCGAATGCCTGGTCCAGCACGGCCGTGACGGCTCGGGTGACCAATCCCCGTCCTTCGAAGGCCGCATCAATCCAGTAGCCGATCTCGCCCGTCCGCATGGCCACGTCGATTCTCAAGCTGACGGCGCCGACCAGCCGCCAGTCCGCGCCCGCAGACACGGCGATATCGAGCGGCAGCTGCGTTCCCTCAAGCCATGCTTGGCCCTGTTTTTCCAGGGCTGCGCGGGTTTCGTTGAGCGTGCGCGGGTTGTTGGCATCGAACCCCGGGTCCCAGAGCGCGAGGCGCTTGTAATTGGCCTCCAGCAGGGCCTGGTGAGCCTCCGTGATCGCGACCGTGCGCGGTATCAGGGCGGCATCGTCCCCGATCGGGCAGGTGAACATGGCAGGGGTGACTGTCGACACTCGTTCTCCCAGGTGGGTGGTGGCAAAGCACAACTTTCGGCGGTTGGCCGCCGGCAGTCAACCGGATAACTAAGCCGTCCGGTTGCTGCCGTCGACGAGCGTGACCAGGGGCTCCTGCGCCCGAGGAGTGGAGGCGACGCGCAGCCAGGGCTTGAAGTTGGGCGCGGCAGCCGTAGGCGTGGCACGATCCGTGGACGAGCGTGAGCAGCATCCCGGCCGGGACTTCGGTTTCCGCAGGCCAAACGGCCTGTCGGCTCCCAGGCGGGCGTTCTCTTGAAAACTGTTCCGTCAGCGGAGCCCTCGTGGGCCGCCCAGCTCCGCTCGTTCTCCTGGTTCTTCTCCAGTGCGCTGACCTGCTGACGCACCCCCTCCAGTGGTCTCTATACGCCTCCGTCCGTGCCCCTCGCGTGCCCGTTCCGGCGGGAACACCCGGGGACTCACGGGGAGTCGACCGCTCCGCCGCAGGTCAGCGAGTTGCCAGTTCAGAGCCATCCGCATAGCACCCTTCCAAACTGGGGACGTACGTGCTCGTCGCCGAGTGGCTGGCCACTTGGGCTCCGCCAACGTGCCAGTTACCAGGCGCTCGAAACCGTCCCACCGTAAGATCGCGCTCTTCGCGTCGACTCGCAGAGCACGGAGGATAAGCAGATGCCACTGGGCGGGGTGCGCTTGGACGAGAGCGCAGTATTGGATCCTTGGGTGGGGGTGGACCCTGTGGCGCTGCAGCGGGCCATTCACGAGCAGGCGGCAAGGCCGGTGCCAGGCATCGAAGACATGGACACCTACCTCGCAGCGCAAGTATCCGACACCTCTCACCGGGCGGTGGTCGGGCCACTGCTGAACGGCCGCGACTCCAGCGGCGTCGTCGTCCGGAGCGGCCACGTCGTCTCTTCATGAGGCAATCCGATGCGTGAGGAGATGGCTTTCAGCGCAACTAAGAGCGTGCTGTCCCTGGTGGCGGGCATCGCCTTCGACGACGGGCTGCTAAGCCTGGACGAGCCCGTCCGCACATCCGTTAACCTGCCGCAGTTTGCGGACGAACACGGCCGTGGAATCACATGGCGGCATCTGCTGGACCAGACTAGCCAGTGGGAAGGCGAGCTCTGGGGGAAGCCGACCGGCGTCGATGCGCAAAGTACTCGCGAGGGCCTACGAGTCCCGTCTCAGTTTTCCGTCTCATTCACTACCGTTCAACCCCGTACAGGGCCGTGCGGCAGGCAGGACCAGCATCCCTCAGCGAACGCCGTTGAACAGGGGCGAACACCCGCCCGACGTCAACAAACAGACTTGGACAGCGTGTTGGGGGCAACCCCTCGCGAGTTCGAATCTCGTATCCTCCGCATCGTCTGAACTGGGCACATGAAGGCCCGACCGGTTGCCGATCGGGGCCTTCGTGTTGCGTGGTTGGAGTTTTGGTTGCAGTTGGGCCGTTCGATGAGCTGGTTGACCTGCTTCTGAGCGCGGGGACTGTCACAGCCCCTGCGGCCCTGCCGGGGCACCCGCCTGTCCAGGGGTCGACGGGGCGATCATCGCAGCTCACCCGCACATCCGCGTGCGACACCGCCGGGCCCGCCTACGCCCCTGCCCGGTTCGGTGGTCCGCCGGACGACGATGGCGCCGGGGAGGCCGACAGCAGCGCGTGGACGGCGGCGCGCACCCGGTCGGCGACCGTGTCGGGTGTGGAGGCGTCGAGCTTGCCGTCGAGGTGCAGGAACGCCAGACCGTGCACCAGCGCCCAGACCGCGGTCGACAGCGCGTCCGGGTCGGCGCCGGGAAAGGCGTGCCGGACGATGGTGCCGACGTACTCGGAGATGGCGGCGGTCGCGGCGACCCGGTCGTCGCTGGTCGGGTCGCAGGGTTCCACGAACATCACCCGGAACAGCGCCGGGTGATCCAGCGCGAACCGGACGTAGGCGACGGCGGCCGCGGCAAGGTCGTCGGGCGTCGAGGGCGAGTGATGCGCGGCGGCCAGATACCCGGCGAGTTCACGGTAGCCCTCCGCGGCCACTGCGGAGACGAGAGCGTCGCGATCGGCGTAGTGGCGATAAGGGGCCGTGGGAGACACGCCCGCGCGCCGCGCCACCGCCCGCAGCGACAGCCCGGCGCTGCCGTTCTCCTCCAGCAACTGCCTGGCGGCGCGCAGGCACGCGGCGCGCAGATCGCCGTGATGGTACGAGTCACCCGACCTCGGCATTGATCACTCTCCACCAATGTTGACGGTGCTTACATCTCTCACTAATGTAAGCGATGCACACATGTTAGCCGATCGAAAGGGGACCTCGATGCCGGATGAACTGTTGTCGCCGCTACGGCTGCGGTCCGGGCTCACTCTGGGCAACCGGATCGCCAAGGCGGCGATGGAGGAAGGCATGGCCGGTGACCGGCAACTGCCCGACCAGCGGCTGCTGTCGCTCTACCGGCGCTGGGGCACGGGTGGCGCCGGACTGCTGATCACGGGCAACGTCATGGTCCACGCCCACGCGCTGACCGGTCCCGGTGGCGTAGTGCTCGACGACGCCTCGCCGCTGGAGCCATTCGCGGCGTGGGCGCAGGCAGGAAAGGGCGGAGGCGCGGCGATGTGGATGCAGATCAACCATCCTGGCCGCCAGGTGCGGGCCGACATGCCCGGGGTCGTCTGGGGACCTTCGGCGCTGGGTGTCGAGTTGGGCAAACACAGCAAACGGTTCGGCCGACCGGTCGCCATGACCCCGGAGCAGATCCAGGCCACGGTCGCGCGGTTCGCGGTGACGGCCGAACGCGCCGAGCGTGCGGGGTTCGACGGCGTGGAGGTCCACGCCGCGCACGGCTACCTGCTGTCGCAGTTCCTGTCCCCGCTGGTCAACAAGCGAACCGACGAGTGGGGCGGGTCGTTGGAGAACCGGGCCCGGATGCTGCTGGACGTCGTGCGGGCGGTTCGCTCCACGACGTCGCCGTCGTTTGCGGTCGCGGTGAAGCTGAACTCCGCCGACTTCCAGCGCGGCGGGTTCGACGCCAACGACGCGCGGCGCGTGATCGAGATGCTCGAGCCGCTCGGCGTGGACCTGGTGGAGCTGTCCGGAGGCAGTTACGAGAGCCCGGCGATGTCGGGCCGCCCGGCCGAGGCGAGCACCCAGGCGCGTGAGGCCTACTTCCTGGACTTGGCGCAGGAATTGGCCGAGACCAGCCCGGTGCCGTTGATGCTGACCGGCGGCATCACCCGGCGGGCAACTGCCGACGAGGTTCTCGCCAGCGGTGTCGAGGTGGTCGGCATGGGCACTGCCCTCGCGGTCACGCCGGATCTTCCGAACCGCTGGCGGGAGGGACGGGAGGCAGACGGGCAGCTGCGGCCGGTGACCTGGTCGGACAGAACCCTCGCCTCGGCGGCCGGTATGGCGCTGGTCCACCATCAGATGCGCAGAATGGCCCACGGTCTCGACCCCACGTACGGCACCCGCCCCGCGGTCGCGCTGGTATCCGACCAGCTCGTGCAGCGGCGAGCGCTGCGCCGCTACCGCTCCTGGGTGCAGCAGGTCGATGAAGCTGCCCGAACGACAGACACTCCCTCGTCGTGCTGGTCAGCCGGTGGCCGGGTCCGGGCAGGAAGCCGCCGGCCCGCGCTTTGGCGGACGAGTTGGGGCTCCCGCTTGTTCTGCAAGGACTCCGTGAAGGAGAATCCTTCGGCCGTTCACAGCTCGATGGAGAGGTGACGGGGCCCGCGCAGCATGGCGTTGCGCCGGTAAGGGGGAGGGTCTTGGAGGAGTTGTGCGGTGCCGATGCGGGGGATCAGCGCTCCCAGGGCGATCTGGGCCTCGATTCGGGCGAGCGGTGCGCCATAGCAGAGGTGGATGCCGCTGCCGAAGCCGAGGTGCTGGTTGTCGGGGCGGGTGGGGTCGAACTGCTCGGGGTCATGGAATCGCCTGGGGTCCCGGTTGCCTGAGGCCAGCGCGAGTACCAGGGGTGTGCCCTTGGGGATCGTGGTGCCCGCGACGTCGACGTCGGCGAGGGGGATGCGCTCGCGCATGTGGACCGGAGGCTCGTAGCGCAGCAGTTCCTCCACCGCATTCGGCAGCAGGCCGGGTTCGCGGCGCAACCGGTCCAGTTGGTCGGGGTGACGCAGCAGGGTGAGCACCCCGTTGGTGATGAGGTTGACCGTGGTCTCGTGTCCGGCGATGAGCAGCAGTACGGCGGTTTGCGCCAGTTCCTCGCGGGTGAGCCGCATGGCCGGATCCGGTTCGTTGACGAAGGCGGAAAGCATGTCGTCAGCCGGGTGGCCGCGGCGCTGCTCGGCGAGGTCCAGCAGATATCGGCCCATCTGCGCCCGCGCCTGCTCGCCCGCCGTTTCGCGTTCGGTGGACTCCTCCTCCTGCGGCCTGACGTCGGCGGAAGAGACGATCGCGTCGGACCATTCCCGGAAGAGCGGCTCGTCCTCGCGCGGGACACCGAGCAGTCGGCAGATGACCGTGACGGGCAGCGGGTAGGCGAAGTCATCGACGACGTCGACCTGCTCGCGATCCTGCAGGGCCTCGATCAGCTCTTCGGCGATCCGGGCGATCTCGCCGCGCATCCCGTCGATCCGGTCGGGGCTGTGCGGTGGGCCGAACGGCCGCATGGCCAAAGTCCGCAGCCGGTGGTGCTCGGGGTCGTCGAGCCGGAGGAACGGCGGCTGCCGCTGCTCCTCGGACTGGCCGCGGCTGCGGGGATCCGCGCTGATCCGCGGGTCGTGGAGCAGGGCAGCGATGTCGTGGTACGTGCCGACCAGGTAGCGGCCGTCCCTCTGCCGGGCCACGCCCGCCTCGCGGAGTTCCGCGTACAGCGGGTAGGGGTCGGGGCGGTTGGCGTAGTCGGTGATCCGCTCCAGCAGTGTGTCGACGGCCATGTGGGGCTCCTCGTGGACGGGGAGGGACGACAGGGGTCAACCGGTGGGCCGCACCACGGTCAGCCGGCGGTCCGGCAGGTAGCCGGTGAGAGCGACGGTGGGACCGTGGGAAAGCTCCTTCGGGTCTGGCACGTCGGAGGGGAGCGTGAATTCGGTCAGCAGCGGGCGACCGTCGGCCGCGCCGGGCCCGGGCGGGAAGGGGGCAGCGGTCTCGATCAGACTCTGGTAGTACTCCAGCGACTTGGCCATGTCGACGGTGACTGCGGCGGTCACGCGCCCCTGGTAGCCGTAGACCATCGCCAGACGGCGCTCGTCGAGCGAGCCCTGCGCGATGACCACCTGGTCGGAGAAGACTGGGACGCCGACAGACTTGATGTTGAGCCCGAACTGGCTCGACCAGAAGGTCGGGACCGCAAGGTGCGGCCGCCGCCGCGGCCCGGGGTTGACCATGTTGTGGGCGGCCACTTGGGCCTGTGCGACCGCGTTGCCCCAGTGCTCCAGGGAGAGCATCTGGTACCCGAACAGCGGGTGCGGGAAGCGGGCCACGTCGCCGGCCACGAAGACGTCGTCGGTGACGATCCCGTACATGTTGAACGCGCGGCACCCTGCGTCGCAGGCGACCCCGCGCGGGCCCGCGGCCAGTCCGCAGTCCACGAGCCACTCCGTATTCCGCACCGCCCCCATGGCGACGACACACACGTCCGCGTCGACGCGGCTGCCGTCGGACAGGTCCGCACCGGTGAACTGGCCATTCCCGCGCAGCGCGGTGACGGTCACCCCGCAGCGCAGGTCTACGCCGTGGGCCCGATGCAGGCCGACCGCAAGCTTCGACAGCGTCCCGCCGAGCGCGCCCACCAACGGTGCGGGACCACGTTCAGCGACCGTGACCTCGATGCCCCGCTCCCGGCAGGCGGAGGCGATCTCCGAGCCGGTGAATCCCCCGCCGATCACCAGCACCCGGCGCGGCCCGGCGGCGAGACGCTCGGCCAGGCCGGCGGCGTCATCGCGGGTACGCAAGGTGAAAACCCCGTCCAGGGCAGCCTCCCGCTCGTTGGGCCAGGGCCTCGCTCGGGTCCCGGTGGCGATCAGCACCCGGTCGTAAGGCAGTGACTCACCGTCGGCCAGCAGCACCCGCTTCCCGGGCGGGTCCAGCCCGGTGGCGCGCACCCCGAGCCGCCACTGTGCGTCCGGGTCCCGGCGCATCGGCAGCCCGGTGGCGTCCGCCGCCGCCTGGCCGAGCAGCACCTGCTTGGACAGCGGCGGCCTGTCGTAGGGCGGATAGGGCTCATCCCCGACCACGGTCAGTGAGCCGGTGAAGCCCTCCTCGCGCAGCGTCTCGGCTGCGCGCAACCCGGCCAGCGACGCGCCGACGATGACGATCCGCCCCTCCCACAGGTCACCGGCCACCGACACTCACCTCATTCCCTACGAGGATGGCCTGCACGGGGCACGCCGCCGCCGCCTGGCGCACGCGTTCGAGCTGGTCGTCGGGGACGGCCGGGTTGTACAGCAGCCCCTCCTCCCCGTGCAGCTCGAACACCTCTGGCGCCAGAAACACGCATTGCGCATAGCCCTGACAGCGCGTGAGGTCCACGACGATCCGCATCCCAAGCCCGTCCCTCCAGCGCACCGGCATCTGGTCCCGTTCTAACCCCGGGAAAGACCGGGCGCTCCCCCACTTACTCCACCGGTGTTCCGGTACAGCGCAGCGGACTCCGCACATGGGGGCAAGGCAGTCACCTGCCTGATGGCCACAGACGGACTCGGCAAGATACGGGAAGTCGTGATCGACTTCGCCCGGTCGGCCCTCGCCCCATGCTTCCGTTGCCCGGCCTCTTCCCGTAATTCTGATGGTGCGTCAGTTCACGTTCAGGAGGGTGCAGCTCCCGGGTTGCAGTCTTGGTTGCCTTCACCCCCGTCCGGCCCTCTACGCAGCCCGTCGAGCGACTCGCCCCACCGTGGGTCAGGGGGCCCGCGTCCCCGCCCGGACAGTCCGCACGAACAGGTGGAAAGCGTGTTGGGGGCAACACCCACGAGTTCGAATCTCGTATCCTTCGCACCCGCCCACCAGGGCATACGAAGGCCCCGACCGGATCATGGTCGGGGCCTTCGTTATCTTCCGTTTCATTCGGCGTGGTCGCAGCCTGCGGCGGGTTCCCGCCGACCGTGTCGCACTTGCCGCCCAGGGCCGGGCCGCCGGGCCCCTAACCGCGATCAAGGCGGCTCGGCCGACCGCTCGGACGACTTGTCAGCTCCTGCGTGTTCAGCACCTATGCCGTCAGTCGCGGGCCGCTCGGTGGCCCCGGCGGTAGAGGAGAACGCCACCGAGCATCATCCCCGCACTGGCCGCGCCCAGCCCGAGGGCGTTGGCGCCGGTGGAGGCCAGCTCCGGCCCGCGGTAGTGAGGGTGCTCGTGGTGGAACACCGGCCGGATGTGATGGCGGTGGTTGAACCAGTGGTGATGGTGGTGACGGCGGTGGTGATGGTGGTGACGGCGGTGGTGATGGCGCCTGTGATGATGGTGGTGGTGATGGCGCCTGTGATGATGGTGGTGACGGTGGCACCGGCACCGGTGGTGATGGTGGTGGTGGCAGTGCGGGGGCGGCGGCGGGGGAGGCGTCACCGGAGGGGGAGGCGTCACCGGCGGGGGAGGCGTCACCGGCGGCGGCCCGGGGACCTCGACATTCCTACAGCTGTTGCCGAAGACGGGGTTGAGCGCACCGATCACATTGACGGTGTTGCCACAGACATCGATCGGGATATCAACCGGGATCTGGATCAGATTGCCGGACAGAAAGCCTGGGGAGCCGACGGCGGTTCCGTCAGCACCAGCGTCGGCGAAAGCCACGCCCGCGCTTGCGAGCAGCAGGCCGCCGGTGACAGCCACGGCGGCGACGACCTTCTTGATCACCATTCCTCCTCGTGGGGCCCTGTGTGGTCCGCTCGGACCACACAAGATCAATCACCGCACAGGACCCAACGAGATCGACGGAGGCAGGCTGTGAATCTAATACTTTGATCACTCGTTCAGTCCGGCGTGTGCACCCGATCGAGTGTTGAATGTGGTCTGCCGGGCGGCAGGTGAGCACAGCAGCGAGATGAGCGGCTTGCCGCCGGCAACCCTCCCGGCTGGGCTTCAGGGTGCGGACCGAGCGGTCGCAGGTCACCGCCGACGCATGATCAGTTGTGGCTGCACAAGCGATGCACAGCAACTGATCACCTGACGAGCCGACGAGTCGTCATCTCAGCGCCAGCAGACGCGAATGTGCAGCCATTCGCGGTGAGCGGACCGGCGAGAAAAGCCCGCGACGTCAAAACCTGCATCGCACAGCCGGGTTGTAAACGGTTCGATCCGGTGCAAGACGTCCCAGCGTCGGCGACTCGATTCGTAGGAGACGGGTTCCCGGATCTCGCCGTCGCCCTCGGCGAGACTGGTGATCAACTCACCGCCTGGGCGCAACACTCGGGCGAACTCCCTGAGCACGACAGGGACATCGGGCCTTGGGACGTGGAGCAGAGCGGCGGCACACCATATGGCGTCCAGCGAACGCGCTGCTATGGGCAGTGCACGCACGTCGGCCTGCGCGAGGCCGGGAACATCTCGCGAGGAGACCATTCCTCAGGAAAGATCGAAACCGCTGGCACGGAAGCCGCGTTCCCGCAGTAGCCGCGTGTGGTGCCCGGGAGCGCAGCCGATGTCCGCGACACGGGCCCCGCGTGGAAGCACTGCGGACAGGTGATCGATCTCGGCAGTCATCCAGTCGGCCGGACCGGCTCACCGCCCTGCGTCATCGGACGCGATGACGTCGTAGGTAGCCCGTGTCTCACGTATCTGATCGCTCACGCTGTCACGCCACGACGGGCGGGCGCAATCAACATGCAGTACGTGCGATCGTCGCGCTGGACCCAACCGGTCAACCGCGGTCACTCGCACACCATGACCGCGCGAACGCTCAGTCACCAACCTTCGGCCGCGGCCTGGACCATGCGGGCAGGCAGTGTGGGCACGCCTCAGCGAACGCCGTTGAACGGGCGCGCACATACGCCGGACCAGGCAAGACGATGGTCCTGAGTAAGCCACTGGCCGGGCTCCGTCCGCACGATTCTGTCCGGGGCGGTCCCCGGCGCCGGGCCTGTGGCTCGGCGTCGGGGGCCGTCTCAGGTACCTACTGGGCTGCGGGTGGCCTTACCTTGTACCGAAGCTGTTGTTGCAGCCCGCGGTCGAGCCAAGCTTGGTGTCCTGCCCACCAGCGTTGCCCTCGCCGTTGCCCGCGTTGCCGAGCAGGCCGTTCGCGACCCCGACCTGACCGAGGACGTCGGCATTCAGGTCGTGCGACCTGCACTGGGTGCCCTGCGTGACGTCGATGTCCGTACGACCCTCGTGCCTGCCGTTGCCCCGGTGGTCGTAACCCCGGTGATCGTAGACGCGGTGATCGTAGACGCGGTGGTCTTGGTCGCGGCGCTCGTGACGCCGGTGGCAGTGGCGCCGGTGCTCATTTTCCCGGTGGACGTAGACGCGGTGCTCGTGACGCCGGTGGCAGTGGCACCGTTGGTCATCGCCGCGGTGGACGTAACCCCCGCCGTCGTACCCCTTGACCTCATAGCCGCGGAGTTCGTAGGAGCCCCGGAGCTCGTAGGTGCCCCGGAGGTCGTAACCCCGGACCTCGTAGCCCCGCTGGCCGTAAGCCGGCTGGGAGTAGACCGGCTGGCCATAGACCGGCTGCCCGTAAGCCGGCTGGGAGTAGACCGGCTGGCCATAGACCGGCTGAGCGTAGACCGGTTGACCGTAAACCGGCTGGCCGTCGGCGGAAGCGGTGCCGGCGCCGACGAAGCCGACGCCGCCGAGCACGGCGGCCACCAGGACAGCCTTGTGAAGCTTGCGCATTTCTGCTCCATTGAGTGAGGTGCGATGCGATCTGCAACAGATCAACTTCGTACAGTCACAGAAGTTAAGGTGAAATGTCCCATACCGCTCAGCGAGACGCCGAATAGCAAGATCATCGCGAACCGCCACCCGGCCCCCGGGAGACACCCCCGTACCCTGCGCGGACAAGGCGCCGACGGGCCGGAACAGGCAGGGACGCCCCCCTGGCGAACAACCCGTTCGGCCGTCCCGCACACGGGCGGATCCTTTCGGGAGGCCCCGAAGAGATCCCGCGGCGAGCGCCGCGAGCGGCGACTCCCGCCGCATCCCCGCCGCAACCCCGGACAACGTTCTGCTCGGCCCAGATCGCAGGTGTGGTGAGGTGCTGCCGGCGTTGTCGCCGGGCCTTCACCGACACCTTCACCGACACCTTTGCGGGCATCTTCCCCGCCTCCGTCGGCCCCTTCATCGCCGCGCAGGTTGTCAGTACGGTCGTCGGCCTGGCCCTGGTCGCCGGTCTCTTCGGACGCCCCCCACCGGGAGCGACGTCGTCATCCCCCGCGACGAGCACGACGAGAGCGTGCTCGCTGCCGCCCCGAGCCCGGTGAACCGGCCAACCCCGCGCCCGCCCTCTTCGAGGTCCTGGAGGTCCTGGAGGTCCTGGAGGTCCTGGAGGTCCTCGAGATCAAGGAAACTGTCCCTGTGAGTACTCCCGCCCCCTCCGTTCTGTTCGTCTGCGTCCACAACGACGGGCGATCGCAGATGGCCGCCGCCTTCCTCTCCCACCTCTCCGGTGACAGCGTCCAGGTCCGCTCCGCCGGATCCGCCCCCGCCGACGCGGTCAACCCGGCCGTCGTGGAGGCGATGAAGGAGGTCGGTATCGACATCTCCGCCGAGACCCCCAAGGTGCTGAGCGTCGAATCCGTACAGGCCTCCGACGTCGTCATCACCCTGGGCTGCGGCGACGCCTGCCCGGTCTTCCCCGGCAAGCGCTACCTCGACTGGCAACTCGACGACCCGGCAGGCCAGGGCGTCGAGGCGGTCCGCCCGATCCGCGATGAGATCGAGACCCGCATACGCGCCCTGATCACCGAGCTCGGCGTCCCTGCATTGCAGCACGCCATGGACGCCGCGAACGCCCGGAACACCCGGAACGCCATGGACTCAGGCCGCGCCGAGTCGGGCTTCCGGATCGCTCCCATGACGGCTGATCACGCCGACCAGGTCCTCACGATCTACCAGGCCGGAATCGACGAGGGCAACGCCACATTCGAGACCGATGCCCCCACCTGGACGGCATTCGACGCGTCCAAGCTGCCCGGACACCGGTTCGTGGCTCTCGACCCCGCCGACGGCCGGGTCCTCGGGTGGGTCGCCGCCTCCCGCGTCTCGGACCGGGGTGCATACGCCGGCGTCGTCGAGCACTCCGTCTACGTCCACCCCGACGCCCGTGGGAAGGGCCTGGCGCGCGCCCTGCTCGACGCGCTCATCGTCTCCACCGAAGAGGCCGGCATCTGGACGATCCAGTCGGGGATCTTCCCCGAGAACACCTCCAGCCTCGCCGTTCACGAGAAGGCCGGCTTCCGCGTCGTCGGAACACGGGAGCGCATCGGCCGCCACCACGGCACCTGGCGCGACGTGGTGCTCGTCGAACGCCGCAGCCGGACGGTGTCCTGACCCGGTCGTGCCGGGCCGCGCCGGTCACCCGGAGGCGTGAGATTCGAGAGATTTTGCAGAAATCCGACGCGGCAGGGAAACCTGTGCTACCTTGGCTTCAGTTGCAGTTTTGGTACCCATGAAATGCTGTGTGCGCCTGAGGGTATGTGACTTCGGGCGCATTTTTCGTTTTCCGGTGTCTCCGGATGGGGTCATTTCGGCGACCGTGCATTCGCACAGTGCGGATGCACATCATTGCCCCATGTAAGGAGAAAACATGGCTACCGGAATCGTTAAGTGGTTCAACGCGGAAAAGGGATTCGGGTTCATCCAGCAGGACGGCGGCGGCCCCGACGTCTTCGCGCACTACTCGAACATCGCCACCCAGGGCTACCGTGAGCTCCAGGAAGGCCAGCGCGTGACCTTCGACGTCACGCAGGGCCAGAAGGGCCCGCAGGCGGAGAACATCCTCCCGGCCTGACGCCCTACGACGCCCCTCGGGCCCGCACCTCGACGAGGTGCGGGCCCTGCTCCGTTCCCGTCCGTTCCCGATGAGGAGCGGCCCGACGGCGAATAGCGAAACGGGCAGCCGAAAAGGCTCGGAAAGCCCCGGAAGCCCCGGAAGCCCCGGAAGCCCGGAAGCCCGGGAAACGTGGGAAACGCGGGACACGGCACGCCAGCCGAACGAAAAGGCGCACTTATCGGGCGTCGTGGGCGCCACCGTCCCCGAGGTCCCGTTCCGCACCGGTGTCGACGAGGATCTGTCCCGCCTGCAGCACATTGTCGGCACGGACGGCCTGAGACATCGCTGCTCGCGCGGCCTCGACCGTCGCATGCGGAGGCACTACCAGCAGGGAGAAGTGGTCCTCATCTCCGCGGGTGATCAGAACGGTGTCGTCCCTGACCGGGAACGAGTCGATGTGGACGACCCGGTCATCGATCACCAGGCGGGTCGGAAGCGCTTCCCATGCGCCGGCGTCCAGCCCGACCCGCGTGACCGGGCCCAGGTGCTCCGTCAGCGACCTGACGAGGGCGGGAAGCTCGGCACCGATGTTTCGCGAGCGCGGCCACCACGCTCCGTCGAGAACGCCCTCGCGGGATTGCGTCGTCTCCAGGCGCAGCACAGCAATGCCGGGCCTGATGGAGTCGTGGATGTCCGGCAGAAGCCCGGGAGTCCGCGGGGCCTCGGATTCGGTCATGGCGCACCCGCCCGTCTGCGGGTCTCGATGGGCGCCGCCGAACGAAGGATCTGCTCACTTCACGGTACTGCGTAACGCGTACTGCGCACGGCGACCGGCGCGGTGTCCTAGCCCCACCAGAACGCGGTGGCGGTGATCCCGTACAGGACGATCAGGGCTGCGCCTTCGAGCCAGTTCGAGTCGCCGTCGAGGACCACGACGACGGTCACGGCGACGGCCAGCAGCAGCGCGACGATCAGCAAGGGCGGCAGGACGAGCGTGAACGACGCGCCCACGAGCGGTGAGAGAAGCACTAGAGCGGGCGCCACCATCAGTGCGATCTGCAGAGGGCTCTGCAGGATCACCGACAGCGCGTAGTCGGCCTGGTTGCGGTAGGCGAGTTGGACGCCGACCACGTTCTCCACCGCATTGCCGGCGATGGCGACGATCACGAGTCCCGCGAATGCCTGGGAGATGCCGAGGGCGTTCATCGCCGGCGTCAGACCGGCCACGAACCAGTCGGAGACGAACGCCGCCCCGACTCCAGTGACCGCGAGTATGGTGGCGGCCAGCCACAACGGCCACCCGGGCGCCTCGCGGTGGCCGGGCCCGTCGTCCGCACACGGCGGCACGGACCCGGTGGTTCCGCCGTCGTTCCCCTCATTGCTCTCGTTGCCTTCATTACTCTCGTTGCCTTCATTACTCTCGTTGCCTTCATTACTTTCGTTGCCTTCATTGCCCTCGTTGCCCACCTCGGGGTTCCTGCGTCTGACCGAGGCCGGCAACGACGCAGCGAACAGGGCGAGCAGCAGTACGGAGACCACGACCGACAGGGCCCGCTCGTGGCCCGCGGCCGGGGTGTGCAGTTCGGCCGTGAGCGCCGGGACCACCAGGGCGGCGACCGCGAGGACCAGCAGCAACGAGATCCTGCGCGCGGCACCCGTCTCGAAGTACTGGGTGCCGTTCTTGAAGCCGCCGACGAGGAAGGCGAGTCCCAGGACCAACAGGACGTTGGCAAGGATGGAACCGACGATGGTGGCGGTGGCCACCTCGTACAGGTGACTCCGCAACGCGAACAGGACGACGAACAGCTCCGGCAGGTTCCCCAGCGCGCTCTGTACCACCCCGGTCGCCCCCGCTCCCAACCGGTCGCCCAGCGCCTCGACACTGCGGCCGACGAGGCTGGCCAGCAACGCGAGCGCGACGGCGGAGAGCACGAACGGGGCGATCGTGCCCCCGGCTTTGCCGTAGTAGGTGACTGCCGCGCCGAGCACTGCGACACCGGACAGACCGACCAGGCGCCAATCGGATCGCGTGAAAACCATGCGCCGATCATGCCGCAACGCCGCTGGAGGACATACCCTCCCGAGCGGGCGGGCCCGGGGCTCGCCCAGGCTCACCTACCCACCCTGGGGCGGGCGTGACGAGGAGATCGCGATGCACGGATGTACGGCGGCGACGAGGACCTGACCCGGGTCGGTCCAGCGCGAACACTGGCAGCAGACCTACCTCGCCCATCCCGGCATGTACGGGGATGAGCCCTCCGAGGCCGCGATCCACGCCGCCGAAGAGTTCACGGCGCAGGGTGCCGTGCGGGTGCTGGAGCCGGGGCCCGGTGGACGTCCACGCCTTCGAGGAGGGCGACTTGCCACCCGGTCCGACGCAACCGCAGCGCAGGGCACCGCAGCGCAGGACCGGACGGGCACCCCGATCAGCTGATGCCGTTAATCCGCATGCCGGGACGACGGCGGTGGACCGTCAGATAGCAGATGCCGTCCTTGCCTGCAGTGAGGCTGCGGGTGGAGCCGTGCGGGAGCCAGGCCAGGCTGCCTACGGTGAGTGGTTGCGGATCGTTCGTCGTGCCCAGGGTGCCGTCCCCGGCGATGACGAGGAGGAGGACGTCCAGGTCCGGTTCGGTGTGGGTGTCGATTCGCTCGTCGGGCCGGATGCGGACGAGGTTGGCGTCGAGTTGCCGGCCGGACTCGGCGAGCCGCCACAGCGCTCCCGCCGGTACGGGGTCGACGGCGGCGAGCGCATTGACGTCGCACAGGAGTTGCGGGAGCGGTGCGCCGGCCGAGTCGTGGGGGCCGATGCGCGCGTCAGCCATGAGTAGTCACCGTCCGATGCGTGCCTGTCACTGTCCAGGGCCAGGGCCGGGTTCGCCGTGGCCGTGGGCCTCTTCCAACATAGGCATCAGAGCTTGGAGTTCGTGATGCACTCCACACAACCATCGGCCACCTCAAAGAGGAATTTAACATGCGTATTTGTTAGCGTCGGGGCGTGCGGTTGACGAAGTTCACCGACCTCGCGCTGCGTGCGGTGATGCGCCTGGCGGTCTCCGAGCAGGGCACGCCCTTGACCACGCGCCAAGTGGCGGAGGCCGTGGATGTGCCGTACGCCCACATGGCCAAGGCGATCAGCCGGCTGCAACACCTCGGCGTGGTGGAAGCGCGGCGCGGTCGCGGGGGCGGGCTCGGGCTGACCGGCCTCGGCAGGCAGGCTTCGGTCGGTTGGCTGGCACGGGAGTTGGAGGGCGAGGACGAGGTCGTCGCCTGCGAAGGCGATCCACCCTGCCCGCTGCGTGCCGCCTGCCGGCTGCGCGGGGCGCTGCGGGCCGCGCAGGAAGCCTTCTACTCCTCGCTCGACCCGGTCACCGTCTCCGACCTGGTGGCACACCCCACCGGCCCGGTGCTGGTCGGACTGGCAAACCGCTACCCGGCCTGAGCCGGGGCCCTCCCGGCTCACCTCGTGGATGCGCCGCCATAATGCCCCCATAAATATGGAGATCATTTACCAATCAGAGTGCGAGGAGCCCGCCATGCTGTCGGAGCAATCCGCCCCCGTCACCCGCGCCACGCCAGCCGTCGCCGGCGGCGCCCGATGAACGCCGCTTCGGCCGCTGGTGCGGCCGCGACCTTCACCTGGCTCGGGATGGTGCTGGCGATCTCCTTCCTGGAGGCGCCGCTCAAGTTCCGTGCCCCGGGCGTGACCGTGCCGCTCGGACTCGGCATCGGCCGCATCGTCTTCCGGGCGCTGAACCGGGTGGAGGCCGCCCTGGCCATCGTCGTGATCGCATGCGTCACGATCGGTCACGTTCGTACGTCCGGCGCCGTGGCCGCGGCGATCGCCGTGGTGTTGTTGGCCGTTCAGCTGGGTGCGATCAGACCCGGTCTCAACCGACGCTCTGAACGAGTGCTCGCCGGAGAAACGCTTCCGCGATCACGCGCTCATTTGCTCTACGTCGCAGCCGAATCGGCCAAAGTGGTCGCGTTGCTCGTCCTCGGCATCAGCATTCTGGCGGGCTGAAGACGCGCGGTTCGTTCCGCTCGATCCGCTGCGATCGCTCGGTCGTTCGCTCGGTCATTCGCTCGGTGGTTCGCTCGGTCATTCGATCCGCTCGGCACCGCCGGCCGCCTCGTCAGTCGCGCATCACACGTGCTGCATGATCATGACGCAGGTGGTTCCGGGTTCGAGCGCCTGACAGATATGCGGGACATCGCCCGGATAGGACAGGTAGTCGCCTGCGGCGAGTTCGACCGGCTCGTCATCGGGCCCGGCGAGCACCCGGCCCGTCCCGACGATCACATGTTCGACCGTGCCCGGCATGTGGGGATCCGATTCGCGGGCGGGTCCGGGCTCGACACGCAGGAAGTAGATGTCCCGCCGGGCGCCCGGTGGGCTCGAAGAGAGCAGCGCCGCGGTGTAGTTCGCCCGCTCCGAGGGCACGGCCGGTCCCTCCCCGGCGCGGATCACCTGCACCGCCGGGCGCGGCTGGTCGACAAGTGAACTGAACGGGACGTCGAGCGTCACGCTGAGCGCCCACAGCGTCTCCAGGCTCGGATTGCCGGTCGCCGATTCGAGCTGCGAGAGCGTGGATTTGGCGATCCCCGCCCGCTTGGCGAGTTCGGAGAGGGAGAGCCCGGCCCGCGTGCGCTCCCGTCGCAGCGATGCGGCGATCCGGTCGAGCGGCAGGCGGGACGCACCATCGGCCATGGTCGCTCCAGGGTCGGCTCGGTCTGCTCGTTCTTCGCTTCGACACAGAAAACGTGCGTTCGTTGCTCCGAACAATACTGCCCACGCGACGGCTCGTGCGATCAGCGGAGCGCCGCCTTGCGCTCGGTCACCACCTGATCGTTTCGATCAACTGATCTTGCGTACGTCAAAAACGATCTCGTATGACTCGGTTGAAGTACCGGCCATGACTCTCCGCACGCTTCAGCCCTTGATGAATATGCTCGGGCACCCCTGCGTACTCGTAGATCCCGCCTCCTGCGAACTCGATCTGCAGCAGAAACGTTTCTGCTTCGTATCCGATCGAACGGACGCAGGATGACTCAACGCGGGTACGCACCTCGGCCCCCTCCACTGAGCGGGCGCGCCCTGAGTGGCGGGCGGGGCGCCTGATGGCCTCCGCTGGGCAGCATCCGGACCTCGGCGCGGTCGCTGATCTCCGCTCTGACGATGCCGGTGTCGTCCTCGTAGACCGGGTGACCGCCTGCCCCCGTCCGCTCGGTGCGGTGCACGGTCACGGTGTCGCCGCCGTCGTCCGTCGCCGCCTCGTCGAAGATCAATTCGTAGAACTCGGGGTACGTCATGGCGCCTCCTGCCGGACCGGCCGCCCCTCGAAGCCCCCGCACGGAACCATGTGGTCCTCTACGCCTAGCCCTATATGCCGTAAATATTACAGATGGGTCGGACCGGTCCAGACGGATCACGCAGCGGCTGCGACGAGCGTGCCGTCGGCCTCCAAATCGACGCGCGTGGCGAAGCGGCGGCTGATCCGGTCGAGCACGTCCCGGGTCCATTCGGTGTCCGGATGCGACGCGTGATGCAGCCGCATCCGCCGCGCCTGCAACGGCGTCATCCGCAGCGAGGCGAGGCGGCCCGTCTCCGGCTCGACGGACGCCACGTACAGCAGGCGCAGATCGTCGCGGTACTCCTCGTAGCCGCCGATGCCCTCGTAGTCGTCGATGAAGTCGCCGCAGCCGTAGAGGATCAGCTTGCCCTTGTGGATCTCCACAGGGCGCGGATGGTGCGAGGAGTGTCCGTGCACGATGTCCGCGCCGGCGTCGACCAATCGATGGGCGAAACGTATCTGCTCCCGCGCGACGCCGTACCCCCAGTTCGATCCCCAGTGGACCGAAACGATCACGACGTCTCCACGCCGCCGCAGCCGCGCGAGCTGCTCGGCGATCATGTCCGCCGTCGCATCGGAGAGGTCGGGAAGGAGGTTGACGCCGGGACGGTCCGGGCCCGCCGCCCAGGACGACGGAACGCCGCTCGACGTCGCCGCCCAGCCGAGGACGACGACGCGCCCGCCGTCACCCGCGTCCACCGTCACCGGCTGCGCCGCCTCAGCCGCGTCGCGGCCGGCCCCGACGGGGCCGAGCCCGGCGACGGAGAGAACGTCGAGGGTGTCGGTGAGGCCGGGGCGGCCGAAGTCGAGGACGTGATTGTTCGCCAGCATGCAGACATCGGGCCGCGCGGCGAGCAGGACGGGGAGATTGTTCGGGTTCATTCGGTAGTGAACGGCCTTCCCCGGAGCGAATATGTCGCTTTGCGTAACACTCGTCTCCAGATTGATCACTCGCACATCCGATCCCGCATCGTCCATCGCGCGCAGCGCGCACCCCCAGGGCCAGGTGAACGCGACCGGATGTGCGATCGGCCCGTTGACCTGTTCTGCCGCCCGTACGTAGTCGCGCGCGTCGCGCAGGTAGCCCTCCTCCAGCCTCGGGTCGCCGGGATGCGGAAGAATCTGATCGACACCGCGGCCGGTCATGACATCACCGCAGAGCGCGATGGTCACCACCCCCGACCGCCGTCGACCACCGTCCTGCGCCACGGATCACACCTCCCTCCCACCTCCGTTCCCTCCCGCCTTCTCCGGTCCCGGACAGACCGCCCAAGCACAAACTATCCACAACAACCCAGAAGGGAGAACATAAGACCAATGCCCACACTTCGCCTCGCCCAGCAGCCGGAGGCCGACGAGCTCCTCGGGCGCAGCCCGCTTGCCGCCATGATCGGTATGCTCCTCGACCAGCAGGTCCCCATGGAGTGGGCCTTCTCCGGCCCCTACACCATCGCCCAGCGCCTGGGCACCGACGATCTCGACGCGCACGAGATCGCGGCCCACGATCCCGAGAGCTTCGCGGCGCTGCTTGCGGCGAAGCCCGCCGTGCACCGCTACCCGGGCTCCATGGCCAAGCGGGTGCAGCAGCTGTGCCAGTACCTGGTCGACCACTATGACGGCGACGCGGCCGCGGTGTGGCGCGACGCCGGCACCGGGAAGGAGCTCCTGTGCAGGCTGAACGACCTTCCCGGCTACGGCAAGCAGAAATCGCAGATCTTCCTGGCGCTGCTCGGCAAGCAGCTCGGTGTCACGCCGGACGGCTGGCGCGAGGCGGCGGGCCCGTACGGCGAGGAAGGCTGCCATCGGTCGGTCGCCGACATCACCGGGCCCGCGTCGCTGGACAAGGTCAGGGCCTACAAGCAGCAGGCCAAGCGCGCCGCCAAGCAGTCCTGACGGGACCGGGCGCCCTGACCGGACGGGGTGCCCCGATCAGCCGGAACGCCCTGACCGGACAGGATCCCCCGATCAGCCGGAACACCCTGACCGGACGGCGGCCGTCGGCCCGGACGTTCGCTCGTCATCCGGCACGAGGATGTCGGCGACGACGCACGAGACGTTGTCCGGGCCGCCCGCACGATGGGCGCAGGCGATCAGGTCGCGCACCGCCTGCTCCGGCTCGGCGACCGTGGCCAGCACGTCATGCACCTGCCCGGTCGCGACCACCGCGGACAGCCCGTCGGAACACAGCAGATAGCGGTCCCCGGGCAGCGCCTCGTGCAGCCGCAGCTCGGGAGCGAACTCGCTGCGGCCGTCCAACGCCTGGAGCAGCAGCGCCCGTTGCGGATGCGAGGCCGCCTCCTCGGCCGTGATACGGCCCTCGTCGACCATCGACTGCACCAGGGAGTGATCGTGCGTGATCTGGAACAACTCGCCGTCACGCAGCAGATACGCGCGGGAGTCGCCGACGTGGACCAGCGCCAGATGCGAGCCGGACCACAGCATCGCGGTGAGTGTCGTCCCCGCCTCCGGCTCCCCGAGCTCCTGCACCGCCCGATTGGCGCGGCGCACGGCGTCGTCGAGCACGTTGAGCAGATCGCCCGCGGGAACCCCGTCGGCATCCGCGTCGAGGTGCTTGAGGGCATCGATTGCGGCCGCGGACGCGGGGGCGGCGCCGCCGGCTCCGAAGCCGTCGGCGACGGCGAGCAGCCGGGCATCGGCATACGCCACGTCCTGATTGTTCTCGCGGATCAGCCCGGTGTCCGAGAGCGCGGCGTAGCGGATCCCGAGGGGACCGGGGCTTGTCGTGTACGGCACAGCAGCGTCCTTCCGTGACAGGTGGTCGATGAGGAAGGCGGCCAGGTCGCGCCTGGTGGAGACGTCCGCCTCGACGCCCGCCCAGAACGCGGAGACCTCTGCCGCCGCCGCATCCGGTGCGATGTCGCACACCACCCGGATACGCGCCAGCGGCATGCCGATGCGGCGCAGCCACACAACCAGCCGGGCGCGTTCGAGTTGTGCGGGGTGGTAGAAGCGGTAGCCCGTGACGGGATCGACGCGGGCGGGCGGCAGCAGCCCGAGCTCGTCGTAGAGACGCAGCGCCTTCGGCGACAGCCGGGCGGCCCTAGCGAACGCCCCGATCGTCAGCAGCCCCATGCTCGCCCCTCCTCACACCGAGCACGTCGCGCCCGGCGCCACCGATGCTGTGGCTTGCCCCAAGGACAAGGTCAACCCGCCCTCACGCCGGCCCCGCCGCCCCATTCTCCGCAGCGTCCACCCGGCTTCTGCACGGCTCCCGCTCCCGCTCGCTCCCCTCTCGCTCCCCGCTCCCGCCCGAATCCGTGGCTGCGCCCGCGCGCCCTTGCCCGGTAGGCTTTCCGTGTGATCTTCAAGCGCATCGGCAGCAGCCGGCCGTATCCCGACCACGGCCGTACGAGCACCCGCGAATGGGCGGACGTCGCACCGCGCCCGGTACGCCTCGACCAGCTGGTCACCACCAAGGGACAGCTCGATCTGGAGACACTCCTGGCCGAGGACTCGACGTTCTACGGAGACCTCTTCGCTCACGTCGTGAAGTGGAAGGGTGATCTGTACCTCGAGGACGGCCTGCACCGTGCGGTGCGGGCGGCCCTGCAACAGCGCCAGGTCCTGCACGCACGGGTACTGGAGATGGACTGAGCCTCCGACCGATCGAGCGCGCCGAGTCGCCGAGTCGCCAAGTCGCCGACGGGGCACCGGGCCCAGTGAGACGCCGGGAAGAGCGTTGCGTCCATTCACTTGCCCGCCCCCAACGGACAATTGACCCTTTCGGGTTGACCGATAGGGCCATTCGCTGATCATCTAGTAGGCCCGCGCCGGATCCCGCACTACGCTGCGGATATGAGCATGCTCACGCCCCCCGGCATGGGCGGGAAGTACCGCATCACCGGGAACCAGTACCCACGCATGCGGCGCCCCCGCAACCACCGCCGAGTCGTGCTGACCGGCATCTCCGTGATCGCTGTGCTCGGCCTGATCGGCTGGGGGACGGTACAGCTCATCGATGTGTTCGGCGGCCAATTCGGCTTCGCGCATGCCAACGCCGCCCAGGGCTCGCACTGCCGCAACGGCACCTCCGGCAGCCCCGCGGACGCACTGCCCCAACCGAACGCCATCACCGTCAACGTCTACAACGCCACGCCGCGCACCGGCCTCGCCAAGGCCACGGCCGACCAGCTAAGGCAGCGCGGCTTCACCATCGGCAAGATTGGCAACGCCCCGGCCCAGTACGAGAACAAGGTCACCGGCACCGCGGTCCTCCTCGGCGGCCCGAAGGCGCAGTCCGCGCTGAAGGTGCTGTCCACGCAGCTCGCCGCCGCGCAAGGCAGGACCGATCCGGCCCGCACCGGCGCCTCCGACGTCGACCTGATCATCGGCAACGGCTTCGGGAGCCTGGACCCCAAGCCCAACGCCGACCACGCCCTGGCCGCGCTGGCCCACCCGTCCCCCGCGCCGTCCGCGTCGCGCAAGAGCTGCTGACGGGAGAACGCTCCGCTCAGCCGACCGTCCCGTACATCCGGTCACCCGCATCGCCGAGCCCCGGGACGATGTAGCCATGCTCGTTGAGCCGCTCGTCGACCGCGCCCGTGACCACGGTGACCGGCCGCCCCGCCAGCTCGCGCTCCATGAGCTCGACGCCCTCCGGCGCCGCGAGCAGGCATATCGCGGTGACGTCGTCCGCACCGCGCCCTATCAGCGTGTTGATCGCCGCGACGAGGGTGCCGCCGGTGGCGAGCATCGGGTCGAGCACGTACACCTGCCGTCCGGACAGGTCGTCCGGCATGCGCGTGGCATACGTCGACGCCTGGAGGGTGTCCTCGTTGCGCACCATGCCGAGGAACCCGACCTCGGCGGTCGGCAGCAGCCGCACCATCCCGTCGAGCATCCCCAGACCGGCCCGCAGGATCGGTACGACGAGCGGCCGCGGGCGTGCGAGCCTCACGCCGGTGGTCGGGCAGACCGGCGTGGTGATGTCGACCTGTTCGGTGCGCACGTCCCGCGTCGCCTCGTAGGCGAGCAGAGTGACCAGCTCATCGGCCAGGCGACGGAACGTGGGCGAGTCGGTGCGCTGGTCGCGCAATGTGGTGAGTTTGTGCGCCACCAGCGGGTGGTCGACGACGTGGATCCGCATGCCCCAGACATTAACGGAGGTACGCGCGCCCCGGCCCCGCCCGGCCCGCGGCGGCCCGCGTAGCGCTCATCACACGAAAAAACGTGTACGGCCTGGCACGACGCAGTGCGGAAGACCCTTCCCAGAGCTTAGGTTTCTGCCACGATGCGGAGTGGGCGGGACTGTTCTGTCGACGTCTCGTCCGTCCCGGCACACCTAAGACCAGTGGGAGAGTCACGGTGTACTTCGCCGCACTGCTCGCGCGCACCGAGGACGGGTGGAAAGCGCGCGATACGGAGCTCGATGATGTGGAAACCCTCGCCGACCTGGCCGAGCTCGCTCGCGAGGCCATGACGGACGAGGAAACGGTGCTCGCCTGGATCGAGCAAGAGGACTCGTGGTTCGGCGTCGTCCGCGTGGACGGCGAGGACGATCCGAGGATCTATGTCTCGGACGCGGCGAGCGCGTCACGCAGTTCGTACGGGGCCATGCTCACCGACGAGCTCGTCGGACGTGACCTCGACGACCTCGACGACCTCGACGCCCTCGACCTCGACGGCACCGAGGACGGGGAGGACGAGGAAACGGAGGACGACGACAGCGCGCAGGACGCAGAACCGATCCCGGCCGGACCGCTCGGTGAGGCCGACCTGCTCGCGGATCTCGGCGTGAGCGAGAAGCAGCTGCTGTCGCTGAGCAGCGACGGCGAACCGGGCGAGGCGCTCAGCGTGATCGCCGAGGCGCTCGGCTGCGACGCTGACCTCGAGGCGGTCCGCTGACGATGCCCGACGGCGATCCGGTGCGGGACCCGTGGGTCGCGCCGATACGGCTCGCCCTGGAGCAGGCCGCGCTCGCGCCGCGCAGCGGCGACGTGCCGGTGGGCGCGGTCGTCCTCGCCCCGGACGGGTCGGTGATCGGCCGCGGACACAATGAGCGGGAGGCGGTCGGCGACCCGACCGCCCACGCCGAGGTGCTGGCCATCCGCGAGGCGGCCGGCGCCGTCGGCTCCTGGCGCCTGACTGGCTGCACGCTCGTCGTCACGCTGGAGCCGTGCACGATGTGCGCGGGGGCCATCGTCCTCTCCCGCCTGGAGCGCGTGGTCTACGGAGCCGTCGACGAGAAGGCCGGCGCCGTCGGCTCGCTGTGGGACGTCGTGCGCGACCGCCGCCTCAACCACCGCCCTGAGGTCATCGCCGGAGTCCTCCCGGACGAGTGCGCCCGCCTGCTCACGGATTTCTTCCGCGGACCGTCGAGGCCAGCGCAGTCGGCGGGCCCGTCGAAGCCGTCCGGACCGTCCGGACCGTCCGGACCGGGAGCCGATTTCGGAGCACCGCCGGACGTCCGCTAAGCTCTCTCCCGGTAGCGTGTCCGAGCGGCCGAAGGAGCGCGCCTCGAAAGCGCGTGAGGGGGCAACTCCTCCGTGGGTTCAAATCCCACCGCTACCGCCAGTAACACCGCCCTGACATGCGGAAACGCGAGTCAGGGCGGTTTTTCGTGCTGACACGTCAGCGCACTCGTGCTGACAAAACAGCTTCATGGCGGAAGCGGGACTACCAACACCCTGTTCACCAGGGGCTTCTGTGTGAGCTCGGCCTGCACGGGAACCTTGCCGGGGGTCTTCCCCCAGGCGGCCGCGGCGCCAGTCCGGGCGCACGATCACCTGATCGCGCGCAGCAACGAGGTCGTGTCGGAGTGGAGCGTCGTCTTCACCCCTCCGGGAACCAGCAAGCGGCTGATCAACCGGGGAACAGAGTGGTGCGTCATACGCGACGCGCAGATCCGTGAAGTGCGGGCGTACTACAGCGCCGCCCCGGATTCGAGCAGCGAGCTCGCGACGTTTCCGTACGCGGACCGCGGCTACCTGCAAATGCAGGCCGTGATGAGCCGGAGAGGGATTGGCAGCTGGCGAGGGCACTGGGCCGCGGCCGGATCGGCGTCCGGTCGGGGCCTCGTTGGCCTCAACTCCCAGCGCCCTGTGGCTGGCGGGCCCGCGCGGTGTAGCGTCGTGATCAGTAGTCGTGGTTCCGAAGCACCGTTCGCCCGTGAGACGCGTCGCGGGCGTTCTTGCTGTGCAGCGTCTCTCCGGGCCAGGGCGATCACCTCCCGGATCCCGCACGGTGCGGGGCCGGTACGAGCTCCCTTGGAGGAGACGGGCATGGCCAGTGGAACCGTGAAGTGGTTCAACGCGGAAAAGGGCTCGGCTTCATCGAGCACGGCGGCGGCCCGGACGACTTTGCGCACTACTCGAACATCGACGCCGAGGGCTTCCGCGAGCTGCAGGAGGGCCAGAAGGTCACGTTCGACATCACCCAGGGACAGAAGGGACCGCAGGCGGAGCACATCCGCCCCGCGTAGTCGCCTGACGTGCGTCCGCTTGGATGATCTCCGGTTGCGGCGGTCGCACAGGGGCCACACGCTGGAACAGCGCAGAACAAAGCCGCCGCCCACTCAGCCGGGTCCTTTCGGGCGGGGGCGAGCACGAGAAGAGGCCCCGAGCCGGGACGCACAGCCAGCTCGGGGCCTCCTTGCTGCCCGGGGTGCCCGCCTCCACCAGCAGGGCATCGGGCGGTCAGGTCATGATGAACGACCGGAACCCAGCCGCACGTACACCCTCGCCGTTGCAGGCCGGGCACTTCACACGCGAAGCGCCGGCAGTCTCGGGCAGGAGCTGCTCACCCCTGCCCTCGCAACGGTCGCACCTCTGCGCGGGCGCGTCGGTCTGGCGCTGACGCAGCGACGCGACCACGTGCGCGTACTTCGGTCTGGCCAGGTTACGCGCCCGGGTGGCGCCTGCGGCGCGCTATGCGACGCCTGACGAGCAGTGCCGCGGGCCTTCCGGTCCGATCGGCCCGCAGCCGCCCGGCCGAAGCGTGCGGGAGCAGTTCGCCTCCGCCGTGACTAGTTCCTTTTCCGGGCTTCGCCACAGCTCCATGTCGGTGGTGTAGCCGGCCTCTTCGATCAGCGTGACGGTGCGTGCCATGGCCGCAGATGGACATGGTATTCGTTTTCATCTAGCCTGGTGGCGTCTGCCGCGCGGCTTGCCCGTGCGCGGGGCCCGTTGCGAAGGAGAACCCCCATGCCGATTGGCGTCCGACCGTCAGGGCTGCCGCCGCAGTTCACCGAGTTGAAAGGATCCGTACGGCGTCTGCTCGGCCTCGACGACGACACCGCCGTGGTGATTCGCCAGCTCGCCTGCGCCGAACCGGGATGCCCGCCGCTGGGGACGGTCATCGCCGTGCTGCCCATGGACGGCCCCGCCCGTCGCTGGACCCTCCACCGTCCGGCCGATGCCATCACCGAGGACGATCTGCGCCCTCTTCTGTCCATCGCACCCGAAGGAGCCTGAGGCCACCATGACCGACACCGTCCCGCCGGCGGACGCCGACGTCACCGAAGCCGAAGAGGCCGTGGAGGCCGTGGAGGCCGTGGAGGCCGTGGAGGCCGTGGAGGCCGTGG
>NZ_JANFNG010000036.1 GCF_024436035.1 Streptomyces humicola
AGGCCGTGGAGGCCGTGGAGGCCGTGGAGGCCGTGGAGGCCGTGGAGGCCGTGGAGGCCGTGGACGATCGCGTTCCCGTCACCGTGCTGACCGGGTTCCTGGGCTCGGGCAAGACGACCCTGCTCAACCGCATCCTCACCGAGCAGCACGGCCTGCGGATCGCCGTCATCGAGAACGAGTTCGGCGAGGTCGGCATCGACGACGCTCTCGTCCTCGACGCCGAAGAAGAGATCTTCGAGATGAACAACGGCTGCATCTGCTGCACCGTACGAGGCGACCTCATCCGCATCCTGGGTGCGTTGATGCGGCGACGCGAGAAATTCGACCACGTACTCATCGAGACCACCGGGCTCGCCGACCCAGCGCCCGTCGCCCAGACCTTCTTCATGGACGACGAAATCGCCGCCCAACTGAGGCTGGACGCCATCGTCACCCTCGTCGACGCCGCCCACATCCTGCAGCACCTGGATGAGACCAAGCCCGAGGGCGTGGAGAACGAGGCCGTCGAGCAGATCGCCTTCGCCGACCGGATCGTGCTCAACAAGACCGACCTCGTGGGCGAGTCCACCATCGCCGAAGTCGTCTCCCGTATCCGCGCGATCAATGCCGCCGTCCAGGTCATTCCCGCCCGTCACGCCGACGTCGAACTCCACCAGGTGCTGGACGTGGGGGCATTCGACCTGGACCGCGTCCTCAAGGACGACCCGCAGTTCCTCACCGAGACGGAGCACCAGCACGACACCTCCGTCACCTCCGTCGGCATCGACCTGGCCGGCGAGCTCGACGAGGCCCGGCTCAACGCCTGGCTGGGCAACCTGCTGCGGACCAAGGGCGTGGACATCTTCCGTTCCAAGGGAATCCTCGCCATCGCCGGCGAGGCCAAGCAGTACGTCTTCCAGGGCGTGCACATGCTGCTGGACGGGGAGTTCGGCCGCGACTGGGGCGAGGGCGAGACCCGCCGCAACCGCCTGGTCTTCATCGGCCGCAACCTCGACCGCGCCGCGCTGGAACGCGGCTTCGCCGACTGCCTGACCACCGCGGGGGCCGTCGTATGAGCAGCAAGGCGCCAACTGCCGCAGCAGACACCGCGGTCGACGCCGATTCCGGCACCGTCTGGGAGACCGTTGTCGACGATGCCCCCGTCGCGCTCAGCGCACAGGGTGACCTCGTCGCCGTCGCGGGCGCCGACGGCACGCTGTGGATCCTCGATGTCGCCACCGGCACCACCACCGAGTCGTTCGAGCTGCCCGGCGGGCTGTTGGACGTGGCCCTCGCCCCCGACGCCCGGCACCTCGCCGCAACCGGCCCAGCCGGATATGCGCTGTGGCGCAGGATGGACGGCCGCGCGACGACGGTCGAAACCGGTTCCTGGTCGTCGGCCGCCCGATGGGCGGACGGCGAGCGCGTCGCCGTCGCCTGCGGCCGCCGTGCGCTCGTCCTCACCGCGGACGGTGAGGAGTTGTGGCAGACGGAACCGGCGGCGAGCACGGTCACCGACCTGGCCTGGATGCGCGGCGGGCGGCGGCTGGCCGTCGCCGCGTACGGTGCGGTGCGCTGCCACGAACGGCACCAGGCCGCACCCGTGGCGACCTACCCCTACATCGGCTCGCACCTGGCGCTCGCCGTCGCCCCCACCGACCGGTGGATCTGCAGCGGCAACCAGGACGCCTCCATCCACATCTGGCGCACCCGCGACGCCGACGAACTGACCATGTCCGGCTACCCGGAGAAGGTCTCCCGTCTCGCCTTCGACGACACCGGCTTCTGGCTCGCCGCCGACGGCGCCCCCGACGTGACGGTCTGGGACTTCTCCGGCAAGGGCCCGGCCGGCACCGCGCCGCGCTCACTGCGCGGCCACGAGACCATCACCGCACTCGCCTGGCGGCCCGGCCCCACCGGCCACCTCGCCAGCGGCGGGGACGACGGGACGGTCGCGTTGTGGCGGGCCACCTCCGGACGGCCAGAGGGGCGGCTGCGTCCGGCCCGCACGCTGAACGGTGACGGTGAGACGGCGGTGGCGGCGCTGGCCTGGGCCGGTCCACATCTGCTGATCGCCGCCCACCGCGACGGGCGCGTACAGGCCCACCACCTGCCCTCGCGGACCACCCTTTGACGACCACCCTGGGCCGCACGGTGGTCGGCGCCGCCCGCGACCGGCCGTGCACGCTGGTCGTGTGCCGGGGGTGCTGCTGCGGCAACGCGCGCAAGCACCCCAGGGCCGACCACGAGGGGCAGTTGGAGCGGCTGAGGGTTGCTGCCGCCGAATCCGGCGGCAGCGTCGCCGTCCGTACCACCGACTGCCTCGGCCCCTGCGGCCAGGCCAACGTCGTCGTGGTGCTGCCGTCCTCCGAAGGACGTCGCCGCGGCGGGCGGGCTGTCTGGATCGGCTGGGCCATGGGGGATGCCTGCACCGACGACATCGTGCGCTGGGCCACCGACGGCGGCCCCGGCATCGCCGAACCCCCGCCGGCCCTCGAACTGCAGGTGGTTCGCCCGCCCGGCGAGGAGCGCAGAGGAGCACGCGGGCGCGGTCGTGCACGCGCGTGACACCGAACCTGACCGGGCCGCGGCACCCGGTTCAGCGGCACCCGGTTCAGCGGCACCCGGTTCAGCGGCCACCGCGCCGGCCCTGCGCATGGACTCCGCCACCGCCGCCGCCGTCGCCACAACGCTGCAGGCCCTCGCCACCCCGTCCCGCCTGCTGATCCTCACCACGCTGCGGCACGTGCCGCACCCGGTCTGCGAACTCGCCGCCGCCATCGGCATGGAGCAGTCCGCCGTCTCCCACCAGCTGCGCATTCTGCGCACTCTCGGTCTGGTCACCGGCGAGCGCCAGGGCCGCCGCATCGTCTACCGCCTCCACGACGACCACGTCGCCCAGCTCATCGACCAAGCCGTGCAGCACATCGAGCACGTGCGCCTCGGCATCCCGGGCAGCACCCGCACCCGCTGACCCGGCGGGAGCGTCCTCGCTCAGGCTTGGCGCTGCCAGTTGGGCGCCAGGTCAGTTGGGTGCCAGGTCAGTTGGGCTCCGGATCGTCCGGCCGCTGCGGGGTCCGGGTGCGGTCGCATTCCGGGCAGATTCCGGCGAGTTCGACGGTGTGCCGGACGCCGGCGAATCCGGAGGTGCGGGCGATCCGGTCGGCCCATTCCTCCACGGGTGCGGAGTCCACGGGCAGGCTGAGCCCGCACGCCGTGCAGAGCAGGTAGTGGCGGTGGTCGGCGCCCGGCCGGTAGCGGAAGAGCCTCTCACCATTGCGGTCGCGTACGACGTCGGCGCGGCCGGCTTCGGCAAGCGCGGTCAGGGTGCGGTACACCGTGCTCAGGCCGACTTGTGAACCGTCCGCCGCCAGTGTGTACAGCGCTTGGGCGCTGACGGATCCACCGGTGTCGATCAACGACTTCAGCAGTGCGAGCGCCCGGTACGGGCGGTCGGTCAGCCTGCTCGCCGCGCCCCCCGGAGCGGCGAGCAGGCCGAGCAGCAGCAGCGAGCCGACGGCCTGGGTGGCCTCTGCGGCGCAGACCCCGGCGACGGCGAGAAAGGTGTAACCGAGCAGCCGCACCGGCACCTTGCGTGCGGCGGCGATGACCAGCGCGGCAGCCACGCACACGGTGAAGTACCCGTACACCGCGCCGACCCCGAGCAGGGTGGCTCCGGCCGCACCAGGGAACGCCACCGCCGAGAGAGTGTGCCCGGCGAACGTCTGCCTGCGCAGCACCACGAACCAGCCGACAGCCGCCGACACCACGGCGATGATCGCCCCCGCGCGGAAGGCGCTGACCATGAACGGGTACGCCCACATCTGCGTCAGGTCCGTGACCAGGTTCCACGACCAGCCCGATGAGACGGCGGTGTCAGCCAGCAGCATGGTCACCTCCCGCGGCTGAGGCTCCGGACGTGGCGTGCCGGTCCGTGTGCAGGGCGGGAGCCTCCGGCGAGCCCACGACCACCAACCGCCCGTCGGATGTGGTCAGCACCTCGATCGGCGTGCCGTACAGCCGGGTCAGCGTCTCGGAGGTGATGACCTCGGCCGGGGTCCCGGCAGCCGCGCCGCCCTCCGCGAGATACACCACCCGGTCGAGATGGTGCAGGATCGGATTCACGTCGTGCGCGACCATCACCACCGCCACTTTCTCCTGATGGCAGATCCGGCCGATCAGCGCCGCGACGGCGGCCTGATTGGGCAGGCCCAGGCTGTCCAACGGCTCATCCAGCAACAGCAGTTCGGGCCTGCGGACCAGCGCCTGAGCGATCAGCAGCCGCTGCCCCGGAACGGCCGACCGGAGCGCGGTCGGGACGGTCACCCGAACCGGTGCCGGTACGCCGAGGGAGTGAGTCCCGTCTCGCGGCGCATCAGCGCGCGCAGGTTGGTGGCGGTGCCGAGTCCGCTGCGGTGGGCTACGACGTCGAAGCGCGACTCGCCCCGTTCGATCAAACGGCATGCGAGGGCGAGGCGTTGGCTCGTCAGCCACGCCAGCGGAGTCGTGCCAAGTTGCGCCCGGAAGCGGCGGTGCAGCGTCGCCGGGCTGACCGCGGCGCGTGCCGCCAGGTCGGCGACCGTCAGCGGTGAGTCCAGCCGTTCCTGGGCCCAAGTGAGGACGGGCGCGAGGGATTCGTCCAGCGGGTCGGGCACCGGGCGCTCGATGAACTGCCGCTGTCCGCCGTCCCGGTGGGCTGCGAAGACCAGCCGTCGGCTCACGGAGTTGGCGATCTCGGCTCCGTGGTCGCGACGGACGATGTGCAGCCCGAGGTCTAGGGCGGCGGCGCTGCCCCCGGCGGTGAGGATGTCGCCGTCGTCGACGAACAGCACGTCTGCTTCGAGCCGGACGGAGGGAAAGCGGGTCCGGAAGGAGTCGGCCCACTGCCAGTGGGCGGTGGCCCGGCGGCCGTCGAGGACGCCTGCCTCGGCGAGGGTGAACGCGCCGCTGCAGAAGCCGACCAGGCGTGCGCCGCGCGCGTGCGCCCTGCGGATCGCATCGAGTACGGCCGGGCGGCGTGGGACGTCGACGTCAGGGCGGTTGGGCACGATCACGGTGTCCGCCGAGTCGGCCGCTTCCAGGCCGGCGACCGACGTGAGCGTGAAGAACCCGTCCCGCATCGGGGTGCACGGCTCGGGCGAGCAGAGCGTGAAGTCGTAGAGGTCACGGCCGATCTCGGGCCTGCGCAGGCCGAAGACCTCAGTCGCGCAGCCGAGTTCGAAAGGGTTGGAGTTCTCGTCAACGATCACGACGACACGGTGCCGGCCCGCCCTGCGACCCGCGTGCGAGGATTCTTGCGCCATATGCGATTCCTAGCGCTCCCGGCGAGACCGCGCCACCGGGATCATGAGCGCATGAGCAATGACCCCGTCGACCTCAGCACGGCTCTGGCCTCTTTCGATGCCTTGTGGAGCCCCCGTATCGTCACCCGCGTCAACGATTACGACGTCCGCATCGCCAAAGTCGGGGGCGAACACCTCTGGCACGTCCACGACCACACCGACGAGTTCTTCCTGGTTCTCGACGGGGAACTGCATATCGGGCTGCGCGAGCCCACCGGGGAACGCACCGTCCGCCTCCCGCGGGGTGCGGTCTTCACCGTCCCCCGGGGCACGGAGCACAAGCCGTACGCTCCCACCGGCGCCGCGATCCTCCTCTTCGAGCCCACCGGCACGCCGACGGTCGGCGACCGCCATGACGAGATCCCGGACCACGTCGACGCGACGACAGGGCACGCACTCGGCACCTGACCGGCACCTGACCGCCGCAGGCTCAGGGTCCGCCCGGACGGACGGCGGTGGTAACGACGACACCGGCGCGCCCACTGAGCACGTGCTGGCCGGACGGCGCAGCGCATAGTCGATGGCGCAGAAAAGCGGGCGCCCGGGGTCCGGGGTCCAGGGTTCGGGGCTGTCAGGCGATCCAGTGCGGTCGTCGGGTTGCGGACGGGAGCGGGAGGCCGTCGGCGAGCGCCGTGGCCATGCGGTGGACGGCCTCGCGCAGGGTGTCGGGCGGGGTTGTGTAGGGGATACGGAGGCGCTGTTCGAAGATGCCCGGGTCAGTGGCGAAGCGGGAACCGCTCTCGATCCGCACCCCGTATTCCAGCGCCCGTTCGGCCAGCGCTGAGGCGATGGGCTCGCCCAGGTCGACCCAGAGCGACAGACCGCCGGCCGGCAGGTGCCACGTCCACTGCGGGATGTGGCCGGCCAGGGCCTCGGCGAGGGCAGCGCGCTGCTCGTGCAGGTGCGCCAGGCGGGTCGGCAGCAACTCCCGTGCCCGCCCCAGGAGGTCGAGGGCGAGGAGCTGGTCCAGGACCGAGCCGCCCATGTCGGTGGCGACCCGCTGGCCGGCGAGTTCGGTCACCAGCCGGGAGGGGGCGCGCAGCCAGCCGATGCGCAAGCCGCCCCAGTGAGTCTTGCTCATCGAGCCGATGGTGATGACCTGCCCGCTCCCACCGGGCGTGGCGTGCGAGGCGAAGGGCGGCGCGGTGGGAACGTCGAGGGCGAGGTCGGCCAAGGTCTCGTCGACGACCAGCCAGGTGCCGGATCGCTGAGCGGCGCGCACGATGCGGGCGCGCTCCTCGTCGGGCATGAGACAACCGGTCGGGTTGTGGAAGTCCGGGATCAGGTAGGAAAGTTGGGGCACAACCTGACGCAGGGTCGATTCGGTGATCTCGATGTCCCAGCCGGTGTCGGTCACTGGGACGGACACGGTGCGAAGGCGGGCACGGCGCATGGCATCCAGAGCATTCGGGTAGGACGGATTCTCCACCATGACCCGGTCGCCGGGTGAGCACAGCAGCCCCATGACCAGCGTGAGCGCGTGCTGGGCGCCGGAGGTCACCAGGATCTGTTCGGGCACGGTGGCCAGACCCCGCCGGCTGAAACGATCGGCGACGGCGGCCCGCAGTTCCGGCAGGCCGTAGGGGTGGTAGCCGGGGGTGTGCGCGTGCTCGCACAGCTGAGGGGCGATCTGGGCGAGAGCGTCGGCGAGTAGCTGTTCCGGCAGCACGGGGGCGGCTCTGGCCAGGTCGATCGCGGTGTCCTGGGGGCCGAGGAGCCGGGTGATGCCGCTGGGTGTGCGGCCCTGTGGCAGGGCGGTCCACGTACCGGAGCCCTGGCGGCTGTGCGCGTAGCCACTCTCGCGCAGCAGGTCGTACACGGCAGTAACGGTGGCCCTGCTGATGTCCAGGGCGGTGGCCAGCTCCCGCTCGGCGGGGAGTCTGACGTGCAGTGCGATCCGTCCGTCCAGGATCAGCGTGCTGATCGCCTGGGCCAAGTGACGGTAGGCGGGCCGAGCTCCCGCCGGGGCGGGCAGCATGGCGGCGAGCTGCCGGCTCCCCAGCGTCCGCCCGGAGTTCCTCTCCGCCATACCACTCTCCCTGGATTGGCCATGCCAAGTGGGCCAATCACTGTACAGACTCGCCGTCAACGGCTTTTGAGGCACATGGGCCGCGTGGGCCGCATGGGCTGCACGGGCCCGTGGGCCGCATGGGCCACATGGACGCAGAGGAGATGCGGGTGAAGATTGGCTTGATCGACTCCAGTGTCGGGCTGCTCGCGACGGCGGCCGTCCTGCACCGGCTGCGGCCGGACGCCGACCTCGTCCTGTCCTGCGACCCGGACGGCATCCCGTGGGGGCCGCGCGCCCCGGAGGACATCACGGCTCGCGCGCTGGCCTGTGCCCGGGCGGCCGTCGACCACGCGCCGGACGCCATGGTCGTGGCCTGCAACACCGCGTCCGTGCACGCCCTGGCCGCCCTTCGGGCCGAGCTGGAGCCGGACATCCCGGTCATCGGCACCGTGCCTGCGGTCAAACCGGCCGCCGCCGCGGGCGGGCCGGTCGCGGTCTGGGCGACTCCGGCCACCACCGGCAGCCCCTACCAGCGCGGACTGATCGCCGACTTCGCGGGCGGCGCCGACGTCACCGAGGTGCCCTGCCCCGGCCTCGCCGATGCCGTCGACGCGGTCGATGACCCCGCCATCGACACGGCCGTCAAGGCCGCCGCCGCCCTGACGCCGCCCGGCGTAAGGGGAGTTGTCCTCGGGTGCACGCACTACGGGCTCGTCGCCGACCGGATCCGCGCCGCCGTCGCCCCGGGCGCCGTGCTCTACGGATCCGCCGAGGCCGTCGCCGCCCAGGCGCTGCGAAGGCTCGGCGCCCGGCCTGCCCCGGCGGCCGAGCCCTCCGGCAGTCTGGCGGTCATCCACAGCGGCCGCCCGGCCGAGTTGCCCGGACACGTGGCCGGCTACCCCGAAGGGCGCGTGCTGCTGCGCATGGGCAGATCACGGACGGGGAGCATGCTTGAGCGCCGGCCCCGGCCCCGAACATCCCCCGCGCAGAGCGCGTAATCATCCTTGAGGGCTTGCCACCAGGCACAGCCCTCCGCCTGAACGGCGCTGGGGACGGTGGGGTTGATGGATGCGAGGACAGGACTGCGCGGCCCGGTCCGTGCGGTCGTGCTGGTCGACGGCGCGGTGGCGGCTGCCGCGGCCTGCTCCCGCGCCGCAGGAGGCCGGGCAACGCCCGGGACGAGTGTCACTCTGCCGGCCAGAGCCTGTCAGGTCGTCATCTCCGCCACGCTCGCAGTGGCATGCGTCGCCGTTCCCGCCACCACGGTGCGGGCGGCGAAGCCCACGAACAGCCTGTCGCAGGCCATCGGCGCGAACGCCGCCCCGTTCAGGGAGCCGCCGAAGTACGGCCTCGGCGCGGCGGGCGAGGCCATCGTCTCGGCCGGGCGCGCCTACCTGCTGTCCGGCGAGCGAGGGGGTACAAAGCTGGGCACGCTGCTGGGCGCGCTGCGGCCGGGCGATGCCTACGACGGCAACAGCGTGCACGTGAGGTGGAACAACGACACGAGCGTTACGTACCGGATCGACGGCGGCGGCTCGGCAACCGCTCATCCCTGCTGCTCGTGACCTGCGGGCGGCCCCACTTGCGGGCCGAGAGCCGGTTCGAATGCGGCGACGTAGCGGTCGAAGAACCCCTTCCACGCGTCGGCGGCGGAGGTGCCGCCGGTCAGCGCGTCGAGGCAGATCTGCCAGCCGGCCGCATTGCGTGCGGCGAACTTCCGGTCGAGCTCGTCGGTGAAGACCAGGCGCGTACCGCCGTCGGGCTCCGGGGTCAGCTCGAAGCGAAGCGTTTCCTCTCCCCAGGTGTAGGAGAGGAGCCGGGGCTCGTCGACGTCGAGGACCGTCCCGGTGAGCGTCGGGCCCTCGTTGTCGCGGAACGGGAAGGTGATCTTTGCGCCGGGCCGCCATGCCTCAGGGATGACGTCGCACGGGAACCACGCCTTCAGCTCCTCGCGGTCGGTGATGGCGCGCCAGACCGCCTGTGGCGGCCTCGACAGCACTCGCTCGAAGCGGATCACCGGGCGGGTGCCCTCCGCGTGCACAGTGGCTTCGACGGGCGCGGTGGGGCCGTTGACGGGATGGTTCACGGGACCGCCCTCTCCTCGTTCGTGTCGTTCTTGTCGTCGTCCGCGGTCTCGGCGGTCTCGGCGGTCTCGGCGGTCTCTTCCAGGTGGCGTTCGAGCCGGTCGAGGCGCGCACTCCACAGCGCGCGGTACGGCGCGAGCCAGGCGTCGAGCCCGGCCAGCGGTTCCGGGCATATCCGGTACAGGCGCCGCTGCGCCTCGGGTCTGACCTCCACGAGCCCGGCGTCACGGAGCACGCGCAGGTGCTTGGAGACGGCGGGCTGGGTCAGCCCCAGCCGGTCGACGAGCTCGCCGACCGGCCGCTCGCCGTCCCGCAGCAGATCGAGGATGCGTCGGCGGTTCGGCTCGGCGAGCACTTCGATGATCTGAGTGGCGTCCAGTGCGCCCGCGGCCATGACCACACAGGAAGCATGCCTCGCCAGTTATATGCATGTCAAGGCATACAATGCCGCCGGACGCGGCGCGGGGACGGGACGAGGAGAGGAGCCCGGGAAGGGCGGAGAAATGGGCCAGGGGGAGCGGCAACGGGGGACATACCGCTCCCCTGATGAGAAGAGGACCATTGCGCCCGAGCCGCAGTCAGGGAGAGAGGATCGCGGTCGGGACCTTTGATCACGGTCCTGATTCCAACGCGCCGGATTCCTGCCAGACCGCCGGGTTCGTCATCCATCCTGCACGCCGCCGGCGCCCCGCGGGCCCGGCGAAGGGCCCCGGGGGGAACCTCGGCCCTTAAAGAGGTCGTAAGAGGTTGTGAGAGCCTGGCATCCACGGCGTCGTCATCCTTGGCGTCACCCATTCGGTCGATAGACTCACCCGCCGAACACTTGGACGTGAGCACGCGCGACCGTGCGACGGATAACGCCGCCGGGGAGGCAGGGCAGGGGAATGGCTCAGGCGAGGAAGATCGCGACCTACGTGATCGTCATCTTCGTGCTGTACACGATCGTCACCTCCCCGGACCGGGCCGCGCAGCTGGTCCAGGTAGGGTTCGAAGGGATTTCGATCGCCGCGAAGGCCGTCGGCCAGTTCATGACCCAGCTGGTGAAATAACGAGTCCCGAGGAGCCCCGCCGCATGATCCGCCACCTGGTCCTGTTCAAGCTGAACGAGGGCGTCGATCGTGACGACCCCAAGGTGGCCGCCGGGGTCTCGGCGTTCGAGGCGCTGGGTGAGCGGATCCCCGAGCTCGCCTCGTGGGAGTGCGCCTGGAACATCACCGACCGTCCGATCGCGTACGACTACGCCATCAACTGCACCGTGGCCGACACCGAGGCACTCCGCCGCTACATCGAGCACCCCGCCCATCAGGCGGGCGTCGCGCTGTGGAAGGAATTCGCCACCTGGGTGATCGCCGACTACGAAATCTGAGTGGTCGCCGGGACATCTAGAGCATCCGAGCCCCCGCCGTTCCGGCAGGGGCTCGTCGCTTCGCGCGTGGCTTCAACAAAGGCTTAAGAATCACCCAACTGTCCACCAACACGGCGCTTTACGGTGCTTGCACACAGTGGACATGTCTTGTGATGCTATGACCGCTTTTGCCGGTCGGCTGGAACGCTGCGTGGACTGACGAGGGGTGGTGTGTGCCCGTGCCGGCTCGTACTGCGCCCTCATCGAAACTGCCCGCCGAGAGCACCGCGCCGACCGGGCCCGCCGAGCGCGCCGAGGGCCGCGAGCCACGTGACGTACCCGATCCCCACGATCCACACGACCGGCACGATCCGCACGACCCGCCACCGGAGCACCCCAACCACCCCGATCACCCCGACCCCGATGGCTCACCCCGCAGCCGCAGAGCCGCCGACGCGCGGGCGCTGACCCAGGTGCTCTTCGAGGAGCTGTCGGGACTCGAACCCGGCACTCCCGAACACACGCGCGTACGCGCCGCCCTCATCGAGATCAACCTGCCCCTGGTGCGCTACGCCGCGGCCCGCTTCCGCAGCCGCAACGAGCCGATGGAGGACGTGGTCCAGGTCGGCACCATCGGGCTGATCAACGCGATCGACCGCTTCGACCCCGCGCGCGGGGTGCAGTTCCCCACCTTTGCGATGCCGACCGTCGTCGGTGAGATCAAACGTTACTTCAGGGACAACGTGCGCACCGTCCACGTCCCGCGCCGGCTCCATGAGCTGTGGGTGCAGGTCAGCGGTGCGATCGAGGACCTCACGGTGATGCACGGCCGCTCCCCTTCGACGGCCGAGATCGCGGGACGGCTCAAGCTCACCGAGGACGAGGTCCTGGCGTGTCTGGAGGCCGGCCGCGCCTATCACGCCACCTCGCTCGAAGCCGCCCAGGAGGGCGACGGCGCCCCAGGCCTGCTCGACCGCCTCGGATATGAGGACCCGGCGCTGGCCGGTGTCGAGCACCGCGATCTGGTGCGGCATCTGCTCGTCCAGTTGCCCGAGCGGGAGCGGCGGATTCTGCTGCTCCGTTACTTCGGCAACCTGACACAGTCGCAGATCAGTGCGGAACTCGGCGTGTCGCAGATGCATGTGTCCCGACTGCTGTCGCGCAGCTTCGCCCGATTGAGATCCGCAAATCAGCTCGAATCATAGCTGAAACGGGCTAATGGGCGACCGTAGCCTCGGTGCAAATAAGTCGACTTGGCGCTACAGCGTGTTGCCGACATGTGACATTCTGCTTGAACCGCGTTTGTGGCGGCCCGGCCTCCGGTATTCAGGTGGAGGAACCGTCGCTCAGGCGGCGCTCGCGATCCGTCCGCGACCTCAAGGGGGTGGCATGTCCGTAGAAGTGGGCAGTGCGAAGGTGCTTCAGCCCGAGGCGCCGCTCGACGCCGTCGGCGGCGAAGCCATCAACACCCGTACGCTCTCCCGCTCGTTGTTCCTAAGGCTCGCAGAGCTTCCACAGGACAGCGCCGAGCGGAGTTACGTACGTGACACGCTCATCGAACTCAACCTCCCGCTGGTCCGGTACGCGGCCGCGCGCTTCCGCAGTCGCAACGAACCGATGGAAGACATCGTCCAGGTCGGCACCATCGGGCTGATCAAGGCGATCGACCGGTTCGACTGCAACCGCGGCGTCGAGTTCCCGACCTTCGCCATGCCCACCGTCGTCGGTGAGATCAAGCGCTTCTTCCGGGACACCTCGTGGTCGGTGCGTGTGCCGCGCCGCCTGCAGGAGTTGCGCCTGGCGCTCACCAAGGCGAGCGACGATCTGTCGCAGCGCCTGGACCGCTCGCCCACCGTCGCCGAACTCGCCTCCTGCCTGGGAGTGTCCGAGGAGGACGTGGTCGACGGCCTCGCGGTCGGCAACGCCTACACGGCGAGCTCGCTCGACTCGCCGCCGCCGGAGGACGACGGCGCGGAGGGTTCGCTCGCGGACCGGCTCGGTTACGAGGACGCGGCGCTGGAAGGCGTCGAATACCGCGAATCGCTCAAGCCGCTGCTCGCCCAACTCCCGCCGCGCGAACGGCAGATCATCATGCTGCGTTTCTTCGCCAATATGACGCAGTCTCAGATCGGCGAGGAGGTCGGCATCTCCCAGATGCATGTCTCCAGGCTGTTGACGCGCACGCTCGCGCAATTGCGGGAAGGCCTGACCTCCGAGTAACCGTTCCCTAACTGACCTCACGTCAATAAACTGGCGCGGTGGGCGCACTCGTTCGCACGGTCACCCGCCGAGGGGCTCTGGCCGCCTCGGCGGGCGTACTGTGTCTGGCGGCTCTGGCCTGGTGGGTGGCCGCGCCGGACGTGGGCGGAGGCGGCGGTGGCGGTTATCTGGCCGCGGGCCCCGCCGGGCCGCCGCAGGGGGCGGGCCATGTCGTACCGCCGACCGCCAAGGTGACGATGGTGCCCTTGCCGCAGGGTGGCTCCTCGGCGTCGCCCGCATCACCCGCATCGTCGGCGTCCTCCTCGGACGGAAGCGGGGCCACGGGCTCGGCGCCCGGGCCGACGCCGGGCGCATCCGTCCCGCCCGGCTCCCTCCCGCCCGATCCGCCCGGCGCGGGCGTATCACGCACGGCGCCCGCGACGGCGCCGTCGTCGCCGGGCTCGGGCGGACGGCCGGCGCATCTGACCATGAGCGCACCACAGGACGCCGCGACGGATGTGCCCTGGTGCCAGAACGTCACCGTCACCTTCACCAACACCGGTGAGGTTCCCGCCACTTCGGGCACGGTGACCTTCGCGACGCACATCATCGGTCTGCTCGGCATCGACTGGGGCACGGTCGACACCGCCGAGAAGGTGCCGGTCCCGATCGCCGGCGGCGTCCGGGTGACCAGGACGTGGCAGATCTGCCTCGACTCCTGGCGCGTGCCGCTGGGCACGCGCCTTGACACCGAGAGCGCGGCCCTCAGCGGAACGTGACCGGGATCCGGGATCCGGGATCCGGGAACGGGGTTCCGGGGGACCTCAGCCGAGCAGGAAGTAAGCCGCAGCGGCGAGCACCACCAGCACGGCGATCACGACACCGGCGATCACACCCGCCTTCGAGCCGCTCTCGTTCTGCGCACGCCCGTACGTCGTGCCCTGCCCGCTCGGCTGCCGGCGATCCGCCGTGCCCTCGTCGACGAAGGCACGGAACATCTGCGTGCTGCCCGCGGGGTCGATGTTCTGCTGTTGCTGCTGATCAGGATTGGGACGGTAGTCAGCCATGAAGCAGGACCCTAGCGAAGTCGGGAAGCGGAATACCAGGGACCCCGTGAGTGTTCTCGTCGCCCGTGACACGTATTGGTAATTCCGATCTCGACGTCTTCCCCCTGTCGCTCGGCGGCAACGTCTTCGGCTGGACCGCCGACGAGCGTGAATCCTTCGCCGTCCTTGACGCCTACACGGCGGCCGGCGGCAACTTCATCGACACCGCGGATGTGTACTCGGCCTGGATCCCGGGCAATTCCGGCGGCGAGTCCGAAGCGATCATCGGCAACTGGATGGCCTCACGCGGCAACCGCGACCAGGTCGTGATCGCCACCAAGGTGGGTTCGCACCCGGACTTCACCGGCCTGAAGGCCGCCACGATCAAGAGAGCCGCGGAGGAATCCCTTCGCCGGCTGCGCACCGACCACATCGACCTGTACTACACGCACCGGGACGACCCGGCCACCCCGGTCGAGGAGTTCATCGGCGCGCTGGACGAGCTGGTGCGCGAGGGCAAGGTGCGGCACATCGGCGCATCGAACATCGGCCCCGAGCGGCTCGCCGAGTCCCTCGAGCTCTCCCGGCGCGAGGGGCTCGCCTCGTACGTGGCACTGCAGCAGCACTACAACCTCGTGGAGCGCGCGCAGTACGAGGGCCCGCTCGCCGACGTGGTCGCGGCACACGGCCTGTCGTCGGTGCCCTACTACGCGCTCGCCTCCGGCTTCCTCACCGGCAAGTACCGTCCCGGTGCCCAGGTGGAGAGCGAGCGGGCCGGGAAGGCCGCGTCCTACCTGGACAGCGAGCGCGGCCCGCGCGTGCTGGCCGCGCTCGACGAGGTGGCCGCGGCACACGACGCCGAGGTCGCCACCGTCGCGCTCGCGTGGCTCGCCGCGCAGCCCACGGTGGCGGCACCGATCGCCAGCGCCCGAACGGTGGGACAGCTGCCCGCGCTGCTGGCCGTGGCGGAGATCACGCTGACCGCGGACGAGCTCGACAGGCTGTCCGCCGCATCGGCCTGACCTGCACTGACCTGCACTGTTGTGACCTGATCCGACCCGATCGCGGTGGCCTGTGCCGAATCGACACAGGCCACCGCGCGCCGGTGGCGGCCGCCCGGGAGCCAATTCACTTGCGTGTAGCAACTAACCTCCCCTAAGGTTGCTCAAGGCAACTACTATGAGGAAGACGATGGCTACCACCACACCGGCCCCCGCACGGCCGACGAGGGCTGCGGCAGCGGATCCGGAACATGGCTCCCACTCCGCACCCATGTCGCACCGGCAGATCATGGAGGCGCTGTCCGGGCTCATGCTCGGACTTTTCGTCGCGATCCTTTCGTCCACGATCGTCTCCACTGCCCTCCCCACGATCCTCGCCGACATCGGCGGCGGCCAGGAGGCCTACACCTGGATCGTGACGGCCGCGCTGCTCGCGGTCACGGCGACCACCCCGCTGTGGGGCAAGATGTCGGACCTGGTGAGCAAGAAGCTCCTGGTCCAACTGGCGCTGGTGCTCTACATCCTCGCCTCGGTCACCGCCGGTTTCGCGCAGAACGCCGGGATGCTCATCGCCTGCCGAGTCGTCCAGGGCATCGGCGCGGGCGGCCTCTCCGCGCTCTCGCAGGTGATCATGGCCGCGATGATCTCCCCGCGCCAGCGCGGCCGTTACAGCGGCTACCTCGGTGCGACGTTTGCGGTGGCCACCGTCGGCGGGCCGCTGATCGGTGGCGTCATCACCGACACCAGCTGGCTCGGCTGGCGCTGGTGCTTCTACGTCGTCGTGCCGTTCGCGCTGATCGCGCTGGTCGTGCTGCAGAAGACGATCCACCTGCCGGTGGTCAAGCGCGAGACCAAGGTCGACTGGCTGGGCGCATTCTTCGTCACGGCCGCGGTTTGCCTGCTGATGGTGTGGGTCACGCTCGCGGGCGACAAGTACCCGTGGCTGTCGTGGCAGACCTACGTCATGGTCCCGGGCGCGGTCGTGCTCGGCCTGATCTTCCTGCTCGTCGAGGCGAAGGCGCGCGAGCCGATCATCCCGCTGCGGCTCTTCCGCAACGGCACCATCACGCTCACCTCCATGAGCAGTGTGTTCGTCGGCGTCGCGATGTTCGCGGGCACGTACTTCCTCAGCCAGTACTTCCAGCTGGGGCGGGACAAGACGCCGGCGATGTCCGGTGTCATGACGATCCCGATGGTCGCCGGTCTCTTCGTCGCCTCCACGCTCTCGGGCCAGATCATCACCCGTACCGGGCGCTGGAAGGCGTTCCTGGTCGCCGGCGGCATCTTCCTCACCGCGGGCGCGGCGCTGCTCGGACTCATACGCCACGACACGCCGTACTGGCAGGTCGCGGTCTACACGGCGCTGCTCGGTGTCGGCATCGGCATGATGATGCAGAACCTGGTGCTCGCCGTGCAGAACCAGGTCGCTACCGAGGACCTCGGCTCGGCGAGCTCCCTGGTGACCTTCTTCCGGACCCTCGGCGGCGCCATCGGCGTCGCGGCGCTCGGTGCGGCGCTGTCCAACCGCATCACGCACTACATGCAGGATGGCTTCGCCTCGCTCGGCATCCCGATGCCGGCGACTCAGGGCGGCGAGGCCAATCTGCCCGATCTGTCGAAGCTGCCCGTACCGATCCGCCAGATCACCGAGGTCGCGTACGGGCACGGACTTGCGGACATTTTCCTGTACGCGTCGCCCTTCGCCTTCATAGCCTTTCTGCTGGTGCTCTTCATCAGGGAAGTACCGCTGAAGACGGCGAGCGGGCTGCAGCAGTCGGCGGGCGTGCCCGCGCACTCGGCGGCAGCAGCAGCACAGCAACCTGCGGCGACCGCGTTGGCTGAGGAGGAGTTGATGGACGGCATCAGCATTCACGGTTCGGTGAGCGGCGCCGACGGCACTGCCGTCGCCTCCGCCACCGTGACCCTCATCTCGCTGCAGGGGCGGCAGTTGGGGCGCGCAGTGGCCAGGCACGACGGGTCGTACGCGATCGACTCGCCGGGCGCCGGGTCCTACGTACTGATCGCGGCCGCGGAAGGGCATCAGCCGCAGGCCACCACGGTGGTCGTCGGCAACGAGCCGCTCACCCACGACATCGTTCTGTCCGGCACGAGCGGGCTCGCCGGTGTGGTGCGCGCACTGGCCGACGCGGTTCCGGTGGCCGATGCGATGGTCGTCGTCACCGATGTGCGCGGCGAGGTGCTCGCGACCGGCAAGACGGGCCCGGCCGGCACCTTCAGCTTCGACGAACTGCCCGCGGGCACCTTCACGGTGGCGGTCAACGCGAGCGGATACCGTCCCGTGGCCCTTCCTGTCGAGGTCGGCGCGGCAGGAATCACCCGGATCGAGGTGGAACTGCGCTCCGGGGCCTATCTGCAGGGTACGGTGCGAGCGGGGGCGGACCGCCGTCCCCTGAACGACGCGCGGGTCACGTTGCTCGACGCGGCCGGGAATGTGGCGGGTACGGCGACCACGGGGGATGACGGCACCTATGCCTTCACCGATCTGGACGCCGGCGACTACACGTTGATCGCCAGCGGATATCCGCCGGTGGCCACCTCGATGACCGTGGACTCCTACGGCGGCGAAGGCTACGACGTGGAACTCGGCCACCCCCAGCAGTAGTTCACCAAACGCCAGGAAACCACAACAGATCAGACGACTGGCCCGCGCGCACAGCGGAGGCGTACGGGCCGGTTCCGGGGGGAAGCGGGTTCCGGCCGGCGGCCGGGCAAGGGACGGCCCGAGCTGTCCGGCCGGACCCGCAACCAAGACATTCGGGAGTGACTATGAGCATGGACGGCGACGGCGGACTGCGCGGCCGGGTACGGACCAAGGACGGCTGGGCGGTGCAGCATGCGGTGCTCACCGTCACCGATATGACAGGAAGCCAGGTCGAACGGGGAACGGCCGACGAAGAGGGTGTGGTGCGCACCGGCCCGCTGCCGGCCGGCGCCTACACCGTGATCGTGACGGCGGTCGGCTATCAGCCCACCGCGTCGACGGCGATCGTCCCGGCCTCCGGGCGGGCGGACATCGGCACCCTGGTGCTGGCACGGCAGGGCGGCGCCGAGCTGCCGCCACCCGGGACCTGGACCATCGACCCGGCCCACTCGACGGTGGGCGCGGTCGCGCAGCACCTGGGGATCTCCAGCGTGCACGGCCACTTCACCGAGTTCCGCGGCCGGATCGAGATCGCGGAGGTGCTGGAGGAGTCGTCGGTGACGGCCGCGATCACGGCGGCGAGCATCGACACCGGCAACAAGATGCGCGACGACCACCTGCGCTCGGCGGACTTCCTCGACGTCGACCAGCACCCGGAGATCACCTACCGCAGCACGGGCGGCATCTCCCCGGCCGGCCCGGACCGCTGGACGGTGCACGGCGAGCTGACGATGAACGCGCTCACCCGGCCGGTGAACCTCGACCTGACCTACCTGGGCACGGGACCCGATCCGTGGGGCGGCGTGCGGGCCGCGTTCCATGCCACCACGGAGCTGCGGCGCGAGGACTTCGCGATGAACTACAACCAGGTGCTGCAGGCGGGCATCAGCGCGATCGGCACCACGCTGCGCGTCGAGCTCGACATCCAGGCGGTGCAGGGGGATTCGCTGCCGATGAGGTGAAGGCCTCCGGCAGAAACCAGGCCGGGGGAACTAGGCTGCGTGGCATGTCGCCTCGCATCGCTACCAACACGACCGTCGGCCTGGATGAGTTGCTGGAGTTCGTCCGGCCACGGCACCGGGCGATCCTGCTGACGACGCGCGCGGACGGGCGGCCGCAGGGCTCGCCCGTCTCCTGTGGCGTGGACGATTCCGGGCGGGTGGTGGTCTCCACGTATCCGCAGCGCGCGAAGGCTCGCAACGTGCGGCGCGATCCGCGCGCGTCGGTGCTCGTGCTCTCCGACGACTGGGACGGGCCGTGGGTGCAGATCGACGGTCCGGCCGAGGTCGTCGACCCGCCCGAATCGGTGGAACCCCTGGTGGAGTACTACCGCAATATCGCGGGGGAGCATCCCGACTGGGATGAGTACCGAGAGGCGATGCGGCGTCAGGGCAAGTCGCTGGTCCGGATCACCCCCGAGCACTGGGGGCCGGTCGCGACGGGCGGTTTCCCCGCCGAGGTTGCGCGGCAGGACTGAGGACAGCCGTAAGACTGAGGAGAACGGTCCTCCCGACGAAACGGTTATCCCGACGAGAAGGGCCCCGCACCCCAGGGGCTCCTCCGTCGTTCTCGACCGCTGTCAGGCGGTTTCTGCGGGCTTGATGAGGTAGCCGGCGCCGCGCCTGGTGTGGATCATCGGGGCCCGTCCCGCATCGATCTTCCTGCGCAGATACGAGATGTACAGCTCGACGACGTTGGCCTGGCCACCGAAGTCGTAGGACCACACCCGGTCCAGGATCTGCGCCTTGCTCAGCACCCGGCGCGGATTGCGCATCAGATAGCGCAACAACTCGAACTCGGTCGCCGTCAGATGGATCGACTGCCCCGCCCGGCACACCTCGTGACTGTCCTCGTCAAGCACCAGATCACCCACCACGAGCTGCGATTCGCTGCGGGCGGCCGTCATCCCGGCGCGGCGCAGCAGCCCACGCAACCGCGCGACCACCTCTTCGAGGCCGAACGGCTTGGAGACGTAGTCGTCGCCACCCGCGGTGAGCCCGGCGATCCGGTCCTCGACGGCGTCCTTGCCGGTGAGGAAGAGCACGGGCACGTCGGGTATCTCGCGCCGCAGCCGGGAGAGGACTTCGAGGCCGTCGAGGCCGGGGAGGACGATGTCGAGGACGACGGCGTCGGGCTTGAACTCAGCCGCGGCGCGCAACGCGGCATTGCCGTCGGATTCGGTGCGGACGTCCCAGCCCTCGTAGCGCAGCGCCATCGACATCAGCTCGGCGAGAGCGGACTCGTCGTCGACGACGAGGACGCGGACAGGGGATCCGTCGGGACGGGACAGCTCTGAACGGCCGTTGGCCGTTGGGGTTGGAGGTACAGGCATGGCCCTTACCTTCGGCCGCGCTACTGAGAGCAGTCTTTCGCCGATCTGTGAGTTTTCTGAGAAGTCTGAGAATCAGGCGTCAAGCAGCTGCCGCCTCCGGCGCCCGGCGAGCCCCCTGCACCCGCCGGACGCACGAAGGCGCTCAGCACCGACCCGATACGAGGGACCGGATCGGGCACTGCAGGCATCATGGCACCGACCACTGACAATTCCCCGGCACCACGAACGTGACGATCACAGCGTCGAGGCCCGGCACCTGTGGGGTGCCGGGCCTCGGACGGTCAGTAGCGGGGACAGGATTTGAACCTGCGACCTCTGGGTTATGAGCCCAGCGAGCTACCGAGCTGCTCCACCCCGCGTCGGTAAGATGACTTTAACAGCCTCTGGCCTCCACACCAAAACGAGTTTGCGGGGACGGCCCCTCAACGCCCGTCAACGCCTGTCAGCGCCCGTCAGCGCCCGTCAACGCCCGTCAACGGCTGACGCCCACCGCGTGGCCGATGGTCTCCCGGTCGGTGACGAAGTCGAGCATGGCGCGCGCCACATCGGCTCGCGCGATCGACGTGCCGCCCGGACTGGCGTCGATCGCATGCCGGTAGCGCCCCTGCCCCGGCTTGTTCCACAGCTTCGGCGGCCGTACGAGCGTCCAGTCGAGCCCGCTCTCCTGTACAGCGCGTTCCATCGCTTCGAGATCGGTGTAGACCTCGCGGAAGACCGCCCACAGCAGCGGCGTGACAACCCGTCGCGTGAACGGCGCATCGCCCGCACCCGACCGGTTCAGCGGTGCGGCGCTGACCACGACGATGCGGCGCACCCCGGTGGCGGCCATCGCCTGGATGGCGGCGCGCGCCGAGGTGGATGCGGGCTTGAGTGGGTCGTGCCGGGAGCGGGCCCCGATTGCGGAGAGCACGGCGTCGGCGCCGTCGATCGCCGGTTTGACGGATGCCGCGTCGAGCGGGTCGGCACGGACCACGGACAGGTGCTCGTGCCTCACCTGCAGCCGCGCCGGGTCGCGTACGACGGCGGTCACGTGGTCCCCGTCGGCGAGGGCGTGTGTGACGATCTGCCGCCCGACACCGCCGGTCGCACCGAGCACGGTGAGCTTCATGGCCTCTCCCGATGAGGTGAGTGAGTATTTACCCACTGCTAAGGTAGTGAACACTCACTCGCCTGTCATCCCTCCCGTACGATCGCGTCATGACCTCCCCGCCTCCGCCGACTCCCCTCAAGGGCGGCGCGCTCACCCGCTCGCGCATACTGGACGCCGCCGCCCGTCTGATGGGCACCGTGGGCATCACTCGCACCACGACCAAGGAGATCGCGCGCGAGGCGGGATGCTCGGAGGCCGCTCTCTACAAGCACTTCCGCGACAAGGAAGAGATCTTCGTGCGTGTGCTGCAGGAGCGCGCGCCGCGCCTGTCGGCCGCTCTGACCGAGCTCCCGGCCCGGGCCGGCGAGGGCGAGGTGGCCGAACGCCTCTTGGAAATCGCGCGGATCGCCGTCCCCTTCTACCGGCGGTCCTTTCCCATGGCGGCGGGGCTGCTCGGCAGCCCTGAGCTCCTCGTGGCCCACCGCCGCAAGGTGGACCTCTCCCTCGACGGCCCGCACAAGCCGGGCGAAGCCCTCGCCGCCTACCTGCGCGCCGAGCAGAAGCTCGGCCGGATCGCCCCGGCCGTCGACCCCGACGCGGCCGCCGCGCTCCTGCTCGGTGCCTGCCTCCACCGCGCGTTCCTGTCTCTCTTCTTCGCCGGGGAGGCGCCGGCGGGGACGCTACGCCCCGAGGACGACGAGACGTTCGCGACCGAGACGGTCCGGGCGCTCCTCGACGGCGTCCTTCCCGCGGACGGGGGGTGATCCCGCCATGGACGACACCATGAACGACACCACGGACGGCACCTTGCACGGGCTCTCGGTCACGCTGCGCCCCCTCACGTCCGCCGACATCCCCCGGCTCGCCCGCATCCGCTCCACGCCCGAGGTGTATGAGCGGTGGCGGGGCGGTGACGACCTCGCCTCGGCGGTCGCCGACGACTTCGCGGATCCGGCCGCCCACACACTGGTGATCGAGTACGAGGGACGCGTGATCGGCGCGATCCAGTGGACGCCGGAGGACGAGCCGGACTACCGCCATGCCGGGATCGACATCTACCTCGACCCGCTGGTCCACGGCCGCGGCCTGGGCACCGACGCCGTCCGCACCCTGGCCCGCCATCTGATCACGGACCACGGTCACCACCGTCTGACCATCGACCCGGCCGCCGACAACGCCGCCGCGATCCGCTGCTACGAGAAGGCCGGCTTCCGGCCCGTGGGCATCATGCGGCGCTACGAACGCGGCCCGGACGGCACCTGGCACGACGGTCTTCTGATGGATCTGCTGGCGGAGGAGTTCACCGACGACAGCAGCTGATCGAAACGTTTGCGTTTCGATGCGTTCTGGTCTAGCGTCGTTCGTGCGAAACGATAGCGTTTCGCACGTTCGGGAGCCACGCGTGCGGGAGGTGCCCTGTGCCATCGACATCGCAGCCGCGTCCTCGCCGCACGCGCCTCACGCCCGAGCGTGAAGGCGAGTTGTACGAGGCGGTGCTCACCCTCCTCCGCGAGGGCGGCTACGACGCCCTCACCATGGAGGGCGTTGCCGCCCGCTCGCGCAGCAGCAAGGCCACGCTCTACCGCCAGTGGGGGACCAAGCCCCGGCTGGTCGCCGAGGCGCTCCGTCACCACCGGCCCTTCGGCCTCGACAACCTCGACACCGGCTCCCTGCGAGGGGACCTCATCGAACTCGTGGGCCGGATCGGCAGGGCGAAGAAGGACTTCGAGGTCCTGGGCACCGTCGCCTACGCCGCCCGTCAGGACGAGGAGCTCGCGGCGGCGCTCCACGCCGCCCTCGTCCAACCCATGGTGGACGTCCTGCGGGCGATGACCGACCGCGCGGTGGCGCGTGGCGAAGTCGCCCCGGACGCGCCCGCGTTGCCGCTCCTCCCGCACCTGCTGATGGGTGCCCAGGTCGGCCGCAAACTCGTCGACCGGCGGGAACCGGACGCCGGCTTCCTCACGTGCTTCGTGGACGCCGTCGTCCTCCCCGCACTGACACAGACCTGACACAGACCTGACGCTGCCCCGACGCAGACCTGACGCACCCGGAGAGGCACCCCACAGCACTGCACTGCACCACAGCACTGCACCAGGAGGATTCCTCAATGCCACCCTTGACGGTCGGCGAATCGCACGCCGAAGGAAATGCCGAAGCAGCGGACCGGACGCGCTCCCGGCACGCCCCGGCCGCCGCGGAGCAGCAGCATCACGTCCCGCACCGCTGGTGGGTGCTGGCCGTCATCGGCCTCGCCCAGCTGATGGTGGTGCTGGACGTCACCATCATGAACATCGCGCTGCCGACCGCGCAGCAGCACCTGCACTTCGACAACAACGGCCGCCAGTGGATCGTCACGGCCTACTCGCTCGCCTTCGGCAGTCTCCTGCTGCTCGGCGGCCGCCTCGCCGACCTGTTCGGCCGACGCGTCACCTTCCTCGTCGGACTCGTCGGCTTCGCCGGCGCCTCCGCACTGGGCGGTGCCGCGCAGGACTTCAAGATGCTGGTGATCGCGCGCGCCGTCCAGGGTGCATTCGGCGCCGTCCTCGCGCCCTCCGCGCTGTCGTTGCTGACCACCACCTTCACCGACCCGAAGGAACGCGCCAAAGCCTTCGGCGTGTTCGGCGCCATCGCCGGTTCCGGCGGCGCGGTCGGCCTGCTGGTCGGCGGACTGCTCACCGAACACCTCAGCTGGCGCTGGACGCTCTACGTCAACTGCTTCATAGCCGTCTTCGCGGTCGTCGGCGCGCTCGCCTTCGTCCGACAGCAGCCGCAGACGCACAAGCCCAAGCTCGACGTGCTCGGCACGCTGCTGGCCGCGGGCGGGCTGTTCTGCGTCGTCTACGGGTTCGCCAACGCCCAGACCTACTCCTGGGGCGACAGGATGTGTTGGGGCTTCCTCGCCGGCGGCGGCGTGCTGCTGCTGGCGTTCGTGCTGTGGGAGATGCGCGCCGCCCATCCGCTGCTGCCGCTACGGGTGTTCGCCGACCGCAACCGCGGGGCCTCGTTCCTGTCGGTGTTCGTGCTCGGCGCCGGCATGTTCGGCATCATGCTCTTCCTCACCTACTACCTGCAGTCGACGCTGCACTACTCGCCGGTCAGGACCGGTCTCGCCTTCCTGCCGTTGATCGGCGCAATGATGGTCTTCGCGCAGCTCGGCATGCTCGTCCTGGTGCCGAGGGTCGGCGGCAAGCCGGTGGCCCCGGTGGGCATGGCGCTCGCCGTCGGCGGCATGATCTGGCTGACCAAGCTCGACCTGAACAGCTCCTACCCGGCCCATGTGCTGCCGGGGCTGCTTCTGGTCGGCTGCGGCCTCGGCCTGGTGATGCCGTGCGCGCTGAGCCTCGCCACCTACGGTGTGGCCGCGAACGACCAGGGCGTGGCCTCGGCGTCCATCAACACCATGCAGCAGGTGGGTGGTTCGATCGGCGTCGCGCTGTTCAGCACCATGGCCGCCAAGTCGGCGACACACTACGTCGATCACCACCTGACGATGCCGAAGCCGCTGCTCGCGGCCGAGGCGGCACTGCACTCCTACGCCACCGGCTACTGGTGGGCGGCGGGCTTCTTCGCCGTCGGCGCGCTCCTCGCCCTGCTGCTCTACCGGGCCGGGCGACCGATGGCCGCGCCGACTCCCGCCGGGGCACCGGCGGCTCCCTCGGCGGCACTTGATGCGGCTCCGGCGGACAGCCGCCGTGCCATAGAGGCGGGCCACGTCGGCCCGGCGGTGCACGGCAGGGTGCTCACCCCCGGCGGGGGAACGCTGCAGGGCGCCGCCATCACCCTGATCGACCAGACCGGCCACCAGCTGGGCCGGGCCCTGTCCGGCCCCGACGGCAGCTTCGAGCTCTCCGCCCCGACCGCCGGCACCTATCTGCTGGTCGGCTCGGCACGCGGCCTCCAACCGCAGGTGAGTGCCGTGGCTCTGGGCTCCGGGCCGACCGCCACCGACGTGGTGCTGGGCGGCGCGGGCGGACTGTCCGGCACGGTACGGGCGAACGGCGCGCCGGTGCAGGGCGCGGTGGTCGTCGTCAGCGACGCGCGCGGCGAGGTCATCGGCTCGGCCGTCACCGACGCGTCCGGCGAGTACCTGCTCACGGACATCCCCGCGGGCGCGTGCACGGTGACCGTCTCCGCCTCCGGGCACCGTCCCACGGCGGGCCCGGTCGAGGTGGACGGCGCATCGCCGACCCGCCACGACGTGGACCTGCGCGAGGCGGTGCAACTACGCGGGACGGTACGGGACTCGCATGGTCTCCCGGTGACGGACGCAAAGGTCGCACTCCTCGACCGCAGCGGCACCGTCATCACATCCCTGACCACCGGCCCGGACGGTACGTACGCCTTCGTCGACCTCACGGGCGGCGACTACACCCTGATCGCCAGCGGCTACCCGCCACAGGCCACGTCCGTCTCCATCACCGACGCCGAGCGCACAGCGGTCGATATGACGCTCGGTCACGAGGAGGAATGACGGCACGGCAACGTCCAGACTCCCAATCATCCGTGTGTTCTCGGCTCTGGGCTGGGGCCGGGCATGGCCAGAGGGCCTTACGCTTGCTCAGCGAATCGGGCGGGGCGGAGCCCTCATGGTTGGTATATGTGTCAACGATGGATGTCAGCCTGAGTGTTCCGATAGCCGCCGTGGCCGGCCTGTACCCCGGTACGAGGTGTCCGGTGGACCGCGGGTGCGGTTCGGTGCGCCACGAACCGGGAGGATGCCGTCGAGCGGGAAACAGTCGCCGCCAGTGACAACATCGCCTGGGCCGCGCGAGGCTGGACGGCGCCGAAGTGCCCGCCGTCCTCGATAGGCCACGAGGACATCATGGCCCGGACGCTGACCGAGAGCCCCAGTGTGGAAGGACGTGACGCATCCCCGGGCGCCGGGCCTGACCTGTGCGTGGCAGGTTCCATGTTGACCGCGGTTGCCCCCTGCTGACCGGCGTTCATTGCACGTTAATTGCGCGCCGGTCATGCCCAGTTTGGCCGCATGGGCGAGGAGGCGTGTCCCGCCGCATCCGGGCAGCGGCGGGACACGCGTCGGTGTCGATGGTCGTGATTAGGAGCAGCCGGGCACCGAGCCGGGTGGGAAGCACTGGTTTGGGGTGTTGCCGGTTACTGGGCTGTTGGTCAGGGTCACCGTTCCGAAGTTGTAGATCCCGCCTCCGGTGGATCTCGGCGGGGGCAGTGCCCTGTTGCGGGTGACCGGGCTGTTCTGGAGCGTGGCGGTGGAACCGATGGTGTTGAAAAGGCCCCCACCCTGGCCGGCACCCGCGATGTCGGCTTGGGCGGTGTTGTTGGTCAGCGGGCTGTTGGTCAGCGTTGCTGTAGCGGTCGTCGTGCTACTTGAGCTGTTGTAGATGCCGCCGCCTTGGCCGGTACCGGCGGTACCGGCTTGGGCGACGTTGCCGAAGAGGGGGCTGTTGGTGACGGTCAGCGTGCCCGCGTTGCCGATGCCGCCGCCTTGGCCGGCACTCCCGGCGCCGCCGTGGGCGATGTTGCCGAACAGGGAGCTATTGGTGACACTCATGCTGCCCAAGTTGCTGACACCGCCACCGAAGCCGATCCCGACGGGGGCGGTGGCGGTGGCGTGGTTGCCAGTCACCAGGCTGCTGGCCAGGGCCACTGTGCCGCTGGAATTAAATAGGCCACCGCCAGCGGCCGAGCCTTGCAATACGTCGTTGACGACGGTGTTGTCGGCGATACGGGCACTGTTTACCCTCACCATGCCGGCCATTACGTAAATACCTCCGCCAGATGCTGGACGGACGTTCTGCGCGTGGGCCGTATTGCTGGTGACGCTGCTGTTTTCGACAGTCGTGCTGCCGCTTTGTAGGGAAATACCCCCACCCTGTGTGAAAGACGACTCACTCTGAGCCGTATTGCCAGTGACGCGGCTGTTGTTGACAGTTGTGGTGGTGGCGCCGAGTGCGCGCATACCGCCGCCCTGCTGCGCAGTGTTGTTGCTCAGCGTGCTGACATTAACCGTGACCCTGCCGCCTTCGTTTTCGATCCCGCCACCAGACTCATCGGCGGTGTTGTCGGTGATTGTGCAGGCGAAGAGCGTCAACGAGGCGCCATCGACGAAGATCGCGCCTCCATCGTTGCTGGAAGCGTGACCGTTGCTCAAAGTCAGGTTATTGAGAGTCAATTTTCCGTTTGGTCCGTCGATTCGGAAGAAGCGGAACTCGGTGGCGCTGGCGGATCGGGTGATTGTGTCACCGTTACCATTGACCGTGACGGTCGCTTCGATCACCGGAAACCCGTTATCGTCATTGTTGGGTGCCGTAGCATTCGTGAGGGTGTAGACGCAGCCCGGCCGGAGGCTGACCGTGCCACCGGCCGTGGCCACAGCACCGATCGCCGCCTGCAAATCTTGTTCGCTACAACTGGGCACCGTCACGAACAGCGCCCGGCTAGTGATCCTGGCGGGCGCGCTGGCTCCACGCGAAGTGGTGTGCCCGTGAACACGGTCGGTGTGTGCCGGAATCGACGGCAACACGGCGGCCGCCGCCGGGTGGGACTGGTGTGTGGGCAGAGGCGGCGGTGTTGTCCACACGTCCCCGTTGACGGCGAACGCGGGCACCACGTCCACCAAGGCGCCAACCACGGTCAGGAACGCGACGAGCCAAACGCGCCGGCCCCGTCTTCCGCGGTGATGAGTCGAGTCGCTGAGCCTCGGCACTTCCATCTCCTCATGTCACTGCCGGCACGGACTCGGTCCTCATGACGCGCCCGCGTTCTATCGCAGGGAGCGGCTTGTGCGCGCCCCATCAGGGACGGTCTCCTGTAGCGCGGCGGTCATATCGGCGGCGGTCGTATCATCCGTCGAACGGTGGCTGTTAGTAACCTCGGCGGCCCACAGACGGTGCTCAAACGGACGAACGGGGTCGATCCAGCTCCCGGATCGAGTTGAGGGACGGTTCTGTCAGCGCATCGAGCGGCCCGGCTTCCCCAGTAACCGGCCACTACGGGGCGACGAGCGGAGCGCCTTCGCAACAACCTAGGTCGGTGAAGCGGGTTTGGCCGGTGGACTGCCTGGGCTGGGGTCGAGCATGGGCAGGGGGCTGCACACGTCGATCACCAGATCCAGCGGGCCGGGCGGCAGATCCTCCACCGTGAGACGAAGACCGAGGAGTCCGACGACTTCCTGCCCCTGCCCGACCTGTGCCTCAAGGCGCTCCGCATCCGCCGGGCACAGCGCTCGGGGACCGGAAGGCGGCCGGTGGGCTCTGGCAGGACACCCGCGGTCTGGTCTTCGCGACAAAGTACGGAACGCCGATCGAGCCGGGAAACCTGACCCGGATGTTCCAGCTCCGGGCCCGACGGGCGGGCGTCCGTGTGATCCCTCTGCGCAACACCCGGCACACCTGCAGCTCGCTCCTGGTCGCGCTCAAGGTCGACCCGAAGGTGGCGCAGCGCATCCTGCGGCATTCGCAGATCGCCATGACGATGGAGGTCTATGCCGAGGCGAGTGAGGCAGAGATCCGGGACGCACTCGGAAAGCTGTCCGCCGCGATGGGCGGCACGGGCTGACGGCCCCAGGCAACGTCCGACCCCCGTTGCTGTACTTCACTGCTGTACGGCACAAAAAGCCCCCTCCGGGATGATCCCGAGGGGGCTTTGACCTGTGTGCGCTCGGCAGGATTCGAACCTGCAACCTTCTGATCCGTAGTCAGATGCTCTATCCGTTAAGCTACGAGCGCTTGCGCTTCCGGCGTTTTCCCGCCGGGCCGCGTTGCGGGAACAACATTACATGAACGCTGCCCGCAGACGAAATCCGTTAGCCACACCCCGCCTGACCTGCGAAAACGCGCTCGGGAGTGTCGCGTCGGCAACCTGGCCGCACAGTGCGACAGCCCTGTCCATGATCGGACAGGGCTGCTGGCAGAAGCGGAGGCTGAGGGATTTGAACCCTCGATGGGCTTTAAGGCCCAAACCGCATTAGCAGTGCGGCGCCATAGACCAGACTAGGCGAAGCCTCCAGCACGCCCGCGTGTGCGTGCAAGGCGTGTGTGCAGATGATGGCACAGCCCGAGGGGCCGGTACCAATCGCAGACTACGGTACAAGGCCCGCGAGCGGGAGAGCAAAGGCGTTCCCGCCTCTCCGGGGCGTGGTCGCGCGACACGCCCACGAACGGGTGGATTGCGGCGAGCCCGGCCTCCACCCGGAGTAGACGGAGGACTGCGGGCCGCCACGGCCTCGCATCCCCACACCCCCGGGAGCCCCCGTGTTCCGCGTACCGCGTACCCCGCTCGCCGCCGCGTTCGCCATGGCGGTGGCCGCAGCCGCGCCCGCGGCGGCCGCCGCCCGTCCGGTCCCGTGGGACCGCCTCGTCGTCACCGTCAGCGACGACTTCGGTACGACGCACCACTACACGCTGAGCTGCCGTCCGGCCCGCGGTACGCACCCCGAGCCGCGGGCGGCCTGCCACCGCCTCGGTGTGCTGCGCGGCCCGATCGGTCCGGTGCCGCGGGACCAGATGTGCTCGATGATCTACGGCGGCCCGCAGACCGCCCGCGTCACCGGGTACTGGCACGGAGTACACGTCGATCAGAGATACGACCGCGTCAACGGGTGCGAGATCGATCGCTGGCGGCAGATGGAACCGGTACTGCCCGCCCCGGCCGCCGCAGAACCCGTACGCGAGCACTGAGAACGCGCCCCGGACGGCGTCGCCACGCGCCCGCCGTCCGGTCGCCGCTCACGCGCCGTCCGGTCACCGCCGGTCGTCCACCGATCCGACATTGACCAGCCATTGGCCAGTCACAGAACACCACCGATCACCACCGAACCTCCGCCTAGCCTCCACCTCGCCCCCATCCGTCTCATCCCCCCTCGTGCGCGGAATCTCGCCCCGTACACTCCTCTAGTGACATGCCACGGGGGGAACGGCAAGATGGGCCGCCGGCGATAGCCGGATAGGAGCACCGAGCGAGCTAGCGGGCTGGAGCATTGCGGCAAGTGCGGTATCAGGGAGGACGCGTCTCGTGAGCAGCAGGCCATCCCGAGGCGCTGCTCGCCTCGCGGCAATACTCGACGCACTGCCCGATGCGCTGCTGCTCGTCAACGCCAACGGAACGGTCGTCAACGCCAACGCCATAGCGCTGGAGACCTTCGAGGCGCCCGGCACGGCCCTGGTCGGCCGCGGCCTGCTCGATCTCCTCCCGGAATTCGACTCCCGCCGCATCCCCGGCTCCATGCGCCGCCCCGACCCCGAAGAGGGCCGGCGCACCAAGCCGACCCGCATGGTCGCCCGGAGGACCGACGGGAGCGAGTTCCCAGTCGAGGTCACCAGCGCCAACCTGGAGGACAGCCGCACCCCGTATGCCGACCCGTACGCCCCGGTCGCCCACTACTCCGGCGACGAGCTGCTGATGCTCGTGGTACGGGACCTCACCGGCACCCTCGACACCGAGGCCGAACTCGCCCGCCAGCAGCGCCAGACGGAGATGATCCTGCGCGCCGCGAGCGAGGGTGTCGTCGGCGTGGACACCGAGGGCAAGGTCGTCCTCGTCAACCCGGCCGCCGCCCAGATCCTCGGCTTCCGCGCCAGCGACCTCGGCGGCCAGGAGCTGCACCCGCTCGTTCACCACACGCGCGCCGACGGCTCCCCGCTGCCGTTCGAGGAGACCCCGCTCGCCGACACGCTTCGTTCCGGCCGCAAGCACCGGGTGCGCGGCCAGGTGCTGTGGAGGAAGGACGGCAGGGCGGTGCCGGTCGACCTGACGACGGCGCCGGTGCGCGAGGGCGACCAGCTCGTCGGTGCGGTCATGACGTTCACCGACCGCAGCCGTTACGACGCGCTCGCGGGGCGCCACGCCCAGCTGCGCGCCGTGCTCGACTCCTCGCTGCGCGCCCCGCTGGGCGAGCTGCGCGGCGAGCTGACCAACCTCGCCTCCGACCCGGCGGGCCAGTTGTGGCCCGAGGCCAACCAGACGCTGCACCATCTCGCCGCCGGATACGCGCGGATGACCACGCTCATCGACAACGTGCTCTCCTTCCAGCGCCTCGACGCTGGCAAGGAGAAGCTGGAGCGTCAGGTGGTGGCCCTGGACACGGTGGTGGCCGCGGGCGTCGAGGGCGCGATCGAGCTGATCGGGCCGGGACGGGCGCAGTACGCCGTGCACGCGCCGCCGATCAACGCCTCCGTGGACCCGACGCGCCTCGCCCAGGCGCTCGCGCACCTGATCGCGGATGTCGCGGGTGTGGACGCCACCGGCAGGACTGCGGTGGTCGCGGGCGGCGGCGACTCGACGATCGTGGTGGCCGCGGCACAGCGCGGCGACGTCGTACGGATCGAGGTGCGCGGGCCGCACAGCGGCGGCGATCCGGTGCACCTTCCGATCACCCGCGGGATTGTGGAGCGGCACGGCGGTGTGCTGCAGACGCACGAGGTGCCGGGGCAGGGCGGCAGCGCGTACGTGCTCGAAGTGCCGGTCGGTGACGCCGACGACGGCGGTCCCGACACGGAGGCGCTGCAGACCCCGAAGGACGGCCCGACGCGGGACAACGAGACGACGGTCATGCCCGTTCCGGCACAGCCGGCGCGGGGCACGCAGAACGATGTGGCGTCGGCGGAGGGCGCACCGGCCGAGCGGGCACCGCGGCCGCGCCGCCCGGTCGACGACAGCAACGGCGGTGCGGGCACGGCGATCGCGCTGCCCGCCGGGCCGTCCGCCGCCGTCGCCGCGAGTACGGGCGCGGTGGCGGCCGACGCGGCGGAGGCGGAGGAGAGGCCGACCGGGCGCCGGCGTGCTCTGCGGCGCGCGGAGCGCGCGGAGGCCGGCGGGGAACCTGTCGGCGGCGGGCAGGCACACGCCGCGGGCGAGGCCCGGGCGAGCGGGCGCCGCGCCCGACGCACGCTCGCCGAGGGACAGGGACAGCAGGAACAACGGGGACAGGGACAGCAGGGGCGGCAGAGTCGGCAGCCCGAACTGCCGCCGCGTCCGGCCGCGCACGCACTGCCGCCGGGCGGTCAGACCCATCCGGTTCCGCCTGCCGACGGGAACACCGACGGCGTACCTGCCGTGAACGGATCGCACGGCGCCTGGCCCGCACCCGCACCGACGCCCTCGCCCGCGCCTGCGGCGCCCGACCTGCCCGCGCAGGTCGCATGGCCGAATCCCGCGCTGCCGCAGCCGGGCCCGAGCACGCCCGTGAACGGCACCGCGCCGGCCCCGCAGTCCGGACCGGCCCCGCTGCCCGAGGCCGTCGAGCCGGAGTCCGCGCCGGCGCCGCGGCGCGCGCCGAAGCACGCACCGCCCGGACCCGCCTCCCAGTCGGACCGGTCGACGCAGTCGGAGGGACGGGCGATCAGCGTCCGGACGCTGGGGCAGGGTGTGCAGTTTGCGCAGGCACCGGCGCCCGAGCAGGCTCCCGTTCAGTCCTCCCTTCCGGTGCCCGCGCAGCAGCGGGTGCCGCAGCAGACACCGCAGCAGCCTGCGCAGGGCGGCGGCGGCTCGGGGCGGCGGCGCAAGCTCGCCACCCCGCAGGCGGCGCAGCAGCAGGCCGCGCAGCAACAGGTCGGCGAGGCACGGGAGTTGGAACCCGCCGCGCGGCCGCATCCGTCGACCGACTCCGGATCGTCCAACCCTGCCTTCCTCGCCAGCGACAGTCAGGGCGAAGGCCAGGCGTTCGCCATAGGAGCCCCGGCGGAGGGCGCGGAGGGCCCCGAGCACCTCGACGGCCCGGGCGGCGCGGTCGAGGTGAGCACGGCGGCCAGGGCGGAGCCGGCAGGGACGTCCGAGCCGGATGCCGACGCACCCGTCGTCCTGGACGGCCCGCGGCGGCTGCTCGTCTGGCCCGAGCCCGACGTGTCGACCCGGCAGGCGCTCACCGACCGCGGCTACCGGCCGGTGACCGTGCGTTCCCGCGAGGAGGTGGACGCGCAGGTCGCCGAGTATCCGGCGGCGCTGTTCGTCGACCCGCTCACCGGGCCGATCACGCGAACCGCCCTGCAGTCCCTGCGCGCGGCGGCGGTGGCGGCGGAGGTGCCCGTCCTGGTGACGGCGGGCCTCGGGCAGGCCACCCGGGAAGCGGCGTACGGTGCTGATCCCGCCGTGCTGCTCAAGGCGCTCGCCCCGCGCGACAGCGAGCAACACCCGCCGCGCGTCCTGCTCGTGGAGAGCCACCAGGACATCGCATCGGCGTTCACCGCGACCCTTGAACGCCGCGGCATGCAGGTCGCCCACGCGGCCTCCGAGGAGGACGCGGCGGCGCTCGCCGAGCGGATGCGGCCGAATCTGGTCGTGATGGACCTGATGCTGATCAGGCGGCGCCGCCTCGGAATCGTCGACTGGTTGCGTGTCAACGGCCTGCTCAACCGCACCCCGCTCGTCGTCTACACGTCCGTGGACATCGACCCGGCCGAGCTCCCGCGCCTCGGTTCCGGCGAGACGGTGCTGTTCCTCGCCGAACGGTCGACGAGCGGCGAGGTCCAGACCCGGATCGTGGACCTGCTGAGCAAGATCGGCACCGATCTGTAGGTCGACGGCACAGACCCGCCGCTACAAGAGCGTCACGTCCAGCTCGCCGTCCGCGTACTGCCGCCGGATCACCTTCTTGTCGAACTTGCCCACCGATGTCTTCGGCACGGACGGGATCACCGCCCAGCGCTCGGGCACCTGCCAGCGGGCGACGCGGTCGGCGAGGAACGCACGCAGCGCCTCGTAGTCGGTGGCCGCGCCGTCGCGCAACACCACGGTGGCGAGGGGCCGTTCGCCCCACCGCTCGTCGGGAACGGCGACGACGGCGGCCTCGGCGACGTCCGGGTGGGCCATGAGGTGGTTCTCCAGCTCCACCGAGGAGATCCACTCGCCGCCGGACTTGATGACGTCCTTCGACCGGTCGGTCAGCGTCAGATAGCCGTCGGGCGAGATCGTTCCGACGTCGCCGGTACGCAGCCACCCGTCGCGGAACTTGTCCTCGGGGACCTGTGGTTCGTGCCCGACGCCGCCGAAGTAGGCGCCCGCGATCCACGGCCCGCGCACTTCCAGCTCGCCCGCGGACTGCCCGTCCCAGGGCATGACCTCACCGTCCGGGCCGATCAGACGGGCCTCGACGGAGGCGGGGAAGCGCCCCTGGGTGATCCGGTACGGCCACGCCTCCTCGTCGGTCAGACCGGCGGGCGGGTGCGAGACCGTGCCGAGTGGTGACGTCTCCGTCATCCCCCAGGCGTGGCAGAGGGCGACGCCGTGACGTTCCTCGAACGCCCGCATCAGGCTTGGCGGGCAGGCCGATCCGCCGATCACAACGTTGCGCAGGCTGCTGATGTCGCGTGGCTTGGCGGCGAGTTCGGCGAGCAGGCCCTGCCAGATGGTGGGGACGGCGGCGGCGTGCGTGGGCCGTTCGGTCTCGATCATCTCGGCGATCGCGGCGGGCTGCAGGAAGCGGTCGGTCAGCAGCATGTTGACGCCGGTCATGAACGCGGCGTGCGGAATGCCCCAGGCGTTGACGTGGAACATCGGCACGACGGGGAAGGTCGTGTCCCGGTCGCTCAGGGAGAACGACTCGGCCATGTTCACCTGCATCGAGTGCAGGTACACGGAGCGGTGGCTGAAGACGACGCCCTTGGGGTCGCCGGTCGTGCCCGAGGTGTAGCACATGGCGGCGGCCTGCCGCTCGTCGAGCTCGGGCCAGTCGTAGCGGGTGGGCCGGCCGGCGATCAGCTCCTCGTACGCGTGGACGGCGGGCCGGCAGCCGTCGAGCAGCGAGGTGTCGCCGGGGCCGACGACGACCACGTGCTCGACGCTCGCCATGCCGGGCAGCAGCGGGGCGAGCAGCGGCAGCAGCGAGCCGTTGACGAGGATGACGCGGTCGGCGGCGTGGTCGACGATGAACGACAGCTGCTCGACCGGCAGCCGCAGGTTGAGGGTGTGCAGCACCGCGCCCATGGCGGGGATCGCGAAGTACGACTCGACGTGTTCGGCGTTGTTCCACATCAGGGTCGCGACCCGGTCGCCCTCGACGACGCCCAGCTCGTCGCGGAGCGCGTTCGCCAGCTGGACGGCGCGGGTGCCGATCTCGGCGAAGGAGCGGCGGTGCGGCTCGCCGTCGCCGGTCCAGGTGGTGACCCGCGATCGGCCGTGCACGGTCGCCCCGTGAACGAGGATGCGGGTCACGGTCAGCGGAACGTCCTGCATCGTGCTGAGCACCGGAGGCCTCCCTGGAGACGGCGGTTACGGCCGAGTAGTCCCAGGGGGATTCTGCTGGCATACCGCGCGGTATGTCACTACCTACGGCGAGTTCCTTTCGGAGATCCGGACCACCTCGCCGGGGAGGGGCTCTCCGTAGCAGTGTGTATCACTACTGGTAACGTCCTCGCTAATGGGATCAACGTCGGGATGCTCGACGCTCGACACCCGGCCCACCCCCGCCGTGAACACCGGTGGCTCGGCCGCATACCGGCTCTTCGGGCGGCGGCGCCACCCGCCGCAGGGGAACCGGGGGCCCACCGGATGATCTCGGAAAGCCGGGCGCCTGGCAGGACGAACCCTGGGAAGGGGACGCGGTCGCCAAGGTCGGCGACAAGATCTTCGCCTTCCTGGGCTCTCCGTCCGCACAGTCTGTAGGGGTCAAATGCGGGCCCGACCGCGACACCGCCGACGAGTGGCTACTGCGCTACCCCAGGACACCACAGCCAGTGCCTACATCGGCCGCTACGGCTGGAACAGCCTCCGGATCGGCGGGGCGATCCCCGACGACGAGATTCTCGAAGCCGTGGACGCCTCGTACGACGCCGTCGTGGCAAAACTTCCCAGGAAGGACCGCCCGGCGCCGCACTGAGCTTGCCGCACCGGCTCAGCCGGCGCGCAGCTCCGGGTCGGTGCGCAGCTTCACCAGCGCCCGCGAGACGGCACTCTTGACGGTGCCGACCGAGACCCCCAGCACCTGAGCGGTCTGCACCTCGCTCAGGTCCTCGAAGTACCGCAGCACCACCATCGCCCGCTGCCGCGACGGCAGCCGGCTCACCGCACGCCACAGCGCGTCGCGCTGTGCCTGCTGCTCGGCCGTGTCGGGGGTGGACGGCCCGATCTCGGGCAGCTGCTCGCACGCGAACTCGTCCACCCGCCGCTTGCGCCACTGCGACGTGCGTGTATTGACCAGCGTGCGCCGTACGTAACCGTCCAGCGCACCGTGGTCGGCTATCCGGTCCCACGCCAGATATGTCTTGGCCAGTGCGGTCTGCAGCAGATCCTCGGCGTCGCTCGGGTTGGCGGTCATGGAGCGGGCGGTGCGCAGCAGCACCGGGCCCCGGTTCCTGACGTAGGCGGTGAACTGCTGAGCGCTTGTGCACACAGGCGTGGTCATGTGCACAACGCTATGAGCGCGCTGGGCGGACGGGATCGGCCGCAGGGACCGAAGCCGGGTCACTCTGAAGTCGTACGGGTCGGGGTTTCCCCACCTCCCATGGGTGGACCGCGGGTGGACCGGCCCTGATGATCACGAGGGCCGGGACGGGGCCGGGCTCACGGAATCCCGGGTTCCTGGGCTCACGGACTCACTCGACGATCGCGACGGGGGAGTCGATGTAGTCGCGGTCGATGGTGATCCGGCGGCCGTGGTGCCGCTCCGTGACGTCGCCGTCGAACTGGTGGATGCGGCGGTGCGGGCGCCAGGCCGCCCTGGCGATGCGCGACTCGCCGTAGATGGTGGGATCGACCCGCCAGTGCGCGAACCACATCAGGTCGGGCAGGTTGCGCATGCCCTCGCGGCGGGCCAGCTCGATCTGCGTGATGCCGGTGTCCGCGCTGCTGTAGAAGCCGGGCACATAGCCCTGCTCGCGCAGGGCGCGGCTCCAGGCCTGCGTGAAGGCGATCACGGGGCGGGTGCAGTGCCTGCTCCGCGTCCGGTACGACTCCATGTCGAGGAAGATCGGACTGCGGGGAGCGATCCCGAGCCTGGCGGCGTCGCGGACGGCGTCGTCGCCCTCGTCCATGCCCTGGCCCTTGGGGTCGTCGACGTCGATCGGGTAGCGCCGCTTGACGTGGTTGGTGGTGCACGGCGACTGCGAGCCGACGAAGATCGGCAGGATCTTCCAGCCCATGTCGTTGACTGCGCGCACCCACTCACGGCTGAGGCGGGGCTGGGCGCAGTTGCGCGAGCGGCCGCCGATGTACACGCCGATGGCGCCGTAGGAGTGACGCCAGGCACGCATGGTGGACAGGCTCGGGGCAGTGCAGGCGTCGAATCCCCAACCCTTGTACAGGTGCGCACCGACGGTGCTGAGGTCGCCGGTGGTCGGCGCGTCGCCCGGCAGGGTGGCGGGCAGGGCCTGGGGGACGGTCGCGGCGGGAGCGGCCGGGGTGTCGCTGGGCATGTCGCCGGGCGTGTCGCTCGGTGTGTCATCGGGCGTGTCGCTCGGTGTGTCATCGGGTGTGTCGCTGGGTGTGTCCTCGAGGGCGCGGTCGTCGGGGGTCGCCGGGACCTGGTCCTGGAGGCCGTAGACGGGCAGTTGGCTGAGGAGGTCGTCGCTGCTGCCGTCGCCCAGCGACGTCAGGACGCTCAGGGAGCCCAGCGGGTCGAACGACGACATGTCGTCGTCACGGGCGGTGTTGGACGCACCGGACGAACCCTGGGGGCCGGTGTCGGAGGGGCGGGCCGTGGCGGCGGCGGAGGTGGCACCGGTCGCGAGGCATGTGGCCGCCGCCATGAGAGGGAGGACAAATCTGATGATCTGGTTGTGTTCGCGCATGACGCCGAGTGAAGACGCCATGACGCCGTAGACGACGCAGGCACGCCCAGCGATCCACCGGGTTCAGTCGTCTGCCTCTTGCGACTTGCGCCGCAGGCCAGAGGGTGCGTCGGTGGACGGCAGGACGGACCGCCGGGACCGTCAGCGGTCCGCACCGAGGAGCAGTCCCGACGTCGGCACGCCCGTTCCCGCCGTCACCAGGACGTGGGCGGCGCCACTCACCTGGTTGACGGAGGTGCCGCGCACCTGGCGGACCCCCTCCGCGATCCCGTTCATGCCGTGCAGGTACGCCTCGCCGAGCTGGCCTCCGTGCGTGTTCACCGGCAGCCGACCGTCGATCTCGATCCCCCCGTCGGCGGCGAACGCGGCGGCCTCGCCCCGCCCGCAGAACCCGAACTCCTCCAGCTGCATCAGCACGAACGGCGAGAAGTGGTCGTAGAGCACCGCGGTGTCGATGTCGGCGGGCAGCAGCCCCGACGTGCGCCACAGCTGCCGCGCGACCACACCCATCTCGGGCAGCCCGGTGAGGTCGTCGCGGTAGAAGCTCGTCATCTGCTCCTGCGCACGGCCCGCACCCTGCGCCGCCGCGGTGATCACGGCGGGTGGTCGGCGCAGGTCGCGGGCGCGCTCGACGGAGGTGACGACGAGTGCCTGACCGCCGTCGGTCTCCTGGCAGCAGTCGAGCAGCCGCAGCGGTTCGACGATCCAGCGGGAGGCGGCGTGGTCCGCGAGGGTGATCGGCTTCCCGTGGAAGTACGCGGCCGGGTTGACCGCGGCGTGGCGACGGTCGGCGACGGCGACCGGCCCGAGGGCGTCGGGGGTGAGCCCGTAGGTGTGCAGATAGCGCTGCGCGGCCATCGCAACCCAGGAGGCGGGGGTGAGCAGCCCGAAGGGGAGCGCCCAGCCTAGGGCGGCGCCTTCGGCGGAGGGTTCACGCTGCTGCACGCCGGAGCCGAACCGGCGGCCCGAGCGCTCGTTGAACGCCCGGTAGCAGACGACGACTTCCGCGATGCCCGATGCGATCGCCAGCGCCGCCTGCTGAACGGTCGCGCACGCCGCCCCGCCGCCGTAGTGGATGCGGGAGAAGAACGACAGCTCGCCGATGCCGGCCGCCTGCGCGACGGTGATCTCGGGGCTCGTGTCCATCGTGAAACTGACCATGCCGTCGACGTCGGCGGGGACGAGCCCCGCGTCATCGAGTGCCGCGTGGACGGCCTCGACGGCGAGCTTCAGCTCGCTGCGCCCCGAGTCCTTGGAGAACTCGGTGGCGCCTATGCCGGCGATGGCGGCGCGGTTGCCGAGGGTGTCGCGGGTGCGCAGGCTCATGAGCGCGCCTCCTGCGGGGCGTCGTGCGGGAGGCGGACGGTGACGCGTCCGGTGACGTGGTTGCCGAGCCTGTTGGCGCCTTTCACCTCGATGACTGCCTCGTCACCGTCGACCGAGGCGACCGTGCCCGTCAACACCATCTCGTCGCCGGGGTGATTGGGTGCACCGAGGCGGATCGCGACCTTGCGCAGCTCGGCGTCGGGACCGAAGTGGTCGGTGATGTAGCGGCCGACAAGTCCGTTGGTGGTGAGGATGTTCATGAAGATGTCGGGGGAGCCCTTGGCCCGCGCGGCCTCCGCGTCATGGTGGACGTCCTGGTAGTCGCGTGAGGCGATGGCGCCGGCGACGACGAGTGTGCGGGTGATCGGTATCCGCAACGGCGGCAGCTGTTCACCGGCTCGCATCCGCGCCACCCCCCTGCTCCGTCGCCCGGAAGACCGGAAGCGTCACTTCCTCGTCGAACGACTGGAATCCGAGCTCGACGGGCATGCCGATACGCACCTTGTCGTACGGCACACCGGTGACGTTGGCGATCACCCTCACCCCTTCGGCAAGTTCGACGAGCGCGACCGCATAGGGAGGGTCGAAGGCAGGGAACGGGGGGTGGTGCACGACGACGTACGAATAGACGGTGCCGTCGCCGCGCGCCTCTACGGTGTCCCAGCCCTGCCCGCCGCAGGCGTTGCAGCCGGGCAGCCACGGAAAGCGCAACGCGCCGCATCCCGTGCAGCGCTGCATGAGCAGCTTGCGGGCGCCGACGCCGTCCCAGAAGCCGGCGTTGTCGCGGTTGACGACCGGCCGCGGACGCTTCGGCGCGGTGGTGGTGGCAGCGGTCGCAGTCGTGCGTTGCGTGGGTGCGTACTTGAGGATCCGGAACCGGTGCGTACCCACCCGCACGCCCCCCGACCACACGTCCGTCCTGGTGGTGACGAAGTGGCCCGATCCGAGTCTCGTGGTCTTCAGCGGTGAGACCGACTCGATCACCGCGTCGAAGGAGATGCGGTCACCGGGCCGAAGCGGCCGCAGGTACTCCTGTTCGCAGTCGGTGGCGACGACGGCGGTGAACCCCGCGTCGTCGAGCGCGGCGAGCAACTCGTCGAAGGCGGAGGAGCGGGCGGTGTGCCCGGAGAGCCCGCCCATCGTCCAGGCCTGCAGCATGGTCGGCGGCGCGATGATCCCGGCGGGACGGGAGGCGTCGGTATATGCGGGGTTGGTGTCCCCCATGGCCTCGCACCAGTGGCGGATCATGGCCGGGTTGACGGGGTCCTTGCCCTCGCCGCCTTCGGCGGCCGGCCTGCCCTCGTACGCCGTGAGCCGTTCATACAGCATTTTCTGACTATCCGTCAGATCCATCGGGCCCGTCAAGACGCCGCTTGTCCACACCCTGTGGACGAACACGGCTGCGCGGCGGCACTGGGGATGCCGCCGCGCGACCTGGAACCTGCGGTTGTGTGACGTGAGGAGCCCCGCCCGCTGGGGTCGGCCGGGGATCCCCGCCTAGATCACCACATCCTGGTGAAGTGGATGTTCACATTCGACTGGTCGATGTGGGTGAACCCGGGGGCGAATCCAGCACCGTTGACGCTCGCGGTGTTGCTCTGGTTCGAGGCACCCCATCCACTGGCGAACTGGGCCGTGTTGTTGATGCTCGAGTTGGAGTGGTGGTTGGCGAAGGAACCGTTGTCCGCCGACGCCGTGCCGGTGAAGAGCGCGGCCGCGAGAGGCAGCGCGGCAATTGCGGCCAGGGCGCGGGCAGTACGGATGCGTGCCATGTGAATTCCTCCCGGAACTCAAGGAGCTGAAGTCTGTGTGGGGTGTGTTGTGTGGTTCTGTGGTGCTTTGTGCGGTGCGGTTGGCCGACCACTCCGCGAACTCTGCGACGTCGCCGTGGCAAGAGTTGCCCACGAGAACCGCCCGAAACCACCCCTGGTGCCCGATTTACTTCGCAAGCGTGACGATGTATCGATAAACATCCCTGACGCCCGCAAATGCGCAGTACATCGGGCGGATCACTCCGAAGCCCTTGTCCCATAAGAGATGAAACGTCACTGCACACTTTCGGCCAAAGTGGCCATATATCGACATGTGGATGAAATCGGGCGCAACGAAGGGGGTCCGGCCCAGCCGCCGGACCCTGAGCGCCCCGGATGGTCAGGTTGACGGTTCGACCCGTCGCCGCTGAGCCCTCCTCGTTCCGCAGTCGACGCACCCCAGTACCGCCCTGCGCCGCGCGTCCAGACCCGGAAGAGCCGCAGGGAGCCGCAGCGTGGGCACGAGGGCGCAGCGCCGCGCGTGTCACGTCAGGCGGCCGGGTCGCGGTCCTCCGTGCGGGATGGGCCCATCACTCTTCGTCCTCCGCTGCAGATCTCAGCCGGCCACCATCCACCCTGCCCGCCGCGGATCCGCACTTCCAGGGCCGCAGGTCCACCGCCGCCGGGCCCTCGGGCCCGTCAGGCCCGTCAGGCCCGTCAGGCCCGTCAGGCCCGTCAAAGGAGATGCGGGTACTGGATCCCGTCGCAGATCGTCGCCTCATGCGGCCACAGAAGCGGGCTGAAGAAGCCGAGGATGCCCTTGTCGTGGCACTTGGTGCGCCAGCGGCGCCCGTGGTGGTGATGGTGGTGATGGCGGTGATGACCACCGTCGTCACGGGTGGGCGCGGCAGCGGACGCGGGGGCGGACGCCAGGAGCAGAAGCGCCGCCGCGGCGACGGCTGACATGGTGCGATTGATCACGGTCCGTCACCTTAGGCGAAGCGCCGCCAGAAACCCTTCAACGCCTCGCATGTTCGATTTCTGTTCGAGTAAGGTCGGGGGGAGGTGATGGCGATGGCGATGGCGATGGTTCCGCAGGCTCGGGATGTCCCCGGCGATGCCCCCAGCACACTTCTTCACATCCGCTGCGAGCCGGGTACGGACGAGACCCGTTACCGGCTGCTCCTCGCCCTCCTGGAGGAGATCACCCCGCTCGTCCAGGCGCTTCCGCCGTCGGCCGCGCTCGCCGACGTCCGCAGCGCCCTGCGGTACTGGAGCATGACCGCCTTCGAGCTCGCCCGGCGCATCCGTGGCACGGCCCTCGCCCGGTACGACCTCGACACCCGTATCGGCATCGCCCCCGCCTGGTCGCTGGCCGCCATGGCCTCGGCCCGCCCCGGCGCGGACGGCATCACCCAGGTGGGCAGTTCACCCGCGGCCATCGCCGCTTTCCTCGCGCCGCTGCCCGTCGAGGCACTGCACGGGATGGGCCCGGCCCAGGCCGAGACGTTGCGCCGCTCAGGGCTGCGCACCGTCGGCGCGCTCGCCGCGGCGCCCCTGGTGACCGTGGAGCGCCTCCTGGGCGGCGGGGCCGGCCGCCTGTTCAACGAGCGCGCGCACGGCATCGACCCGCGGCCGGTCACCCCTGCGGACCCCGCGCACACCGTCGTCGAACGGCGGGATCTCGGTCGCGGCACCCTTGACGCGGCGGTGATCCGCACCGCGTTGCTCCACACGGTCGAAGCCGTCGCGGTCCGGTTGCGGCGCCGCCGCCAAGTCGCCGCCACGCTCACGCTCGTTGTCGCCTTCGCCGACCACACCACGTTGTCCCGCTCGCGCGCACTGCCCCGGGGCTCCGCGTCCGTCGAGGAGCTGCGGCTGACGGCGTACCGGATGTTCGATTCGCTCGGACCGCAGCGCGTACGCGTCCGCGCCCTCACCGTGAAGGCGGAAGGCCTCGCCCCGAGCGAGACGGCTCGCGACGCACCGCGCCCGGACTGTCCCGGCAGACGGCCCGCGTCCGCACCCGCGTCCCCACCCCCGCCGAAACCCGGACCGGCACCGGCCCCTGCACCCGCACCGGCGCGCGCCCGGGATGCCGTTGCCACGGCCGACCGCGATACTCGCAACCATGGCGGACCCGTTCCGGCTCGACGGCGAGATCGCCCTGGTGACCGGAGACAACGGCTGATTCGGTCCTGCCATGGCCCGCGGCCCGGCGAAGGCCGGTGCTCAGGCGCCGGTCACCGGCAGGAACCGTGAGGCGTGAGGCGTGAGGTGTCCGGCGCCGGCCTGCCCCTCGGCCTCGGCGACCTCGCCCCGGCGACACCCCGGCCGGCACCTACCCGCTCGGGGTCGGGGACGTCCCGCTGCTGTGCACCGACGGCGCGGTGGAGGCGCGCGACTGTACGGGAGCGTTCTACCCGCTCGCCGAACGGCTCCGCAGCCATGTCATCGCCCGCCACGGGCCGGACGGGGAGCAGGACCAGAACCAGAACCAGAACCAGGCCATGGACCAGAACCAGGAGCAGGAGCAAGCGCCGGCCGAGGTGGTCGACTTCATCCACGCCGATCTGACGCGCTACGCCGCAGCCCTCACCCTCACCGACGACGTGGCCGTCATCGCCGTCTCACCGGCGGCCCCTCACACGCCATGAATCAGTGCCCGTCGGCGCCCGTCAACGCCATGGGCCGGGGATAACCGGCCGCGAGGGATTCCAAACGCCTCCGGGCGGTGGGAAGTTGACGCGGATCCAACCCAGGGAGCTGTTCCAGCAAGGCGATCAGGTGAGGCCCGATCTCGACGGCCTTGGACGGTTCGCCGATCCCGTTCCAGCACCAGTGGGCGCTGCGCGCGGCAGCAGCGACCCGGCGGCTGTCCGGCCCATGGAGACCGAGACGCGCCTTGGCCGCGGCGATCCACAATTCCGTGGCCAGCACGAGATTTCCCGCGATCCGGGCGAGGTCGGCGCGGATCTCCAGCCACTCGCTCGCTTGGGTGCTCGTGGGCCCGTACGTCCGCCACGCGTGCTGTTCCCACGCCGCTGCCATGGATGCCGCCTCGTTGTGCCGGCCGGCCTGCGCTGCTTGCCATATCAGGGGCCGCGGATCGGCGTGTCCGGAGGCATCGGCACGGGAAGCGGGCGCTGCCGCCGCGCGCACGGGCAGGGCCGGCTGTGCGGCGGGTATGAGGAGGGTGCCGGACGCGGGCCGTGCCGCCGCGACGGCTGCCGCGTGCAGTTGCAGGACCGGCAGGGGCTGCGGGCTGCTGCGCAGCAGCTCGGCCAGGCACCTGGTGTACCGCGCCGGCTCAGCGTCGCTGCCGTCGGGTGCGGCGACCACGCCGCACATCGGCGGGAGTCCAGCGCCGACCGTATCGGGCCGGTGGTGAAGCATCCGCCAGGCATGCGCGTCGGCGACGAGGTCGACCACGAGCGTCGTCGAGGCCGTCGCCCGCAGGCGCAACTCGTCGCGCAGCCATGACCATGGCAGGGCGGTGTAGCGGACGGTGTCCGCCGTCGTGCCGGCGAGCGCCAGGTGCAGCTCTCCCCGTTTGCGGTCCAGCACCAGCGGCCCGGCGAGGTAGACCAGCAGGGGCCCGCCCACGGCAGCCGCCGACCGCAGCCGGGTCAGCACCTCGTTCGCGTCGCGAGCGGCCTGTACGGCGACGGTGTCGACGGGCAGATGCCCGTGCAGCTGCCCGCCGCCGGCGAGCGTCGCCGCCGGCACGCCCGCGAGAGCGGCCAGGCCCGCGGTGGGGCTCCACTGCAGACGTCGCCGATGGACGACATCCGCCCCGCCGATCAACAACACATGCCCGCGTGGCTCCACCCCGTTGCTCTGCATGAATGCACCGTACCCACCCGGCATCGGCCACTGACACCCGATCAACAAGCCTCTTTCGCACAGTCGGATGCTCTGTGGCGCTCGTTGGCGCTCCTTCGCTCAGCCGGCGATCGCCTCATACAGGCTGAACCCCGCCATCACGACCATGACCGCCGCGGCGATCTTCGTGATCAGCGGGAGCGGGACGCGCTTCATCAGCGCCTGGCCGCCGACGATTCCGATCCCGGCCACCGCCCACAAGGCGAGGACCGCGCCGAGTCCGACCGCGAGCGGGTTGTTGTAGCGCGCCGCGAGGTTGGCCGTCATGATCTGCGTCAGGTCGCCGAACTCGGCGACCAGGATCAGCATGAAACCGCTGCCGGCCACCTTCCAGAAGCTCTGGTCGGCGGGCGCCTTCATCGCTTCGTCCTCGTCCTCGTCCCCGTCCTCTTCGACCTTATGCCGCAAGATCACCGCGGCGCCGGCGAGGAACAGGACGGCGACGATGCCCTCCACCCACCGATGTGGCAGCAACGCCAGCAGGCTGCCCGCCGCGATGGCGAGGACGACATGGACGGCGAAGGCGGCAGCGATCCCGCAGAACACGTAGCTCGCCCGGAAGCGAGTACCCAGCAGCAGGCTGGCGAGGGCCGTCTTGTCGGGAAGCTCGGCGATGAAGATCACGCCAAAGGCGATGGCGGCGACGGTCAGGGCGGACATCAAAAGCGGTTCCTCTTCGGTGGGGCTCCCGCACCGAAGAGCTTCCCGGGGAGGCGTCGCTTCGGCACGGCAGCGTCGTACGCTGCGGCCGAAGGTCTCGCTGGCCCACCGCGTCAAGCGGCCGGGCTCCGGGCGCCGGGCCCGGGAGGGCCAGTATGTCGACGGTCCGGCGAAGAGCTACTCCCCTTCTGCTCGTGTCAGCGTAACCGACGTAACCGACGCCTCTCGGTCGCCTGGTGCGGCAATCATCATGCGGACGATCACTTGACCGTCCGAGCCGTAGGTCGAGGTGCTGAGCGCCTCACTCGGCGAGTGGGCGTGACGCGGAGCGTGCCGGCGGCAGGTGTCTTGCATCGCGAGGCGGCGCGGCGGCGTGGCGGTGTGGGTGGCGTGGGTGGCGCGGCGGCATGGGTGGCCGATGGGGTGCGTCGGCGAGGGCTGGAGGTTGGTGCCGACCGATGAGCGAAACGCTTGCGTTTCGTGCATCCATCACCTAGGTTCGTTGTGTACGAAACCGTTTCGTTTCGATGATGGGTGAGCGAGGCACGTGGTGACTTCTGGCGCGGAGACCAGTCCGAGCCGTACGCGGCGGACCAGGCTTACGCCGGAGCGTGAAGAAGAGCTGTATGCGGCCGTTCTCGACCTGCTGCGCGAGGTGGGCTACGACGCGCTCACGATGGACGCCGTCGCCGCCCGGGCGCGGTCCAGCAAGGCCACGCTCTACCGCCAGTGGCAGGGCAAGCCCCGGCTGGTGGCCACCGCCCTGCGTCACCACAAGTCTTTCGGCCTGGAGAGCGTCGACACCGGCTCGCTCCGCGGCGATCTGTACGAGATCGCCCGCCGGATCGGCGAGGGGCCCAGCCGCAAGGACGCGGCGCTGATGCGCGCGCTCGGCCAGGCCGTCAACTGCAACGACGAACTGGCGGACGCCCTCCACGAGACACTGATCCAGCCGGAGCAGGCGATTTTGCGGCGGATGCTCGAACGCGCCGTGCGGCGCGGCGAGATCGCGCCCGACAACCCCGCCATCGACTTCGTGCCACACCTCATCGCCGGAGCGGCCTTCGCCCGGCCGATCCTGGAACGAACCGACGCCGATACCGCGTACCTCGAACGCTATGTGGACGCCGTCGTACTGCCGGTGCTGTCGCGGAACTGAGCCATCTCAGCCACCAACGAGGGAAATTCCATGTCATCCACCCAGGTCGACGCGCGCGTCGACACCGCCCAGGCCGGGCCGTCCGGCCACACCCACCCTGCGCAGGTGAAGCATCGCTGGTGGGCGCTGGCCGTGATCGGCCTCGCCCAGCTCATGGTGGTGCTCGATGCGACGATCGTGAACATCGCGCTGCCGACCGCTCAGCAGGCATTGCACTTCAACAACGACGGACGCCAGTGGATCGTCACCGCATACTCGCTCGCCTTCGGCAGTCTGCTGCTGCTCGGTGGCCGGCTCGCGGACCTCTTCGGGCGCAGGGCGACCTTCATCATCGGCATCGTCGGCTTCGCCGGCGCCTCCGCACTCGGCGGCGCGGCCAACGGCTTCACGATGCTCGTCGTCGCGCGCGCGCTCCAGGGCCTCTTCGGCGCGCTGCTCGCCCCGGCGGCGCTGTCCTTGCTGACCACGACGTTCACAGACACCAAGGAGCGGGCCAAGGCGTTCGGCGTCTTCGGCGCCATCGCCGGCTCCGGTGCGGCTGTCGGCCTCATCCTCGGCGGCCTGCTCACCCAGTACCTCAACTGGCGCTGGACGCTGTATGTCAACGACATCATCGCGGTCTTCGCGCTGGCCGGCGCCATCGTCTTCCTCAGCCGTTCCGCTCCTGCCCACCGGCCCAAGCTGGACATCCCCGGTGTGGTGCTGGTCTCCGGCGGTCTGTTCTGCCTGGTCTACGGCTTCGCCAACGCGGACACCCACAGCTGGCGCAACTGGATGACCTGGGGCTTCCTGGCCACGGGCGCGGTTGTCCTGCTGGCCTTCTTCCTCTGGCAGGGCCGGGCGAAGAACCCCGTACTGCCGCTGCGCGTGCTGGCCGACCGCAACCGCGGCGCCGCCTTCGCCACCATGCTGATCGCCTCGGCCGGTATGTTCGGCGTCTTCCTCTTCCTCACCTACTACCTGCAGGCGACGCTGGGCTACTCGCCGGTGAAGAACGGCCTGGCCTTCCTGCCGATGATCGGCGCGCTGATGGTGCTGGCGCAGCTGTCCACCAACCTGCTCATCCCCCGGATCGGGCCCAAGCTGATCGTGCCCATCGGCATGCTGATGGCGGCCGGCGGCATGGTCTGGCTGACCCGCCTTGGCCTGCACAGCGGCTACGCCGCGCACGTGCTGCCGCCGTTGCTGATCATGGGTGCCGGCATCGGCATGTCAATGCCGGCCGCGATGAGCTACGCCACCCTCGGCGTGCGGATGAGCGACCAGGGCGTAGCCTCGGCCACCGTCAACACCACGCAGCAGGTGGGTGGTTCGATCAGCACCGCGCTGCTCAACACCCTGGCCACCAGTGCAGCCACGCACTACGCCGCACACCACCTGACCGACCCGTTGGTCAAGGCCAACGCCGCGCTGCACAGCTACGCCACCGCGTACTGGTGGTCGGCCGGGTTCTTCGCCTTCGGCGCGATCGTGACCATGCTGCTCTTCCGCCGCAGGAAGGCGAGCCTGCCGGAGACGGCCGATGCCGTGGCAGCGGAGGGGCTCCCGGCGCAGGCCGCGGCCCCTGCACAGCCGGACGCGGGCAGCACCGCCGTCATCCGGGGCCGAGTGCTGGACGGGACGGGCGCGCCCATACCGCACGCCGTGATCACCCTGCTCGACCCGGCGGGCCGTCAACTCGCCCGTGACACCGCCCGCGAGGACGGCTCGTACGCGATGGACACCCCCGAGCGCGGCAGCTTGGTGCTGGTCGGCTCGGCCCCGGGCCACCGGCCGCAGGTCGCCACCCTGGCGCTGGGCAGCGCGCCGCTCTCGTACGACCTGGTGATGCCCGCCGGAACGGGCGGCCTGGTCGGCACGGTGCGCGACGCGGACGGCAAGGCGGTGGACGGCGCCCTGGTGGTGGCCACCGACCAGCGCGGTGAGGTGGCGGCCTCCGCCACGACCGAGATGGACGGCGATTACCGGATCGACGACCTGATGCCGGGCGACTACACGGTCGCCGTCAGCGCGCCGGGACACCGCCCGGCGGCCGAGCCGGCCACCGTCTCCGGCGAGCGCACCCGCTGCGATGTCGAGCTGCGCCGCGCGGCGACCGTACGCGGAACGGTGCGCGGCCGGGACGGCCGTCCGCTGGAGGATGCCCGCGTCACCCTGCTGGACTCCGCGGGCAACGTCATCGCGGCCGGCGACACCGGAGCCGACGGCACGTACTTCTTCGCCGACCTCTCCGTCGCGCAGTACACCGTAATCGCCAGCGGCTACCCGCCGGTGGCCGTGCCGGTCGCACTGGGCGGCAGCAGCCACGATGGCTTCGACCTCGTCCTGGGCCACGAGGAGGCGTAAGAGCAGCCGTACGCAAGCCGCCGGGAGCAGGCCGTCGAACGAGATCGCCGCCCCCGGCGGCGCTGCGCTCGGGATGCCTCGTTCAGGAGCCGGTGCGGCGGTGCGGCGGTGCGGCGGTGGCCGGTGCTTGACCCTGACACCGTAGCCAGGCCATCAGCTCCCAGGTCGCCGGCGTCACTCGGGTTTTCACCCGTCCGTGTGCTGCGGAAGAATTCGAACACGTGCTTGAATTCTGTTCGTGACGTACACCTTCCCCGATGACCTCCTGCACGCCCAGCGGGCCTGGTACGCCGTCTACAGGCAGCTCGCCGAGGCGGCGCATCCCGCCGAGACGACGGTCCTGCGGCGCAAGCTGCAGCGGCTGTCCGTACTGATCTCCACCCACCCGTACTGGGCCACGCTCCCCGGCCGGGCACCCGCCGCCCGGATGGAGCTGAAGCAAGCGGCCTGGGAGACCGCGCGAGAGGAGACGAGCCCACGAACGCACACCTGACACACGCCTGACGCACACCTGACGCGCCATCACCCGTCAACCGATCGGTGGACAGCAGGTGTATCCGTCACCAGCGGGACGAGCGCCACCCCGACACCATCGTCGAAATCCAGCAGTACCAACCCACCGCGAGCCTTGTCGCCGAGTTCGCCCGAGCCGGCGCCGGACGGTGACCCGACGGTGGTGACACACTCGTGCTACCCGACACCGGAGGGGTTACGTTGCTCACCTTGGACCTGCACCCGATCTTCCGGAACAACCGCGACATCGAACTCGCCCTGCGGCAGACCATCTTCAAAGCGGCCCGGACCGGTGAGACCGTCGTAGAGATCATTCCCGGCAAGGGATCGGGGCAGCTCAAGCAGCGCACGCTGGCCTTTCTCGGTCAGCGGCACATCAAGAAGCTGTACGACCGCGTGGAGGCCGACCCGAACAACCCGGGCCGGGTCCTCGTCCACTTCCGGCCGCGGCAACCGCAGCAATGACCGCCGAGCCCAGCACTCCCCTCCCCCTCGAAGATCCACCGGAGCCGGACGGACGTCGGCGCGTCACGTGTGCTCTGTGCGGGCGGCCTCTCACCGGCCGGGAAGCGCGCCTGTGGGGGCTGGGCGACGGCTGCCGAGCCAAACTCGCCGAGCGGACCGCGCCGCAGCCCGGCCGGTTCGACGTCGAACAGGACACGATTCCCGGCGTGTGACCCGGTCGACGGCGCACGTGTCGACGAGGACGTGCACCGCTCCCCGAAGGAAGTCCGATCAAGTCGGGCAGAATAGAACATATGCCGCGCTAGGCGCGTAGCTCGCGGCGGACGATCTGACGCACCTCGGAGCGGTTCATGACCCCACGCCGTGCCACCCCGGCATCAAGCGCCCATGACCTGCTGACGACGCTTGGGCGGCTCACGGCCGAGGCGCTGAACCGGGCGGAGCTGCAGAAGGCGCGCGTGGATCTGGCCGTTGCCCTGCAGAGCCAGCTGCTTCCGCCCGCGCTTCCGAGCGGACCACGGTGGCGGAGCGCAGCCAGGTACGCGCCCGCGCGCGACGGGCTGGACGTCGGCGGTGACTGGTACGACGGCTTCCGGCTGCCTGACGGCGCCCTCGGGTTCTCCATAGGCGACGTGCAGGGGCATGACGTGGAGGCGGCTGCCTTCATGGGCCAGATCCGCATCGCCCTGCGTGCCGTGGCCGTGACCACCGCCGACCCGGGCGAGGCGCTGAGCCGCGCCAATGACCTGCTGCTGTCGATGGACTGCGACCTCTTCGCGACCTGCACCTTCGTCCGCTTCGACCCAGCCACCCTGGAACTGGCCGATGCGCGCGCCGGACACGTCCCCGCGGTGTGGGCAACTGTCGACGACTGCTGCGGAGTGGACGTCTGCGGCAAGGGGCTACCGCTCGGGATACAGCCTGGTGAGGTGTATCCGGTCTCGCGGCGCCGGCTGACGAAACCGGGAGCATACGTCCTGCTCACGGACGGTGTGATCGAGGGCCCGTCGTTCCCGATCGAGGCCGGTCTGCAACGAGTGACGGAGCTGGTCCGCGCCGGGGCCGGCGGCGATCCGGACCAACTGGCCGCCGAGGTGATCAAGGTGGCCGACCTCACCGGCCACTCCGACGACGCGGCCGTCCTCGTGCTGCGCCATGACGCAACGGCGGACGTGGCTGCGTGATGGAAGAGCCTCAGGCCCGCGCGTCACACGGCCCGGCCGCCCTGGCGCACCACCAGGTGTCCCGGGGCGTGCGCCGAGGCTTGGGCCGGGGGCGGGGTCTGGGCCGAGGCCTGGGGACGACCGGTGTGGAAATCATCGTCGTCACGGCCGTCTACTTCATGACCGCCCGGCTCGGCCTGCTGCAGGAAGTGACCATCGGCGGCGAGACGGTCACACCGCTGTGGCCGCCGACCGGCGTCGCGCTGTTCTTCCTGCTGTCCATGGGCGTCCGCATCTGGCCGGGGATCGCCCTCGGCGAGTTCGCGGTCTCCGCGTCGATCAGTCCTGTGCATATCGCCGATATCGGCATCGTCGCGGGGAACACGCTTGCCCCGGTGTGCGCCTATCTGATGCTGCGGCGCGTGGGCTTCCGCGCCGAGCTGGACCGGCTGCGGGACGGGCTGGCCCTGGTGTTCCTGGGCGCGCTGGGCGCGATGCTGATCAGCGCGACCGTGGGGGACGGGGCGCTGGCGCTTGACGGAACACTGCCCGTTGACAAGTTCTGGGCGGCATGGTCGGTGTGGTGGACGGGGGACGCGATGGGTGTGCTGCTCGTGACGCCGGTCCTGTTCGTCATCCGGGCCGCCAGGCTTCCCCGGGGCGCACCCCTGTCCCGGTGGGTCGAAGCAGCGGCTTTGCTGGTCAGCGTCGTCGTGGTCACCGTCGCCGTCACCAGAAGCCCGCTCGCCCTGCTGTTCCTCGTCTTCCCCGTGCTCATGTGGGCGGCCTTGCGGTTCCAGCTCACGGGTGCCGCGCCGTGCGCCCTTCTCGTGTCCGTGCTCACGATCCAGGCGGCGACAGACCACAGCGGGCCGTTCGCCGGCCACACCCTGCTCGCGGTGATGGTCATGCTGCAGGCCCTCAACGGAGCGGCTGCACTGACCGCGATCCTCCTGGCGGCCATCACCAACGAACGAATCAACACCCATCGCGAGCTGCTGCAGGCTTGCGAGGGGCTGGCCGAAGTGGTGGACCGCCTGGCGCCCGGCAGAACCACGCACGAGCTGCCCCGGCAGGGGGACGAGCGGCAGGGGGATGAACGGCGCGGAGGGCGGTCGGCTCAGTGAGCGCAGGGCCCGCTCGGCTCACACCTCTCCTGCCTCTCCTGCCTCTCCTGCCTCGCCGTTCGCCGCAGAGAGCCAGTGTGCGATCCGCCGTATCGTCGACTCCTCGGTGGCATCGACGAGCTCGGTGATCGCCAGATCGTCCTCGGGATGCAGATCGGTGAGACCGGCTGCCGCGAGCGCGGCCGTGAGCACTTGGTGCCGGCGGTCACGGAGCCGCTCGTCGCGTGCGCTGCGTACGGGCTGTTGCTCCGGGCGCTCACTGTGGTGCTCGGCGTGCGAGGCCACCCGTCCCGACCGGGCGCGGATGGTTTCGATGTGCCGCCAGTCATCGCCGCCCTCGGCCGGGCCCCAGATCTCCACCAGCGGAGCCTGGCCACGCGACCGCACCGTCTGGATCATCGCGGCGACCGCGTAGTCCACCGGCTCGCGGGTGGTCGATTCTGCTGCGACGGTCCATCCGGACGTCGGCTGATAGAAGGCGGCAACGAATCGGGGGTCCCCCGCCGGCGGGGATGACATCTGCGGTGCTGCCGATTCCATGAACTCGCCCTCCACCCCATGGGGTATGCCTTGAGTCGTCAGCCCAATCAATACCTGACATACCGTCAGATCGGAAGAGCGGCCCTGTGGTTACCCTCCCCCGCAACGTCCCCGACACCACCGGCGTCCTCGACGCCCTCAACCGCGCGGTGAACACCGCGGCGTCCGACGGCGACCGGATACTGACGTTCGTCCTCGCCAGCTCCCGCGACCTGATCTTCTCCCGGGCCGACGCCGAAACGCTCCCCTGACCGTCGCCCGATACCCGCGCGCCCCCCGCACCCCCCGCACCCCGCTACCCGATACCCGCTGCCCGCTACCCCGCCCCGTAGCTCCACCCTTCGAGGGCCGCGAGAGCGCGTGCGCGCGCCTCCACCACCGCCATGCGCGCCTCCCGCTCCCCCTTGTGGACGTGCGCGGCCTGGCCGGTGACCTGGCCGCGCCACTTGCGGTAGAGGAGCCCGGTCTGCGCCGTGAACCACCCGCGGCTGACGGCGTTCAGCGCCAGCAGCAGCCCGGTGTCCTCGGACGCCGGCAGGGCCATCCAGCCGCCCAGGGCCAGGAGCAGATCGCGGCGGACGAACAGCGTCGCCGGGTGAACCGGTGCCCGGTAGTCATGGCTCGCCCAGTGCTCCAGTACCGTCCCGCGGCGGATGACGCCCTGGGGCGGGTCCTGGTCGAAACCGACGGTCGATCCATCGGGCATGAGATCGAGCGCCCGAGAGGTCGCCCAGCCGACGTCCGGATGACCGGTGAGGGCGCCCAGGTCACGCATGAGCGCGCCCGGCGTCAGCATGTCGTCGGCATCGAGGACCTTGACGAACTCGCCCTCCGCGCGGGAGAGGGCCATCGTGCGGGCCATCGCGGCGCGCCCCGGACGCCCCTGACCGAAGCTGACCCGCGCATCATCGGGTACATACGGCGCGACAGCGTCCGTCTCTCCGTCCTCCTGGACCACCCACTGCCAGTCCCATCCGTCCGGCAGGTGCTGATCGGCCAGGGACGTGTACGCGTCCGGCAGGTAGTGCGCGCCAGGAGCGTGAACCGCCGTGATCACCGAGATGAGCCCGGTCATGGTCACCACCGGGCCAGGGGCGTGGTGAAGACCAGTTCCGTCCGGTCGCCGGGCAGCGTCACCTCGGTCACGTCCACGACCCGGCCGGTGGTGTCCATGGACATCTTCCGCAGAACCATGACGGAGACGCCGGCGGTGAGTCCGAGCTCCTCCACCTCCTCGACGGTCGGCGGTCGCGCGGTGACGTGCTCCTCTACCCGGCCGACCTCGATCCCGACGGTGTAGAGCTGGCTCTGCGTGCCGCCCGGCCAGGGCTCATTCGCCTCGTCGAGCAGGTCCGGGTTGGCGGCGATCAGGTCGTACACCAAGTGGGAGCGCACAACGTTGAACGGCGCCTCCTCCTCGCGGCAGCGGGTGCGGTAGGTCCGTTCGAGCAGCCGGGTCCCGATGGGCACATCCAGCGCCGCGGCGAGCTCCTCGGTCGCCTTCGCCTCACGGTATTCCGCGCTGAAGACGAGATCGTTCACGGTCAGGCCCGTGTCGTACTCCGTCGCCCCAGTGGCCTCGCGCTCCTCGCGCGGGGCACGCGCCCGGTCCTTCTCCCACTGGTGCCGGCCGTTGGACCGCACGACCTTCGTGCGCGGTTTGCGGACGAAGTTGCCCCGCCCATGGCTCTTCACGACGAGCCCTTCGGCCTGCAACACCCCGAGCGCCTGCCGGACCGTCGGCAAGCTCACCTTGTACCGCTTCACGAGCGCCGCCTCCGTGGGCAGGCGGTCGCCCGGGCTGAGCCGACCTGTGCGGATCTGCTCGCGCAGGGCGTCAGCAATCGCTTCGTACCGCTTCGCCATGGGCGCCTCACCGTCCCTGGTTACCGGCTGGTCTCAGGGTAAGTCCTCAAGAGGTGTTGATGACTACCCGACCGCGTGCCCGCCCGGAGTTCGCCGCAGCGTCCCCCCAGCGTCGCCGTAGTGTCGCGGCTGCCGGCGCCGGAGCCGCGGACCACCGCCGGACGTCACCAGGAACGGAACAACACGTCACCGCCCGCCGAGCAGCCCCTCGTAACCGACCAGCCGCACGCAGACGTGGCAGGGGATAGTTCGTACGGCATGGGCCCACGCCGTGGAAGAGCTTGTCGATCCGTTCAAATCCCCAGGCCCGCGCCAACGCCGAGTAGGTTGAGGACGTTGACACCGGTGTCGCCGGAGTTGCCGGCCGCCTGAGCGGCGGACGGACCTGCAGACAACAGCAGCCCTGCGACGACAGCGGCCAGGATGGCGGCAACACGCTTCACGATGGAAACCTCCTCGACGACGACACCCGCCACCCTGCCCCGAGCCGGGAAGTCCCGCGCGCCCGGATACGCCGCCCAGCCCACGGGTTCAGTCCTGCGGCGGGTCGACGCGGCCGCCGTTGTGATCCGCCACGCCTGACGATTCGACGCACCCGACGCACCCGACGCACCCGAAGCACTCGTCGCACCGCCGCCGACCGTCCATCGTCGTCGGACACGTAGAGGGCTGACCAGTGCAACGCCCCCGCACCGGCAGCAGCCGGGTGGGGGCGGGTTTCGTCCGTTCAGAGCAAGCCCAAGAGCCCGAGCCCGAGAATGCCGTTGCCCCCGCCTCCTTGGCCAAGAGCGGCTGCGGGGATGGCGGACAGCAGCAGGGCCGCCGTGGCGGCAGGCAGGATGGCGGCAATACGACGTTTCACGATGGAACCCTCCTCGATGGCGACGAACACTCGGGCGGGCCCGGTCGGTAGCGAATCCCCGCCACCCACACCCTGACCCGAGCCGAGTCGCCCCGCTCGCCCGAGCGCCCATCCCGGTGAACCGCCCGGGACGCTTGTCTCCCTCAGCGCGACTCGGCGTGCCGAGCTTGGGTGACGGGCCGGCGGGCGCCGAGGCGGGTCGGCACGGCCGTCAGTGCGGCGAAAGCGAGCAGGACGGCGAGCGCCAGACCCGCGCTCCAGGCGGAGGACGGCACGATCACGGCCTGGGTGCCCTGCATGGAACAGCTCGTACCGGCCGCTGCCGGCAGGGATGTCGAGAGCAGCTGCGGGCAGGGCGGGCAGCAGGCACCAACCCGGCGGAGGTCGCACGCCGGGCAGCCCACAGCCTCGCGGAGATGAAGAGATCGATGGAATCCGTTCCCTCCGCGACTCTGGACGGCAAGCGTGACCAGGCCAACGCGCGGATGGAGCAGGCACTGAGAAGCTTCTCTGATCCCAAATCCGCCGACTGGAACCGTAATCGTGATCACAGGGTGGGACAGCCGTTCGGGCTGGCGTCGCTGTGACGCCACCCCGAACGCGGAAACGCCTCGCCCCCGAACGGCGTCTGGGCGTGTGCCCGGGATCACAGGAGGGCTCGCTGGAGGGACGAAATGCCGTGGCCGCCGGAGTGGTTGACACCTGCACGCATTCAATGCATGTGCACACACCGTCTGCTATCTGCGAGGAACATCCATGACCGTCATTGCGTCCTCCGCCTCCCGCGCGGCCGAGATCCTGTCCCGGCCCGTCGCGCTGAACGGCCTGACCGTCCCCAACCGGATCGTGATGGCGCCCATGACGCGTATGTTCTCCCCGGACGGCGTCCCCGGTGAAGACGTACGGTCGTACTACGCCCGTCGCGCCGCCGCAGGTGTGGGCCTGATCGTCACTGAGGGAACGTATGTCGGCCACGAGTCGGCCGGGCAGAGTGACCGTGTGCCGCGGTTCCACGGTGAGGAGCAGCTGGCGGGGTGGGCGACGGTCGCCGAATCCGTTCACGCAGCGGGTGGCATGATCGTGCCGCAGCTGTGGCACATCGGCATGGTGCGCAAGCAGGGCGAACCGCCCTACGCCGACGCCCCCGCCGTCGGCCCCTCCGGCATCCGCGTCGACGGCACCGAGGGCACCGGTAAGGCAATGACCGCGCGCGACCTGAACGACGTCATCGGCGCCTTCGCCGAGGCCGCCGCAGCCGCCGAACGCATCGGCTTCGACGGCGTCGAACTGCACGGCGCCCACGGCTACCTCCTCGACCAGTTCCTGTGGGCGCGGACGAACCGCCGTACCGACGCCTACGGCGGCGATCCGGTGGCCCGTACGAAGTTCGCGGCCGAGATCGTGGCCGCGGTCCGCGAGACCGTCTCGCCCGACTTCCCGGTGATCTTCCGCTACTCGCAGTGGAAGCAGGAGGCCTACGACGCGAGGCTCGCCGAGACCCCGGAGGAGCTGGAGGCGATCCTGACCCCGCTCGCCGCGGCCGGCGTCGACGCCTTCCACGCCTCCACCCGACGCTACTGGCTCCCGGAGTTCGAGGGCTCGGACCTGAACTTGGCGGGCTGGACCAAGAAGCTCACCGGCAGGCCCACCATCACCGTCGGCTCGGTCGGCCTCGACGGCGACTTCATCCGCGGCTTCATGGGCGAGGGCGCACCGGTCCAGGGCATCGACAACCTCCTCGACCGCCTGGAGCGTGACGAGTTCGACCTGGTCGCCGTCGGCCGCGCCCTGCTCCAGGATCCGGAGTGGGCGGCGAAGGTCCTGGGAGACCGGCTCGAGGAGCTGAAGCCGTACGACGCGACGGCGCTGAAGACGCTGAGCTAGGAAACCAACGATGGCCCCGGCCTTTGAACGGTCGGGGCCATCGCTGGTTTCCGTCTCAGTCGGCGTTCTCGGTCCCGGTGGCATCATCCTTCCTGGCCTTGCCCCTGAGGGACGCGGGCTAGCTCCCGATGCGGGACACGGGCGACCCGGGTGAGACAAGAAACAGGTGGGCGGCGGCCCCGGATCGGTAAATCAGGGAAGCCTTTCGGAAAGGCTGGTACGAAAGGCGGCATGAAACCCTAAACCAGGCGACGTCGAGCGAAGCGGAGCAGGCGAACGATTAGCGCCCAGCCAAGTCCACCCACCCGTTGCCGCTCGTGGACTATTTGTGGACGAGTGATCGCTAGCGTGACGGCTAGGAGCCCTTGACCTGCGCATACGCGCGGGACCGAAGGGCCCTCCGGAGCCGTCGCAGTACAGCGGCGGGGCGAAGGCCAACAAGCACCTGACCGTAGCCGGTTGGCTGACCGTCCGAGCTGAGTTCAGTGGCCGTGCCGCAGGTAGCCAGGACGAAGAAGACGCGCGCTCTGGTTGTCGGCTGGCGGTTCTCGGATGGCTCAAAGAGACGGCAATCGAGTGAAGTTCTCTGAGTAAGGCCGAAATTAGCAAAAGCATCGAATGTGTCCCGTCGATGATGTATCCGTCGGGCCGGTGCCTTCGAACGCGCGGGTCGAGCCAGTCCTAACGGGTGACAGGAAAGGGGTATCGATGCTCGCGCGCTTGAGTCGACCGCCGCGCACACGGGCCATCGCCGTTGCTGTAGCCGCTGTGACGGCCATCGTCTGGTTCCCAGGCACACAACAGAACGCCGTGGCGGACGGCGGCAGACCAGGAGGCACCGTCCTGGCCTGGGGGGTCAACGGTAACGGCCAGCTTGGCGACGGCACCACTATGGACCGGACGACGCCGGTGCCGGTGTGCGCGCCTGGCCAGACAGCGCCCTGCAACCCCTTCCTACGGGGTGCCCGCAGCATCGCCGCAGGTACGACTCACAGCCTGGCGTTGCGCCAGGACAGCACGGTCCTCGCCTGGGGCGACAACCGCTCCGGCGAACTCGGCAACGGCACCACCTCCGCCAGCCCTCAGACCACGCCGGTGCAGGTCTGCGCCCCCGGCCAGACAGCACCGTGCGGACACCTTCTCCGCGGCGTTCGGGCCATCGCCGGGGGCAGCGACTTCAGTCTGGCGTTGCGCAACGACGGAACAGTCCTCGCCTGGGGTTTCAACGGTGACGGCGAACTCGGGGACGGCACCACCACTACCCCCCGCACCGCGCCGGTGCGAGTCTGCGCCCCCGGCCAGACAGCACCGT
>NZ_JANFNG010000037.1 GCF_024436035.1 Streptomyces humicola
CTCCGGGCTTTCCCTTCGATGTTTCCGACTCTATCAGATTTCTCCGGCCGGAATTTCCCGCCCCAGCGCTCTGCGCACGGGTCTCCGCGGCACTCGTCGAGGCGGTTGTGACAACGTACTTGAGCCGGGTGCCGGATGCAAATCCTGGCACCCGGCCCGGTGACGAACCGTCAGACCTCCACGACCACCGGGAGGATCATCGGTCGGCGACGGTAGGTGTCGGAGACCCACTTGCCCACGACCCTGCGGATGAGCTGCTGAACCTGGTGAGGTTCGGAGACCCCGTCCTGCGCAGACCTGAGCAGGGCCTCCTCGATCTTCGCGGCGACGGGGGCGAACGCTGAGTCCTCGATGCCCGAGCCGCGGGCGTTAATGTTCGGGCCGCCGATGACCTTGCCCGTCGTGCTGTCCACCACGACGAAGACGGAGACGATGCCCTCTTCGCCCAGGATCCGCCGGTCCTTCAGCGAGGTCTCGGTGACATCACCGACCGACAGGCCGTCCACGTAGACATACCCCGCCTGGATCTTGCCGGCGATCTTCGCCATACCGTCGACGAGGTCGACGACGACCCCGTCCTCCGCGATGACCGTGCGCTCCCGCGGGACGCCTGTCAGGATGCCCAGGTCGGCGTTGGCCCTCAGGTGGCGCCATTCCCCGTGTACGGGCATCAGGTTGCGCGGCTTGCAGAGGTTGTAGAAGTACAGCAGTTCGCCGGCCGAGGCGTGGCCGGAGACGTGCACTCGGGCGTTGCCCTTGTGGACAACGTTGGCGCCCCATCGCGTGAGACCGTTGATGACCCGGTACACGGCGTTCTCGTTGCCCGGGATGAGCGACGAGGCGAGGATGACGGTGTCCCCCTCGACGATGCGGATCTGGTGGTCGCGGTTGGCCATGCGCGACAGTGCGGCCATGGGCTCGCCCTGCGAGCCCGTGCAGATCAGGACGATCTCCTCGTCCGGCAGGTCGTCCAGCGTCTTGACGTCGACGACCAGCCCTCCGGGAACCCGCAGATAGCCGAGGTCGCGGGCGATGCCCATGTTCCGGACCATGGAACGGCCGACGAACGCGACCCGCCGCCCGTATTCGTACGCGGCGTCAAGCACCTGCTGGATGCGGTGCACATGGCTGGCGAAGCTGGCGACGATGATGCGCCGCTCGGCCTTGGCGAAGACCTGGCGCAACACCGGCGAGATGTCCCGCTCGTGCGGGATGAACCCGGGCACCTCGGCATTGGTGGAGTCCGAGAGCAGCAGGTCGATGCCTTCCTCGCCGAGCCGGGCGAATGCGGGCAGGTCGGTGAGGCGGCCGTCGAGCGGCAGCTGGTCCATCTTGAAGTCACCGGTGTGCACCACCATGCCGGCCGGGGTGCGGATCGCCACGGCGAGTGCATCCGGGATCGAGTGGTTGACCGCAATGAATTCGCAGTCGAAGGGACCGATGCGCTCCCGCCGCCCTTCCTCCACCTCCAGGGTGTAGGGGCGGATGCGGTGCTCCTGGAGCTTGGCCTCGATCAGGGCCAGGGTCAGCTTGGAGCCGATCAGCGGGATGTCCTCCTTCTCGCGGAGCAGGAAGGGGACGCCTCCGATGTGGTCCTCGTGGCCATGGGTGAGGACGATGCCCTCGATGTCGTCAAGCCGGTCACGGATCGAGGTGAAGTCCGGCAGGATCAGGTCGATTCCGGGCTGCTCCTCCTCGGGGAAGAGCACCCCGCAGTCGACGATCAGCAGCCGGCCGCCGTACTCGAAGACCGTCATGTTGCGGCCGATCTCCCCGAGGCCGCCGAGCGGGGTGACGCGCAGGCCTCCCTCGGGGAGCGCAGGCGGAGCTGCGAGATCAGGATGCGGATGGCTCAAAAGTCTCTCCCTACCACTCGCGCCATACCTCCTGGGCCTTCCATGCGGGACCCCGTGGGTCCGGCATGGGGGGCCGCTTGGAGACATGGCGCGAGCGAATCGTGCTGGTTCTTGGTCCGGTGTTCATTCGTCGATGTTCAGTTGTGAAGTCTGTGCGGCCGCTTTGTGCCCAGCGTCCGGAGCTCGGCCCGCAGCGGTCCGTTGTCAGAGCTGTACCCCGCCGGCGGCGAGATCCTTCTTCAGCTGCTCGGTCTCGTCCTCGGACAGCTCGACAAGCGGCAGGCGCAGGGGCCCGCCGGGCAGTCCCTTCAGGCCGAGTGCGGCCTTGGTGGTGATCACGCCCTGGGTGCGGAACATGCCGGTGTAGACGGGCAGCAGGTGCTGGTGGATCTCGGTGGCCTTGGTGACATCGCCGTTCAGGTAGGCCTCCAGCAGCGCGCGCAGCTCCGGCGCGACCAGGTGGCCCACGACGGAGACGAAACCCACCGCCCCCACTGACAGCAGCGGCAGGTTGAGCATGTCGTCGCCCGAGTACCAGGCAAGGCCGGAGCGGGCGATGGCCCAGCTGGCGCGGCCCAGGTCGCCCTTGGCGTCCTTGTTCGCGACGATCAGCGGATGCTCGGCGAGCCGCACGATGGTCTCGGTCTGGATCGGCACACCACTGCGGCCAGGGATGTCGTAGAGCATCACCGGCAGGCCGGTGGCGTCCGCGATCGCCGTGAAGTGCCGCAGCAGCCCCTCCTGGGTCGGCTTGCTGTAGTACGGCGTGACCGTCAGCAGACCGTGTGCGCCCGCTCGCTCGGCCTGCCGGGCCAGGTGGATGCTGTGCCGGGTGTCGTTGGTGCCGACGCCGGCGACCACGAAGGCCCGGTCACCGACCGCCTCCAGTACCGCCCGCACCAGCTGCTCTTTCTCCGCGTCGCTGGTGGTCGGTGACTCGCCGGTGGTGCCGTTGACGACCAGGCCGTCGTTGCCGGCATCCACCAGATGGGTGGCGAGACGCTGCGCGCCGTCGATGTCGAGAGCGCCGTCCGCTGTGAACGGCGTGACCATTGCGGTCAGCACCCTTCCGAAGGGGGTCTGCGGTGTGGAGGTCGGTGCCATGGGACCAACGCTACTCGTAGGGTCCACCGGGGTGCTCTCTCGGGGACCTGACAGGAGGACCCCGGCGCCGCCTGCTCGGGGGTCCAGACGGCGCCGGGATCCATTTCTGCAGCGTAGATGAACCTCACTAATGCCCGCAATTGGGACACCTTGAACACAGGTTCGGAGGGACCGGGGCTCCGGGAGAACTACGGGGCAACGCGGCCGTTGGCGTTGTACGCGGCGTAGGTGAGCGGCATGAGAGCCGCCCACTCGGCTTCCATCCTCTCGGCCACCATGGCGATCTCGCGCTGCGGGAACGACGGCGTCCTCGCCCGCTCGTCCTGGGTGCGCAGCGACAGGAAGTGCATGAGTGACCGAGCGTTGCACGTCGCATACATGCTGGAGAACAGGCCCACGGGGAGCGTCGCCCGCGCGACCTCACGGGCCACCCCGGCCTCCAGCATCTCGCGGTAGGCCTCGTAGGACTGGCGGTACGACGCCTCCATGGCCTCGGCGACCGTCTTGTGCTGTTCGGGAGTCCCGTGGACGAACTCGTACTTCCCGGGGCGCCCCTGCTGCACCAGCTTGCGGTCCTCGCCAGGGATGTAGAAGACCGGCTGCAGCTCTCGATAGCGGCCGGACTCCTCGTTGTACGACCATCCGACCCTGTGCCGCATGAATTCACGGAAGACGAAGATCGGGGCGCTGACGAAGAAGGTCATCGAGTTGTGCTCGAAGGGGCTGCCGTGCCGGTCGCGCATCAGGAAGTTGATCAGACCCGTCGACCGCTCCGGATCCTTGGTGATCTCCTCCAGGGACTGCTCCCCGGCCGTGGACACGCGGGCGGCCCACAGCACGTCCGAGTCCGAGGCGCTGTGCTTGATCAGCTCGACCGTGACGTCGTCGCGGAACTGGACGGCGGGCTCGGTAGGGGTGTCGGTCACCTGATGTCCTCCCTGTCTGCGCTTGCAGCGACCAGCCTATGCGGTGGCACTGACAACCATGGGAAGCCGCCCAATACGGGCCCCCGGCGGCTAAATCGGTCAACTCGCCTGCTAACTTGGGTGAAAATCACCACACCGGCATGCCGGACGGAAGGAGTACTGAGGGGTGACGTCCATGTTCCGCCGGGGAGAGTCGGTGCCGTTCGCCTTCGTCGCTGAGGCCGACCGATTCCGGAGCAACGTCACACCTCCTCCACGGGAACGGCCGGGCAAGGCCCAGGTGGCAGCGCGGGTGCTCGCCGTGCTCACCGTCGTCGCCGGTCTCGTCGGCGCCGTCGTGCTCGGGACCCCGGCGCTGGAGCAGCGGCCGGCGGACGTCCCGCACCAGCAGGCGGAGAGCGCACAGCACGGCTGAGGCGTTGCGCCTGATGTCCTGCGCGACGCCTCACGTCTCGGCACCGCAAGGCACCGCTGATAGCCTCACCCGTCACAGAACCGCCACATGTGTGAGCTCCGGTGAGCTCCGACGGAGAGGGACGTCGACGCCGTGCCCCTGCCTTTCCTCGCCGACAACGCCGACAACGCCGACCACGCCGGACGCGACGAACACCGACCCGACACCCATGCCCACACCCACAGCCACGCCCGCGGGCGCTATGCCGTTGACGAGCCGTGGCAGCGGCCGTACCGGCCGGGGCCGTGCCGGGTGGCGGGAGCCGCGATGCTGCTCGTACTCGCCTCGTATCTGCTCATCGCCGCGCTGATCGACGCGGCGGCCGGGAGCACGTCGGGGGCGGGTGCGCTGCTGGTGGCGGCTGTGCTCGTGGTCGCCTGGGCGCTGCGGTCGCTGCGCGTGGGGATCTGGGTGAGCGGCCGCGGGCTGCGGCGTACGGGGCTGTTCCGCACCGTCACGGTGGAGTGGCGGCGGGTCGGGCGGGTGCGCACGGCGCAGCAGCCGGTCCGATGGCTCGCGCTGCCGCGGACGGTGCAGGGCCAGGCGCTGGTGATCGAGCGGGTGGACGGCAGGGAACTACCCGCCCTCCTCACCGATCACAACGCCGACTTCCTGGGCCGCGCGGAGAGCTTCGACGTCGCCGCCGACGCGATAGAGGGCTGGGCGGACGCCCTCGGCGGCAGGCGGTGAGCAGGGTCTAGGTGTGCATCTGGGCCCGCACCGGCCTGCCGTCGTGGAGGGCGATGGCGCGCTGCATCGCCTTGCGGGCACGCGGGGTGTCGCGGGCGTCGTAGTACGCGATGGCGAGCCGGAACCAGGCGCGCCAGTCGTCGGGCGTGGCTTCCGCCTCTGCCTTGCGCTTGGCGAACACGGCGTCGGCGGAGTCCCGGTCGATGCGGCCGCTCGGGGTGCGTACCAACTCATCGACGGGCAGGCCGCCCTCGGCTTCGAGCTCCTTGGCGAGGCGGTCCGCGCTGCGCGCGAACTGCGTGGTCTGCCAGAGGAACCAGGCTCCGATGAGCGGCAGGATGAGCACAGCGACGCCGAAGGCGATGGTGACCGGGGTGCCGTGCTCGATGAGCATCACGCCCCGGCTGCCGGCCAGGACGAAGTAGACGACCAGGACGGCGGCCGTGACGAAATACGTGATCTTCGCGCGCACGGTGATCGGCCTCGATCTCAGTCCAGGTCCAGGAAGTGCTCGAGCCCGAAGGTGAGGCCGGGGTGGTCGCCGACTTTTCGGGCGGCGAGCAGGATGCCCGGCATGAAACAACTGTGGTGGAGCGAGTCGTGGCGGATGGTGAGCGTCTCACCGGTGTCGCCGAAGAGCACCTCCTGGTGGGCGAGGAGCCCGCGCAGCCGTACCGCGTGCACCGGGACGCCGTCCACGTCGGCGCCGCGCGCGCCTTCCAGGCCGTGGGTCGTCGGGTCCTGCTGTGGCGGCAGGCCCGCATCGCTGCGGGCGGCTGCGATCAGCTGGGCGGTGCGGGTCGCGGTGCCCGACGGCGCGTCGGCCTTGCCGCGGTGGTGCAGCTCGACGACCTCGACCGACTCGAAGAAGCGGGCCGCCTGCTGGGCGAAGCGCATGGTCAGGACCGCGCCGATGGAGAAGTTCGGGGCGATCAGCACACCGGTGGCAGGCGATGCGTCGAGCCAGCCGCGCAGTGTCGTCAGCCGCTCCTCGGTCCAGCCGGTCGTGCCGACGACACCGTGGATCCCGTTGCGTACGCAGAACTCCAGGTTGCCCATGACCGCGTCGGGGTGGGTGAGCTCGACCGCGACCTGGGCGCCGGCCTCGGTGAGTGTCTCCAGCTTGTCGCCGCGGTCGAGGGCGGCCACGAGCTCCAGGTCGTCGGCGGCCTCCACGGCGCGTACGGCCTCGGAGCCGATACGGCCGGTAGCGCCGATGACGGCCACGCGCAGCTTGCTCATCTCTTCTTCTCGTTCCTCGGTCTCAGGAGTTCCAGGGATCCAGGAGTTCCAGGATTTCAGGGTTTCAGGAGTTCCAGGGTTTCAGGAGACCGCTTCTTCGAGGCGGGGCTCCTGTCGCCGGCCGATCGGGCCGATCGCGGCGAGTGACGGACGCTGCGACAGCACATCACGGGCCACCGCGCGGACGTCGTCCGGGGTGACGGAGGCGATGCGCCCCAGCAGGTCGTCGACCGATATCTGCTCGCCCCAGCACAGCTCACTCTTGCCGATACGGTTCATCAGCGCACCGGTGTCCTCGAGCCCCAGCACGGTCGATCCGGAGAGCTGGCCGACGGCTCGCCGCAGTTCCTCGTCGCTCAGTCCGTTCTCGGCGACGTCGTGGAGCTCGTCGCGGCAGATCTTGAGCACCTCGCCGAGGTGGCCGGGGGCGCACCCCGCGTACACGCCGAACAGGCCGCAGTCCGCGAAGGACGAGGTGTACGAGTAGACCGAGTAGGCCAGGCCGCGCTTCTCGCGCACCTCCTGGAAGAGGCGTGAGCTCATGCCGCCGCCGAGCGCAGTGTTGAGCACGCTGAGCGCCCAGCGCCGGTCGTCGGTGCGCGACATGCCGGGCATGCCGAGCACCACGTGTGCCTGCTCGGTGCGCCGGTCGAGCACCTCGATGCGGCCGGCGCTGCGCAGGGTGCGGGTGCCGGAGCGCGTGGGGGCGGGTGCGGCGTCGGTGTCGTCGCCGAGCATGCCCGCCTGCTCGAAGGCGCGGCGGACCTGGCGTACGACCTTGGTGTGGTCGACGTTTCCGGCGGCGGTGACGAGCAGGTGGGTGGGGTCGTAGTGCTTCTTGTAGAAGCGGGCGAGCTGCGGCTGGGTGAGGGCGTTGATGGTCTCGACGGTGCCGAGGACAGGGCGGCCGAGGGGGGTCGGGCCGAGCACCGCAGTGTCGAACAGCTCGTGCACCAGGTCGCTCGGGTCGTCGTCGGCCATCGCGATCTCTTCGAGGACGACGCCGCGTTCGGCCTCGACGTCCGCAGGGTCGATGAGGGAGCCGGTCAGCATGTCGCTGATGACGTCGATGGCGAGCGGCAGGTCGGAGTCGAGCACGCGTGCGTAGTAGCACGTGTACTCCTTGGCGGTGAAGGCGTTCATGTCGCCGCCGACCGCGTCGATGGCGGAGGAGATCTCCAGTGCGCTGCGCCGTGCGGTGCCCTTGAAGAGCAGGTGCTCCAGGTAGTGCGTGGCTCCGTTGAGAACCGGGGTCTCGTCGCGGGAGCCCACGTGGGCCCAGATGCCGAAGGTCACCGAGCGCAGGCTCGGCATCGTCTCGGTGATCACTCTCAGGCCGCCGGGCAGCACGGTCTTGCGGATCGTGCCGGCGCCGCCGGCGCCCTTGATCAGCGTTCTGGTGAGGGCCTTGGTACGGGGGACGGCCCGCCCCTCCGAAGAAGTGCGGGCCGTCTTCCGGTGCGTACGGGACGTCACTTCGAGGTCTCTGCCTCGGTCTCGTCAGCCGCAGCAGCGGTGTCGGCCTTGTCGGCCTTGTCGCCGCCCTCGGCCTCCTCTTCGATGACGGGGATGAGCGAGAGCTTGCCGCGCTGGTCGATCTCGGCGATCTCGACCTGGACCTTGGCGCCGACCTTGAGCACGTCCTCGACGTTCTCCACGCGCTTGCCGCCGGCGAGCTTGCGGATCTGCGAGATGTGCAGCAGGCCGTCCTTGCCCGGCATGAGCGAGACGAACGCGCCGAAGGTGGTGGTCTTGACTACCGTGCCCAGGTAGCGCTCGCCGACCTCGGGCATCGTCGGGTTGGCGATGCCGTTGATGGTGGCGCGCGCGGCCTCGGCGGCCGCGCCCTCGGCGGCGCCGATCAGCACGGTGCCGTCGTCCTCGATGGCGATCTCGGCGCCGGTGTCCTCCTGGATCTGGTTGATCATCTTGCCCTTGGGGCCGATGACCTCGCCGATCTTGTCGACCGGGATCTTGATGGAGATGATCCGCGGGGCGTGCGGGGACATCTCGTCCGGCACGTCGATGGCCTCGCTCATCACGTCGAGGATGTGGAGCCGGGCGTCACGGGCCTGCTTCAGCGCGGCGGCGAGCACGGAGGCGGGGATGCCGTCGAGCTTGGTGTCGAGCTGGAGCGCGGTCACGAAGTTGCGGGTGCCCGCGACCTTGAAGTCCATGTCGCCGAACGCGTCCTCGGCACCGAGGATGTCGGTGAGCGTGACGTAGTGCGTCTGGCCGTCGATCTCCTGGGAGATCAGGCCCATGGCGATGCCCGCGACCGGGGCCTTGAGCGGCACACCGGCGTTCATCAGCGACATCGTCGAGGCACAGACCGAGCCCATCGACGTAGAACCGTTGGAGCCGATCGCCTCGGAGACCTGGCGGATCGCGTACGGGAACTCCTCGCGCGTGGGCAGCACCGGGATGAGCGCCCGCTCGGCCAGCGCCCCGTGGCCGATCTCGCGGCGCTTGGGGGAGCCGACACGGCCGGTCTCACCGGTGGAGTACGGCGGGAAGTTGTAGTTGTGCATGTAGCGCTTGCGCGTCTCGGGCGAGAGCGTGTCCAGCTGCTGCTCCATGCGCAGCATGTTCAGCGTGGTGACGCCGAGGATCTGGGTCTCGCCGCGCTCGAAGAGTGCGGAGCCGTGGACCCGCGGGACGACCTCGACCTCGGCGGAGAGGGTGCGGATGTCGGTGACACCGCGGCCGTCGATGCGGACCTTGTCCTTGATGACGCGCTCGCGGACCAGCTTCTTGGTCAGCGCGCGGTATGCGGCCGAGATCTCCTTCTCGCGCCCTTCGAACTGCGGGAGCAGCTTCTCGGCGGCGACGCTCTTGACGCGGTCGAGCTCGTTCTCGCGCTCCTGCTTGCCCGCGATGGTCAGCGCCTGGGCGAGCTCGTCGCGTACCGCCTCGGTGAGCGCTTCCAGGACGTCGTCCTGGAAGTCCAGGTAGACCGGGAACTCGCCGGTCGGCTTGGCGGCCTTGGCGGCGAGGTCGGACTGGGCCTTGCACAGGGCCTTGATGAAGGGCTTGGAGGCTTCGAGGCCGGCGGCCACGATCTCCTCGGTGGGCGCCTCGGCGCCGCCCTCGACGAGCTTGATGGTCTTTTCGGTGGCCTCGGCCTCGACCATCATGATCGCCACATCACCGTCCTCGAGGACACGGCCTGCGACGACCATGTCGAACACGGCCTCCTCGAGCTCGCTGTGGGTCGGGAACGCCACCCACTGGCCGCGGATCAGCGCGACGCGCACGCCGCCGATCGGACCGGAGAACGGCAGGCCCGCGAGCTGCGTCGAGGCGGAGGCGGCGTTGATGGCGACCACGTCATAGAGGTGGTCGGGGTTGAGTGCCATGACGGTGGCGACGACCTGGATCTCGTTGCGCAGGCCCTTGGCGAAGGACGGGCGCAGCGGGCGGTCGATGAGCCGGCAGGTGAGGATCGCGTCCTCGGAGGGCCGGCCCTCGCGGCGGAAGAACGAGCCGGGGATGCGTCCGGCCGCGTACATCCGCTCCTCGACGTCCACCGTCAGCGGGAAGAAGTCGAGCTGGTCCTTGGGGTGCTTCGAGGCAGTGGTGGCCGACAGGACCATGGTCTCGTCGTCCAGGTAGGCCACGGCGGAGCCGGCGGCCTGGCGGGCCAGGCGGCCCGTCTCGAAGCGGATGGTACGGCTGCCGAAGGAACCGTTGTCGATCACGGCTTCGGCGTAGTGGGTCTCGTTCTCCACCAGGAATATCTCCTCGTCCATGCCACCGGCTCTGCCGGTGGCCTGCTGCGGTGGAGCGCCGCCTGCCGAACTGGGCGGGCCCGGCCGGGCCGGTCTTCGATCGAAGCCACCGGGGTACCGCGGATCGCGCTTCCCGGGGGCCACTACCGAGGACCGGCGCCTATGGCGCCTACGGCGCCGACTCGGCGGTCGGCGGGCGCTCCATCATCTGAGCGTTGTGCTTGGTGCTTGTGAAGTTGTGTCGCTGCCAGACTACAAAGGTTGCGGGCCGGCGACGATCGCGAAGGGCAAGTACGGCAAAGGGAGCGGCTCCCTCAGTGGGAACCGCTCCCTTCACGGCGTCTTACTTGGCGCCCGCGGCGCCGCGGCGGATGCCGAGCTCGTCCACGAGAGCGCGGAAGCGCTGGATGTCCTTCTTGGCCAGGTACTGCAGCATGCGGCGGCGCTGGCCGACCAGGATCAGCAGACCACGGCGGGAGTGGTGGTCGTGCTTGTGGCTCTTCAGGTGCTCGGTCAGGCCAGTGATGCGGTGCGTGAGCAGCGCGACCTGGACCTCGGGGGAGCCGGTGTCGCCCGGCTTCGTGCCGTACTTCTCAATGATCTGCTTCTTTGCGGCGGCGTCGATCGACACGCTGGCTCCTTGGGGGATTCTCGCCCGCGAGCGCCCCTGGTCTTCTTCTCAGGGGGTCTTCCGTTACTCGGGAGGCGGGGCCGCGTGCTGCGTGGTTGCCACGTGGACGTGATGTGCCACATGGATGCCACACGGATGCAGACACTCGGCCGTCACCCAGGGTACCAGCCGTCAGCCGGAGGTCAGCGCGCGGGCGGCGGCGTAGACGCCGAGGGCTCCGAGACGGAGCGGGACCGGGCAGAGCAGTACGGCTGCCTCGGCCACCTCCAAGGCACGGGACCACGGCGGCGTGACGTTCCTTCCGGGAAGCATCACCGCGACGGTGGTGAGCAGCGCGGCTCCCGTGGTGAGCGCGGCGGCCAGCCAGACGGTACCGGCTCCGCCGGGGGCTACCGACCGAGGGCGCCGCCGGACAGCAGCAGGCAGAGGGACACAGTCCCGGCGCCGAGCAGACAGGCGATCTGCGCGGTGTGCGGGAAGAGGCGGGCGCGCAGCACGGCGGCCGCCGCCGTGGCGAGGGCGAGCCATCGCTCCCAGCCGGAGCGCGAAAAGCCGGGCAACGACCGTGCAGCATCCGCCGACGAGCCCGGGCAGCAGCTCGTGGGCGCGGCGTGGCCTGGCGGCGGTGCGGGCCTCTCTGACGGGGAGCGGGGCCGCGCGGCGGCCGGTGGTCTTCACCGCCGGCCGGGTGCCGGGGTAGGCGCCGGGGTCGGATCAGGTCAGGTCAGGTCGAACTCGCCGTCCCGGGCGCCGAGGACGAATGCGCGCCACTCGGCTTCGGTGTAGCGCAGCACCGTGCCGGGGTCGGCGGAGTTGCGCATGGCCACCGCGCCGCCGGGCAGGTGGGCGATCTCGACGCGCTCCTCGGAGGTGTCGCCTGGGGCGCTCAGCCACTCGACGTCGGAGATGTCGAGGGCGTAGAGCTCCGCCTTCTCGTCTGCCTTCTCACGGGCGTCTGCCATGGGTCCACGTCCCTTCGTCACGGCGGCCGCGGGCCACCGGCCCGCCAGGATCACCGTACCGCCCGTGGCCGCCCGATCAGGTCACTCGTATGGAGGATGCGGCGCCTCGCGGGCGGTGGCCGGGATGCGTCCCCCGAGTGGGCTGCACCCGTTGACGGTGCACCAGATGCGGGTTACTCAGGCCTTGAGGGTGTGCGCCCGTTCCCCGTCGAAGGGATTGTCGTGAGACGACGGCTGTCGCGTTGTGCGGTCTCGATGGTGCTCATCCTCGGAGCCGCGACGGGGGCGGGCACGGCCGCCGCTTCCGCTTCTTCGCCCGTACCCGCCTCCGTGGCCGCCTCGGCGAGACCGCTGGGTGACGTGGTGCCCGCTCCGGCGTCCGTACGGCCGGACGGCGCCGCGTACACGATCGGATCCCGCACTCGGATCCACGCGCCGTCGCGCTCCGCCGTGGGCGTGGCCGACTACCTCGCCCGTCTGCTGCGGCCGTCGACCGGATACGCCCTGCCGGTCTCCCGGCGGTCCGGGCGCGGCGGGATCGCCCTGCGGCTCGACGGCCCGCAGTGGCTGGGCAGCGAGGGCTATCAGCTTCAGGTACGCGGCAGCGGCATTGTCGTCCGAGCGCACGCGGCCGCCGGGCTCTTCCACGGGGTGCAGACGCTGCGGCAGTTGCTGCCCGCCTCGGTCGAGCGCAGGACGCGGCAGCCCGGGCCGTGGACGGTCGCGGGCGGCACGATCACCGACACACCGCGCTACGGCTACCGCGGTGCGATGCTCGATGTGGCACGGCACTTCTTCACCGTCGCCCAAGTCGAGCGCTATATCGACGAGATAGCGCTGTACAAGATCAACCGGCTGCACCTGCACCTATCGGACGACCAGGGGTGGCGAATAGCGATCGACTCCTGGCCGCGTCTTGCGCGGTACGGCGGCTCCACGGAGGTGGGCGGCGGCCCCGGCGGGTACTACAGCAAGGCACAGTACGAACAGATCGTGCGGTATGCGGCGAGCCGCTACATCACCGTCGTCCCGGAGGTCGACATGCCGGCGCACACCAACGCGGCACTGGCCTCGTACGCCGAGTTGAACTGCGACGGCAAGGCGCCTCCGCTCTACACCGGGACCAACGTCGGGTTCAGCTCGCTGTGCGTGCGGAAGGCCGTCACGTACGCGTTCGTCAGCGATGTGCTGCGGGAGGTCGCGGCGCTCACGCCCGGGCCGTATCTGCACATCGGCGGTGACGAGGCCCATTCGACGAGCGCGGCGGACTACGCGGCGTTCATGGATCGCGTACAGCCGCTCGTCGGCAGGTACGGCAAGACGGTGGTGGCCTGGCACGAGATCACCGACGCGAACCCGGTGCCGGGGGCGATCGCGCAGTACTGGGGGACGACCGGGAACGAGGCGAGCGTCATCGCCGCCGCGAGGGCCGGGACGCGGTTGGTCATGTCACCGGCCAATCACGCTTATCTGGACATGAAGTACAACCCGTCGACGAAGCTCGGGCTGAGCTGGGCCGGGTACACGGAGGTGAAGGACGCCTACGACTGGGATCCCGCGACCTTCCTGTCCGGCGCGCCCGCTTCCGCCGTCATCGGTGTGGAGGCGCCGCTGTGGTCGGAGACGGTCGTGACCGGCGACGACATCGACTACATGGCGTTCCCGCGGCTGCCCGCCATCGCGGAGCTCGGCTGGTCGCCCGCCGCGACACACGACTGGGAAGGGTTCAGCGAACGGCTGGCGGCGCAGGGGCCGCGCTGGGACGCGATGGGCATCGACTACTACCACTCGCCGCAGGTGCCGTGGCCCGCCGCTGGATAGAGTTCCGGCCATGTCGGGGATTCGCCGCGTACGGCGGCCCCTCGCACAAGCCGAGGATCGAAGTCGGCCCGACAACGCCCTGGAACCACAACGGCATCCAGCGCTACACGGCAACCGCCCATGTCACCGTCACCTACTGGCCGAGCTCATGCGTCCCGCCCTCCGCTGTCGTGCACAGCATCGCCCAGCGGCTGAAGGACGGAACCGTGCACGAGTGGGTGATCCATGCGGACCAGCGGGTTCGGGGGCACTGACGGAGGCTCAGATCGAGAAGATTACGAGCACAGTCCGGCCGTCCCGCAGCTGACCGCCTCGCCGCCGTTCACCGGCGGCTCCTCCCGTCCCGTACGGCGACGGCCCCGCCCACGACCACGGCGAGCAGGACGGCCGCGCCGACGACGCTGCGACCACGCGTCGGAAACGGGGACGGGCTGCGCATGGCCGTAGCCGAGGCGGAACTGCGCGTCGTCGGTTCCGGCCGAGGCGGGAAGGGCGTATCGCAGGCCGGTGTCGGTGACGAGGCCGATCTGCCCGTCGGCGGTGTCGCGGTACGCGGGCGGCAGACCGCGCCGCGGCGCCGACGGTCGGCGACGCCGCACGTAGAGCACCTGGCCGTCGTGGAGCCGGCCGCGCGGAAGCCGCCCGGCGTTGTCGGACCGGCCCTCTACTGTGCCGGTAGGCGATGAGGATGTGCCGCCCGGGTGCGGTGCGCGGATGTCGGGCAGGGGGCGGGCCTGACATACCAGGGGCATGCACGATTAGGCTGTACTTCGGAGCGGCAGGAGGACAGCAAGGGTGTTCCGACCGGGCTCCGCGGGCCCCGTGAACGAGGGGATTCGGGGCCGGCCGGGCGGACTGCCGCGGCACAGGGGGAGGTTTCTCCGGTATGCACGGCATGCGCCGTACGGGCCGTATCCGCGCCCTAGATGCCGTACGCCCGTGTATGACCTCGCCGTTCGCGAGCATGACAGCAATCCAGGAGGCACAGTGAGCAGCGATCGGGACGACAACCGCTTCGGCGGCGACGGGGCGCGGTCGCGCGAAGCCGATTACACCGGCGAGTTCACCATCGACTACACGCCGCCCGCCTGGTACATGACGAACGGGGAGGACGGCTCCGAGCCGGAGCCCAAGCAGCCTGTGGCGCCGGATGCCAGGGAGGAGCCGGCGGCATCGGCGGCGTCGGGCGGGAGTTCATGGTCGGCGCCGCCGGCGCCGAGCTCCGGCAGTGGTCCGAGCTTCCCCGCCTTCAAGCCCAACTCCGGTGAGGAGAGGCCGGAGTCGTCGTCATCTGAGGCGGCGTCATCGGACAATTCGGGCGACGATCTGCCAGGAGCTGTGCAGAGCGAATCCACCATGCGCTTCTCCGCGATCTCCCTGAAGAACACCAAGGCGCCGCAAACCAGTTCAGAACCGGCGGATGACGACACCTCCGGCAGCGGCGGCACCAAGGCGCCCCAAACCTTCGCCTCCACCGAGCGTTTCTCCGCGATCTCGCTGAAGCAGAACAAGGAGCCCCTCGAGGAGAAGCCCAAGGCCGCCGCCCCCGCTGCCCCGACCGCTCCGACGACGCCCACGCCTCCTCCCCCGCCGACTGCGCACGAGGAGCGCAAGCCCGAGCCCGCGCCGGCGACGGAGCCGCGCGACCCGGCACCGGCCCCTCAGGCACCGCCGCAGCAGCCTCCGCATCCGCAGCACGCTGCCGCGGCGCCTCCCGCCGGACCGCCGACGCCGCCCAACCCTACGGGCGCACCGGGCGCACCCGCCGCCGCCCAGCCCTGGGCATCGCAGGGCCCGAACTCGGCCTGGTCCCCGCAGCATCCGCAGCCTCCGCAGCAGCCCGTGCCGCCGCTTCCGCCGCAGTACCAGGCGGCGCAGCCGCCCACGCCGCAGGCACCCCAGCCGCCCGCGTACGGATACCCGCAGCCGCCCGCACCCGGGCCCAACTCGCCCTCCGTGCCGCTGCCGCCGCCGAGCCCGACACAGCAGCCGCCCACCGCGTACGGCTACCCGCAGCCGCAGCCTCAACCACAGCCTCACCAGCAGCAGCCTCCGCAGCAGCAGGCCGGGCGGGCGGCGCCTACCGCGGACCCCCGCGCCGCCGGCTGGCCGACCGTCCCGCCAGAGCAGCGCCAGCACGGCCCGGGCGGCGCGCCCCTCGGCTACACGGCAGCGGTGGAGCTGTCGTCCGACCGTCTGCTGCGCAATCAGCCCAAGCCCAGGAAGCCCGGCAGCAACCTCCCCGGCGCCGGCCGGTTCAAGCTCGGTGGCAAGGCCGCCGAGGCCGAGCGCCAGCGCAAGCTGGAGCTGATCCGCACCCCGGTGATGTCCTGCTACCGGATCGCGGTGATCAGCCTGAAGGGCGGCGTCGGCAAGACCACGACGACCACCGCACTCGGTGCCACCCTCGCATCCGAGCGCCAGGACAAGATCCTGGCGATCGACGCCAACCCGGACGCGGGCACGCTCGGACGCCGCGTCCGCCGCGAGACGGGGGCCACCATCCGCGACCTCGTCCACCAGCTGCCGTTCCTCAACAGCTACATGGACATCCGCCGTTTCACCTCACAGGCGCCCTCGGGCCTGGAGATCATCGCCAACGACGTGGACCCGGCCGTGTCGACCACGTTCGGCGACGAGGACTACCGGCGGGTCATCGAAGTCGTCGGCCGTCAGTACCCGATCGTCCTCACCGACTCAGGCACCGGTCTGCTCTACAGCGCCATGCGCGGCGTGCTCGACCTCGCCGATCAGCTGATCATCATCTCGACGCCGTCCGTCGACGGTGCGAGCAGTGCGAGCACCACGCTCGACTGGCTCTCGGCCCACGGCTACGCGGACCTGGTCGCGCGCAGCCTCACCGTGATCTCCGGGGTCCGCGAGACCGGAAAGATGATCAAGGTGGACGACATCGTCGCGCACTTCCAGACGCGCTGCCGCGGCGTGATCGTGGTCCCGTTCGACGAGCACCTGGCGGCCGGCGCCGAGGTCGACCTGGACATGATGCGGCCGAAGACACGCGAGGCGTATTTCAACCTCGCCGCGATGATCGCGGAGGACATCGTGCGCACCCAGCAGGGCGGTGGCCAGGGCATGTGGGGGCAGCCCGACGGCAATGCACCGCAGCCGCAGATGGGCCAGCCGATGCCCGGCCAGCCCATGCCGGGTCAGCCCATGCCGCAGCACCCGTACTACCCTGCCGGGCCCGGCCCGCAGGGCGGTCCGCCGCCTCAGCAGCCCCAGGCGCAGTATCCGCAGCAGCCGGGCGGGCCACAGGGATGGCCGCAGCAGCAGCCCCAGCAGCAACCGCAGCCGGGGTACGGCTACCCCCCGCCACCTCCGCAGCAGTGAGCATTCACGGCTGACGCGGAAGGGCCCGGTCGATCGATCGCCCGGGCTCTTCCCGCTTCCCGCATAACGCGCGTCACCCGTCGACGAGTTCGCGTGCGCGCTTCACATCGACGGCCATCCGCTCGAGCAGCGCATCGATCGAGTCGAACTTCTCCTGCCCGCGCAGGAAGGCGTAGAAGTCGACGGCGACGTGCAGGCCGTAGAGGTCGAGACCGACGCGGTCGATCGCGTACGCCTCCACCGTGCGGTTGGTGCCGTCGAACGTCGGGTTGGTGCCGACCGAGATCGCCGCGGGCATCGACTCCCCCTCGACGACGAGCCAGCCCGCGTAGACGCCGTCGGCGGGGATCGCCGAGTGCGGCAGCGTCTCCACGTTGGCCGTCGGGTATCCCAGCTCGCGGCCGCGCTGCGCACCCCGTACGACCACGCCCTCGACCCGGTGCGGACGGCCGAGTACCTCGGCCGCGCCCGCGACGTCCCCCTCGGCGACCAGTCGTCGCGTCAGCGAGGACGAGAACGGCTCGCCGCCGCCCGCCTCCCCCGCGACGAACAGATCGACAACGTCGACCTCGAAGTCGTACTTGAGCCCGAGAGCCGACAGATATTCCACGTCGCCGGCCGCCTTGTGCCCGAACCGGAAGTTCGGGCCTTCCACCACCACCTTGGCGCCGAGCGCCTCGACGAGCACCGTACGGACGAAGTCGCCGGGCGACAGCTGGGAGAAATCGGTGGTGAAGGGCAGGATCAGCAGGGCGTCCACGCCCAGCTCCGCCATGAGCTCGGCACGCCGGTGGTGTGCGGCGAGCAGCGGCGGGTGGCTGCCAGGCCGGACGACCTCGCTGGGGTGCGGGTCGAAGGTGACGACCACCGACGGAATCCCCAGCTCCCGGGCGTGTGTGACCGCATGGCCGATGATCAGCTGATGCCCGCGGTGCACACCGTCGTAGGAACCGATGGTGACGACGCTGCGCCCCTGCGCCCAATCCTCGGGAACGTCCTCCAAGCCCCGCCAGCGCTGCACCGTGACCGCTCCTCGCCCGAACGAACTGTGTCGTGCCGATGTGATGACGGTCCAAGACTGCCATGCCGTGGCGCGCCCGACGGAATCGGGCGCCCCGGCCGGCCGCACGGAGCCTAGGACGGGAGCGGCAGCCGCTCGCACATGTGGCGGGCGCTCGGGCCGACCACGGCATCCCATTCGGTGCAGGCCAGCCAGTCGCGGACATGCGCCGCAAACGACGGCGAGGCGCTGGCGAGCTGCACCAGGCGGCGGTCGAAGTACGCCGCGCCCTCCGCGGTGCGGCCCAGCAGCAGGCCGACGCGGTGGACCAGCTCCCTGGTCTGCACCGCCGGTCGGCCCAGGCACCCCTCGGCGGCCTGCTGCAGCAGCGCTTCGAGAACGGCCGGATCCCGCTCCCGCTCCAGCAGCACATCGAGCAGCTCCTGCCGCAGCGGGCGCGAGACGGCGCCGCCGGGCGCTGCGAGGACGGGAGCGATCGCACGGCGCATCTCGGGACGGCCCTCCCGCAGCAGCCCGACCGCGAGCGGAAAGACGACGGCACGCCCGGCGGGCCCTTGTTCGAGGCGGCGCTCCAGGTAGTCGGCGACGTGGCGGGCGCCCTCGGGACGGTGGTCCGCGTACGAGCGGACGCAGGCGGCTGCGCGTCGCGCCAGCGCAGGGGTGGTCTGCGCCGCGAGCTCGGCGAGGATCTCCGCATCCGCGACCCCGCCCGGTTCGCGCAGCCGCGCCTGGAAGGCGGCGAACACCGGCTCCGGATGGGTGGGCAGCGCCACGCCGATCGCGCTCGCGGGAACATAGCGGTCACCGGAGACGAAACGGGCGAGCGCCGCGCCCAGATGACGGTTGCGGGTCACCGGGTCCCGCACCAGGAGGGCGAGCGCGGCGCCGTGCAGTGAGCAGTCGGAGGCGCGGCCCAGCAGCGCGAGCGCGGCGTAGCGCAGCAGCTCGCGGTCGGGCTCGGAGCATACGTGTGCGGCCGCCCGCAGCCCGTACGTCGCGGCCGCGACGCGGCGTTCCGGGCGGTCGTCGTGGGCCCAGCGGTCGACGGCGCGGCACACCGCCGAGGGCTCGTCCTTCGCCAGCGCGGCGAGCAGGCGGTCCGCACGAGGGTGAGCGGTGTCGACGAGCGCCTCGGTGAGGGCGTCGATGTCGTGGTGGCGGTGGGTGTGCAGGAGGATGTGCACGGCAGCGGCGACGGTGCGTCCTGTGCCCGGCACCGGCCGGTCGTCGTCGAACCAGCGGCAGATGACGGGCAGCGCGGCCTCGGCATCGGCGCAGAGCAGCTGCCCCGCCGCGGCGAGGAAGCTCCCTCCGTCCGCCATGCCTTCAGCCGTGTCGTCCACCGTGCCGCGCCGCCCGTCGGCCGGAAGCATCAGACGGATCAGTTCAAGCCGACCGGCGACGGGAAGCGGCAGCCGCCGCCAGAACCACGGCCCGAACTCACCGAGCCCGTCGAGGGCGGTGGTGAACCCTCCGTGCCGGCCGGCCCGCGCGGTGATGCGTCCGGCGAGGCGACGCAGAACGCCCCGGTACGGCTCGGCGTCCGGGACCCGCAGCAGCACCTCCCCGAGCAGGTGCGCCGCCCACCAGACGGCGTCCTTGCAGCGCGCCGCATCGCCGGCGCCAACGGCTGCCGCCGTGTCGAGCGCGTCCACCAGGGCGTCCAGCCTGCGGGCGAGGTGGTCCGGGCCGTCGCGCCGCCCGGCCAGCAGCAGCGACTGGACGACGGGTCCGATGCGGTGGCGCGGCACGGGCAGCACATGCGGCGCGTCGGTGGGGGCGACCGACGGAGCGGGCGGTGGGGGCGGTGCGCCGCCGTCGCACGTGCCGGGCCGCACCGTCGTCACCGGGTGCGAGGGCAGCCGTACGACGGCCTCCCTGCGGCTCGTGACGGACGCGAACCAGCGGTGCACGAGGGCGTGCAGCGCCGCCTCCAGGTCGATATGGGAGCCCTGCAGCCAGTCGGCGAACTCCTCGTGGGCGAACCGGTATCCGGCCCCTGCGGGGACGAGCAGCCCCTCGGTGAGCACGGCGGAGGCCCAGCCGGTGCGCCAGGGGAAGATCTCCTCGAACGCCTCCCGGTCCAACTCGCCCTGTCCCGGGCCGAGGCAGCGGCGCGCGGCCTCGTGCACCTGCCCCGCCACCCGGGCCGCCATCCGCCGCACGTCGTGCGGCCCGTACGACTCCCCGGCGGACTCGCCGAGCCGCACCGCCATCCGCAGACAGACCAGGTCCAGGTGGGCCGAGAAGACCGCTTCCCGGGTCGGGGCGCCCTCGACGTCGGGGGCCGCTGCGCGCACTTCTGAGAGCAGCCGCAGCGTGAGCGGGTGCGCGGCGTCGGCCGGGGCGATCCGTCCGGCCTCGATGCCGTACAGCTGCCTGGCCCGCTCGGCCTGCCGCGGCCGCAAGTCCCCGAGGCGTACGCAGTCGGGCAGGGCTCGCGCCGGGGCGCCGGGCGGCGCGGTGGGACCGGACCAGTGCGGACGGTAGAGCAGACCGGGCGGGAAGAGGGCACCGGCCTGCTCCCAGTGCTCGGGCCGGCATGCCACGACGAGCCGCACGCCCGCCGCGCGCAGCCAACTCGTCGTGCCGGATGTCCAGTCGGGCAGTGCATGCGCCAGCACGGGCGGCATCTCCTCGGGCGCGTCGAGGAGTACGAGCAGCGGGCGCCCTGCCGCGCGCGCCAGATGTGCGACGGCGTCAGGGGTGGCTTCGGCAGCCTCACCCACCTCGCCCGCCCGCCCGTCGCCCACCTCCGTCCTCAACGGAGGCGCTGCGCGCCCCTGAGCTGATCGCGATGCATCCACGATGCGGCCGGCGGCGCGCAGCGACCGCTCGACGGCCTCCTTCAACCCACCGTCACCCGGCCGCAGTTCGGCACCGCGCAGCCATACGGTGGGCGCGGGACGGGAGCCGCGGGCGCGCCGCGCGGCGAGCGCGCCGAGCTCGGTCGTCCGTCCGCAGCCGGGGTCGCCGACGAGCCCGAGGACGAGCGGACCGTCGTCCGCTGCTTCCAGGAAGCGGCGCAGTTCGGCTTCGACGCCCGGCCTGCGGACCGGTTCACGCCATTCGCGCGGGAGCCCGGCGGCGGCCGAGCCGACCGAGGTCGCGGTGAGCTGCAGCGCACCCGCGAGGTTCAGATGCGGGCCGTAGGCGGGCACGGTCGCGGCGTTGCGCGCCACGAGCTCCGCGAGCGGGCCGTCGGTGCGCAGCGGGACGGCGAACGCGGCCGCGCTGCGGGAGGCGTGCAGCGCGGTGGCGACAACGCCGAGCACCGCTCCCGTGTGCGCGTCGATCAGCGGGGTTCCGGAGGGGGGAGCCTCCGGCGCGCCCGTGGTGAGGGCGTACGCCTCCTCCAGCAGGTGGTAGCGGTCGGTGGCGGTGTATGTGGCGGCGACGACACCGGTGACGGCCGCATCGGCCCGGGTCGGGCCCGGCAGCCGGACGCGGCCCTCGGGGTCGGAAGGGCCGTGGCAGGCGATGGGCAGCGCAGGAACGGTGAGCCCTTCGGTCGCCACCACGGCCAGGCCCTCCTCGGGGTACGGGGTGATGGCATCGGGGCCGACGAGGCAGGTCTGCTCGCCGTGCGCGTGAAGCACCAGCCTCGCCAGGCCGTCGACGGCTTCGTGGCTGGTCAGCAGGGTGCCGTCGGTATCGGCGATGAAGCCCGTGCCGCGCGGCCGCCCGGCCAGGTCGCAGATCCGCACCAATGCGTCATCCGCATCGGCCCCCCGTACCGCCATGTTCGAACCTCTCCGCCGAAACCACTGAAAACAGAAAAAGTCCACTTCAGTGCAGTTCGACGGTAGGTGTCGGTAGATCGACACAACAGAGCCCGAGGCGAAAGCGCCCCCTTGCACCCCCGCGATTCACTCCGCGCGCCTGCCCATTGGGGTGAATTCGGGCCACGGAAGGGATGGGTCAGGCGAATCCGGCGAGGATCCTCGTCTCGCCGCGACACTCCTCGACGAGGGCGATGAAGCGGTCCTCGGGCCCGAAGACCGCGATGGGTCCGGCGCTCCCGAGCCCCGGAGCCTTCAGCCGTACACCGTTGGCGAGGAGCCGGGCCTGCTCGGCGTCGACGTCCCAGCGCGTGAACGCCGCGCTCGCCGCCTCGCCGATCGGCATCACGTCCAGCGACTCCTCGAGCTGTTCGAGGGTGTGGGCATCCTCGACGCGGTACGGCCCGACACGGGTGCGGCGCAGCGCGGTCAGATGGCCGCCGGTGCCGAGATCGGCGCCGAGGTCACGGGCGAGCGCGCGGATGTAGGTGCCAGATGAGCAGTCGACGGTGACGTCGACGTCGAGCAGCTCGATCCCGTCCTGCTCGGCCCGGCGCACGTCGTGGACGACGAACGACGACACCGTCACCGGCCGGGCCGCCAGCTCGAACTCCTCGCCCGCCCGGACCAGTCGGTGCGAGCGCTGCCCGTCCACCTTGATCGCACTCACCTTGGACGGCACCTGGAGGATGTCGCCGGTGAGCTTGGCGATCGCGGCGTCCAGCGCCTCGCGGGTGATGTGCCCCGCCGGTGCCGTCGCCGTCACCTCGCCCTCGGCGTCGTCGGTGACGGTCGACTGGCCCAGCCGGATCGTGGCCTCGTACGTCTTCGCCGTCAGCGCGAGGTGGCCGAGCAGGCGGGTCGCCTTCTCGACGCCGATGACGAGCACGCCGGTGGCCATCGGGTCGAGCGTGCCGGCGTGGCCGACCCGCCGGGTGCCGGCGAGGCGGCGCAGCCGCGAGACGACGTTGTGCGAGGTGAGCCCGGCGGGCTTGTCGACGATGACGAGGCCGTCGGGGCCCGTTCCTTTGCGCCTCATGCTTCCCCGGACTCGTCGGAACCCTCGGCCTCCTCGTCGAGCGGCTTGCGGTACGGGTCCGCGTCGCCCGCGTAGCCCTTCCCGGCCGCCGACTCGCGGACCTGCTGGTCGGCGGCGCGCGCCTTGGCGAGCAGGTCGTCGATGGTGCGGGCGTTGTCCGGGACCGCGTCGAGCACGAAGGTCAGCGTCGGGGTGAAGCGCACCCCGGTCTGCCGTCCGACCTCGGAGCGGAGGACGCCCTTGGCGCTCTCCAGCGCCGCGGCGGACGCCGTCCGCTCCTCCTCGGAGCCGAAGACCGTGTAGAAGACGGTCGCCTCCCGGAGGTCACCGGTGACCCGGGTGTCCGTGATCGTCACATAGCCGAGCCGCGGATCCTTGATCCGCCGCTGCAGCGTCTCCGCGACCACGACCCGGATGCGGTCCGCCAGCTTGCGCGCCCGCGCGGTGTCGGTCATGCGTCATCTTCTCTCTGTCTAGTCTTCGTCTCCGTGGATCCGCTGCCGCGCCGACAGCAGGTCCACTTCGGGGCGTGCGGCCATCCAGCGCTCGCACTGCCCCAGTACGTCTGTGATGTGCGGGATATCCCCGGACACCACCGCGATGCCGATCTCGGCTCTGCGGTAGAGGTCATGGCCGCCGACCTCGGCCACGCTGACGCCGTAGCGGCGCTGCAGCTCGGCCACGATGGGCCGGACGACGGATCGCTTCTCTTTCAGCGAGCGGACGTCGCCGAGAAGCAGGTCAAAGGACAACGTCCCTACATACATGGGCATCAGGTGTCAAGCCGACCCGTCAAGGCATGGTGTCAACGGTACATTCGATGTCAACCGGGCTGGTTCCAACCCGGCTGGTGCTGATCGCGCAAGACTCGATCGTTCGCTCAACGGCCGAGCAGCGTGAGCTAGGAATCTCCCTGCTTCAGCTGGGAGAGGGTTCAAAACAGTAGCGGCCACGACCGGAGCCGGTCGACGGAATTTCACTTCCGCCGACCGGCCCCGACCGCCGTTGCCGTGCAGGTCAGCCGCGCGGCTTCTCGCGCATCTCGTAGGTGGCGATGATGTCGTCGACCTTGATGTCGTTGTAGTTGCCGAGGTTGATACCGCCCTCGAAACCTTCACGGATCTCGGTGACGTCGTCCTTGAAGCGGCGCAGGCCCTCGATGGTGAGGTTCTCCGCGATGACCTTGCCGTCGCGGATGAGGCGGGCCTTGGTGTTGCGCCGGACCTCGCCGGAGCGGATGAGCACACCGGCGATGTTGCCGAGCTTGGACGAGCGGAAGACCTCGCGGATCTCCGCGGTGCCCAGCTCGACCTCCTCGTACTCCGGCTTGAGCATGCCCTTCAGGGCCGCCTCGATCTCCTCGATCACCTGGTAGATGACCGAGTAGTACCGGACGTCGACACCCTCGCGCTCGGCCAGCGACGTGGCGCGGCCCTCGGCCCGCACGTTGAAGCCGATGACGATGGCGTCGGAGCCCGCCGCCAGGTTGATGTCGTGCTCGGTGACCGCACCCACACCGCGGTGCAGGATGCGCAGGTCGACCTCGTCGCCGACGTCCAGCTGCATGAGCGAGGACTCCAGGGCCTCGACCGAACCGGACGCGTCGCCCTTGAGGATGAGGTTGAGCTGCTGCACCTGACCGGCCTTGAGCGCCTCGTCCAGGTTCTCCAGGGAGAACCGGACGCCCTTGCGGGCGAACGCCGCGTTCCGCTCACGGGCGGCACGCTTCTCGGCGATCTGGCGGGCGGTGCGGTCCTCGTCGACGACGAGGAAGTTGTCGCCCGCGCCCGGCACATTGGTCAGGCCGAGCACCAGCACCGGCGCCGAAGGACCGGCCTCCTCCACGTTGGTGCCGCTGTCGTCGAGCATCGCCCGGACACGGCCGTACGCGTCGCCGACCACCATCGTGTCGCCGACCCGCAGCGTGCCGCGCTGGACGAGCACGGTGGCCACGGCGCCGCGGCCGCGGTCGAGGTGCGCCTCGATCGCGATGCCCTGCGCGTCCTGCTCGGGGTTGGCACGCAGGTCGAGCGAGGCGTCCGCGGTGAGGACCACTGCCTCCAGCAGACCGTCGATGTTGATGCCCTGCTTGGCGGAGATGTCGACGAACATCGTGTCGCCGCCGTACTCCTCGGCCACCAGGCCGTACTCGGTCAGCTGACCGCGCACCTTGGTCGGGTCGGCACCCTCGACGTCGATCTTGTTGACCGCGACGACGATCGGCACGTCGGCCGCCTTGGCGTGGTTGAGCGCCTCGACGGTCTGCGGCATCACGCCGTCGTTCGCCGCGACCACGAGGATCGCGATGTCGGTCGACTTCGCACCGCGGGCACGCATGGCGGTGAACGCCTCGTGACCCGGGGTGTCGATGAAGGTGATCTTCCGGTCCTCGCCGTTGACCTCGGTCGTCACCTGGTACGCACCGATGTGCTGGGTGATGCCGCCGGCCTCGCCCGCGACCACGTTGGTCTTGCGGATCGCGTCGAGCAGGCGGGTCTTGCCGTGGTCGACGTGGCCCATGACGGTGACCACCGGCGGGCGCGCGACGAGCGCTTCCTCGCCGCCCTCGTCCTCGCCGAACTCGATGTCGAAGGACTCGAGAAGCTCGCGGTCCTCCTCCTCCGGGCTGACGATCTCGACGACGTAGTTCATCTCCTGCGCGAGGAGTTGCAGCGTCTCGTCGGAGACGGACTGGGTCGCGGTGACCATCTCACCCAGATTCAGCATGACCTGGACGAGCGACGCCGGGTTGGCGTTGATCTTCTCCGCGAAATCGGTGAGCGAGGCACCGCGGGAGAGCCGGACGATCTGGCCGTTGCCGCGCGGCAGCAGCACGCCGCCGACGGACGGGGCCTGCATGGCCTCGTACTCCTGGCGACGCTGACGCTTGGACTTGCGGCCACGCGCCGGGCGACCGCCCGGACCACGGCCGAAGGCACCCTGCGTACCGCCACGGCCACCTGGGCCGCCGGGACGACCGCCGAAGCCGGGACGACCGCCGCCGCCACCGCCGAAGCCACCGCCACCGCCGCCGCCACCCGGACCACCGGGCCGGCCGGCGAAGCCGGTGCCGGGACGACCGCCGCCGCCTCCGGGACGTCCGGCGAAGCCGCCGCCGCCGCCACCCGGACGACCGCCGCCGCCACCCGGACCACGGCCGCCGCCACCCGGGCCACGGCCGCCGCCCGGGCCACCGCCCGGACGCGGACCGGCAGCCGGACGCTGCGGCATCATGCCCGGGTTCGGACGCGGGCCGCCGCCGCCCTGCGGGCGCGGCATACCGCCCGGCGTCGGGCGGGGTCCGCCCGGACCGGCCTGGCCGCCGGGGCGGGGAGCGCCGCCGGGACGCGGGCCGCCTCCGGGACCGCCGGGGCCGCCGGGGCGCGGCGCGCCGGGACGCGCACCGCCCGGAGCCTGCGGACGCGGCATGCCGGTGCTGCCGGACGAGGTGAACGGGTTGTTGCCGGGACGCGGACCGGCCGGACGCGGGGCAGCCGGACGGGCGCCGCCGCCGGAGCGGGGCGCACGCTCGCCGCCGCGGGCACCGCCGTCACGCGGGCCGGGAGCCGGACGCTGCGACGGGCGCGGGCCGGGGGCCGCGGGACGCGGACCCGACGGCGCGGCCGGGGACGGCGCGGCACCGGCGGAGGCGGGAGGAGACGAGAACTCTGCCGCGGGCGCGGGCTGCGCCGGAGCGGGCTTGGGGCCCGGACGCGGGCCGGGGGCCGCGGGACGCGGCGCAGGGGTGGGCGTGGGGGTGGAGGTCGGCGCGGAAGCGGCTGGCTTCGGCGCGGGGGAGCCCGCCGGCTTGGGCGCGGCGGGACGGGCCGTGGCACCCGGAGCGGGCGACGGCTTGGACGGCGCCTGCTTGCGCGGCGCGGACGGCTTGGCAGCCGTGGAACCGGCGGCGCCGCCGTTCCCCTGCTGCAGCGCGTCGGTCAACTTGCGAACAACCGGCGCCTCGATCGTCGAGGACGCCGAACGGACGAATTCGCCAAGTTCTTGGAGCTTGGCCATGACGACCTTGCTCTCAACTCCGAACTCCTTGGCGAGTTCGTATACCCGGACCTTAGCCACTTCGCTCCTTCTGGTCCGGGGTTGGTCGTCCGCCGGACCGTCGCTACTTCATGGGCGTACTCATCGCGTACTCATCGAGTGCTCATCGCAATCTCGACCTACTTCCGACTCGCGAGGTACCTGACCGCACGGTCACCCGTGCCGTTCTCTGATCTCTTCTTCGTTTACCGGTGGTACTGCTGGTGGTGCTGGTACTGCTGGTGGTGCTGGTACTGCTTCCTGTGCTGTGCGCTCCGCCTGCTCGACGCACTGCCGTAGCCTCTCCGTCCCGAGCGGCCCCCGGCTCCGATAGGCCCGGGAGAACGCCCGGCGGCGGACCGCCAGGTCGTAACACGCCATGTCGGGGTGCAGATACGCACCCCGGCCGGGCAGCGTACCGCGCGGATCGGCGACGCATTCGTCCCCGACCACCGCGATACGCAGCAGATCGTCCTTCGCCGTCCGCTGCCGACAGCCCACGCAAGTGCGCTCTGGGCATGCTCGTGCCCGCGTCCGGCCAGACACTGCTTAAGTCTACCTCCCCGCGCCAACCTCACCCCTTCGGGTTGGTTTGCGCTCGGCTGTTCGTTGCCCCATTCCCAGGGGATTACTCCTGCAAGTGACCGCGGTTCGCGCTCTCCGCGTCCGGCTCGGTGTCGGGCCGGATGTCGATGCGCCAGCCGGTGAGGCGGGCCGCCAGACGCGCGTTCTGACCTTCCTTGCCGATCGCCAGTGACAGCTGGTAGTCGGGCACGGTCACCCGGGCCGAGCGCGCAGCGAGGTCCACCACCTCGACCTTGCTCACCCGTGCGGGTGACAAGGCGTTGGCGACCATCTGCGCGGGATCCTCGGACCAGTCGACGATGTCGATCTTCTCGCCGTTCAGCTCCGCCATCACCGCGCGCACCCGGGCCCCCATCGGGCCGATGCAGGCGCCCTTGGCGTTGAGCCCCTGGCGCGTCGACCGCACCGCGATCTTGGTGCGATGCCCGGCCTCGCGCGCCACCGACTCGATCACCACCGAGCCGTCCGCAATCTCCGGGACCTCCAGCGCGAAGAGCTTCTTCACCAGGTTGGGATGGGTACGCGACAACGTCACCGACGGCCCGCGCACCCCCTTCACCACCCGGACGACATATGCACGCAACCGTGTGCCGTGCTTGTACTCCTCGCCCGGCACCTGCTCCTGCGGCGGCAGGATGGCTTCGAGCTTGCCGATGTCAACGAGGATGTTGCGGGGGTCATTCCCCTGCTGCACCACGCCCGCGACGATGTCTCCCTCGCGGCCCGCGTACTCGCCGAAGGTGATCTCCTCCTCGGCGTCGCGCAGCCGCTGCAGGATGACCTGTTTGGCGGTGGTGGCGGCGATCCGGCCGAAGCCGGAAGGCGTGTCGTCGAACTCCCGGGGCGTCTCGCCCTCCGGGACCTCGTCGGGCTCCTCCTTCGCCCATACCGTCACATGGCCGGTGTCGCGGTTCAGCTCGACCCGCGCGTTGCGGTGGCTGCCCGGCTCCCGGTGGTATGCGATGAGGAGGGCCGACTCGATCGCCTCGACCAGCAGGTCGAACGAGATCTCCTTCTCGCGCACCAGACCCCGCAGGGCACTCATGTCGATGTCCACGGCTACGCCTCCTCAGTGCTCTCGTCGATGTCAGCGGAGGCCGGTTCCGCGTCGTCGTCCTGGGTGATCCCATCGTCCTTGGATTTACGGCTGAATTCGACCTCGACCCGTGCCCGGGTGATCTCGTCGAACGCGAGACGGCGGGAGGTGGGCTTGCGGCCCTTGACGCCCGGCACCTCGACGTCGAGGCCCTTGTCGTCCACTCCGGTGATACGCGCGATCAGCTCGCCGCCGTCGGCCAGCTGGGCCTTGATCAGGCGGCCGGTGTTGCGTGCGAAGTGCCGGGGCTGGGTGAGCGGCCGGTCGGTGCCCGGGGAGGTGACCTCCAGGACGTACGGGGTGCCGCCCATCGCGTCGGACTCGTCGAGCACCGCGGAGATCTCGCGGCTCAGCTCCGCGACCGCGTCAAGCTGCACACCGGTGTCGGAATCCACCACGACACGCAGCATCCGCCGCTTGCCCGCCGGGGTCACGGCGATCTCTTCCAGATCGAGTCCAGCGGCGACCGCGAGCGGCTCCAGCAATCCTCGCAGCCTGTCGGTCTGGGTGGTGCTCATCCGGGTGACTCCTCGGCCGCGTGTGCTGTTGTCGGATCGTCGCGTGTCGTGGCAAAGCCTATCGGTTCCGGCAGCTGACCGACGATTCGGCGGATGGAGCCGGGCGAACGTCGGGTCGACACCGTCCCCGCAGGTCCGCGCGGTAGGGTCCCCCACACCGGTGGTGCGGAACCGCCGGTTCACCTTCGTCGTCAGGAAGAGGCCGGGAAGAAGAACGTGGCGCCAGGGACGACACCGCGGGCCCCCTCCGGGCCGCGCAGACGAGCCGTACTCGCCGGTGGACTCGCGTTGCCGTTCGCGGCCGGCGCGCTCGCGGGCTGCGGAGGCCCGCTTTCGGCGCAGGACGCGGCCGAGGACGATCCCGGCCTGGCCTTGAGCGCACAGGCCGTACGGGACAGCTCGGCGCTGCTGGCACGCTACGACGCCACCGCCGCGGCGCACCCGCCGCTCGCCGCCCGGCTCAGGCCGCTGCGCGCCCAAGTGGCCCAGCACATCGAGGCGTTCACGGTTCCCGGCCTGTCCACGGGCTCACCGCGCCCTTCGGCGTCCGCGTCGGCGCGTGCGGCAGCCGGCCAGGTGCCTGCGGACCAGGGCCAGGCGCTGTCCGCACTCGCCGCGGCGGAACGGCGGCTCGCCGACGCCCGGACCACCGCCCTGCAGGACGCACCGCCCGAACTCGCCCGCCTCCTCGCCTCGGTGGCCGCCGCCGGGGCGTGCCATGTGCTGCTGCTCCAGGGCGGTGCGTGATCCCCGCACTCCCCGACCTCTTCAGGAGGCCCGCATGACCTCGCCGCCGGCCACGTCGTCTCCGGCAGGCCCCGGCAGCCCCGCAAGCGCCCTCGCGGCGGCGCAGGCGGCGCTCGCCGCGGAGGACGCCGCCGTCTACGGCTACGGGGTCGTCGGCGCCCGGGTCGGTGCCGGCAGGCGCTCCGACGCGCAGGCCGCCTATGACGCGCACCGCGCGCAGCGCGACGCGCTCAGCCGAACCGTCCACGGGCTCGGCGGCGAGCCGGTGGCCGCCGACCCCGCCTACGCGCTTCCCTTCCCCGTGCCGGACCAGGACGCCGCGGCACGGCTCGCCGCGTACATCGAGGACCGGATCGCCGGGGCCTACGCGGACCTGGTGCGGGCCGCCCACGGCGGCCTGCGCCGGGACGCGGCGGCCGCGTTGCGCGGCGCAGCGGTGCGCGCTGTGCAGTGGCGCGGCAGCGGCGTAGCCTTCCCGGGGTTGATCGAACGGGCGCCCGGCGCCTCGCCGGCCGCCTCTGCCACCCGCTGACCGGCCACCGACCCGTTGGAGGGATCCGCCGCCCATGGCCCCGGACCGTGACATCATCCGCGGCCACGTACCGCTGGAGCCGCCCGAACGGCTGCTGCGCACCGTCGGCGCGTGGGAGGGCGAGGCCGGCCGCGACTGGCTCAAGGCCCTGCCGGGGCTCGTCGAGGAGTACCTGGCCCGCTGGGAGTTGACGCCCGAGCGGGTGCAGCACCCCGGCGGGCACATCAGCATGGTGGTGCTGGTGCGGCAGGCCGACGGGACACCGGCTGCCCTGAAAGTCGGCATGGTGACCTCGCAGACGCGCGAGGAGCACGCGGCCCTGGCCCACTGGAGCGGGCTCGGGGCGGTGCGGCTGCTGCGGGACGACCCGGCCGGCAGCGCGATGCTGCTGGAGCGGCTCCACGCCGACGTCAGCCTGCGTTCACTGCCCGACGCCAAGGCGATGCTGGAGGCGTGCGGGGTGCTGCGGCGGCTGTGGGTGGCGCCTGCCGAGGGCCACCCCTTCGCCTCGGTCGCCGACCACACGTGCAGGCTTGCGGAGCATCTGCGGGAGCGGCGGGAGCAGCCCTGGGCCGCCGATGCGCGGCCGCTCGCCGACGAGGCGCTGGCCGCGCTCGAACGGCTGACGGAATCGGCGCCCGCCGCGCCGGTGCTGCTGCACGGCGACTTCCACCACGGCAACGTACTGGCCGGGGACCGGATGCCGTGGCTGGCGATCGACCCCAAGCCGCTGGTGGGCGACCCGGGGTTCGACCTGGCCTGGCTGGCGCAGGACCGCCTGGACACGCTGGTGGCGATGCCGGCCCCGCAGGCGGCGGCACGGCGCCGTATCGCCACGCTCGCGGACGCGCTCGACGTGGACCGTGACCGGCTGCGTGACTGGACGCTCTTCCGCGCGGTGGAGGCGGGCCTGTGGTCGCTGTCGGTCGGCGACCGGGAGGACGGCGAACTCGCCCTGGAGTTCGCCGCCTGGTTGTGACGCGTCAGCGTCAGGCGCTGAGGCGCGCCAACGCCGTCTCCACGGTGACCTCTTCGCGTTCGCCGGTGCGCCGGTCCTTCAGCTCGACGATGCCCTCGGCGGCCCGGCGCCCCACGACCAGGATCGTCGGCACCCCGATCAGCTCGGCGTCGGTGAACTTCACGCCCGGCGAGACGCCCGCCCGGTCGTCGACGAGCACCCGCACCCCGGCCGCCTCCAGCTTGCCGGCGACGTCGAGGGCCAGGTCGGTCTGGGCCGCCTTGCCGGCCGCGACCACGTGCACATCGGCCGGGGCTACCTCGCGCGGCCAGCACAGCCCCTGGTCGTCCGCGGTCTGCTCGGCGAGCGCCGCGACCGCGCGGGAGATGCCGATGCCGTAGGAGCCCATTGTCACGCGGACCGGCTTGCCCTCTTTGCCGAGCACGTCGAGCTCGAAGGCGTCGGTGTACTTGCGACCGAGCTGGAAGATGTGGCCGATCTCGATGGCCCGGCCGATCTCCAGACCCGCACCGCACCTCGGGCACGGGTCGCCCGGTTCGACGACCACGACGTCGAGGTACTGGTCGACCTCGAAGTCCCGTCCGCACACCACGTTGCGGGCGTGCCGCCCGGGCTTGTTGGCGCCTGTGATCCACGCCGTGCCGGGGGCGATCCGCGGGTCGGCGAGGTAGCGGAAGGTACGGCCGTGCTGCGGGCCGATGTAGCCGCGGACCAGGTCGGGGCGGCCTTCGAAGTCCTCGGCGGTGACCAGTTCGACGGTGGCGGGCGCGAGGTGTTCGGCGAGCTTGCCGAGGTCGACCTCGCGGTCGCCGGGCACGCCGACCGCGGTGATCTCGCCGTCGACCTTCACCAGCAGGTTCTTCAGCGTCGCGGAGGCGGGCACACCGAGATGGGCGGCGAGGGTCTCGATGGTGGGGGTGTCGGGGGTGTCCAGCTCCTCCGCCGGGCCGTGCCCGGTCCCGCCGGCCGGCGGTACGACGACGGTCACCGCCTCAGTGTTGGCCGCGTAGTCACAGGCCGGGCAGTCGACGAAGGTGTCCTCGCCGGCGGCTGCGGGCGCGAGGAACTCCTCCGAGGCCGAGCCGCCCATGGCACCCGACACGGCGGAGACGATCCGGTAGTCGAAGCCGAGCCGGTTGAAGATCTTGACATAGGCCTCGCGGTGCAGCCGGTACGCCTCGGCGAGCCCGTCGTCGTCCACGTCGAAGGAGTAGGAGTCCTTCATCTGGAACTCACGGCCGCGCAGCACGCCCGAGCGCGGCCGGGCCTCGTCCCGGTACTTCGTCTGGATCTGGTAGAGGATCACCGGCAGGTCCTTGTAGGACGTGGCCTGGTCCTTCACCACGTGGGTGAAGATCTCCTCGTGGGTGGGGCCGAGCACGTAGTCGGCGCCCTTGCGGTCCTTCAGCCGGAAGAGCAGGTCACCGTACTCGTCCGCGCGGCCCGTCGCCTCGTACGGCTCGCGGGGCAGCAGCGCGGGCAGCAGCACCTCCTGGCCGCCGATGGCGTTCATCTCCTCGCGCACCACCCGGGTGACGTTCTCCAGCACGCGCTTGCCGAGCGGCAGCCAGGTCCACACGCCCGCCGTGGAACGGCGGACGTACCCGGCCCGGACCAGCAGCTTGTGGCTGGCGGTCTCGGCATCGGCCGGGGCGTCGCGCAGTGTCTTGAGGAGCATTCGGGACATGCGCTGGACCATGGGGGATCTCCGTACTGGTGACATCGGATGCCGCCGAGGATACCGAGGCTCAGATGCCGCGCGGGCGCGGCAGCGGCAGCGGGGCGCCCATCACCGTGTACGGCGTGGGTGCGCTCGGGAAGTGGACCGGGTGGGCGAGGTCCTGGTAACCCAGCGAGCGGTAGAAGCGGCGGGCCGAGGATTCCAGGTCGAGCGCGGAGAGGATGGTGCGCGGCTCGTCGGCGGTGTCGGTGATCACGGTGATGAGCCGGCGCCCGATTCCCTTGCCCTGGTAGGCGGGGAGCACGTGCAGCTCGACGATGACGAAGGACGAGTCGAGCCAGTGGTCGTTGCCGGTGCGACGCAGATACGGTTCGACCACCGTCGACCACCAGTGCGCGCGGTCGTTGGGCATGCCGTAGACGAAGCCGACGAGCCGGCCCTCCTGGGTGGTGGCGCCGAAGGCGCGCACTCCGGGCAACTTGCAGTGCCGGAGCACGATCTGGCGGCGGACCGCGATCTCGTCGTCGGTCAGGCCGAAGGCCAGCGCCTGTACGGCGAGCGCCTCGTCGACCCGTCGCACGAGATCGAGCGGCTCGACCACCACGTCATCCATGCGGGGAGCGTACTGGGCGGAGGCCTGCCTCAGAACAGCACGCTCATGAAGGCACCGACTTCGGTGAACCCCACGCGCCGGTACGAGGCGCGGGCGGCGGTGTTGAAGTCGTTGACGTACAGGCTGACGACGGGGGCGAAGTCGCGCAGCGCGTAGCCGAGCACCGCGGCCATGCCCGTCTCGGACAGTCCGCGGCCCCGGAATTCGGGGGCCACCCAGACGCCCTGGATCTGGCAGGCGTGCGGGGTGACGGCCCCGATCTCCGCCTTGAAGACGACGCGGCCGTCCTCGATGCGTGCGAACGACCGGCCGGAGGTGACCAGTTCGGCGACACGCGCCTGGTAGAGCAGGCCGCCGTCCCCGGCGAGCGGCGAGACGCCGACTTCCTCGGTGAACATGGCGACGCAGGCCGGCATGATCACGTCCATCTCGTCACGGCGGACACGCCGCACCAGGGGGTCGGGCGGGACGTCCGCGGGCAGGGAACGGGTGACCATGAGCGGCTGGTGAGGGCGGATCTCGCGGGCCGGCCCCCAGGAGGGTTCGAGCAGCGACCACAGTTCGCCTGTGGCCGCGGCCGGGCCGACGATGGACGAGCACCGGCGCCCGCCGCGCCGGGCCCGGTCGGCGAAGCCGCGGACGGCGGCGGAGGTCGCGCAGATGGGGACGAGGTTGGCGCCCGCATAGCAGAGCGACACCAGTTGTCCGCCCGCGTACCAGCCCCACATCTCGCCGCCGAGCCGCCAGGGGTCGAGTCCGGCTATGCGGACGCGGGCGGCGACGAAGGCGTTGGCGACGGGTTCACGGTCGAGGAGGGCGAGAGCGGCGTCGAGCTCACCGGGGTCGAGGACCTTGGTGGTCGTCGTCGTCAACACGTGGGCGCCTCACCGGTACGGGCCCCCAAGGGCTGTCGGGCTGGGATCTCCGCACTGTACCTCGCGCTTCGCGCATCGTGCGCGACTCCGCCGCGAGCGCGGTCCGGCGGCGGCCACAGCCACGGGCCGCGCGAACCGCCACGGCCCACGGCCGGGGTGGCGCCGGCCGAGGCGGGACGGAGCGAGCGTAAGAGCACGGAAAGGATCAGGGTTCCGACGGTGCACCCCCGGCCGGGGAGGCCGGCACGTGCGGCGCGCGTCAGGAGACGGTGACGGCGGGCTCGCCGGAGGCGACGCCGTCCGCCTCCATCTGCTCGGCGATCTTCATCGCCTCCTCGATGAGCGTCTCGACGATCTTCGACTCCGGGACGGTCTTGATGACCTCGCCCTTGACGAAGATCTGCCCCTTCCCGTTGCCGGAGGCGACGCCGAGGTCCGCCTCGCGCGCCTCGCCGGGGCCGTTGACGACACAGCCCATCACCGCGACACGCAGCGGGACCTCCATGCCTTCCAGTCCCGCGGTCACCTCGTCGGCGAGCTTGTAGACGTCGACCTGCGCACGGCCGCAGGACGGGCAGGAGACGATCTCCAGGCGGCGTTCGCGCAGCCCCAGCGACTCCAGGATCTGGATGCCGACCTTGACCTCCTCGGCCGGAGGTGCGGACAGCGATACGCGGATGGTGTCGCCGATCCCCTCGCTCAGCAGCGCGCCGAAGGCCACGGCCGACTTGATCGTGCCCTGGAATGCCGGGCCCGCCTCGGTCACGCCCAGGTGCAGCGGGTAGTCGCACTTCTGCGCCAGCAGCCGGTAGGCGTTGACCATCACGACCGGGTCGTTGTGCTTCACCGAGATCTTGATGTCCCGGAAGCCATGCTCCTCGAACAGGGAGCACTCCCACAGCGCCGACTCCACCAGCGCCTCGGGAGTGGCCTTGCCGTACTTCTCCAGCAGCCGCCGGTCGAGCGACCCGGCGTTCACGCCGATCCGGATCGGCACCCCGGCCGCGGAGGCCGCCTTGGCGATCTCCTTGACCTTGTCGTCGAACTGGCGGATGTTCCCGGGGTTCACCCGGACGGCGGCGCACCCGGCGTCGATCGCCTGGAAGACGTACTTCGGCTGGAAGTGGATGTCCGCGATGACCGGAATCTGCGACTTGCGGGCGATGGTCGCCAGGGCGTCGGCGTCATCCTGCGAGGGGCACGCCACCCGCACGATCTGGCAGCCCGACGCCGTCAGCTCGGCGATCTGCTGCAGCGTCGCACCGACGTCCGCGGTCACCGTCGTCGTCATCGACTGCACCGACACCGGCGCGTCACCGCCCACCGCGACCGACCCGACCTGGATCTTGCGACTCCTGCGGCGGTCTGCGAGCTTCAGCGGAACGGACGGCATGCCGAGCGAGATCGCGGTCATGTGCTGTGCATCCCCAAGGTCTGGATGGTGTGGACCGGAGTCCGTGCATCGTGCCACGAGCCCCGGCTTACGAGATTACGGCACCGCATATGTGGCAGGCACACCAACCGTCACACCGACACACTCCGGACACCCGGAGGGAGTGGCGGGTTCGACGGCCGTCCATGTCATGTGATCTTGACGGGGTTGACCACGTCCGCGATCAGCACGAGCACGGTGAACGACAGGAACAGTCCGGCGACGACGTACGCGACGGGCATCATCTTCGCCACGTCGAACGGACCGGGGTCGGGACGGCGGAAGACACGCGCGAGATTGCGCTTCAACGCCTCCCACAGCGCGCCCGCGATGTGCCCGCCGTCGAGCGGCAGCAGCGGAAGCATGTTGAACAGGAAGAGCGACAGGTTGAACCCCGCGACCAGCATGAGCATCGTCGCAACCCGCTGCTCCGGAGGGATGTTGAGCGAGAAGACCTCGCCGCCGACGCGGGCCGCTCCGACCACGCCCATCGGCGAGTCCGGCTGGCGCGGCGCGCCGTCGAAGGCCGACCGCCACAGGCCGGGGACGCGCTCGGGCAGATCGACGAGGGACCGGGTGGCCGTGCTCACCATGCCGCCCATGCGGTTCAGGGAGTCGTCGAACGACTGCTTGACAATGCCCTGGGCGGGGGTGAATCCGAGGAAGCCTGCGGTGACGTACTGCCCCTCGACGTAGTTGCCGTACCCGTCCGTCTTGGCGACCTGATTCTTTATCAGATCGGCGTGGAGCTCCAGGCTCCGGCCGCCGCGCTCGACGGTGATGGTGGCCGCTCCCGTGGTGGCGCGGATGTCGCCCTGCAGTTGGGACCAGGAGGTGATGGGCCGCCCGTCGAAGGCGGTGATCCGGTCGCCCGCCTTCAGCCCCGCCGTCTTCGCCGGGGAGGCCGGGTCGTGGGCCGCGCACGTCGTCTTGCCCGCGCTCGCCGCGGACTGGGAGATCACACAGTCCGAGACGCTGCTGACGGTCGTGGTCTGGGAGTTGATGCCGAAGCCCATCAGTACCGCGAGGAAGAGGGCGACCGCGAGGACCAGGTTCATGAACGGGCCGGCGAACATCACGATGACGCGCTTCCACGGCTTGCGCGTGTAGAACAGCCGCGTCTCGTCTCCGGGCTGAAGCTCTTCGAACGCCGCCGAGCGGGCGTCCTCGATCATGCCGCGCCACGGGCTGGTCGAACGTGCCGTGATCTTCCCGTCGTCGCCGGGCGGGAACATCCCGATCATGCGGATGTAGCCGCCGAGCGGGATGGCCTTGATCCCGTACTCGGTGTCGCCGTTCTTCCGCGACCAGATGGTGGGCCCGAAGCCGACCATGTACTGGGGCACACGGATGCCGAAGAGCTTTGCGGTCGACAGGTGGCCCAGCTCGTGCCAGGCGATGGAGATGAGCAGGCCGACGGCGAAGACGACTACCCCCAGCACCGTCATGAGTGTCGTCATACGCGCGCCTCCGCTGTCGCCTGTGCGGCAAGTTCCCGGGCACGCCTTCGTGCCCACGTCTCCGCTTCGAGGACGTCCGCCAGGGTCAGCGAAGTTCCCGAGGCCGGCGCGGTGTGCCCCCCAGCACTGTGTTCCTCGACGACGGCGGCGACGGTGTCCACGATCCCGGTGAACGCCAGCCGGCCGGCGAGGAACGCATCGACGCACTCTTCGTTGGCCGCGTTGAACACCGCGGGAGCGGTGCCCCCGAGGCTACCCACGTGGCGCGCCAGAGTCACCGACGGGAAGGCTTCCTCGTCGAGCGGGAAGAACTCCCACTCCATCGCCTTCGACCAGTCGAAGGCGGCCGCCGCGTCCGGCACCCGCTCCGGCCAGCCAAGGCCCAGCGCGATCGGCATGCGCATGTCCGGCGGACTGGCCTGCGCCAGCGTCGAACCGTCGGTGAACTCCACCATCGAATGAATGTAGGACTGCGGGTGGACGACGACCTCGATCCGCTCGAACGGGATGTCGTAGAGCAGATGCGCCTCGATCACCTCCAGGCCCTTGTTGACCAGCGTCGCCGAGTTGATCGTGATCACCGGGCCCATGTCCCACGTGGGGTGGGCGAGGGCGTCACTGGGGGTGACACCGGCGAGCTCCGCCCTCGTACGGCCGCGGAAGGGCCCGCCGGACGCGGTCACGATGAGCTTGCGCACCTCCGACCGCGCGCCGCCCATCAGTGCCTGGAAGAGCGCGGAGTGCTCGGAGTCGACGGGCACGATCTGGCCGGGCCGGGCGATCGCCTTGACCAGTGGACCGCCGACGATCAGCGACTCCTTGTTGGCCAGGATCAGCACCCGGCCGGCCTCCAGCGCGGCGAGCGTGGGGGCGAGCCCGATCGACCCGGTGATCCCGTTGAGCACGGAGTGGCACTCGAAGCGGGCGAGCTGTGTCGCGGCGTCGGGCCCCGCCAGGATCTCCGGCAGCGGCCGCGGCCCGTACTGCGCGGCCAGGGCCTCGCGCAGCACGGGCACGGCCGTCTGGTCGGCCACGCCCACCGCCCGGACGCCGAGGCGGTGCGCCTGCTCGGCGAGCAGGTGCACACGGCCGCCCGCCGCGGACAGCGCGACCACCCGGAACCGCTCGGGGTTGCGCAGCACCACGTCGATGGCCTGGGTGCCGATCGATCCGGTGGACCCCAGGATCACGATGTCCCGGGGCCCGGTGTGCGTCCCGGCATCAGCCGGATGGCCCGGATAGCGGAGATGAGGGTCGGCGAGCGGGTCGGCGAGGGAGTCCGTCATCCCTCCATTGTGTCCGTAACCGGTGACGGCGATGACGCGGGTGCACTCGGCGGAGCGGCGTCAGCGGATCGGGCGGTGGACGTTGTCGGCCCTGGCGGGGCCCGGGGTGGCGTCCGCGATCCAGGGTCCGTCGCCGCTCGGGTCGACGATGCCTTCCTCCAGCCAGGTGTAGGCGCCGTCGAGCACCCCCTTGACCACCTTGCGGTCGGGGTCGTCGGTGTTGGCCCACAGCCGGGCGAAGAGCTCCTCGACACGGAGGCGGGACTGACGGCAGAAGGCGTCGGCGAGCTGGTAGGCCTCGCGGCCGTTCTCGCCGCGCGAGCGCAGCATTTCCGCCCGTACGCATGACGCGCTCATCGCGAACAGCTCCGCGCCGATGTCGACGATCCGGCCGAGGAACCCCTGCTTGGTCTCCATCCGGCCCTGCCAGCGCGACATCGCGTAGAAGGTGGAGCGGGCGAGCTTGCGTGCGTTGCGCTCGACGTAGCGCAGATGGACGGCGAGGTCGGGGTGGCCGGAGGGGTGGAACTCCCCGTAGGAGGTGGGAAGCTGGCCGGGTCCCGCGACGAGTTTGGGGAGCCAGCGGGCGTAGAAGCCGCCGGCCTTGGCGCCCGCCCTCGCCTTGTCCGGCAGGGACTTGTCGGGGTCGATGAGGTCGCCGGCGACCGACAGGTGGGCGTCCACCGCCTCGCGGGCGATCAGCAGGTGCATGATCTCCGTCGATCCCTCGAAGATCCGGTTGATCCGCAGGTCGCGCAGGATCTGCTCGGCCGGCACCGCGCGCTCGCCGCGAGCCGCGAGCGACGCCGCGGTCTCGAAGCCGCGCCCGCCGCGGATCTGGACCAGCTCGTCGGCCATCAGCCAGGCCATCTCGCTGCCGTAGAGCTTGGCGAGCGCGGCCTCGATACGGATGTCGTTGCGGTCCTCGTCGGCCATCTGGCTGGACAGGTCGAGCACCGCTTCCAGGGCGAAGGTGGTCGCCGCGATGAACGCGATCTTCGAGCCGACTGCCTCGTGCTTGGCGATGGGCTTGCCCCACTGCTCGCGGGCGGCCGACCACTCCCGGGCAATCTTCAGACACCATTTGCCCGCGCCCACGCACATCGCGGGAAGCGAGAGGCGTCCGGTGTTGAGGGTGGTCAGGGCGATCTTTAGGCCGGCGCCCTCGGGGCCGATGCGGTTGGCGGCGGGGACGCGCACCTGGTGGAAGCGGGTGACGCCGTTCTCGATGCCGCGCAGGCCCATGAACGCATTGCGGTTCTCGACGGTGATGCCGGGGCTGTCGGCCTCCACGACGAAGGCGGTGATTCCGCCCTTGTGGCCCTCCGACCGGGGGACCCGGGCCATGACGACGAGCAGGTCGGCGACGACGCCGTTGGTCGTCCACAGCTTGACGCCGTCGAGGACGTACTCCGAGCCGTCCTCCGACGGCACGGCCGCGGTGGCGAGCCGCGCCGGGTCGGAGCCGACGTCCGGTTCGGTGAGGAGGAACGCGGAGATGTCGGTGCGGGCGCAGCGCGGCAGGAAGGCGTCCTTCTGTTCCTGGGTGCCGAAGAGCTTCAGCGGCTGCGGTACGCCGATCGATTGGTGGGCGGAGAGCAGGGCGCCGATCGAGGGGTTGGCGGAGCCCGCGAGCTGCAGCGCCTTGTTGTAGTACACCTGGGTGAGGCCGAGGCCGCCGTACTTGGTGTCGATCTTCATCCCGAAGGCGCCGAGGTCCTTCAGGCCGTTGATGACCTCGTCGGGGATGCGCGCCTCGCGCTCGATGCGCGCGCCGTCGACCTCGGCGTCGAGGAAGTCCCGCAGCTTGGCGAGGAACGCCTCACCGCGCTGGACGTCGTCGGGTGCGCCCGAGGGATGGGGATGGATCAGGTCCAGCCGGAACCTGCCGAGGAACAACTCCTTGGCGAAGCTCGGCTTGCGCCAGCCCTGCTCACGCGCCGCCTCGGCTACCGCGCGCGCCTCGCGCTCGGAGACCTTGTGTGGAGCGGATGGTGCGGTCATGGTTCCACCTCGCCGCCTGATCCGATCGAGTGATATTACTCACACGTACCGTGCCATTCTGCACGCGCTTCGTGGCAATAGCCAAGTGGTAGGCGTGCGACGAACCCGCGGGAAGGCGGAGGAGGGCGCTCCCGCACAGAGCGCCCTCCTCCTCGGTGGATGGTTCCGAGGGCCTTACAGGTCGAGGCCGGTCAGGACGAGGACCCGCTCGTAGGTGTAGTCGTCCATCGCGTAGGCCACGCCTTCGCGGCCGACGCCGGAGGCCTTCACGCCGCCGTACGGCATCTGGTCGGCGCGGTACGAGGGTGCGTCACCGATGATCACGCCGCCGACTTCGAGCTCCCGGTGGGCGCGGAAGGCGGTCTTCAGGTCGTGGGTGAACACGCCCGCCTGCAGGCCGAACTTGGAATCGTTGACGGCGGCGAACGCCTCGTCCGTGCCGTTGGCCTTGTGCAGGCTGAGCACCGGTCCGAAGACCTCGGCGGTGGCCAGGATCGCGTCGTCCGGCAGGTCGGCGATGACGGTGGGGGCATACGAGGCGCCGTCGCGCGCCCCGCCGGTGACGAGCTTGGCGCCCTTGGCGACGGCGTCGTCGACCCAGGACTCGACGCGCTTGGCGGCGTCCTCGCTGACCAGCGGGCCTACGTCGGTGGCGTCGTCGGACGGGTCGCCGGTGACCTGGGCCTTGACCTTGGCGACGACCTTCTCGACCAGCCGGTCGTAGACGGAAGCGTCGGCGATCACCCGCTGCACCGAGATGCAGGACTGGCCGGCCTGGTAGTTGGCGAAGGTCGCGATGCGGGTGGCGGCCCACTCCAGGTCGGCGTCGGAGGAGTAGTCGGCGAGCACCACGGCGGCGGCGTTGCCGCCGAGCTCCAAGGTGGTGTGCTTGTGGGGCACGGACTGCTGGATCGCGAAGCCGACGGTGTCGGAGCCGGTGAAGGAGATGACCGGCAGCCGCTCGTCCTGGACGAGGGCGGGCATCCGGTCGTTGGGGACCGTCAGAACGCTCCAGGAGCCGGCCGGAAGGTCGGTCTCGGCGAGCAGTTCGCCGAGCAGCAGCGCCGACAGCGGGGTCGCGGGCGCCGGCTTGAGGATGATGGGCGCGCCGACGGCGATGGCCGGGGCCACCTTGTGGGCGACCAGGTTCAGCGGGAAGTTGAACGGCGCGATGCCGAGGACCACGCCGCGCGGGAAGCGGCGGGTGACGGCGAGCCTGCCGACGCCGCCGGCGTCGGTGTCGAGACGCTGGGCGTCGCCGCCGTTGAAGCGGCGGGCCTCCTCGGCGGCCCAGCGGAAGACGGAGACGGCGCGGCCGACCTCGCCGCGCGCCCACTTGATGGGCTTGCCGTTCTCGGCGGTGATGAGCCGGGCTATCTCCTCGCTGCGCTCGGCGAGCCGCTTGGAGACGTGGTCGAGAGCGGCGGCGCGCACGTGCGCGGGGCTCGCCGCGAACCCGGCCTGCACCGCGGTGGCGGCCGAGACCGCCTCCTCCACCTGGGCCTCGGTGGGCACGCTCACCGTGGCGACGACGGTGCCGTCCCACGGGTGGGTGACCTCGAAGGTGTCCTCGCCGGTGGCCTGCCGGCCGGCCAGCCAGAACGCCTTGGCAGCTGTGCGGGTGGAAGTCACAGCGGATCTCCGCCTTTCCCGTGGTGGTCCTCGATCGGTCGATGCGTGCTAACACGGTAGGGGCGGGGGCGGCGCGACGGGTTTGTCCATCGCGGAGTACGCAAGCCGCGGCGCTCGCCGATTCGTCGGACGCCGGGCCCGGGTCAGCCGTCAGACATCGGCCTTGAGCGCGAGCCAGAGCTCCATGCGGACGTCCGGATCGTCCAGAGAGCGGCCGAGGATCTCCTCGACGCGGCGCATCCGGTAGCGCAGCGTATGGCGGTGCACTCCCAGGTCGGCAGCGGCCGCATCCCACTGGCCGTGGCGGGAGAGCCACGCCTGCAGCGACGCGACGAGATCGCCGCGGGAGGTTGCGTCGTGCTCGCGCAGCGGACGCAGCAGACCCTCGGCGAAGGCGCGGACGGCGTCGTCGCCCAGCAGCGGCAGAACCGATCCTGCACTGACCTCGTCGTGTTCGACGAGGCTGCGGCCGCGGCGTTGCGCGACGACCAGCGCCCGTTCGGCCTCGCGGGCCGCCACCGGGACCTGGTCCACCTCCACCGCCGCCGACAGGCCAGTGGCGAGCGCCTCGTCGGCCCCCAGGTGTTCGAGACAGGCCCGCAGCACCGCTCCCCCGTCGGCGGCGAGCACGGTGAGCCGCTGCCCCTCGTGGGCGAGGAGCACGGGCTCGGCCGCACGCGCGGAGGCGGCCTCGGCGTGCTCGGCGAGCAGCGCGACGGGCTCCGGCTGGGCTGCGGAGGACTTGGAACCGCGCGCGGGCTCGGCGATGAGGATGCGCGCCGGACGGTCGAGCAGGGTGCCGTAGAGCCGGCCGGCCGCGGTGCGGGCGTGCCCGGCCTCGCCCTCCAGCAGCATGCGCAGCAGGGCGGCACCGAAGCGGCGTTCGGCCTCCTGCAGGGTGCGGGACTGCTCCAGGGAGAGCGTGAGCAGGGCAACGGCCGCCTGGACGACGTACCGGCCGGACGGGTCGAGCCGCTCCCCCGTGCCGACGGCGAGGAAGCCGCGCGGGCGGCGCCCGGTGCCGAGCGACTGGATCTCGACCCGGTCGTCGGTCCCGCCGGGGCCGGTGACGGCCGCGCTCACCGGCGCGGGCCGCTCCCGCAGCCGTTCGATCTCGCCGGTGAGCCGCGCGGCCCGGCGCTCCGCCCATTCGGGTGCCGCCGCGACCACGTCGCCCGAGGCGTCGTACAGCGCCGCCCACCCGTCCAGATGCGCGGCGAGCCGAGCGAGGAGCGCGCTCGTGCCGTCCTTGGCGAGCGCGGCGCGGGTGAGCTCGCGCTGCGCCTCCAGGCTCGTGGTCACCGCCTTGTACTGGTCCGCGGCGATGGCGGCGGAGACCGCCTTGCTGATGGCGATGAACGGGGTGGGCCGTGGCACCCGGAGCAGCGGCAGGCCGTGCTCCTCGGCCGCGGTGACGAGCGGCCCGGGCACGGTGTCGTGGCCGAGGCCGACGCCGAACCCCAGGCCGACAACCCCGGCGTCCGCCAGCCGGTGGACGTAGGCGCTCAGCTCCTTCTCCCCGGTGCTCAGGTTGAGCCCCGTGGTCAGCACCAGCTCTCCGCCTTCGAGGTAGGGCGTCGGGTCGTCCAGTTCGCTGGTGTGCACCCAGCGCACCGCGGCGTCGAGCCGGTCGCCTCCGGCGAGGACGGTGAGCCCCAGCGCGGAGGTGCGCACGAGGGAGGCGAGGGTGGGTGGCATAGCGCTTTGATTCTGCCTCACGTGCCAGGTCCGCCGCGCGAACATGTCACGCGGCGGGATCAGCCGCGCAGGTCGACGAGGACCGGCGGGGCGTGCTCGCCGTCCACCGTGGTGAAGGAGACCACCGCGTGACCGGGCGGCACCGAGTGGGCGAGATCGGAGGCGGACCAGCGCTCGCGCTCGACCGTGCGCACGGTCACCGACTCCGTCGTGGCCGCCTCACCGGTGAACAGCCGGCGGATACCGCGCAGCGTGCGCCGCAGGATGCCGCCGGACAGGTCGGGTGCGCGGGTGACGTCGCTCTCCTCCACCCAGGTGGTGCCCCACGCCTCCGCGAACCGCTTGCCGTCCCACGTCGTCACCCCGGACAGCGCGATCCGGCAGCCCGTCGCGCCGAGCAGCGCACTGCGCAGCGTCTCGGGGACCTCGTCGAGGCTGCGCAGGGCGAGCAGGGCGCCCGCCCCCGCCGTGCGCAGCCGCTGCAGGCCGCGCACGGCCTCCGCGGTGACGGTGTGCGCGGCGTCGTCCAGGACGAGGAAGGCGAACAGGGAGCGGTCGGTGCGTGCGGTGGCGGCGGCCGTGAACTGGGCGAGTACGAGCCGGGTCAGCAGCCGGGAGGCCTCGGCGTGTCCGCGCCCTGGCAGGTCGATGCGGACCCGCAGCGGGTGTTCGAGCGAGCGCAGGGCGAAGGGCCGGGTCCGCCCGGTGACGTCGAAGAAGCCCGCGAAGGCGGGACGGTCGAGCAGCGCGATCCGGTCGGCGAGCAGCGTGCCGATGTCGCCGGGGCGCTCGGCCTGCCGCTCGCGGGCGGCGAGTTCGCGCGCCCAGGCGTGTTCGTCCGCCTCGTCGAGCGCCTCCCGGAGCGCGGCGAGAGCGGCGGGGCGGGCGTCGAGGAGTTCTCGCAGTTCGGAGACGGCAGGGAAGCGTCCGTGAACCGCCCGGTAGGGGCCGAGCAGCTGGCCGAGCGCCGTGGCGGCCCGACGCGGATCGGCCTCGGGGCCATCGAAGCCGTCGAGCAGGGCGGCGGCGAGGATCGCCGCCGCCTCGTCGGGGTCGGATGTGCCGCCGTAGAGGTCGAGGTCGTGGGCGGAGTTCGGGTCGCCGAGGGCGATCACCACGTCGAACGCGTCGGCGGGCCCGAAGTCGGCGCCCGTCGCGCCGACGGCGATCACGGCAGCGGTCCCCGCGAGCGCCTGCAGGCACAGCGACTCGACGACCGGGCGGACCAAGTGCCGGGTCTTGCCGGATCCCGGCGGTCCGACGGCGACCGCCGAGGTGCCGAGCAGCGCCGGATCGAGTGCGATGCCCGCGCCGCGGTAGGCGTAGGGGTTCCTCCGGCTGCTCGCGGCGGACCCGATGCGCACCTGGGCCGTGAACAGGTCGTGCCGTGCCGCCCGCGCCGGCAGATCGCGCGCGCCCGAGGGGTGGATGCAGGCGGCCGCGCCCTGGCGCAGTACCGCGTCGCAGTAGGCGTCGAGCCGGGACGGGTCGGCCTGCACCGAATGCCAGGCGCGGTGCAGCCGGACGTAGTCCACGTCGTTCATGCGGCCGGACCGGGCCTCGGCGGCGAGCCGTTCGGCGACGGCCGGCTGTCCTGCGGCGCGCAGCTGGGGCCAGCCGACGGGGTCGTGCTGCGGGTCGGGCTCGGCTGCCGATGCCGTCGCGGCGGCAGCGGCAGCCGGACGGCGCAGCGGCGCAACGACGTAGCGGCGCAGCACTTCGCGCCAGTGGCCGGTCCGGCCGAAGATCCAGACGATGGCCAGCGCAGTGACGGCGTACATGGAGTAGCTGAAGAGGGCGGCCCGGTACTCGTTGCCGCCGCCGAGCCACCACGACTCGGGCACGATCACGGCGATCAGATTGAGCGGGGCGTCCCACAGCAGCGACCAGACGAGCATCGCGCCGAGCAGAGACAGCACGGCGCCGCCGACGAGGCGGCGGTCGGGGATCCGGTCCGGCTGCTCCGGTGGCCGCGGCACATGCCCGTACGCGTAGATTCCGGGCGCTTCCGCGATGCGCGGGGTGCGCAGCCAGGTGACCAGGGAAGGCGCGGGCGGCCCCGGCGGCATGGGCGGTGCGCAGGGCGGGGACTGCCGCGGAACGGGCGGCCTCGCCGCTTCGGTGTCGCGGTAGCCGTCGCGGTAGCCGTGCGTGCCTTCGACGTCCATGAATCGTTGTCCCTCGCCCCTGACCGGCCTACGCTCGACCAGCAATCTATCCGTACTGTCCGCCGCGTCGAAGAGATGACAGGCCACTGCTCCCTATCGGCGTATGCGGGTGCGCTCGCGGCGGGCTTAGCCTGCCGGGAAAGACGTGCCCTCATGATGCTTAAGGAAGCCCCATGACCGAACTGTCCGGCGGCCCGGCGCTGGCCCAGCAGCGCCGACTCGTCACCTCGATCCCCGGTCCGAAGTCCCAGGAGCTGCTGGCCCGCAAGAGCGCGGCGGTCGCGGCGGGCGTGGGCGTGACCCTTCCGGTGTTCGTGACCCGGGCGGGCGGCGGCGTGCTGGAGGACGCCGACGGCAACTCGCTGATCGACTTCGGCTCCGGCATCGCGGTGACGAGCGTGGGCAACAGCGCCGAGGCCGTGGTGCGGCGGGCGACCGAGCAGCTCGCGTCGTTCACCCACACCTGTTTCATGGTGACGCCGTACGAGGGGTACGTGGAGGTCGCCGAGCAGCTGAACGAACTCACCCCGGGCGACCACGAGAAGCGCACCGCGCTGTTCAACTCGGGCGCCGAGGCGGTGGAGAACGCCGTGAAGATCGCCCGCGCCTACACCAAGCGCCAGGCGGTCGTCGTCTTCGACCACGGCTACCACGGCCGCACCAACCTGACGATGGCGCTCACCGCCAAGAACATGCCGTACAAGCACGGGTTCGGCCCGTTCGCGCCCGAGGTCTACCGGGTGCCGCTCGCCTATCCGTACCGCTGGCTCACCGGCCCGGAGAACTGTGCCGCGGAGGCAGCCGCCCAGGCGATCGACCAGATCAGCAAGCAGGTCGGCGCCGAGAACGTCGCGGCGATCGTGATCGAGCCGATCCAGGGCGAGGGCGGCTTCATCGAGCCGGCCAAGGGTTTCCTGCCGCGGATCGCCGAGTTCGCGAAGGCCAACGGCATCGTCTTCGTCGCGGACGAGATCCAGACCGGTTTCTGCCGCACCGGCCAGTGGTTCGCATGCGAGGACGAGGGCATCGTCCCGGACCTCATCACCACGGCGAAGGGCATCGCGGGCGGTCTGCCGCTCGCTGCCGTGACCGGCCGCGCGGAGATCATGGACGCGGCGCACGCGGGCGGCCTCGGCGGCACCTACGGCGGCAACCCGGTGGCGTGCGCGGCGGCGCTCGGGTCCATCGAGACCATGCGGGAGCTGGATCTCAACGCCAAGGCGAAGCGCATCGAAGAAATCATGAAGGGCCGCCTCACCGCTCTGGCGGAGAAGTACGACGTCATTGGTGACGTCCGCGGTCGTGGAGCCATGATCGCGATCGAGCTGGTGAAGTCCGGCTCGAAGGACCCGAACCCGGAGACGACCGCCGCCGTCGCCAAGGCGTGCCACGCGGCGGGGCTTGTGGTCCTGACCTGTGGCACGTACGGGAACGTGCTGCGTTTCCTGCCGCCGCTGGTCATCGGCGAGGAGCTGCTGCGCGAGGGCCTCGACATCATCGAGGGCGCGTTCGCCGGTCTGTGACGGCCAGTTTGTGACGGTCCGTGACGCGGTGAAGAACCTGTGCGGGGCTGGGGAGATTCGGTTCGCCGTACTCCCCGGCGACCGCCGTGTGACCTACCGTGGTCGCAGATGAAGGAACCACCCCGCTCGCGGGAGACTGCGAGCGACACCCTGCCGGCGACCCCCCATCGCCGGTTGTGCAGTGCCCTCGCGCGCAACACCGCCGGAGCCGAAGGCCCTGGCAATCCTCGTCGATCGGTCGGCCGCCCGTCCCAAACCCCCCGGGGCGAGCGGTGCGGCGATCGTCACGGCCGCCTCGGGACTCTCCCCCCTGTCCCGGGGCGGCCAACTGCTTTCCTGGTGACGGTCGTCGGGGCATGCGCGCTGCTTCTCGCGCTCCTCACCTGGCAAGTGGCCGTCCATGGCCCGCTGTTCCACTCGGACACGGGCGTCGACTCCGCCGTGCTGCAGGCCGCCGCGCGGTATCGATTCCTCACCCCCGCCGCCCAGTTCCTCGCCGATCTCGGCGACATCCAGGTCGCGGTGCCGGCGCTCGCCGCCGCCCTGGGGTACGCCGCCTGGTACCGCCGGCGCGCGGGGCATGCCCGCTGGTGGCTGCCGTCGGCCTGCTGTGCGCTGGTCATGGCGCTGGTGGGACCGGTGATCGTGCCGTTGAAGGATCTGGTCTCCCGCCCGGCCCCCGGCAGCACCGTGCTCCTCGGCCACTCCGGCTACTTCCCGTCGGGGCATGCGTCGACGGCGGCGATGGCCTGCGGGCTCGCCCTGCTGGCCACCCTGCCGCTGCTGCGGAGCACGTCAGCACGGCGGCTGCTGGTGGCTGCCGCCGTGCTGCTCAATGGTGCGGTGGGCGCCGGCCTCGTCTGGCGCGGCTACCACTGGCCGCTCGACGTGGCGGCCGCCTGGTGCCTCAGCGGTGTGCTGCTGGGTCTCACCCGTTGGTGGGGAAGCCCAGGTTGATGCCGCCGTGGCTGGGGTCGAGCCAGCGCTGGGTGACGGCCTTGCCCCGGGTGAAGAAGTGGACGCCGTCGGCGCCGTAGGCGTGGGTGTCGCCGAAGAGGCTGCTCTTCCAGCCGCCGAAGCTGTAGTAGGCGACCGGTACGGGGATCGGTACGTTGATGCCGACCATGCCGACCTCCACCTCGTGCTGGAAGCGCCGGGCCGCGCCGCCGTCGTTGGTGAACACGGCGGTGCCGTTGCCGTACGGATTGGCGTTGATCAGTTCGAGCCCCTCGTCGTACGTGGTGACCCGAACCACCGAGAGCACCGGGCCGAAGATCTCGTCGTTGTAGACGGACATCCCGGGCTTGACGTGGTCGAAGAGGGTCGGGCCGAGCCAGAAGCCGTCCGAGGTGTCCTCGCCGGAGATCGGGTGGCTGCGGCCGTCGACGGTGAGCGTCGCGCCGTCCGCGATCCCCGCGTCGAGGTAGGAGGTCACCTTGTCCCGGTGAGCGCCGGTGACCAGCGGGCCCATCTCGGAGTCGGCGTTGCAGCCGGGGCCGACGGTGAGGGTGGCCATCCGCTGCTTGATCTTCTCGACCAGTTCGTCGCCGATCGGGTCGACGGCGACGAGCACCGAGACCGCCATGCAACGCTCGCCCGCGGCGCCGAACCCGGCGTTGACGGCGGCGTCGGCGGCGAGGTCGAGGTCGGCGTCGGGCAGCACCAGCATGTGGTTCTTGGCGCCGCCGAGCGCCTGGACCCGCTTGCCGTAGCGGGTGCCGGTCTCGTAGACGTAGCGCGCGATCGGCGTCGAGCCGACGAAGCTGACAGCCTTGATGTCAGGGTGCTCCAGCAGCCGGTCGACGGCAGTCTTGTCACCGTGCACGACGTTGAAGACGCCGTCCGGCAGCCCTGCCTGCTTCCACAGCCCGGCAAGGAAGTTGGCCGCCGACGGGTCCTTCTCGGACGGCTTGACGACCACCGTGTTGCCTGCGGCGATGGCGATGGGGAAGAACCACATCGGCACCATCGCCGGGAAGTTGAACGGCGAGATGATCGCGACGGGACCGAGTGGCTGGCGGATCGAGTACACGTCGATGCCGGTGGACGCCTGCTCGGTGAAGCCGCCCTTGAGCAGCTGCGGGATACCGCATGCGTACTCGACGACCTCCAGGCCGCGGGCGATCTCGCCCAGGGCGTCGGAGTGCACCTTGCCGTGCTCGGAGACGATGATCGACGCCAGCTCGTCCCGGTGGGAGTTGAGCAGCTCGCGGAAGGCGAAGAGCACCTGGGTGCGCTTGGCCACCGACACGTCGCGCCAGCCGTGGAACGCCTCGACCGCCGCTCCGACCGCCTGGTCGACCTCGGCGATCCCGGCGAAGTCCACCTGCCCGGCGACCCTGCCGGTGGCCGGGTCGCAGACATCGCCCCGGCGCTCGGCGGTTCCGGACCATGGCCGGCCGGCGATCCAGTGCGTGATGTGCTTGCTGGTCACGGCAGACTTCCTCTCTTAGAGCCTGCCTCCAGTGTTGTGAGCTCCGGCGGGAGGCGACAAGCACCACAGTGTCGGTGTTGCGTCCTGATGCTTTACATCATGTCGCGCGGCCTGCCCGTCATGCGCCCGTCATCCGGGCGGCCGCCTCGTGCATGGCCAGTTCGAGCACGGCCGGGTCGGTGAGCCGCCCCGAGCCGTCCGGCGGCACGAGCCACCGCACACCTCCCGTCACCCGTCCCGGGTACGGGACGACGATCCACGTCCCGCGGCCCGCGCCGCGCACCCCCGTACCCAGCCAGCGGCTCACCGTGCCGCAGGGCACGAAGAACCCGGTCCGGGCGTCGCCGAAGTCGGCGAGCACCGGGCCCGGTCGGTCCAGCAGGCGGGTAAGCACATCGAGCGTCGGGTAGCCCAGATCGCCGCCGAGGATCAGTACGTCCCACGCCCTGCCCGCGGGAAGCAGCGCCACCCCCAGCGGGTTGCGCTCCCATTCCCACCGGCAGGCCTCCGGGTCCGGCGCCACGGACACCAGCCATTCCACCGCAGATTTCGCCCCCGCGCTGACCATCTCTCACCCCTCCGCGTCGCTCTTCCGCGTCGCTGCGCGTTCGTCGCTGTCACAGGGGAGAGCGCGTCGCGGCGGAATCCTTACGCGAGTCGGGGAAAGAGTTCTCAGCTGTCGAAGCCGAGGCCGACCCGGTCCATGGTGCGCAGCCACAGATTGCGGCGTCCGCCGTTGCGGTCGGCCCGTGCGAGGGATCTGCGGGTCAGCTCGATCCCGGCCCAGGCGAACGGCTCGGGCGGGAACGGCAGCGGCTTGGTGCGGACCATCTCCAGTGCGGTGCGCTCGGTGCGTTCGCCCGCCAACAGGTCGAGCATCACCTCGGCGCCGAAGCGGGTGGCCCCGACGCCGAGGCCGGTGAACCCGGCGGCGTAGGCGACGCGGCCGCCGTGCGCGGTGCCGAAGAACGCCGAGAACCGGGAGCAGGTGTCGATCGCGCCGCCCCACGCATGGGTGAAGCGCACCCCTTCCAACTGCGGGAAGTAGTCGAAGAACTGGGCCGCGAGCTTGCGGAAGGTCTCCGGGCGCTGGTCGTGCTCCGCGGCGACGCGCCCGCCGAACGGATAGATCGCGTCGTATCCGCCCCACAGGATCCGGTTGTCGGCGGAGAGCCGGAAGTAGTGGAACTGGTTGGCCGAATCGCCGAGCCCCTGGCGGTTCTTCCAGCCGATCGACGCCATCTGCGCCTCGGTCAGCGGCTCGGTCATCAGCGCGTAGTCGTACACGGGGACGACGTACGGGCGCACCCGCCTGACCAGCGACGGGAAGACATTGGTGCCGAGCGCGACATGGCGTGCGAAGACGCGGCCGTACGGCGTGCGGACGGCCATCCCGCCGCCGTGGACGGCCAGCGCGGTCGCCCGGGTGTGCTCGTGGATCCGCACGCCCAGCTCCCGGCAGGCGCGTTTCAGCCCCCAGGCGAGCTTCGCCGGATGCAGCATGGCGACACCGTCGCGGTCCCACAGCCCTCCGAGGAAGGCCGGCGAGTCGACCTCGGCGCGCATCGCGTCGCGGTCGAGCAACTCGGATGCGCCGCGGAGGCGTTCGGCCTCACGCGCCATTTCCTGCAGGTCGTCGAGCTGGTAGGGCTCGGTGGCCACATCGATCTCACCGGTGCGCTCGAAGTCGCAGTCGATCGCGTACCGCTCGACGGCCGCCTGGATCGCGTCGAGATTGCGGGCGCCGAGCTCTTCGAGGGTGGCGAGCTCTCCGGGCCAGCGGGCCAAGCCGTTGCCGAGGCCGTGGGTGAGGGATGCGGCGCAGAAACCGCCGTTGCGGCCGGAGGCGGCCCAGGCGATCTCGTTGCCCTCGATCAGCACGACATCGCGCGCCCGGTCGCGTTCCTTGGCGATCAGGGCCGTCCACAGCCCCGAGTAGCCACCGCCGACCACGAGCAGATCGCAGTGTTCGTCGCCGACGAGCGCGGGCAGCGGGCGAGGCCGTGCCGGGTCGTCGAGCCAGTACGGCGTCGGCTGCGCGTCGGCGAGCGACGTCGGACAGGGCGCGGAGCGCCTTCGATTGAGTGTGGTCGGCGAGGTGCCGGCTGGGTCCGCCATGGCTGTCACCCTCGGTCTCCGAAGATCGTGCGGTGCCAGTCCTTGCGGGCGACCGCGGTGTTGTCGTACATCACATGCTTGACCTGGGTGTACTCGTCGAACGAGTAGGCCGACATGTCCTTGCCGAAGCCGGAGGCCTTGCAGCCGCCGTGCGGCATCTCGCTGATGATCGGGATGTGGTCATTGACCCAGACACAGCCGGCCTTGATCTCCCGCGTGGCGCGGCCCGCCCGGAAGACGTCGCGGGTCCAGGCCGATGCCGCGAGGCCGTACGGGGTGTCGTTGGCGAGCCGCAGCGCCTCGTCGTCGGTGTCGAAGGGCAGCACGACCAGGACCGGGCCGAAGATCTCGCCCTGGACGATCTCGCTGTGCTGAGGCGCGTCGGTGATCAGCGTGGGGCGGTAGTAGGCACCCGTGGCAAGGCCGCCTCCGGGCGCCTCGCCGCCGGTGACGACGCGCGCCCCGTCACCGCGGGCACGGTCGACGAAGCCGGCGACGCGGTCGCGCTGCACCTGCGAGATGAGCGGTCCGAGGTCGGTGTGCGGGTCGAAGGGGTCACCGAGCCGCACCGCCGCGAAGAGGTCGGCGACTGCGGCCACGAAGGTCTCGTACAGCGGCCGTTGGACGTAGGCGCGGGTCGCCGCGGTGCAGTCCTGGCCGGTGTTGATGAGCGCGCCGGCGACGGCGCCGTGTGCGGCGGCCTCCACGTCGGCGTCGTCGAAGACCACGAACGGTGCCTTGCCGCCGAGTTCGAGGTGCAGCCGCTTCACGGTACGGGTGGCGATCTCGGCGACGCGCCTGCCGACCGCCGTCGACCCGGTGAAGGAGGTCATCGCCACCGACGGGTGGCCCACCAGGTGCTCGCCGGCGTCGGGTCCGGCACCGGTGACGACGTTGACGACACCGGGCGGGATCCCGGCGTCCGTCGCGGCCTGCGCAAACATCAGCGAGGTGAGCGGGGTGAGTTCGGCGGGCTTGAGCACGATCGCGTTCCCGGCGGCGATGGCTGGAAGCACCTTCCACGCGGCCATCTGGAGCGGGTAGTTCCACGGCGCGATGGAGCCGACGACGCCGACCGGCTCGCGTCGTACGTATGAGGTGTGGTCGCCGGAGTACTCCCCCGCGGCGACACCCTGCAGGTGGCGGGCGGCTCCGGCGAAGAAGGCGGTGTTGTCGACCGATCCGGGAACGTCGAACTCGGTGGTGAGCTTGACGGGTTTGCCGCACTGCAGTGATTCGGCGAGGGCGAGCTCCTGCGCCCGTTCGGCGAGCAGCGCCGCGAAGCGGTGCATGGCGTCGGAGCGCTCGCCGGGCGTCGCCGAGCCCCACTGCGGCTGGGCCTCCTCCGCGGCCGCGACCGCGGCGTCGACATCCTGCGCACCGGCGAGCTCGTAGCGGAGCACGGCCTCACCGGTCGCCGGGTCGACGACGTCGTGGCTACGCCCCGAGCACCCGGGCCGCAGTGCGCCCGCGATGTACTGGGCCCCTCCGCCGAACCGCTCCGCGATCTTCAGCGCGGTCTCACGGCTGTGGTCCATCAGCTCTCCCTTTTGCGGACGATCCTGGCAGAGTAGCCTGGCCGGAACAAGCGATTCCGTTGCGCAGCTCACTCCACACGACGGAATCTGTTCTCAGCTCTCCCCAGCTGTACCCAGCTTTCAAGGGACGATGCCGGAGCGCCTCAAGGCCCCGCAACTGACACATCGCATGCGCTCCCAGCGGCGTCCTTACACTGTGGAGGCAGGCTCCGACCGGGAGGTCACCCGTGTTCCCCACCGTCGCCCAGGTCCTGGAGCTCGACGTCCTGCGCCGCGGCAATCCCAGTGTCGTCGCGGGGGCGGCGGGCCTGCACCACCCGGTCCGCTGGGTGCACATCAGCGAACTCGCCGACATCGCGGGCATGCTGCACGGCGGCGAACTCGTGCTCACCACCGGTGTCATGCTCCCATCCGACAAGGAACCGCTCGCCCGGTACATCGACGACCTCGCCGACGTCGGCGCCGCCGGTCTCGTCGTAGAGCTCGGGCGGCGCTACGCGGACGAGGTGCCCCGCGCGCTGGTCAAGGCCGCGGAGCGGCGCCGGCTGCCGCTGGTCGCGCTCCGCACCGAGGTGCGGTTCGTGGCCGTCACGGAGGCGGTGCACGCGCACGTCGTGGACGCGCAGCTGACCGAGTTGCGCGCCTCCGAGGCGGTCCATCAGACCTTCAACGAGCTGTCGGTCGAGGGCGCCGAGCCGGGCGAGGTGGTACGCGAGGTGGCCCGGATGGCCGGGGTGCCGGTGGTGCTGGAGAACCTCTCGCACCAGGTGCTCGCCTTCGACGCGGCCGGCGAGGACCCGCAGGCGCTGCTCGACGGCTGGGAGCGACGCTCGCGCGGGGTGCACCCCGCCGCTCGTACCGGTTACGACCCGCGCAGCGGCTGGCTGGTCACCGCGGTGGGAGCGCGCGGCCGGGACTGGGGGCGTCTGGTGCTCGTGGGCGAGCCGGCCCGGGAGCCCGCGCCGCGCCTGTCCGTCGTCCTCGAGCGGGGCGCCTCCACGCTCGCCCTCAACCGGCTGCTCGAACGCGACCGGGAGTCCCTGGAGCGGCAGACGCACCGCACCCTGATCAGCGGGATCCTCACCCATGCCCTGACCGTCTCCGACGTGGCGTTGCGTGCGCGGGCGCTCGGTGTGCCACTGGAGGGCCGCCGGCTGGTCGGGGTGGTGCTGCGGCTGCGCGGCGGGCCGTCGTCCGCGGCGCTCGAAGCCCAGGCGCGGCTGCGGGACTTCACCGAGAAGGCGGCGCTCGCGGTGCGGGAGCGGGGGCTGACCGCGCTCATCGGCGGCCTCGACGACGACGGGGTGGGCATCCTCATATCGCTCGGCGCGTCGGATGACGAACACGCGGCGCTCGAAGGGTTCGCTGCCGCCCTCGACCGGCTCGCGGATACGTCCCGCACGCCGGATCCCGGGTTCCTGATGGCGGCGGGCTCCTCCGTCGGCTCACTGCGCGACGCCCGCCGTACGCTGCTCGAAGCCGCCCAGGTCGCGGACGCCGCCGACCGCACCACCGCGCGCACCGCGGGAACCTATTACCGCCTCCCGGACGTCCGCCTGCGCGGCCTGCTCCACCTGCTGCGCGACGACGCACGTCTGCAGACCTACGTGGAGCGGGAGTTGGGCCCGCTGCTGGCCCATGACGCCGAGAACGGCACGGACCTGGTCCGCATCCTCGGCGTCTACCTGGCCAGCGGCCGCAACAAGTCGGCGGCGGCCGACGCCGCCCACATGTCACGGCCGTCCTTCTACGACCGCCTCCACAAGGTCGAGCGGGTCCTCGGCACCGACCTCGACCAAGTGGAGTCGTGCCTGTCGCTGCACGTGGCGCTGCTAGCGCTTGAGGCTGTCCGGCGGTGAGGCGTTGTCCCAGACCGAGAGGAAGGCCAGCCGCAGGCAGGCGGCGAGCGCCGGGTGCTCGATGTAGAGACAGGTGGTGGCGCCGGTGCCGGCCACCGGGTCGGGCATGTCGAACAGGGCCAGTGAGGCATCGGCTATCACCAGCTTGATCGGCAGCTCCTCGGTGAAGCGCGTCTCCTCCCCCGCCCTGCCGAAGCGCTCCACCGCCTCCCTGATCTCCGGGACGTCGAGGGCCTCGTAGGTGTAAATCGAGCGAAACGTGCCGCCCGAGCGGCTGAGGCGGCGCGCAGCCTTCAGGCCCGCAGTGTTGTCCGCGGGGGTGACGAAGGGCGGCTTGCTGAAGCTGAGCAGCTCGTGGCCGGCCTGCTCCTGGATGTCCGCGAACCGCTCGGAGATCGCCTTGGGGTCGCGCAGCACCTCGATGTAGTCGAGCGGGTCGGAGTGGGACCGCCCGTCGGACCACAGCGGCAGCAGCGCCGCGGTGAGGGTGGTGGAGACGCGCTCCATGCGTTCGAGCGCCTCGCGCTGCTCGGACATCAGCCGGGTGAGCGCGAGCTCGGGGTCGACCGCCGAGAAGGTGGCGACCCTGCCTGGGTGGGCGGTGGCGAGCCGACGGCGTACGAGGGCGTCCAGGACGTCATAGATACGCTGACGCGGCACGTCGGCCTCACGTGCCACCTGGGCAGCCGTGTACGACTCGCGCCTGATCAGGGCGAGGTAGACGCGCGCTTCGTACCGTGCCAGCCCCAGCGAGACGAGATGGCTGACAGGCTCTTCCTCCGGATCCATGGCAGGACACCGTATACGGCTCGGGCGAAAAGGTGGACCCGGCTCAGGCCAAGGATTTGCTTATTCCTGGTTGTTTCTTGTTAACGGCTTCGCTACTTTCTTCGCCAGTAGCCACCACTGATCGGGGTGGCAACAAAAGATCTCCCGTTCTGGGCACGTAAACCGCACCGTACGCACATCACGCAACGTTGCACTTCTCCGCACATGTCATTCCTTGTCATGCGCAGATCCAGTCTTGCCTGCGCATCCCCACACAGGAGGGCAGTACATTGCGCTCAAGATCCCAACGTTCCCGAAGAGAACCGGGCGGCAGACGAAGACTCTCGGTGGCCGCTGCGCTGTCCACCGTGGCGCTCGTCTCGGGTGGCCTGCTCGCGGCGACTCCGTCCGCCGCCTCCCCCGCATCCGGCTCGTCCGCCTCGTCGGCCCACGTCAAGCACCTGTGCGCGCAGCCGACCGAGCCGGGCCGGATGGCCTGCCTCGCCGAGGCGCGCACCGACATCGTCCAGCACATGAGCCTCAGCCCGAACGCGACACCCTCCGGCTACGGCCCCTCCGACCTGCAGAGCGCCTACAACCTCCCGTCGTCCACGGCCGGTTCGGGGCAGACGGTGGCCATCGTCGACGCCCAGGACGACCCCAACGCCGAGTCGGACCTCGGGGCGTACCGCTCCCAGTACGGCCTGCCGGCCTGCACCACCGCCAACGGCTGCTTCCGCAAGGTCGACCAGAACGGCGGCACCAACTACCCCTCGGCCGACTCCGGTTGGGCCGGTGAGATCTCGCTCGACCTCGACATGGTCAGCGCCGTCTGCCCGCAGTGCCACATCCTGCTCGTCGAGGCCAGCTCCGCGAACATGTCCGACCTGGGCACGGCCGTCAACGAGGCCGTCTCGCTCGGCGCGAAGTACGTCTCCAACTCCTACGGAGGCTCCGAGGACTCGACCGACACCACCTCGGACAGCCAGTACTTCAACCACCCCGGCGTCGCCATCACCGTGAGCGCGGGTGACGGCGGTTACGGCGCGGAGTACCCGGCGGCGTCCCAGTACGTCACCGCGGTCGGCGGCACCTCGCTCAGCCGCGCGAGCAACTCCCGCGGCTGGAGCGAGAGCGTCTGGAACACCTCCAGCACCGAAGGCACCGGCTCC
>NZ_JANFNG010000038.1 GCF_024436035.1 Streptomyces humicola
TTGAGAAAGAAGCCCTTCCTGGGGAGTGATCCCCAGGAAGGGCTTCTTCGCGTTGGCGTCGTCAATCGTCCACCGTCAGACGGGTCTTGGCGGCCTGCCAGATGTTCTGGGCCTCGCGGGCCGGCCAGCGGTGACGTGCCTGTTCCTCGGAGCGGAGGACGGCCAGCACCGGGATGCCCATGCCTGGTCCATCGGCCATCAGCACGGGGAGCTCAGGGATCGGGGCGATCGAGGCGACGTCGTCGAGGACGCAAGTGAGTGGTGGGTCGAGCCGACCGGGGGATGACCCTGCGGCCATGCGCCGGCCGTGCTCGACCACGCTGGAGACAAGTGCGGTGAGCAGCGGCATCGCACCTGGGTCGGTCCGCGGGTCCTCCCGCGACGTGCCGACTACATATAGCGTTCCCCGGTCGTTTATAAACGATTCCAGATCGAGGGCATCGGAACGACCCGGGTTGCACGCGTCCCTGATGTGGATCGAGTTGAGTCCCGACAGCGCCTTCTGGATCAACTCCTGAGCATCGTCGCGGCGTTCGGGATGCGCGTGCAGTGTGGCTTCGAGCTCGCCACTCCATCCTGAGGCGGCGTCACGCGCGGTGCGCAGGACGCGCACGGCATCGCCGATCCCCGTTCCCGCGGCCCAGCGATGCAGTTGACGGAACGGCAGACCGTCCACGGCGGCAGCGTGCAGCCAGCACCGCAGCAGGGTGGCGGCGGCGTCGTTGGTTGTGACGTCGTGGGTACGCAACGGCGCAAGGAGGGCACGGGCGCGGCCCGCCGCCACCTCTGGGGCGTCGCAGCCGCTGTGCGGGGCCCAACGCAGCCGGTCGGGGGTGTCGAGCAGGTGCTCGGGGTCGAAGATGTGCACTGGGCCGAGCTTGGAGCGGTTGCCGACCGTCTGTTCCCAGGTGGTGGCGTCGGCGCAGGTGACGACGACTGGGCCTTCGCTGTCCAGGACAGCGGGCTGAATGATGCGCTTGCCCTTGTCGCTGCGCGGCCCGGCGAAGAGCACATGAGAGCCGGTGAGTTGGGATTGGGTCCGGGGTTCGGGAAGAGCAACGGTCTGCGGGGCTTGCGGGACCTGGGGGGCTTCGGGGAGGCCCGGCGCCGGCTGTGGCGCCGCAGGCCTGCCCTCCGCTACGGGGGGGTGCGCTTGCGGCGACGGCTCCGTTCGCGCAGCCGAACGAGTTCGGCCGTTCCCCGGTTGGCGCGCGGCGGCCCGTACCGCACGCAGGCGGGTGAGCGTTCCGATAGCGAAGACGCCAAGGACGATCAGCACCATCAGCTGGCCGAGGAGGACGCCCCAGAAGAGGCCGGGCCGTGGCAGGTCGGTCGCCGGGACGCCTTGCCATGCGGCCGACATGTCCTTGGGGTTGCTGAGGAGTTGGCGCATCGCCTCCGGGGTGTTGGTGAAGTGGAGATCGTGCGGCCAGTGGCCGTTCGCGAGCAGGCCGGCGAGGCCAGTGGCTGTCCACGACAGGACGGTGATGCCGAGGAGGAAGCAGATGAGGGCCACCAGCAGCCCGTCCGGGATGCCGCCTTCGCCGCGGCTCCACCAACCGCCACGGCGAGGGGACCACGACGGGCCGCCCTGGCCGCTGCGTGGGTCCATGACCATTGCTACGCCACCACGTCGTCGGTGAGCTGCTTCGTCAGTGACACCTCGGCCTCCGTACGCTCCTTGCTGATCGTCGTCTGCGAACCTTCGGTCATCGCACGGTCGGTGTAAACGAGCGGGCGTTCCGTCTCCGTGATCAGATGCTTGACGACCTGCACATTGCCGTTGACGTCCCAGACCGCGATGCCGGGGGTGAGGGTCGGGATGATCTCCACCGCCCAGCGCGGCAAGCCGAGCACGCGTCCCGTTGCGCGTGCCTCGTCGGCCTTCTGGGCGTAGATGGTCCGTGTCGAGGCCATTTTCAGGATTGCCGCGGCCTCCTTCGCGGCGGCGCCGTCGACGACGTCCGAGAGATGGTGGACGACGGCGACGAAGGAGAGGCCGAGCCGCCGGCCGAACTTCAGCAGCCGTTGGAAGAGCTGGGCGACGAAGGGGCTGTTGATGATGTGCCAGGCCTCTTCGACGAGGAAGATGCGCTTGACGCGATCCGGCCTGATCCAGGTGTGTTCGAGCCAGACACCGACGATCGCCATGAGGATCGGCATCGCGATCGAATTGCGATCGATGTGCGAAAGATCGAAAACGATCAGCGGTGCGTCGAGATCGATCCCGGCGGTCGTTGGGCCGTCGAACATACCGCGCAGGTCGCCGTCGACGAGACGGTCGAGGACGAGGGCGACGTCCAGGCCCCAGGCGCGGACGTCCTCTATGTCGACGTTCATCGACTCCGCGGATTCCTTCACCGGATGGCGGAGGCGTTCGACGATGTCGGTGAGGATCGGCTGGCGGTCGGTGATCGTGTCGTTCACGTACGCATGAGCGACTTTGAGCGCGAAACCTGATCGTTCGTCCAGACCGCGACCCATGGCGACTTCGATGATCGTTCGAAGTAGAGCGAGCTGACCGGTCGTGGTGATGGCCGGGTCGAGTGGGTTGAGCTTGATGCCGCCGTCGAGGGCCGACATCGGGTCGAGGCGGATCGGGGTTATCCCGAGCTGCTCGGCGATGAGGTTCCATTCACCGACGCCGTCCTCGCCCTGCGCGTCGAGAACGACGACCTGGCGGTCGCGGAAGCGGAGCTGGCGCAGGACGTACGTCTTCTCCAGCGCGGACTTGCCGTTGCCGGACTCGCCGAGCACCAGCCAGTGCGGGGCGGGGAGTTGTTGACCGTAGAGCTGGAACGGGTCGTAGATGTAGCCCTTTCCGGAGTACACCTCCCGGCCGATGATCACGCCGGAGTCGCCCAAACCGGGCGCGGCAGTGGGCAGATAGACGGCCTGGGCCTGACCGGTGGAGGTGCGGACGGGCAGGCGCGTCGTCTCGACCTTGCCGAAGAGGAAGCTGGTGAAGGCATCGGTGAGGGCGGAGAGCGGATCCAGCATGGCCATGGCGCAGCCTCCTCAGCGGCGGATGCCGGTCGCGAAGGGCAGGGTGTTGACGAACGCCCGGTGATGTTCGCGATCGCACCACTCCAGTTTGAGGTAGCTTTTGCCCGCGGAGGCGCGGATGGTGCGTTTGTCGCGGGCGAGCGCCTCGGGGGAGCGCGCGGAGACCGTGATGTAACCGACGAGGTTGACGCCTGCGGCGCCGGCGGCGAGGTCCTCGCCGCGCTGGTCAACGCGGCTGTGGTGGGCGACGTCCCGCGGGTCGACGACGCGGTTCATCTTCGCCGCGCGGCTCGCCTCTGCGTCGTCGTTGGTCTTCTCGGTCAACATGCGTTCGATCGCGACATCGGTTGGCTCGAGGTCCATGCAGACAGCGACGGTACGGATGACGTCCGGGGTGTGGACGAGTAGCGGAGCGAGGAAGTTGACGCCCACGGGGGTCAGCGGCCACTCCTTGATCCACGCGGTGGCGTGGCACCACGGCGCGCGCGTCGACGACTCGCGCGTCTTCGCCTGCAGGTAGGTCGGCTCGGTGGCGTCGAGCTCGGCCGGCCAGGCGTTGCGGCGCGTCATGGCCTGGATGTGGTCTATGGGGTGGTCCGGGTCGTACATGGAGTGCACGAGCGAGGCGAGGCGGGCCTGGCCGAGTGGCTGGCGGACGCGGATGTCCGCCTCGGTGAGGCGCGCGCAGATGTCGTTCAGCTCGCGGGCCATGACGACGGCGAGGCCCTCGTCGCGGCTGTGGCCGGTGGCGCGCGCCATGGCGGTGGCCTCGGCGGCGAGTTCGCGGGAGTAGTGCATGCATGCGACGAGGTAGGCGCGGTGCTGCTCGGACGAGGTGGAGACCATCGACTGCAGCTGGTCGTACGAGCTGCGCAGCCACTGCGGGGATTTCGGGTCGCCGCGTCGTTCGACGTCCTTGGCGTGGGCGTCGGGGTCGGCGGGCAGGGTGCGGGCGAGCATCTGCAGGCGGGTGACGAAGCCGTCGCCGTTGGCGACGTGCTTCAGCAGCGTGCCGAAACGCTCCACCAGGGCCTCTTGGTCCTCGCTGTCGCGCAGGCCCACGCCGGGTCCTTCGATCTCGATGGCGGCGGTGGCGGTCCTGTGGTCGAGGTGGAGGAGGACGGCGATCTCGTCCGGGCCGAAGGGCGCGGAGAGCCAGGTGATCCGGCCGATGCCGGGCGGCGGGCCGACCTCGACCTCGCGTCCGTCGAGGCGGGTCCCGGCCTCCGCGGCGCCGGAGCGGTAGGCGGCACCGGCGCGCAGGGTGCGGCGATAGGTGCGGTTGATCTCGAACCAGCGGTAGAAGGTGCGGTGCCGGTACGGCATGAAGACGGCGGCGAAGGCGAGGAGCGGGAAGCCGACGAGGCCGGCGATGCGCAACGGCAGGAACGGGATGAGCAGCCCGCAGCCCATGCCGAGACCGGCACCGGCGACGATGAGCGCGATCTCACCGGTTTCGCGGTTCCTGCCGACGATGGCATTGGGCCGGGCCTTGCCGATGAGATACGTACGGCGCTGGGCGATCGGCTGGGTGGTCATGTCCGGTCCCCTCGGGTCCCTCGGTTACTGACGTTCGACGTGCGCGGGGCGGGAGTGGCGGGTGCGGGGGTGGGTGCCGGAGGGGACTTCGGGGTGGGCGCGGTGCCACCGCGCGAGCTGTGGGCGGCGATGCCACCGCTGACGGCGCCGGCGGGCCGATCGCCGCTGCTGCCGCTGCCGTTGGCCTGTTCTTGCGGGCCGCGTGCGCTGTGGGTCTTGATGCCCTGTTTGACGAGGGCGGCGGGCGAGGAGATGAGAGCGGCGCCGGGGGAGCCCGCTGCCTTGTGGTCGCCGCGCAGTTTCACGACGTCGTCGCCGAAGCCCGGGACGAAGCGGTAGATCATCGCGCTGGCGAAGATGGCGAGGAAGATGATCGCGAGGCCGGAGACGACGGCGGAGAACGAACTGGGCCCGCCGGAACCGGAGAGCGCGCCCGCGAGCCCGAGCACGATGACGATCACCGGCTTGACGAGGATCACGGCCAACATGATCCCGGCCCAACGGCGCACGTGGTGCCACATGTTCTTGTCGACAAGGCCTGCGTAGACGGCGGTGCCGAGCAGCGCCCCGACGTAGAGGAGTGCGGCACGGATGACGAGTTCCAGCCAGAGCACGCCTGCGGCGAGCACGGAGACGAGCGAGACGACGATCAGCATGATCGGGCCGCCGCCGATGTCGTTGCCCTTCTTGAGGGCGTCGGAGAACGCGCCGAAGAACATGTCCGTGTGCGCGCCCGTACTGGTGCCGAGGACTTGCGTGACCGCGTCGACGGCGGAGACGACGGTGTACAGGATGAGCGGGGTGAACGCGGAGGCGAGAACGGTCAGCCAGAGGAACCCGACGGCTTCGGTGAGCGCTTCGGTGAGCGGCACGCCCCGCACGGCACGTTTGGCGACGGCCAGCAGCCACAGCACGAGGGTGAGGATCGTGGAGGCGGCGAAGACGACGGCGTACTGGCGGAGGAACGTGGTGTTGGTGAAGTCGACCTGGGTGGTGGAGGTGATGGCGCTGGAGAGCTTGCCGATGATGTAGGCGGCGGCGGTGGCGCAGCCCTTGGCGAGCGAATCGAGCGGGTCGAGCGCGGAGGGCAGGCCGGTGGTGGTCGGGGTGGTGACGCCGCTGCCGCCGCCGGTGTTGCCGCGTTCGCAGTACGCCTGGGCAGGGCCCACGATGAGGCTGCACGAGTCCTTGGTTGAGCTCGGGCTGGGCGACGGAGCCGCTACGGCTCGGGATGCGAGAAGGACGGCGGTGGTCTGGACCCCGATCAGCACGGTGGCAAGCGAGAACGCGTGGCGACGGCTACCTGGCATAAGTGAAGCCTCCGTACTGCTCGACGGCCTTTGTGATGTCGTCGGCGCTGGACGCGGTGTTGTCACCTGCGATGGGAGCCGGGCCGCTCGCCTGGGAGAAACTGTCGACCTTCCAGTCGTTCTCCGTCCACCTCAGGCCCAGGGTCATGGTGAACCAGTCGCTGGTGACCGGCTTGGTCGAACCGACACCGGCGGTGCCGTAGAGGCCGGTGCACCATACCTGCACGGTGGCGGTGTCACCGCTGTATGCGGACGTTGTCGTGCCGATCGGCACGGTGCGCGAGATGTAGGTCTGACCTTGTGGCGCGTCGCCGTTCGGGTCAAGCCCGAGCTTGGCGAGGAAGTTCGTGTTGTACGCGGCGTCCAGCTTCGCCTGCAGGGCACTGGTGGTGTCAGGTGTGAACAACTGCTGGACTATCTGGTGCCGTTGGTCGGGCTTCAGGATATTGGCGGATACGAGCGCCACCGCGTAGTTAGCCGCCGCCGACTGTGCGCCCTCGCCGGTGTGGGGGAAGCCGGTGGCGATGCCGGTCGTCTGGCCGGTGACCGGGCGTTGGCCCGTCGGGGCCGTTGCCGTCGCGTCGGGGGCCTTGGCGCCCGTGCCCGTGTCGCCGCTGTCGGCGGAGCCGGGGGATCCGGATCCGCCTCTCGTGGCGAACGCCAGCGCCGCGATGAGCAGGACCACGACGCCGACGACCGTCACCAGCGACCGCGAGGTACGGACCGGTGGTCGGCGCGCAGACGGGTCGCCTTCGGGCAGGCGGGTGCGCGTCGTGCCGTCGGGGTCGCCGTCCGGTTCGAGGTGGCTCGGGTGAGTGGGCATCAGCACGCAGCCTTGGTGAGGGTGGCGGGCCTGGGACGGGCCCTCGATATAGGTGATAGGCGATGGGTGATGGGGCGGCTGGGAAGAGAGGTGAGTTGGGGGTGTGGCCGGGCTCAGACCGCCATCCCGTACACGATGGTGAACAGGGTGCCGAGCGAACCGATGATGAACACGCCGGTCAGCCCCGCGATGATCAGGCCCTTGCCCTGCTCGGCACTGAAGGTATCGCGTAGCGCCGTCGCGCCGATCCGCTGCTTGGCCGCGCCCCAGATGGCGATGGCCAGGCAGAGCAGGATGGCTGTCGCCATCACCACCTCGACCATTACCCGTGCCTCGTTCCCGAGGTTGCCGAAGGGCCCCCAATTGGGTGCGATTCCACCGATGATGGTGTTGATGTCGCCCTTCGAGGCTGCCAGGAACATGGATAACTCACCGCCCCGCATGATCAGTTGGGACCCTTGCAGGGGCGCAAGGGTCCAGACTCTATATTGGCCGACGTTGCCGCTGGTGTATGTCGACTCAGCGACTTTATCGGCGGATTCCGCGTGTGATCCACGACGTAGCGTCCACACTGGTGCGCATGGCCGGTGTCCGCTGGGGCGCCGGACATCACCGTGTGTATCACGGGCATGAGCTCAGAGCAATGATCCGCGGTCGGGCAGACGGTCGGCCCGGCGGTCAGGGAGGGGTTGGGCGGGGATGGGCGGGACGACCACTCGCAAGGCCTGGCTCGCCGTCACCGTCGTCGCCGGGGTGTGCTTCTCGTTCCTCGCGCTGCTCGTCATCGGTACGTACTCGGCGGCGGCTTCGCTCTTCGGGAGCACGCAGGCGGCCGTCGGGCTCGCACCGGGCACGGTGCCCGCCGCGTACCAGTCGCTGGTGCAGCGGTGGGGCACCATGTGCTCCGCGATAAGCCCGCCGCTCCTGGCGGCCCAGCTGTACCAGGAGAGCGGCTGGAACCCCTCTGCCCAAAGCTCGGCGGGGGCGCAGGGGATAGCGCAGTTCATGCCCGGCACCTGGGCCACTTACGGCCTCGACGCGAGCGGCGACGGCACCGCGAATGTGTGGGACCCGGCGGACGCGATCCCGTCGGCAGCGGCCTACGACTGCGAACTGGCCAAGGACGTCAGCAGCGTGCCCGGCGACACCACCGACAACATGCTCGCCGCCTACAACGCGGGCGTCTACGCGGTCATTCAGGCGCATGGTGTGCCGCCGTTCGGCGAGACGCAGAACTACGTCAAGTCGATCCGCACCCTCGCGCAGAGCTTCTCCGCCCCCGTCGGGGCGCTTGCGGTCTCGGAGCAGGCGGCCGGCGCCATCTACTACGCGCAGTCCAAGCTGGGCACGCCATATCTCTGGGGTGGTACGGGCACGGCCGCCGAGGGCGGTCGGTTCGACTGCTCGGGGCTGACCCAGGCCGCGTACGCGTCGGTCGGCATCCAGCTGCCGCGTGTCGCCAACGACCAGTGGAACGCGGGACCGCATCCCTCGCGCAGTGAACTGCTCCCCGGTGACCTGGTGTTCTTCGCCACTGATCTGAACGATCCGCGGTCCATCCACCATGTCGGGATTTATGTCGGAGGCGGGTACATGATCGACGCTCCGCACACAGGGGCGACGATCCGCTTCGACCCGATCGACGAGCCGGACTACATCGGTGCGACCCGGGTGACGCAGGCGGGCGCCGCAGCACTGCCCACGGCGCTGCCCGGCTCGCGGTGACTGGCTCGCGGGCGCCGGGCTCACGGTGACTGTCGGTCAACCAATGACCTCGGCGTGCCGCGTGGGGTCTCCCTTCGGTAACTTCCTGGTGATCATCCGGTAAGGACTGAACCTTTCTCGCCCTGTGGACCGTTCAATGGAATGGGAACGTGGCGGTCCGGGCGAACGGCTCGAATGGCTAAGGGGTGCACTGGATGGCTGAGCTCGCGTTCGATGGCGCCAACCCCGATACCGGCTTGCTCTACAACATCAACGATGTCGCCAGGGCCGCTCCGGGCTGGCTCGACCGTACGCTGGTCTTCCTCGGCCAGTACGGACTGATCGCGGGGATGGCGCTGCTGGTGCTGTGGTGCTGGTGGCGGGTGGCCAGGCGGCAGGGCGAGAGCGCGCCGACGGCGGTGGCCGGGGTGGTGTGGGCGGTGCTCGCCGCCGTGATCGCGCTGTCGTTGAACGGGCCGATCAGCGGGCTGGTCCAGCGGCCGATGCCGTTCGTGGATAACGAGAACCTCGATGTGCTGCTCAACGTCCACGGCCCGACGGGCTATTCGTTCCCGAGCACCCGGGCGACGCTGACGATGGCCGTCGCCGTCGGGCTCTACATGGTCAACCGCAGGGCAGGTCTTGCCGCGCTCGGGCTTGCGCTGCTCGAAGGCTTCACACGGGTCTTCATGGGGGTGCAGTATCCGACCGATGTGGCCGGCGGCTACGCCCTGGGCATGGCGACGACGTTGCTGCTCGCGCCGCTCGCCATGATGCTGCTCGTGCCGATGACGAAGGCCGTGGTACGCAGCCGCGCGCGCTTTCTCGTACGGTCCGGCAAGCGGCTCGCCGCCGCGGGGGTACGAGGTGAGCCACGGCAGCGGCCCGAGCCGTCGATGCGCGAGAAGGACTTGGCGGCATAAGACCTAGAGAGCCTGGGGGAAGTCGAAGAGCCGCTCCGGGTCCCACTGGTGCTTCAGCTGCGTCAGGCGGCCGGCAGCGGCGCCGTAGTAGGCCCGGCGCCAGTCGGTGAGCGCCGGGTCGGTGTAGTTCTGGTACGCCTCGCCCGATGCGTAGGGGCGCATCGCCGCGTAGAGGCCGTTCAGCCACGAGCCGTTGCTCAGCGCGCCGGAGGCGATGTACTGGGCGAGGAAGCGCGAGCCGCGGTGGACGAACGCGGTGGCGGTCGGCGCGACCCTGTTCACCGCGCCGCCCAGCGCCGTCAGGGCGACGCTGCCCGCGCCCCCGCCGCCGGCCGAACGCAGCCGCTCCACCCCGGCGACGAGGGCGGCGGCCCCGGACGCCGGGAGCGAGCGGGCGTAGAAGTCGGAGCGCGCGGTGTAGGTCTCGCGGGCGAGCCGGCCGGTGGGGGTGCGGCCCGGCGTGGTGCCGGGCAGATGGCATTGGGTGGGTGAGCGGTCGGTGCAGCCCGCGTAGGCGTTCATCGCCTCCAGGTAGGTGTGGCGGCGCAGCGAGACGGAGGTGGCGCGCCCGCCGATGCGGAAGACCAGCTGGTCGACGGCGCTCGCTAGGTCGTCGTACGAGCCCAGCGAGAAGGCGGCGACGGAGAGCGAGGGCGCGCCGCCCGTCGCGCAGTCCAGGTGGAGCGAGGACCAGATCTCGTCCCGCTGCGACGGCCCCCACGCCTGCCATGCGCCGATCGCCGCGGCCGCTGTGGACCAGGGGAGGGTGACGTAGGCGGTGACGCAGTCGGGTGCGGGGTGGGTGCGGAAGCGCAGCTCGGTCACGACGCCGAAGTTGCCGCATCCGGCGCCGCGAAGCCCCCAGAACAGATCGGGGTTGGTGCGGGCGTCGGCGGTGACGGTCCGGCCGTCGGCGGTGACGAGGGTGGCGCCGGTGAGGTTGTCGCAGGTGAGTCCGTAGGCACGCGCGGCGACGCCGTGGCCGCCGCCGAGGGCGAGTCCGGATACGCCGACGGTGGGGCACGAGCCGGCGGGGATCGTCACGCCGCGTGCGCCGAGGGTGTTGTAGACGTCAATGAGTTTGGCGCCTGCGCCGATCGTCGCGCTGCCGGTGGAGGTGGTGACGGCGGCGAGGTTGGAGACGTCGATGACGAGGCGCCCGGTGCCCGAGGACCAACCGGCGTAGGAGTGGCCGCCGTTGCGGACGGATACGGGGATGCCGCTGCGGCGGGCGAAGGCGAGGCACTCGGTGATGTCGGCGGTGCCTGCGACATAGGCGACGGCCGCCGGACGCAGGCCGTCGAAGCGGGTGTTGTACAGGCGGCGGGCGATGTCGTAGCGGGCGTCGCCCGGGCGTATGAGGGGGCCGTGCAGGCCGCGGGCGAGCGCGTTCCAGTCGGTGCCCGGGCGTACGGTGCGGGCTTGCGCGGTCGTGGTGAGCCGCGGGGCGTCGGGCTGTTGGTCGGTACTTGCGCAACCGGTCAGCCATGCGCCGGTGGCGAGGGCGGCGCTGCCGCGCAGTACGGTTCGCCGGTCGGCCATGCGGGCCGCCTCTCGTGGATTCCTGTGCGTCGGATGTGTGTCCGATGGCAGGGATGCACAAGAGGCGGGCGGCGGTTCCCGGGAGTCGCGAGCGGTAAGGCGTCAGGCGCCGAGCCTTCCTCTCGGTCGGATCGGTCGGATCGGTCGGATCGGTCGGCTCAGGTGGTGTCGGCGTCCGCGTGCTCGGATGCGTCCAGGCGTGCTCGGTCGCGGGCCCTGCGCGCCGGGCCGTGCCAGCCGCAGCAGCAGTGGGCGGTCGCGAAAGAACCCCATTCCGTGACGGTGGTGTAGTGGTGGATGGGCTCGATGCCCTGGTCGGCGTCGGATTCCGGTGCGTCGGCTTCTAGGTTGAGCACGCGAACAACGCTACCGGCGATACCCGGACAACGGGACCGCCGCCGTGGCAAAGCCCGGATAATGCGGATATCTATTCGGGAAAGAACGATCCGGCCGAGGGTGGCCGGCCGAAATGGTCCGTACGTGCCATGCGCCGCACCTGTGTCCGTCCCTAGTCTGGAATTCCCGGCCTGGGGCTCGGACGAGGAGGTGGTGCACGTGGCGTCGTCGTGTGGTCCGCACGCAACGGACCATCAGGACCACGTGGCCCTCGCCGAGATCGAGCTGTGCTCGGAGCTGATGATCGCGGCATCGGCGGTGGACGACGACGCGCGGCTCAGCCCCGCCCGTATCGACGAGGTGCTCAAGGTGGACCACGGCGCCCGCGTGCCACCCCAGGGGCGGCACGCGGGCGCTGACCGGACGCGCTGACCCGGCGGGCTGACCGGACCCACAGCCGCCGCTACGTGCGCAGCCGCCGCTACGTGCGCAGCAGGCGCGCGATCGCCGCCGTCGCCTCGGCGACCTTGTCGTTGGCCTCGGGGCCGCCCTGGAGTGCCGCGTCCGCCACGCAGTGCCGCAGGTGCTCCTCCAGTAGCTGCAGGGCGAAGGACTGCAGCGCCTTGGTGCCGGCGGAGACCTGGGTGAGGATGTCGATGCAGTAGACGTCCTCCTCGACCATGCGCTGCAGGCCGCGGATCTGGCCCTCGATGCGGCGCAGCCGCTTCAGATGCTGATCCTTCTGCTTGCTGTAGCCGTACGGGCCGTGCGGCGCCGGAGCCTGTGGCGTCCCGGCCGTCTGGTCGCCGACCGTCGTCATCGTGTCCTCCGTCCGCCCGTTTCCCGAGGGTCCGGCCATTCCCGGGCGTTCCACCCGTTTCATGGAGCTCGGCCCGATATACCCCCTGCGGGTATATCCTAGCCGAATCGGCCTTGGGTGCGACCCACCTGTATCGAGCACTCTGCCCCATGGGCGACACTGGGGGAACGCCGGTTCGCAGTGGCCGGACGATGCACCTAGCATCATCGAGACCGAATCCAGAGCACCCCGAGGACTCCCCGTGCGCCTTCGTCTGACCCCCAGGGAGACGAGCTTCTACGACATGTTCGCCGCCTCCGCGGACAACATCGTCACCGGTTCGAAGCTCCTGATGGAATTGCTCGGGGCGGACTCATCCGCACGCTCCGAGATCGCTGATCGGATGCGCGCAGCCGAACACGCCGGGGACGACGCGACACACGCGATCTTCCACCAGCTGAACTCCTCGTTCATCACGCCGTTCGACCGGCACGACATCTACAATCTCGCCGGCTCGCTCGACGACATCATGGACTACATGGAGGAAGCCGTTGACCTGGTCGTCCTCTACCAGATCGAAGAGCTGCCGAAGGGCGTCGAGCAGCAGATCGAGGTGCTGGCGCGGGCCGCGGAGCTGACCGCGGAGGCCATGCCGAACCTGCGCACGATGCAGAACCTCACCGAGTACTGGATCGAGGTCAACCGGCTGGAGAACCAGGCCGACCAGATCCACCGCAAGCTCCTCGCGCACCTGTTCAACGGCAAGTACGAAGCCATGGACGTGCTCAAGCTCAAGCAGATCGTGGACGTCCTCGAAGAGGCAGCGGACGCGTTCGAACACGTGGCGAATACGGTCGAGACCATCGCGGTCAAGGAGTCCTGAAACACGTGGGCACCTTCGCGCTAGTCGTCACGATCGGCGTCGCATTCTTCTTCACCTACACCAACGGCTTTCACGACTCCGCCAACGCGATTGCCACGTCCATCTCCACGCGGGCGCTGACGCCCAAGGCAGCGCTGCTGATGTCCGCGCTGATGAACATGGCAGGCGCATTCCTGGGCAGCGGCGTCGCCCAGACGGTCAGCAAGGGGCTGATCGCCACGCCGACCGGCAGCAAGGGGATGACCATCCTCTTCGCCGCTCTGATCGGCGCGATCACCTGGAACCTGGTCACCTGGTACTTCGGGCTGCCGTCGTCGTCGAGCCATGCCCTGTTCGGCGGCCTGGTCGGCGCCGCGCTCGCCGGGTCCAGCACGGTGCACTGGAACGGGGTGCTGGACAAGATCGTGATCCCGATGGTGCTCTCCCCGGTGGTCGGCCTGATCGTCGGCTACCTGGCGATGGTCGCCATCCTGTGGCTGTTCCGCAGGGCCAACCCGCGCAAGACCAAGCGCGGGTTCCGGGCGGCCCAGACCGTCTCTGCGGCGGGCATGGCGCTGGGCCACGGCCTGCAGGACGCCCAGAAGACGATGGGTGTGGTGGTGATGGCGCTCACCATCGCCGGAGTGCAGCGCGGCAGCGGCATTCCGATCTGGGTCAAGATCGCGGCCGCGGTGATGATGTCATTCGGTACGTACGCGGGCGGCTGGCGCGTCATGCGGACCCTCGGGCGCCGAATCATCGACCTGGAGCCGCCGCAGGGCTTCGCCGCCGAGACGACGTCGGCGACGATCCTCTACCTGACCTCCTACATCTTCACGGCGCCGATCTCCACGACCCACTTGATCACGGCGTCGATCATGGGCGTGGGCGCGACGAAGCGGCCCAAGGCGGTGCGCTGGGGCGTCGCCAAGAACATCGTGCTCGGCTGGATCATCACCATGCCGGCGGCCGCCGCCGTGGCCGCGCTGATGTTCGTGGTGGTGAACTTCGCCGTCGGCTGACGCCGGCCGCACAGCACCTCGTAACACCTCGCAACACCTCGTAACGCCTCGTAAAAGTAAGGGCCCGTCCCCTGGGTGAGGGGACGGGCCCGCGCCTACGCGGTGGCACCGCCATGCAGCACCGCGTCGGCGGCTAATGGCCGGATCTCAGCCGAACCGTCCGGAGATGTAGTCCTCCGTGGCCTGCACGGACGGGTTCGAGAAGATCCGCTCGGTGTCGTCGATCTCGATGAGCCTGCCCGACTCGCCCACGTGGGCCAGGTTGAAGAACGCGGTGCGGTCGGAGACGCGCGCCGCCTGCTGCATGTTGTGGGTCACGATGACGATCGTGAACTGCTCCTTCAACTCGCCGATCAGGTCTTCGATCGCCAGGGTCGAGATCGGGTCGAGCGCCGAGCACGGCTCGTCCATCAGCAGCACCTGCGGTTCGACGGCTATCGCCCGCGCGATGCACAGCCGCTGCTGCTGGCCGCCGGACAGGCCCGCGCCGGGCTTGTTCAGGCGGTCCTTGACCTCGTTCCACAGGTTCGCGCCCCTGAGCGACTTCTCCACGACGGCGTCGAGATCCCGCTTCTTCTTGGTGCCGTTGAGCCGCAGCCCGGCCGCCACGTTGTCGTAGATGGACATCGTGGGGAACGGGTTGGGCCGCTGGAAGACCATGCCGACGGTGCGGCGGACGGCGACCGGGTCGACCCCGGCCCCGTAGAGGTTCTCGTCGTCCAGCATCACCTTGCCCTCGACCCGGCCGCCGGGCGTGACCTCGTGCATGCGGTTCAAGGTGCGCAGGAAGGTCGACTTGCCGCAGCCGGACGGGCCGATGAAGGCGGTCACGGAACGCGGCTCCACGGTCATCGAGATGTCGTCGATGGCCTTGTGGTTCCCGTAGTAGGCGGTGAGGCCGCTGACGTCGATGCGCTTGGCCATGTGAATCACTTCTCTTCTGGTTCGCAGGCCGTCAGCGGCCCGTGGTCTTGGGGGCCTTCCATCGGGCGATGCCGCGGGCCACCAGGTTCAGGATCATGACGAAGGCGATCAGCACCAGCGCGGCCGCCCAAGCCCGGTCGTAGGCGTACTGGTTGCCGAGGGAGTACTGCTCGAACACGTAGAACGGCAACGAGGACTGGGCGCCACTGAACGGATTGTTGTTGATCAGCTGGTTGCCGAAGACCAGCAACAGCACCGGAGCGGTTTCGCCCGCGATACGTGCTACGGCCAGCATGACACCGGTCAGGATGCCACCGATCGACGTGGGCAGCACGACCCTGAGGATCGTGCGCCACTTCGGCACACCGAGCGCAAGGGCGGATTCGCGCAGCTCGTTCGGGACCAGCTTGAGCATTTCCTCCGTCGAGCGGACGACCACCGGCACCATCAGGATCGCGAGTGCGAGCGAGCCGGCGAAGCCGGAGTAGCCGAAGCCCAGGATGATGATCCAGAAGGACAGGATGAACAGGCCGGAGACGATCGACGGGATGCCGGTCATCACGTCGACGAAGAAGGTGACGACCTGCGCCAGCTTTCCGCGGCCGTACTCGACCAGATAGATGGCGGTGAGCATGCCGATCGGGACGGCGATCACCGAGGCGAGGCCGACCTGCTCCAGGGTGCCGATGATCGCGTGGTAGACACCGCCACCGGCTTCCGTGGGGATGATGCCGCCCATGGAGTGGGTGAGGAAGTCGGTGTTGAGGACCTTCAGACCGTCGGCGATCGTCGTCTCGACCAGGGAGTAGAGCGGGATCACGGCGACCACGAAGCACGCCCACACCAGGCTGGTGGCGACCCGGTCCCGGGCCTGGCGGCGGCCCTCCACACGTGCGGTGATCGCGTAGGTGCCGATCACGAAGAGGACCAGTGCGATCAGGCCCCACTGGACGTGGCTGGTGAGCCCGGCCCCGAGGCCGATGGCTGCGCCGAGGGCGACCGCGCCCACGGCGATGCCGAACGGTGCCCAGCGCGGCAGGCGCCGGTGCGTGAGCACCGCGTGCAACTGCGGGGAAGTCGGGGCGTCCTGGGTCACGGCGCTCATGCGTTGGCTCCCGAGTACTCCTTGCGGCGGGCGATGATCAGCCGCGCGGCGCCGTTGACCAGCAGAGTGATGACGAACAAGACGAGTCCGGAGGCGATGAGGGCGTCACGGCCGAAGTTCGTGGCCTCGCCGAAGTGGGAGGCGATGTTCTGGGCGAAGGTGCCGCCGGCCGGGTCGAGGATGTGCGCGGTCAGTACCGGGGAGGACGACAGCACGGTCGCAACCGCCATCGTCTCGCCGAGCGCGCGGCCCAGGCCCAGCATCGACGCGCTGATGATGCCGGAGCGCGCGAACGGCAGGACGGCGGTGCGCACGACCTCCCAACGGGTCGCGCCGAGAGCCAGGGCGGCTTCCTCATGGGCCTTCGGCACCTGCCGGAAGACCTCGCGGCTCACGTTGGTGATGATCGGCAGGATCATGATCGCGAGCAGGATGCCGACGGTGAACAGTGACCGCGCGGCCGTGCCGGGGTTGGACTGCTTGAAGACGACCGTCCAGCCGAGGTACTCGTTCAGCCACGCGGTCAGGCCCTGCATGCGCGGCACGAGATACAGGGCGCCCCACAGGCCGTAGACGATGCTGGGCACGGCGGCGAGCAGGTCCACCACGTACGCCAGCGCCCCGGCGAGTCGTCGCGGAGCGTAGTGCGAGATGAACAGGGCGATGCCGATCGCGACCGGGACGGCGATGACCATCGCGATGATCGAGCTGACGATCGTGCCGTAGGCGAGCACGGCTATGCCGAAAACCGGCGGGGTGGCGTCGGCGTTCCACTCGAACGTCGTCAGGAAGTTGCCGTGGTCCTGAGAGACCGCGCTGAAGGTGCGGAAGGTGAGGAAGGCCGCGATGGCGGCCATGACCAGCAGCAGGAGGATGCCGGAACCGCGGGTGAGACCGAAGAATATGCGGTCTCCGGGGCGGGTGACGGCACGTGGCTGACCCTTGGCTGGGGGAAGCGTTGCAGTTGGTGTCGCGTCCATTTATGGCTCCGGTCTGTCAGGGCTGGCGGGCCCAGTGGCGGTGCACCGGATGGGTAGTGGGCGGCCGGCCTTGCGGATTGGGGTCGTTCACAAGGCCGGCCGGCCCGGTGGCGGGCAGGGTCAGGACATAGCTGCGATCGCGGACTTGACCTTCTCCGCGATGTTGGTGGGCAGCGGTGCGTAGCTCTGGGAGGAGAGCGGCTGCTGGGCTGCCGGGGACACGATGTAGTTCAGGAACGACTTCGTCGCGGCCAGGGTCGCGGGCTTGTTGCCCTTGTCGCACACGATCTCGTTGGTGACGAGAACGATTGGCCATGCGCCCTCGGCCTTGGTGGCGTAGTTCAGCTTCAGCGCCAGGTCGCCGTTGGTGCCGACGATCTGCGCGTCAGCGATCGCCTTGGAGGCGGCGTCGGTGCTGATCGCGACCGGCGCGGAGGCACCGGTGTCCAGCTCCGCCGTCTGCAGGTTGTTGGAGGTGGCGTACGACAACTCGTCGTAGGCGATCGCGCCAGGAGTCTGCTTGACCCCGGCGGAAACGCCCTGCGAGCCCTGCGCGGACTGGCCGCCCTTGGCCTGCCAGGACTTGCCGCCGGAGTACGGCCAGTCGCTGGGCGCAGCGGCCTTGAGGTACTTGGTGAAGTTGTCGGTGGTGCCGGAGTCCTCGGTGCGGTGGAACGCCTGGATGGGCATCGAGGGGAGGTTGGCGCTCGGGTTGAGCTTCTTGATCGCCGGGTCGTTCCAGGTGGTGATCTGGGAGTTGAAGATCTTCGCCAGCGTCGGGGCGTCGAGCACCAGGTTCTTCACGCCGGGCAGGTTGTAGATGACCGCGATCGGGCCGCCGACCATGGGCAGGTCGATCGCCTGGCCGCCCTTGCAGACCGCCTTGGACTTCTCGATCTCGTCGGGCTTGAGCGGGGAGTCGGAGCCGGCGAAAGCGGTGCTGCCCTGCAGGAACTCGGTGATACCGGCGCCCGAGCCGGTGCCCTTGTAGTTGATCTGGGTGTTCGGGCAGGCCTGCATGTAGTTCTTGAGCCACTGGTTGATCGCGTTCTGCTGCGCAGTGGAGCCGGAGGCGAGCAGTTGGCCGCTGCCGTCGCACTTGATGCCGGAGGCGGAACTGGTCGAGCTGCCTGACGACGGGGTGTTGTTGTTGGAGCCACAGGCCGTCAGGACCAGGGCGCCGGAGACGGCCGCGGCGCCGACGGCCAGGGCGCGCAGCCCGCTCTTCCGCTGAAGCTTCACCTTCGAGTGTTCCTTCCTGGAGCCCGCCGGCGGACGGCGAAGCAGAGGGTTGGTACTGCCGTGTTCGTTCTGTGTTCAACCGGCAGCGGGCCCGCGCAAGGCACGGCGCTCACCGGTACGGCCGAAATTAGGCAGATCAGGTGAAGCGGCCGACGGGAGAGGGTGAACGCAAGGTGAACCTCGGCCATCGGGCCGTCGTACGAGCCAGGGGAGGGGACGCAGCGGTTACGTGATGTTGCCGAGCGTGCCCAGGGCCCGCATGAGCTCGTCGACGAGCGGCCGGTCGCGGTCGTACGTCAGGCGCCGCCGGGCCTCGGACGGTGGCAGCCACACCAGGCGGTCCACCTCGCGGTTGGGCACGAACGAACCCGAAACGGCCTGCGCCGCCCAGTAGCGGACCTCCTTGGGCCGGCCGGCCACCAGGTAGTGCGAGGAGGGCAGCGCGGGGCCGAGCACGCACTCCAGGCCCGTCTCCTCCCTCACCTCGCGCAGCGCCGCCTGCGCGAACGGCTCGCCCGGCTTCACCTTGCCCTTTGGGTGCGAGTAGTCGTCGTACCGGGGGCGGTGGATCAAGGCGATCTCCACGGACCCGTCGTAGGGCGAACGGCGCCAGACCACCGCGCCGGCCGCGCGGATGGTTTTCGAGGTGCCGGTCGCCGTCTGCCGGTCGGCCATGCCTCTCCTTACGCTCCTTACGGCTTCCTATGACTTCCCATGGCGTCGGCTCACGGCGCCGTCGCCGGCGCAGGCGCGGGGACCATCCCCTGCCACATGTGGCTGAACGCGTACCGCGCCGCCTCGACCTCCGATCGCTGGTCGGTGTGGAGCACGCCCAGCGCATACGCGGTCGCCGGCGTGATCCGGGGGGTCCGCGCCGCGCCCGCCACGGCGGCGGCGGCATCGGCCGCCTCCCGGTGCCGATCGAGGGCGCGTGCCGCGCCGTGCAGCCGTGCGGCGTTCGGTGACCCGGCGGGCGGCGGGGCGGCGCCGTCCAGAACCTCCAGCGCATAGCGGCTGAGCCGCACCAGCGCCCGGGTGCGGTGCCAGGGCGCGTCCTGCGCCTCGTCGGCACCGGCGTCGGCCGGCGACTCGGCGAGCACGGTGCGCAGCGCGTACCCGTTGTACGGGCGGGCGGCCACCGCCAGCGGGAGCGCCTGGGCCGCCTCCACGAGCCGCCGGTGCGCGGCCTCGGCGAGCGGCGTCAGCACCCGCGGGGCGGGCGCCGCAGCCGCCGTGGTGAGGGGCAGCTCGGAGACGAGCAGCGCGACGGAGTCGGCGACGGCGTGGAAGCGCGAGGAACCGAACGCCTGCAGCGTGGAGGAGTGCGCCCGGGTCCGCACCAGCGTCAACTGCCGCTCCAGCAGCGCCCCGGCGCGCGCCGCGCCGACCGCCATCGTGGAGCGCGCCTGGCCCCCGCCCTCATCGGAGGTGAGGCGGGCGAGCGCCGAGCGCAGCCGCGCCAGGTGCACCGCGCACTGCTGCTCGCGCGACAACGTGGCGTTGAGCCAACCCAGTTCGCCGCGCAGCCGCTCCGCCCACACCGCCTCGACGAGCGGCTCGTACGTATGCAGGGCCGCGCTGATCCGCCGCGCCGAGCCGCGCATCAGCTGCACCGCGGAGGCCTCGTCCTCCTCGCCCAGCCGCAGCGCGCGCAGGAACTCGCCTGCGTGCGCTCCCAGGTATGCGGCGAGCACCTCGCCACCGGTCCGGTCGGCGGAGGGCAGGTGCGCTCCCGGGGCAGTCGGTGCGAGCGGGCTGTCAGGGTGTCGCTGGGCCACGCCGGCGCCTCCGCGCGTCGATGAGCATTTCCTGTACGTTCCGCAGCGGGCGGCCCTCGGCGTCGGTGCTGTGCCGGGTCCAGTTGCCGTCCGGGCCGAGATGCCAGGACGAGGTCTCGTCGGAAACCCCGATCTCCACCAGGCGGTTGAGCGCCGCGCGGTGCGCGGCATCGGTGACCCGGACGATCGCCTCGATGCGGCGGTCCAGGTTACGGTGCATCATATCCGCGCTGCCGATCCACACTTCGGGCCCGCCGCCGTTGCCGAAGACGAAGATCCGCGAGTGCTCCAGGAACCGGCCGAGGATGCTGCGCACCCGGATGTTCTCCGACAGGCCTGCCACACCGGGCCGCAGCGCGCAGATGCCGCGCACCCAGATGTCGACCGGCACACCGGCCATCGCCGCCCGGTACAGCGCGTCGATGATCGCCTCGTCGACCATCGAGTTGACCTTGATGCGGATGAACGCGGGTTGCCCGGCGCGGTGGTACTCGATCTCCCTGTTGATGCGGGAGATCAGACCGTCGCGCAGGGAGCGCGGTGCGACGAGCAGACGGCGGTAGGACTCGCGGCGCGAGTAGCCGGAGAGCCGGTTGAACAGGTCCGACAGGTCCGCGCCGACCTGCGGGTCGGAGGTCAGAAGCCCCAGGTCCTCGTACAGCCGCGCGGTCTTGGGGTGGTAGTTCCCGGTGCCCACGTGCGAGTAGCGGCGCAGCGTGTCGCCCTCCTGCCGTACGACCAGCGACAGTTTGGAGTGGGTCTTGAGCCCGACCAGCCCGTACACGACGTGGCAGCCCGATTCCTCCAGTTTGCGTGCCCACTTGATGTTCGCCTGCTCGTCGAAGCGCGCCTTGATCTCGACGAGCACCAGCACCTGTTTGCCCGACTCCGCCGCGTCTATCAGGGCGTCGACGATCGGCGAGTCGCCCGTCTCGCTACCAGAGGTGCGGTAGAGCGTCTGCTTGATCGCGAGCACGTCGGGGTCGGCTGCGGCCTGTTCGAGGAACGCCTGGACGGAGGTGGAGAAGCTGTCGTAGGGGTGGTGGAGCAGCACGTCGCGTTCGCGCAGCGCGGCGAAGATGTCGGGCGGCGTGGCCGACTCGACCTCGGCGAGATCGCGGTGCGTGCCCGCGACGAACTTCGGGTACTTCAGATCCGGCCGGTCCAGCCCGGCGATGCCGAAGAGCCCGGTCAGGTCGAGCGGCCCGGGCAGCGGGTAGACCTCGGCGTCCGAGACCTTCAGCTCGCGCACGAGCAGGTCGAGGACGTACGGGTCGATCGACTCCTCGACCTCGAGCCGCACCGGCGGGCCGAAGCGGCGGCGCATCAGCTCCTTCTCCAGCGCCTGCAGGAGGTTCTCGGCGTCGTCCTCCTCGACCTCGAGATCCTCGTTGCGGGTGACGCGGAACGTGTGGTGGGCGAGCACGTCCATGCCCGGGAAGAGCTCTTCGAGGTGGGCGGCGATCACGTCCTCGAGGGGCACGTAGCGCTGCGGCCCGGCTTCGAGGAAGCGGGAGAGCAGCGGCGGGACCTTGACGCGGGCGAAGTGCTGGTGGCCGCTGACGGGGTTGCGCACGACGACCGCGAGATTGAGCGAGAGCCCCGAGATGTACGGGAAGGGGTGCGCTGGGTCGACCGCGAGCGGGGTCAGTACCGGGTAGATGCGCTGGCGGAAGAGGGTGAACAGGCGGGACTGCTCCTTCTCCGTCAGCTCGTTCCAGCGGATGACATCGATGCCCTCGGCGGCGAGTGCGGGGGCGACGTCGTTCTGGAAGCAGGCGGCGTGCCGGGCCATGAGCTCCCGCGACCGGCTCCAGATCAGGTCGAGCACCTCGCGTGGCTGCAGTCCGGAGGCGGAGCGGGTGGCGACGCCGGTGGCGATGCGGCGCTTGAGGCCGGCGACGCGCACCATGAAGAACTCGTCCAGGTTGCCGGCGAAGATCGCCAGGAAATTGGCGCGTTCGAGGAGCGGGGTGGCCGGGTCCTCGGCGAGTTCGAGCACCCGTTCGTTGAACGCGAGCCAGCTGCGTTCCCGGTCGAGGAAGCGGCCCTGCGGCAGCTCCTCGGCGGCCTCGGCGATGATCACGTCCTCGCTGACCTCGTCGGCGTCGGAGTCGAGGTCCGGCACCGCGAGGGGGCGGTGGGGGCCCATGCCGCCGCCGAGGCCGCCCACGCCTGCGACACCGCCGGCGGGCCGCGGGGTGACGGGCACCGCGGGTGGCGCGCCGGTGTCGGCGCTCGCGAGGTCCGCGGTGTCGGCGGTGTCGGAGGTGTCGGAGGCGTGGGCGGTGTTCACCGCATCCGCAGCGCGAGCTGCTTCGCTCAGGGCACGATCCGTAGTACGCATGGTGGCGCCGTCCTCCTCGAAACCGGGGGCGTCATTCCCATTGTCCCGTGTCGCGGAGGGAAACGGCAGGTCGGAGGTGGTCCGGCGAGGGCCTGCCACTGCTCGGAGGTGGTCGTGGCCACGATGGTCCCGGCGGTCCCGGTGGTCTCGCGGGGTCGGCACAGCGGGCTGCATTCACCGATGCTCGCAAGCAAGTTTGAATCACGGGTAACGAGCACATGGCGCACAGGAAAGCGCGGCACGTCCCGCGGGAGGACTCCTGGGGTACCGGGTACCGGGTACCGGGCGCCGGGCGTCGACGTCAGAGCTCGGTGCGGTACATGAGGTCGACCTCGTGGACGGTGAAGCCGAGCCGCTCGTACACCGTCACCGCCGCGGTGTTGTCGGCGTCCACATAGAGCATCGCCGTGGGCATGCCCCGGTCGTACGCCAGATGGCGCAGGCCGATCAGCGTCAGCGCCCTGCCCAGCCCCGAGCCCTGCTCCGACGGGTGCACGCCGAGGACGTACACCTCGCCGAGCTCCTCGGCGGCATGGACCTTCGTCCAGTGGAAACCGACGACCTCCGGCCCCCTGAGAGCGAGAAAGAAACCGTCCGGGTCGAACCAGGGCTGCGCGATGCGGTCATCCAGGTCACGCTGGGTGAGCGAGCCCTGCTCGGGGTGGTGGGCGAAGGCGGCGGCGTTCACCGCGAGCCAGGAGGCGTCGTCCTGCCCGGGCACGAACGTACGGACGGTGACGCCCGCCGGGAGAGCGGGCTCGGCGAGTGGCGGATCGCCCGGCAACGGCCGCCGCATCTGCCGCAGCTCCCGGAAGAGCGCGAGCCCCAGCTGCGCCGCCAGATGCCGTGCGGCGGGGTGGCCGCCGTGCGCCCACACGCGCAGCCGCTTGTCCGACGCGTCCAGCAGCGCATGCCCGAGTGTGCGGCCGTGGCCACGCCCCCGGTGCCGCGGGTGTACGACGAGCTCCGCCGCCGGCGCCTCCACCGGATCGACGTCCTCCAACTGCGCGTACCCGACCAGCTCTTCACCTGCGTAGAGCACCAGGTGCCGCACCCCGGGCCGCCGCCCTCCGCGCAGATTGAGCCGCCCCTGCTCCGACACCGCCGCCTGCCCGTCGGCGGCCGCGGCCTGCCCGATGAGATCGTTCAAGACCTGCGCGATCCCGGCCGGCACGTCGTCGAAAGTCTCGATCCGCCGCGGTCCGGGGGGAAGCTGTACGGGGTCGGTCATGACTACGAGTTTAACGATCCCAGGGCTAACGAGCGGCGGGTGGGGGCGCGTTGGACCGTGCGAAACGTGTGAGAGGGGCCGACTCGGCACGGATGGAGGGGAAACGTTTATGCCGTAAGAAATGAATAAGGAATTTGAGGCGGACGTCATTTCTGAGAAATGGAATCACCGTAATCTCATGCGCCTCTCATTGGTTTCCGCGTCCGCGGCCGGTGCCGCCGGGTAACGTTTTGTGCGTCGCGACAGAAAAGGCCAAGTGCCGAAAGGCCGAGCGCCGAATAATCGAAACCTTGTCCATCCGAAGGAGATCGCCGTGATCGTCCGTAAGATCGCCCGCTTCGTCCCCGCCACCGACCGCCGGGTCGTCTCCCGTCAAGGTGAGGGCTTCGGCCGGGGTGAGGGCCGCGGACGCAGGGTCATCATCCGCCGTCACCGTCGCCACCACGGCTGAGCCTGCTTGACGGCAACGCACTGCGGGCCCACGGCGCGATGCCGTGGGCCCTTTTCTCTGTCGCCGCGGGAGCACCGATGAACGCCTACGAAGACCAACGGACCGTCGAACTGCGCCGCGTAGACGCACCCGGCGCACCCGGCGCACCCGGCGAGTACGACGGGTACGCCGACGCCACGATCGAACTGCGCGCGGTGCCCGCGGCCGTCGAGCCCGGCACGCTCGCCGCACCCGTCGAAGCCGCCGCACCCGCCGCCGGAGATGCTGCGGCCGCTCCGGCCCCCGCCGTCCGCCTCTCGGCACGTGAAGCATTCGGCCGCTTCTGGCCGTTGACCAAGGGCGACCGGCCGCGGCTGGCCCTGGTCTGCCTGTGCATCGTGCTCGGCGTGCTCGGCGAGACCGCCGCGATCCTCCTGTTCGGCGAGATCACCGACACCGCGCTGCGCGCCGGTTCCGTCTCCGCGTTCTGGCGCCCGGCGGAGCAGTGGATCGCGCTCACCGTCGTCGGCGCGATCACCGGGTACCTCGGCAACTGGCTCGCGGCATGGACCGCCGAGCGCTTCGTGATGCGCCTGCGCGCCCGTGTCTTCAGCCACGTCCAGGAGCTGCCGCCCGACTTCTTCGGCCGCCACCGCCTCGGCGACCTCGTCGAGCGGCTCACCGGCGACATCGACGCGATCGAGCAGATGGTCGTCTCGGGCGTCGTCGGTGCCGTCTCGGCCGTCTTCAGCGTGCTCTTCTTCTCCGCGGCCGCCATCTGGATGCGCTGGGACCTGGCCGTCGCCACCTTCGCGCTCGCCCCGCTCTTCTGGCTGGCCGCCCGTCGCTTCTCCGGCCGCATCAAGACCGTCTCGCGGCAGGAGCGTGCCTCGGACGGCGCGATCACCTCGATCGTCGAGGAGTCGCTCAGCAACGTGCTGCTCACCCAGGCCTACAACCGCAAGAGCGCGGAGGAGCAGCGGCTGGCGCGCGAGGCCCGTACATGGATGCGCGCCTCCGTCACCGGCGCCCGGCTGAGCGAGCTTTACCAGCAGATCGTGGTGGTCGTCGAGACGGTGTGCGTGCTGGCCGTCATCGGCCTGGGCGCGTGGGAGATCTCCGCGCACCGGATGACGCTCGGCGAGCTGCTCGCCTTCGCCGCGTTCATGGGCTACCTGTACCCGCCGATCCAGTCCCTCGGCCACCTCGGCCTGACGTTCACGGCGGCGACGGCCGGCGCCGAGCGGCTGGTGGAGATCCTCGACGCACAGCCCGCGGTCAGCGACCCGGCTCCCGGAGCGGGCCCGGTACCGGAACGGGCCCATGGACACGTCGAGTTCAATGCCGTCGGCTTCCGCTACCCGGGAGCCGAGGCCGACGCCCTGCGCGGTGTGTCCTTCGCCGCGCGCCCCGGAGAGTTGGTGATCGTCACGGGGGCGAGCGGAGCGGGCAAGTCCACGGTCTCCAAGCTGCTCCTGCGCTTCTACGACCCGGACGCGGGCGGTGTCACGCTGGACGGCCACGACCTGTCCCGGCTCCCCCTCGCCTTCGTCCGTGAACAGATCACCCTGCTCCCGCAACAGACCCTGATCCTCCACGACACGATCGCCGCGAACATCGCCTGCGGACGGCCGGGCGCGACGCGGCACGAGATCGTCGGCGCCGCCCGCGCCGCCGACGCCCACGACTTCATCGCGGCCCTCCCGGACGGTTACGACACGCGCATCGACGCGCACACCGCCCACCTCTCCGGCGGCCAGCTCCAACGCATCGCCATCGCGCGCGCGATGCTGCGCCAAGCGCCCGTCCTGGTCCTCGACGAACCCACGACCGGCCTCGACGCCCTCGCCGCACGCCGCGTGATCGAACCGCTGCGCCGCCTGATGTCCGGCCGCACGACGATCATGATCACCCACGACCTCAACCTCGCGCCGGATGCCGACCGCATCCTCGTCCTCGACCGGGGCCACCTCGTTGAGACGGGCACGCACGCGGAGCTGCTGGCGTGGGGCGGCGCGTACGCGCGGTTGCACGCCTCACAGAACGGCGGGCGCGGCTGAACGCGGCTGAATTCTTATCCGTCCCCTACTGCTCGCGGTTCCCGCGATTCAATGAGAACTGAAATCAGGTTAATCTCAGCCGCAATTCACTGAAATCGGCCACCGAGGACCGGAAATGCGGTTAATGTTTTTCCTGTCGAAGCCGGAAAGGCGGAGACAGGGAAATACTCGAAGCCTTCAAATGAGGAGAACACCATGGCCATCCGCACCATCACCCGCATCGTCCCCGTCGCCGGCCGCCACGTCGTTGCCGCCGACGACAAGCGCCCGATGTCCTTCCGCCGGAGCGAGGGCCGTGGCCGCCGGGTCGTCGTCCGCCACCGTCGCTACGACGCTCGCTGAGCGCGAACAGTCGGCTGACCCCCCAACCCGAGGCGGGGCCCGCGGCATTGCGCCGCGGGCCCCGCCTCGTTGCTCCGCCTCGGCCTGACCGAGGTCGCCCAGTCATGGAGCTCGGGAAGCCGAGAGGGAGGGGCACGGTGCTGTGACGCAACCGGGGCTACCACCGTCCACTGGTCGGTAGGCTTCCCATGAGGCGAACCGAACAGGTAAGGCAGGCACGCCATGAGCACACCACAGGTACCGTCCGGGCAACCTGGCGAGCTGATTCCCCGGCCCCAGCGCACTCCAGACGCCCTGCGCCTCGCGCTGGCCCGCATCGCCCCGCATCGCCTCGGCGAAATGGACCGGCAGAAAGACGAGGCGTTCGCACTCGCGGCACAGCACGACACCCTGGCCCCCATCCACCAGTGGCTTTCCGTCTGGGCGGGCGAGGTGGAGATCGAGCGCCGCCCGGACCTCTCGCAGCGCCGCCGCCACGCCGAGCAGGCATGCCAGACACTCGACCGGGACGATCCGTCCTGGCGGGCGGCCATGGACGAAGTGCTCGCGGTAGTGAACGAGGCCCGGCGGGCGGCCGCGTGACCTCGGCTGGGAGTACGACCCGAGCGAGCAGCACGTGATCGGGGACGCCCCGCCTGCCCTGGTCGCCGAGGTGGAAAAGCGGGCGGATGAGCTGGTTCGCGCCGCCGAGGCCTTGCACATCGAGGGCACTGCCTACTCCGGCTACTCGCCGAACGGTGGGACGGCACTCGTTCCGGGCGGCATGTTCGAATACCAGGTCATTCCTCGGCACGAGCGGGTGTACATCCTTCAAATGACAGCCTGGTAGGCCGAGTCCTCAACCTAGGCGCCTCACGCAGTTCCGTGCCCAGGCCTGGACCCAGTTGAGGTCGCGGTGGAACGGGCCGTGGCGCTCACGTTCGTTGTCGAGGCGGATGTCGACGACCTCGAAGTCCGCGCGGGTGAGCAGGGCGCGAGCGGTGGCGACTTGAAGCAGGGTGGCCATCGACCACACCCCGGCGATGCTCGCGTCGCCGAAGCGCAGCGCGCGCACGTCCATCTCCTCGAAGCGGAGCCCGGGGTGGAGTGCGCGCGCACGCGCGATGAAGCTCGCCGTCAGGTCGATCCCGACAACGTCGAGCCCCGCGCGCCGCGAGCCGAGGCGCGGCCCACGGCCGGTCGGCGCGGCACCGCGGTTCGGGTCCGCGCACTTCCGGTTGACTGCAGAGACGTTGACGCGGACCACGTTCTGCTACCCGGACAGCTCCACCGGACCGTCGGATTTCGGTGTCGCGGCCCGCATGCGGCTGGTCGATCGCCCAGGGCGACGGCCGGGACGCCCTCGACGATTACGTCGAGGCGCAGGTGCACAGGCCGGTCCGACTGGACCGCGATGCGCATCGTCATGGAGCCGACCGACTTCGAGTACGGCGAGCGGCAAGTACACCGCCGAGGATCCTGCCGGTCACCAGTGGACGTTCTCGGAGACGCTCGCGGACGCCGCCCCCGAGGAGTGGGGCGGGATGTCCGTCACGGCCGGCTGACGTGCGTCAGTCGCGACGTACGTCAGCCTTACTCGTCGGATTCCGGCGGAGCCGTGGGGGTGCCCGGGAGGTTGACCACCGCAGTCGTGCCGCCGCCCGGAGCCGGGTGGAGTGCGACGGCGCCGCCCGCCTGCTGGATGGTTCGTGCGACGATGGACAGGCCGAGGCCGGAGCCGGGCAGGCTACGGGCGGACGGGGAGCGCCAGAAGCGCTCGAAGACGTGCGGGAGGTCCTCGGCGGGAATGCCGGGGCCGTGGTCGCGCACGGTCAGTTCGCCGCCCGCCAGGTGCACCTCGATGCTCCCGCCCGGCGGGCTGAACTTCACCGCGTTGTCGAGCAAGTTGACGACGGCGCGTTCGAGCGAGGCCGGCTCGGCCTCGACGTACCAGGGGGAGAGCTCCGCGGCGATCTTCAGGTCGGGGCCGCGCAACCGGGCGCGCTTCAAAGCGTGTTCGATCACGTCGTGCAGGCCCACGGTCTGGACCGGGCCGCTGCCGGGTAGGGCGTCGGGGCGCGAGAGTTCCTGCAAGTCGCCAATGAGCAGGGCGAGCTCCGACATCTGCGCCTTGACGGACGCCATCAGCGCCCTGCGGTCCTCGGGCGGCAGCGGACGTCCCGTCTCCTCGCTGCGGCTGAGCAGCTCGATGTTGGTGCGCAGTGAGGTGAGCGGGGTGCGCAGCTCGTGCCCCGCGTCGGCGATCAGCTGCTGCTGGCGCTCGCGCGAGGAGGCGAGGGCCGCGGTCATGGAGTTGAACGAGGCCGACAGGCGCGCGATCTCGTCTTCACCCTCGACGGGGATGCGGACCTCCAGGTCCTCGGTGCGCGCGATGTGTTCGACGGCGTCGGTGAGCCGGTCGACGGGCTTGAGCCCGGCGCGGGCGATGCCGAGGCCGGCCGTGGTGGCGCCGACGACTCCTATCCCGGCGACGATGAACAGGACGACGGCAAGGGCGTCGAGGGGACGCTCGACGGCGTTGAGTGGGGCGGCGATGGACAGTGCGGCGCCGGGCACGAGCCCGCTGGGCAGACGCAAGGGTTGGGTGACCACCCGCGCGTTTGCGCCGTTCGAGAGGGTGGTGTCGCGTTCAGTCTCCTGCCGCTGACCTGTGGCTACGGCGATGTCGCTGCTGGTGACACGGAAGGTCACCGCATCAGGGTCCGGGTCTTTGCAGACGGTGCCATCGGACCGGACGATCTGGACCGCATACTCACTGGGGCGGAGTGGGATCCCAGACTGGGGGTTGCACAGAGCCTCGACGAGCGTGCCACTGACGTGCTGGCCCTCCTTCAGCTGCGAATCGAACTGCGCAAGCACTTCTTCCCGGGTGACCAGCCACGACGTAATGGCGACGATCGCCACCGCCACCGCCACCGCGACGCCCGTCAGCAGCGCCAGGCGCGAGCGCAGCGGCAACGAGCGGAAGCGCCACCGTCTCACTGCTTGCCCTCCGCGGCGCGGAGCACGTAGCCGACGCCCCGAACCGTGTGGACGAGGCGCGGCATGCCGCCCGCCTCGGTCTTGCGGCGCAGGTACATCACGTACACATCGAGGGAGTTGGAGCTCGGCTCGAAGTCGAAGCCCCAGACCGCCTTCAGGATCTGTTCGCGGGTGAGCACCTGGCGCGGATGGGCCATGAACAGTTCGAGCAGCGTGTATTCGGTGCGCGTGAGCTCGATGAGGTTGCCCGCGCGCGTCACCTCCCGGGTTGCGGGGTCCATGCGCAGGTCGGCGAAGGTGAGCGCGGCACTGGTGCCCTGGTCGGCGGCGGCGGCTGCCGCCGCGTACGAGCTGCGGCGCAGCAGGGCGCGCAGTCGCGCGAGCAGCTCGTCGAGCTCGAAGGGTTTGACGAGGTAGTCGTCGGCGCCGGCGTCGAGGCCGGTGACGCGGTCGCCGACCGTGTCGCGGGCGGTGAGCATGAGGATGGGCGTGGTCACGCCACTCGCGCGCAGCCGGCGGGCGGTGGTCAGTCCGTCCATGCGCGGCATGAGCACGTCGAGAACGATCGCGTCGGGGTGACAGGCCTCGACCTGTTCGATCGCGGCGAGGCCGTCCGCGGCCAGCTCGGTCTCGTACCCCTCGAAGGCGAGGCTGCGGCGGATCGCCTCGCGTACCGCGGGTTCGTCGTCCACGACCAGGATCCGGGACGGCTGTTCGCCGCTCTCGGCGGGGCTCATCGCGTTGCTACCTCGTGCCTTGTGTGTGTGATCGGGGTGTGTGTGATCCGGGGGCTGATTCGGAGGGTACGGCAACGGGCGTCTGGGGTGCCCCATGCCGACGGCTAGGGGCGCGTTGCCGCCGCGCGGCGACGCCCCGCCCGCTTGGCGGCGGTACGCCCACGGGGACGCGCGGTGCCGGGACCGGCCAGCTCCGCGGGGCGTGACGCCTGGGGGAGCGTGAGCACGAGGTCCAGGTCGGCGGGGCCGGTGCGGTTCGTACGGTGCTCCCAACGGCTCACCTTGGTGACGACGGCGTTGAGGGCACGCCGGGCGCGGTGGGCCGAGACGGTGAGTGTGCTGGGTGACGCGGTGAGTGACGGTGTGGCCATGAGGGGCTCCTTCGTCCCGGTTTCGACCCGGTTCGTCCCGGTCAGGTGTTGCTGCCGTTCTCCAGGCTGTTCAGGTCGGCCTTGGCGGTGTTGATCGGGATGGCGAAGCCGAGCCCGACACTGCCGGCGTTGCTGGAGCCGGAGGAGTAGCTGCTGGAATTGGGCGAGTACATCGCGGAGTTGATGCCGATCACCTGGCCGGCCGTGTTGATCAGGGCGCCGCCGGAGTTGCCGGGGTTGAGCGAGGCGTCGGTCTGGATCGCCTTGTACGTGGTGGTGTTGCCGCCGACCTGGCCGTTGTACTGACCGCCACCGAAGGAGAACGGCCACTGGTTGCCGCTGCGACCGCCGTAGCCGCCGCCACTGTTGCCCGTCTCCACGGGGACCGTCACGTCACGGCCCAGCGCGGAGACGACGCCGCTGGTGACCGTGCCCGCGAGGCCGTCGGGCGAGCCGATCGCCACGACCTGGTCGCCGACCGCGACGGCGTCGGAGTTGCCGAGCGCGGCGGGCTTGAGGCCGCTGACGCCCTCGGCCTTGACCACCGCGAGGTCCTTGGTGCTGTCGGTGCCGACGACCTTCGCGTTCGCGGTGTTGCCGTTGCTGAACGTGATCTTGATGGTGTCGGCGCCCGCGATCACGTGGTTGTTGGTGAGGATGGTGCCGTCGGAGGAGAGGATCACGCCGGAGCCGATCGACTCGTCGCTGGCGGAGTCCGCAGTGATCTCGACGATGCTGGGGGAGACCGCGGCGGCCACCGCTGCGATGCTGCCGCCGGACTTCGATGAGGTCGGGGTGACGACGGCGGAGGTGTCGGTCGAGGTGGTGTGCGTCGAGTTCGCTATGAGCGCCGCCGTGCCGCCGCCTATCAGGCCGGAGACGATGGCGACCGCGGCGAGCAGCGCAACGGGCTTGCGTGCCTTGGCCGGACGCTCCGGCGCGCCGAGGGGCTGCGCCTGGGCCGACGGGTGGGCCCACGGGTCCTGCGCCGGACGTTGCGGCTGGGTCGCCCACGGGTCCGCGTACGGCTGGTGGGGCTGCTGAGGCTGGTGAGGCTGGTGAGGCCCTCCGGGCTGCTGCGAGCCGCTGCTGGGGTAGTTGCTGTCCGTCATGGCACTGACTCTGATCGCCGATCATGAGAGCTGTCTGAGTGGTGGCTGAGAAGCCCAAGAGAAGTAGGTATGCCCGAAATAAGGGCGCAGTGGCACGTGTGCGCCCAGGGGCCTGGCCGCCCCGGGTGTCCCCGGCACCGCATACGTCTACGCGCAACCGCACGAGCGGCGTACGACGAGCCGGGACGGGAACTGTCGCAGCCGTTCGCGGCGTGAACCCGCCACTCGCAGGCCGTCGTCGAGGACGAGATCGATGGCGGCGCGCGCCATCGCCTGACGGTCGGAGGCGACCGTCGTCAACGGCGGGTCGGTAAGCGCCGCTTCCTTTACGTCGTCGAAGCCGGCGACGGCGAGCTCGGTCGGCACGTCGATGCGCAGTTCGCGCGCGGCACGCAGCAGGCCGATCGCCTGGTCGTCGGTGGAGCAGAAGACGGCCGGCGGCCTGTCGGGGCGCGAGAGCAGGTTCAGGCCGACCTGGTAGGCGTCGTAGCGGTTGTACGCGGCCTGGAAGAGCCGTCCGTCGGTGGGGCGTTTGGCCTCCCGCATGGCCCGTCGCCAGCCCTCGACATGGTTGGTGATCGGGTCGCCGACCGTCGGGGTCTCCTCGGTGCCGCCGATGCAGGCCACATACGGGTGCCCGTGCTCCAGCAGATGGCGCACGGCGAGGTGCGCGCCGCCGATGTCGTCCGTCACGACGGCGACGTCGTCGATCGCCTCGGGCCGTTCGTGGAGCAGCACGACGCGGGCATCCCACGCGTCGATCTCTATCGCCGCACGTTCGCTCGGGCCCTGGCAGATCAGGATCAGCCCCGAGACGCGCATGCCGAGGAACGCGCGCAGATAGTGCACCTCGCGGTCGTCGAGGTAGTCGGAGTTGCCGACCAGCACCATCTTCCCGCGCTCGGACGCGGCCTGTTCCACGGCGTGCGCCATCTCCGCGAAGAACGGCTGGCGCGCGTCGGGCACTATCAGGCCGATGAGATCCGTGCGGCGGCTGGCCATCGCCTGGGCCACCCGGTCCGGGCGATAGCCGAGCTGCTTGATCGCTGCGAGCACGCGATCGCGCGTGGCCGGTGCGACCGGCCGGGGTCCGTTGTTGATGACGTAGCTGACGACTGCGGTCGAGGTCCCCGCAAGCCTGGCCACATCGTCACGCGTCACCTTGGGCACGGGGAGAAGTCTACGCGGGTGTACCACTGTCCTTACCGTCTGTGCGCACGGTACGGGCGCCGGCGACAGCGGTCGCCTCCGCGTGGTCCTCGGCACGGGTGTGAGCCTCGGCGGCGGCCTGCTTCTCCCGCGCCTGCTTCTCCCGCGCCTTCGCCTCCTCGGCGGCGCGCTCGACCTTCTCGGGGACGACGAAGCGGTATCCGACGTTGCGCACCGTTCCGATCAGGGACTCGTGCTCGGGTCCGAGCTTCGCGCGCAGCCGCCGCACGTGGACGTCTACCGTGCGGGTGCCGCCGAAGTAGTCGTAACCCCAGACCTCCTGCAGCAGTTGGGCGCGGGTGAAGACCCGGCCGGGGTGCTGCGCGAGATACTTGAGCAGCTCGAACTCCTTGAAGGTCAGGTCCAGGACCCGGCCCTTGAGCTTCGCGCTGTAGGTCGCCTCGTCGACCGACAGGTCGCCGGTGCGGATCTCCAGGGGGCTGTCGTCGGTGCCGATCTGCTGGCGCCCCATGGCAAGGCGCAGTCGCGCCTCGACCTCGGCCGGTCCCGCGGTGTCGAGGAGGACGTCGTCGATGCCCCAGTCGGCGGTGACGGCGGCGAGCCCGCCCTCGGTGACGACGAGCACCAGTGGGCAGCCGGGCCCCGTCGACCGCAGCAGCTGGCACAGGCTGCGGACCTGCGGCAGGTCGCGGCGGCCGTCGATGAGGATGACGTCCGCGCCGGGGGTGTCCACGAGCGCCGGCCCCTCGGCGGGGGCCACGCGCACGCTGTGGAGCAGGAGGCCGAGCGCGGGCAGGACCTCGGTGGAGGGCTGGAGGGCGTTGGTCAGCAGGAGAAGTGAGCTCACCGGTCGCTCCCGTCGTCGGTGGTCCGGTCGTTTTGTACGCGATCCACGGGTTGTTTATCGCGGCATCTGTCTCGATTGTCCGGCTTGTTCATCGCGAACCCTCCTCGGTCCCCGCGAGGACGCCCAGAAAGCAGGAAAGGACCCGGGGGCGGCACTGCCCGGATCCTCTTTCGAAGGAGAATAGCCGACATGGGCGCCGAGGGTGAGTGCGAGATTCAACCAGCGGGTGTTTTGTCGATCACTCCGGGTGGTGAATCCGGTAGTAAAAACGACATCCGAAGGAGATCGTCGCGTCACGTGCTGTTGACCGAGGACGGGGTCGGGATCGAGGCCGAGCACCTCGCGTTCCGGGACGGAAACGGGGGCTCCGGGGGCTCCTGCGACACCGCGATAGTGGTGGCCCACGGCTTCACCGGAGCGTTGGACCGGCCCGCGGTGCGACGGGCGGCGCAGGAATTCGCGCACTTCGCAGGGGTGATCACGTTCTCCTTCCGGGGACACGGCGGGTCGGGCGGGCGCTCGACCGTCGGCGACCGGGAGATCCTCGACCTGGACGCGGCGGTGCGGTGGGCCCGGGAAATCGGCTACGGGCGCGTGGTCACCGTGGGTTTCTCGATGGGCGGCTCGGTGGTGGTCCGCCATGCGGCGGCTCGTGGCGGCGTTCAGGAGCGCGGGGGGCGCACGGATGCGTGGGTGGGAGCACGGACGGATGCCGTCGTTGCCGTGAGCGCTCCTGCCCGCTGGTACTACCGCGGCACCGCGCCGATGCGGCGCCTGCACTGGATCGTCACGCAGCCGGTCGGGCGCGCGGTCTCGCGGTACGGTCTCAGGACGCGGATCCACCCGGAGAAGTGGAACCCGGTGCCGCTCTCGCCGGTCGAGTCGGCTCCTCTGATCGCGCCCACGCCACTGCTGATCGTCCACGGGGACCGTGACGCGTACTTCCCCCTCGACCACCCGCTGTCGCTGGCGCGCGCCGCGGGGGAGACGGCGGAGCTGTGGATCGAGCGGGGCTTCGGTCATGCGGAGAACGCGGCGGAACCGGAGCTCCTGCGGCGTATCGCCGCGTGGATCGTCCCGTGACCCCTCAGGCCGCCACCGGGCGCGCCGCGCGACGGGCGGGGTGCGTCATCATGGACGGCGGCAGTGGACCGTGACGTGAGGAGCCGCCATGGCCGCAACCGATGCGGTAGATGTGCCCGTCGCCATAGGCACCATCCGGTACTGGGCTGCGGCGAAAGCGGCCGCCGGAACGGCGGAGGAGCCGTACCGGGCGGTGACGCTCGCCGACGCGCTGGCCGCGGCGCGTGAGCGCCACGCCGGGCGGCCGGAGTTCGCACGCGTCCTCGCGAACTGCTCCTTCCTCGTCGACGGTGACCCCGTCGGCACACGCGACCACGCACGGGTCCGGCTGGCCGCCGGCGGCACCGTAGAGGTACTGCCGCCCTTCGCCGGAGGGTGAGCGCGACATGACGACCGACGCGACCGAGCGGACTGCAGTGACGACAACCTCAGCCGATGCGCCCGTCCGCCGGACGGGCTCGCCGATCATCCCGCCCGGGATCCAGCCCGCGCTGCTCACCGCCGTGCTCGCCGCGCTGACGGCGGCGACGGCGTCGCTCGCGCGGCCCGCGCTCGCCGTCGCCGTCGTGCTGCTCCAGGCCGTCACCGCGGCCGGCTGGTTCCGCCTGAACGGGATGTGGCCCGCGCGCCAGGGCATCGCGCTCGCCTTCCTCGCCGGCCTCGTCACCGATGTGGCGTTGCTCACCACTCCCGGCGACCGGGCGCCGACCGTCATGGTGGGCACGCTCGGCGTGTGGGTGGTGCTCGTCCTCGTCCAGCAGATGCGCCATCACGGCAGCGCGGACGAGCGGCTCGCGAGCCTGACCGCGACCGCCGCATCCACGGTGCTCACCGTGCTCGCCGCCGGATACCTGGCGGTGGCCGGTACGGCAGCGGGCGGCACGCCCGTGGTGGTGGGCGCGGTCGCGGTCGCCGTTGCGGCGGTGGTCCGTGCCGTGCCCTTCCCGCCGGTGGTCTCGGCGGTCGTCGCGCTGCTCGCGGCGGCGGGCAGCGGCATGGTCACGGGACGGATGACGGGCACGGGCACCGACGGCGTGCTGCTCGCCGCGGCGGCCGGGTGCTGCGCGCTGATCGGCCTGCGGGTCGCCAGCTACGACTTCCCCTCGCGCTTCGTCCACTTCACCGCCGGGGTCGCGCTTCCCCTGACGGCGGCGGCTCCCGCCATGTATCTGCTCGGCCGCATCCTCGTCGGCTGACCGGGTCCCCGAGCGGCTCACCGTTCATTAACCGGTTCTTTCACCCGAACGGGGTACCCTCGCGCCTCGGACGGGATGCCAGACCAGATGACCGACCAACCGGGAAGAGGACGGATGCGGCGCGGGATACGCATACTGCTGATACTTGTCGTAGTGCTAGGCGGGCTCTTCGTGGCCGCCGACCGGCTCGCGGTGTCGTACGCGGAGTCGCAGGCGGCGGACAAGATCCAGAGCGCGAAGGGGCTCACGGACAGGCCGAGCGTGTCCATCAAGGGCTTCCCGTTCCTGACGCAGGTCGTCGCGCGTGACCTGAACGAGGTCACGGTGACCGTCGACAACGTCACGGCCTCCACCGGCGGTGTCTCCACCGACGGCTCGGATCCGCTGCACGTCGCCCGCTTCACGGCCGACCTGCACAACGTCCGCATCAACGGCAACTTCTCCAGCGCCGTCGCCGACACGGCCACCGGCACCGCGCTCATCCCGTACTCCGAGGTGACCAAGCTCGCCGCCGGCCAGCTGTCCGGCGCCGTCTCGAACGTCGCCGTCGGCTACGGAGGCACCACCTCCTCCGGGCAGGGCCAGGTCAAGATCTCCGGCTCGGTGCAGGTCCCGTTCCTGGGCAGCCAGCAGGTCAGCGGGGAGGCCCCGGTCGACATCAGGAACGGGAACTCGCTGGCGCTCTCGCTGCCGTACGGGGTGGGACGGCTGATCGGCGGGCAGACCGGCATGTCGTGGCCGCTGACCGGCCTGCCCAGCGGGATCACGCTGAGCGGCGTGCAGGCCACGCCGCAGGGGCTCCAGGTGTCGCTCAGCGGGAACAACGTCCAGCTGACCGGCTGAGCCGGCGTCCGGGCGTCCGGCCGGTGAGACGGATTGTCCGTCCATCAGTCGGAGCAGCGATGCCAATGGGGTGACCCCGGCTTCCGGCGTGCTGCGACGCGGCTGAGGTCCCGCCATACGGACGATCGCGTCTCGAATGGCGACACACCGGTGACACTCGGGCCGCTGCTTCCCTACGATCGGGGCCATGAAGCGACAGGCGGATCTGACGAAGCGGCGGGCAGTAGACCTGTGCCGCGTTGCCGCCATGCTCTGTCGCATGCCCTGAGACTGGGCACAGCCGCCTGAAGGGCCCAGCATCCGTCGGCCTCCCCGCCTGCGTCCGCGCCCTTCACGCGCCCCCGCCCTGTCGTCCCTCATCCACGCCATCAGGGCACCCTCGTGCCCGCGTCCGCGCCCCGCCGCAACTGCCCCGGAGGAGAACAGCATGAGCCGCAGCGACGTCCTGGTCGATGCCGACTGGGTCCAGGACCACATCGACGACCCCAAGGTCGTGATCGTCGAGGTCGACGAGGACACCTCGGCCTACGAGAAGAACCACATCCGCAACGCGATCCGCATCGACTGGAAGAAGGACCTCCAGGACCCGGTGCGCCGCGACTTCGTCGACCAGGCCGGTTTCGAGAAGCTCCTGTCGGAGCGCGGCATCGCCAACGACGACACCGTCGTCCTCTACGGCGGCAACAACAACTGGTTCGCCTCCTACGCCTACTGGTACTTCAAGCTCTACGGTCACCAGGACGTCCGTCTCCTCGACGGCGGCCGCAAGAAGTGGGAGCTGGACTCCCGCGACCTGGTCGTCGACGTCCCGGCGCCGCGGCCGCAGACGCAGTACAAGGCCAAGGAGCAGGACCTGACGATCCGCGCCTTCCGCGACGACGCCGAAAAGGCGATCGGCAACCTCAACCTCGTCGACGTCCGCTCGCCCGACGAGTTCAGCGGCAAGCTGCTCGCCCCCGCCCACCTGCCGCAGGAGCAGTCCCAGCGCCCCGGCCACATCCCGAGCGCCCGCAACATCCCGTGGTCGAAGGCGGCCAACGACGACGGCACCTTCAAGTCGGACGACGAGCTGAAGGAGCTCTACGAAGCCGAGGGCGTGGACCTGTCCAAGGACACCATCGCCTACTGCCGCATCGGCGAGCGCTCCGCCCACACCTGGTTCGTGCTGCACGAGCTGCTCGGCCAGCCGAACGTCAAGAACTATGACGGCTCCTGGACCGAGTACGGCTCCCTGGTGGGTGTGCCGATCGAGCTCGGCGCCAACTGACCCCGACCCGAAACAGCAGAAAGAAGACATCCATGTGTGGAGCGAAGGCCGGCGGTCCTGACCTGGCAGGCGTCGACGTCGCGGCCGAGACGATCATCCAGGGATCGCTGACCCGCGACGGTGAGCCGGTCTCCGGCTACGTGCGCCTCCTCGACGGCGGCGGCGAGTTCACCGCCGAGGTACCGACCTCGGCGACCGGGCAGTTCCGCTTCTTCGCGGCGCCCGGCACCTGGACGCTGCGTGCGCTCGTCCCCGGCGGCTCCGTCGACCGGTCGGTCGTGGCGCAGAAGGGCAACCTCACCGAGGTCGCCATCGCCGTCTGACCCGGTGGCGAGGAGGGCCGTACCCCAGGGTTGGACGCCTGGCGGGGTGCGGCCCTTCGCACGCGCCGGTGGCCTGCTGATGATCCCCCGGCCACCGCTCCGCGACGTACCGTAGAGATATGTACGCGCGGCGTCGTCGCTGGTACTTCATCATGATGGGCGGCTGCATCACCCTGTTCGTCCTGGCGTGGGCAGTGGTGCGCCTGTGGTCCGTCCCGGCCGCCGTCGGGATGTGCGTGGTGGCGATGGTGATCCCGCCGTTCGCCGCCATCGTCGCCAACCGCAGGGGCCCGGACGACACGTGGTGGGACGAGCCGGACGACAGCTGGCTGCAGGACGAGCCGCCGGACGACACATGGCGGGAGAAGGAACGCGACGCCACCGAGCGCCTCAAGGGCGGCGGGGGCGATTCGCGCCAGTAGCCGGGCCGCGTCGGTAGCCGGCCCGTCAGCACATCAGTAGACGAGCGCCTGGACGCTGTCCGCCATCGCCTCCTGGACGAACACCTGTGCGCCCGCGATGCGGACACCCTTGATCACGTCCGCCTCCGTGATCTCCCGGCGCGCGGCGCACTGCGTGCACAGCGTGATCTGCCCGCCGGCCAGGATGCCGTCGATCAGCTCCGGCAGCGGCGCCGCGTGCGGCAGCTCGAACTCCGCCGCCCGCCCCGGCAGCGCGAACCACGACGACTCGCCGGTCAGCCACAGCGACACCTCGACGCCGCTCGCCGCCGCCACCGCCGCGACGGTGAACGCCTGCGAGCACCGCTCGGGCGCGTCCGCGCCCGCCGTCACCTTGATCACGAGCTTCTTCGCCACGCGACCACCTTAGATCGCGGCGGACCTCACGACAGCGCACCCCCGGCCGCCGACTAGACTCGGTATCGGTCCGTAGCCCCTCAGAACCATTCAGCCGCACTAGGAGCGCCGCCGTGCTTGAGGCCTTCTTCGAAACCCTTCTCGTCCTGGTCGCCCTCGGCGTCATCGCCTTCGCGGGCCTGACCGTGAAGAAGCTCTTCCAGGGCCAGCGCTGACCACCATGATCGAAATCCCCTCCGACCTCCACCCGGACGTCCTCCCGCTCGCCTTCCTCCTCGGCAACTGGGAAGGCGCGGGCGTCTCCGACTTCCCGGGCGCCGAAAAGTGCAACTTCGGGCAGGAGGTCATCTTCACGCACGACGGCCGCCCGTTCCTGGAGTACACCTCGCGGACCTGGGTACTCGACGGCGACGGCAAGAAGGTCCGGCCGCTGGAGAGTGAGAGCGGCTATTGGCGCATCGACGCCGAGCGCAAGGTCGAGGTGGTGATGTCGCGCGACAGCGGCGTCATCGAGATCTGGTACGGCGAGCTCGCCGACAAGAAACCGCAGATCGACCTGGTGACGGACGCGGTGGCCCGGCTCGGCTCCGCCGCCCCCTACAGCGGCGGCAAGCGGCTGTACGGATACGTCAAGGGCGACCTGATGTGGGTCGGGGAGAAGGCCACCCCCGACGTCGAGCTGCGCCCCTACATGTCGGCGCACCTGAAGAAGGTCGTCGACCCGCGCGAGTGGGCCAAGGACATCAAGGATCTTCCGGACGACGGGATCGCCTTCTTCAAGTAAGGCCTTGGGGAGGTCCTTACAATCGGGGATGTGGTGAGTACCGACTGGCAGAAGGAGCTGCGTGAGCGCGGCTACCGGCTGACGCCGCAGCGCCAGCTGGTGCTCGAAGCCGTCGGCACACTGGAACACGCCACCCCCGACGACATCCTCTGCCAGGTGCGGCGCACCGCCAGCGGCGTCAACATCTCGACCGTCTACCGGACGCTCGAGCTGCTCGAGGAGCTGGGGCTGGTCAGCCACGCGCATCTGGGTCACGGCGCGCCCACGTACCACCTCGCCGACCGCCACCACCACATGCATCTGGTGTGCCGGGACTGTGGCACCGTGCTCGAAGCGGACGTCTCGGTCGCGGCAGCGCTCACCGACAAGCTGCGCGGGTCCTTCGGCTTCGAGACCGACATGAAGCACTTCGCGATCTTCGGCCGGTGCGCGGACTGCTCACGGAAGGCCGCCGAAGGAACAGCTGCAGGAAGAGCTGCAGGAACAGGGGCACGATGACGAAGAGTCCGCTGCTGTCGCTGCCGGGTGCCGTCCCCGCCGAGGGGCCGGACGAGGGCGTCGCCGCACACTACGGGGACCTGTTCCGCGAACAACGTGCGCTCGCCGACGGGACCGGCTTCGTCGACCTCTCGCACCGGCCCGTTGTCGCCGTCTCCGGTGAGGACAGGCTGAGTTGGCTGCATCTGCTGCTCACCCAGCACGTCAGCGGGCTGCCGCCCGGCCGGGCGGCCGAGGCGCTGATCCTGTCCGCCCACGGCCATATCGAGCACGCGCTCTACCTCGTCGACGACGGCACGACGACGTGGATGCACGTCGAGCCCGGCACGCAGGACGACCTGCTGGCGTACCTGGAGAGCATGCGGTTCTTCTACCGTGTCGAGTTGCGGGACGCGACGGGCGACTACGCCGTCGTCCACCTGCCGGCCGGGTCGATCGCGACGGTGCCCGACGGCTGGGTAGTGCGCGAGACCCCGTACGGGCGTGACGTCTTCGTGCCCCGTGGCGAGCTGGAGTCGTTCGCCGAGCAAGCAGGGCCGCCCATCGGGACGCTCGCGCTCGAAGCGCTCCGGATCGAGGCGCACCGGCCGCGTCTCGGCCTGGAGACCGACCACCGCACCATCCCGCACGAGCTGGGCTGGCTGGACACCGCCGTCCACCTCGACAAGGGCTGCTACCGCGGGCAGGAGACCGTCGCCCGGGTGCACAACCTCGGCCGTCCGCCGCGCCGCCTGGTCTTTCTGCACCTGGATGGCAGCGAGGTGAAGCTGCCGGGGCACGGCACGCCGGTACGGCTCGCGGACGAGGGGCCCGAAGGGCGTCAGATCGGGTTCGTCACCTCGTCGGCGCGCCACTACGAGCTCGGGCCCATCGCGCTCGCGCTGGTGAAGCGGAACGTTCCCGCGGACGCCGTCCTGCTCGCCGGCTCGGTGCCGGCCAACCAGGAGATCGTCGTCGCGCCCTAGCCCCGTCGCCCCCCAGCCCCCCATGGCCTCGGGGCGGCGCGGCCGGTCACATCTCCACGACGACGGTGAACGGCCCGTCGTTGGTGAGCGAGACCTTCATCTGCGCCCCGAAACGGCCCGTCTCCACATGGGCGCCGAGCGCGCGCAGCTGCGCCACCACCTCGTCGACGAGCGGCTCGGCGACCGGGCCGGGTGCGGCGGCGTTCCATGTCGGACGGCGTCCCTTGCGGGCATCCCCGTAAAGGGTGAACTGGCTGATGACGAGGAGTGGTGCGCCGATGTCGGAGCACGACTGCTCATCGGGCAGGATGCGCAGCGACCACAGTTTGCGGGCGAGCGCCGCGGCCTTCTCGGGCGTGTCGTCGTGGGTGACGCCGACCAGGACGCACAGCCCAGGGCCGGTGATCTTTCCTACGGTCTCCCCGTCGACGGTCACGGACGCTTCGGTCACTCGCTGAGCCACTGCACGCATGACCCCATTGTGTCCTGCGCGTCCCGCGCGACCGACCCCACTCCTAGGGGTGAATTCCGGCGACGCGCGCCCCGGCGCGCACGCCCCGGTGGAGCGGCCGGGTAAAGAGCGCCGGGGCCGTTCGGGTGCAGAGTCGATGCGAGCTGTCAGTCCTCAGTGGCACGATCTAAGGCGAGCCCGCTGCCCCTGAACCAGACCGCATCAAACAGCATCAGACCGCATCAGACCGCATCGAGGAAGGCCGCATGTTGCAGGCCGACGCACGCAATCCCCGCCCGTCGCGGCCGCGCGCCCCGCGCACGCACCGGCCCGCCACCGCCGATGCGCCGCAGTGCGCGCCGGGCCCGCTCACTCTCGCCGAGTTGCGCGCCCTGCGCCGCGACGCTCAGCGGGAGGAGGCCGATCTGTCGTATCTGCGGCGGCTGCTGCAGGGGCGGATCGACATCCTGCAGGCCGAGCTCGCCCGCCGCAGCGCGCCCGAGGGCCCTGCGGCCGACGCGCCCGACCCCGAGGCCCAGGTGCTCGACCGGCTGCCGGAGATCCTCACCGACGGCCCGTCGCACGTCCGCTCGTCCGCCCGGCATGTCACCTTGGGCACACCGCACAGCGAGGAGTACCGGCAACGGGCGGAGGAGATGCTCGCCGACGTAGAGCTGTCCGACCTCGCGGCCCGCACGGACAGCGAGCTGCACGCCGGGATGGCCCGGCTCGTCCGCCATGAACAGCAGGTTTCCCGGCGCCGCCGCAAGCTGCAGGAGACCGTGGACGGCTGCAGCGCGGAAATCACCCGCAGGTACCGTGAAGGAGAAGCTCGAGTCGACGACCTGCTCTCCGGAGGCTGAAAGCCCACCCGGTAATCCCGGGTCACGCCGTCATCCGGGGGGCCGGCGCCACCCCTCCCGGAAGGCCGACGATGACGTCCTGCACCACCCCTGCGCCCGCAGCCGCCGCCCCCGCCGAGCAGCCCGTTCTCGCCGAGGTCATACGTTCGGGGTTCACCGAGGGCCGTCACCGCGGCTCGCTGGTGGTGCTGGGCGCCGGCGGCGAGGTGGAGTTCGCGCTGGGCGAGGTCGCCGCGCCGATCTTCCCGCGGTCGAGCAACAAGCCGATGCAGGCGGACGCGGTCCTGCGGGCCGGCGTCGACCTCGACGGCGAACTGCTCGCGCTCGCCGCCGCCAGCCACTCCGGCGAGCCCTTCCACCTCGACGGCGTACGCAAGATCCTCTCCGGCGCCGGCCTCACCGAGTCCGCCCTGCGCACCCCCGCGGACCTGCCGCTCGACCCGGAGGAGCGGGAGCGCTGGCTGAGCAGCGGCGCCTCACGCGAGCCGATCGCCATGAACTGCTCCGGCAAGCACGCCGCCATGCTCGCCGCCTGCGCGCGCAACGGCTGGCCGCTGGAGAGTTACCTCGCCGCCGACCACCCACTGCAGCAGCTCGTCCTCGACGTCGTCCGTGAGGCCGGCGGCGAGCCCGTCGAGCACATCGGCGTCGACGGGTGCGGCGCGCCCCTGATGGCCCTCAGCCTCACCGGCCTCGCCCGCGCCTTCCGCTCGTACGTCACCGCCGCGCCGGGCACCACCCAGCGCCGTGTCGCCGACGCGATGCGGGCGCACCCCGAGTACGTGGCCGGCACCCGGCGGATCGACACCTGGCTGATGCGCGAGGTGCCCGGGGTGCTGTCGAAGATGGGCGCGGAGGCCGTGCAGGCGGTGGCGCTGCCGGACGGCCGGGCGCTCGCCTTCAAGATCGACGACGGCGGCAAGCGCGCCATGGGCCCGGTACTCGGCCGCGCGCTGCGGATGCTGGGCATCGACGCCCCGGTCGTCGACCGCATCGGGCGGGAGCCGCTGCTGGGCGGCGGCCGCCCGGTCGGCGAGGTCCGCGTCGCCTTCTAGCTGCTTCCAACTGCTCGGCCGCGGCGCCAAAACCCGGATGCGATGCGGGCGGTGCCCGTCCTAGCCTGCGGGGATGAGCCGTGAGGTGCGTGACCTGGACGTCCGCTACATCGACGAGTCCGAGTTCGGCGAATGGATCACCGCCTGCCGCCGCGGGTTCCTGCGACCGCCGGAGGTCAGCGACGAGGAGCTCGCGTTCAGCCCGGCGGCCATGGCGCTCGACCCGGCACGCACCCAGGGCGCGTTCGACGGCGGCCGCTGCGTCGGCACCTTCCGCTCGTTCCCGCGCGAACTCACCGTGCCGGGAGGCGGTCTCGTTCCCGCCTCGGCGGTCTCCGGCGTCACGGTGACCGCGACGCACCGCCGCCGCGGCCTGCTCAGCCGGATGATGGCGGCCGACCTGAGGGCGTCTAAGGAGCGCGAGGAGGCGGTCGCGATCCTGATCGCGGCCGAGTACCCGATCTACGGCCGGTTCGGTTTCGGTCCGGCCACCTGGGTCACCGACTGGACGGTGGACATACCGCGCGCCGCACTCGGCCGCTACGAACCGCCGTCCGGCGGCCGCATCGACCTCGCCGACGCGGCCGAGGTTCGCAAGGTGGGGCCCGAACTCCACGGACGCGTACGCAGGTTGACGCCGGGTGCGATCAACCGGACGGAGAACTGGTGGCGCATCAACACCGGCGAGATCCGCTTCCCGTCCCGCCCCTGGACCGAACCGTTCCACGCCGTCTACCGGGATGCCGCCACCGGCCGCATCGACGGCATGCTCAGCTACACCATCGACGACGTGTGGGACGGCAAGCTTCCGCAGGACACGCTCACTGTGCGGCAGATGATCACGGCCACCCCGCGGGCGGAGCGCGAGCTGTGGCAGTACGCGCTCTGCGTCGACTGGGTGGTCAAGCTGGCCTCGGGCCACCGCGCGCCCGACGACATCCTGCCGCTGCTGCTCGGCGACCCCCGAGCGGCGCGGGTCACCTCGCACGCCGACCACATGTGGCTGCGGATCCTCGATGTCACAAGGGCGTTGGAGGCGCGCACGTACGCAATCGCCGGATCGCTCGTGCTCGAACTGCATGACGCGGCGGGCCTCGCGAGCGGCCGTTACCGCCTGGACGCCTCGCCGGAGGGGGCCGAGGTCCGGGGCACCACGGCGCCGTCCGATCTCGCCATGGACATCGGGGAGTTGGGGGCGCTCTACCTCGGCGACGAGTCCGCGGTGCGGCTCGCCGCGCTCGGCCGGATCGAGGAGCACAGGCCGGGAGCCGCTGCCGATGCGGACCTCCTGCTGCGAACCTCGCGCCGCCCGTGGTGCCCGGACACGTTCTGATGTCTGATGGTGCTGCACGTGCAATGCATCACGTGCAATGCATCTCGAGCGGGAGGCAGAACATCGTGATCGTAGTGACCGGAGCGACGGGCAACGTCGGTCGTGCGCTGGTGGACCAACTCCTCGCGGAAGCAGCCCCCGTACGCGCCCTGAGCCGCCATCCGGAACGGGCCGGGCTGCCCGCGCAGGCGGAGACCGTTCGGGCCCGGTTCGGCGAGGGGGAGCCGCTGGAACCGCTCCTCGACGGCGCGGACGCGCTCTTCCTCAATCCGGCGGCGGCCAGTGGTGACGCGGCGGCCGGGCTCATCGACGCCGCCGCCAAGTCGGGTGTGCGCCGGATCGTCCTGCTCTCGTCGGCGTCCATCACCGACACCCCGGACGACGAGCAGCACTTCATTTCGCGCATGCACCTCGGGATCGAGCGGGCGATCCGCGACTCGGGCCTGGAGTGGACGTTCGTCCGTGGCGGGATGTTCGCGACCAACACCCTGCAGTGGGCCGAGCAGATCCGGCACGGCGACGTCGTCCGCGGCCCGTATGCCGACGCCGTCGCCGCACCCGTCCACGAGAAGGACCTCGCCGCGGTCGCGGCGGCTGCGCTCCTCGACCGCGTCGGCGCCCACGACGGCGCCGTCTATGTCGTCACCGGGCCGGAGGGTCTGACCACCGCCGAACAGGTGGCGGCGGTCGGCCGCGCGGTCGGCCGCGACCTGCGCTACGAGGAACTCCCGCGCGACGCCGCGCTCCAGGCGATGTCGGAGCGTCAGGGCATTCCGCGCGAGGTGGCCGAGAGCCTCCTGGACTACTTCGCCGCGACGGTCGGCCGCCCGGCCCACATCAGCCATGACGTGGAACGGGTCGTCGGGCGCACCGCGCTGACGTACACCCAGTGGGCCGCGGACCACGCGGCCGACTTCACGGCGTAGCGATGCTTCATGACGCCGTGTAGATGTCGTAAGTAGACCTGAAGTGTCGGGTGGGCCATGCTCGCCATATGAACCCCATGCAGCCGGCCGCACCGTATGCACAGCAGCTCGACGGCATTCACGTACCGCTGGTGACGCCGTTCGCGGTGGACGGTTCGGTCGCCTGCGACGCGCTGGAATCGCTCGCCCACCAGGTGCTCGACGACGGCGCGACCGGCCTCGTGGCCCTCGGCACGACCGCCGAAGCCGCCACGCTCGACGAGGACGAACGGCGTGCCGTGACCGACGTGGTCGCCCGGGTGTGCCGGGAACGCTCCGCCCCGCTGATCATCGGGGCCGGGTCGAACGACACCCGGGCCACCGCGGCCGCGCTGCGCGGGCTCAAGGCCTGGCCGGAGGCGACGGCCGCGCTCGTGCCCGTCCCGTACTTCACACGGCCCTCCGAGGCGGGCGTCGTCGCCCACTTCACGGCGCTCGCGCAGGCGAGCCCACTGCCGCTCGTCGTCTACAACATCCCCTCCCGCACCGGCCGGACAGTCGGCGTGGACACCCTGCGGCGGCTCGCGGAGCTGCCCGGCGTGGCAGGGGTCAAGCACGCGGTCGGCGCGGTGGACGCCGACACGGTGGCACTCCTCGCCGATCCGCCGGCCGACTTCGCCGTCCTGTGCGGCGAGGACGACTTCGCCTCCGCGATGTTCGCGCTCGGCGCAGCCGGCGGCATCCTCGCCGCCGCGCACATCGCGACCGGTCGTTGGGCCGAGTTGGCGGCGGCCTGGCGGACGGGCGAGACGGCCCGGGCGCGCCGACTCGGTGGAGAGCTGACGGTGCTGGCGCAGGCGCTGTTCGCCGAGCCCAACCCCGGCGTGATCAAGGGCGTTCTCCATGCGCAGGGCCGCATCCCGACCCCGTCGGTGCGCCTGCCGCTGCTGCCCGCGAGCAGCGCGGCCGTCGAGGCCGCGCACGGCGCGGCGCACGACGGGCTCGGCCAGGCGCCGGTGTCGGCTAGTGCAGGAAGCCGCTGAGCGTCGCGGCGAAGTCCGTCGGCCGCGCGGCATGGACGCAATGGCCGGCGGGGATGGTGACGAGCCGGCTGTCCGGGATGCGCTTCGCCATCGCGGCTATGCCGTCCTGCGGTATGTGACTGGTCATGCCGCCGGCGACCAGCAGCGTCGGCGCGGTGATCTCCTCCAGCCTCGACTCCCACTCGCCATCGGGGGAGTTGAGCTGTTCGTGGAGGGCGGGCACGACTGCCCAGTCGAAGTCCGGTCCCTTGTCGGGCCGTTCGGGCACGGTTCTGTCGTGCGGGTATGGGGGTGGCGCCTCTTCGAGGACGAGCCTGTCCACACGGTGCGGCTGCTCCTGCGCCAGCAGATACGCCACCACACCGCCCATGGAGTGCCCGACGAGCGACACCTGCTCCAGGCCGAGCGCGTCGAGCAGCCCGAGCACATCGTCCCGCATCAGCTCGAACGAATAGCGTTCGGGGCGCTCGCTGCGCCCGTGCCCGCGCAGATCGGGCACGTAGACCCGGCGGCGAGGGCCGAACTCCTCCGTCACGGCCTCCCAGTCGGAGCCGTCCTCCCCGAGCGCGTGCAACAGCACGAGCGGGGCGCCGCCGGGAGCGCCCGACACCCGGCAGGCCAACCGGACTTCACCGGTGTCGATCATGCGCAGATCCATTCCGCGAAGCTACCAATGCCCCAGCGGCCACTGCCATAGAGTTACGGGAAGTCGCTCAGCGGAAGCCGTTCACCGGAAGCCGTACACAGGAGCCGGCCCCCCGGAAGCCGCTCACCGGAAGCCGCTCACCGGAAGTCGTCGGCGTGGTCGGCCGCCCATTCGCGGAAGCTGCGGGCCGGGACGCCGGTGATCTCTTCCACCGCGTGAGACACCGGTTCGGGCTCCGACAGGAACGCGGCATGGGCGGCGAGCAGTCCGCGCGCGGCGCCGGCGGGCCAGCCCTGCTCGGTCATGTGCCGCAACGCCGTCTCCGGTGGGATCTCCTCGTACGTCACCGGGCGGCCGATGGCCTCGCCGATGGTGTGCGCCTGCTCGGCCTGGGTGATCGACGCCGGCCCGGTGATCGGGGGCTTCGTCCCGTGGTGCGCATCGCCGACCAGGGCGCGCACGGCGACCGCGGCGATGTCGGCCTCGTGAATGAGCGGCCGGGCCACCGCTGCGTAGGGGCCGCGCACCACACCGTCGGCGCGGATCTGTGCCGCCCAGCCGAGCGTGTTCCCCGCGAAGCCGCTGGGCCGCAGGAACGTCCACTGCAGCCCGGACGACTCGATCAGGCGCTCGATGTCGGCGTGGAACTGATGGATCGGATCGGCCTGGCGCGCGGTGCCGTCGCGAACGCCCAGCGAGGAGAGGTAGACGATCGAGCGGGCGTGCTCGCCGATGGCGTCGATGACCGGGGGCGCGGCCTCGGCGGTGAGAAACGGCCAGACCAGGAACACCGCGTCGACGCGGTCCAGGCAGCCGACGAGCGTGTCCGGATCGGCCAGGTCGCCACGCACGAGCTCGGTGCCGGAGGGGAGCCGGGCGCGCTCCGGCTCGCGGACCATCGCGCGGACGTGGGCATCGATGTCCGCGGCGAGCAGCTGGTCGACGACCTGCCGTCCGACCTTGCCGGTCGCACCGGTCACCAGAATCGAGATCTTCGACGTCATGCCCCGAGGCTAGAACGCTGCGGGCCCGTGCGAGTGGTGATAGGGGGCTTTTCGGGAGCACGATGGAGGTGAGCGCGGTGAGTGCGGTGAGTGCTGGAGGTGGTCACCGTGAAGACACTCGTCGGATGGCACGTCGAGATCGAATTCCAGGAGATCGGAAACCGGACCCAGGCGGCGGCGCTGCTGCGGCTCGCCGACGGCACGGAACTACGGGCGCACGGCCACGCCGTCCGCCACCCGAAGGACGCCGAGCAGCTGCGCGTGGGTGAGGAGCTGGCGGCGGCCAGGACGCTGAACGACCTGGCCCGTCAGCTGCTGGAGAAGTCCGCGAGGGACATCGAGTCGGCCACGCATGTGCCGGCGCACCCGCATATGTGAGCACACGGGTGCGCGCGACGCGGGTGCGCGTGCGGGTGGTCGGGCGCGTGGGCGTGCGCGGCTCCGCGCCGCGGGGCGGCATTCGGCTCGGCCGGGCGTGGGCATCGTGTCGCGCCCCGCCGGGCGCAAAGATCAGCGGGCTACGACGGAGGCGCGGAGGTGGCCGGGTGCCGTACGTCGGCGCTCGGCCGATGGGGTGCGGGCGGACGCCTCCGGCGCCGCACCTAGCTCATCCCGGCAGACCGATCCCGTTGTCGCCTTGCACTGCGCGGACGAACGTTGACCATGCGGTGGCCGGGATGACGAGGACGGGGCCGTGGGCGTTCTTGCTGTCGCGGACGGGGACCACGCCGGGGAAGCCGTCGGCGATCTCTATGCATGCGCCGCCGTTCTCGCCGCTGTAGCTGCTCTTGCGCCAGCGGGCGTCCGTCAGGCTCTCTGCGGTGATCATGGACTCAAATCCTTTATGGCGGAGGCGATCAGGTCGGCCGACGCCTCAGGGGACAGGGCGAGGGCCCTGAGCAGATCATAGGCATGGTGCGTCGCGGCGACGACCTCCGGCTCGGCCCGCAGTTGGCCTTCGTAGAAGCTGTCCATATGGACGACATCCGGTCCTTCATCGAAAGAGAATGTCCAGAACGCTCCGGTGAGAACAGGGTGGTTGCGCACGTCGAACGGGACGACCTGCACGACGATTCGCGGGATCTGCGCAGCTTCGAGGAGTCGGGCCAATTGGGCGCGCATGACGGCTGCGCCGCCGATCCGCCGCCGGATGGCCGTCTCGTCCAGGATCACCCACAGACGAGGCGGGTCGTCGCGGCTCAGGACGCGCTGGCGGTGCATTCGCGCCACGACGAGCTCTTCCAGCTTGACGCTGTCCGGGCGGCCACCTGCAAGGATGGCGCGCGCGTACTCCTCGGTCTGGAGAAGACCCGGTACGAACTGCATCTCGAACGACCGGATGGCGACGGCCTGTTGCTCCAGATCGACAAAGGGCCGGAACCACGCCGGATACGCGTTCCGGATCATCACCGGCCACAACCGCCCGAAGAAGCCGTCCGTCCCCAGTGCGCAGTCGCACAGTTCGGCCATGTCCTCCTTCGGGACGCGCTTGGCCGATTCGATCTTGCTCAGCAGCGAGGGCGCGCAGTGCACCAGTCGCGCGAGTTCTGTCTGCGACAACCCCGCGGCCTCGCGCCGCAACCGGAGCTCCGAGCCGAAGAAGGCCAGCGTCGATGACGTGGGGTCAGGTGCTGGCTCTACATGGTGTTCCGTGGTCAAGCGAGCCTCCTGTCGTGACATCCCCGCTGTCACAGCGCTCCCCCTGTCGGAGGTGGCCGTCATCCCGCAATCATCACGATACACACGGTGATTGGCACTGGTGGAAGGGCGAAAGAAGTGAGCGGCGAGATGCAACGTCATCGGGTCGGTGAGGTGGCACGGGACGTCAGGACGGATCGCATCGGCGTGGTGATGGCCGTCGTCGGCGGTCGCACGTATCTGCGGCCGCTCGGTGGCGGACGTGAATGGGAAACCGCGGCTGACGACGTCGTGCCGGTCCCGCCGCATGAAGAGCTCAGCGCTCGGCTCGCTGTCGCCAACGCCCGTAGCAGGAGCGAGCGCCGATGAACCCGCACCCTGCCATCTGCGTCATCCGCCGCGCTGCGGCTCACCGACGACGACCTGGCGCCCCTCGACTCCGTCCGCCGGGACGGGGAGTGAGCGCGACGTCAGGAAAGACGAACGTGACGTCAGGAAGACGTCAGGAGAGGTGGTCGACGGCGCTGCGGACCTTGTCCAGGATGGCGGCGGACAGCGGCGCGTAGCCCTCGAAGCTCAGGTTCGCCTGGCCCTGCCGACCGGCGACGTAGGTGAGGAACGCCCTGGTGGTGTCCCAAGTGTTGGGCTTGTTGCCCTTGTCGCAGACGATCTCGTAGGTGACCAGGTCGATCGGATAGGCCTCGGGCGCCTTGGTGGAGTAGTCGAGTTTCAGCGTGAGGTCGTCGCCGGTGCCGACGATCTTCGCGTTGGACAGGGCCTTCGACGCACTCATCACGTTGGGGTAGACGGGCATTTGTGCGCCGGTGGCGATGGAGGCCAGCAAGAGGTTGGCGCTGATCGCGTACGACAACTCCATGTAGCCGATCGCGCCAGGGGTTTGCCTCACCTGGGAGGTGACTCCCGCGGATCCGACGGCCGACTGTCCGCCCGTGGCCGTCCACTGCTTGCCGTGGGAGTACGGCCAGGCGCTCGGTGCGACAGCGCTCAGGTAGGAGGTGAAGTTGTCCGTCGTGCCCGAGGCGTCGGCCCGGTGGAACGGCTGGATGGTGGTGGACGGCAGCTTGGCGCCCGGGTTCAGCTTCGCGATCTGCGGATCGTTCCATTTGGTGATCCGCGATGAGAAGATCTTGGCGAGCGTCGGGGCGTCCAGCGTCAGGTTGGGGACGCCGGGGAGGTTGTAGCCGATGGCGATCGGACCGCCGACCATCGGCAGGTCGATGGCGTGACCGCCGTGGGAGCAGGCGCCGGTTGACTGGGCGATCTGCTGGGAGGTCAACGGGGAGTCGGAGCCGGCGAAGGCCGTGCTGCCCTGCAGGAACTCCGTCTGTCCCGCGCCGGAGCCGGTGCCCTTGTAGTTGATTTTGCTGCCCGGGCACGCCTGCATGTAGTCCTTGACCCACACCTGCATCGCGTTCTGCTGCGCCGTCGAGCCCGAGGCCAGCAGGGTCTCCGGCTTGCCGCAGGCGATGCCGCTTGCCGACGGGCCGGAGGGCGAGGGCGGCGGCGAGGACTTCCCGTTCGAGCCGCATGCCGTCAGGAGCAGAGCGCCGCACAGGGTCGCCGCACCCATGGCTGATGGACGCGGACTGTTCTACGGGTCTTCCGGGCTTGCACGTTCGACACGCTCCTTCGGCTCCTTCGACCGGAACGGCCGCAGCCGCCCGGCATCAACCCTCTTTACTGTATGGAATCGGGCGATTGCGGACGCGCTTCACGGCTGCGTCATCCGGCTGAAACGTAACGGTTGCAAGCGCTGCGCTTGCAATAGTTAGCACGGCGTGGCACCGTCGAGGCATGGCTTCACTGAACGTCGGCAACCTCGGCGAGTATCTGCGTGAGCAGCGGCGGAACGCGCAACTGTCGCTGCGCCAGCTCGCCGAGGCGGCCGGGGTGTCGAACCCGTACCTCAGCCAGATCGAGCGCGGGCTGCGCAAGCCCAGCGCCGAGATCCTGCAGCAGATCGCCAAGGCGCTGAGGATCTCCGCCGAGACCCTCTACGTCCAGGCGGGAATCCTCGACGAGCGCGACCGGGACAGCGCCCCCGTGCACACCGCGATCCTGACGGACCCGACGATCAACGAGAAGCAAAAGCAGGTGCTCCTGCAGATCTACGAGTCGTTCCGCAGGGAGAACGGCGTCGCGGCGCACGATGGCAGCGCGGCCGCCGACGCCCCCTGACGAGCAGCCCGCACACCTGGCACAGCACTCATACGGCACAGCACTCATACGGCACGACCCATCGGGAGGAAAGACCCTCATGCCCATCACTGACAACGTCCGCAAGGTCCTCGCCGACGCCACCCCCCTCTACGCGGTGGCCGGCACCGTCGACCTCGCGGCCGAGAAGCTCCGCGAAGTGCAGCCGCTGATCGAGAGGGTCCGTGAGCAGGCCCCGGAGCGGTTCGAGAAGATCCGTGCCACCGACCCGAAGGAGGTGCAGGAGAACGTCACCAAGCAGGCGAAGGACGTCCAGGCCAGGCTGACCGAGGCGTTCGGCGGTGTCGAGGTCGACCTGAAGAAGCTGCGTGACAGCGCCCAGGAGTTCGCGCTCCAGCAGGTCGGGCGTGCCGCGGAGTACGCGGTCAAGGCGGGCGAGACCTACAACGGGCTCGTCGACCGTGGCCGTGGCGCGGTCAAGACCTGGCGCGGCGAGGCGTCCGACGAGGCTTCCGAGATCGCAATCGCGATCAAGCCGGCGGAGGACAAGCCCGCGGAGGCGAAGCTTGCCGCCAAGAAGACGGCGGCGAAGAAGACCACGGCGAAGAAGACCACTCCCGCCAAGCCCGCCGAGTGAGACGGGACTGACGGGACCGTCGAGACGGAACGGATGTGACAGGAGCCGGGCACGGATCGCGTGCCCGGCTCGTTCTCCGGGTACGGTGGCCATCAAGGGATCGCCGGAGTGACAAGGCGGTGGATGGCGTGTTGGTACAGGGCTTCTACAGCGTGCTGAGCTTCATCTCCTGGGCGCTGTTCGCGTTCGCGCTGTTCGCGATCGTCGATGCGGCGTTCCGGCGGGAGGATGCTTTCCGTGCGGCGGACAAGCACACCAAGCCGTTCTGGCTGATCGTGCTCGTCGTCTCGGCCGCCGTGATCTGGCTGCTGCCGCTGCTGTCGATACTGCCGATCATCGGCGTGATCGCCACCGCCGTGTACGTGGTGGATGTGCGGCCCGCCCTCAAGCATGTGACCGGCGGGCGCGGCGGCCGCTACCGGGGATCCAGCAGCGACGGGCCGTACGGGCCGTTCCGCGGTTGACCGGCTGGGCCGGCCGCGGCGCCCTCGGGCACTCTCAGCCGTGGTCGAGGAGGACGACGGCCACGTCGTCAGCGAGTTCGCCGCCGTTGAGGGCTCTCGCCTCGGTTACCGCGGCGTCCAGCAGCTCCTCGCCGCTGAGCCCGTCCCTCAGGCCGCGGTCGACCAGGCCGATCATGCCCTCTTGGCCGAGCCGCGCCGTGCCCTTGCCGATCCGGCCCTCGATCAGCCCGTCGGTGTAGAGCAGCAGGCTCCAGGCGTCGCCGAGCTCGACGTCGACCCTGTTCCACATCGCTTGAGGCAACAGTCCGAGCGCAGGCCCGCCCTGCTCGTACGGCAACAGTTCGGCCGGGCAGCCGCGGCGGGCGAGCAGCGGGGAGGGGTGGCCGGCGAGCGACACGCCCGCTCGCCGTCCGTCGGGGGCGATGTCCACGGTGCACAGCGTCGCGAAGATCTCGTCGTCCGGCCGCTCGCATTCCAGCACTTGCTGCAGCGTCTGCAGGATCGTGTCGCCGCTGAGCCCCGCGAACGTCAGCGCCCGCCAGGCGATCCGCAGCTCCACGCCGAGCGCAGCCTCGTCCGGACCGTGGCCGCAGACGTCGCCGATCATCGCGTGCACCGTCCCGTCCGGGGTGCGTACGACGTCGTAGAAGTCGCCGCCCAGGAGGGCGCGGCTGCGGCCGGGGCGGTAGCGTGCGGCGAACCGCAGCCGCTCGGCGCCGTCGAGCAACGGCGTCGGCAACAGCCCGCGCTCCAGCCGGGCGTTTTCCTCGGCGCGCAGCCGGGACTCGGTGAGCTGTCGCTGGGCGAGGTCGGCGCGCTTGCGTTCGACGGCATAGCGCATGGCGCGGTTGAGCAGCGACGCTTCGATCTCGTCGCGGAAGAGGTAGTCCTGCGCACCGACGCGCACCGCCTCGGCGGCAAGCCCCGCGTCGGTCTTGCCCGAGGCGAGCGCGAGCACGGCGGTGGTGGGCGCCATCCGCAGGACCTGACGCAGCACGTCGAGCCCCTCGGCATGCGGCGCGCCGAGTTCGAGGTCGAGCAGGATGCAGCTCACGTCGTCGGTGAGGAGCCGCTCGGCCTCGGTGAGATTGCGGGCGTGACGGATGCGGGCCCGGTTGCCGGCGGCGTCGAGCAGATCGGGGACGGCGAAGGCGCTGGCCGGGTCCTCGCCTATGACCAGCAGGGTGAACGGCGGCGCAGCGGCGGCCGCAGCGGCCGGATCCGGCTCCGGCGGCCCTGCCACGTCCGGCTTCCCCACCGGCTGCGGCTCCGGCACAGGCGCGGGTTCCGCGATCCGCTGCCGCGGCAGCGCAGCGGCTTGCGACCCTGCGCCCGGCTGCGCGGGCAGCACTGAGGACGGCCCAACGGGCCGCTGCTCTTCCCCGGGCTGCTGGTCGGACAGCCCAGTCGGGCGCGGATCTTGTGCCCGGTCGGTTCGCCGGCCGGTCGCGGACATGACGTCATTCCTTCCCTCCCCCGAGGGTCTGGCGGCCGCGGTTGGCCGGGCCGCCGGGCGTCCGGGGCCGGATCACCGCCATATGCGGAAGATCCGGTACCGGGTACCGCCAGGCGACGATAGCGGCAGGAGGACGCCAGGGGGAGTGCGGACAGCCAAACCGTCAGCGGCATATTCGCTCGTGGGGAGGGGAATTTAGCCCGCCGGGGGATGATCCGGGCATGACCAATGTCACGCAGTGCCGGACGTCATCCGGGCCGGACGGCTCCGAGGATCGGCATCGAGCCCGCCCCGGCGATGTCGATCATGTGCCCCGGGCGAGGTGCCTGGATGACCGCGCCGCCGCCGATGTAGAGGGCGACATGGCTCGCATCCGAGTAGTAGACGATCAGATCGCCGGGCCGCAGCTCGTCGAGCGGCACATGCGGCAGCTGCGCCCACTGCTCCTGCGAGGTGCGCGGGATCATCACCCCGGCCGCCGCCCACGCCATCTCCGTCAGCCCCGAGCAGTCGTACGCGGACGGCCCCTGAGCGCCCCAGGCGTACGGCTTGCCGATCTGCGCGGTGGCGAAGCGCACCGCCCGCGCCCCCGGCGCATCGGCTGTGCCCGACGTCGCGCCGAGCCGCGAACCGGTACTGCTGCTCAGCCACGACATCTGCGACCGATAGGCGGCTTCGTCGTCCATCTGCTGCAACTGCGCGCGCTGCTGCGACTCCAGGGAGCCGAGCAGCGCCTTCGCCCGCGCCAGCCGCGCCTCGATCGTCGTCTTGGCGGCGGCCTGCTTGCCCTGCTCAGCGACGAGGTTCCCCCACCCGGCGGTCGCCGCGTTCGCGTACTCCTCCAGCTCGTTCTCGGTGGTACGCAGCTGCGCGAGCGCGGTGACGACCGCCTGCTGGCTGTTTGTGATCACTCCGGCGTCGTCGAGGAACGACTGCGGGTCGGGGGAGAGCAGCAACTGCGCGGCGAGCGGAAGCGCGGCGCTCCCGCTCTGGTACTGGGCGCGCGTGAGCGCGCCTGCCCGCTCGGTGAGCGCGTCCAGCTGGGCCTGCGTGGCCACGACGGCGCGGGCGAGGGTCACCAGATCCTTCTGCTGCTGGTCGACCTGCTGGGTCGCCGCGTCGTACGCGCCCGTGGCCGCCTCCGCCTGGCGGTAGAGGCCGTCCACCTCGGCCCGCACCTGCTCCAGCGTCCGCGGACCGGCGGCCTGCGCCTCGCCCGGCGTGGCCAGCGGTCCCGCCGCACACACCAGCACCGTCAAGGCCGCCGCCGCGCCCCGTATCCGCCCCGTCCTCATACGGCCACCCCCGTAATCTGACGCACCGTCACTTAAGCGCGCATGGTGCCACGCGGCGCCGCAACAGGACAGAGCGAAAGGGAAATCAGGCGTGCACCGGGGCGAGGGCGTCCCACGCGACAGTGACCTCGCCCTGACGCCAGCGGGCCGGCCCGTCGGCGACGGGCCACCCGCCTGCGCGCAGCGCACCGACCGCCCGGATCCAACGCTGCCGCGCACCCAACGACGCGAACGGCGCGGCCGCCGCCCAGGCGCGGTCGAACTCCGTGAGGAAGGCGTGCACCGCCTCACCCGGCACGTTCCGGTGGATCAGCGCCTTGGGGAGCCGCTCGGCCAGGTCGGACGGCCGGTCGAGCGACCCGAGCCGGGCCGCGAAGGTGACCGTGCGCGGGCCCTCCGGCCCTATCGCCACCCACACGTGCCGCCGCCCTATCTCGTCGCACGTTCCCTCGACGAGCAGCCCGCCCGGCGCGAGGCGGGCCCGCAGACGGTCCCATACGGTGGCGACCTCGGCCTCCGCGTACTGCCGCAGCACGTTGGCGGCGCGTATCAGCACGGGACGCCGACCGCCCGGCACCGGGACCTCGAAACCGCCGTGCACGAAGGCGAGCCCGTCGCGAACGTACGGGACAGCGGCCGCGACCCGCGCGGGGTCTATCTCGACACCCACGACCTCGGTATCGGGGCGGATGGCGCGCAGGCGCGCCAGCAGTTCCACGGCGGTCCACGGGGCGGCGCCGTAACCGAGATCGACGGCTACGGGCGCGGCGGCGCGCCGCAGGGCCGCGGCGTGGGTCGCCGTGATCCAGCGGTCCATGCGGCGCAGGCGGTTCGGATTCGTCGTGCCGCGGGTTGCGGCCCCGACGGGCCGCAACCCGGAGCATTTCGGCATGCGGCCTATTGTCCACGGTGGGTGACGCTGCGCTGGGCGCGGTTCGCGTGCTCCCGCGGTTGCGGCTTGCGTAGGTGTTTTTCCCGCCGCCCGCCCGTTGCCGTGACGCTGCGCTGGCGCTGGGCCTTCGGGGGTCGGTTTGCCCGTTCCCCGCGGTTGCGGCTGGGGTGGGGTGTTTTTCCCG
>NZ_JANFNG010000039.1 GCF_024436035.1 Streptomyces humicola
CCCACGTGACCCGCCCAGTCACGGCAACGGGCGGGCGGCGGGAAAAACACCCCACGCAAGCCAAGACAACGGAGGGGAACACGCGAACCGACCCAGAACGCCCAGCGCAGCGCCACCGCAACGGACGGGCGGCCGGAAAAACCTACGTAAGCCGCACGCGCGAGAAATAGGCGAACCGCGCCCAGCGAAAAACAACGTCAGGCGAGGAAATCGCGCGCGATCCGCTCAGCCACACGTTCCAGCAACGCCCCGGCATTAGCCATACACAACGCGGGATCGGGTTCGAGCTCAAGCAACGGGTACCCCCGGCGGATGCCGGCCCCGCCGAGCGTCCCCGGCGTCAGCGCCAGCCGCCCGCAGACGGCGACGACGTCGACCCCCTTGGCCCGAGCGGCCTGAGCGACCCCCGCCGGGGCCTTGCCGTGGAGGGTCTGTTCGTCCAGCGAACCCTCGCCCGTGATGACGAAATCGGCCCGTTCCAGGGCTTCCGCGAATCCCAGCAGTTCGAAAAGAACCTCGACGCCGGGACGGAAGCTCGCCCGCAGACCGACCATCGCGCCGTAGCCGATGCCGCCGGCGGCGCCCGCGCCCGGGGCTTCGGCGGCGTCGAGCGCGGCCGGGCCGAGCGCCTCGCCCAGCACCTGCGCGTACCGGCCCAACGCGGCGTCGAGCGCGGCGACGTCAGCCTCGCTCGCGCCCTTCTGTGGGCCGTAGACGGCCGGCGCGCCCTTTGGGCCGCGCAGCGGGTTGTCGACGTCGCTGGCGAGGATCACCTCGGTCTCGGCGAGCCTCGGGTCGAGCCCGGACAGGTCGGCGGCGGCGATCGACGCCAGCGCCCCGCCCCCGGGACCGACAGGTGCGCCTTCCGCGTCGGTGAACCGCGCGCCGAGCGCGGCCAGCATCCCGGCCCCGCCGTCGGTCGTGGCGCTGCCGCCGACGCCGAGCACGATGGTGCGGGCGCCCGCGTCGAGGACGGCACGCAGGAGCTCACCGGTGCCGTACGTGGTCGCGGTGAGCGGCGCGAAGACGCCCTTGGGCAGATGGCGCAGGCCGGAGGCCTCGGCCATTTCCACGACGGCGGTGGCCTCGCGGAGGGCGTAAGCGGCGGTGACCTGATCGCCCAGCGGCCCGGTCACCTGCGCCGTCCGGCGTTCGAACCCGGCCGCGACGGCTGCGTCCACGGTGCCGTCGCCACCGTCGGCGACCGGCAGCGACTCCACCCGCAGCGCGGGGGCGACCCGGCGCAGACCGACGGTGACGTGCTCGGCGACCTCTACGGCCGTGAGCGAGCCTTTGAACTTGTCCGCCGCGATCAGCACGCTGCGAATTTCTGTCACCTTGCACTCCTGATGGACATGTCGCGCCGTTCGGACCCTATCTGCCCGATCGTCCGTTCACCATGGGTGAGATCGACCCGCCACTGACCGTAACGGCGCGGTCACGGACATAGTGGGGCGACATGACCACCGCGGGGACCGACAAGAAACACAGTCGCCCGCCGGCTGGGTCCTCGGGAATTTCGGCTGGCTGTTCGTGATCGCCGCCGATGTCTTCCTCGCGCTGTGCGTGGTGATCGCTTTCAGCCGTTTCGGCCGGATCAAGCTCGGCCCCGACGTCAGCGAGCCGGAATTCAAGAGCAGGCCACGCAGCGGACGGCCCACGGCACAATGAGGATGTGCCGCAGTATGCCGAGATCGAGCTCGCCGACAACACCTCCGTACGACTGGAGTTGACGCCCGTCGGCGATCCGCCGGAGGGTATCGCCGGGCCGTTCCACACCGGGCACGGCCCCGCCGTGGTCGCGCACCTCGCCGAGGACGCGCTGCGCGCGATGCTGCGTCCGCTCGGACCACTGCTGCAGCAGGTGCACGATTCGATCACCATCGCCGACCATCCGCCGAACCAGATCACGGTCCAGTTCGGCGTCGTCGTCGGTGACGATCTCAGCCTCGGGATCGTCGGCGCCAACGGTCAGGCGTGCATGACCGTTTCGGCGACGTGGGGGACCCCCTTCGGCGCGGCCCCGCAGCCCGGTGTGGTGCCCGCGGCTCAGCGCCCCACCGCATAGCCCTGCATGCCGCGCGGGTTGGCGGCCGCGGAGAGCACGCCGGTCTGCGGGTCGCGGGCGACCGCGCACAGCCGGCCCTCGGACCACGGCTCGGCGAGGATGACGTCATGGCCGCGGGCGCGCAGCGCGGCGATCGCCCGTGCGCCGATGCGGGATTCGACAGTGACGCTGCCGGGCCGCATCGTGCGCGGGTAGAAGGAGCCGGGGAAGCTGTCGTTGTGCCAGTTCGGGGCGTCGATCGCGCCCTGCAGGTCGAGGCCGCCGCGGACCTGGGCGCGCAGCGCGACGGCGAGGAAGAAGTGCAGACTCCACTGGTCCTGCTGGTCGCCGCCGGGCGTGCCGAACGCCATGACGGGCACGCCGTCGCGCAGCGCGAGCGACGGGGTGAGAGTGGTTCGCGGACGGCGGCCCGGTGTAAGGGAGTTGGGCAGGCCCTCCTCCAGCCAGGTCATCTGCAGGCGGGTGCCGAGGGGGAAGCCGAGCTGCGGTACCACCGGGTTCGACTGCAACCAGCCTCCGCTGGGCGTCGCGGCGATCATGTTGCCCCAGCGGTCGACGACGTCGAGGTGGCAGGTGTCGCCGCGGGTCAGGCCGTCCTTGGCGACGGTGGGCTCGCCTGCTCCCGCGACGCCCAGCGCGTCCCAGGCGGAGTCGCCCGTTGCCGTGCGCAGGACGTTCTTCGGCAGCTGCGGGGTGCGGCCGCCGGGGGATCCGGGCCGCAGGTCGCCCGAGGCGTGCTCGCCTATGAGGGCGCGGCGGGCGGCGTTGTAGGAGGGCGAGAGCAGCTCGGCGAGGGGGACGGGCGCTGCGTCGCCGTACCAGGCCTCACGGTCGGCCATCGCCAGCTTGCTGCCCTCGATGAGGGTGTGCAGGTAGGGCTCGCTGCCGTATTCGACGTCCGTGAAGTCCTGTGGAAGCAGGGCGAGTTGCTGCAGGAAGACCGGTCCCTGGCTCCATGGGCCGGCCTTGGCGACCGTCCAGCAGTTCCAGTCGTAGGTGACCGGCGTCTCGTAGCCGGCGGACCAGTGGGCGAGGTCGTCGCCGGTCAGCACCCCTTCGTGCCGCTCACCCGAGGTGTCCATCGTGGGACGGGCCGCGGCCTCGGTGAGCGCCTCGGCGACGAAGCCCTCGCGCCAGACGCACCGGGCCGCCTCGATCTGCGTCTCACGTCCGCTCCCGGCCGCCTCGGCCTCGGCGACGACGCGGCGCCAGGTGGCGGCGAGTGTGGGGTTCTTCAGCAGCGCGCCGGGTGCGGGCGCCTTGCCTGCGGGCAGGTACAGCTCGGCCGAGCTGGTCCATTCGGTGGTGAACAGCTCCCGTACCGTCTCCACGGTGGCGCCTATGCGCTCGACGGCCGGATGGCCCGCTTCCGCGTAGCCGATGGCGTAGGAGAGCACCTGGGCGAGCGACTTGGTGCCGTGGTCGCGCAGCAGCAGCATCCATGCGTCGAAGGCACCGGGGACGGCGGCCGCCAACGGACCGGTGCCGGGCACGAGTTCGAGGCCGAGGTCCGTGAAGCGCTCGATGGTGGCACCCGCGGGGGCGGGTCCCTGACCGCAGAGGACCTGCACCTCTCCCCCGGCCGGTGCGAGGATCGCCGGCACCTCTCCGGCGGGTCCGTTCAGGTGCGGTTCGACGACGTGCAGCACGAAGGCGGCGGCGACCGCGGCGTCGAAGGCGTTGCCGCCGTCTTCGAGCACCGCCATCGCCGACTGGGAGGCGAGCCAGTGGGTGGACGAGACCATGCCGAAGGTGCCCTGGAGGGTGGGGCGGGTGGTGAACACGTCGGTCACTCCTTCGTGGGGCGGGCGGTGGCGGCGTCTACGCGGGCACCGCGGATCATGACAAGTCACGCCTTGGGCATGTCGAAGAGCTCCGTCAGCCGCGCGGCCAGCCGCAGATCGCCGTGCGCCCTGAGCTTCCGCAGCAGGAACAGCACGGGTCCTGATGCGTTGCCGGAGGCGAGCCTGAGCAGGTCGGGTGCGGCGAGGGTGACGGTGAGGCGCGGTTCGCGGTCGGTGGTGTGCGGGGTGACGACGAGACAGCCGTCGGCGATGTATGTCTCGTAGACGTCGCACGCATCGCCCTCACCCGTGATGCGCCAGCGCACCAGCGCCGTGCGGTCGCCCGCCGCCTCCGGCCGGAACAACAGCTCCATGCGGCGGAACAACTCGTCGAGAACGCGCCTGCGGTGCGGTCCCGTCATCACCTCGGCCGCCTTGCGCGGCGGTGTGCGCTTCACGATCCGGGCGAACTCGCGCGGCTCGACGGCACCGAGGTCGAGCGCGTCCAGGTCCAGCTCCGGCTCCCGCTCGTCGTCGCTCATCGGGGCGTCCGGTGTTCCCGGCCCAGGCGGTGCAGCACCGCACGTGCCGCGCCGAGACCCGACATCCCGTGCACTCCCGGGCCCGGCGGGGTCGCCTGGGAGCACAGGAAGACCGCAGGATCCGAGGTGGCGTACGCGACGCGGCGCAGCGACGGCCGGATGACGGCGCGCAGCCCGGCCGTCGCGCCGCACGCGATGTCGCCGCCGACGTAGTTGGCGTTGTGCGCGGCGAGCTCGGCAGGCCCGCGCACGGCGCGAGCGAGCACGCGGTCGGCGAAACCGGGCGCGAAGCGTTCGATCTGACGCTCGATGGCGGCGGTGAAGTCACCCCGCCAGCCGTTCGGCACGTGCGCGTACGCCCAGAAGACGTGGCGGCCCTCGGGTGCGCGGGTGGGGTCGAAGAGGCTCGGCTGGGTGGTCAGTACGAAGGGCACGTCGGCGGTGCAGCCGCCGCACACCGCCCGCATGGCGGCGTCGATGTCCTCGTAGGTGGGCGCGAGATGGACGGTGCCGGCGCGCGCGGCCCGCGGGGAGCGCCACGGGACGGGTCCGTCGAGCGCGTAGTCGACCTTGAACGCAGCGGGTCCGTAGCGGTAGTGCCGGTACTCGCCGGCGAGGCCGGCGATGCGCGCGAGGGCGGTGGGAGAGGTGTCGAAGACGTAGGCGCGGGCGGGCGGCAGCTGCGTCAGCGAGGTGACCTCGACGCCGGTGTGGACGGTGCCGCCGAGCTCGGCGAGGTGGGCGGCGAGCGCGTCGGAGATCGCCTGCGAGCCGCCGCGGGCGAACGGCCAACCGCCCTCGTGCCCGGCGAGCAGAAACATCAGCGCCCCGCCGGAGGTGACCAGTCCGGTGAGCGGGCTCACCAGATGGGCCGCCGCACCCGCGAACAACGCCCGCGCCTTGGCCCCGCGGAAGCGCCGCGCGGCAACGGCGAGCGGCAGCCCGCCCACCGCGCCGAACCGGGCGAACAGCAGCGGGCTGTGCGGCAGCCCCGCCCACTGCGGGCGGAAGACGTCCCGGGCGAGCTCGTCCCAGCGGCCGGTGAAGGGCTGAACGAGACGCCGGTACGCGCCGGCGTCACGCGGACCGAGTGATGCCGCGGTCTCCCCGACGGTGGGCGCCAGCACGGCGGCGCTGCCGTCGGGGAACGGGTGGGCCATCGGCAGCTCGGGGTGGACCCACTCCAGGCCGTGCTTGTCGAGTGGCAGCGCCTTGAAGGCGGGTGAGCCGACGCCGAACGGGTGAGCCGTCGAGCACGGGTCGTGCCGGAACCCCGGCAGGGTCAGCTCCTCGGTGCGGGCGCCGCCGCCGACGGTCTCCCCCGCCTCGTACACCTCCACGGACAGACCTGCCCGCGCCAGTTCGACGGCCGCCGTCAGCCCGTTCGGCCCGGCCCCGACCACCACCGCATCAATCGTCACCTCCCTACCGTGCCACGGATCATGACGTCAGTGCGGGGATCACGTTCTCCCCGTAGGCGTCGATGGCCGCCTCGCGGGCGTCGTGCATGGCGTAGAGGGCGAACTGGTCGACGCCGAGCTCGCGCAGCTGCTGCATCCGTTCGATGTGCGCGGCGGGCGGGCCGAGGACGCAGAAACGGTCGACGACGGCGTCGGGCACGAAGGCCGTGTCGGGGTTCCCGGCTCGCCCGTGGTGGGCGTAGTCGTAGCCCTGCCGCTCCTTGATGTACGCGGTGAGCTCCTCGGGGACGAGGTCCGAGTGCTCGCCGTAGCGTGCGGCCAGGTCGGCGACGTGGTTGCCCACCATGCCGCCGAACCAGCGGCACTGCTCGCGCGCGTGGGCGAGCCCGGCCGGGGTGCCGTCGGTGACGTAGGCGGGAGCGGCCACGCAGATCGTGACGGCGGCCGGGTCGCGCCCGGCGTCGGCGGCGGCCCGGCGCACCGCCTTGACCATCCACTCGGTGAGGAAGGTGTCCGCGAGCTGCAGGATGAAGCCGTCGGCCTTCTGCCCGGCGAGGGCGAGCGCCTTCGGCCCGTAGGCAGCCATCCAGACCGGCAGCCGGCCCTCCCTCACCCACGCCAGCCGCACCGGCGTCCCGTCGACGACCGCCTCCCGCCCCTCGGCGAGGTCGCGGATCACGTCGATCGCCTCGCCGAGCCGGGCGAGGGTGTTGGGGCTGCGCCCGGCGACGCGCATCGCCGAGTCGCCGCGGCCGATCCCGCACACCGTGCGGTTGCCGTACATCTCGTTGAGCGTGGCAAAGGTGGAGGCGGTCACCTCCCAGGTGCGCGTGCCGGGGTTGGTGACCATGGGGCCGACCGTGAGCCGGCGGGTGTGCTCCAGGATCCGGCTGTAGATGACGAACGGCTCCTGCCACAGCACGGCGGAGTCGAAGGTCCAGCCGTAGCGGAAGCCGTTGCGCTCGGCGCGGCGCATCAGGCCGACGACCGCGGAACCCGGAGGGTCGGTCTGCAGGACGAGTCCGAATTCCATCGCCCGCCCCTTTCTCAGATTCTCAGATCAGGTTTTCAGATCAGGTACTGGCAGGCGGTGCGCGGCAGGTACTGCCCGTGCCCGGCGTGCCCGGTGTACGTGCGCTGGTCGATGACGAGCTCGCCCCGGGAGAGCACGGTCTCCACCTGCCCGGTGATGCGCCTGCCCTCGTACGCCGAATAGTCGACGTTCATGTGGTGGGTGGCGGCGGAGAGCACCTGCTCGGCGTGCGGGTCGTAGACGACGACGTCGGCGTCGGAGCCGGGGGCGAGGGTGCCCTTGCGCGGGTAGAGGCCGAACATGCGCGCCGGCGTCGCGCAGGCCAGCTCGATCCAGCGGCGGCGGTTGATGTGCCCGTCGACGACGGCCTGGTGGAGGAGGTCCATCCGGTTCTCCACCCCCGGGAGGCCATTGGGAATCTTGGAGAAGTCGCCGCGGCCGAGCTCCTTCTGCTCGCTGAAGCAGAACGGGCAGTGGTCGGTGGAGACGACGGACAGGTCGTCGGTGCGCAGGGCCCGCCAGAGCGCGGCCTGGTGGTGGGCGGGGCGCAGCGGTGTCGAGCAGACGTACTTGGCGCCCTCGAAGCCGGGCCGGGCCAGGTCGTCGGTGGAGAGGAAGAGGTACTGCGGGCAGGTCTCACCGAAGACGTTCAGCCCCATGTCGCGCGCCGTGGCGATCTCGGCGACGGCCTCCTCGGCGGAGACGTGGACGATGTAGAGGGGACAGCCCGCGACGCGGGAGAGCTGGATGGCCCGGTGTGTGGCCTCGGCCTCCAGCAACTCCTTGCGGACCTCGCCGTGGTAGCGGGGGTCAGTGTGCCCGGCGGCGAGCGCCTGCTCCACGAGGACGTCGATGGCGATGCCGTTCTCCGCGTGCATCATGATCAGGGATCCGTCGGCGGCGGCGCGTTGCATCGCGCGCAGGATCTTCCCGTCGTCGCTGTAGAAGACGCCGGGGTAGGCCATGAAGAGCTTGAACGAGGTCACCCCGTGCTCGACGAGCGCGTCCATCTCCTTCAGCGACTCCTCTGTCACATCGGAGAGGATCATGTGGAAGCCGTAGTCGATGGCGCACCGGCCGTCGGCCTTGCCGTGCCAGGCGTCGAGGCCCTCGCGCAGCGACCGTCCGACGCTCTGCACGGCGAAGTCGACGATGGTGGTGGTGCCGCCCCACGCGGCCGCGCGCGTCCCGGTCTCGAAGGTGTCGGAGGCGAAGGTGCCGCCGAACGGCAGCTCCATGTGCGTATGGGCGTCCACCCCGCCCGGGATCACATACTTGCCGGTGGCATCAATGACGCGGTCCGCGGTCCACGCCTGCGCGACCGAGGACTCATGAGCGGCGAGCGCGGCCACCCGCCCGCTGTCGACCAACACGTCGGCGTGAGCCTCTTCGGCGGCCGTGATCACCAGGCCGCCCCGGATGAGAGTGCGTGACATGCGCCCTCCTCAGACCTCGTGGACACATGGTGTGAGGCGTTTCAGCGTAGGCCGCGGGCGGCCTCCCCGGTAGCAGGCCCGCCGAGGTGGCGGGGGTAGGGTCCCCGCATGGCTCTGGAATGGGAACAGGTCGTGGTGGACGCCGCCGACCCGGTCGGGCTGGGACGCTGGTGGACCGAAGCGCTGGGATGGGTCGTCGTCAACGATTCACCTGAGGAGTTCGAGATCCGGCCCGCGCCGGACCGCCTGCCCGGTCTGCTCTTCGTCCCGGTCGACGCCCCCAAGACCGTCAAGAACCGCCTCCACCTGGACTTCCGCCCGGACGACCACACCGCGGAGGTCGCCCGTTTCCTCGCCCTGGGCGCCCGTCCCGTCGACATCGGCCAAGGCGAACAGCCCTGGACGGTGCTGGCCGACCCGGAGGACAACGAGTTCTGCGTCCTGGGCGCCCGCCATGCCTGGCCATGGCCTGCTGCATAGCACTCAGTCGCGAGTCACGTTGCCGGTATCGGGCGCGGGGTGATGACCGCTGATGACGTGCTGCACGTCGTCGGTCTGCTCGGTACGGCCGGGTCGGAGGTCTGGATCTGTGGCGGCTGGGGCATCGACGAATACCTGTGAAGGCGGCGTGGGCGTGGGAGCGACAACGTACGCCATCCCCATCCCGATGCCCGCTCTGAACCAGAACTGACCTGCCCGGGCGAGCGGCAGCGGCGGGTGCCCCGGACGAGGGCACCCGTTCGCCTCAGCCCTCTTCGAGCTGTTTGGCCGCGTCCTGCAGCGCCGCCTCGATGATTTCGGCGCCCTGCTCGGCCTCGGCGACGGTGAGCGTCAGTGGAGGCGCAATGCGGAGGACGTTCGCCGGGCGCCCGCCCTTGCCGATGAGCAGGCCCCGTTCACGCGCAGCCTCCAGGACGAGCTTCGCGGCCTGCGGCGACGGCTCGCCCGTGGACGGTGCGACGAGTTCGACGCCGATCATCAGCCCGCGCCCGCGTACCTCCCGTACGACGGGCGAGGTGGCGGCGACCGAGCGCAGCCGGGACATCAGCAGGCCGCCGACGCGGCGCGCGTTGCCCTGCAGGTCGTGTTCGAGCAGGTAGGTGAGGTTGGCCAGGGCGCCGGCAGTGGTGACCGGGCTGCCGCCGAAGGTGGAGATGGAGTCGGCGCGCAGGCAGTTCATCACCTCCGCGCGGGCGACGACACCGCCCATCGCCAGGCCGTTGCCGATGCCCTTGGCGAAGGTGAGGATGTCGGGCGGACCGGCCTGGGCGTGCGCCTGCCAGCCCCAGAAGTGCTCGCCGGTACGGCCCCAGCCGGTCTGCACCTCGTCGGTGATCCACAGAATGCCGCGGCGGTCGAGCACCTCGCGGAAGGCGGCGAGGAGCCCGTCGGGAGGGGAGGTGAACCCGCCGACGCCCTGGATCGGTTCGGCGATCAGCGCGGCGACCGTCCCGTTGGCCTGACCGAGCATGTCGTCGAGGTCGGCCACGCAGGCCGCGATGAACTGGTCGTCCGTCAGGTGGGCGTAGGGGCCGCGGCTGCGCACCCCGCCGTGGACGTAAAGCGTCTGCAGCGGGGAGAGGCTCGTCGGCGACCAGGCGGTGTTGCCGGTGACGGCGATGGAGCTGAAGGAGCGGCCGTGGTAGCTGTTGCGCAGCGCCAGGATCTGGTTGGAGCGGCGGTAGGTGGTGGCGAGCAGCAGCGCCGTGTCGTTGGCCTCGGTGCCCGAGGCGGTGAAGAAGACCCGGGCGTCGGGGATGCCGCTCAAGTGGGCGATGCGCTCGGCGAGTTCGACGGCGGTGTGGTTGAGGTAGAGCGTCGAGGAGTGCAGGATCTTCCCGGCCTGCTCGCTGACGGCCGCCGTGACCTCGGGGAGGGCATGGGCGGTCATGGTGGTCAGGATGCCGCCGAAGAAGTCGAGGTATTCGTTGCCTTCGGCGTCCCACACTCGGCGGCCCTCGCCGCGGACGATCTCGATGGGGCGCTCGTAGTACGTGGCCAGCCAGTCGGGCATCACGGCGCGGTGGCGTGCGTACAGCGCGGCGTGCGCCGGGCCGCCGGTGCTTTGGGGTGCGTTGGTCATGTGGGTCATAACGATCACGACTCCATGAGGGTGCCGTAGGCGTCGGGGCGCCGGTCGCGGTAGAAGGCCCACAACTGCCTCACCTCGTCGATCATCGCGAAGTCCAGGTCGCGGACGAGGAGTTCCTCCCCCTTGTCGGAGGCGACGTCACCGACGAACTGACCGCGCGGGTCGGCGAAGTAGCTGGTGCCGTAGAAGTCGTTGTCGCCGTATTCCTCCTGACCGACCCGGTTGATGGCGGCGACGAAGTACTCGTTGGCGACCGCGGCCGCAGGCTGCTCCAGCTGCCACAGATAACCCGACAGGCCGCGCGAGGTCGCGGACGGGTTGTAGACGAGCTGGGCGCCGGCGAGGCCGAGGGCACGCCAGCCCTCGGGGAAGTGCCGGTCGTAGCAGATGTAGACCCCGACCCTGCCGACGGCGGTGTCGAAGACCGGCCAGCCCAGGTTGCCCGGCTTGAAGTAGTACTTCTCCCAGAACCCCTTGACCTGCGGGATGTGGTGCTTGCGGTACTTGCCCAGGTAGCTTCCGTCCGCGTCGATCACGGCCGCGGTGTTGTAGTAGAAACCGGACTGCTCGATCTCGAAGACCGGGACGACGATCACCATGCGGAGCTCCTTGGCGAGCGCCTGCATCCGCTGAATCGTGGGTCCGTCCGGGACCGGCTCCGCCCAGTCGTAGTGCTCCGCCTCCTGCACCTGGCAGAAGTACGGGGCATTGAACAACTCCTGGAACCCGATGATCTGCGCTCCCTGCGAAGCCGCCGCTCGGGCGTGCTCCTCATGCTTGGCGATCATCGACTCGGTGTCTCCGGTCCAGGTCGCCTGTACCAGCGCGGCGCGTACAACCGTGGTCATGCGCAGCTCCTCTCCGTCCCACCCCGCTGTGCCCACTGTGACAAGACCGCGGCCGTTACTCAACGAGCATGATGACGTTTCATGCGGTGATCACCCAGTCACGGTCCCGCCAGTGGATTTGACAGGCAAACTTGCAAGCTTTCCTGTCGATCGTTTACGGTGGCTACATGTCCGCTTCCGATCAGTCACGGCTCGCCGACGAGCTCGCCTCGGCCGGCTCGCAGCTGGTCCGACGGCTGCGGATGGCCTCACCCGAGGGCGCTCTGACGCCGTCGCAGCGCTCCGTGATCGGCCGTCTGGGCACCGAGGGGCCTGCGACCACCGCAGCACTCGCCCGCGCCGAGCTGGTACGCCCGCAGTCCATGCGCGCCACGCTCTGCGCGCTGGAGGAGCAGGGGCTGGTCGGCCGCGCCCCGCACCCCACCGACGGCAGGCAGGTCATCTTCTCGCTCACCGAGGCAGGCAGGGAACGGCTCGGCCAGCTGCGCCACGCCAAGCGGACCTGGCTCGCCGACGCCATCGGCTCACAGCTGACCGCCGAGGAACAACGCGTGCTCGCCGAGGCGGTCGGCCTGATCAAGCGGCTGACCACGTCATGAGCGACGCACGCGAGGCCGCCGGGCGGCAGGGCATAACGATGTCTGCAGCGTTGTCCTCGCGGGCGACGGTGACATCAGCCGCTAGCGCGACGGGGCTCACGGAGGGAGGCGCGTGATACACGACGCCTCGGACACGCGGCAGGGACGCGTCTGCCGTGGCACCCACGACCGCACCGGCACCCGCACCACCGAGGGGTTCGGGGCGCGCCTGATCACGCCGTTGCTGCTCGGCTCGGTGCTCAACCCCGTCAACTCCACGATGATCGCCACCGCGCTCGCGTCGATCGGCGCGGATCTGCACGTCGGCGCCGCCGCGACCGCCTGGCTGGTGGCCTCCCTCTACGTCGCCAGCGCGGTGGGGCAGCCCGCGATGGGCCGCCTCGCCGATCTGCTCGGCCCGCGCCGGGTGTTCCTGTCCGGCCTGCTGCTGGTGGGCGCGGCCGGTGTGCTCGGCGCGCTCGCCCCGGACCTGGGCTGGCTGATCGGCTCGCGGGCACTCCTCGGCGTCGGGACCTCGGCCGCCTATCCGGCGGCGATGGCGCTGCTGCGCGCGCAGTCGCAGCGGCTGGGACGGGAGACGCCGAGGCCGGTGCTGGGACTGCTGTCGCTGGCATCGCTCTCCAGCGCGGCGGTCGGGCCTGTCCTCGGCGGCCTGCTCGCCGCCACGCTCGGCTGGCGGGCGATCTTCGCGGTCAACGTCCCGCTCGCCCTCGTCGCCCTTGTCACCGCCGTGCTGTGGCTGCCGGGCGGGAAGCCGCGACCCAGCGGCGAGGAGGGCCCGCGGAGGTCCGCCTCACTCGACCCGCTCGGCGTCACGCTCTTCGCCGTCACGCTCACCACCGCGATGGTCTTCCTGATGGGGCTGGCGAACCCGCGATGGTGGCTGCTGCCGCTCGTCGCCGTTCTTGCGGCCGCGCTGGCCCGTTGGGAGCTGCGCCGCCCGCAACCGTTCATCGATTTGCGGATGCTGACCCGCAATCGCGCGCTGGCGACGACATATCTACGGCACGGACTCGCCTACCTGATCATCTACTGCGTGATGTACGGCTACGCGCAGTGGTTGGAGCAGTCGCACGGTTTCTCGTCGTTCGCAGCCGGGCTGATCATGCTGCCGATGTCGGTGGCCGCAGCGGTGTGCTCGCTGCTCGGTGCCCGGACGAAGGGCATCCGTGCACCGCTCACCCTCGCGGCGGCGCTCCTCGTCTGCGGCAGCGCCGCCCTCCTCCTCGCGTACCGCCGGACGCCCCTGGCGTTGCTGCTGCTCGTCGCGGTGCTCTTCGGCCTTCCGCAGGGCCTGAGTTCAACGGGTAACCAGGCCGCGGTGTACGCGCAGGCTCCCCCGGGAGGCACCGGTGCGGCAGCCGGTCTGCAGCGCACCGCCCAGTACATAGGTGCCATCACCGCTGCCGCCCTGATCGGCCTGTACTACGGCCGGCGGGCGACGGATGCGGGGCTGCACGCGATGGCGGCCACGGTGGCGGTGCTCGGCCTGGCCCTGTTCGCCGTGACCGTGGCCGACCGGGCGCTGCGTCCCGGCTTGCCGACACCACGAAAATAATCACCTCCTGAGAGAAGGCAGTTCATGTCCGCAACACAGCTCGACCCCCGTACCGCCCTCGTTCTCGTCGATCTGCAGAAGGGGATCGTCGGCCGACCCACCGTCCCCCACTCGTCCGCCGAGGTGGTGGAGCGTGGAGCGCGGCTCGCGGCCGCGTTCCGCAAGGCGGAGCTCCCCGTCGTCCTGGTGAACGTCACGGGCGGTGCTCCCGGGCGTACCGATCAGCCCATGTCGCGGGGCGGAGCCCAACTGCCGGCCGACTGGGCCGAGCTCGTGCCCGAACTCGACCGGCAGCCGGGCGACATCACGGTCACCAAGCAGCAGTGGGGCGCGTTCCACGGCACCAACCTCGATCTGGAGCTGCGCCGCCGGGGTGTCACGCAGGTCGTGGTGGCCGGTATCGCGACAAGCATCGGTGTGGAGTCGACCGCACGTGCGGCGCATGAGCACGGCTACCACGTGACGATCGCCACCGACGCCGTGACCGACCTCGACACCGATGCGCACCGCAACAGCGTCGAGCGCATCTTCCCGCGGATGAGCGAGACCGACACCACCGACAACATCCTGGCGCTGCTCGGCTGACGCCGCGTCACGACGGCCGAGAGGGCTCCCCGGTGGCGGACGGCCGCCGGAGCCCTCTCGGCCGTCGGTGAACCCGTCGGTGAACCCGCGCGGAAGCCGACCGTCCGCCAATCGTTACCCGCGCGTGACATGTCGACCTATTACCGGAGGTAAGGGCTCCTGGTTACCCTCCAGTCACTTTTGCAGGAGTGATAGCCGGACGACAGGAGTCATCTGTGCCACCCGTGCCACCGTCCCGGCGCAGGACGCTGCGCGCCGCAGCGGGAAGCGTCTCCGCAGCCCTCGCCGTCTCCGCTGCGCTCGGCGCCTCCCCCGCGGCTCTCGCCGCGACCGCGCCGGCGAGAGCCGCGGCGACGACGGTGGCGGCCGACGCACCGGCCACCTTCCGCTTCGTCGACATCCCCGGCTCCGGCGGCGTCACCCTCAAGGGCAATGTCTTCACGCCCGGCGGCTACGACGCCACGCAGCGGTATCCGGTCGTCATCATGCCGAGCAGCTGGTCCCTGAACGACCTGGAGTACATCGCCCAGGCCAAGAACCTTGCGGACTCCGGCTATGTGGTGGTCAGTTACACACCGCGCGGATTCTGGCTTTCGGGCGGCCGCATCGAGGTGGCCGGACCGCAGGATGTCGCGGACATCTCGAAGGTCATCGACTGGACGCTCGCCAACGCCCCTGCCGATCCCCACCACATCGGCATGGCCGGCGTCAGTTACGGCGCCGGGCTCGGCCTGATGGGCGCCGCCCATGACCGGCGGATCAAAGCGGTGGTCGCGCTCAGCGGCTGGGCCGATCTCATCGACTCCATCTACAGCGGCCGCACCCAGCATCTGCAGGCCGCCGCGCTGCTCGGCGCCAGCGGCTATCTGACGGGCCGGCCGAGCGCGCAGCTCCAGCAGACGCTCGCCGACTTCCTCGCCTCCCGCTACGACAAGGAGGCGCAGATGATCGCGTGGGGCAAGGAGCGCTCTCCCGACACCTACATCAATCAGATCAACGCCAACGGTGCGGCGATCATGATGGCCAATGCCTGGGGCGACAGCCTGTTCAACCCCAACCAGCTCGGCTCCTTCTACGACAGGCTGCGCGTGCCCAAGCGGCTGGAGTTCCGCCCGGGCGACCATGCCACCGCCGAGGCCACGGGTCTGTTCGGGCTGCCCAACGACACCTGGAGCGACGCCGAACGCTGGCTCGACCACTACCTCAAGGGCGAGGACAACGGCATCGACCGCGAGCAGCCGGTGGAGCTGGAGCCGACCACCGGCGGCGGGTACGAGTCGTACGCCAGCTGGGCGGACGTGGCGACCACCACCCGGAAACTCGCTCTGGGCCGGGAGAACTTCTGGGGCACGGGCGCGCTCGGCGGCGACGCCGTGTCCGGCTGGAGCACCCGGATCGGGACCAACGTCGACTCCGGTGCCGACGGCGGCATCATGTTCCTCTCCCAGCTCGCCGACCAGCTCGCCAAGATCCCGCCAATGGCCGAGATCCCGCTGCTGCCGCGCGCCTACGCGGCCGTGTGGCAATCGGGCACGTATGGGACCGGGCAGCGCATCCGCGGCACGGTGCATCTGCACACGACGCTGACCACCACGGCGGACAAGGCCAGCTTCATCGCGTACCTGTACGACGTGAACCCGCTCGGCGTCGGCAAGCTCATCGCCCACGCCCCGCAGACCTACATCGACCGCACACCCGGCCGGCCGTTCGGAGTCGACCTGGATCTGTTCTCCACCGCGTACGACGTGCCCGCGGGCCACCATCTCGCCCTCGTCATCGACACGGTCGACCCGCTCTACATCACCCACAACCCGATCGGCTCGCACCTCACCTTCTCCTCCCCCGCCGACGATCCTTCCTGGCTGTCGATCCCGCTGAACTGACCGACCTGCCGTCAGCCGAAGACGCGCGAGGCGAGCGAGGCACGCTCCTCCTGGGGGATGGAGGTCCAGCGGGTGCCTCGGATGGCGCCTTCGAGTGCGAAGAGGGTGTGGCTGCAGGCGTCTTCGGGGAGGTCGTCGCGGATCTTGGCGAACGCCGCTTCCGCACCGAGGCGGCGTAGTTCAGCCGCGTCGCTGACCCCGGCGTCGCGCAGCCGGTCGGCCAGGATCGAGCCGATATTGGGGAGCTTTTCCAGTGATTCCATGCCGTATCTCCCGGTCTGCGGTGGATGGTATCGCCTTGGGCCATGATGCCCGGCGATCGGCCCGATCCCGCGGATGCGCGGCCGTCGGGACTTTGTGAACCGGGGGTTGTCGGACGATCAGGATTACGGCAGCGTACGGGCCACGGATGATCACTAGCGATCACTGACGATCAGAAAGGGTGATCGGATGGAACGGCGTGGAAGAGCCGGGCATATGAGGCGATGGCTACGGGGGCTCGGTCTTTTCGGCGCGGTGACGGCCCTCGCGCTCGGCGGAGCGAGCGCCCCCGCCTGGGCGGGCCAGACGCCTGCGCCCGGCTCCAACCCGGCGCAGGACTACCAGGATCCGGTCAGCGCGGCGCCCCCTGTGAGCCGGCCCGACACCCGTCACTGCACGGTGACGGTGATGCAGCACGACTTCGCCAACACCATCAGCGACCCGCCCTACCAGAACACGGTGACGCCGCCCAGCGCTTGTGCCGGGCCGTGGACGAAGGTGGTGCTCGACTGGTCGGGCAGCGTCAAGGGGCGGCAGTACGACCGGCTCGCGGGGGTGCGGCTGGGCGGCGCGGAGATCTTCCGCACCAGCACCGCAGAACCGGACGACCCGGGGATCTCCTGGCACGTCGACAAGGACATCACCGAGTTCACCCCGCTGCTGAAGAGCCCTCAGCAGCTCCAGGTGGAGCTCGGCAACGTTGTCAACAGCACGTACACCGGCATCTACCGCATGAAGCTCACCTTCACCTACTACATGGCGGACGCCCGGCACCCGGCGGCGCGGACGGCCGACGAGATACTGCCGGTCGCCCAGCACAAGGCGGGCGCCCCACCCTGGTTCGACCTCGGCAAGGGCCAGTCGGCGACGACCTCGCTCACCTTCCCGCGCAATCTGACGCGCGCCCGTCTCGAGGTGTACGCGCGGGGCGGCGGCTGCGACGAGCAGTGGTTCACCGCAGTGCCCGACGACCTGGCGGCGACCGCGCCCGACTATCTGTGCGGTGGAGGCCCCTACCGCGAGGTGCAGGTCTCGGTCGACGGACATCCGGCGGGCCTCGCCCAGCCCTATCCGGTGGTCTACTCCGGCGGCATCGTGCCCACGCTGTGGCGGCCGATATCTGCGATCGACCAGTTCCGCACGCTGCCGTACGACATCGATCTCACCCCGTTCGCGGGCGAACTGACGGACGGTCGGCCGCACATCCTGACGATCACGCCGTACGGCGACAACGACGACTGGACGCTGGGAGGTTCGCTCTTCCTCGACACCGACCACAAGCGCGCTCAGACCTCGGGCCGGGTCACCCAGGACACCCTCGGCCTCACCCCGGCGATCTCGACGACCGAGACCAAGCAGTCCGACGGATCCACCGATGTGGCGGTGACGGCGCAGCGGTCGTGGAGCATCAGCGGCTATGTCGACACCTCGCACGGACGCGTCATCACCACCGTCGGACAGCAGCTCGCCTACACCAACAGCGATGCGGTGTCGAAGACCGGCCAACGGCAGGTGATGCGGCAGACCGACGCCGGTACGACAACCATACGGACACAGGGTCCGGGGCAGGCGGAGACCACCGCTCGCCACGCATGGTCGTACCCGATCGACGTCGACAGCGATGTGATCTCCGACGTCGACTACAACAACTACGACCTGCAGGCCACGGTCGCCCAGGGCCGGGTGCTGCTCGACACCCTCCAGGACGGCCGCTCCGGCGCCTGGCGGACCACGGGCACCACCGACGACCACCTGAACGCCACGGGTGAACTCGCCCGCAAGGACGGCGCCGTGCTGAGCGCCGACTCCACCTCGTCCGAGCAGTACACCGGCACGACCGACAGCGGTGCGTGCTACGAGCGGACGCTGCGGGCGGCGCACGGCTGGATCACCTCGGACACCGGCGGATCCGGCGGCCGCTGCGTCCGTCCGTAACCGGCTCCCTGAGCCGGGCCGGCGGCCGGCCCGGCTCAGGCGCCGCTGCCCTCCGCGGCCTCCGCGTGGACCTGCGCCAGCTCGGGCGCGCCGATAGCCGCCCACGCCTCGCCTGCCTCCACCACATCGAGCTCGCGTCCCGAGGCGAGCCGGACCATCGGGCGGCCGTCCGGCCACACCTGCCAGCGGGCGCCCGGCACCGTCCGCACGATCACGGTGCCGAGGTAGAGGCCCGCGTCGTTGCCGAGCCCGGACAGGGTCCCGGGCGCATCACGCCAGCGTGGCGTGAGCTGGTCCAGAGCCTCCAAGGAGGCGACGGTGCCGTCCAGTTCGATCCCGGCGTCCACGGCCTGCGCGCGCAGGAGCTCGCACTCCGACAGCAGCTCGGCGACGCCCTCCGCGTCGTCGTCACCGGCGGACGACGCCTGCCCGGCCGACGGACCCGAAGGAGCCGAGGGGCCCCGGCGCCATTTGTCGAAGAAGGAGACTGCCATACGCACAGCCTGACACTCCAGGCCCGCCGTGCGAAGACACGCCCACGTGTCTCACACGTCGAGGTCGAGATCGACCACGACCGGTGCGTGGTCGGAGGCGCCCTTGCCCTTGCGCTCCTCGCGGTCCACGTAGGCATCGCCGACGGCCTTGGTGAACGGCGGGTTGGCATAGACCAGGTCGATCCGCATCCCCTTGTTCTTGGGGAAGCCCAGCTCCCGGTAGTCCCAGTAGGTGTACGGCCGGTCGTACTTCAGCGGGCGCGGGACGACGTCGGCGAGTCCCGCGTCGCGCAGGCCCGCGAGCGCCGCCCGCTCGGCGGGCGTGACGTGCGTGAGCCCCTCGAAGAGCGCCGGGTCCCAGACGTCGTCGTCCGTCGGCGCGACGTTGTAGTCGCCCAGCACGGCGAAGGGCCGCTCGCCCGCCGCGTCCTCGCCGACCGCCGCCCGCAGCGCCTCGAACCAGTGCAGCTTGTAGTCGTAGTGGTCGTGCCCGACATCCCGGCCGTTGGGCACATAGACCGACCAGACCCTGACCGGCCCGCAGGTCGCGGCGACTGCGCGCGGCTCCGTGCCCCCGTCGTAACCCGGCTCACCGGGCAGGCCCCGGGTCACCTCCTCCAGGCCGATCCTCGACAGCACCGCGACGCCGTTCCACCGGCCGGTGCCGTGCACCGCCGCCTCGTAGCCGAGCTCACGCAGCTGCTTGTACGGGAACGACGCCTCGGCGCACTTGAGCTCCTGGACGCACAACACGTCAGTGCCGCTGCTCTGCAGCCAGGCGAGCAGCCGCGGAAGGCGGGCGGTGATGGAGTTGACGTTCCAGGTCGCAATGCGCAGTGCCATGCCTGGCAATCTACCGTCCGGGTGTGACAAGCCGGGAGCTCAGATCAGCTCAACGCTCTCACCAGGGGCGATGCGGGTGTATTCGGTGCGACCGACGCCCGGGCCCGCGGGGCCGAAGTTCCGGTTGTAGATCGCGTGACCGTTGTCGTTGAGCAGCCCGTCGTGGATGGCGTAGGCGCACCGCGGCCCGACCGCACGGACGTAGTCGACAACCTCGGAGAACTTGTTCCACGGCGCGTGCACCGGGAGCATCAGGGTGTCCACGGGCCGGTCCGGCACGGTGAGGGCGTCCCCGGGGTGGAAGACGGTGGCGTCGACGAGGTAGCCGACGTTGGTGACGCGCGGCATGTCGGGGTGGATCACGGCGTGCAGTTCGCCGTGCACCTCGACGCCGAAGCCCGCGTCGATAAACGCGTCCCCGTTGCCGACGGTGTGCACCCGGCCGGGGAACGCGGCGGTCAGCCGGTCGGCGACACTGCGCAGCGTCCAGATGCGGGCCGCCGGGTTGGCCTCCATCGCGGCGCGCAGCCGCTGCTCGTCGAAGTGGTCCGGGTGCTCGTGGGTGACGAGGATGGCGTCCGCTCCGACGGCGGCGTCCTCCTCGCTGAACCCGCCCGGATCGATGACCAGCACCTGTCCGTCCTTCTCCAGCCGGATGCAGGAATGACCCTTCTTGGTGAGCTTGATCACCGGTGCTCCTCGAACTGTGACCGACGGTGCTGCTGCCGCGACCATCCTCTACCCGGGGAGGCTGGTCTCCTCCTTGATGACGCGCTGGGCCACCACGAATGCCGAGTTGGCGGCCGGTATCCCGCAGTAGACGGCGGTCTGGATCAGCACCTCCTTGATCTCGTCGGGTGCGAGCCCGTTGCGCAGCGCGGCGCGTACGTGGAAGGCGAGCTCCTTGAGATGGCCGCCGGCCGCGAGGGCCGTGAGCGTGACACAGCTGCGCGTCCTGCGGTCGAGGCCGGGTCTCGTCCACACCTCGCCCCAGGCGTAGCGGGTGATGAACTCCTGGAAGTCGGCGGTGAAGTCGTCCGCAGCAGCCACGGCCCGGTCGACATGCGCGTCGCCGAGCACCTCGCGCCGCACCTTCAGGCCCGACTCGTACGGGTCCGGGCGGGCGGCGGGCGGCTGGTCCGGCGGCTCGGTGGCGTCCGCGGGCCATGCGGCCTCCTCCGGCGCCGACTGGCGGGGCGGCTGGGCGGCCGCGGCCGGGGGTTCCACCGGCAGGCGTACCGGGGGCGGGTTGATGGCGGCCGTCGCGGGCCGGTCCTGCCATGCGGTGGTGAAGTGCCGGACGATCAGGTCGGTCACCGCGCGCGGCTGCTCGACGGGTACGAGGTGTGCGGCGCCGGGGACGACCGCGAGCCGCCCGTCGGGGATCCCGGCAACCAGGGCGCGTGCGTCGCCGGGCGGGGTCGCCGGGTCCTCGGCGCCCGCGACGACGAGGGTGGGGATGGCGATCCGCGCGAGCTCGGTACGGACGTCGAAGGCGGCGAGTGCCTCGCAGGCGGCGATGTAGCAGTCGGGTTCCGTGGCCCGGACCATCTGGACCGCCCACTCGACGATGGAGGGCTGGGCGGCCCGGAAGACGGGGTGGAACCACTGCTCGGGAGTGGTCTGTGCGATCCGGTCGAGTCCGCCGGAACGCACCACGACGCCGCGCTGCCGCCAGGAGTCGGGGGTCTCGAAGCGCGCGGAGGCGGAGACCAGGCCGAGCGAGGCGACGCGGTCGGGGTGGCGCAGCGCGAGGTCGATGCCGATCGCGCCGCCGAGCTGGCAGCCCACGTAGCCGAAGGTCTCGACGCCCAGATCGTCGAGGGTGGCGAGCAGCCGGTCGGCGAGGTCGGTGACGGAGGATGCGGCGTCGACGGGCGCGCCGCCGTGGCCGGGGAGGTCGTAGCGCAGCACCCGCCAGTGGGCGGCCAGTTCGGGGATCTGGCGGTCCCACATGTGCCATGTGGTACCGAGGGCCGGCCCGAGCACGAGTACGGGGGCACCCTCGGGGCCTTCGATCCGGTGCTGGAGGGTCTTCGGGTCAGTCACCACAACACGCTATCGAGAGACCGGAACCACTCGTTCAGGGGGCCCTAGGGCTCAGTGGAAGGTGATGGTCGAGACGGTGTAGACGACCGGTGCGTCGGGGTTGTCCAGGTTCACGGTGATGTCGTGGCCAGGCTTGCCGTTCGAGCCCGGCAGGGAGACTCCGTCCCAGTCGTGTCCGGCCGGGAAGCTCCAGCCGACCCGCTTCGCCTGGCCCGTCGTGATGGTCAGATGCCCTTGCTCCAGTTCGGCGCGGCTGATGCCCAGCTGCGCGAGGAAGGTGTCGAGTCCGCCGGCGGTGGTGGTGAACTGCACGTACAGCGAGCTGCTCCGCCATGAGTTGGACTCGAAGTACGCGGGTTGGGTGACGCCCGACGGGATCGGCAGCTGGTATATGCGGCGCTGCACCGAAGCCGGTGTGTCGTGCACCAGGCCGGCCATCTCGGCCTGCAGCTGGCGGGCGGCCTGCGGATCGTGGCTCTGTCCGGCGGCGATGACGACGTATCCGGCGGGGATGACGACCAGCAGCGCGATGATGAGCCACTGGATCCAGCCGCGCTTCTTCTTCGCGTTTTTCACGGTGCGCAGGGTGTCGGTCATCGACGTACCTCGCGGCTGCGCGGCGCGAGCCGCGCGTTGAGTGTCGCGTTGAGCGACGAGACTCGCTCCCGGCGCTCGACGCGTCGGCGGTTGGCTCGGCGGAACCTGCGGGCGACCAGCCGGGCGAGATCGGCCGCGCCGACCATCCCGGCCTCGGGCCCGAGCTCTGCCGTGACGATCCGTGCCTCGGGCCGGTAGCCGCGCCCGGTGAGCGTACGGCGGAAGGCGTCCCTGGCCGGGCCGATCAGCAGATCGTCCGCGGCGCTCACCCCGCCGCCGATGACGAAGCAGGACGGGTCGAGGGCGGCGGCGAGGTTGGCGATGCCGACGCCGAGCCACTGCCCGATCTCCTGGAACAGCTCGACGCACATCGCGTCGCCCTCGCGGGCGAGCTCGGTGATGAGCGGCCCGGTGATCTCGTCGATGCGGCCGCCCACGCGCTCGATGATCCCGTAGGCGACCGGCGACTCGGCCGCGGCGAGCTCACGGGCCTCGCGCACCAGCGCGTTCCCCGAGCTGTACTGCTCCCAGCAGCCGCGGTTGCCGCACGGGCAGCGGTGTCCGCCGGGCACGACCTGCATATGGCCGAATTCACCGGCGACGCCGTAGCGGCCGCGCTTGACCTGGCCGTCTTCCAGGATGGCGCCGCCGATCCCGGTGCCGAGCGTGATCATGACCAGGTCGGCCTCGCCGCGCCCCGCACCGAAGCGCCATTCGGCCCAGGCCGCCGCGTTGGCGTCGTTGTCCACCATGACCGGCACCCGCAGCCGCTCGGTGAGCGCGTCGCGCAGCGGCTCGTCGCGCCACGCCAGGTGCGGTGCGAACAGCACTCGGGACCTGTCGGCGTCGACCCAGCCGGCCGCGCCGATGCCGACCGCGTGCACGTCGTGACGCTCGGAGAGGTCGAGGACGAGATCGGCGATGGTGTCCTCGACGACCTTGGGGCTCTTGGACTTGTGCGGGGTCTCGGTCCGCAGCGTCTCCAGGATGTGGCCGTCGGCGTCGACCACCCCGGCCATCACCTTGGTGCCGCCGATGTCGATTCCGACGGTGGGCACCCGGGGCGCCGTCAGGTGGGAGCGGCGCTCACGCCGCCCGACGGTGAGCACGGTGGCGCGCGCCGCGCCGGTGCGGTGCACGCGTTCGCGGTTGGCGCTCAAAGGGGGATCTCCGGGTCAGTGTCGGCGGCAGGGACCGCCATTACGCCCACGAATATACGTCAGCGGCTGGTCAGTGGCTTCAGGGCCGCACGAGGAGCTGGAACTCGAAGGCGTAGCGCGAGGCGCGGTATATGTGGGTGCCGTATTCGACGGCACGGCCGGTGTCGTCGTAGGTGGTGCGTTGCATGGTCAGCAGAGCGGCGCCCTCGGGCTCGCCGAGCTGCTCGCCCTCGTCGGCGGTGGCGGTGCGGGCACCGACTGCCTGCCGTGCGCTGTGCAGGGTGATCCCCGCGCCGCGCATCAGCCGGTACAGGCCGGTCGCCTCCAGCTGCGCGGTGCCGGGATCGACCAGGCCCGGCGGCAGATAGTTGCACAGCCGGGCCATCGGCTCGCCGTGGGTGAGCCGCAACCGCTCGATCACCCGGACGTCGCTGCCCTCCGCGATGCCCAGCGCGCCGGCGACCTCGGCCGAGGCCGGCTCGGTCTCATTGCGCAGGACGCGGGTGGCCGGGCTCTGGCCTGCCGCCTGCAGGTCGTCGTAGAGGCTGCTCAGCTCGAGCGGCCGCTTGACCTGGCTGTGCACGACCTGGGTGCCGATGCCCCGGCGGCGGACCAGCAGCCCCTTGTCGACCAGCGACTGGATCGCCTGCCGGACGGTGGGACGGGACAGGCCGAGCCGCCCGGCGAGCTCGATCTCGTTGCCGAGCAGGCTGCCCGGGGCGAGCCTGCCGTGCTCGATGGCGCTCTCCAGCTGCTGGGCGAGCTGGTAGTACAGCGGCACGGGGCTCGACCGGTCCACTGTGAAATCGACGACCGCGGACTCCGCGGGCTCAGGGGTGGGCACGGGGCGAGAATATCCGCCCGCAAGGGTGACAGGAACCTCTGACATCAGATTGTCCTGACATTCAGTGTTGAGAGATTCGCGGGGTGTCCGCGGCGCTCAGTGGTTGCTGGGGAAACCCAGGTTGATTCCGCCGTCCGAGGGGTCGGGCCAGCGGGTGGTGACGACCTTGCCGCGGGTGTAGAAGCTGACGCCGTCGTTGCCGTAGATGTGGTGGTCGCCGAAGAGCGACTCCTTCCATCCGCCGAAGGAGTGGTAGCCGACCGGGACCGGGATCGGCACATTGACGCCGACCATGCCCGCCTGCACCTCCAGTTGGTAGCGCCGGGCTGCCCCGCCGTCACGCGTGAAGATCGCGGCGCCGTTGCCCCACCGGGAGCCGTTGATCAGGCTGATGGCGTCCTCGTACGTGTCGGCGCGCAGCACGCACAGCACCGGGCCGAAGATCTCGTCGCGGTAGGCGTCGCTGTCGGTGGGGACCTTGTCGAGCAGGCTGACGCCCAGGAAGTGACCGTTCTCGTACCCCTCGACGACCAGGTCCGTGCCGTCGACGACGACCTCGGCGCCCTGGTCGCAGGCGCCCTTGACGTACCCGGCGACGCGGTCGCGGTGCTCCTTGGTGATCAGCGGGCCCATCTCGGAGGCCGGGTCGTCGCCGGGTCCGATGCGCACGGCCCTGGCGCGCTCGGCGATCTTCTCGACCAGGGTGTCGCCGATGTCGCCGACCGCGACGACCACCGAGACCGCCATGCAGCGCTCGCCGGCCGAGCCGTAGGCGGCGTTGACGGCGGAGTCCGCGGCGAGGTCCAGGTCGGCGTCGGGCAGCACCAGCATGTGGTTCTTCGCCCCGGCGAGTGCCTGGACGCGCTTGCCGGCCGCCGTGCCGGCGGTGAACACATGGCGGGCGATGGGGGTCGAGCCGACGAAGCTGATCGCGTCGACGTCCGGGTGCTCCAGGAGACGCTCGACGGCGACGCGGTCGCCGTTGACGACATTGAGCACGCCGTCCGGGAGCCCGGCCCGCGCGGCCAGCTCCGCAAGCCGGTACGCGGCGGAGGGGACCTTCTCGCTGGGCTTGAGCACGAAGGTGTTGCCGCACGCGATGGCGAGCGGGAACATTCACATCGGCACCATGGCCGGGAAGTTGAACGGCGTGATACCGGCGACCACGCCTACCGGCTGGCGGATCGCGCTCACGTCGACCCGCGTCGAGACCTGCGTGGACAGCTCGCCCTTGAGCAACTGCGGCACGCCACAGGCGAGTTCCACGATCTCCATGCCGCGCGCCACCTCGCCCAGCGCGTCGGAGTGCACCTTGCCGTGCTCCGCGGTGATCAGCGCGGCGATCTCGTCGCGGTGCGCGTCGAGCAGTTCGCGGTACTTGAACAGTACGGCGGTGCGCTTGGCGAGCGAGGTGGCGCTCCAGGTGGAGAACGCGGCCGTGGCGGCGGCGACCGCCTCGTCGACCTCCTCGACGGAGGCGAACGCGACGCGCTTGGTCCGCGCGCCGGTGGCGGGGTTGAAGACGGGCCCGTAGGCGCCGGACGTGCCCTCGACGGGCTTGCCGCCTATCCAGTGGTCGATGGTCTTCATGTGCGGGGCCTTCCTGACGTGCTGGTGCGGGGGACGTATGGAGCGGAGGACGTTGTCACAGGTGGCGTCGGCGGTCGGCTGCGTGGCGGTCGTACTCCTCACGGGCCTTGACGGCGGCGGCGCGGGTCGCGGTCTCGGCGACGGGCACGTCCCACCACGCCTGCGCGGCGGGGGCGGTCGGTGCGAGGCCCTCGGCAGTCTCGGTTTCCACGTAGACGCAGGTCGGGCGCCCCGATGCGCGCGCCGCGGCGAGCGCCTCGCGCAGCTCGCGGACGGTGTAGGCGCTGATCACGTCCATGCCGAGGCTCTCGACGTTGGCGGCGAGGTCGACGGGCAGCGGCGCGCCGGTGTAGCTGCCGTCGCCGGCGCGGAACCGGTAGGCGGTGCCGAACCGTTCGGCGCCCGTCTCCTGCGACAGTCCGCCGATGGAGGCGTAGCCGTGGTTCTGGATGAGGACGAGATTGACGTTGATCCCTTCCTGCACGGCGGTGACGATCTCGGTGGGCATCATCAGGTACGTCCCGTCGCCGACGAGCGACCAGACCGGGCGGTCGGGGGCGGCGAGCCGCACGCCGATGCCGGCCGGGATCTCGTAGCCCATGCACGAGTAGCCGTATTCGAGGTGGTACTGGCGCGGCGAACGGGCCCGCCACAGCTTGTGCAGGTCCCCGGGGAGGGATCCGGCCGCGTTGATGACGATGTCGTCGTCGCCGACCACCGAGTCCAGGGCGCCGAGCACCTGGGTCTGGGTGGGCTTGGCCTCCTCGTCGTCCGCGGCGTAGGCGGTGTCGACGATGCGCTCCCAACGGGCCTTGCCGGTGCGGTACTCGGCCTCGTACGTCTCGTCGACGCGGTGGCCCGTGAGCGCCTCGGCCAGCGCCTCCAGACCGGCGCGGGCGTCGGCGACGACCGGGACGGCGCACTGCTTGTATGCGTCGAACGCGGCCACGTTGAGGTTGACGAACCGCACGCCCGGTGCGGCGAACAGGGTGCTGGACGCGGTGGTGAAGTCGGAGTAGCGGGTGCCGACGCCGATGACCAGGTCGGCGGTGCGTGCCAGGTCGTCGGCGATCGCGGTGCCGGTGTGCCCGATGCCGCCGATGTCACAGGGATGGTCCCAGCGCAGCGAGCCTTTGCCGGCCTGGGTCGAGGCCACCGGGATGCCGGTCGCGTCGACGAGCGCCTTGAGCGCGTCCTCGGCCTCGCTGTGGTGGATGCCGCCGCCCGCGATGATCAGCGGGCGCCTGGCGGCGCGTACGGCGTGCACCGCCTCGGCGATCGCGGAGGTGTCGGGTGCCGGGCGGCGCACGTGCCAGATCCGGTCGGCGAAGAACTCCTCGGGCCAGTCGAACGCTTCGGCCTGCACGTCGTGCGGCAGGGCGAGGGTGACCGCGCCCGTCTCGACGGGGTCGGTGAGCACCCTCATCGCCTGCAGGGCGGCGGGGATCAGCGCCTCGGGCCGGGTGATCCTGTCGAAGTAACGGGAGACGGGCCGCAGCGTGTCGTTGACGGAGATGTCGCCCGCAGCGGGGTGTTCGAGCTGCTGGAGCACCGGCTCCGCGGGCCGGGTGGCGAAGGTGTCGCCGGGCAGCAGCAGCACGGGCAGCCGGTTGACGGTGGCGAGCGCCGCGCCGGTGACGAGGTTGGTGGCGCCGGGGCCGATGGAGGTGGTGACGGCCTGGGCGGCCAGCCGGTTCGACTGGCGGGCGTAGCCGACGGCGGCGTGCACCATCGCCTGCTCGTTGCGACCCTGCAGGTACGGCATGCCCGACGGGCCGTCGTGGCCGGCCTGCAGCAGCGCCTGGCCGAGCCCCGCGACGTTGCCGTGGCCGAAGATGCCCCAGCAGGCGTTGATCAGGCGGCGTCGTTGCCCGTCCCGCTCGGTGTACTGGTGGGCGAGGAAGCCGACCAGGGCCTGTGCGACGGTGAGCCGCCTGCTCGGCCGGGAGGAACCGGTCATCGGGAGCCCCTTTCGGGCGCGCTGGTATCGGGGGCGGAGTAGAGGGGCAGGCGGGGGTCGGTGGGCTGGGCCGCCCACGTGCCGCGGATCCACGCCTGGTCGGGGTGGTCGCAGATCAGCCATTCCCGCTCGTCGCCCGGGCCCGCCATCACGTTCAGGTAGTACATGTCGTGGCCGGGCGCAGCGATGGAGGGGCCGTGCCAGCCGTCGGGGATGAGGACGATGTCGCCGGTGCGGACCTCGGCGAGCACGTCGGTGCCGCGGCCGTGGCCGGAGGGTGCGACGCGTTGGTAACCGAAGCCGTCGGCCTGGGGATCGCCTGGTGCCGCGGCGATTTCGAAGTAGTAGATCTCTTCGAGCTCGGACTCCTCACCGGGTCGGTGCTCGTCGTGCTTGTGAGCCGGGTACGAGGACCAGTTGCCGCCCGGGGTGAGCACCTCGACAGCGATGAGTTTGTCGGCCTCGAAGGCGCCGGCCGCGGCGAAGTTGTTGACCTGGCGGGAGCAGGTGCCGCTGCCGCGCAGTTCGACGGGGACGGCGGAGGCCGGTCCGTAGCGTGCGGGCAGGCGGCGGGAGCAGCGGGCGCCGGTGAGCGCGAAGCGGCCGCCGTCGCGTGAGGCGATGGACGCCTGGGCGTCGCGCGGCACGTACGCGAAGTCCGTCACCCCGCTGAACACATTGTCCCGGCCGTGGAGTTGGAACGTCTGCCCCTCGGTGGCGACCGAGCACCCTCCGGCCAGCGGCAGCACGATCCATTCACTGTCGCCGCTGTCGAAGACGTGCCAGCCGCCAGGCGGCAGTTCCAGTACGCGCAGCGAGGAGTATCCCCATCCGGCGCGTTCCGGGTCGATGTCGAGGGCGTACTCGCCGCGCGCGGCCTTGCCCACGGGCACATGGCCCTCGAAGGCCCTGGCGCTCCGTGTGTCCGTCATGGTGCGAACTTCCTCCTCATCTGCGGCATCTGCGCATCTGTGGCCTCATATGCGACTCAGAGCAGACCGACGGCGGTGTCGACGGCGGTCTCGACGGTTCCTTCGGCCGGGTAGAGCAGCGAGCGCCCGACGACGAGCCCCTGCACGGTGGGCAGTCGCAGCGCCTTGCGCCACTTCTCGTAGGCGCCTTCCTGGTCCTTGCCGACCTCGCCGCCGAGCAGGACCGCGGGGAGCGTGGAGGTCTCCATCACCGCGGCCATGTCGTCGACATCCTCGGTGACCGGCACCTTCAGCCAGGTGTACGCGGAGGTGCCGGCGAGCCCGGAGGCGATGGCGATGGACTTGGTGACGGCCTCGGCGCTCAGGTCGTTCTTCACCTTGCCGTCGATGCGCCGGGAGATGAACGGCTCGACGAAGACGGGCAGTTTGAGCTCGGCCATCTCGTCGATGGCCCGGGCGGTCGACAGCATGGTGGTGAGCGAGCCAGGGTCGTCGTAGTCGATGCGCAGCAGGAGTTTGCCTGCGTCGAAGCCGAGGCGCGCGATGTCCTGCGGGCGGTGGCCGGTGAACCGGTCGTCGAGTTCGAAGGCCGCGCCGGCGAGGCCGCCGCGGTTCATCGAGCCCATGACGACCTTGCCGTCGAGCGCACCGAGCAGCAGCAGGTCCTCGAGGATGTCGGCGGTGGCGAGCACGCCGTCGACGCCGGGACGGGAGAGCGCGAGGCACAACCGTTCCAGCAGGTCGACCCGGTTGGCCATCGCGAGCTTGTGGTCGCCGACGGCGAGAGCGCCGCGCGCCGGATGATCGGCCGCCACGATCATCAACCGCCCGCTCTCGCCTATCAGGGGACGGCGGGGGCGGAGGGCGGCGGCTTCCGCGAAGGCCTCGGGGTGCTGTGTCCGCACCTTCACGAGGTCGCTGATGCTGATGCTCAAGGGGTGCTCCTCGCTTTCAGCGATTCAAGTAGGAGGGGCCGAATGCGTGCGGCAGGCGCACGGTGGGGTGCCGGTCAGCCGCGCGCGAGGAGGTCTTCGACCTCGGACTCGGTAGGCATCGCGGAGGAGCAGGCGAGGCGGGAGGCGACGAGCGCGCCGGCGGCGTTGGCGTAGCGCATGAGGCGTTCGAGCTCCCAGCCGGCCAGCAGCCCGTGGCACAGGGATCCGCCGAAGGCGTCGCCGGCGCCGAGGCCGTTGACGACGTCGACGCGGACGGGCGGGACCTCCGCGGTGGTGCCGTCGCGGTGCACGGCGAGTACGCCCTTGGGACCCTGTTTCACCACGGCCAGTTCGACCCCGGCGTCGAGGAGGGCCCGTGCGCAGGCGTGCGGTTCGCGTACGCCGGTGGCGACCTCGCACTCGTCGAGGTTGCCGACGGCGACGGTGGCATGCCGCAGGGCCTGGGCGTAGGAGGTCCGCGCCACGGCGGGGTCCGTCCGGGCACCCTTTTCCCAGAACATGGGCCGCCAGTCGAGGTCGAAGACGGTGATGCCGGCGCGGTCCCTGGCCTGGAGGGCGGTGAGGGTCGCGGTGCGGCTGGGCTCCTCGCACAGGCCGGTGCCCGTCATCCAGAAGATCCTGGCCGAGCGAACGGCTTCGAGGTCGAGTTCGCCGGGGTGGATCTCCAGGTCGGGCGCCTTCGGCAGGCGGTAGAAGTAGAGGGGGAAGTGGTCGGGCGGGAAGATCTCGCAGAAGGTGACGGGCGTCGGGTACTGGGCCACTGAGGTCACCCACCGGTCGTCGACCCCGAATTCCTTCAGCGCCTGGTGGACGTAGTCGCCGAAGGGGTCGGCGCCGGTGCGGCTGATGACCGCGGTGGTGCGCCCGAGACGGGCTGCGGCCACCGCGACATTGGTCGCCGAGCCGCCCAGGAACTTGCCGAAGGTGTCCACCTGCGACAGCGGGACGCCGGTCTGCAGCGGGTAGATGTCCACCCCGATCCGGCCCATGGTGATCAGGTCGTACGGCTCGGTCATGGGCAGGCTCCTCGTGATCCGTCATGCGGCGTCCGGATGCAGCGCTCGCGGCGGGCGTCCGTGAATGCTCTGGCCGGTGGCCCGGCCTTGTCAGGTCTAGCCCTCGGCCGGGAACCATGTCAATACTTTGTCATTACATTCGAACGTCTAGACTCATACCCACCCTAGCGTTACTGTGTCGTTACGTCGAGATGAATGGATGTCCTAACAAAGTCTTGACAGTCACCCCCACCAGCGGTTGACTCCCCTCCTGCAACGGTCGTGTTAACGGCGTCACAAACGCCCCGGCCCATGGCCCCGAGTCTCCGACCAGCGAGTCCCCGACCGCGAGTCCACGACTTCGGAGTCCGTCGGCTCCACCTCTCCGTTCTCCCGTCCCCTCTCCCGCAGCGAGGTGCAGGATCAATGGACAACTCCCCCAGAGCCCGTAAGACCGCCCTTGGCGCAGCCTGCGCGGCAGGGCTCCTCCTCGCCGTCGCAGGCTGCGCCAGCAGCACCGGCGGGGCGAAGGCCGCCCAGGGCACCACCGGCGTGACGGCAGGCCACGCCAACACACCCCGGATGACGATTGCGATGGTCACGCACGCGGCACCGGGCGACACCTTCTGGGACATCGTGCGCAAGGGCGCGGAGGCCGCCGCCGCGAAGGACAACATCAATCTCGTCTACTCCTCCGACCCCGTGGCGTCCAACCAGGCCAACCTGGTCAGCAATGCCATCGACCAGAAGGTCGACGGGCTCGCCGTCACCCTCTCCACCCCCGACGCCATGAGGGGCGTGGTCGCCAAGGCCGAGTCCGCAGGCATCCCTGTCGTCGCCTTCAACCAGGGAGAGGACTACTGGAAGCAAATGGGCGCGCTGGGCTACTTCGGCTCGGACGAGAAGCTGGCCGGCGCGGCCCTCGGCAACCGGCTCAACTCGATGGGCGCCAAGCACGACCTGTGCATCATCCACCAGCAGGGGTCCGTGGCCCTGGAGGACCGGTGCGCGGGCGTGAAGTCCACGTTCAAGGGCACCACCGACATCCTTTACGTCAACGGCGCGGACATGCCGTCCGTGCAGTCGACGCTGACCGCCAAGCTCCGGCAGGACCCGAGCATCGACCAGATCACCGCGCTCGGCGCCCCCATCGCCCTGACCGCCATCAGCTCGGTCAGCGACGCGGGCAGCAAGGCGAAGGTCAACACGTTCGACCTCAACAAGGACGCGGCGGCGGCGATCAAGGAGGGCAAGATCGAGTTCTCCGTCGACCAGCAGCCGTTCCTGGAAGGCTACGAAGCGGTCGACGCCCTGTGGCTGTACAAGGTCAACGGCGACACGATCGGAGGTGGCCAGCCCACGCTGACCGGTCCGGCCTTCGTCGACCCGTCGAACATCGCTACCGTCTACCAGTACGCGCAGAATGGCACCAGGTGAGCAGCATATGAGCGCCCAAGCCACTACCCCCAGCCCCCCGTCCCCGCCGACGCAGTCGGCCACCGGCCTGGAGAAGCGGACCGCGGAGCGCTCGCTCGCGCGCCGGTTCCTGGCCCGCCCGGAGGTCGGCGCACTGATCGGCGCCATCGCCGTCTACGCCTTCTTCTGGGTGGCGGCCCCGACCTTCCGGCCGGCCGACTCGCTCTCCACAGTGCTCTACCAGGCATCGACCCTGGGCCTGATGGCGCTGCCGGTGTCGCTGCTGATGATCGGCGGCGAGTTCGACCTGTCGGCCGGCGTCGCGGTGATCACCTCATCGCTCACCGCGAGCATCTTCGCCTACGAACTCACGCTGAACGTCTGGATGGGCGTCATCGCCGCGCTGGTCGTATCGCTCGCCGTGGGGTTCTTCAACGGCTACGTACTAGTGAAGACCGGGCTGCCCAGCTTCCTCGTCACCCTGGGCACGTTCCTGATGCTGCAGGGCCTGAACCTGGCGGTCACCAAGATCTTCACCGGCAACGTGGCCACCAACGACATCTCCGACATGCAGGGGTTCAGCTCGGCGAAGGCGATCTTCGCGTCCGACATCACCATCGCCGGCGTCCCCGTGAAGATCACGGTGCTGTGGTGGCTGCTGTTCGTGGCGCTGGCGACCTGGATGCTGCTGCGCACCAAGTTCGGCAACTGGATCTTCGCCGTCGGCGGCCAGAAGGACAGCGCGCGTGCCGTCGGCGTTCCGGTCGCCCGCACAAAGATCGTGCTGTTCATGCTGGTGGGTCTCGGCGCCTGGTTCGTCGGCATGCACGAGCTGTTCGAGTTCAACACGGTGCAGTCCGGTGAGGGCGTCGGCAACGAGCTCCTCTACATCGTCGCGGCGGTGATCGGCGGCTGCCTGCTCACCGGCGGCTTCGGCTCGGCGATCGGCCCGGCGATCGGTGCCTTCATCTTCGGCATGGTCACCCAGGGCATCGTCTTCGCCGGCTGGAACCCGGACTGGTTCAAGTTCTTCCTCGGCGTCATGCTGCTGGGCGCCATGCTGCTCAACACCTGGGTCCGACGCCAGGCATCCCGGAGGTGACCACCATGGCTCAGAGCACTGCAGACGACGCGCCCATCGTCGAACTCCACGACATGGGGAAGATGTACGGCAACATCCGCGCGTTGCGCGGGATCGACCTGGCCGTCAGGCCGGGCCGGGTGACCTGCGTCCTCGGCGACAACGGCGCGGGCAAGTCCACCCTCATCAAGGTCATCTCCGGACTCCACCAGCACGACGAGGGCGAGTACAGGGTCGACGGGGAGCCGGTCCGGTTCACCACCCCGCGCGAGGCCCTCGACCGCGGCATCGCCACCGTCTACCAGGACCTGGCGGTCGTCCCGCTGATGCCGGTCTGGCGCAACTTCTTCCTCGGCTCGGAAATCACGCGCGGCGTCTGGCCGCTGCGCCGCCTCGACATCGAGAGAATGAAGAAGATCGCCGACGAGGAACTGCGGGCGATGGGCATCGAACTCGACGACATCGACCGGCCCATCGGCACCCTCTCCGGCGGCCAGCGCCAGTCCGTGGCGATCGCCCGCGCCGTCTACTTCGGCGCCCGGGTGCTGATCCTCGACGAGCCGACCGCCGCACTGGGTGTCAAGCAGTCCGGCGTCGTGCTCAAGTACATCGCCGCCGCCCGCGACCGCGGCCTCGGCGTCATCTTCATCACCCACAACCCCCATCACGCCTACATGGTCGGCGACCACTTCGCCGTCCTGCGGCTGGGGGCCCTGGAGCTGAGCGCCGACCGCGGCCAGGTCTCGCTCGAGGAACTCACCAACCACATGGCGGGCGGTGCCGAACTGGCCGCGCTCAAGCACGAGCTGGCGCAGGTCCGCGGCGTCGACGTCGAGGGGCTCCCGGAGGAGACGGAGCTGCCGGCAACGCCCGCGTCCTCGTCCTGACATCACAGCAACCCGCATCGTGAGCGGGCGCAGAAGCGAACCAAAGGAACAGCGGCCGCCTGGGCCGAACGCGAATCCACCGCGAATCCAAGGAGACCACCGCCGATGACAGACAGCGAAGTGACATCAGCCGACTCCGTCGGCCGACCCGTGCTGGACCGCCTCCGCATCGGTTCCGCACCGGATTCGTGGGGTGTCTGGTTCCCCGACGACCCCCAGCAGGTGCCGTGGCGGCGCTTCCTGGACGAGGTCGCCGAGGCGGGCTACGAGTGGATCGAGCTCGGCCCCTACGGCTATCTGCCGACCGACCCGGCCCGGCTCACCGAGGAAGTGAACCGCCGCAATCTGAAGGTCTCCGCCGGCACGGTCTTCACCGCGCTCCACCGCGGCCCCGAGGTCTGGGACTCCACATGGGCACACGTCTCCCAGGTCGCCGAGCTCACTCGGGCGATGGGCGCTCACCACCTCGTCGTCATCCCCGCCTTCTGGCGCGACGACAAGAGCGCCGCGCAGTTGGAGAGCAGCGAGTTGACGGCGGATCAGTGGGGGCATCTGGCACGTGGCATGAACCGGCTCGGCCGCGAGGTGCGTGAGCGCTTCGGCCTGAACATCGTCGTGCACCCGCACGCCGACACCCACATCGACACCGAGGCGCACGTCGTCCGCTTCCTCGACGCGACCGACTCCGACGTCGTCGGCCTCTGCCTCGACACCGGTCACTACGCCTACTGCGGCGGCGACAACGTCAAGCTCATCGAGACCTACGGGGAGCGGATCGGCTATCTGCACCTGAAGCAGGTGGACCCGGAGATCCTCGCCGACGTGGTCGAGAACGAGGTGCCGTTCGGCCCGGCGGTCAAGCGCGGCGTGATGTGCGAACCGCCGCTCGGCGTCCCGGAGTTGCCGCCGGTGCTGGAGGCCGCGCAAGGGCTAGGCGTCGACCTCTTCGCCATCGTCGAGCAGGACATGTACCCGTGCCTGCCTGGCCGGCCGCTGCCCATCGCGCAGCGCACCCGCCGCTATCTGCGTGGCTGCGGCGCCTGACGACAGCACGATCCAGCACGGCCCAGCACGGCCGAGTCCGACCGAGCACGACGACGACACCGAGCAGAGAGACGAGATCATGACCGAGCAGGGAACACTCCGCGTCGCGGTGATCGGCACCGGCAGGATGGGCGCCGACCACGTCCGCCGCATCAACGACGTGATCAGCGGAGCGCGCGTGACTGCCGTCGTGGACGTCGACGGGGAGCGGGCGAAGTCGGTCGCCGGCTCCGTCGACGACTGTACGGCGTTCACCGACCCGGCAGCCGCGATGGCCTCGCCCGACGTCGACGCCGTGCTGATCGCCTCCCCCGGCCCGGCGCACGAGGAGACGCTCCTCGAGGCGTTCCGCCATGACCTGCCCGTGCTGTGCGAGAAGCCGCTCACCCCCGACTCCGCCTCCGCGCTGCGGGTGCTTCAAGCCGAGCAGAGGCTGGGCCACCGCCGGGTGCAGGTGGGCTTCATGCGCCGCTACGACAAGGAGTACATGCAGCTCAAGCAGCTGCTGGCGAACGGCGACCTGGGCCGGCCGCTGCTGCTGCACTGCCGGCACCGCAACGCCTCCGTACTCCCGTACTTCACCGACCAGATGCTCATCAACGACTCGGTGGTGCACGAGATGGACTGCACCCGCTGGCTGCTGGAGCAGGAGATCACCGCGGTCACCGTGGTGCGGCCGACGCCGTCGGCCAACGCCCCCGAGGGCCTCAGCGATCCGCAGCTGGTGCTCTTCGAGACCGACGGCGGCGCGGTCGTCGACGTCGAGATCTTCGCCACGTGCGGCTTCGGCTACCAGGTGCAGGCCGAGGCAGTCTGCGAGAACGGCACGGCACGCATCGGCGACGCCCACGGCCTGATGACCAACACCGCAGGCGGCTGGGGCGGCGAGATCGCGCCGGACTTCGTGGCGCGGTTCGAGGAGGCGTACGACCGCGAGGTGCAGCACTGGGTCGACGCCACCCGGCGCGGCGAGGTCCACGGCCCCAGCACATGGGACGGCTACGCGGCGGCCGCCGTGTGCGAGGCCGGTGTGCGAGCGCAGGCCGAGGGCCGGCGCGTCGAGGTCGAGATGATCGAGCGCCCCGCCCTCTACGGCTGATCCCCTGTCCGGCCGCCTGACCGCCCGACGGCCCGTCCGTCTCCGACCGAAAGGCAGTCCCGCACCGTGAAGATCGCCCTCGACCCCTACATGCTCCGCAAGGTGCCGCTGCTCGAACTTCCGGCGCTCGTCGCCGAGCTGGGCTACGAATGGATCGAGCTGTCGCCGCGCGACGACTTCATCCCCTTCTTCAAGCACCCGCGCATCGACGACGCCTCCGTGCAGCAGTTCCGCAAGGCACTGGACGCCGCCGACGTGGGCATCTCGTCGGTGCTTCCGCTCTTCCGCTGGTCCGGGCCGGACGAGGACGAGCGGCAGGCCGCCGTCCGCTACTGGAAGCGCGCCATCCAGATCACCTCGGATCTGGGCCTGGACAGCATGATCTCGGAGTTCAACGGCCGCCCCGACCAGCCCGCACGCAGCGAGGCGCTGTTCTGGCGGTCGATGGACGAGCTGCTGCCGCACTTCGAGCGCGAGGGCATCCAACTGGCGCTCGAACCGCACCCGGACGACTTCATCGAGGACGGTTATGAAGCGATCAACATGATCCGCGGCATCAACCACCCCAATGTGAAGTACCTGTACTGCGCCCCGCACACCTTCCACCACGGCAACGACGCCCCGGGAATGATCAAGTACGCCGGTGACCTGCTCACCAACGTGCATCTGGCGGACGCCTTCAACCACACCGCGTCCTCCGGCAACCGCTACATCCTCAACCCGCCCGGCACCCCTGCCCGCGTCCACCAGCACCTGGACATCGGCCAGGGCGAGGTCGACTTCGACGAGCTCTTCCGCGAGCTGCACCGCAACGGGTTCGACGGAACGCTGACGGCCTGCGTCTTCGCGTGGGAGGAGCGTGCCCGCGAGTCGTCCGTGTTCATGCGCGAGAAGATCGACGAATACCTGCGGTCCTGGAGTTGAGCGGCTTCCCGATCTTGAACTCGGCGGCGGGACCGACCTGGACCTTCCTCGGCTTCGTGGTGTCCGGCGTCGCCGCGATCACCTCCACATGGCAGGCGCTGCCCGAGACGAGAGGGCGGACGCTCGGCGCCCTGGAGAACGACTTCCGGGAACGGTACGCTTAGTCAACTCACAAGGAGGAGGGGGAATTTGAAGGCCTCGGCCATTCACCACGTATCGGTCTGCGTCGAGAAACTCGACGACGCCGTCGACTTCTACACGCGGCGGCTCGGGCTGCGGCTGCGCGACGACCGCCCGGACACCCTCGGCCGCGGCGCCTGGCTCGACGCCGGACCCCAGCAGCTGCACCTCATCGAGGCCGCCCCTCCCCCGGGCCGCGGGCAGCACTTCGCCCTGGCCGTGGCCGACCTGGACGCGGCCACCACCGAGTTGCGGGCCGCCGGCGTGCAGGTGAGCGAGGCCATCCGCATCGGTTCGGCGCGTCAGGCCTTCGTCACCGACCCGTCGGGCAACGCCATCGAGCTGCACGAGCCGTCACACGACGCCTGACGCGATCCCAACGGCCACTACGCGCCGCCGTCGCCGCGGACCGGGAGGCTGCGCACGCCGCGTATCAGCGCGCCGGAGCGCCAGCCGAGGGTGGCGGGGTCGGCGTCGAGGGCGAGCCGCGGGAAGCGTTCGAGCAGCGAGCGGACGGCGATCCGGCCCTCCAGGCGTGCGAGCGGGGCGCCGAGGCAGTAGTGGATGCCGTGGCCGAAGGCGAGATGCCCGCCCGCGGGGCGGTGGATGTCGAACTCGTCCGGGGCCGGGAAGCGTCCGGGGTCGCGGTCGGCGGCGGCGATCACCACGAGGACGGGCGCACCGCCGCCGGGGATGACGGTGCCGCCGATCTCCAGCGGCCGGGTCGTGAAGCGGAACGTCGAGGTCTCCACCGGGCCGTCGTAGCGCAGCATCTCCTCCACGGCAGCGTCGAGCAGCGACCAGTCGGCGCGCAGCTCGGCCAGTTGATCCGGGTGGGTGAGAAGTGCCAGCACCCCATTGGCGATGAGGTTGACGGTCGTCTCGTGGCCGGCGACGAGCAGCAGGAACGCCATGGCCCGCAGCTCGTCGTGGGAGAGCCGGTCGCCGTCCTCGTCGGTGGTCCTGATCAGGGCGCTCATCAGATCGTCGCCCGGACGCTCGCGTTTCTCCTCGACCAGCCTGCTGAGATAGGCGCCCATCTCCTTGAACGCGGTCTCCTGGCGCTCGGGGTCGCCGACGGGAGCGATGATCTCGTTCGACCAGCCCCTGAAGGCCTCCCGTTCCAGGAAGGGCACCCCGAGCAGCTCGCAGATCACCGTCATCGGGAGCGGAAAGGCGAGCGCCTCGACGAGATCGACGCGACCGGTGGCGGGCATCGCGTCGAGGAGCTCGTCGGTAATCTGCTGGATGCGCGGGCGCAGCGCCTCCACCCGGCGCGGAGTGAACTCCTTGGCGACGAGCTTGCGCAGCCGGGTGTGGTGCGGCGGATCGGAGTTGAGCATGTGCGTGCCGATGTAGAGCTCGTCGTCATCGGTCCACTGCTCGGAGTTCAGCCAGCTCTTGGAGAGGGTGGGGTCGGCGAGGGCGGCGCGCACCTCCTCGTGGCCGACGACGAGCCACACTTCGTTGCCGTGCGGCAGGCGCGCGTAGTGGACCGGGCTCTTCTCGCGCAGCTCGGCGTAGACGGGGTACGGGTCGGCGGTGAATCTCTCGCCGTACGCCGCAAGGTCGACGATCTTGACGGCTGTGTTCGTGGTCGGCTCCACCATGCGGCCAACGTAACGCGAGCGCGCCTCGAGGGCGTCAGCCCCAAGGAGGAGCCGGGGGCCTGCGGCCTAGGCGATGCGGGCGAGGAGTTCGGCGACGCGCTTGGCCACCGTCTCCCGGTCGCCCTCGGTGAGTCCGGATTCGATCCCGCAGGCCACCGCGCCCGCGCTGATCCAGTCGGGCGCGGTCTCGGTGGTGATGCCGCCGACCGGCACCAGCGCGGCCTGCGGCAGGACGCCGCGTACGTCCTTGACCCAGCCGGGGCCGTAGGCGGAGGCGGGGAAGAGCTGTACGGCGTCGGCGCCGAGCTCCAGGGCCCGGGTGATCTCGGTGGGGGTGGCGGCTCCGGGGAGGACGGGTATCCCGTAGCGGTGGCCGGTACGGATGACGTCGGCGTCGAGGCCGGGTGCGGCGAGAAAGCCGGCGCCCGCCTCGACCGCCATCCGGGCCGACTCGGCATCGAGCACGGTGCCCGCGCCGATCACCGCGTCCTCACCCACCTCGCGCACTAACGTAGTGATGGCTTCCAGCGCGAAGGGCGTGGTCAGGGAGATCTGAAGCGTGGTGAGACCGGCGGAGAGCAGCGTGTCGGCGGCCGCCGCCGCCTGGTCGTAGCTCTCGGCGCGAATGATGGCAACGACCCGCTGGGCCAGTGCGGCCCGGGTGATCTCCCAGCGATACACGGGGGTTCGCCGTCCTTTCGGTGTCCGTGCGATGCTCGGCCGTCGGCCGGAGCGGTCACCAGAACGTTATCGGCCGTCACCGAAACCGGAGCAGGAACGGGGACATCTCCTCTCACATACCTGGTCATGACCCTTTCTCGGGATGATCACGGTCGCTTCTCAGCTGTTTTTCACGCCCGCTTGACCAAGCGCACAGCGGAGGCACAGGGGCCGTTGCGAGGCTCATGGCTCCGATGCGGTCCGATTCGGGTCCTCTTCGGCAGCCGGGCCGCTCTTGTCCGGCGCCGCCCTCAATGGCGAGGTTGCGGCTGCCCGCGGCCGTGATCCCCCCTCGATGTCCGGAGGTAGTGCCCCTTGTCCGCGACCCTTGCCGGTGCGCACGCCAAACCAGCCCGTGCACCACAGGACGGACCGCCGCGGCTGGTCCGTGCCCTGGTCTTCTGGCGCTCACCGCAGGACCAGCCGCGTTGGGCCAGGCCCGTCCTGTTGCTGATCGCGGCGGTGGCGGGCGTGCTGTACGCCTGGAACATCACCTCGTCCGGCTTCGCGTACTACTACTCGGACGCCGTCAAAAGCATGTCGGTGAGCTGGAAGGCGCTGCTGTTCGGCGCGATGGACCCGGGCGCCACGATCACCCCGGACAAGATCGCCGGATCGTTCGTCCCACAGGCACTGTCGGCTCGCCTCTTCGGCTTCCACGCCTGGTCGGTGACGCTCCCTCAGTGCATCGAGGGGGTGATCTGCGTCCTGGTGATGTACCGCGTCGTACGGCGCTGGGCGGGCCCGTACGCCGGGCTCGGCGCCGCCGCGCTGTTCACCTTCACGCCCGTGGTCGCCTCGATGTTCGGCCACTCCATGGAGGACGGCGGGCTCACCTTCTGCCTCGTGATGGCCGCCGACTGCTGTCAACGTGCGTTCCTGGACGCACGGTTGCGCTCCCTTGTGTTCGCCGGGGTGTGGGTGGGCGTCGGCTTCCAGGCGAAGATGATGCAGGCCTGGATGGTGCTGCCGGCGCTGGCGCTCGTCTATCTGGTGTCGGCACCGGGCAGGCTGCGGCGCAGGATCGCGCACGTCGCGGTCGCCGCAGTGGTGTGCCTCGCGGTATCGCTCTCCTGGGTGATGCTGATGACGTTCGTACCGGCGAAGGACCGCCCCTACGTGGACGGTTCCACCAACAACAGCGCCATCGCCATGGTCTTCGGCTACAACGGCCTGGAGCGGTTCGGCATCAACGTGCCGGGTGCTGTCGCGAGCATGGGCGGCGGAGGCGGAACCGCGGGGAAGGGCGGCTTCGCCCGGCTCGGGACCGGCGGCACCGCCGGCACCGGCGGCTTCCCGGGACTCGGTGGCTCCGGTGCCCGCCCCGGCGCGGATACCGCCGGCGCAGGCGCGCCGGGCACGAGCGGCGCCGCGGGCCCGGGCAGTCCGGCAGGCGCCAACGGTGCTGCCAGTGCCGGCAGTACCCAAGGCGCCGCAGGTGTCGGTGGCGCCGCGGGCCCGGCGGCCACCGCCGCCGGCCGGGGCGGCGGGAGCCTCCCGGGCGGCACGGGCGGCACGGGCGCCTCCGGCGCCGAAGGCACCCGGCGGCTCGCCAGCGGGCCCGGTGCCGTGCACGGCGGATCGAGCTGGCTGAAGCTGTTCCAGAGCAGGTTCGGACCGCAGATCGGGTGGATGTATCCGTTCGCGTTGCTCGCCCTCGTCCTGGGGCTGTGGTGGCGGCGCGGCCGGGAGCGTACCGACCGGCTGCGCGGCGGCTATGCGATGTGGGGCAGCTGGCTGGTCGTCGTCGGCCTGGTCTTCAGCAAGATGAGCAACATCCCTCACACCGCCTACATGTCGACCCTCGCCCCGCCGCTGGCCGCGCTCACCGCTGCCGGTGCGGTGATGATGTGGCGCGCCTACCGCAGGGGCGGGGCGCGTGCCTGGGCGCTGCCGGTCGCTGTGGCCGCGGAGGCGGCGTGGAGCTGGTATCTCGGCTCGTTCGACTCCGGTTTCCTGCCGTGGCTGAAGTGGACGATGCTGGCGGCGTCGGTCATCGGTGTCGTGGTGATGGTCCTCGGGCGCGGCACCCGCCGCATGCGATCGCGGCTGCTGACGGCGGGTCTGCTCGCCGGGATCGCCGGGTCGGTGGTCACTCCGGTGGCGTGGTCCGCTTCGGTCCTCGACACCACGTACGCGGGCAGCGCCTTCGACGCCAGCGCCGGACCGTCCGCCATGGGTGGTGGCGGCCGCGGCTTCTCCGGCCCGGGCGGCGACGTCTCCACCTCTCTGACGGCCAGTCAGCGTCGCCTCTACCAGTACGTCAAGGCACACCAGGGCAGCGCGGAGTACGTGATGGCGACCGAGGGCTGGAACCTGGCCTCGCCGTACATCCTGGCCACGGGCGACACGGTGCTGCCGATGGGCGGCTTCAGCGGCTCGGTGCCGCAGCCGTCGCTGGACGACTTCGTCTCCCTCGTGCACAAGGGAGAGGTGCGCTTCGTGCTCACGCAGGGCTCCGGCAGCGCAGGCGCCGGCATGCCGGGTGCGGGGGGCGGCAGCGGGTCCCTGACCGGGATCAGCAGTTGGGTGACGAAGCACTGCGCTCAGGTGCCGTCACAGGACTACGGCGTCAGCGCGTCGAGCAGCACCAGCCGCAGCAGCACAGCCGGTACCGGCCCGGCCGGCATGTTCGGCGAAGCCGGTGCCGGCGGCGGAACGCTCTACCGCTGCTCGCCCTCGTCGTGAACAGGCGGCTGCGGCCGGGGCGGAGAACCCGCCCCGGCCGCGGCGCCGTCAGTGGGTCACAGCTGCGCCGAGCGTTCGGCCAGGCGCTTGGCGCCGACCGCCGTCAGCGAACCGTGCAGCCGCAGACGGGAGATGCCGCCGTCCGGGAAGATGTCGATCCGGACATGGGTTGCGGCGGGCGCGTCGACCAGGAAGCGGTGGACGGTGTCGGGCTGCAGCCGGGTGCGCGGCAGGATCTCGAACCACTCCTCCGAGCCGGCGCTCTGGTCCTGCCCGTAGAGGGCGGCCCAGCCGGCCGAGTTGCCCTTGAGGTAGCCGGTGTCGATCTCCACGGCGCGGATCTCGGCCTGCTCGGTGAGGCGGTAGCGGACCCAGTCGTTGCCCTTGTCGCGGCGGCGACGGGTCTCCCAGCCGTCGTCCATCTTGCGCGAACGGCCCGGCAGGATGGTGTTGGTGGGCGGCGAGTAGAACCGGTCGGAGGCGTCCTCGACGGCGCCGCCGTTCTCCAGCGCGACGAGGTCGAAGGTGCCGAGCGCGGCCAGCCACTCCGGGTCGGGCGCGACATCGCCGTAGACGCGCAGCCGCGCGATGCCGCCGTCGGGGTGCTGGTTGAGGCGCAGGTGGGTGAAGCGGCGCTCGACGGCGATCTCGAAGGCGTTGGCGGCGTGGCCGCCGATGGCGGTGCGCGGGACCAGCTCGGTCCACTCCACACCGTCGGCGAGCAGTTCCTCGGGCGAGGCGGACAGCGGCGCGACGGTGGCCTCGATGGAGACGGCCTGCGGGTAGTTGCCGCGGAAGTGTGCGGTGTCCACGATGATGCCGCGGATCACGCCGGGGGCGCCGAGGCGGATGAGCGCCCAGTCGTGGTCCTCGTCGGCCGGGTGCGGGGTGCCGGCTCCGGTGCCCCTGCGACGGCGGGTCTCCCAGCCGTCCATGATCTTGCCCTTGTGGCCGAAGTGCTCGGGGTCGAAGTGAGCGGGCTCGGGGATGAGCAGGTTCTCGCGCTCGGCGAAGAACTCGTCGTTGGCGGCGACGACGCCCGCGCCGAGGCGGCGGTCGGCCAGGTCGACCAGGTCGACCAGGTCGGCGAAGGGAATCTCCGCGCTGCGGTAGTCGGCGTACGGGTCGCCGCCTCCGTACGGCTTGGCGTCGCCGGTGAAGCGAGTGACCTGCGTCATGCATGCTGCCTTTCGATGAGCCGGCCGGTGGGCCGGGTGGTGAGGCCGTGATCGGCGATGCGCTGTCCGCGCAGCCAGGTGCTGCGCACGACGCCGTGGAGCGTGCGCCCGGCGTAGGCGGTGATCCGATTGCGGTGGTGGAGCACCGCCGGGTCCACGGTGAAGGTCTCCTCGGGTGCGAGGACGGCGAAGTCGGCGTCGTTGCCCGGTGCGATGGCGCCCTTGTTGCCGAGTCCGGCCAGCGCGGCCGGTGCGGACGACATCCAGCGCACCACGTCGGTGAGTGTGTGGCCGCGGCGGCGGGCCTCGGTCCAGATCGCCGGAAGGCCCAGCTGGAGCGAGGAGATGCCGCCCCACGCCTGCCCGAAGTCGCCGGTGTCGAGGAGCTTGAGGTCGACGGTGGACGGCGAGTGGTCGGAGACGATGCAGTCGATGGTGCCGTCGGCGAGGCCTTCCCACAGGGCGTCCTGGTTTCCGGCCTCGCGGATGGGCGGGCAGCACTTGAACTCCGTTGCACCGTCCGGCACTTCCTCGGCGGTGAGGGTGAGGTAGTGCGGGCAGCTCTCGACGGTGAGCCGTACGCCGTCGCGCTTGGCGGCGGCGATCAGCGGCAGGGCGTCGGACGAGGAGAGGTGCAGGATGTGGATGCGGGCCCGCAGCCGCTGCGCGAGTGCGATCAGCGAGGCGATGGCGGTGTTCTCGGCGTCGCGCGGACGGGAGGCGAGGAAGTCGGCGTAGCGGCGGCTGCCGTCGGCGTGCGGCGCGGCCTCGATCAGGTGGGGGTCCTCGGCGTGCACGATGAGCAGGCCGTCGAAGCCGGCGATCTCGGCCATCGCCTCTTCGAGCTCGGCGGGGCTCAGGTGCGGGAACTCGTCGGCGCCCGACGGCAGCAGGAAGCACTTGAAGCCGAAGACGCCGGCGTCGTGCAGCGGCCGCAGCTCCTTGACGTTGCCGGGGATGGCGCCACCCCAGAAGCCGACGTCGATGTGGGCCTTGTCCCGGGCCGTGCTGCGCTTGATGTCGAGAGCGGTGGGAGTGGTGGTCGGCGGGATGCTGTTGAGCGGCATGTCGATCAGCGTCGTGATGCCGCCCGCCGCGGCCGCGCGGGTCGCGGAGTCGAAGCCCTCCCATTCGGTGCGGCCGGGATCGTTGACGTGGACGTGCGTGTCGACGAGGCCGGGCAGCAGCGCGTCGTCACCGAGGTCCACGATGCGGGCGCCTGCCGGAAGCTCGGCCTCGTACGGCAGAACGGCCACGATCCGGTCATCGGCGACGGTCACCGCCGCCGGGCGCTCACCCTCAGGTGTGACGACCCGCGTCGAGCGCAGGACGAGGTCTGCGTGCGACACAGGCTCTCCTTCCTTCTTCCACCTACCGGAATTCAACTTTCTGTTGAAGGAAGTCTTCACGCCGGAGACGTGGAGCGTCAAGGCTTCAGACGTGCGACCCGTGAGCCACTTTGGAGGATTCCACAAAATGGAATCTGCATTCCATACAATAGAAGGTAGCTACGACCAGTTGCGGTGTGGCGACAGGTAGGGCGTAAGCGTCGATCGTGTGGTCCACGGGCCCGCGGACCTCGGATCCGCAGGCAGCGGCCCGTGATCGACCGCTCGGCGCCCGGTAGGCTGCCGTACGCTGCCGAGCCCATACCGGGCCCGGCGGCTCACGCGGCTTCGAGAGGACCGGACGTGCCGTCGATCAGCTCCAGCAGCTCCGCCAACAACACCAGCACCAGCAGTAAGCCCAACGGCACCGCCGCGGGCGCCGGTGGCGTGCAATCCCTGGAGCGCGCTTTCGACCTGCTGGAGCGGATGGCCGACGCGGGCGGCGAGGTCGGGCTGAGCGAGCTCTCCGCGAGCAGCGGACTTCCGCTTCCCACGATCCACCGGCTGATGCGCACGCTCGTCTCCTGCGGCTACGTACGGCAGCAGCCGAACCGCCGCTACGCGCTCGGCCCGCGCCTCATCCGGCTCGGCGAGAGCGCATCGCGGCTGCTGGGCACTTGGGCGCGGCCGTACCTCGCGGAACTGGTCGAGGCGACCGGCGAGACGGCGAACATGGCGCTGCTCGACGGCGATGAGGTCGTCTACGTGGCGCAGGTGCCGTCGCGCCACTCAATGCGGATGTTCACCGAGGTCGGACGGCGGGTGCTGCCGCACTCCACGGGCGTCGGCAAGGCGCTGCTCGCGCACGTCCCGGCCGACGAGGTGCGGGCGCTGCTGGGGCGTACGGGCATGCCCGCGGCGACCGAGAAGACGATCACCGACCCGGAGGAGTTCATCGCCGAGCTGGAGCGCATCCGCACGGCGGGCTACGCGGTCGACGACAACGAGCAGGAGATAGGGGTGCGCTGCCTGGCGGTGACCGTGCCCGATTCCCCGACGGCCGCGGCGATCTCCATCTCGGGCCCGGCGGGACGCGTCACGGAGACGGCACAGGACAAGATCATCCCCGTGCTGCAGGACGTCGCACGCCAGCTCTCCGCTGCGCTCGCCAGCACGGGAACCGCCTGACCTCAGGTGGGGTCGCCGGCCGCCTCGCGGCGTGGTCGTGCCGCCGGAACGGGGCCGAAGAGGTCGATCGCGCCGCGCACCTCCGCCAGGGACGGTGCGAGCGCGCTCACCGAGCCCAGGGCGCTGGTGAGCACCAGCAGCGAGCCGCGGAGGCGTTCGATCACCGGGACGCCCGCCGCGGCGGCTGCGTCGAGCGCCGCGAGTTCGTCCTCGGCGACCTCACGGTCGGACAGATGGGCGCGGTAGCCCGCGAGCTCGCGGCGGAGGCGGGCGACCGCCTTGCGCAGACCCGTCACCCGCGGGTCCTCGGTACCGTCCGCCGCGCCGTCGGCTGTGCCATCCGCGCCGTCGGCGCGTACGACGGTCCGGGCACACTGCCCGGTCGGGTCGTTCGACACTGCTACTCCCCCTCAGACGTCCTGGGGTAGGCCATGCTGGGCCGGACCAGTAAAGGCGACTCTCCGCACATCGCGCCATACGGAGAGCGAAATCGGTCTCAAAAAACCTTCGTTCGAAGGAGACTTGGCGGTATTTCACACGTCCGTGTGGCAAGCCGCCGCTTTCCTCGCAAGCCGGAAAGGGGATATGCAGGCGTCATGAAGCAGTTTGTAGCGGGTGTGGTGCTCGCGGCCGGTACCGGACGGCGGCTGGGCGGGCAGCCCAAGGCGCTCCTCACCTACCGCGGGGGGCTGCTCGTCGAGCATGCCGCCCGCGTGCTGCGCGACGGGGGCTGCGACGTGGTGCATGTCGTGCTCGGTGCGGCCGCCGCGGAGGTACGGGAGCGGGCCACCGGGCTCGACTGGTGCCGGCTGGTCGACAACCCCGACTGGGCGCAGGGGATGGGATCCTCGCTGCGCGTCGGGCTCGCCTCGCTCCGCTCCACGGACGCGCGGGCGGCGGTGGTCTCCCTCGTCGACCAGCCCGGAATCGGCCCCGAGGCCGTCGCACGCCTGCTGTCGTCCGGCGTCTCGCGGGCGAGCCTCGCCGCCGCCGCATACGACGGCAGCCGCGGCCATCCCGTGCTCTTCGGCGCCGATCACTGGCCCGCCGTCATTTCCTCGGCCAAAGGCGATCAAGGCGCTCGCGCATATCTGCGGGGGCGTGAGAGCACAATCACATTGGTCGAATGCGGGGACATTTCCTCGCCCGGCGACATCGACACCCCCGCCGACCTGCGACTCCTCTCCGAGCCTGGCGGCCGGGCCGCCGAGAGGCCCCGCGAAGGCCGTGCACCGGGTGCCACAAACCGTTGATCTTCCACTATGCAGAAACTATGCTCCACGCAGCAGAACGCTCGGGCCCGGCCGCACACCGGCCCGGGATCTGCCGCCGTACCCACAATCCGCGGCACCCCGTGCCGCCATCGCGCCGCCGCCGCACACGGCGCGCGCGTGAAGGAGTGACAGCCATGTCCGCAGCAGCGCCCTCCCCGCTGCCCGTCATCGTCGACGCAGAGCCCGTCCCACGTTCCGAGGAGGTGCTCACCGATGAGGCGCTCGCCTTCATCGGAGAGCTGCATCGCCGGTTCGCACCGCGCCGCGCCGAACTGCTCGCCCAGCGCAAGGAGCGCCGAGACGAGATCGCACGAACCGCCGCACTGGACTTCCGCCCCGAGACCGCGCACGTCCGCGAGGGCGACTGGCAGGTCGCCCGGGCCCCGGAGGTGCTGAACGACCGGCGTGTGGAGATCACCGGTCCGACCGACCGCAAGATGACCATCAACGCGCTGAACTCCGGCGCCAAGGTATGGCTCGCCGACTTCGAGGACGCCTCCGCGCCCACATGGGAGAACGTGGTCCTCGGCCAGGTCAACCTGATCGACGCCTACGAGCGCCGCATCGACTTCACCTCCCCCGAGGGCAAGTCCTACGCGCTGCGCCCGGATGCGGAACTCGCCACCGTCGTGATGCGCCCGCGCGGCTGGCACCTGGACGAGCGGCACCTGACCGTCGACGGCGAACCGGTGCCGGGCGCCTTCGTCGACTTCGGCCTGTATTTCTTCCACAACGCCAAGCGGTTGCTGGCCAAGGGCAAGGGCCCGTACTTCTACCTGCCGAAGACGGAGTCGTACCTCGAGGCGCGCCTGTGGAACGACGTCTTCGTCTTCGCCCAGGACTACACCGGCATTCCGCAGGGCACCATCCGTGCCACCGTCCTCATCGAGACGATCACCGCCGCGTTCGAGATGGAGGAGATCCTCTACGAACTGCGCGACCACGCCAGCGGTCTGAACGCCGGCCGCTGGGACTATCTCTTCTCGATCGTGAAGAACTTCCGCGACGGTGGTGAGAAGTTCGTCCTGCCGGACCGCAACGCGGTGACCATGACGGCGCCGTTCATGCGCGCGTACACCGAACTGCTCGTCCGCACCTGCCACAAGCGCGGCGCCCACGCCATCGGCGGCATGGCCGCGTTCATCCCCTCGCGCCGCGACCCCGAGGTCAACGCCAAGGCGCTGGAGAAGGTCAGGGCCGACAAGGACCGCGAGGCCGCGGACGGTTTCGACGGCTCCTGGGTCGCCCACCCCGACCTGGTCCCGGTCGCCCGCGCCAGCTTCGACGCGGTGCTCGGCGACAAGCCGAACCAGAAGGACCGGCTGCGCGAGGACGTGCACGTCACCGCCGACCAGCTGATCGCCATCGATTCGCTCGACGCCAAACCGACGTACGAGGGGTTGCGCAACGCCGTCCAGGTCGGCATCCGCTACATCGAGGCCTGGCTGCGGGGCCTCGGCGCCGTTGCCATCTTCAACCTCATGGAGGACGCGGCCACCGCCGAGATCTCGCGCTCGCAGATCTGGCAGTGGATCGACGCCGGCGTCGTCTTCGACAACGGCGAGAAGGCCACCGCCGAGCTGGCCCGCCACATCGCCGCCGAGGAACTGGCGGCGATCCGCGCGGAGATCGGCGAGGAGGCCTTCGCGGCCGGCACCTGGCAGCAGGCGCACGACCTGCTGCTCCAGGTCTCGCTCGACGAGAAGTACGTGGACTTCCTCACCCTGCCCGCGTACGAGTTGCTCGGCTGAGCGACGAGACCGTACGACGGTGGCCGGCCCCGGAACACAGGGGCCGGCCACCGTCGTGTGCCAAGCGGTCTCGCGCTCACGCGGTCATATGGGAACGCGCTCCCGCTGCACCGGGACATCCGGCTCCGTGGTCCCGCGCCGGCCCAGGTGATGGAAGATCAGATTAAGGACGACGGCCACCAGACAGCCGGTGCTGATACCGGAGTTGAGCACGATCTGCAGATGTGGGTCCACGTGGGCGTAGAAGCCCGGCGAGACGATCGGGATCATGCCGATGCCGATGGCGATGCCCACGATGAGCAGGTTGTTCCCGTCCGAAAGATCCGCCTCAGCAAGGGTCTTGACGCCGCTGGAGGCGACCGTACCGAACAGCACCAGACCCGCGCCGCCCAGCACTGGGCCTGGCACCAGCGAGATCAATGACGCGAGCACCGGGCACAGCCCGGCCAGCACCAGCAGCACACCGCCCGCGGCGACGACGAACCGGCTGCGCACCTTGGTGATCGCCACCAGGCCGATGTTCTGGGCGAAGGCACTGTTGAAGAAGCCGTTGAACAACGGGCTGATGGCGCTGCCCAGGGTGTCGGCGCGCAGCCCCGCCGCGAGCGTCGCCTCGTCGGCCGGACGCTCCACGACCTTGCCGAGCGCCAGGATGTCGGCGGTCGACTCGGTGAGGCACACCACCATCACGATGCACATCGACAGGATCGCGGGGATCTGGAACTGCGGTGCGCCGAAGTGGAACGGGGTGGGAAAGCCGACGAGGCCGGCCTTGCCGATCGGGCTGAAGTCGGTCTTGCCCAACGGGATGGCGATCAGCGTGCCGACGACCAGGCCGATGAGGATCGAGATCTGCTGGAGGAAGCCGCTGAGCAGCCGCCGCAGCGCCAGCACCACCACCAACGTGATGGCGGCGAGCACGATGTTGGACAGTGCGTCGTATCCGGGGGCCGAGGGATCGCTGCCCGCGATCCATCCGACGGCCACGGGGAGCAGCGATATGCCGATGAGGGTGATGACCGAGCCGGTGACGACGGGCGGGAAGAAGCGGATCAGCCTGCAGAAGTAAGGCGCGACCAGGCATCCGACGAGGCCGGCGACGATGACGGAGCCGAAGATGACGGGAAGGGCGTCATGGCGGCCGGTGGAGTCGGCGATCGCGATCATCGGGGCGACGCCGGCGAACGAGACGCCGTTGACGAAGGGCAGCCGGGCCCCGACCTTCCAGAATCCGATGGTCTGCAGGAGGGTTGCCAGACCTGCGGTGAACAGGCTCGCCCCCACCAGGAATGTCATGTCGGTCGCGGAGAGCCCGACCGCTTTGCCGACGACGAGGGGCGGCGCGACCACCCCCGCGTACATGGCGGCCACGTGCTGCAGGCCGCTGGTGAACAGCTTTCCCGGCGGGAGCTTGTCGTCGACCGGGTGTTTGGGAGGTTCGGATGCGGGAGCCGGGGTGTCGACCACGGTTCTCCTCCTGTCGGTTACACGCCAAAGGCGCGGGTTTCAGGGAGGGTGGTGCGGGTCGTCTGGAGCTCTGCGGAAAGCCAGAGGCAGGACCGAAGAGGGGTTGGGTGCGCCGCCCCCGTACTACTGCTGTCCGATGTACGGGGGCGGCGCTGCCGGAGCCCCACGGGGTCCGGCACCCCGGCCGGGGACCGTCCCCCCCGGCCGGTGGCCTGGCTGTGCGCCGGCGTCAGTCGGTGAGACCGGCGATCTTCGCGAGGCGCTGGGCCTCGGTGCGCGTGCTGCGCGCGATGGCGTCCTCGTCGACGTGGACCAGGTGGCTGTTCTCGACCACCGGCTTGCCGTTGGTGAGGAGCAGGGTGAGCGGTGCCGCGGCGCCGAAGACGAGGGCGGCGACCGGGTCGGCGATGGAGGAGTGCAGCACCCCGTCCAGCTTCCACAGGGCGAGGTCGGCGAGCTTGCCCGGCTCGATCGAGCCGATCTCCTGCTCACGGCCGAGGACACGCGCACCGCCATAGGTGCCCAGCCGCAGCGCCTGGCGGGCGTTGAGCGCCTTCTCGCGGTGGCTGCCGAGGCGGTTGATCAGCAGAGCGTTGCGCAGCTCGGTGCCGAGCTCGCCGGACTCGTTGGAGGCGGTGCCGTCGACACCGAGGCCGACCGGCACACCCGCGGCGAGCATGTCGGGAACGCGGGCGATGCCCGCGGCGAGGCGCGCGTTGGAGGACGGGCAGTGGGCGACGCCGGTGCCGGTCTCGGCGAACTTCGCGATGTCGGAGTCGTTCATGTGGACGCAGTGCGCCATCCACACGTCCTCGCCGAGCCAGCCGGTGGACTCGAAGTAGTCCGTCGGGCCCATGCCGAACAGCTCGTGGCAGAACTTCTCCTCCTCCACGGTCTCCGAGCCGTGCGTGTGCATCCGCACACCGAGCCGGCGAGCGAGCTCGGAGCCCTGCTTGAGCAGCTCAGTGGAGACCGAGAAGGGCGAGCAGGGGGCGACGGCGACCTGGGTCATCGCGTCGAAGGAGGCGTCGTGGTGTTTCTTGACGGTCTCCTCGGTGGCGGCGAGCGCGCCCTCCAGAGTTTCCACGGCGAAGTCCGGCGGCAGACCGCCGTCCTTCTTGCTGCGGTCCATCGAGCCGCGGGCCAGGGTGAAGCGGACACCCGTCTCGGAGGCAGCACGGATGATGGCGCCGGACAGGTCGCCGCAGCCCTGCGGGTAGACGTAGTGGTGGTCCATGGCGGTCGTCACGCCGGACAGCGCGAGCGCGGCCAGCGAGCCCTGGGCCGCCGCGTAGACCATCTGCTCGTCGATGCGCGCCCAGGTCGGGTAAAGGGTGACGAGCCAGTCGAAGAGGTTGCAGTCCTGGGCGAGGCCGCGGGTGATCCACTGGTAGAAGTGGTGGTGGGTGTTGACGAGGCCCGGCGTCAGCAGGTGTCCTTCCGCGTCGATGCGTCGGACGACATTCTCCAGACCGGCGGAAGCAGGACCCTGGCCGACCGACTCGATACGGTTTCCGGCGATGACGACATGACCCGAGGCGTACTCGGTGTCATGGGCGTCCACGGTCGCGATGGAACAGTTCTCGATGACGATGCGGGGGAGTCCCCCCGGCCGAAGGCTAGGGGGAGCCGCGCTGCCGGGGGCTGCCGATGCTGCCATGGTGCTGCCTCGTTCTCTTGGTTTCTTGATCGGCCGGGCGGGCAGTCGGGGAAGGCTGCCCGCCCGCTCCCCGCGGGTGCCGAGGTTCAGATCGAGTTTCGGATGACGGTCACAGGTTGGTGTGGTCGACCGGGATGCGCGCCTCGACGCCGTCGCGCAGCACGGTGCCCTCGATCAGGCCGTACGGGCGGTCGGCCGCGAAGTACACCTCGTTGTCGTTCTTCAGACCGAACGGCTCCAGGTCCACCAGGAAGTGGTGCTTGTTCGGGAGCGACAGACGCACCTCGTCGATCTCCGAGCGGCTGTTGATCACCCGCGAACCCATCTGGTACAGGGTCTGCTGGAGGGAGAGGCTGTAGGTCTCGGCGAAGGCCTGCAGCAGGTGCTTCTTCGCCTCGGCGTACGAGCGCTCCCAGTTGGGCATCCGCTGCTCGTCGCTGGTCCAGTTGAAGCGCCAGGCGGCCTGGACCGTGGTGGCGAGGATGCGGTCGTACGCCTCCTGCAGCGTCGTGTACTTGTCCTTGACGTAGCCCCAGAACTCCGAGTTGGTGGAGTTCATCACCGTCAGGTCCTTCATCCCGGAGATGACTTCCCAGTTCTCACCGTCGAAGGTGATCTGTGAGGTGCGCACCTCCTGGCCCTTGCGGACGAAGGAGTGCTTGACCTCGTCCGAGCCGATGAAGCGGGAGTTGTTGTCGGAGGTCTCGATCCGCTCCCACGTGTACTCCTCGACGCGGATGCGTGCGCGCTTGATCGGCTCCTGGCTGGTCACGAAGTGGCGGGCCAGGTGGATGCCGAACTGCTCGGCGGACTCGATGCCGTGTTCCTTGGCGAAGGCGAAGACGGTGTTCTTCGTGGTGTCGGTCGGCAGCACGTTGGCGTTGCTTCCCGAGTAGTGGACCTCCTCCATGTCGCCGGAGAGGGCGACGGAGACGTTCAGGTCCTTGATGTGGTGCGTGTCGCCATCACGGGTGATCTTGACGACGCGGTTTTCCGCCTTGCCGTACTGGTTCTGGCCGAGAATGGTGGGCATGTCGGTGCTAGCTCCCTCGGTATACGGAGTAGCCGAACGGGTTGAGCAGCAGCGGTACGTGGTAGTGCTCACCCGGCTTGACGGCGAACGTGATCGCCACCTCCGGGAAGAAAGCTCCGCTGTCCCTTACGCGGGGGGCGTCCTGCTGAGCCTCGGCTTCTTGCTTGTGGGTGAAATACGGCTCGACCTCGAAGTAGAGCCGTACGTGGGTGGTGCCCTCGGGGAGGGCGGGCAGGTCCTTGCAGCGCCCGTCCGCATCGGTCTTCGACGCGCCGTGCACGGTCCATGGGGCATCGGCACCGGACCGGACCGACAGTTCGACGGCGACGCCCTCGGCGGGGCGTCCGACGCTGGTGTCCAGGATGTGCGTGGATACGGACGCCGTGAGCGCCGTGGCCGTCATGGTCATTCTCCTTCTGCGAGGCGGGTCAGCCGGATGCGGTTGATCTTCCCCAGCTCGGTGCGGACGATCTCGCGTTCCTGCTCCGGCGTGTTGCCGATCCGGGCCGTCGCGGCGTCCCGCATCTGTTCCCCGGTGAGGCCCGTGGCGCAGATGAGGAAGACGTGCCCGAACCTGTCCTGGTAGGCCAGGTTGAGTTCGAGCAGCTCCGCCTTGAGCTCGTCCGACGCTCCGGCCATGCCGCGCTGCTCGCGCGCCGAGGTCGGGTCGCCGGGCTTGGGCCTGCCGATCGGCGGGTGGCCTGCCATGGCCTCACCGAGGTCCTCGGGGGTCAGCTCCCGCATCGCCGCGTCGCTCGCCTCGCACAGCTCGTCGAGACCGGCGAACGGGCGCTTGGCGAGCACCGCGCGCGCCCAGGCAGTGCTGGTGCAGACCTCGTGGAGGAGGTCGGCGGCAGTACCGTCGTCGGCTGTGTTGAGGCGGGCGATCCCCGCGGGGGTAGGAGATGTCATGGAGCGGCCTCCGAGGCCTGCGTTGGACCGGGCTTGCCCGAAAGCTGTGTACTCCGGGCTTGCTGGAAAGCTAAAGGCCCGCGCCACACGTCGTCAACACTTTGTTGAACTTCCTGCAATACAAAGGCCGCCGCCCGGGAGATGCCGGGGCGGCGGCCGAGTCAGCGCTGGTCACACCGCGCTCAAAGCCGGTCACGCATTGTTCTTGGCAGCACCTTCACGGTTGAGGTAGTTGTACACCGTGAAACGGCTGACGCCGAGCGCGGAGGCGACCGTCTCGACGCCGTGGCGCACCGAGAAGGCGCCGCGCTCCTCGAGGATCCGCACCACCGTCTGCTTCTCCTTGCGGTCCAGCTCGGCGAGGGGCCGGCCCTTGCGCCGCTCCAGGTCGGCGAGGATGTGGTCGAGGGAGTCGGCTATGTGCGGCAGCCGTACGGCCAGCACCTCCTCGCCCTCCCAGCTGAGCACGACGTCATCGCCGCGCGCCTGATCGGGGGGGACCATGACCCCGCCCATGGCGTCGACGAGCGGTTTGACCGCGTCGACGAAGGGGTGACCGGTGCTCGTCACGCCTCGCCCTCCTCATCGACCACGCTGACCTGCAGCGACACCCGGGTGGCGCCCGCCGTGAGGGTGCGCTGCAGCAGGTCGCCGACGGCGGCGAGCACCTGCTCGGCGGAACCCTCCACCGTGTTCCCGAACGGGCCGACGTCCACCTTTTCCAGGTCGGCGGCCTGGACGACCTCGCGGGCCACGAGCGCGTGGGCCGGCGCGTGGTCCAGGTCGAACGGCTCCGTCGTGAATTCCACCTTCAATCGCACGCGCCCAACTTAGCCGGTCGTCCCGCCGACCCCAAGATTCAACAAAGTGTTGACATCGCTCGCGCGAGGTCCTTAGTGTCCGCGATACGGAACTTCGCTTTCACCTCCCATACGGAAGGTCGCAATGCCCAAGCA